>NZ_JBIWKN010000004.1:6740-64933 GCF_044765685.1 Leifsonia sp. NPDC102414
AGCGGTGACGGATAACGGTGACGGCACGTATAGTGCACCGTTGTCGGGGGTTGCTGCGGGTGTTGCGACGGTGACGTTCACGGTGAATGGTGCTGCTGGAACGAACACGGCTGACGTGACGTTGGTCGCGGTTCCGGCGGCTGCGACGTCGCCTGCGCCTGCGCCCGCGCCGGCGGAGGCCAGCCTCGCGACGACCGGACTCGACGTTGGAGCAACTCTTGGCGGCGTCGGAATGCTGCTTGGCGCGGGCGTCATTCTCGCGCTTGCCAAGCGGAAGCGCCGCCCAGCGGAGCGCTAAGGCATCCGAAATAGCCAAGTTCGCCTAGCTATGCCACTTCGGCACCCGGTGAATAACTTCCGCCCCGGAGAGAAGCCTCTTCGGGGCGGAAGCGGGGAGTTGCGATGCCGTACGCCGAAATGCCTAACCCTGGCTCGGGCCGCGACTCCCGAATACTCCAACCAAATATCGCCCCGGTCTCGCGCACGCGAGGTCGGGGCGATTTCGTCGTTGTGGGTGGCACGCGTTGCGTGGACACCCGCGTTCTGGCATATCCCCTCAAACCCGCCGGATTGCCGGGTCAGCGAATTGCGGCTCTGGCCGGGTTCGTCTCTCGCGACGCGTACTCGGCGTCTCGGGGCCAGAAACACGAAACCCCTACATCCTTGTCAGGAGTAGGGGAGTGGTGTGGTGGCTCCGACCGGCATCGATCCGGTGACCTTTCGATTTTCAGTCGAACGCTCTACCAACTGAGCTACAGAGCCTCTCGAGGTGACATTCGCCGCCTCTAGACGGAAGCCCTTCCGATGTGGAAGGGCTTCTCGTCGTGGCGACCCTGACGGGACTTGAACCCGCGACCTCCGCCGTGACAGGGCGGCACGCTAACCAACTGCGCTACAGGGCCTCAAAGTGAAGCTATTCAATTATATAGGACGCCGTTACCTTCAACGGACAGTGACCCCAACGGGATTCGAACCCGTGCTGCCGCCGTGAAAGGGCGGTGTCCTAGGCCGCTAAACGATGGGGCCGGAATGTCTCGGATCGCTTTCACTTTCCGATGACCACCGACGAACAAGCATACGGAAACCCCGTGGCAAAAGCGAATCCTGCGTGCATCCCGGGCGGGTCCGACGATTCGGGATGCACGAGCACGGTTTTACGCCCGCGATAACGACACAAATGCTCAACTCTCGACCGGCCAGCGAATGGTCACGATTTGCTCTCGATCGCGGGTTACATTCGCTGTCGACGGCCGCCCGGGCTGTCCGTGCAGTCGCGCGCCGCCCCCGTCGTCACCGCAGCTTCACTACCTCTCCGGCCCACCGACCCTGGGCTCCGAGCGGCCATGTTGCTAAAGTTGCACACGTTGACAACGGGACCCGTGTGACTCATGTGACTCAAGCGAGCACGAGCGAACGGGTTCGAGGAAACGATGAAGCGTACTGAACCGGTCTCCCCCACCTCCCGACGAGCCCCCGCCGCCGGGCGTGCAGGCGTGCTCAAGCTCAGGATGCGTGCACTCGTCGCCGTGGTCGGGGTCGCCACCGTCTTCGCGGTCGGAGCGGTCGCCGCTCCCGCGTACGCGGATCAGTATCCGAGCTGGCAGGACGTGCAGAACGCCAAGGCGAACGCCGGCGCCGCCGCGGCTCAGGTCGACAAGATCAACGGGCTCATCAGCCAGCTCAAGGGCGAGGTCGCTGCGACCCAGGCCGAGGCCGTCAAGCGCGGCGAGGAGCTGCAGGCAGCGGAGGCCGCGTTCGACAAGGCCAACATCGAAGCCGAGCTGATCCAGAAGCAGGCGGACGAGAGCCAGAAGAAGGCAGACGACGCCAGCGTGCAGGCGGGCAAGCTCGCTGCTCAGCTCTATCGCACGGGAGGGCGCAACCTCACGGCCAACCTCTTCCTGAGCGGCAACGGCGCATCCAGCACCAGCCCGGACAAGCTGCTCTCCGACCTCGGCAGCATGTCCAAGCTGGTCGAGCAGTCGAACCAGGTGTACACCGACGCCAAGACGGCTCAGAACACGGCCAAGGCGCTCGCAGCGCAGGCCGTAGTCGCGAAGGCCGAGCGCGAGAAGCTGCGGATCGCGGCGGAGGCGGCGCTCAAGGCGGCGGCCGAGGCGGCGAAGGCGGCGCAGGACAAGCTCGCAGAGCAGCAGAAGCAGATCGTCGTGATGCAGGCCCAGCTCGCTGCACTGCGCGACACGGTCACCAAGACGGTCAGCGGCTACGAGGCCGGTGTCGCCGCGGCGGCTGCGGCGGCGGCAGCCCAGGGCTCCGGCGGGCTGCCAGGCGGCTACGTCGGCCCGCAGGGCTGGGCTGTCCCCGCGGCGGGCCCGATCACCGACGGCTTCGGCTCACGTCCGTCGCCGGGCGGCGTCGGCAGCACATATCACCAGGGCATCGACATCGGGGCGGGGTGCAACTCGCCGATCTACGCCGCATACCCTGGCGTCGTCGAGTACGCAGGCCCCAACGGCTCGTACGGGAACTTCGTCCTGATCAACCACGGAAGCGGTGTGCAGACCGGTTATGCGCACATCCGCAACGGAGGGATCCTCGTCGGCATCGGCCAGTCGGTCAGCGCCGGCCAGCCGATCGCGCGCGTCGGAACGACCGGCGCATCCACCGGATGCCACCTGCACTATGAGGTGCGCATCAACGGTGTGAAGATCGACGGGATCCCGTTCATGAGGGAAAGGCAGGCACCACTTGGCTAGCCAGAACGAAAGGCCACGGGTTCGCCCCGGCGTCATGATCGGCGCGGGCGTGATGGGTGTGGTGACAGCATCCATCGGCGTCATCACGCCCCCGGCGTTCGCCGACGACTACCCGTCGTGGAACGACGTGCAGCAGGCGAAGGCGAACGTCCAGAACCAGCAGGCGATGATCGACAACATCACCCAGCTGATCTCCGGCCTGCAGTCCACCGTGGATGCGGCCCGCGTCGCCTCGGAGAAGGCGGCGGAAGCGTACTTCCAGGCGAAGGACGCGCTGGACACCGCCACCAAGAAGGAAGCCGACCTGCAGAAGCAGGCGTCGGCGGCAGCGGAGAAGGCCAAGACGTCGCAGATGCGCGCGGGCCTCCTCGCCTCGCACCTTGCGAAGTCGGGAGGAGGCGGAGATCTCTCCGTCGACCTGATGCTGAAGGGCGGTGGCTCCGGCTCTGCGGCCGACAAGCTGCTGTACCAGCTCGGCACGATGAGCAAGCTCACCGCCCAGTCGAAGGACGTCTACGACCAGGCGACGAAGGACAAGAACAACGCCGAGTCGCTGACAGCGCAGGCGAAGGTCGCCAAGACCGAGCGCCAGACGCTCGCGAGCAAGGCGGACGACGCCCTGAAGGCGGCTCAGGATGCGCAGAGCCAGGCCCAGGCCGCCCTCGCCACCCAGCAGAGCAAGTCCACCGAGCTGGTCGCCCAGCTCGCGACGCTGAAGAACACGTCGACCCAGACCGAGGCGGCATACCTCCAGGGCGAACAGGTTCGCGCGGCTCAGGCGGCAGCGGCTGCCGCTGCTGCCGCGGCCGAGGCCGAGCGTCGCCGCCAGGAGGAGGCCGCGCAGAACGCCGGCGGCAGCGGCAGCTCCGGTGGTGGCGGAGGCACGGCGCCGAGCGGCGGCGGAGGAGGCGGCGGCCCTGTCGCCCCGCCGAACGGCAACGTGGTCGACACCGCGATCGCGTACGCGCGCGCCCAGCTCGGCAAGCCGTACATCTTCGGCGGAGAGGGCCCTGTCGGCTACGACTGCTCCGGTCTGACCATGAAGGCCTACGGCTACGCCGGCGTCTACATCGGCAGCCACTCGGTCAACAACCAGTACTACACGGCGGCCAACCGCGGCCAGCTCGTCTCCTACAACCAGAAGCAGGCGGGCGACCTCATCTTCTGGGGCGACGCTCCAGGCGACTTCTACCACGTCGGCATCTACATCGGCGGCGGCATGATGATCGCGGCACCCACCGAGGGCGACGTGGTCAAAGTCCAGTCCGTCTGGGGTTCCCCGTGGTACCAGGTGGCCCGCCCCAGCGCCTGACCCGTTCTTAAACAGTCGAGTCCGGACTTGTTCACGCGAATCGCCGAAGCGAAGCGTGAACAAGTCCGGACTCGATTGCGTGGAGGCTAGTGGCCCTCTTCGGCGAGCTTCTTGAAGCCGGCCTCGATGATCTCGTTGGCCTCTGCGGCGTCGCCCCAGGCCTCGACCTTGACCCACTTGCCGGGCTCCAGGTCCTTGTAGTGCTCGAAGAAGTGCTGGATCTCCTTGCGGGTGGCCTCCGGGATGTCGTTCACGTCCTGGATGTGCGCCCAGCGCGGGTCCTTGTGCGGCACCGCGATCACCTTGGCGTCGCTGCCGGCCTCGTCGCTCATGTTGAGCACGCCGACGGGACGAACCTTCACGCCGACCCCGGGGAATACCGGGTACTCGAGCAGCACCAGCACGTCGACGGGGTCGCCGTCGAGGCCGAGCGTGTTCTCGAAGAACCCGTAGTCGGTCGGGTAGACGAAGCCCGTGAACAGCACGCGGTCGAGGTACACCCGCCCGGTCTTGTGGTCCACCTCGTACTTGTTGCGGCTCCCCTTGGGGATCTCGATGACGGCATCGTATTCGGCCATAGTGTTCTCTCCTTGTGTCGAAAAGTCTGCAATAACGTTACTGGATGCACCTCAACGGTTCTCCAGACGCCGAACGCCGCCCCCGCCTCACCCCTCCGATCGCGGATGCGCGCCGTGCCGTGCGCACCGCCATCGCTGCGGCGGCCGCTCTGGAGGCCCCGGATGCGCACGACGACCACGGGCCGGCTCGACGGCATCCACTGGCACAGGATGCGCTGCTGCTCGTCGGCTTGAGCGGCGGAGCGGACTCGCTGGCGCTCGCAGCGGCGACCGCGTTCGAGGCTCCGCGCGCCGGCTTCCGCGCCGGAGCGGTGATCGTCGACCACGGGCTGCAGGATGGCTCGGCCGCCGTCGCCGCCCGCGCCGCCGAGCAGGCGACGGCGCTCGGCCTCGATCCGGTCATCGTCGAGAGGGTGACAGTGGATGCGGGGAGTTCCGGCCCGGAGGCCGCGGCCCGCCAGGCCCGCCACGCCGCCTTCGATCGCGTCCGCGCAGCGACGGGAGCCCAGCGCATCCTGCTGGCGCACACCATGGACGACCAGGCGGAAACGGTCCTGCTCGGGCTGGCGAGGGGCTCGGGCCCGACCAGTCTGCAGGGCATGGCGGAGGACACCGGCACTCTGCTGCGCCCGTTCCTCGGGCTGCGCAGGAAGACGACGCACGCCTTCTGCGCCGACAGCGGCATCACGCCGTGGGACGACCCGCACAACGACGACCCCGCATACGCGCGGGTGCGCGTGCGCACGGCCGTGCTGCCGGTGCTGGAGCGCGAGCTCGGCCCCGGCATCGCGGAGGCGCTGGCCCGCACCGCAGAGCAGCTGCGCGAGGACGACGAGGCGCTCGACGGCCTCGCCCTCGACTGGGCGCTGGAACTCGTCACTCAGACAGACGACGGCGCCGTCGCGCTCGACGTCCGCGGACTCGCCGCCGACCCTGCCGCGCTTCGCCAGAGGATCATCCGCCTGGTCGTCTCCGCCGAGTTCGGGATGTCGCTCAGCCGCGCGCACACGCTGGCCGTCGCCGAGCTGATCACCGACTGGCACGGCCAGGGTCCGCTCAGCCTGCCAGGCGTTAGAGTTGTCAGGCAGAACGGGCTGCTCATGTTTTCCCCCAACTCTTAAGGACAGCACCTCCCTCATGGAACTCACGGACGTTCACGACGACCTGACCGAGATTCTCATCACCGAGGAGCAGATCCGCTCCCGTATCGCGGAGCTCTGCCGCGAGATCGAGCGCGACTACGCAGGCAAGGACGTCCTCCTGATCGGCGTGCTGAAGGGCGCGGTCATGGTCATGGCCGACCTGGCCCGCGAGCTGAAGATCCCGGTCACGATGGACTGGATGGCCGTGAGCTCGTACGGAAGCGGCACGGCGTCGAGCGGCGTCGTGCGCATCCTGAAAGACCTGGACACCGACCTGGACGGCAAGACCGTGCTGATCGTCGAGGACATCATCGACTCCGGCCTCACGCTGTCCTGGCTACTGGCCAACCTGCGCTCGCGCGGCCCTGAGTCCATCGAGATCTGCACCCTGCTGCGCAAGCCGGAGGCCGCGCGGGTCGAGATCGACGTGAAGTACGTCGGTTTCGAGATCCCGAACCAGTTCGTCGTCGGCTACGGCCTCGACTACGCGGAGAAGTACCGCAATCTGCGGGGCGTCGGCATTCTCGCTCCCTCCGTCTACAGCTGATCCAGAACCTCGGATCACGGGCGTGATGAACGCCCGGCGCGCCCAGAGCGAACACGCAGGCGGCGCACAGTCCCGTGGCGGTACTCTGGCTGCACCATGAACGTCAAGAAGATCTTCCGCGGGCCGATTCTCTACATCGTGCTAGCCATCGTCGCAGTGTGGATCGGCTCGAGCCTGATCACCATGTCGGGATTCAAGGCCGTGTCGACGCAGAAGGGCCTCGAGCTCCTGCAAGACGACAAGGTCTCGAGCGCGAAGATCGTGGACGGTGAGAACCGCGTCGACCTGACGCTCACCACCGCCGACAAGACGCTCGGCAACCAGGTGCAGTTCTACTACGTCACCCCACGCGGCCCGGATGTGGTCAAGGCGGTCGACGACGCCAACCTGCCCAAGGGATACGACGACGAGGTTCCGCAGCCCAACTGGCTGCTCTCCGCGCTCGGCTTCCTCATCCCCGTCCTGCTCATCGGCGTGTTCTTCTGGATCATGCTGTCCGGGATGCAGGGCGGCGGAAACAAGGTCATGCAGTTCGGCAAGTCGCGGGCCAAGCTGGTCACGAAGGAAAGCCCCAAGGTCACCTTCGACGACGTCGCAGGCTCCGACGAGGCCATCGAGGAGCTCGAGGAGATCAAGGACTTCCTCAAGGAGCCGGCCAAGTTCCAGGCGGTCGGCGCCCGCATCCCGAAGGGGGTGCTGCTGTACGGCCCTCCAGGAACGGGTAAGACGCTGCTCGCCCGCGCTGTCGCGGGTGAGGCGGGTGTCCCGTTCTACTCGATCTCCGGTTCCGACTTCGTCGAGATGTTCGTCGGCGTCGGCGCGAGCCGCGTCCGCGACCTGTTCCAGCAGGCCAAGGAGAACGCGCCCGCCATCATCTTCGTGGACGAGATCGACGCTGTCGGCCGTCACCGTGGCGCCGGCCTCGGCGGTGGGCACGACGAGCGCGAGCAGACCCTCAACCAGCTCCTGGTGGAGATGGACGGCTTCGACCCGAAGACCAATGTCATCCTGATCGCCGCGACGAACCGGCCGGACATCCTGGACCCCGCGCTGCTGCGCCCCGGCCGCTTCGACCGCCAGATCGGCGTGGATGCTCCCGACATGGTGGGACGCAAGAAGATCCTCGAGGTGCACGGCCGAGGCAAGCCCCTCGCCGCATCCGTCGACCTCGAAGTGCTGGCACGCAAGACGCCCGGCTTCACAGGCGCCGACCTGGCCAACGTCCTCAACGAGGCCGCGCTGCTCACCGCCCGCTCCAACGCGCAGCTCATCGACAACCGCGCACTGGATGAGGCCGTCGACCGCGTCATCGCCGGCCCGCAGAAGCGCACCCGCGTGATGAAGGACCAGGAGAAGCTGATCACGGCGTACCACGAGGGCGGCCACGCTCTCGCCGCCGCCGCGATGCGTCACACCGACCCCGTGACCAAGATCACGATCCTCCCGCGCGGCCGGGCCCTCGGTTACACGATGGTCATGCCGCTGGAGGACAAGTACTCCGTCACGCGCAACGAACTGCTCGACCAGCTCGCGTACGCCATGGGCGGCCGCGTCGCGGAGGAGATCGTCTTCCACGACCCGACCACGGGTGCGTCCAACGACATCGAGAAGGCCACCTCGATCGCCCGCAAGATGGTCACCGAGTACGGCATGAGCGCCGACATCGGCTCGGTCAAGCTCGGCCAGGCCAACGGCGAGATGTTCCTCGGCCGCGACATGGGTCACCAGCGCGACTACTCGGAGCGCATCGCGGAGCAGGTCGACGCCGAGGTCCGCGCCCTCATCGAGAAGGCGCACGACGAGGCGTGGGAGGTCATCAACGAGAACCGCGCCGTGCTCGACCGTCTGGCCGCCGCGCTGCTCGAGCAGGAGACGCTCGACCACAACCAGATCGCCGAGATCTTCGAAGACGTCGTGAAGCTGCCGGAGCGTCCGCAGTGGCTGTCCAGCGACAAGCGGCCCATCTCCGACCTGCCTCCCATCGACTACCCGAAGGCCAAGGCGCCGATCGACTCGGGCGCCGTCGACAGAGGAGTCGATTCCGAGCCGCCGTCGAAGCCGAAGCGCGCACCCGTTCGCAAGCCGCGTCCGGCCACCGCATAGAGCCGGGGCGCGCATGACCGGTTTCGATCGTCCGCGCATCGAGGCAGCCGTCGCCGAAATCCTCGCCGCCATCGGCGAGGATTCCGCGCGTCCAGGGCTGGCCGCGACGCCGTCGCGTGTCGCGGACGCGTACGCCGAGTTCTTCGCAGGGCTCGGTAAGGATGCGGCGGCAGAGCTGGGCGATGCCGTCCCGCTGGAGACCGACAAGGCGGAGACCATCCTGGTGCGCGACATCGCGTTCCGGTCGGTCTGCGAGCACCACCTGCTGCCGTTCCTCGGCGTCGCGCACGTCGCGTACCTGCCGGGCGAGAAGGTGGTGGGGCTCGGGCGCATCCCGAGGGTGGTCGAGACCCTGGCGGCTCGTCCGCAGCTCCAGGAGCGGCTCACCGAGCAGATCGCGGACACGATCGAGTCCGGCACGCAGGCGCGCGGCGTCTTCGTCGTCCTCGATGCTGCACACACCTGCGTGACGACGCGCGGCCCACGGCAGACGGAGAGCACCACCGTCACGATGGCCGCGCGCGGCGCGTTCACCGAGCCGGCCTCCCGCACCGAGCTGGTCGCCCTGATCGGGCGTGGAATCGCGTGACGCTCATCATGGGTGTCCTCAACGTGACGCCGGACTCGTTCAGCGACGGCGGCCTCTGGCTGGAGCCGGGCGCCGCCATCGAGCACGCCCTCGACCTCGTGGAGCAGGGCGCCGACATCATCGACGTCGGCGGCGAGTCCACCAGGCCGGGCGCGCTCCGCGTCGACCCGGCGGAGGAACAGGCAAGGGTCGTGCCCGTCGTGCGCGAGCTCGCCCGGCGCGGCATCACCGTGAGCGTCGACACGATGAACGCAGGCACGGCCAGGGAGACGGCGGCCGTCGGCGCTGCGATCATCAACGACGTCTCCGGTGGCCTCGCAGACCCCGGCATGCCGCAGGCGCTGCTCGACACCGGCCTGCAGTACGTGGTGATGCACTGGCGCGGCCAGAGCGACTCGATGGACTCGCTCGCCAGATACACCGACACGGTCGGCGAGGTGCGCGCCGAGCTCTCCGCCCGTGTCACCTCCCTGCTCGAGGTCGGCATCGACCCGAGCAGGCTCATCCTCGACCCTGGGCTCGGCTTCTCCAAGACGGGAGAGCACAACTGGCAGGTGCTCGCCGGGCTGCCGGAACTGGAGACGCTCGGCTACCCGATCCTGATCGGCGCGTCCCGCAAACGCTTCCTCGGCGCCCTGCTCGACGACGACGCACCGGCGACCGACCGGGATGCGCCTACCGCCGTGATCAGCGCCCTTGCAGCGCGCGAAGGTGCGTGGGCCGTGCGGGTGCACGATGTCGCATCCACCAGGATCGCCCTCGATGTCGTGCGGGCGTGGCAAGCTGGAAGAGATGACTAGGCCAGCTGCGACCCGACCGTCCGACGCGATCGTCCTCACCGGCCTCCGCGTGCGCGCCAATCACGGTGTCTACGACTTCGAACGGGAGAACGGACAGGACTTCGTGGTCGACGTGACCGCGTGGCTCGACCTGGCCGCGCCCGCCGCCTCCGACGACGTGGCGCACACGGTCCACTACGGCGACCTCGCCGAGGAGATCGCCGACGCGGTGCGCCGCGATCCCGTCGACCTGATCGAGACCGTGGCGGAGCGGGTCGCTGGCGTGGTGCTCGCGCACCCACCGGTCGACGCCGTCGAGGTGACCGTGCACAAGCCGGACGCCCCGATCAGCGTGCCGTTCGGCGACGTCGCCGTGCGCATCCTGCGGGAGCGGTCATGACGCCGGGAGGGGTGACGCCCAAGCAGCAGCGCCTGCGCGTCGGCCACCCGGCCGTGCTGGCGTTCGGCGGCAACCTCGGCGACCGGGAGGCGACCATCCGCGCGGCGTTCACCGCGCTCGAAGCCACGCCGGGCATCCACCTGGATGCGGTGTCCCCGCTCTACGAGACGCCCGCCCTGAAGCTCGACGGCATCGACCACGACGCACCCGCTTACCTCAACGCGGTCGCCGTCATCGACACGATCCTCGACCCGCTCGCGCTGCTCGAGGCGGTGAACGCGGTCGAAGACGCCCTCGGCCGGGTGCGCGAAGAACGCTGGGGCGACCGCACCATCGACATCGACATCGTCGACTACGACGGCATCGTCTCCGACGACGAGCGCGTCACCCTTCCGCATCCCCGCGCGGCCGAGCGAGCGTTCGTGCTCGTCCCGTGGCTCGACATCGCACCGGACGCGCAGCTCACCGGCCACGGACGCGTCGCCGACCTCGCCGCCCGTGCCACCGATCCCGTGCACCGCTACGAGGGGAGCGCATCGTGAAGCGCACGAGTCCCGTCTCGCTGATCGTGCTCGGCGTCGTCGCGGCGGTCGCCGGCTTCCTGATCGAGCTGGCGCTGTCCGGCGCCGGGCTCGCGGTGTTCATCCCTCCGCTGACCCTGCCGATCACCCTCGTGGCCGTGTCGATCATCGTCGTCGCGTTCGCCGTGCCGATCCGGCGGGCCGTTCGCGGCCGCAGTTCGCGCGCCATCGACCCGTTCCAGGCGATGCGCATCGTGGTGCTGGCGAAGGCGTGCAGCCTGTCCGGAGCGCTGCTCACCGGCCTCGGCGCCGGATTCGTCGCCTACCTCCTGAGCCGCGCCGTGATCCCGACGGGGAGCGCGGTCTGGCTGACGGTCGCATCGACGATCGGCGCCGTCGTGCTGCTGATCGCCGGGCTCGTCGCCGAGTTCCTCTGCACCATCCCACCCGACGACAAGAACGGCGATCCGGAGAATGTCCATGTCGAATCGTCTTGATCTGAGCGTCGGGGAGTGGCAGCGCGTCTCCCCGAAGTACGTGGTCGTGGTCATCGTCGGCGCGATCGTCAGCGGCGTCGTGCTGGCGGCGGCGGCAACGTTCCTGTGGCTGGTCGCGCAGTGGAGCTGGGGCTGGGTGCTGCTGGCCGTCGTGGTGATCGGCACGATCGTCGGCCTGATCATCGCGCCGCGCCGCGCCCGCTCGATCGGCTACCGGATGCGCGACGACGACCTGCTGTTCCGTCGCGGCATCATGTACCAGCGCTTCGTGTCCGTTCCGTACGGCAGGATGCAGCTCATCGACATCAACCGGGGACCCGTCGGCCGCATCCTCGGCCTGGCCGACCTCAAGTTCGTGACGGCTGCGGCGTCGACCAGCGTGGTCATCCCCGGCCTCCCAGAGCCGGTCGCTGCCGAACTGCGGGACCGCCTCGTCGAGCTGGCTGAGAGCAGGCGGGCGGGGCTGTGAGCGCGCCGCTCAGCGCAGCGGAGCGCGCCGCCGAACGGTACACGGACGGCGAATGGCATCGCCTGCATCCCGCGACCCCTCTGCTGCGCGGTGGCATCGTCTTCGTCGCCATCCTCGGCTTCGTGCTGTCGAACCTGCGCGAGCGGATCGTCGGGTTCTTCGTCGGAACGCCGGACTTCGGCGGCGACCCGATCGACCAGATCTACGATCACGGCTGGGAGGGCTGGGCGCTCCTGGCCATCGCGGTGGTGCTGCTGCTCTGCCTCGGCGCGTTCTACCTGTCCTGGCGGATGCACAGCTTCCGGATCACGGACGACGCGGTCGAGGTGCGCAGCGGCATCCTGTTCCGCACCCAGCGGAAGGCTCGGCTGGACCGCATCCAGGGCATCAACGTGGTGCGCCCCGTGCTGGCCAGAATCTTCGGGGCGGCGAAGCTCGACATCAGCGTGGCAGGGCACGACGCGAACGTGCAGCTGGCGTACCTTGGCTCGTCGCTGGCGGACGGGCTGCGCGGGGATGTGCTGCGGATGGCGTCTGGGGTGCGCGCGAGCGAGGCGGGCGCCGGCTCTGCGGCCGGTGGCGCGGTTGCGGCTGGCACAGTCGCGGATGGCACGGTCGCGGATGGCCCGGTCGCGGCCGGCCCGGTGACAGCCGGCCCGGTAGCGGACGGTGCCGTGGCACCTGGCGTGCCGGACGGGCGTGTTGGCGCTGTCTCCGACCTGGTGACCCGTCGGGTGAACGAGTTCATCGCCCCCGAGCTCGACCCGAACGCCGCGCCTCCGGAGTCGGTCGTGAAGATCCCGCCGCTCCGGCTCCTGGGGTCGTTGGTGCTCAGCGGCTTCACCATCTTCCTGCTGGTGGTCATCGCGCTGCTGGTGATCGGCGCATCCACGGGCCGGGTGTGGCTGCTGCTCATCGTGCTGCCCGGTCTGCTCGGGTCGGCGAGCTTCTACATCAACCGCTTCACCAAGTCGCTTCGCTATTCGATCGCCGGCACACCGGACGGGGTGCGGGTCGGCTTCGGTCTGCTGACCCTGAGCAACGAGACGCTCCCGCCGGGGCGCATCCACGCGGTCGAGGTGCTGCAGCCGCTGCTCTGGCGTCCGTTCGGCTGGTGGCAGATCCGCATCGACACCGCTGGGCACTCCAAGGAGAAGGGCGCGGCGGGCCAGCCGAACACGACGATGCTGCCTGTCGGCGACGCGGCGGACGTCTCCCGGGTGCTCGGCCTCGTGCTCCCGAACTTCGCGACCGACGAGCACCGCGACCTGATCGCAGCAGGCATGACGTCGAAGGGCAGGGATGCCTTCACCGGCAGCCCGCGCCGCGCCGCCTGGGTGCGGCCGTTCTCGTGGCAGCGCAACGGCTACCGGATCGTCGACGGCGTGATCCTGCTGCGCCGCGGCATCGTGTGGCGCAGCCTGGCGATGGTCCCGCTCGCCCGTCTGCAGAGCGTCGAGATCGAGCAGGGCCCGATCGACAGGCTGCTCGGCCTCGCAGGTGCCCGCCTCCACACGGTGTCCGGTCCTGTGCGCCCGCGCCTGGCAGCGCTCGACGCGCCGCAGAGCGTGACCCTTTTCGACGACGTGGCCTCCGGCGCGATCGCCTCCGCGCAGTCCGACCGCAGCCACCGCTGGGCGGAGCTCCCGTTCGAGCAGGCCGCGCCGCTCGCTGCGCCGCCGACGGTTCCGGCCTCCTCCACGGCGCCGACGGCCGCTCCCGACACGTCCGCCCACCGCGAGGAGAACCACTGATGCAGCGCTCAGGACGACTCGGCCTCGGCATCATCGGGGCCGGGAGGGTCGGCCCGGTGATCGGAGCGGCGCTGGCCGGGGCCGGGCACGCCATCGTCGGCGTCTCCGCCGTCTCGGAGGCGAGCAGGGAGCGGGCTGGAGCGATGCTGCCGAACGCCCCTATCCTCGATGTGCCGACGCTGGTCGAGCGCAGCGAACTCGTGGTCATCGCCGTTCCGGACGCCGAGCTGCCTGCCCTGGTCGCCGGGCTCGCCGCCACGGGGAGCTGGCAGCCGGGTCAGATCGTGATGCACACCGCGCCGGGGTTCGGCGTGTCCGTGCTGCAGCCTGCGGCGGCAGCAGGGGCGATCCCGATCGCCGTGCACCCGGCCGTCGAGTTCACCGGGACCAGCCTCGATCTCGCCAGACTCGCCGAGAGCTACTTCGCCGTGACCGCGCCCGCCCCCGTGCTGCCGATCGCCCAGGCGCTGGTGGTGGAGATGGGCGGCGAACCGGTCGTCATCGCCGAGCAGGACCGGGAGGCGTACGCGGAGGCAGTAGCGACGGCGACGGCGTTCTCCCGCGCGATCGTGGAGCAGTCCACCGGCATCCTGCGCGACATCGGCGTGGAGAACCCCGGCCCGTTCCTCAGCTCCCTGCTGCGGTCGGCGGTCGACAACGCGATCACCACGGCGTCCGCGCCGACGGCGATCGACCTGTCCGAGGTGTTCGACGAGCCGCAGAGCGACGACCGCGGCTGGTTCCTCCGCGGCGAGTAGCCTGGATGACTGGCCGTTCTTCTCCGCGCCGCCAGGCGCACCGGCCGTTAGGGGAGCAGATGCCTGACGTCGTGACCACCATCCCGGAACTCCGCGCACGGATCGCCACCGCGCGCAGGGACGCAGCGCTGGAGGGAAGCGCGGACGCACCGTCCGGCCGCGTCGTGCTCGTGCCGACGATGGGCGCGCTCCACGACGGGCACCTCCAGCTCGTCTCGCACGCCAGGGACCTGGGTGGCATCGTGGTCGTGTCGATCTTCGTTAACCCCTTGCAGTTCGGCCCTGGCGAGGACCTCGACCGCTACCCGCGCACGCTCGACGCGGACGTGGCCAGGCTGACCGGGCTCGCCGACGTGGTCTTCGCTCCCACGCCGGCCGAGATGTACCCGAACGGGGCGTCGGAGACCAGGGTCAGTGCCGGCGCGGTCGGATCGCTCTACGAGGGCGCCTCCCGGCCCGGCCACTTCGATGGGATGCTCACCGTCGTGGCCAAGCTGTTCAACATCGTCGCCCCCGACGTCGCGGTGTTCGGCCAGAAGGACGCCCAGCAGGTGCACCTGGTCGGACGCATGGTCGACGAGCTGAACATCGCCACCTCGATCGCCGTGGTCGACACGGTGCGCGAGCAGGACGGTCTCGCCCTCTCCAGCCGCAACGCCTACCTCGACCCGGCTGGCCGCGCCGCGGCCGTCGTCCTCTCCCAAGCACTCGCCGCCGCCGCCGAGGCTGCGACCGCCACGCCGGGAGGAGTGGATGCGGTGCTCGCCGCCGCGCGCGAGCGAATCGACAGCGAACCAGCCGTTAAGCTTGACTATCTCGTGGTCGTCGACCCGGACTCGTTCCTCGCCGTCGCCGAAGACCACCACGGCCCAGCCGTGGTGCTCGTGGCAGCCCGCGTCGGAACGACCAGGCTCATCGACAACGAGCGCATCAGCATCCACTGATCGGCCTCCACCAGCACGGCACCACCCCAAAGCCGCATCCCGCTCGAACGAAAGACACTCATGACCGACGCGCAGACCACCGAGCCTGAACTCTCCGCTGACGAGATCAGCGAGCAGAAGGCCGTCCGTCTCGCCAAGCGCGAGCGGCTGATCGCCGAGGCGAAGACCGCCGCAGGCGGCGCGTACCCGGTGTCCGTGCCGATCACCACCACCATCCCCGCCGTGCGCGAGAAGTGGGGCCACCTGCAGGCCGACGAGGTCTCCGGCGAAAAGGTCGGCGTCGCCGGTCGCGTCGTGCACCTCAGGAACACCGGCAAGCTCTGCTTCGCCGTGCTCCAGTCGGGCGACGGTACGCGCATCCAGGTCATGGTGTCGCTCGCGGCCGTCGGCGAGGAGTCGCTGGCCGAGTGGAAGGAACTCGTCGACCTCGGCGACCACCTCTTCGTCTCCGGCGAAGTGATCTCGAGCCGCCGCGGCGAGCTGTCGATCATGGTCGAGAGCTGGACCATCGCCTCCAAGGCGCTGCTTCCCCTGCCGAACCTGCACAACGAGCTCAACGAGGAGACGCGCGTCCGCAGCCGCTACCTCGACCTCATCGCTCGCGAGCAGGCCCGCAGGAACGTGGTCGACCGTGCCAAGACGGTCGCCAGCCTGCGAAAGACCTTCGCGGAGCGCGACTTCATCGAGGTGGAGACCCCGATGCTGCAGGTGATGCACGGCGGAGCGTCCGCCCGCCCGTTCGTGACCCACTCGAACGCGTTCGACACCGACCTCTACCTGCGCATCGCGCCGGAGCTTTACCTCAAGCGCGCTGTCGTCGGCGGCATCGACCACGTGTTCGAGATCAACCGCAACTTCCGCAACGAGGGCGCGGACTCCACGCACTCGCCCGAGTTCGCGATGCTGGAAGCGTACGAGGCGTACGGAGACTACAACTCCATCGCGGACCTCACTCAGACCCTCATCCAGAACGCCGCGCAGGCGATCTCCGGTTCGCACGTCGTGACCTGGGCCGATGGCACCGAGTACGACCTCGGCGGGGAGTGGGATCGAATTCGCATGTACGACAGCCTGTCCGAGGCGGTCGGCGAAGAGATCACCCCGGCGACATCTGTGGAGAGACTGCGCGAGATCGCGGCTGTGGAGGGGATCGAGATCGAACATCCCCTGCCCGGCAAGTACGTCGAGGAGCTGTGGGAGCACTTCGTCAAGGACACGCTGGTGCGGCCGACGTTCGTCATGGACTTCCCCGTGGACACCAGCCCGCTCGTGCGCGCACACCGGTCGCGCGACGGCGTCGTTGAGAAGTGGGACCTGTACACGCGCGGCTTCGAGCTCGCCACCGGATACTCCGAGCTGGTCGACCCTGTGGTGCAGCGCGACCGCTTCGTCGAGCAGGCCAAGCTGGCGGCGCAGGGCGATGTCGAAGCGATGCGCCTCGACGAGGAGTTCCTGCGTGCGCTCGAGTTCGGCATGCCGCCGTCCGGTGGCATGGGCATGGGTATCGACCGCCTCCTGATGGCGCTCACCGGCCTCGGCATCCGCGAGACGATCCTCTTCCCGCTCGTCAAGTAGCGCGGCGCAGCAGCGCCACGCGGCCCACCGCTCGTGCGAAAGCCGCGGTCGCCGCGCCCGGCACCGCACGTTTCGCACGAGGCGTGCGGCGCAGCGTGCGGCGCTACGGCCGCCGGCGCAGGTGGGCCTGGGTCAGCGCGTCGAGTTCGGCGTCCGACAGGTCGTCGTAGCGGGTGGCCTCGCGGCGGTCCAGGCGCATCCACCGGACGAACAGGATGATGAGCACGGGCACGTCCGCGATTTCTGCGATGAACCACAGGAAGTCGCCGGACAGATGCTGGTCGTGGAGCGCGTTCGGGAACCAGAACGGCAGATGGCCGAGCACGGCGGGCGCGTGATCCAGGATGCCGTCGTTCAGCCGCAGGAGCAGGCCGGGGACCGCATCCAGCAGCATCTCCACGAACGCCAGCAGGAACTCCACGGTCACGAAGAAGCTGGTGCGGATGATCGAGTGCGCCGCGATCGGGAGCACCATGAGCATCCCGGCCAGTGGCGTGACGATGGTGATCGTCCACTCCGACCACGGGTTGTCGCGCAGCACGGCCGCGACCGGTGTGAGGAACACCAGGAACACCGCGCAGGCGAACAGCGGAGCGAACATCGCATTGCCGAACAGCCGGATCGCGCGGGACCGCAGCGTCGCCTCCAGCCTGCTCGCCCTGCGTCCCTCCAGCGCCAGCCTGGCCAGCGCGACCGGTCTGCCCAGGCTGATCAAGGCAGGCACGGCGAACAGCAGCAGCGCGATCCGTGTGGTGAACGCCCACCGCAGCTCTGAGCTGTACGCGCCGAGGAAACCGAACGACACCCACGCGTACGAGCCGAGGCCGAGAGCGAAGAACCAGACCGTCGGCGCTGTCGGCCAGCGGTGGCCTCTGCGACGCAGCGCCGGGATGCCCGCGAGATAGAGGCCGGCAGCGGCCACGAGCGCGACAGCGGCGACCGGGTCGAACTGCCAGGTGGTGAGGAAGACGGTGAAGGGTGGCGTGATGGATTCCGTTCTCAGGTCCAGGAGCTACCATTATCAGGTTATGAATGACGTCGTAGCTGGGATTGTCTGGTCGCTTGCACCGACCGTCCTCGTCGGTCTGCTCTTCTGGCTGATCATGCGCCTCATCATCCGTGCCGACCGCACGGAGCGGAAGGTGTACTCGCGGATGGAATCCGAGGAGCGCGCTCGCCGCGGCCTCGCGCCCAAGGCGTAGCAGCCCCTATCCAGCTCGCCGGCATCCGACGCGCGCGGCGCACGTCGCCACGCACTCCGGCCGCGTCGCAGGTACCCTCCGGCCCGCCGCTTCGATACGGTATGCGATAGGGCGCGCACGTCAGCGTGTCCACACACAAGCGGTGAAGGGGATGCGCGCCGATGGACGCAGGGTTCCTCACCACCGCCATCGTGGTGCTGCTGCTGCTGATCGACTTCGTCATCCGCGTCATCGCGATCATCGTGGTTCCGCGCAACCGCAAGCCATCGTCGGCGACCGCGTGGCTGCTCGCGATCTTCTTCATCCCGTACATCGGCGTGCTGTTCTTCCTGCTGATCGGGTCGTACAAGCTGCCGAAGCGCCGCCGCGACAAGCAGGCGGAGATCAACCGCTTCATCATCGAGTCCACGGACGGCATGGAGCGGGTGAGCCGCGATCACCCCTGGCCACCGTGGCTGGAGTCGGTGGTGGCGCTCAACCGCAACCTCGGCGCGATGCCGCTGGTCGGCGGCAACACGGCGAGCCTCAACGGCGACTACCAGGCGTCACTGGATGCGATGACAGCGGAGATCGCGAAGGCGCGCAAGTATGTGCACGTCGAGTTCTACATCCTGAGCTGCGACCAGACGACCAGGCCGTTCTTCGACGCACTCGAGGATGCGGTGAAGCGCGGCGTCTCCGTGCGCGTGCTGCTCGACCACGTCGCGTCGTTCCGCACCAGGGACTACAAGCAGACCACCAAGCGGCTCACCGAGATGGGCGCATCCTGGCACCTGATGCTCCCTGTGCAGCCGTTCAAGGGCAAGTACCAGCGGCCCGACCTCCGCAACCACCGCAAGCTGCTCATCGTCGACGGCAAGGTCGGCTTCATGGGTTCTCAGAATGTGATCGACCGCAGCTACAACAAGAAGTCGAACATCAAGCGCGGCCTGAAGTGGAAAGAGCTGATCGTCCGGCTGGAGGGGCCGATCGTCGCCGGTCTCAACGCCATCTTCATCACCGACTGGTATTCGGAGACGGACGAGCTGCTGCGCCGCGAGACAGAGCCGATCACAGACGACCTCACCACCAGCGCGCTCGACGCCCAGGTGGTGCCGTCCGGCCCAGGATTCCCCGGCGAGAACAACCTGCGCCTGTTCCTGGCGCTGCTGTACTACGCGCAGGAGCGCATCGTGATCACCTCGCCGTACTTCGTGCCGGACGAGTCGATGCTGATGGCCATCACCACGGCGACGCAGCGCGGCATCGCCGTCGACCTGTTCGTCTCCGAGATCGGTGACCAGGCGCTCGTCTACCACGCCCAGCGGTCGTATTACGAGGCGCTGCTACGGGCCGGCGTGCGTATCTGGATGTACAAGAAGCCGTACATCCTGCACGCCAAGCACTTCACGATCGACGACGACGTCGCGGTGATCGGGTCGAGCAACATGGACATGCGCTCCTTCCAGCTCAACATGGAGGTTTCGCTGATGGTGCGCGGCCGCTCGTTCGTTGACGAGATGCGCGCGGTGGAGGACGGCTACCGCAAGGACAGCCGCGAGCTCACACTCGACGAGTGGATGAAGCAGCCGCTGCGCTCGACGGTGCTCGACAACCTCGCGCGGCTGACCTCGGCGCTGCAGTAGCCGCCGCCCGGCGTGGGAGCGCCGCTAGCCTCGGGGCTTGAGCCGCACGGTCGGCAGTTCCGGCGCGGGCAGGGGGCGCCCGTCGTAGCCGGCGACGACGCCGAACCGGCCGTGCTCGTCCTCGTCGTCGATCACGTCGCGCATCCACTCGGAGCGGTACTGCACAATGTCCTCGTGGCTGCGGCCGATGAAGTTCCACCACATCACGATCTGCTCGCCGAGCGGCTCGCCGCCCAGCAGCACGAGCCGTGCGCCTCCGTCCCCCGCGGTGATCGTCACCGTGTCGCAGCCGGGCGGGAGGTACGCCAGGTGGGCGCGAGGCACGTCAGCGCCCGCGACCGTCACGTCGCCTGCATCCACCAGGACTCCGTGCTCGAACGACGGATCGAGAGGCACGACGACCTCGCCTGCCGTGCGCAGCAGCAGCTCGGCGCCGACCAACGGGCTGAACACGGTAGCGTCCGTTCCGCTGCCGGCGAGCCACCCGACGAACGTGCGCACCTCGGCGTCGCCGAGCCTGCCGGAGACGGGGACGTGGTGCTCGAAGAACGGCTCCGTCGCGCGCGACGCGTCCGGGAGCGCCACCCAGAGCTGCACGCCGTGCAACCGCGTGGTCCCCGGCGTCGACACCTCCGAGTGGCTGATCCCGCGGCCCGCCGTCATCAGGTTGAGCTCGCCCGGCCGCACCATCGCGTGACTGCCGACGCTGTCCCTGTGCTCGATCTCGCCCTCGAACAGCCAGCTCACCGTCTGCAGCCCGGTGTGCGGATGCGGCGGGACGCGCATCCCGCCCGTCGCGGACACGTCGTCCGGGCCGTAGTGGTCGATGAAGCACCAGCCGCCGATCAGCGAGCGGCGGCGCTGGGGGAGGGTGCGGCGCACGTTCATGGCGCGCGGGCCGCCGAGCGGCACCTCCCTCGGCTCCAGGATCTCGACAGGGGCGTCGAGCACCACGGGGTCGTCACCGACCAGCACCTCGGCCGGGTCGCGTTCCAGGTTGCTCACACGTGCATCCTAGAACGCGCTCAGGGAGGAACGACCCCGGACTTCCTAGAATGAATGCGTGCATCGAACTCTCGCGGCGACCCGCGCATCCGTGACTGCTGTCGGCCTCCTCCTGGCCGGTCTCGCGCTGACCGGATGCACGTCGGCGTCCTCCAAGCCGGTAGACGACTACGCCGGGGAGCCGAAGGGCGTCGATGCGCCGGCGAGCAGCGCGGGCGGGGCGGCCTGGGCCGTGTGGATGAAGAGCGGCGACCAGTTCGCGATGGTGCTCTACGGCAGCTCGAGCTGCCCCCCGAAGGTCGCGTCGGTCTCCGTCACCGCGAGCAACCAGCTCAAGGCCACCCTCGCACCTGCCCCAGGCGGCATCTGCACCCGCGACTACGTGCCGCACACCACGATCTTCGACACGCCGTCCGGAGTGACGACGAGCTCCGACGTGAGCATCACCCTTCCGGACACGACGCTCACGTTGCCCGGTCTGCGCGGCTGAGGCCGCGCATCCGGAACAGTCGGCGGAATCGCCGTCACGCCCACGGCGAACAGGGGCTATGCGGGGCCCTCCCGGTGGTTACTCTCTTTGTATCGACGCCAACCCTGCAACGGCGTCTGAGGAGTAGACATGTTCGAGAGATTTACCGACAGAGCCCGCCGCGTCGTCGTCTTGGCCCAAGAAGAGGCCAAGATGCTCAACCACAACTACATCGGGACGGAGCACATCCTGCTCGGCCTGATCCACGAGGGTGAGGGTGTCGCCGCCAAGGCGCTCGAGTCGCTCGGCATCTCTCTTGATGCCGTTCGCGAGCAGGTCCAGGACATCATCGGCCAGGGCCAGCAGCAGCCGACAGGGCACATCCCGTTCACGCCCCGTGCCAAGAAGGTGCTCGAGCTGTCCCTGCGCGAGGCGCTGCAGCTCGGCCACAACTACATCGGCACGGAGCACATCCTGCTCGGCCTCATCCGCGAGGGCGAGGGTGTCGCAGCCCAGGTGCTGGTGAAGCTCGGCGCCGACCTCAACCGCGTGCGCCAGCAGGTCATCCAGCTGCTCAGCGGCTACCAGGGCAAGGAGCAGGTCCAGGTCGGGGGCAACGATCAGGCGACCGCGCAGGCCGGAAGCCAGATCCTCGATCAGTTCGGCCGCAACCTCACCCAGGCGGCGCGCGACAACAAGCTCGACCCGGTGATCGGACGCGAGAAGGAGATCGAGCGCGTCATGCAGATCCTGTCGCGCCGCTCCAAGAACAACCCCGTGCTGATCGGTGAGCCGGGCGTCGGAAAGACGGCCGTCGTCGAGGGCCTCGCCCAGGCGATCGTCCGTGGCGACGTTCCTGAGACGCTGAAGGACAAGCAGCTGTACACGCTCGACCTCGGCTCTCTCATCGCAGGCTCCCGCTACCGCGGTGACTTCGAGGAGCGCCTCAAGAAGGTCACCAAGGAGATCCGCACCCGCGGCGACATCATCACGTTCATCGACGAGATCCACACCCTGGTGGGTGCCGGAGCAGCAGAGGGCGCCATCGACGCCGCGTCGATCCTGAAGCCGCTGCTCGCCCGCGGCGAACTGCAGACCATCGGCGCCACCACGCTCGACGAGTACCGCAAGCACTTCGAGAAGGATGCGGCCCTCGAGCGCCGCTTCCAGCCCATCCAGGTGAACGAGCCGTCGCTGCCGCACACGATCAACATCCTGAAGGGGCTGCGCGACCGCTACGAGGCGCACCACAAGGTGTCGATCACCGATGGCGCGATCGTCTCCGCCGCGAATCTCGCAGACCGGTACATCCAGGACCGCTTCCTGCCCGACAAGGCCATCGACCTGATCGACGAGGCCGGCGCCCGCCTGCGCCTGTCGATCCTGTCCGCCCCGCCGGAGCTGCGCGAGTTCGACGACAAGATCGCCGCGGTCCGCTCCCAGAAGGAAGCAGCGATCGAGGACCAGGACTTCGAGAAGGCCGCCTCCCTGCGCGACGAGGAGAAGAACCTCCTCGGCGAGCGTCTGCGGCTCGAGAAGCAGTGGCGCTCCGGCGACGTGAAGACCACGGCCGAGGTGGATGAGGGACTCATCGCCGAGGTCCTGGCTCAGGCCACGGGCATCCCGGTGTTCAAGCTCACCGAGGAGGAGTCGGCTCGACTCGTCTTCATGGAGAAGGCACTGCACCAGCGCGTCATCGGTCAGGAGGAGGCCATCGCGGCGCTCTCCAAGACCATCCGCCGCACCCGCGCAGGCCTCAAGGACCCGAAGCGTCCGTCCGGCTCGTTCATCTTCGCCGGCCCCACCGGCGTCGGAAAGACCGAGCTGGCCAAGGCGCTCGCCGAGTTCCTGTTCGACGACGAGTCGGCGATGATCTCCCTCGACATGTCGGAGTACGGCGAGAAGCACACGGTCTCCAGGCTGTTCGGTGCTCCTCCCGGATTCGTCGGCTTCGAAGAGGGCGGCCAGCTCACCGAGAAGGTCCGCCGCAAGCCGTTCAGCGTCGTGCTGTTCGACGAGATCGAGAAGGCGCACCCGGACATCTTCAACTCGCTGCTCCAGATTCTGGAGGAGGGACGTCTGACGGATGGCCAGGGCCGCGTCGTCGACTTCAAGAACACGGTCATCATCATGACGACCAACCTCGGCACGAAGGACATCTCCGGAGGCCCCGTCGGCTTCCAGATCGAGGGCGACCCGACCACCGGCTACGACCGGATGCGCGGCAAGGTCTACGAGGAGCTGAAGAAGAACTTCAAGCCGGAGTTCCTGAACCGCGTGGACGAGATCATCGTGTTCCCGCAGCTGTCCAAGCCGGAACTGCTGCAGATCGTCGACCTGTTCATCAAGCGTCTCTCCGACAGGCTGCTCGACCGCGATATGACGATCACGCTGGAGCAGGCCGCCAAGGAGCGCCTGATCGAGGTCGGCTTCGACCCCACCCTCGGAGCCCGTCCGCTGCGCCGCGCCGTGCAGCACGAGATCGAGGACAGGCTCAGCGAGCGCATCCTCCACGGCGAGCTCAACGCCGGCGACCACGTGCACGTCGACTTCAAGGACGGCGAGTTCGTGTTCACCACGGAGTCCCGCAAGGAGCCGATCGGGGCGGGTGTCAACGCCGCGGCCGCGATCGGCACCGGCCCGGCGACGCCGGACCTGGCAGCGTCGTCCGACTGACGCCGTCGTCCATCCCTGAGGGGGACTGAGTATCCCGGAAGCGGGGCCGCCACTGTGGCGGCCCCGCTTTCGTGTGTGCGGGGGCGTTGCGGCCGGGTGCTGTGCGGGGAGCCGGGGGATGCGCATCCACCTGGTCGATGATCGCTAGGCTTGGGCGGGTGAGTGGTTCAGACAGCGCCGGGTTCGTCATCCGCCGGGCGCGCACCAGTGACGTGGTGCGCATCCAGGAGCTCGTGGAGCCGCTGGTGCAGCGACGAATCCTGCTCGGCAAGGACGCGGTGGTGTTCTACGAGTCGCTGCAGGAGTTCCGCGTCGCCGAGACGCCGGACGGCGAGCTGATCGGCTGCGGGGCGCTGCACGTGATGTGGCGGGACCTGGCCGAGGTGCGCACGCTGGCGGTCTCCGACGCGTGGCTGGGCAAAGGCATCGGCCGCGCGCTGCTCGGCCGGCTGGAGGACGACGCCCGCGAGCTGGGGCTGAGCCGGTTGTTCTGCCTGACGTTCGAGGTCGCTTTCTTCGAGCGCAACGGTTTCGAGGACATGGGCACGGAGACGGTGGACCCCGAGGTGTACGCGGAACTGGTCCGCTCGCACGACGAAGGTGTCGCCGAGTTCCTCGATCTGGCGAGGGTGAAGCCCAACACCTTGGGAAATACTCGTATGTTGAAGCAGCTCTAGCGCGTTGCCGCGGCATTCGCCGCAGCCGCCGCTATTCTGCAGGCATGTCGACGTTCAAGCACCCTGTCGGCCCCCAGCCGAGCAACGTCTATTGGCGACGCCGGCTCCTCCTCGCCCTCGGCGTCATCGCCGTGATCGTGGTCATCGTGCTGATCGTCGTGCGGCCGGGATCGTCGGAGGGCGCGCCCGCCCCGGCGGCCACCACGTCGAAGCCCGCCACGTCGGGCAACGGCGCCACGAGCATCCCGACGGAGAGCACGACGGCCAGTGGCCAGGCCTGCAAGCCGGCGAACGTGAAGGTGGCGGCGAACACCGACGCTGACACGTACGCAGCAGGTCAGCTTCCGAAGCTGACGGTCTCGATCACGAATACCGGGACGGTCGCCTGCAAGATCGACGCCGGCACGGCCCAGCAGGTGTTCACGATCACGAGCGGCTCGGAGACGTACTGGAAGTCCACGGACTGCCAGTCGGACAAGGTGGACGCGGAAGTCCTGCTGCAACCGGGCAAGACGGTGTCGTCGCAGACGCCCATCGAGTGGGACCGCACCCGCTCCGATCCCTCCACCTGCCAGCAGACGCGCGATCAGGTGCCGGCCGGGGGAGCGTCGTACCACCTGACCACCTCCGTGTCCGGCATCGAGTCGGCCGAGTCGAAGCAGTTCATCCTGAACTGAGCGGTGCCCACCTCGCGTTGTGGGGACCAGGGCTGTGGATGGAGGCGTGCTGGGCCGAGCGGCGCGCTGGTCAGAACGCGGCGTCGAGCTCCCGCTCGCGGTCGGAGACCGCTGCCGTGAAGGCGACACGGAGGGCTTCGCGGATGCTCTCGCTTCGCGCATCCACGCGGGTGACGAAGCCGAGGCGGGTGGCTTCCGCCGCGCGCTGCTTGCCGCTGGCGACCGGGCGGATCTCGCCCGCCAGGCTGATCTCTCCGAACGCCGCGAGCGTGTTCGGGATGGCCTTCTCGTTGGCGGCGGACGCGATGGCCAGGGCGATGGCGAGGTCGGCTCCCGGTTCGGTGAGTCGCACCCCGCCGACCGTGGAGACGTAGACGTCCTTGTCGCCGAGCCGGATGCCGGCGCGGCGTTCGAGCACGGCGAGCAGCATCGCGACCCTGGACGAGTCGACGCCGTTCGTGACCCTGCGCGGGTTGGGGGCCGTCGAGGCGACGACGAGCGCCTGAACCTCGACCGGGAGCGGGCGGCGCCCCTCCATCGCGACCGTGACGCAGGTTCCGGACACGGGCGTGGTCGTGCGGCTGAGGAACAGCCCGCTCGGGTCGGCCACCTCCACGATGCCGTCGCCGGACATCTCGAAGCAGCCCACCTCGTCCGTGGGGCCGAAGCGGTTCTTGAGCGCGCGGACGAAGCGGAGCGCGGTCTGGCGGTCGCCCTCGAACTGGCAGACCACATCCACCAGGTGTTCGAGGAGGCGGGGACCGGCGATCGAGCCGTCTTTGGTGACGTGGCCGACGAGCAGCACCGGCAGGTTGCGGTCTTTGGCGACGCGGATGAGGGTGCTCGCCACCTCGCGCACCTGGCTCGGGCCGCCGGCCAGGCCCTCTCCGTTGCTGCTGGACACGGTCTGCACCGAGTCGACGATGACCAGCTGCGGGTCGACCGCGTCGATCTGGCCGACGATGGTGGCGAGGTCGGTCTCCGAGGCGAGGAAGAGATGGTCGTGCATGGCGCCGGTGCGTTCCGCGCGCATCCTGACCTGGCTGACCGACTCCTCCGCGCTCACGTAGAGCACTCTGGACTTGGCGCGCGCGGCGCGCGATGCCACCTCCAGCAGCAGGGTGGACTTGCCGACACCCGGCTCACCGCTCAGCAGGATGGCCGCCCCAGGCACGATGCCGCCGCCCAGCACGCGGTCGAACTCCGCGATTCCGCTCGGCCAGTGGCTGACGGAGGCCGTCTCGATGTCGGTGATGGACCTGGCCGCACGGTCGGCGCCGATCGACACCGGCTTGAGCGCGCGGAGGACGCCGGTCGGCGCGGCAGCCTCCGTGACCGTTCCCCACTCCTGGCACTCGCCGCAACGCCCGGCCCACTTGGCCGTCGTCCAGCCGCACTCCGTGCAGCGGTAGTTGAGCTGTGCCTTCGCCACGCGACCTCCTCGATCCGGGATTCACACTACGGGGGACCACCGTCATCCGCGGGAGGATCGCGCGGACTGTGCACAACTCCTGGCTCGTGTCGGTTGTGAGGGGTTCAATGGGCGACATGGCGAATCTGACCTTCACACTCGCGTCCGGCCGCAAGCTCGGCGTGACCGGCTTTGGCGACTCAGCGGCGGAGAGGGTCGTGGTGTTCTGTCACGCGGCCCCCGGCTCATCGGTGTTCGACCCCGACCCAGACGCATCCAGCAACAGGAACGTGCACATCCTCGCGTTCGACCGCCCGGGATACGGTTCGAGCGACCCGCTCCCGGCCGGCACCTGGCCGAGCATCACGCAGGCCGCCGACGACATCGCGGAGTATCTGCGGTCGATGAACCGCGACGAGGCGAGCGCAGGGATCAACCGCCCGGACTCGATCGGCATCGCGGGCTGGTCGGCGGGAGGACGCATCGCACTCGCTTTCGCCGCGCGCCACCCCGAGCTCGCCGACCGCGTCGCGATCATCGGGACGCCCGCGCCGAACGAGGCCGTCCCGTGGATCGACCCGCAGCTTCAGGCGATGTCCGACCACCTGGCGACCCTGGCTCCGGATGCGGCGCTCGCCCAGCTCAGCGAGATGCTGCAACCGCAGGCCGACGCCGTCAACAGCGCAGACGAGGTGGGGGACGTGCCGCTCGACCTCCTCGGCGCTTCTGCGGTCGACGACGCGGTGCTCGCGCTTCCTGGCGCGCACGACAGGCTCGGCCGGATGCTGAAGGACGCGTTCCGGCAGGGGCCTGTGGGGGTGGCCGCGGACATCCTCAGCTACACGGCGCGACCGTGGGGCTTCGACGTGGCCGACGTCGCGGCGAAGACGCTCATCGTCAACGGGCAGGCGGATGCGCTCTCCGGCAACGCCCACGCGAGCTGGTACCAGAAGGCGATCCCGGATGCGCGGGTCGAGATGATTCCTGGTGTCGGCCACCTCGCGGTGATCCCCGCGTGGGACAGGGTGCTGTCGCACCTGGCGCCGGGTACGACGCGACGCTGACGCGCGCCGGCCCGCGCGGCCGCGCGCCGCGGCTCGTGCGAAACGTGCGGTGGATGCGTCCCGGACCGCACATTCCGCACGACTCGTGCATCCGGAGGGCGCGAGGGCTCGTGCGAAACGTGGGGTGCGCGGGTGTCGAACCGCACGTTCGGCACGAGACGTGCGGGAGGCGACGCGCGCATCCGAAGTCAGGCGCCAGGAGTCAGGCGCCGGGCCTCAGGCGTGGAGCAGCACGAGGACGTGGTAGACGACGTATGCGGGCCACACGATGGCCTGCAGCAGGCCGAGGATGACGGCCCAGAACGAGCCGTCGGACGCGGAGACGAAGTAGATCGCGGCGCCGACGTACGCGACGAGGAATACGAATCCCCACGGGCCTGCGCGCTCGATCACCCTGGTGCGCCCTCTGTCGCTCATCAGCTCGCCTGCGCATCCGGGTGCTGCTGCGCCGCGCCGTCCGTGGTGACGGCGACAGGGCGGCGGGGGAACCTCCGCACAACGTGCGCGGTGACCGCGGGGAGGAACGCGGACGCCCACACCCGGTATCCGCGGTCGTTGGGGTGGAAGAGGTCCTCGGCGAACTGCGTGACGATGCCGCGAAGGCCCTGCCGCTTCATGGTGTCGTGCAACGGGACGACAGTGAGCGCTCGTTCGGCGGCGACCCGGCGGAGGATGGCGTTGCCGACGGCGACCTTCTTCTCGTTCCACGGGAGGTAGAAGCAGGGGAGATCGGCGACGATGGCGTCGTCGGGGAGCGCCGAGAAGACCGTGCGGATGCCCTCCTCGAAGCGGGCCGGATCGAAGTCGGCGATATCGTTGGCGCCGATCGCGACCGTGACGACGTCCGGCTGCAGATCGGCGAACCGCGGCAGCTGGTCGGCGACCGCGAGCGCGACGGTGGCGCCGGAGACGCTCAGGTTGACCATCCGGACCGACCGCCCCGTCGCAGCCGTGATGTGGTCGGCGATCACGCCGACATAGCTGTTGCGCGGTGCGGAGGCGCCGATGCCCTGCGCTGCACTGTCGCCGATCGCGACGTACAGCAGCTCGCCCTCGGTTTTGGCCGCATCCCGCCACCATTTGGAGTGCACGGGCAACGTCTCGTTCAGCCGGATGCGGTTCGCCTCGAGCGCGTTCTGCGCCTTGCGGACCCGCGCCCACGCGAGAAGACCGACCGCGACCGTGGAGATCCCGGCACCGACAGCGACACGACTCTTCGTCCCCATTCCCAGCACAATACTCGCGCGCATCCAGGGCGAGCTGGTTGCTGCCCGCTGATGGGCTGGGCGCTCCCTGTCGATTGGCGGTCGGCGGGGGGTTTCGCGTACGATAGTCCGCGGTACCGTGTCCGAGCGGCCGAAGGTGCAACTCTCGAAAAGTTGTGTGGGTGAAAGCCCACCGTGGGTTCAAATCCCACCGGTACCGCCACGTGAAACCCCCGTTGTCCCTGTCTTATAGGGGATGCGGGGGTTTTCGCTTTTCCGATATCGAGCGTTCGACTACCGTTCGATGCCTTCCGCGAGGAGGGCCTCCGTGTGCTCGACCACTTCACGGGGGCCGTCATGCTGGCGGAGGGCCTCGCCGATGCGTTGGGCGGCCGTCCGGTAGGCGGGGCTGCCGGAGACCCTCCGCCATGCGCGCAGGATCGCGCGAGGAGACGGCGTTCCCGTGCGCAGATTCACCCCGGCGCCTGCCCAGGCGACGCGAGCTGCGACTTCCGGCTTGTCCAGGTCTCCGCCCGCGACCACCAGAGGCACACCGTGGTGCAGCGCCGCCAGCACGCCGCCCCACCCGCCGTTGGTGACCATCACGTCGATGCGGGGCAGCAGCTGATCGTACGGAAGCAGGTCTGCGACGCGGGCGTTCGGCGGCGCAGGGAACGGCAACTCGCTGTTCCCGCGCACTCCCGTCGCGACGGCGAGCTGCACCCGTTGACGTCCGAGGGCTGCGAACGTCGGCCGGATGAGGTCGGCAGGATCCACATTCTGGGTGCCTTGGGTCACATGCGCCACCGGACGCGGGTCCGCGAGCGATTCCGGCCACCACGCGGGCTCCTGGATGCCGCTGCCGGCATGGTCCGTGAGTTCGCCGACCCAGACGATCCGCCCCGGCCACTGAGGGCGGGGGTACTCCAGTTGCTCGACGCCGCTGGCGCACACCAGATCGCGTGAGTACAGCGCCTCCTGGAAGGTGAGTGCGGTCGGCGGAAGGCCGGCGATGGCGCGTTGCTCGTGGTACGCGCGCTGAATCGGGCGGGATACGGCCGAGAGCGCCGCCCAGAGTGCGCGGTCCCGCAGGCGGCCGAGCACCGACGTCGCCGGTTGCAGGCCCAGGCCGGGCGGCGGGGCACCAGGAGACGGCGTCGCGAGGGGGACGACCGAGACCGTGACCCTCGGAGTGCCGGTCCGTTCGGCGGCCAGATGTGCGCCGAGGGAAAGACCGTCGGCGACGAGGACATCCCAGGGCCGCGCGTCGAAGGCGGCAGTCAGGTCTGCGCACTGCGCTGACCCCGTCCGGACGAACAGGTCCTCGACGTTCACCATCATCTGGCGGGGGCCCTTCCGGCCGCGCAGCCGCGGGAAGGTCGCGGGCAGATCGTTCTCATCGAAGTCCGGCGCCCTCTCCCACAGCACGGGTTCCGCCCCGTCGGCGCGGAACGCGTCGGCGTGTGCTGACCCCGTATACACGCGCACCCGGTGCCCTGCCGCAGTGAACGCCCGCGCAACCGCCCGCATGGGCGCGACGTGGCCGGCGAACGGCATGACCGCCAGCATCACCTCTGCCATGTCAGACATTGTGAGGTAATCCGGTCGGGCGGCGCTAGAGCGGCGTTCGCGCGCGCTGATCGGCGCGAACACGGGAAGGCGTCAGTGAACGACGCCCTGCCGCGAGCGGACGTCACCGTTGACAGCGCCGCCCTCGGGCTCGATAATTAGGCATGTGCCTAAGTATTACGACGAGCTCGACGCCGTGCTCCGCGCCATCGCGGACCCCACGCGCCGGGCCATCGTGGAACGGCTGGTGACATCGCCGGCCGTCGTCTCGGAACTGGCCGAGCCGTTTCCGATGGCGCTGCCGTCGTTCATGCAACACCTGGGCGTTCTGGAGAGCGCTGGGCTGGTCACGTCGGTGAAGCACGGACGTGTGCGGACCGTGAGTCTGCGACCTGGCGCACTCGACATCGTGCACGTGTGGCTCGGCGAGCAACGGACACCAGCAGAGCACCAAGCCGACCGCCTCGGCATCCATTTGGCCCGCACCACCTCGAAGGAGATCTGAAATGACCCGCGTTCGCGTCGACCTGTTCGTCTCGCTGGATGGCTACACCACAGCAGACCCGACCCCCGATGCTCCGATGGGCCCCGATTGGGGCCGCCTGACGGCGGCGTACTCTGCGACCCGCACGTTCCGTGAGAAGGTCTTCGGCGACACGTCCGGGACGGGGACGAGCGGCGTCGACGATCGATACGCCTCCGCGTTCTTCGAGGGCATCGGCGCCGAGATCATGGGCGCGGGGATGTTCGGCCTGCACACGTTCCCTGACGACCAGGACTGGAAGGGATGGTGGGGGGACCGGCCTCCGTTCGGCACTCCCGTCTACGTGCTCACCCACACGGCGCCCCGCCCGGCGATCCCGATGGAGGGAGGAACGACCTTCCACTTCCGTGACGCCGCGATCGAGGATGTCCTCGCGGAGGCGACCGCCGCATCCGGTGGGCGGGATGTGCGGGTGGGCGGAGGAATCGGCACGGCGCGCGAGTTCCTGCGCGCGGGGCTGGTCGACGACCTGCACCTGATGGTCGCACCGATCGTCCTCGGCAGGGGGACGCGATTCTGGGATGGCCTGCCAGAGCTCGACCGCACCCACACCGTGACGGCGGAAGTGGCGGAGAGCGGCACGATCCACGTCCGCTTCGCGCGCTAGGAGAAGAGCATGACGATCGAACGGCGCCTCGCCAGAGCCGAGTTCACCCTGACCCGCGACTACCCGGCATCCGTCGAGCGGGTCTGGGACGCCTTCGCCGACGAATCCCAGAAGCTCAGCTGGTGGGGCGCAGGCGACAGCATGGAGGCCCGCGAGTGGGCGTACGACTTCCGTGTCGGCGGCCGCGACATCGCAGAGGGCCAGTTCCACGACGGGCCGCTGTCGCGGTACGAGGCGACGTACACGGACATCGTCGAGCACGTGCGCATCGTCACGACGTACGACATGTGGCTCGACGGAGTCCACATGTCGACGTCCGTCGCGTCACTGGAGTTCGAGCCGATCACGGACGGCACGCGCTTCACCCACGCCGAGCACGGGGTGTTCTTCGACCAGTTCTGGGCGGATGGAGTGGGCCGCGAGACCGGGACACGGGGTCTGCTTGATGCGCTGGGTCGCTACCTCTCGTGACGCATCCTGACCGGTCGGGCCGTGCGGCCGGACCGGTCAGAAGGGGTGCGCTCGATGGCCGTTGGTAGGAGTCTGTCCGTATGGCGACGACGACGCGGGTGCTCAGCGTGACAGTGACGGTTCCAGACCAAGACCAGGCTCTGGCGTTCTACCGAGACGTGCTCGGCTGCGAGGTGCGCTACGACGGCGAGCCGTGGCCTGGCGCACGGATGATCGAGGTGGTGCCACCCGGCTCCTCGGTGGGCATCGTGCTCCTCCCGGCCGACAGCGAGATCCCCGTCGCGCTGCGCCTCGGGACTGCGGACGCTGCGGCGGCGTTCGAGCGTGTCAAGAAGGAGGGCGTGACCCTTCACAACGACGCGCCGATCACCCTGGGTGGCGGCACTCCGATGTTCTTCTTCGACGATCCGTTCGGCAACGGACTGGTCTTCATCCAGGACGCAGCAAGCGACCAAGCGGTCTGAGCGAGTCGCTCCCTCAGGCCCTCCGCCAGTCGTCGCTGGTGAGGTGCGAGCCTGCCTGCGGCCCCATCTGCAGCATCCCGCCGTCGACCGTCCAGGAAGCGCCGGTGACGTACGAGGCGTGCGCGGAGGCGAGGAACGCGATCACCGCGGCCACTTCGCGCGCGTCGCCTGGGCGGCCGAGCGGGATGCCGGGACGGTGCACGTCGTGCGGGTCCTCGTCCGTCGCGTCGTTCATCGGGGTGGAGATCTCCCCGGGCGCCACCGAATTACAGGTGATGCCGTACTCGCCGAGTTCGAGGGCGAGCGTCTTGATCAGACCGCCGAGGCCGTGCTTGGCCGCGTCGTACGCTGCGGAGCCGACGCGCGGCTGGTGCTCGTGCACGCTCGTGACGGCGATGATCCGCCCGCCTCTGCCCGCAGCGACCATGCGACGGGCCACACGCTGGATGCACACGAACGGGCCGTCCAGGTCGGCCGCCACGGTCGTGCGCCAGGTGTCCCAGTCCGTGTCGAAGAAGGCCGGTCCCCCGTTGACGCCCGCGTTGTTCACGAAGACGTCGCAGCCTCCGAGGTCGTCGGCCAGGCGGTCGATCACGTCGCCGCACGCCGGCGCGTCCGTGGTGTCGAGCCTGGTGACGACCGCGCGGCGGTCGCGCTGCCTGACCAGCCTGGCGGTCTCCTCCGCGCCGTCCTCGTCCGAGTGCCAGGTGATTCCGACATCGAGGCCCGCCTCGGCGAGGGCGACGGCCGTCGCTCGTCCGATGCCGGAGTCGGAGCCCGTGACGATCGCGGTGCTTGGGCGGAATTCGTGGTCTGTCATGCCGCGGAGTCTCCGCCCGAATTCCCCGGACGGCAAGGGGCGTGAACGACTGAGGCGCCGTCCGTCCGTGACGCCGTCGAGCCGTCAGTGCGCTTCTAGTCGTCCCACGGGTCCAGGTAGCTGAGCGGTTCGTGCTCGTCGTGCCGGAAGGGCAGCGCGCGGATGACGCCGATGAGCGCCGCCTGAGCGTTGAGCTCCACGAGTGTCGGCTGGTCGGTGAGCTCGGTGGCCGCGAACGGCACCGTGCGCGCCGATATCTCGGTCGTCGCACCGAGAAGGATGGCCGCCCGTTCGATGTTCCCTTCGGCGGTGACGACCGGGATCTCGACGGCGGCCGTGCGACGGTTCCTGCACAGCAGAAGCGCGTTCTGCATCACCGCATCGGCGATCTCGCTGCCGGTCAGGAACGTGCCGGTCCTGGTTGTGATCAGTTTCATGGCTCCCCGATTGGTGATGCACCGGGGTCCGAGGTGACCTGAGCATCATACGTCTCGTCGGCGGCGAGCCACGATCGCGCGTCGGCCGCGCCATCGTGGTGCCGGCCGTCAGGACGCGATCAGGACGAAGAACAGGAACGCCAGGAACCGTCCGCTCGCGCGGTTCTCGAACTCGGCGGGAAACCGCTCGTACGCGGCAGCGGAGGGCGCAGGCTCGCTGATCGTCTCGATGCGGAAACCGGCGGAGGCGAAGGCGTCGACCATCGCGTGCAGCGGCCGATCCCAGAACGTGAGCTGCGCGCTCCCGCCGCCCATCGTCCATTCCTCCGTGCGCGCCCGCGTGCCGAAATACTCGGATGCGCCGCCCGAGAGACGATCGCTGAGGAAGACGGCAGCCGGGTGCTCCTCCGAGACCAGGAGACGGCCGCCCGGCCGGAGCACACGGTGGAACTCCGCGAGCGTCGGCCTCCAGTCCTCGAGGTAGTGCAGCGCTTGCGAGACGACGACATCGTCGAACGCGTCGTCAGCGAACGGAAGCGGATGCGCCAGGTCTGCCACCAGCAGATCGGCGTCAGCGCCGAGCCGTCGCCTGGCCTGCTCCAGCATCCCTGCACTCGAGTCGAACCCGGTGACGACGGCGCCCCTGTCGCGCAGGTCGGAGAGGATCGGCCCAGAGCCGCACCCGGCGTCGAGGATCCTTCTGCCCGTGACATCGCCTGCCAGCTCGATCAGGGCCGGCCGGTTGTAGTACTCGTTCAGAAGACTGGTCTCGTTGAGCTCCGCGTATCCTTCGGCGATCGAGTCGTACGCGGTTGCGTCACTGGTCTGGGTCATGGGGCTCATGGTGCCACATCCGGTCTGGCGTTCACTCGCCGTCGGTCACGACACGGCGCCGCGCGGTGCTGCACCGGGGGAGCCAGGGTCGCGCTAGCCGCCCAGCCCCACCTGCAGCGTGAACCGCGTGGACACCTCGGCGTCTGCAGCCACGATCAGCGGGCCGAGCGCATCCCCTGCCGGCCAGTACTCGCGCGTCGCCGGTTCGATGGCGAAGCCGGAGACGGCGCCCCACCACGGGTAGTGCTCCGTGCCGTGCTCCTGCCAGATGTGCGCGAACGGGAAGAGGTCGCTGTCCCAGTCGAGGATGGCGAACGCGCCCGTCTCCGGGTTGCGGACCACGGCCGAGCCGGTGGAGCCTGACGGCTCCGTGCGGAAGCCCGCTCCGGTCGAGCCGTCGTCCGGGAACACGAGGTCGAGGCGGCGGCCGTCGAGGTCGACGGTGGTCGCTGAGGAGACGAAGATCTCGCCGAGCACCGGATGCTCCGTCCAGGTGATGCCCACCGGCGACCGGGAGACGTTGGTCACCGTCTGCTGCACCGTCAACGTGCCGCCGTCGAGCGCGAACGTGCGCGTCACCGAGAGCGGGACAGTGCGCAGCAGGACGCCGAGCGTGCACGAGCTCTCGTCGACGGCCTCGACGCGCCAGCGCCGCCAGGCGGCTTCGCCGTGGAACGGGTGCGAGACGCCGCCGACCGCTCTGTCCTCACCGGCGTGCGGGAGGAGCGTGTGCCAGCCGCCAGGGTATCGCCGGTGCCAGGTCTCTGACGTGGACGGCGATGGATGGTCGTCCGACCAGTCCTCGTCCGCCCACGGCGTGCGCAGCAGATACTCGGTCTCCGTCGCCGCGTCCGTCAGGGAGCGCACTGCCGCGCCGGCGACGCCGATCTCGGCGCGCGTGCTGGAGGAGCGGATGGTGAGGCGGCCGTCCGCGACAGGAAGCGCACGCGGCGCGGCCTGACGGGTCCGGAAGGTCTCGCCGGTCACCACGGCCGCGGCCCGGTCATCGAGCGCACGGACGGGGCGAACGAGCCGTGGAAGATCGACGACGCCGCACCGATCGCCCCCGCCACCTCTTCGAGCACCGAGAGCTCGACGGCGACGTGGCGGGCGCTTCGCGCGGTCGGGATGCTGTTGACCGCCGCATCCAGCGTCGTCAGCACGATCTCGCGGAGCTCTGGCTCGAACGCCGGGCCGCCGACCACCATCATCGGCAGGTCGAGGAGGTCGATCAGGCCGACGGCGCCGCGGGCGATGACATCCGCCACCCTGTGCGCGGCGGCCACCGCCTCCGGAACGCCGCGGCCGACCTCGCGGCACATCTCCGCGTATGTCCTGGCAGGCCCGGAGTATCCGAGCTCCAAGGCGATCTCGGGGAGCGCTGTCGTCGGGTTGCACTCGCGCACCAGCGTCGGCCGTCCGAGGTCGTCGAGCTGGCCGATCTGGATGGCGGCGAGCTGGCCGAACTCGCCGGCGTTCGAACTGGTGCCGCGATAGATGTCGCCGTTCAGCACGAGGCCGGAGCCGATGCCGGTGCCGAAGTAGAGGTACACGAAGTCGCCTGCGCGGCTGTTCTGGCCGATCCAGCGCTCGCCGATGGCGGCAGCCTCCCCATCCTTCTGGACGATCACGCCGCAGTGCAGCCGCTCGGCCAGCATCCGGCGCAGCGGCACGTTGCGCCAGGCGCGGGAGAGCGGAAGCTCGAGCAGGTCTCCGCCGTTGGTGATCGGGCCTGGCGTGGCGACGCCGAGACCGAGGAACGTGCTCCTGTCGATGCCGGATGCGGTGAGCATGTCCTCGACGTGCCCTCCGATGATCTCGACCAGGGCCTCGGGCGCCACCTGCCCGTCGAAGTCCTCCGAGCGCCGCTCGACCACAGTGCCGTCGAGCTCGGCGAGCACGCAGGTCAGCCGCTCGGGGTCCACCAGCACGCCCGCGGCGTGGGCAGCTTCCGGGCGCAGCCGCACCGGGGTGCGCGGCTTCCCGACCTTCTCGCTGCGCAACTGCTCGCCCTCGGCCAGCAGCCCGCGCTCGATGAGGGTGCGCAGGATGCGCGACACCGACTGCTGGGTGAGGCCGGTGCGCTCGGAGATCTCCGTGCGGCTGATCGAACCGGCCTGGCGGATGGTCTCGATGATCGTGGCCTCGTTGAACGTTCCGAGGTCGTACTGGTTGGCGCCGGGACGCGGCCCGGCCCCCGCGTGCTGGATGCGGGTGCGTTGCGGAGGTCGACCAGCCGCCGCCTGACTGTCGAGGAGGTCGGTCACGGGGCCTCCAGGGCGCCGTCCGGGCGGCGGACGCCCGCGGCCCATGCGTCGTGGCCGGACAGTTCGGCCGGGTAGCGCGCCGCAGCGACCTCGTCGAGGTCGATGCCCCATCCCGGAGCGTCGTTGGGAGTGAGCCATCCGTCCACGATTCGAAGCGTACCGGGGAACACGTCGTGCGTGGCCTCGTTGTAGACGTGGCCTTCCTGGATTCCGAACGCCGGAGAGACGACGTCGAGCGTCACGTTGGCGGCAGCGCCGATCGGCGAGGTGTCGCCGGGGCCGTGCCAGGCCGTCCGCACGCCGAACACCTCGGCCAGGTCGGCGAGCTTCTTCGCCGGGGTGAGGCCGCCGATGTCCGAGACGTGGCTCCGGATGAGGTCCACCCCTCCTCCGCTGATCAACCGGGCAGCGTCGGTGAACGACGTCGTCAGCTCGCCGACAGCGATCGGAAGCGGGGAGGCGGCGCGCACCTCGGGAAGGCGGTCCCAGTGCTCGGGAGGGAGCACGTCCTCGAGGAAGAACAGGCGGTACGGCTCGAGGGCGCGCGCCAGCCAGATTGCATCCTTCGGGGTCAGCCGCGAGTGCACGTCGTGCAGAAGCTCGATGTTGGCAGGAAGCCGGTCGCGTGCCGCCTCGAACAGCGCAGGGGTCCGGCGCAGATAGTCGCGGGCGCTCCACCCGTCGCGGTACGGCGCATCCGGGTACTCGGTGGGCACGCGGGGCGCGCCGTAGCCGCCGCCGCCCGGCGTCGACTGCTGCAGCCGCACAAACCGCTGGCCCTCCTCGATCAGGCGCTCCGCGTCGTCCAGGGTCTCGTCGATCGTGCGGCCGGACGCGTGCAGGTAGGTGTCCGCCGCGGCCCGCACCTTGCCGCCGAGCAGCTCGTAGACCGGCATTCCCGCCCGCTTGCCCGCGATGTCCCAGAGCGCCTGGTCGATGCCGGAGATGGCGTTGTTGGTGACCGGCCCGCCGCGCCAGTACCCGGTGAACGCGATCAGCCGGGTGAGGTCGCCGATGTCGCCGGGGTAGCGGCCGATCAGCAGGTGCGCGACGTGCTCGTTGACGAACGTCTCCACCGCCTTCCAGCGCTGCGTGAAGGTCGCGCAGCCGAGGCCGTAGAGCCCTGGCACGTTGGTCTCCACCTTCACGACGACCAGGGCCGTGCCCTCCGGGGCTGTCGTGATGGCGCGGACCGAGGTGATGCGGATGTCCTCGCGAGGTGTCCAGGGGTTGGCGAATGTGTCGGTCACAGTGGCTCCAGGGGATGGTGGGGATCGGTGGTCAGGCGGGGTCTCGTGGTCAGGCACGGGCGAGCGGGGGCAGGTCGATGGTGGGCAGGTCGAGCTCGTGGGCGGCGCGGAAGCCGATCGTGCGCTCCGCCGCCGTGAGGTCGATCGGAACCTCCCGCCCGGCGAACGCCCGCGTGCGCAGCACCCCAGGGGCGTAGCGGTCGAGCAGCTCGTCGGTGCGGTACGGCACGATCGTGGTCGGCGCGGCCAGGTAGAAGGCGTGCGCGCCGCTGACCCTCGCGGTCAGTCCACGCTCGATCGCGACCGCCGCGTCCCGCACATCCAGATACGACCAGCCCTCCGTGAGGTTCGGCCGCGGGTCTGCGGTCAGCTCCGCCGACAGCCTCTCCAGCACGTCCACGGTGTTGGTGTGCGGGAGACGCAGCGTGACCACGTCCATTCCCCAGCGGCGCCACACCATGCGGGAGGTGTTCTCGTCGTTCAGCTTCGACAGGGAGTACCAGTCGGAGACGTCGGTGGGGATGTCGGTGTCCAGCGGGAGGTAGGCGGGCAGCGCGGCGCTGTCGATGCCCTGCGGCAGGCCGTACCGGTTGATGCTGCCCGCGACCACGGCCCTGCGGATGCCGCGCTCCGCCGCCTGCGTGAGCACGGCGAAGGTCGAGACGACATTGGTGCTGTACACGTCGTATGCCGGGGCGATGTCTCTGTGCGCCAGAGCGGCCAGGTGGACCACCGCATCCACGCCGTCGAGGGCGACGGCGGCGTCCTCCGGCGAGCGGGCGTCTCCGGCGACGACGCGGGATGCGCCGTCCACCGCGTCGCCGTCGAGGGACATCGCCGTCACCGCGGCGCCGAGGCCGGCCAGGTGCGCCGTGGCGACTCGGCCGATCCTCCCCGCCGCACCGGTGATCAGGATGCGGCGCCCGTCCAGCGCGCTCATCCCTTGAGCCCGGAGGCGGAGCTGACCCCGCGCAGGAACTGCTTCTGGAAGATCACGAACAGGATGACGGGGATGATGATGGTCAGGAACACGGCCGCCATCTGAACCGAGAACGGCATGGCGCCGTTCGGCATGTTCGCGAGCGTCACCGACACCGGTTGCAGGTTGGGGGACGACAGCACGAGCATCGGCCACAGGTAGTCCTTCCACGACGCCACGATCGTCAGCAGTGCGACGACGCCGATGATCGGGCGGGAGAGCGGAAGGATCAGGGTCGTGAACACGCGGACTGCGCCTGCCCCGTCGATCCGTGCAGCCTCGATCAGCTCGCGCGGGATGGAGTCGAAGAACCGTTTGAGCACGATCACGTTGAAGGCGCTCGCACCGGCGGGGAGCCAGACGCCCCAGAACGTGTTCTGCAGGTTCACCCCGATGACCGGCATCTTGAGGATGGTCAGATACAGCGGGACGAGCGAGATCACGCCGGGGAGGAACAGTGTGGCGAGCACGGCTCCGGAGAGGATCGGTCCCCATTTCGGCCGAAGGGCGCTCAGCAGGTACGCGCCCGTCGTGCTGACGAACAGCGTCGCCACCGTGCTGCCCAGCGCGACGATGACCGTGTTGCCGAGCGACGAGCCGATCTGCGCGCCGTCCCACGCCTGGCCGATGTTGCCCCACTGGAAGGGCTTCAGCCAGATGCTCATCGGGTCGCGCAGGATGTCCTGGCTGGTGGAGACGGACGCGCGCGCCGACCAGGCGAGCGGCCCGAGCCCCGCGAAGAGCAGGCCGACCAGCATGACGATCTGGAGCACCCACATCCAGGCCTTGACGACAGGGCGTTTGCGGTCGGTCGCCGAGATCGCGCCGCGCTCCCGTTCCTCTCGCACCTTGGTGCGGCCGCGGCGCCGTTGCCGGGCTGCCGGCTGCTGATCGTCAATGGGGTCGACGATGACCCCTGTTCCGATGACGCTCATGATGGGCTCCACCTCCTGGTGACGTAGTAGTAGACGACGGAGAGCAGGCAGAGGAAGAGCGCGAGGATCACGCTCAACGCGGTCGCCGATCCGTAGTCGCCGTTCACGAAGGCGTACTTGTAGATCTTCAGCATCACGGTCTGCGTCGCGTTGTTCGGGCCGCCTCCCGTGAACAGGAACGGTTCCGTGAAGAGCTGGAACGTGCCGATCAGCTGGAGCAGCATCATGATGAAGATGATGTTGCGCAGCTGCGGGAGCGTGACGTGCCAGAGCCGCGACCAGATGCCTGAGCCGTCGATCTCCGCTGCCTCGTACAGCTCGGTGTTGATCCCGCCGATGGCCGCCAGGTAGATGATGGCCGTCGCCCCGGCGCCCGCCCAGGTCGTGTAGAGCACGAGCGACGGCATCGCCATCGCCTCCGAGTTGAGCCACGGGAACGGCCCGAGTCCGACCCAGCTCAGGATGGAGTTGAAGATGCCGTCGGAGGACGGATCGTAGAAGAACTTCCAGAGCAGGATGCCGGCGACGGGCGGCACGACGGCCGGCAGGTACGCCAGCAGGTTGTACGCCCAGCTTCCCCGGCGGAGCTCGTTGATGAACACCGCAAGGATGATCGGCACGGGGAAGCCGAGGATCAGGCCGAGCGCCGCGTAGTAGACGGTGTTGAGCGCGGCCTGCGGGAGCTCGGGGTCGGTGAGCACGAACGCGAAGTTGTTCAGGCCGACCCAGACCGGCGCGGCCACGAGGTTCGTGCGCTGGAAGCTCATCACCAGGCCGCTGACGACGGGCCCCCAGCTGAAGTAGAGGAACGTCAGCACGATCGGGACGGCGAAGAGCACGGCCACGAAGCCGCCGGAGCGGAACCAGCCGGTGAAGCTGAGCCGGCGCTTGCGCCGGGGAGGGCGCCCTGGACGGGAGATGCCCGTCGAGGGTCGTTCGAGAGTCTGTGTCATGGTGTCGCTCGCTTTCGTTGGGGCGGCGGGGCGAAGTGTTCGTCCGCCCCGCCGCCGGCCTGGCTCAGCGCTGCTGGGCCAGGTTCCTGTCGATTGCGGTCGACGCCTGGGTCACGAGCTGCTTGATGTCGGCGTTCTGGTCGGTGAGGACCTTCTGCACCAGCGGGTCGAGCGTCGCGTAGGTGTTCTGGGCGTCCGCCGGCTCCGGGATGAGCTTCAGCTTGGAGTCGATGTACCCCGTGAACTGCTCGCGCGGCACGTTGATCTCGTCCTTGATCCAGCCGAGGTACGTGTCGTAGACCGACTGGCTGACGGGCGGGAGCCCAGGCGTGCCCACCGCGGTGTTGGATGCGGCGTCCGCCTTCGCGGAGGCGACGGCGAAGTCCTGGTCGAAATACTTCTGGAAGTTCATGAACTCGACCCAGCGGGATGCGGCGAGCAGCTCGTTCGGCGACGCCTTCGCGTTGAACATGGCGATCGTGCCACCGGTGAGGGTGCCGTGCTCGCCGTCCGCCTGCGGGAGTGCGCCCTGGCCGTAGTCGGCCGGCTTCATCCCGTAGTTGTGGACGGCCTGGTCGTACGCGTCCGGGGCCTGCAGCACCATGCCGATCTTGCCTGCGGCGAATGCCTTGCGGATGTCGTCCTGGTTGTACAGGAACTGGCTGCCCATCGAGTTGTCCTTCCAGCGCATGTCCTGCAGGAGCTGCAGCGCCTTCTCGGTGGGAGCGCCCATCGTGGTCTTCTTGCCAGAGCTGTCCGTGACCGTGCCGCCCATGCTGTACGTCATGGTGGTGAGCATCCAGCCGCCGGTGTTGTTGGTGGTGAGCTGCGCGTACCCAGCGACGTTCGGCACCTTCTGGGCGATGGTCTTGGCGTACTGCTGCACCTCGTCCCAGGTGGTCGGCGGCTTGTCGGGGTCGAGGCCGGCCTGCTGGAAGATCGCCCTGTTGTATGCGATGCCGACGGAGAACAGGCCGTACGGAACGGTGTACACGTCGCCCTTGTCGTCCTTCACGTTGTCGAGGGCGAGCGGGTTGAGCTTGTCGAGCAGGCCGATCTGCTTGAGGTACGGCGTCATGTTCGGGAGCTGCTTGTTGGCGATGAGCTGCTTGCTGTACGTCAGCGAGACGTTCATCGTGGTGGGGAGGGTGCCTCCGGCGAGCTTGGCCTGGAAGGTCTGCGCCTGCCAGTACTCGGTGGACGGCTTGACGGTGATGTTCGGGTAGAGCTTCTGGAAGTCGTCGACCTTCTTGAGGAAGTTCTCCCTGTCGGCCTTCTTGTCCGCCGTCGGCTCGTCGCCGACCGTGATGGTGACTTTGGCCTTCGGGTCCGCGGTGGCGGACGCCCCTTCCGTGCCGCCGCCGGAGCAGCCTGCGAGTGCGATCAGAGCGGCGGCCGCCGTCACGGCGAGCCCGGCCCTCAGTACATGTTTCTTCATTGAAACCCCTTGTCGTGTGCTGTGCCGCCCAGGTCGACGGCTCGGTCAGGCCGCCACGTGCTGTCTCATCTGTGCGACCACGATCCCGCCGTAACGGCGGGTGTTGTAAATATAAAACTCAGAGAGTTATTAATCAATGACGAAAGTTTTCCCGTTCTTGACTTCAAGCGCTTGAGGTCTGTTCTGATGGTCTTCATGACCACGATGACCATCCAGGAGGTGTCGAGGCAGAGCGGGCTCAGCGAGCCGACTCTGCGCTACTACGAGGACGTCGGCCTCCTCGGCCCGATCGCCAGGGACGGCCGCAGTGGCCACCGGCGCTACGGCGACGGCGACCTCGACGCCGCCCAGGTGCTCGCCTGCCTGCGCGCGATGGGCGTCGGCATCGAAGACATGCGCACGTACCAGGCGAACAGGCTGATCGGTCGCGCCGCGGCCGGCGAGCAGCGCGACATCCTGCTCAGGCACGCCGCGCGCGTCGACGAGCAGATCGCGACGCTGTGCGTGCACCTCGACTACCTGCGGGTGAAAGCCGCGCTCTGGGACGCCCGCGATCGCGGCGACGCCCTCGCAGAGGCGGACGCGCGTGCCGAGCTCGAATCCATCCTTCCCCGACTTGAGGAGACCTTCCGATGACCACCGAATCCATCCCGTCCACGCCCTCCACACTGGTCACCGGAGGCACCGGCTACCTCGCGACCCGCCTCATCGCCGACCTCCTCGCATCCGGTGTCGCTGTCCGCACCACGGTCCGCACGCTCGATCGAGCCGACGAGGTGCGCGAGGCCGTCCGCCGGGCGGGAGCGGACGACGCCGGACTGTCGTTCGCCGTCGCCACCCTCACCGCCGACGACGGCTGGCCGGAGGCGCTGGCCGGGATCGCGGACGTCTACCATGTCGCGTCGCCGATGATCCAGTCGACCGACCAGAACGAGGTCGTCGTTCCCGCCCGCGACGGATCGCTGCGCGTGCTCAGGGCGGCCAGGGACGCCGGCGCTCGCCGCGTCGTGCTCACGTCGTCGTTCGCGGCGGTCGGGTACACGCCGAAGCCGGTGCGCGAGTACGACGAGACAGACTGGACAGACCCTGCGACCCCCGGGCTCCCCGCATACCCGCTGTCGAAGGCGGTCGCCGAGCGCGCGGCGTGGGACTTCGTTGAGCAGGAGGGCGGCGGCTTGGAGCTCGTCGTGATCAACCCGACCTGGATCGCCGGTCCCACCCTGACCGCATCCGCCCGGTCGTCGCTGCAGTTCTTCACCAGAATGCTCGACGGCACCATTCCCGCGGTGCCGCGGCAGCGCTTCGGGATCGCGGACGTTCGCGATGTCGCTGCGGCGCACATCGCCGCGATGACGACTCAGGACGCCGCTGGGAAGCGCTACCTGGTGCTCGCGGACGGCCCCACCATGACGTTCCTCGACGTGGCGAACACGCTGCGCGCCGAACTCGGCGCACTCGCCTCCCGGGTGCCGGCCGAGGAGCTTCCCGGCGACGAGCCGACACCGCTCACCATCCACAACGAGCGTGCGAAGCGCGAGCTCGGCTGGCGGCCGCGTCCCGCCGTGGAGACGATCGTGCAGACCGCGGAGAGCCTGCGCGACCTGGGGCTGCTCGCGCCCGGTGCCTGACCGCCGCCGGCGCGTCTGCCACTCTTGGACCTTTCTGGGGAGCCGCCGGTTTGACTGGACAGGCCCGCTGTCCGGCAGGGACGGCGGCGCACCAGAAAGGACTCCATGATCGTGCATTCCGGTCTCCTCGACCCGCAAGGGATCATCGACGCAGCAGGACCGTGGGCGCTGCTCGGGGTCTGCGCGATCGTGTTCGCGGAGACGGGGCTGCTGGTCGGCTTCTTCCTGCCGGGGGACACCCTGTTGTTCTTCACCGGCGTCCTGACCCTCACCGGCCACATCGGCGAACCGCTCTGGCTGGTCGTGGTCGCCGTGATCGTCGCCGCGTTCCTCGGTGACCAGCTCGGCTACGCGATCGGTCGCAGGGGAGGCCCGCGCGTGTTCGAGCGCAAGGAGTCCGGCTTCTTCAGCCGGGCGAGCGTGGAGAGGACGCAGCGGTTCTTCGACCGTTTCGGAGGCGCGGCGGTCACCATCGCTCGCTTCGTGCCCGTCGTCCGCACGTTCGCCCCTGTCGCGGCCGGTGTCGGCCGGATGCGGTGGGGACTGTTCACGGTGTTCAACATCGTCGGCGCCGCCGTCTGGGCGACGGCCGTCATCCTGCTCGGCTACGGACTCGGGCACATCCCCGGCGTCGCCGACTTCGTGTCGACCTACCTGGACGTGATCCTGATCGGCATCGTCGTGGTCTCTGTGGTGCCGATCCTGGTCCGCGCTGTCGCGCTGCGCAGACGGTCCCGCGTCGATTCGTAGCCCGTATGCTCCTCTCATGGCCCGCCGACCGTCTCCGTCGCCCGCCGCTGGCGGCTCCGGCTCGTGGCGGCGCGAGCCGAGCACCGAGGTGCGCAGGACGGGGAGGATGCCGGTGGTCGGGGAGGGGTCTCCGGTCGTCCTCGCCGAGTCGGAGGGGGTGACGGCCCCGCTCGAGTGGGAGCCGCACGCGCACGAGTATCACGAGCTGGTCTGGATCACGGGCGGGACACTGACCACGCGCGTCGGCGACCGCGTCTTCACGGTCTCCGAGGGGGCCGCGCTGTGGCTTCCGGCCGGGCAGGTGCACTCGGGCAGGCTCACGGCCGGCTCCGAGTTCTTCGACGCGTTCTTCGAGCCGGAGCGCACGCCTGTCCGGTTCGACGAGCCGACCGCGATCGTCCTGAGCCCTGTGCTCGCATCCCTGCTGGAGTACCTGCAGCGCACCGACCTGGATGCGGGTGCTCGCGCGCGCGCCGAAGCCGTCGTCTTCGACGTGCTGGAGACGTCGGAGCGCCCGCTGGTGCTGCGGGTCCCCGGTGATCCCCGGATCGACCCGATCGCCGAGGCGCTGCTCGCCGACCCGGCGGACGGGCGCGGACTGGAGGAGTGGTCGCGCGCGCTCGGGGTGAGCGAGCGCACCATCACCCGTGCCTTCCGGAGCACCACCGGGCTGTCGTTCGTGCAGTGGAAGCAGTCGCTCCGGGTGCACCTGGCGCTCTCGCTGCTGGCCGAGGGACACGACGTGCAGACAACGTCGGAGCTGCTCGGTTATGCGCAGTCGAGCACCTTCATCGAGGCGTTCCGGCGGGTGATGGGCACGACGCCCGGTGCGTACCCGCACGCCGCATCCTGACGCCTGCTGTCCGAAAAGCCGTATCCGGTGTCGTTCGCGCCGGATTGCAGACAGGCGACGCCGGACCTATTGTGAGTTAGGTAACCCTTACCTAACTCGAAACCCCTTCTATGCCCACGTCCTCCTTCCCCCGCGCCGCGACCGCCCTCCGCGGGGAGGACCTCACCCTGCGGTTCGGTGCGACGACCGTCGTCCACGGCGTGACGCTGTCGCTCGAGCCGGGCCGCGTCACCGGGCTGGTGGGCCCGAACGGCAGCGGGAAGTCGACCCTGCTGCGCTCCCTGGCCAGGCTGCACCCGATCGGCGATGGGCGCGTGACCCTGGGCGAACCGGAGCGTCAGCGCGCCGTCTCCCTGCTCAGCTCGCGCGAGTTCGCGCAGGAGGTCACGCTGTTCAGCCAGTCCAGGCCGGCGCCGCAGGGGATGTCCGTGCGCGAGGTCGTCGCCTTCGGACGGCACCCGTACCGTCGCCGCTTCTCCGGTCACTCGGATGAAGACCGCCGCGCGATCGCGCACGCGATGGAGCTCACGGGCGTGCAGGCGATGTCCACCAGGGCGGCGGGGGAGCTCTCCGGCGGCGAGATGCAGCGCGTCTGGCTCGCCGCCTGCCTCGCCCAGGACACCGGAGTCGTGCTCCTGGACGAACCGACGAACCACCTCGACCTGCGCTACCAGACCGAGATCCTCGACCTGGTGCGCGACCTCGCAGACGACCACGGCGTCACCGTCGGCATCGTGCTGCACGACCTCGATCACGCCGCCCGTATCGCCGACACCGTGCTGCTCCTGGCCGCCGGCCGCATCCACTCGGCGGGCGACCCCGTCTCGGTGCTGACCGCGGAGAACATCGGCGAGGTGTACGACCTGCCGGTGGACGTGCACGTCGACGAGCGCACCGGTCGCCTCCGGATCGACCCGCTCGGGCGGCACTCGGGGAGGCGGCTGACCGCGTCCACCGTCGGCGCCGCACTCACGGGCGGCGCCGTGTCCACGACAGCCCCCGCATCCACCACCAGAGAGGACCACCTATGATCCGCGCCCATCGCATCGCGACCGTCACCGCGACGCTCGCCGTCGCAGCGCTCACGCTCACCGCCTGCGGCACCACGAGCATCCAGGAGGCGGAGGGCACGGCGCCCGCTGCGAGCTCGGAGAGCTGCGCCGCCGATACGACGAAGACGGCGACCGGGCCGGTCTCGCTGACCGACGGCGTGGGCAGGAAGGTCACCCTCGCCAAGCCGGCGTCCCGCGTCGCCGTGCTCGAATGGCAGCAGATCGAGGATGCGCTCACGCTGTGCGTTGCTCCCGTCGCCGTCTCGGACAGCGCGGGATACAGCACGTACGTCAGCGCCGAGAAGCTGCCGAAGGGCGTGACCGACATCGGCGAGCGGGGAGTGCCGGACCTCGACACGCTGTACGCGGCGAAGCCGGACCTCATCATCGTGGAGGCGTTCAGCGCGGACGACGACCTGATCGCGCAGCTGGAGAAGCGCGACGTGCCCGTGCTCGCCACGCTCGGCGCGAACGCGGCCGACCCGATCGGGAACATGAAGAGCGTGTTCTCGATGATCGCGGAGGCGACCGGCCGCACCGAGCGCGCGGACGCGGTGCTGACGCAGTTCGACGAGCACCTGGCCGACGCCAAGAAGAAGGTCGCCGGCGCCGACCTGGCGACCACGAAGTTCCTGTTCTTCGACGGGTGGATCGAGGGAGGGAACGTCGCCATCCGGCCGTACGGGAAGGGCGCGCTCTTCACGGCCCTCGGCGAGCAGCTGGGGATGACCGCCGCGTGGACGGACGAGATCGACAAGACGTACGGCAACGGCGGTGTCGACCCGGCGTACGGACTGGCCCAGACCGACATCGAGGGGCTGACCGCCGTCGGCGACGCCAACCTGTTCTACTCGAACGACGACACGGCGGACAGCTACGTGAAGGAGCTCGACAAGAGCGCGATCTGGACCTCGCTCCCCGCCGTGAAGGAGGGCAGGGCGCACGCGTTCCCGTCCGGCGTCTGGGGCGCTGGCGGACCGCTCTCGAACGAGCAGGCCATCGACGCGTACGTCGACGCCATCGCGGGGTGAGCGAGGCGGCACAGGCCGAGGCGCCCCGGCGCGAGGCCGCACCGGATGCGGCCGGGGAGCGACCCCTCCCCGGCCGCGGCCTCCGCGGCGCATCCGGAGCGATCATGCTCGTCGTCCTGCTGCTCGTCGTCGTGCTCGTGGGGATGTGGCACCTGACGCAGGGGACGTCCGGCATCGGCGTCTGGGATCTGCTGCGCTACGCCACTGGCGCCCGCGAGACGGTCGGCGGCGTCGCGGTCGGCGACGTGCTGACCGGATCGCGGCTGCCCAGGCTGTTCGCCGGAGTGGCCGTCGGCTTCGCGCTCGGCGTGGCCGGTGCGCTGCTGCAGTCCGTCACCCGCAACGTGCTCGCCTCGCCGGACACGCTCGCCGTCACGGCCGGTTCGTACTTCGCGCTGTCGCTCGTGGCGGCGTTCGGGCTCGCGGTTCCGCTGTGGGCGTCCGGCGGGGTCGCGTTCGTCGGAGGGCTGGTCGCCGCCGCGGTGGTCCTCGGGCTCGCCGGGCGCGCATCCGGAACGTCGACCACGCGGCTCATCCTGGCCGGTTCCGCGATCGCGATGGCTCTGGATGCGGCGACCGCCATGCTGCTCATCCTTTTCAAGGAGAACACCACCGGCCTGTTCGCCTGGGGCAGCGGCTCGCTCGCCCAGCTGAACCTGGACGCCTCGGTGCGCGCTGCGCCGCTGATCGTGGTGGTGCTGGCCGCCGCGCTGCTGCTCTCCCGCAGGCTGGATGCGCTCCGGCTCGGAGACGACACCGCCGCCTCCCTCGGCGTCCCTGTCCGCTCGACGAGGATCGGCGCCGTCCTGTTCGCCGTCCTGCTGACGAGCGTGTCCGTGACCCTCGCCGGTCCCATCGCGTTCGTCGGTCTCGGGGCGCCGGTGCTCGCTCGACTGATCGCCGGTCGCGTGCACGCCGTGAACCGTCACGCCATCCTGCTGCCGGTCTCCGGGCTGGTCGGCGCGCTGCTCATCCTCCTCGCCGACGCCGGGCTGCGCGCGCTGCTGGGCGCGGAGGGCGCCGCGGCCATCCCCACCGGTGTGCCGACCGCGGTGCTGGGCGCCGTGCTGATCGTCGTGCTCGCGCTGCGGCTCCGCGACTCCGGCTCGGTGCGCCAGCCGCAGCACGCTCACGTCGCGCTGCGCACCCGCCGCCGGTTCGTTCTCGTGCTGACCATCGGCGCTGTGCTGGTTGTCGTGGCGGCCGTCGTCGGCCTGCTCGCCGGGAGCCTGTGGCTGCGCACCGGTGACGTTGTCCAGTGGATGCAGGGGGTCGCGCCCGACCTCATCGGCCGGGCGTTCGACGAGCGCCTGCCGCGGGTGCTCTCCGCCGTGCTCGCGGGAGCGGCGCTGGCGCTTGCCGGATGCGTGGTGCAGGGAACCGTCCGCAACCCGCTGGCCGAACCGGGCATCCTGGGCATCACAGCGGGCGCGGGGCTGGGCGCGGTCATCGTGGTGACGTCCGGCATCTCCGGCGGGCGCCCGCTGCTGATCGCGCTGGCCGTCGCGCTGGGGCTCGGTACGTTCGCGCTGGTCGCCGGCCTGGCCTGGCGCGGCGGGCTCCTGCCCGACCGGTTCGTGCTGGTCGGCATCGGCTGCGGTTACGGGCTGAGCGCGATCACCACCTTCCTGCTGCTGCGCTCCGACCCCTGGGAGACGCCGCGCATCCTCACCTGGCTCTCCGGGACGACGTACGGCCGCACGCTACCCGACGTTCTGCCCGTCGCCATCGTGCTCGTGCTGGCGGTCCCCGTGCTCTTCGCGTTCCGGCACAGGCTCGACCTGCTGGCCGTGGACGACGACACCCCGCGCATCCTGGGGGTGAGGCTGGAACGCACCCGGCTCTTCGTGCTCGCGATCGCCGCCGTGCTCGCCGCCGTCAGCGTCGTCGCGGTCGGCGTCGTCGGCTTCGTCGGCCTGATCGCGCCGCACCTCGCGCGCTCGCTGGTCGGGGCGAGGCACGGAAGGAGCATCCCGGTCTCGATGGTGATCGGCGGGCTGCTGGTGTGCGTCGCTGACACGCTGGGGCGCACGCTGATCGCGCCATCGCAGCTTCCCGCCGGGCTCATGATCGCGCTGGTCGGTGCGCCGTACTTCGTCTGGCTGCTGCGGCGATCCCGGGTCTGAGCGCGCCTCGGTTCGTGCCGCCTTAGGTCCGGTTGCTTCAGCCGAGGAAGTCGCGGACGACCGAGCTGACGAACGCGGGCTTCTCGGCGATCAGGCCGTGGCTCGCGCCTGGCACGATGCAGAGCTGTGCGCCGGGGATCGACGACGCGATCAGCACGCTGTGGTCGGGCCGGATGGAGTCGCGGTCGCCCGCCATGACGAGCACGCGGGCAGTGATGCCCGCCAGGTCGGCCGGGCGCAGGTGCGGCTCGCTGGTCCAGAGCCGGAAGAGCTTGGCCAGCACCGCATCCGCGTGCTCTGGGCCGTCCGGCGACAGGCGCTCGTAGTGCTCGCGTTCCGCGTCGGGCTCTGCGGCGGACTCCGCGTCCGGCCGGGCAGCAGGGGCGAGCGCCGACAGCACGGGGATGCCATCGCTCTCGGGCGCGGTGGCGAAGCCGGACGGATCCAGGTTGGCGCTGATGGCCACGAGCGAGCGCACGCGCTCCGGATGCGCGATGGCGAGCATGAGCCCGATGATCGCTCCGTCGCTGTAGCCGACCACCTCCACTGCCGGAAGGCCCTGCGCGTCGAGGTAGGCGACCACCTCTGCGACGCCGCGCTCGTAGCTGTACTCCTCGTCGATGTCGGCGGAGCGGCCGTGGCCTGGGCGTTCGAACGCGTGCACCCGATGGTCGGGGACCAGCGCGTCCGACGGGGCGCGCAAAGACTCGAGCGAGCAGAAGCCGCCGTGCAGGAAGAGCACGGGGGCGCCGTCGGCGTCGCCGTCGATCTCGTAGTACAGATCGGAGCCGAGGAGGCTGAGGCGTCCGGATTCGCGGTGCGGCATGGGGATCAGCCTAGGCGGATGCTCCGAGCCCGCGCGCATCCCGCAGCCGCAGCCTGATCGTGCGCGCCTCCGGACGCAGCGAGTACGCAGGCCACACATCCGGCCCGCACGCACGCGAGCCCAGACCGTGCTGCGCAGCGTCCACGATAAGCCGCACGCTCGTCGTCGCCGGCAGCTCGTGCGGGTGGCGCGCAGCGGCGAGCTGCTGGGGCGTGTGCCTGCCCAGGGTGAAGCCGGGGAGGCGCCCTGCCGCATCCGGGATCGCCGTCAGGTTCAGGATCGGGTCTCCTGCTCCTGTCAGGGTCAGCTGCCGGAACGCGGAGCGGTGCCCGGTCTCCTGCGGGCGGGCGTATGGGACGTTCAGCTCGTCCACCGTCGCGGAGAAGCGGCCGACGCGGGCGGCGGCCATGCTGTCCGGGTACGACTCCAGCGGGCCGAGGCCGAACCAGTCGGCGCCGTCGACGGGGGTCGCCGCATCCGGCAGCTCGAAGGACACGCCGATTCGCGGCCACACCGTGTCCCATCCCCGGGACGGCTCGATCTCGATGCGAAGGTCGAGGCCGTCGTCGGTGAGCGTCCAGACCGTTTCCAGCGTCACCCAGCGCGCGGAGTCCGCCGGCGCGACGCGTGCGATGGTGCGAAGCGCACCGTCCGCCGCCTCCACCGACTGGATGCGCGTGGTCAGGCGGTCGAGCCCCTGGCGGCGCCACAACTCGGCGTTCGAGACGCCGGGGATGCTCGCGTCGCTGCCGTCGACGTCGTCGGAACCGCCCTCGTCGTTGTCGGTCGGAGCGCGGAACAGTTCGAGTGCGGGCCCGGAGAGGTCGCGTCCAGCCAGGCGCACCAGGGCGCCGCGCTCGAAGTCCGCTTGGCCGAGGCTCAGCGTCCCCGTGCTCGGCCGCCACTCCGACACCCGGCGCATCGGCTCCACGGGTGGATGCGGGCGCGACCTGTCCACCTGCACCGAAGCGACGACGTGTCCCTCCTTCGCCCAACTCGTCGGGGAGGAGAGCACCGCCTCCACCGTCAGCCAGGTCTCCGCGTTCCTGACCACCTGCGCGGTGGGCAGCGGCAGCACGGCCCTGTCGCCCGCGGCGAGCGGATCCACGGAGAGGACACCGGATGCGACGACCTGGCCGTCCTGCTCCGCCCGCCAGAGGAAGCGCAAGTCGGACGTGTCGGCCGAGTGCCGTGCGTTCTCGATGGCGAGGGCGTCGCCGTCGACAGTGAACCGGATCGGCTGCACCACGGCGGCGAACTCGTGCAGGCTGGGCATGGGGGTGTCGTCGCTGAGGATCATGCCGTCCATGACGAAGTTGCCGTCGTGGATGACCTCGCCGAAGTCGCCGCCGTAGGCGTAGAAGGGGGTGCCGTCGTCGGTGGTGGTGAGGATGCCGTGGTCTCGCCATTCCCAGACGAACCCGCCGTGCAGGCGGGGGAAGTCACGGGTGAGCGCTTCGTACTGGTCGAGGGCGCCAGGGCCGTTCCCCATCGCGTGCGCGTACTCGCAGAGCAGGAACGGCTTCGTCCGCTGGCGCGCACCCTCGCCCGGCGTGCAGTTCAGGAGCGGCGCCTGCGATCCGTCGGTGCCGATCGCGGTGGTCTCGGCGATCGAGGAGTACATCCGGGAGTACACGTCGGTGTACTCCCCGGCATGGTCGCCCTCGTAGTGCACAGGTCGGCCGGGGTCGCGGTCGTGCACCCAGGCCGCCATCGCGGCGAGGTTGCTGCCGGTGCCCGCTTCGTTGCCGAGCGACCAGATCACGATGCTGGGGTGGTTCTTGTCGCGCTCGACGGTGCGCTGGATGCGGTCGAGGTACGCCGCGCGCCAGCGCGGGTCGTCGCTCGGGTTGCCCTCCCAGCCGAGCTTGTCGAAGCCGTGGGTCTCGAGGTCGCACTCGTCGATGACCCAGAAGCCCAGTTCGTCGGCGAGGTCGAGGAGGCGGGGATGGGGCGGGTAGTGGCTGGTGCGGATGGCGTTGACGTTGAACCGCTTCATCCTGGCCAGGTCGGCGCGGGCGTGCTCCTCGTCGAAGACGCGGCCGCGCACCGGGTGCGTTTCGTGCCGGTTCATGCCGTGGAAGACGACGCGGCGGCCGTTCACGAGGAACCGGTCGCCGACGATCTCCACCGTGCGGAAACCGAGGCGGAGGCTGATCGTCTCTGCGGCGTTCGACACGGTCGCGTCGTAGAGCCGCGGCAATTCGGCTGACCAGGGCTCTGCCGCATCCACCACCGACTCCACCAGATCGTCGGGAGTCGCCCAGACGGTCTCCACGCCCAGCTCGGGGATGCGCAGGGTCACCGGATACGCCGACGGGTCAGCGGTCAGCTCGGGGCGGATGGTGCCGAGGCCGCCGTGCCACCCTGTGCGCAGCCAGACGTCGTCGATGCCGCCGGTGGGGCGGGCGAGGAGGGTGACGCTGCGGAAGATGCCGGGCAGCCACCACTGGTCCTGGTCCTCCAGATACGACGCGGCTGACCACTGGTGCACCCGCACCACGATCAGGTTCTCGCCGGGATGCACGAGGTCGGTGACGTCGAACTCCTGCGCCAGCCGCGACCCGGTGCCGACGCCGACCTCTGCCCCGTTGACCCACACCTTGTACATCGACTCGACCCCGTCGAACCGCAGCAGCACCCGTCCGGCGTCGGCGAACGTGTCTGGCAGGGTGAAGCGGCGGCGGTGGTCGCCGGTGGGGTTCTCGTCGGGGACGTGCGGCGGGTCGATCGGGAACGGGTACTGCACGTTGGTGTAGATCGGTCTGCCGTATGCGCCGTCGCCGTGCAGCACCCAGTGCGACGGCACCGGCAAGCTGTCCCAGCCGGAGTCGTCGAAGTCGGTCGCTGCGATGTCCTCGGAGACGGCGGCGGTGGGGGAGAGCCGGAACGCCCAGTCGCCGTCGAGGCAGAGCGCGGGGGCATCGGTGTGCAGCCAGGACCGCGGCGCGCTGCGCGCACCCCGGCCTGGCGCGGTGTCGGACAGATGCGGGTCGGAGGGGTGCAGGGGAGTGTTCACGGTGCGGCTGCTCTCGCTGGTCAGCGGACGACGATGGTGCGCAGCTCCCACGGCCCGAGCGTGAGCTCGACCGCACCGGAGACCGCTTCGGAGGAGAGGACGCGGCCGAGCAGGTCGACCGTGGCGACGTCGGTGAACGGCCCGGACACCATGACCGTCGAGCCCGCGTCCGTCATGGCGACGAGACGAAGCTCCGTGCCGGCATCCACCCGGCGGATGCTCGACACCTGCACGCCTGCGCCGTCGACCGAGATGCCGGTCGCGGCCACGGGAAGCGCCGACCCTGCTGGGGCGGTGCCGCGCGTCACCAGAGCGTCGTTGCGGAACTCGTCGGCGAGAGCGACAGCATCCACTCCGCTCCAGCCGGACGCCGACGGCGCGATGGCGAATCGGTTCTGGATGCGAACGCCCAGGTCCTGCGCTCCGGGCGCCGCGATCTCGGTGGCCGCCGGTTCGTCGCGGAGCGGATGGATGTTGACGCTGATCGAGCCGACGGCGCGCAGCAGCGTGATCGCGAGCTCCGCGCCGTCGCCGACCACCTCGTACTCCGAGGTGTGGTCGAGGAGCACCGTGGCTGCGCCGGCCGACACGAACTCGCTCGCCGGGAAGGTGGGGAGCGGGAACTCGCCCCAGCCGCCCTCCGCCGTGAGACCACGCTCGGTGACGGAGAACTGCCCGGCGGACGACGACGATTCCACGGGCTCCGGCAGCGGGACGTGGAAGCGCAGCCGGTGGTCGGCCGACCGGTTCAGGAACGACGTGGAGACGCGCACGAACGGCTCGCCTGCGCGCACCTCGACCAGGGTCTCGACCGTGGTCGGCTCCGTGGAATCGTCGCGTCGGTCGCGGTCGGAGGAGAGCGCGGTGGGCCAGTGGTACACCCTGCTCACGAGCATCCTGGAGCGCAGAGGGCCGTCTTCGAGCCGTTCGACGGAGATCTCCGTCGGGGAGTCGACCAGGAAGTCGTGAGCGGGCGGGGCGTAGTTGTAGCTGTCTCCGCGGTCGCCGCCGTCGACCAGGCGACCGACACCGCGCAGCACCGTTCCGTCGGTTCCGACGACCTCCAGGGTGCCGTCGATGGCGACGGTCGCCGAGACGATGCCGTTCGAGAGTGTCGCGCCTGTGGCGGTCGCGGGTGTTTCGGGGACGGGAGCGTTCTCGGCTTCTCCCTGGACGATGCGGAAGGAGGCCAGCCCGGACGCAGGCACGCTCACCGGCACGAGCGCGGTGGCCCGCGCCTCCTCCAGAGTCAGCACGCGCCACTCGCCCTGGTGTGCTGCTGCCGCCGCAGCGACCTCCTTGCGGAGCACCAGCAGATCGAACTCTGCGGTGGTCGGCACCTCGGCGAGGTGGAAGACGAGCGAGCCTGCGCTGAGGTCGTAGTGGTCGATCAGCCTGCCGAACAGCTCACGGCGGTGGATGCGGCGGAGCACGCGCTCGAGCCGGCTCGCATCCATCAGCTCGTCGCTGAGCACCGTCGGCGCCTCCGACGTCACCTGCACGGGATGCGTGGACCCGTCGGCCGCGGTCGCCGTGAGCACCGCCCCGTCCGCCGGGGCGATCACGTCGACCTCCACCAGGATCGTGCGCGGGGTCGGCAGAGTGTTCGCGACGAGGTAGCCGTCGCTCGGGACGGCCGCGGCGGGCTGGGCGATCGCCGCATCCCGGACGGCGCGTGCCGCGTGCGTCGCCTCGGAGAGTCTGGCCTCGACCTGGTCGGACGTCTCGTCGGTGCCGGAGCCGACGACGGAGTCGTGCGCGGTCGACTCGATGATCTTGTGCCAGGCGAGCGACAGGAACGGGGTGTCGTCGCGCTCCGACCACAGCGCGTTGATGCGCTCCGCGTGGTCGATCGTGCGCTCGGCCACGGCCATCCGCTGCTTGAGCGCGAGCCGCACCGAGAGCACGCCGGGCAGGATGTTGCCGCGCACGTGGCTGCGCAGTTCGCCGTCGACGACGGCCGAGACCTCGTCGCGCACGTGGCTGCGGATGTACTCGTCCAGCGTCGCGACGGTGATCGCCCGCTCCGCGCTGGATGCACGGCGCAGCCAGGCGGCGAGCTGCGGGTCCGGCGCGTTGTGGTCCGTGCCCGCCATCGCGAGGACGGGGTCGTTGCCCCAGCGCTCGACGGTCATCTCGGCGTAGTCGCCGAGCGCCCGTCCGATCTGGTCGGGGACGAGCAGCACGTCGAGCCCGTTGTCGTAGCCGTCGAAGAGGAACTCGGTGCGCACCTCCGACCCGTCCGGCGCCCGCCAGCGGAAGGCGTGCCCGTCGACGGAACCGGGGACGCCGCGCCACAGGGCGGCGTGCTCGATGCCCGCCCGTGCGAGGATCTGCGGCATCTGGGCCACATGGCCGAACATGTCGGGGAGATAGCCGATGGGCATCGAGCCGCCGAGGTCGCTCGCGGCCGCCCACCCCATCTGCAGGTTGCGCACGATGGTCTCACCCGAGCAGAGGAACTCGTCGAGCAGGATCAGCCAGGGCCCGATCGCGAGCTGACCGTTCGCGACGAGGGCGGTGACGCGCCCGCGGTTCTCCGGGCGCATCTCCAGGTAGTCCTCGATGGCCGCCATCTGGCCGTCGACCGTGAAGCGGAAGCCCGCATCCGCCTCTGCTGTCTCCAGCACCGTGTCGAGTGCGGCGACGAGCCGGTGCCTGAACACCTGGAACGGCTCGTACCATTCCCGGTCCCAGTGGAAATGGGGAACGAAGACGGCGGAGTTCTGCATAGCGATGGGGGACCTTCTGGTGCGGGAGGAGACGGGGGACGAGCGGGAGGTTCTGCGCTACTTGAGCGAGCCGGAGGCGAGACCGGTGCGCCAGAACCGCTGGAGCAGGATGAACACGATGATCACGGGGACGATCGACACGAGCGATCCGGTGATGACGGACTCCTGGAGGAGCGAGACGCGGGCGGTCTGCCCGTTCCACTCGTAGAGGCCGAGGGTGATCGGGAAGAGCGACTCCTTCTGCAGCATGACCATGGGCAGGAAGAAGTTGTTCCAGATCCCGACGAACTGGAACAGGAAGATGGTCACCAGCGACGGCGTCATCAGCTTGAACGCCACGGAGAAGAAGGTGCGGAACTCGCCGGCGCCGTCGAGACGCGCGGACTCGATGATCTCCTCCGGCACGGCGGCGGCCGTGAAGATCCTGGCCAGGTAGACGCCGAACGGGCTGACGATGCTTGGCAGGAAGACCGCGAGGTAGGTGTTCACGATCCCCGTGGCGGAGAACAACAGGAACAGCGGGAGCGCCAGCGCGGTCGTCGGCACGAGCACGCCGCCGAGGATCACCGAGAACAGGAACTCGCGGCCACGGAACCGGAACTTGGCGAGCGCATACCCGCAGAGTGCCGAGATCAGCGTGCCGACCGCGGCGCCGAGCACCGCGTAGATGACGCTGTTGATCGCCCACTGTCCGAAGATGCCGTTGCTGCGCCCGAACAGGGTTCCGAGGTTCGCGAAGAGATCGAAGTGGGAGAACCACAGGCCGAACGTGGAGGCGAGGTCGCCCTGGGGTTTGGTCGCCGCCACGATCAGGAAGTAGATCGGCAGCAGGAAGTAGATGGCGAGGAGGAACATCAGCGCCATCGCCGCCGTGCGGCTGACGCGGCTTTCGCGGATCGAGGTCGGTGTGCTCACAGTCCCGCCTTCTTCGAGGTCAGTCGCATGAAGCCGAAGCTCAACACGAAGGTGATGAGGGCGATGACGACGGAGATCGCCGCGGCCTGCTGATAGTTGTTCCCTGAGGCGACCGCGTAGGCGAGCATGTTCGGGGTGAAGGTGCTGGAGATGTTCGAGGAGATCTGCCGCAGCACGGCGGGCTCGGCATACAACTGGAGCGTTCCGATGATCGAGAACACGGTGGTCAGGATGATCGACGGCGCGATGATCGGCACCTTGATCTGCCAGGCGATGGCCCAGTTGGATGCGCCGTCGAGCTTCGCGGCCTCGTAGAGCTCCTGCGGGATGGACTGCAGGGCGGAGAACATGATCAGCATGTTGTATCCGGTCCACAGCCAGGTGGAGACGTTCGCCGCAGACCAGAGCACGGCGCCTGGGCCGAGGAAGTCGGGCTGGAGGCCGATCGCCTTAAGCATGTCGACGACGGGGCTGAGCTGCGGCGAGTAGAGGAACGACCACATGATCGCCGCGATGACGCCTGGCACCGCGTACGGCATGAACGCCGAGATGCGGAAGAACGACTTCAGTTTGAGCAGCGGGGTGTCGAGCAGCAGCGCCATGATGAGCGCGACGAACAGCATCACGGGCACCTGAACGATGCCGAACAGCGCGATGCGGCCGATGCTCGCCCAGAATTCGGTGTTCTGGAAGACCTGGACGTACTGCTCGAAGCCGCCGAAGGTCGTGTACGACGTTCCGTACTGGCCGCCGGTGCGGCGGACGACGAGGAAGCTCTGCCAGATCGCGTAACAGATCGGTACGAGGTAGAACAGCACGAACGGCAGGAAGAACGGGACGAGGAACGCGACGATGGTGCCCACCCGGGGGCCGCCGCCGTTGGGACGGCGACGGCTCCCTGATGCTGCCACCACGCGGGTCGCGCGGGTTGCGATGTCAGTCATGCGATGTTCAGTTGCCCGCCACAGCCGGGATCGCCTGGTCCTTCATGGACTTG
>NZ_JBIWKN010000004.1:65029-371091 GCF_044765685.1 Leifsonia sp. NPDC102414
CTGATGCTGCCACCACGCGGGTCGCGCGGGTTGCGATGTCAGTCATGCGATGTTCAGTTGCCCGCCACAGCCGGGATCGCCTGGTCCTTCATGGACTTGAGGGCTGCGGCCTGGGCGGCGGCGAGCGCGTCGTTCAGCGTGCCGCTGCCCGCGGCGGCCTTGGCCATCGCGTCCTGCAGTGCCAGGTTCACGGTCTTCTGGGTCGGCCCCCAGGTGAAGCTGGTGTCGATGTTCTTCGAGGAGTCGGCGAACACGTCGAAGATCTTCTCGTTGTTGTAGTACGGGACGCCTTCGGACAGTGCAGGGAGCTTCGAACCGGCGACGGCTGCCGGGTAGAGGCCGCCGAGCTTGTTCTCGAGGGCGAGCGCCTCGGGGTCGGAGTTCAGCCACTCGTTGAACTTCACCGACTCGTAGAGGTGCGTGTTGCCCTTCATGAACGCGACGGTCGAGCCGCCCCAGTCACCGGATGCGGGGCTCGACCCCCAGGTCGGCATGGGCACGATCGACCACTTGCCTGCCTGGTCGGGCAGGTTGTCGCGGAACATGCTGTAGCCCCAGGCCGCGCCGACGTAGCTGGCGACCTGGTTCTGCTGGTACGCGGCGTACATCGGGGTGGACCCGTTGGCGAGGTCGGTGCGGACGAGCTTGGCGTCGATGAGCTTCTGCCAGTAGTCGGCGACCTGCTTGCTCTTGTCCGACTCGACCGTCACGTGCCACTTGTCGCCGGAGTACTTGTACATGTCGGCGCTGTTCTGCCAGAGCAGGCCGTTGAACCACTCGGCGTTGTTCGGGTCGAAGAACGTGATGCTGAGGTTCGGGTCCGCCGCGTGCAGCTTCTGCGCGTCGGCCGCGTACTCGTCCCATGTCGTGGGGACCGCGAGGCCGTGCTGGCTGAAGATGTCGCTGCGGACGTAGAGCGCCATCGGGCCGGTGTCCTGCGGGAAGGCGAAGACGCCGGTGCCGCCGAAGCTCGCCTGCGACCAGGTCCACGGCACGAACTTGTCTTTCGCGTCCACGGCCGCCTTGCACGCCGAGACGTCGACGAAGGCGTCCTGCGTGCGCAGGTCGGGCAGTTCGTCGTAGCCGATCTGCGCGAGCTCTGGCGCCTTGCCTGCCTTGAGCGCGTTGCCGAGCGTGCCGTACTGGTCGTTGGAGATGTTCTTGGTCTGGACCTGGATGTCCGGGTTCTTCTTGTTCCAGAGTGCGACCACCTGGTCCATGCCGGGAACCGTGTTCCAGTACTGGATGGTGACCTTGCCCTTCGCCGGCTCGCAGGAGGCGGCTGATGCGTCACCGGACGGTGCGGGGGACGAGCACGCGGCGAGGACGGCGATGCTGGCCGCCGCCGCGACGACGGCACCCGCGAAGCGGATGCGCCTGACTGTGTTGCTCATGTTTTCCTTCCAGAAAACGTCCAGCGGCACCGCTGGACGGGTCGACATTGACCCCTCGGGCACGGGGGTTCGGAGAGTGCCTTCGGGTTGGAATGGACGGGTATCACCGGCGGGTGGATCGAGAGCCGATCGCCGCGGCAGGAATTAGCAAATCATATTTTCTAATTGCCCGCAACACTATGTGAGGACAAACATCCTGGACTCAGTCGGCTGCCAGCAGTAGCGCGGAAGGACGAGGAGAGAACGTGTTGTCGAGCACCAGGGTCGCCGCTCCCACCGCCGCCACGTCCACGGGGATCGCCGACTGCGCGAACCGCAGGGGATGCGGGGGGATCAGCGCGGGATCGGAGCGCACCGCATCCGGAAGCGCGGCCAGGATGGTCGGCGAGATGCGGGCCCAGAACGGGCCGCCGAAGATGACCTCGTCGATGTCGAGAAGGTTGACGATCACCACGACGGCGCGTGCCAGCGAACGGGCGGCGTCGGTCAGGATCGTCTCTGCGTCCCTGTTTCCCGTTGAGGCGAGGGTGGCCAGCCGGGTGAACGCCGCATCCACGTCGTCCATGTCGTCCGGGTTGCCCGCCTCGCCGGCGGAGAGGACGCCGTCCAGAACCGCCCGCTCCACGAGGGCGCGCGGCACGGTGATGTAACCGACGCAGCCTCGGCGCCCGCAGGTGCAGATCGGGCCGTCGGGGTCGACGGTGATGTGCCCGGCGTCGCCCGCGTTCGAGCTGATGCCGCGCACGACCTCGCCGGACACGGACAGGCCGGTGCCGAGGCCGGTGCCGTAGTACATGAACGCGAAGTCCCTGCTGCTGCCTGGCTCGGCGAACCACAGCTCGGCGACGACGGCGGCGGTGGCGTCCTTCTCGAGCAGCACCGGCAGTCCAGTAGCCTCCGAGAGCGATCGCCGGAGGGCGACGCGATGCCAGTTGGGCATCATCGGCGGGTTGAGGACGACGCCGTCCTCGACGTTGATCGGCCCCGGCGACGCGATCCCGATGCCGAGGATGCGCGACCGGTCGACGGCCGACCCCGCGATGAGCGCCTCGATCGCGTCCGCCATTTCGGTGATCACGGCACTCGGATCGCCGGCGGTCGGGGTGCCGGTGCGCGAGTGGTCGCGGACGGTGCCGGACAGGTCGACGAGCACGTAGGTGACGGCTGCCGGGTCGATGTGCACGCCGACGGCGAACCCTCCGCCGGGATTCAGCTTGACGACGGCGGCAGGTTTGCCGGGCCCGCTCATCCGGGTGCCGTGCTCATCGACGAGTCCCGCATCCAGCAGTCGTCGGCACACCTTGGTGACGGTCATTCCGCTGAGGCCGGTGAGCGACGCCAGCTCGGATCGGGTGATGCCCTCAGGCCTCCGGCGGATGGCGTCGAGCACGACGGTCTGGTTGTACTCGCCGACGGCGGGCAGGTTCGTTCCCGTGCGATCCACCATCCGGCCTCCCCAGTTGCAAGCTTCCCGAAAGCCTACCGGGGTTGACGTGAGCGGCGTCTTCGCGCGAGCGTCGGCCCCCGTCAGCCGAACGCGCCGAGCGCCCTCCTGTACCGGCCGCTGTCGGCGCGCGTCCCCGCTGTGACCAGCAGTGCGTTCCCGCCCACGGTGCGGGTGACGTCGCCCGTGCACGGAATGACCACGATCTTCGTCAGCCCTCTCCGCCAGGCGGGGATGAGCGCCGGCAGGTCGCGGCGCTCCGGTTGCTCCTCGTAGCTGGTGGGCATGGCGGCGAGATAGGCGGCCGTCCCTCGGTCCAGCCAGTCGCCGTACGACCCGCTGGAGGCGTCGCCCTCGGACGCCGTCGTGCCGAACAGGTCGCTCCAGTACGGCCCTGTCACCTGGCGGAGAAGCTCAGCGCGCTCGCTCGACCCGTCCGCCGTGTGGAGCAGCCGGTCGAAGAGCGCAGGATCCTGGTCGGCGCCGGCGTGGGTGAGCGCGTCCTGCCAGAGCTGCGGCCACCCGCGCTCCCACTCCACGCGTGTCGCGGCGTCGACCTGCGCATCCACGACGAGGGCCGGCGGGTCGGAGAGCAGCGGAGGCAGGTCGTCGCCGTGCGGCTGCAATCCGTGCGCCTCCCGGATTCAGAGCAGCTCCAGGAGCGCGCTCGGCCGGTCCTCGATGGTCATCCGCATGTCGGGCGGCCAAGGATCGTCCGGCCGCGGCTCGCTCGAGATCACGCACCCCCTGTCCGCTCTTCTGACCCGTCCATCGTCGCGGACGGGAGGGGCTCGCGGCAAGGGCCGGTCAGGCAGCCAGGTGGAACGTGTCCGCGAAGCGGTCGAGGAGGTCGCCCGGCCCGCGCAGCACCTCGACGACGCCCGTCGCGATGGCCAGCTCGGGGCGAAGCTCTCCCGAGATCAGGCGATGGATGTCCGGCCCCGCCGCGAAGGCGAGGTCGGCCGGTCCGTCCCCGCGACGCACATCCAGGGCGGAGCCGTCGACGCGGATGAGCAGTTCGGCCTGGCCGAATCTGGCCGCGTATCCCGTGGCGGGCAGGCTCTCCGCCACCGCAGGGCGGAACGCGGTGCGAAGCGTGATGGTCATCGAGTCCGGCGTCACGATCTGCTCATCGCGCGGGTCGCCCATCGCCTTGAACCCCCAGGCGCCGAGGGCGAGCACCACCGGTTCGAGCTCGCGGCCGTACGGCGTCAGCTCGTAGACGATGATGCGCGACCGCGGCGCACGGCGGATGATCCCGGCCTCCTGCAGCTCCTTGAGCCGTGCGGCGAGCACGTTGCTCGGGATGCGCGGAAGACCGGCGGCCAGTTCGCCGTAGCGCCGCGGCCCGACCAGCAGATCGCGGACGATCAGCAGTGCCCAGCGCTCGCCGATCAGCTCCAGAGCGCGGGTGACGCTGCAGTACTGTCCGTAGTCGCGTGCGGCCATCGGGCCTCAGGCCTGCTGCTGGTTCGCGAACGCCTCTGGGCCCTGGCTGGCGGCGACGGGGTCCATCCAGCCGAACTCGAGGAGGTTGCCGTCCGGGTCGGAGAGCTGGCGCTGGTACATGAAGCCGTAGTCCGCGGCGGGGCGACCCTCTGAGCCTCCTGCGGCGAGCCCGTCTTCGACCGCCTTGTCGACGTCTGCGCGGCTGTCGACGAAGATCGCCGTGGAGACGGACGGGGCCTCTGCCGGGTTGCCGATCGGCAGGTCGGTGAAGGTCTGGAAGTAGTCGCGCACCAGGATCATGAAGTAGCTGTGGTCCTCCTCCACGACGACGCAGGCGGCGTTGTGGTCGGTGAACAGCGGGTTGATGCGGAACCCGATCGCCTCGTAGAACGCCTTCGCGCGCTCCAGGTCGGTCACGGGCAGGTTGACGAACATCCCGGTCATGGTGGTCTCCTTGCGTTGGTGTGGTGTCTGAACAGTCCTAACACTTGCAAAAAACAAGTGGAACGTCAATACCCCCGCACCTCGCTGCAGGCAGAGCCCCGCCAGAGTCCCGCGAGGCGTAGCCTCACTCGTGGAAAGGGGTGCCATGACGTTTTCCGAACTGCACCACGGCGATGTGCCTCTGTTGCTTCCGAATGCGTGGGATGTCGGCTCTGCGCTCGCGTTCGTCGCGGCGGGCTTTCCGGCCGTCGGCACGACGAGTTTCGGGGTCAACGCATCCACGGGCCGACCGGATGCGGGAGGGGCCAGCCGGGATGCGACGGTCGCGCTCGTCACGACGCTGATCGCGCTGCCCGTGCCGGTCTCGGCCGACATCGAGGACGGCTACAGCCAGGACCCCGCCGAGGTCGGCGCGTTCGTGGCGGGCCTCGGCGTCGCCGGGGTGAACATCGAGGACTCGGCCGACGGGCGGCTTGTCGACCCGCGCCTCGCGGCGGCGAAGATCGCGGCGATCCGCGGCGCGGCGCCCGGGGTGTTCGTGAACGCCAGGATCGACTCGTACTGGTTCGGGCAGGACGCCACCGTGCCCGCGGTGCTCGACAGGGCGAAGGCCTACGTGGATGCGGGGGCCGACGGCATCTTCGTGCCGGGCGCGACGGACCCGGCGACGCTGGAACAGCTCGCTTCCGCCATCCCGCTTCCGCTCAACGTGCTCGTCGTGCCCGGTCTCACGCTGCACGAGCTCGGCGGCCTCGGGGTGCGGAGGGTCAGCACGGGATCGCTCCCGTATCGCGTCGCGATCGATGCGGCCGTGGAGGTCGCCGCGGCGGTGCGGGACGGCCGCGCCGTCCCGGCTGCGACGTCGTATGCCGACTCGCAGCAGCGGCTGCTGGACTTCGAGGAGCGGCGCCGGACCCGAGGCGATCCCTGACGCCGGCCGTCACTTGGCTGCGACCGTGTACAGCACGGACAGGGGAGGCACCGTCGTCGCGACGGCCACCTCGGCGAGCGACTGCGTTCCCGCATCCAGGTAGCCGTGCTGGGCCATGTGGTCACGGTAGAGCGCAGCCCGCACCCGCTCAGGCGCGATCCTGGTCCACGCGGTGGAGGTGATGTCGTCGTTCCACGAGGAGTGCAGGATGGGGGCGTGGCCGGTCACCGGCAGCAGGCCCGTCTTGGCGTCGCCGTCGGCGGGCAGCACGCGGGCTCCGAAACCGGGCGCTCGCGGGTCGAACCTGCTCGCCCGCCCGAGCCGGGCCTCGGTGTCCGAGGCAGCCTCCGCCGCGTAGACGGCACGGGCGTGCAGGTCGCCGGCGGTCGGGATGCGCTCCTCGATCCCGGCGGACCCGAGCATCACGAAGGCGGTGACCCCCAGGTCGGCGTCAGCGAGGGCGTCGGCGGCCATCGTCGTTCCATAGGAGTGCGCGACGACGTTGAGCGTCGGAACGCGCCCGAACCGTGCGGCGCTCAGCCCCCTGATCGCCTCGATCAGCAGGGGAGCTCCGTTCGCGGCGTAGTCCCCGAGCGCGGCGTCGATTCCCACGGGAGGCGCCGCGTATCCCATCCACGCGATCACCGAACGGTCCTTCGATGCGCCGGCTTCGCCCTGCGCGTTCCAGATGTTCTGCGCGGCCAGCGTCCAGAGCTGCATGTCCGTCGTGTACGTCCCCATCCCCGGCACGGCCCAGGTGACGACGTCGGCGGTGTCGGGGTCGCCGACCGAGATCGCCGCGGTCGGCTGCGCGTTCGGGATGAACTCGACCAGGTAGCGGCGGACGCCCCCGCTCGACCTCAGCGCGTTGCGGATGGCCACGTACGAGCTGGCGCGCACGGCGGCGCCCCGGTCTCCGGGGTGGCTGCGCACGTCGTGCTCTGCTGACGCGAGCTCGGTGGCGAGCTGGCGGCGGTTGGCCCGGTCGCGCAGCGCGTACGGCAGTCCGTCGGCGTTCCCCACGAACGCGGGGATCACCCGCTCCAGCCCCCGTCTCTCGGAGGCGGGCAGCGCGTACCAGCCACTGCGGAAACGCTTCGCGTCCGCGTTGGTGAGTTCGAGCAGTTTGTCGGGGTGCGCGGTGAGGAAGGCGTCCAGCGCTGCGCCCTCGAGGCGGGCGAGCGTGTCGAGCACCCGGACAGTGGATGCCGGTCCACGCGACGGAGCGACGATCAGGGCCACCGCGGCGATCACCGCGCAGACGGCGACGATCCCGGCGCGGCGCGCGACGCTCCATCGTCTCGCTGAGGCCAGGCGCATCCGACGTCACTCCCTTCCCCGAGGAGGCAAGAGTACTCCGCGAGGCGGCCTGCGCTAGTGATTCGGCGCCGGCGCCAATTCCAGCTGCAGCCCGTCGAGATTGGGCAGGTGCGCGCGCGCGTTAGCTCTCGCCGCGGCGGCGATCCGCTGGGCGTCGCTCAGGCTGGTCGCGTCCACGATGAGCTGGGCGCTCCCGTGCAGGCGATGGCCGATCCAGCGCAACTGGATGCGGGGGACGGCGGCCACCCCCGGCGTCTCCTCGATCGCGTGCTCGAGCCTGTCGACGAGCTCCGGCTCGATGCCGTCGAGCAGGCGCCGGCCGATGCTGCGGACGGTGCCGATGAGCAGCAGGACGATCGCCGCGGAGATGACCAGGCCGACGATCGGGTCGGCAAGCGGGAAGCCGAGCAGCACGCCGACCGCGCCGAGCACGACCGCAAGCGAGGTGAAGCCGTCGATGCGGGCGTGCACGCCGTCCGCGACCAGGGCGGCGGAGCCGATGCGACGTCCCACTCGGATGCGGTAGATCGCCACCGCCTCATTGCCGGCGAAGCCGATGACGCCGGCGACGATCACCCAGCCGAGGTTCGCCAGGGGATGCGGGTGGATGAGCCTGTCCACCGACTGCCAGGCTGCCACGACGGCGGAGAGCGCGACGACGGCGATGATGAACAGCCCGGCGAGGTCCTCCGCTCTGCCGTAGCCGTAGGTGTACCGGCGGGAGGCGACGCGTCGGCCGAGCACGAACGCGACCCAGAGCGGAACGGCGGTCAGGGCGTCGGAGAAGTTGTGGACGGTGTCGGCGAGGAGGGCGACGGAACCGCTGAACGCGACGACGATCGCCTGCAGAATCGTGGTGCCGAGCAGCACGAAGAGGCTGATCTTGAGGGCGCGGACGCCTTCGGTGCTCGCTTCGAGCGCATCGTCGATGGAGTCGGCGGCGTCGTGCGAGTGGGGGACGAACAGGCCGTAGAGGAAGCCGCGGAAGCCGGTCGGGTGGTCGTGGTCGTGGCCGTGGCCGTGGTCGTGGTGGTGGGTGTGCACCGCGCTCACGCCGACGCTTCCTCCTGCTCGGCTTCGCCGTGGTGGTGGCGCGGTGTGCCGCCGAGCGAGTGCTCCGCCTGGAAGATCGCATCCGTCACCAGCCTGCCGGCGTGCTCGTTGCCCAGTCGGTAGAACACGCGCTGCCCGTCCTGCCTGGTGGCGACGATGCGCGCCAGTCGCAGCTTGGCGAGGTGCTGGGAGACGGCCGCCGGCGACTTGTCGAGGATGTCGGCGAGGTGGTTGACCGACAGCTCGCCCGCATCCTTCAGGGCGAGGACGATGCGCACCCGCGTCGCATCGGCGAGCATGGAGAACACCTCGACAGCCAGTTCGACGTACTGGCTGTCCGGGAGTCGTCCGCATATCGGCTTATCTGCATCCATACGCAGATTAAAGACACAATGGCACGGGAAGCGCAAGCCGGCTTGACGTGTCGGACGTCTGATGTCTAACGTCTTGTTAATATGACGAACGCCGCCACCGCCCCGAGCACCGCATCCACCGATCCTCAGACGCGCGAGATCCGCTACGGGCTCGTCGGCGCAGGCTACTTCGGGCTCGCCCTCGCGCGCGCGTTCGTCCAGCTCCCCGGCGCGCGCATCGCCGTCGTGCACGACCCCGAGCACGCCGGCGCCGCCGCCACCGAGTTCGGCGCAACGGTCGCGGCGTCGGCGGAGGAGCTCTGCCAGAGCGACGACGTGGATGCGATCATCGTCGCCTCTCCCAACTGGGCGCACCACGCGTCCGTCGTCGCCGCCGCGAGGGCGGGCAAGCCGATCTTCTGCGAGAAGCCCATCGCGCTGTCGTACCGCGAATGCACGGAAATGGTGGATGCGGCAGCCGAGGCCGGCGTGCTGTTCATGGCAGGTCACGTGATGAACTTCATGGCGGGCGTGCGCCTGGCCAAGCGACTCATCGCGGACGGCTCCCTCGGCAGGGTGCTGTTCTGCCGCGCGGTGCGCACCGGCTGGGAGGAGCCGAAGCCCTCCGTCTCGTGGAAGAAGAAGCGCGAGCTTTCCGGCGGGCACCTGTACCACCACATCCACGAGCTGGACGTGGTGCAGTTCATCATGGGTGCGGCGCAGACCGTCACGATGGTGGGTGGCAACGTCGCGCACCGCGGCGAGGAGTTCGGCGACGAGGACGACATGCTGCTCATCACGCTCGAATTCGGGAACGACACGTTCGCGACGCTCGAATACGGCTCGGCGTTCCGCTGGCCGGAGCACCACCTGCTCATCCAGGGCACTCTCGGCGCGGTGATGATCGACCTGAAGAACCCAGGCGTCACCGTGCGCATCGGCGGCACGGAGACCACACACCTCCTGCACCGCACCGCGGAGGAGGATGCGCAGCGCGCGGAGACATACGCGGGGAGCGCCGCGGACGGAGCGATCCGTTACGGCGACCCGTCCACCGTGCCTCCGCTCTGGCTCACCGGCATCGTCGAGGAGGAGACGACGTATTTCCACGGCCTGCTGCTCGGCAACGAGCCGGAGCCCGAGTTCGCCGCCCTCACAGACGGCACCGCCGCACGGGCGGCCATCGCCACCGCCGACGCCCTCAGCCTCTCCCTGACAGAGGGGCGCAAGGTCGACGTCGCGGAGGTCGTGCTCGCTACGAATCCGTAGCGAGCACGAGCCGACCGTCCTCCCGACGCGGGATGCGCAGCGGGTTCGCGTCGAGGAGTGCGGTCGGCAACACGGCCTCCGGGGCGTTCTGGTACGCGACGGGAGTCAGGAAGCGGCGCAGCGAGCTGGCGCCGACCGAGGTGTGCTGCGAGCCGGTCGTCGCCGGCCACGCGCCGCCGTGGTGCTGCGCCCACGCGGTCGCGACTCCGGTCGGCCAGCCGCCGAAGACCAGCCGGCCGCACCGCGGAGCGAGGATCGCGGCGAGGTCGGAGACGTCCTCGCCCTGCGCCGACCGGATCGTCGCGGTGAGCGAGTTCGGCAGGAGTGCGAGCGCCGACCGCAGCTCGTCGTCCGACGCGTACGACACGATCGCGGTGAGCGGGCCGAAGCACTCGGCGATGAGCGCGTCAGGGTCTGCGAGGAACGCGGCCACGGTCGCCGAGACGACGGTCGGTCGCCCGTCAGCGTCTCCGCCGGCGCGCGCCACGGCGACGTCGCCGCGGGCGGAGAGGTCGCCGACGCGGTGCTCGAACGCGCGCGTCATGCCGGTGGTCAGCAGGGGATGCGCGGCCGCTCCCGCGAGCGCGTCGTGCACCGCCCGTCCGAAACCGCTGTCCGCGGGCGCGAAGACCAGCCCCGGCTTGGTGCAGAACTGGCCGGCATCCCTGGCCACCACCTCCAGCAGCCCTGCGGCGAGTCCGGCGGCGTCCTCGCTCGCCGCAGCCTCCGTCACGACCACGGGGTTGATACTGCCCAGCTCGCCGTAGAACGGGATGGGGTCGGGACGCGATGACGCGACCTCGAACAGGGCGCGACCTCCGTGCTCCGAACCGGTGAACGCGACGGCGGCGACCAGCGGGTGCCTGACCAGCTCGACGCCCGCGTCCACGCCGTCGACCAGTCCGATGGCGTCGGCGCTCACACCGGCAGCCGCGAGGGCGTCTGCGGCGAGCTCGGCGGTCCGCTCGGACAACCGTGGATGCCCCGGATGCGCCTTGACCACCACAGGGCACCCTGCGGCCAGAGCGGAGGCGGTGTCGTTGCCGAGCACGGAGAAGGCGAACGGGAAGTTGGACGCGGTGAACACGGCCACGACGCCGAGCGGGCGGAGCATCCGCCGGAGGTCGGGGCGCGGCGGGGTGGTCGACGGATCGGCGTGGTCGATCGCGGCCTCGAGAAAGCCGCCATCGCCGACGACCTCTGCGAAGAAGCGGAGCTGGTTCGCGGTGCGCGTCACCTCGCCGGACAGCCGTGCCGGCGTGAGGTGCGTCTCGGCGGCCGCGATGGCGACGAGCTCGTCGCGTGCAGCCTCCAGCGCGGTGGCCAGAGCCGTGAGTGCGCGCATCCGGTCGGAGAGCGACGACGAGGAGAACCCTGAGCCGGCTGCGCGGCCGACCACCGCATCCACAGCGGATGCCCGCACGACGGTGTCGCTCATCAGAACGCCGAGAGCCCGGTGAGCGAGCGGCCGATGACGAGGGTGTGGATGTCGTCCGTGCCCTCGTAGGTCCTGACCGACTCCAGGTTGTTCATGTGCCGCATCACGGGGAACTCGTCCGTCACGCCGTCGCCGCCGAGGATCGTGCGGGCGGAGTGCGCGATCGTGAGAGCCTCGCGGACGTTGTTCAGCTTTCCGACGCTGAGCTGCGCCGGCGTGATCGCTCCGCGTTCCTCGAGTCGTCCGAGGTGGAGGGCGAGGAGCATCCCCTTCTCGTACTCGACGAGCATGTCGGCGAGCCGCTGCTGCACGAGCTGCTTGGAACCGATCGGGGCGCCGAAGACCTGACGCGTGGTGGAGCGCTCGATGGCCGCTTCCAGACAGCTCCGTGCGGCTCCCATCGCACCCCAGACGATGCCGAAGCGCGCCTCGTTGAGGCAGGTGAACGGGGCGGAGAGGCCGATGGCGTCCGGGAGCTGGGCGGAGGAGGGGACGCGGCAGGCGTCGAGGTCGACCGCGTACTGCACGGAGGTGCGCATCGACAGCTTGTTGTCGATGAGGGTGGCGGTGAAGCCGGGGGATGCGGTGTCGACCAGGAATCCGCGCACCCCGTCGTCGGTGCGCGCCCAGACCACGGCGACATCGGCGACGCCCGCCAGCCCGATCCAGCGCTTGTGCCCGGTGATCAGCCAGTCGTCGCCGTCCCTGGTCGCGAACGTCGTCATCGCGGCGGGGTCGCTCCCGCCCTGCGGCTCCGTGAGCGCGAAGCAGCCGATCAGCTCTCCCCGAGCCATCGCGGGCAGCAGCGCCTTCTGCTCAGCGGAGCCGAACCGGGAGATGGCCGTCATCGCGAGCGATCCCTGCACGGAGACGAAGGTGCGCCAGCCGCTGTCGACGGCTTCGAGCTCGTGGCAGACCAGGCCGTAGCTGACGGCGCCGGCGCCGGCGCAGCCGTCGTCCTGCAGGTGCATCCCGAGGAAGCCGGCCGCGCCGAACGCGGGAAGGAGCTCGCGCCGGAAGTGCCGGTTCTCGAAGTCCTCGTCGACGACGGGGGCGAGGTGGTCGCTGGCGAAGCTGCGCGCCCGCTCGGCCCAGCCGAGCTCCTCTGCGGTGAGGAGCGGGGCGAGATCGAAAGTGTCGGCTAGTGGGGTCATCGGTGATCCTCGAGGTTGGTGCGGGCGTGGTCGGTGCGGGCGGGTTCGGTGAGGGTGAGGTCGGCGGAGGCGGGACGCCGGTCTGCCGGGACGGGCAGCCAGTCGGCGCCGTCGTGCTGGCCCAGAGCCGGAGCGGTGACGCCGCGCCGAGGTGGAGAACCGGCCAGATGGATGGGGTTGGCCGGCTGGCGCGCGTCCACCGCCCCGAGCTCGTCTGTCAGTTCCTGCACGGGATGCGCGCCGAAGCTCTCCGCGAGCGCGATCGCCTCGGTGATCGTGTTCACCAGCCCGGCGGGGACGTCCCTGGCGTCGAGGATCCGCTTCCAGTGCTCGGCCGGCGCGGTGGCGAGCACCGCTTCGAGTTCGCGCCGCAGCGCATCCCGGTGGCCGACCCGCGTGGCGTTGCTGACGAAGCGCGCGTCGGCGGCAAGCTCAGGACGCCCGAGCGCCTCGGCGAGGGCGGCGAACTGCCGGTCGTTGCCGACGGCGATCACGAGATCGCGGTCCTGGCAGGCGAAGACCTCGTACGGCGCGATGCTGGGGTGCGCGTTCCCGCGGCGCACGGGGTCGACGCCGGTGGCGATGGCGCTGGACGCCTGGTTGGTCAGTGCGGCGAGCAGGGTGCCGAGCAGATCGACGTCGAGGTGGTCGCCGAGGCCGGTCGCCTCCCTGGTGCGCAGCGCCAGCAGGATGCCGGAGAACGCGTTCAGGCCGGTGAGCACGTCCACCAGCGCGACGCCCGCCTTCGTCGGCGGACCGTCCGGTGCACCCGTCACGCTCATCAGGCCGCCCACCGCCTGCACCAGCAGGTCGTAGCCCGGCAGGCTCACACCCTGGCCGAATCCGGTGATCGAGCAGTAGACGACGCCCGGGTTGACGGCGCGCACGGCGGCGTCGTCCAGGCCGAACCGCTCCATCGTGCCGGGGAGGAAGTTCTCGATGACGACGTCGGCGGAGTGCGCGAGGCGGCGCGCGGTGGCGATGCCGTCCGGTGTGCGGAGGTCGCAGACGATCGACCGCTTGCTGCGGTTCACGCCGGCGAAGTAGGTCGACCTGCCCTGCGCATCCACCGGCGGCAGCCACTGCCGGGTGTCGTCGCCGTGCGGGCTCTCGATCTTGATGACGTCCGCGCCGAAGTCGGCGAGCATCATCGTGGCGTACGGGCCGGCCAGGATGCGCGTGAAGTCGGCGACCCGGATGCCCGCGAGGGGCGCGGCTCGATCGTGCTGCGTCATATCTGCATCCAACCAGACGTCCTTGTCGTGTTGCAACGTGGAAATATCTGTCAGTCCGTGCGCGGCGACCTCGTCGACTCGCGTCTCACCAGGCTGTACGGGGCGTGATCGGTGCGCGGTTCGGCATCCGGCTCGTCAAGGCGTCGCAGCATCGCGACGATCGCCAGCCGCGCGATCTCGTGCAGGTCGGGGGAGATGGTCGTGAGCGACGGAGCGGAGAACGCGGCCTCCGCCGTGTTGTCCCAGCCGACCACCGCGACGTCGTCCGGCACGCGGATGCCCGCCTCGCGGAACGCGCGGAGCGCACCGATGGCGAGGAGGTCGTTCGCGCAGACCAGCCCGTCAAGCCCGTCCATCCGTTCGATCAGCTCCGTGGTGCGCTCGTAGCCCTCTTCGCGCGAGTAGTCGCCGTCCGGACTCGACTGATCCCAGCGCGAGACCGTGACGATGTGCGCGGGGTCGGCCGTCAGCCCCTCCTCGTCCAGTGCGTTCTGGAAGCCCCGGATGCGCAGGTCGGCGGGAGCGGCGCCGATCGTTCCCACCTTCACGTCTCCCAGGAAGCCGAGCGTGCGCCGCCCGCTCTCGATCAGGCACCGGGTGGCGTCGTAGCTCGACCGGACGTTGTCGACCACCACGCTGTCGATCCGAGTGCTGCGGAACCGCTCGCCGAGCAGCACCAGCGGCGTCGCTCCCCGCTCGGCCTCGAAGCGCTCCAGGTCGATCGTCAGCGGGCTGAACAGGATGCCGTCGGTGAGGATCGTGCGGAACCCCGCGGCCACGCGAAGCTCCCGCTCCAGGAGTCCCCTGGTCTCGTCGATCACCACGTCGTAGCCGAACTGCTCAGCCTCCGTCACGACGGCGTGGGCGAGCTGGGCGAAGTACGGATGCGAGACGAACGGCACAGAGAGCGTGAGCAGCTTGCTCCTGCCGCTGCGGAGCTGCCGCGCCGCCAGCTGGGGCCGGTAGCCGATCTCGGCGATGGCCGCCTCGACCTTGGTGCGCGTCGCCTCGCTGATGTATTTGTGCCCGTTGACCACGTTCGAGACCGTGCGGTACGAGACGCCCGCGAGAGCCGCGACGTCTTTGATCGTCGGCGCTCCCGTGCGTCGCCCCGGTGGTTGCTCGTCCATGCTGGTCACGGTGACATCGTAGTGAAGGCAAATCTTGCAACGTTGACCTATCGGTGTATTTCCACGTTGCAATATTCTGCGAACTCTGCTTGAGTGTCCCTGCGAGCAGCTCCGCACGACCCCAGGCGGAGGCTGTCCGGCAATCACCATTCCGGCCGGAAACCCGTATCGCACGCGCCATAGAGGCACCCCCTCCTCGACGCGCACCGCGGAAGCCCGACCCCGAACATCCAATCAACGACGAGGAGATGATCTGTATGACAGCAGGCACCAAGCGGCGACCGAAACGGTTGCTGGCGGTCGCAGGCGCGGCAGCGCTCAGCCTGATCGCGCTCACCGCGTGCACCGGCACCGGATCGAGCGACAAGCCCGCGGCGGTCGACGGCGGCGGCATCGGCACGGCGAAGAAGCACGTGAAGATCACGATGATGTCGAACGACGCGTTCGCCCAGCAGTGGCAGGACCAACTGGTCCCGGAGTTCAACAAGGAGTTCCCGTACATCGACGTCACCATCGACGCCGTCCCGTACACGGAACTGCTCGCCAAGGGGCTGCTGAACGGCACCGACCCCGACCCGCAGTACGACCTGATCACGCTGGACGACCCGTGGACGCCGCAGCTCGCCAACGCCGGTGTGCTGATGGACCTCAAGAACGACGCCAAGCAGTGGACGGACAAGGGATACGACTGGGCCGACTTCAACGCGGCGCCGCTCGCATCCAGCGAGTGGGACGGCAAGCAGTACGGCGTCCCGCTGCGCTCCAACATGCTGCTGATGTTCTACAACAAGGCCCTGTACGCCAAGGCAGGTCTTGCAGAGCCCACGCCTGAGCTCACCTGGGACCAGTACCTGAAGGAGGCCCCGTCGCTGGTGCAGGACACCGACGGCGACGGCAAGGTCGACTCCTGGGCCGTCGGCCTCACCTGGATGCGCGGGGTACTCTCTCCGCCGGTCTGGCAGGCCGTCCTCAACTCCAACGGCGGCGCGCTGTTCGACAAGGACATGAAGCCGACGTTCGACACCAAGGCGGGCATCGCGGCACTGCAGACGCAGGTCGACCTGCTCAAGTACGCGCCTCCCGGAGCGACGAACTACAACTACACAGAGCCACTGGATGCGTTCCGCCAGGGCAAGGTCGCCTCCATCTTCACCTGGGGCAGCGCATACAAGAGCGCAGCGGTCGACCCGGCCGTCACCACGCTGACGCCCGACCAGGTCGGCATCCAGACGATGCCGGCAGGATCGGACGGCGCGAGCACGCACCGCGGCATCTGGAGCGGTTCGGTCTTCAAGAACTCCGCGCATCCGGAGGCCGCCTGGACCTTCCTGCAGTGGATGACGTCGAAGAAGGGCGAGGTCTGGACGACCAACACCCTCGGCCGGTCTTCACGACGATCCAGAGCGCGTACGACGTGGCGGACAAGGGTCAGATGTGGCGGCCCCGCAGCCCGGAGTCGAACGCGATCCAGGAGATCCTCGCCGACCAGACGAGTGCGGCCGTCCAAGGACAGACGTCCGCGAAGGACGCGCTCGCGAAGGCCACCGATCAGATCAATGAACTGCTGAAGAAGTAAGGAACATGACAGTCGAACTCACGAGACGGCGTGTGGACCGCGCCCGTCGCGTCTCGCGGACGCGGGACATCTTCAGCAGATGGACGTTCATGCTCCCAGCAACGGTGCTCCTCGCCGCTGTCCTCGCATACCCATTGCTCTACACGCTGCAGATCAGCTTCTCGAAGTTCGACCTGGCGACGTTCTCACCGACGGAATGGGTCGGTCTCGAGAACTACACGGCCGCGCTGAAGAACGAGACGTTCCAGAACTCCCTGGTCGTCACCGGCATCTACCTGGTGCTCGCTCTTCCCCTGCAGATCGTGCTCGGTTTCGGGATCGCCTACCTGATGAACGCCGAGTGGAGAGGGCGCGGCGTCGTCCGCGCCCTCTTCCTCATCCCGATGGTCGTGGCCCCTGTGGTCTCCGGCGGGATCTGGAAGATGATCCTCGACCCGCTCTGGGGCGTCGTCGGCTGGTTCCTCGGCCTGTTCGGCATCCCGGCGATCGACTGGTTCGGCAGCGCGAGCATGTCGATGATCAGCGTCGTCATCATCGACACCTGGCGGTCCGTGCCGTTCGTCGCGCTGATCGCGGCTGCCGCGCTGCTCGCCCTGCCGAAGGACGTGTTCGAGGCGGCAAAAGTGGACGGGGCGAACTGGTGGCAGACGCTCTGGTCGGTGAGCCTCCCCATGCTCGGGCCGATCATCGCCGCGACGTTCGTGGTGCGCTGGCTGGGCGCGGTGAAGATGTTCGACATCATCCTCGCGACCACCAACGGGGGACCGGGGGAGGCGACGAACGTCGTCAACCTCTTCATCTACCAGCAGGCGTTCCGATTGCTCAAGTTCAGCGAGTCGTCGGCGATGGCGGTGATCGTGCTCGTCATCACGATGATCCTCACCTTCGTGTTCCTTCTGGGTAGCAAGAAATTGGAGGACAGGCTGTGACCGTCACCGCCAGGGAGCGCACCCGCGACTCCGACACAGCGCAGGAACCCCGCGCATCCCTGACCGGCAGGCGCCGCCGCGGCGAACGCGCGCGCATCTGGTCGGGCGTGATCATCTGCATCCTGTTCCTGCTCCCGCTGGTCTGGATGCTCCTCACCTCGTTCAAGCAGCAGCGCGACATCTTCACCACACCGCCGACGTTCTTCTTCGACCCCACGCTCAACCAGTACGTGCAGGCGTTCATCCAGGGCGGACTCGGCCCGAAGATGATCAACACGATCATCGTCGCCGGCGGGGCGGGCATCCTCTCGCTGGTCGCGGGAGCGATGGCCGGCTATGCGCTGTCGCGGCTGAAGATCAAGGGCGCGGCCACCATCGGCGTGCTGATCCTCGCCTCCCGCGGCGTGCCGCCGATCGCCCTCGCCGTCCCGATGTTCCTCGTCGCCCGCACACTCGGGATCACCGACACGCACATCACCCTGATCCTCGCGTACTGCTCGTTCGTCATCCCCTACGTGATGTGGCTGATGCGGGGCTTCTTCCTCGCACTGCCGAAGGAGCTGGAGGAGTCGGCGATGATCGACGGGTGCTCCCGCATGGGCGCGTTCTTCCGGATCATCGTGCCGATCTCGGCGCCTGGGCTCGTCTCCACCTTCATCTTCAGCATCATCCTCGCCTGGGAGGAGCTGCTCTTCGCGCTGGTGCTGACCAACCGCAAGGCGACCACCCTGCCCGTCGCCATCGCCGGAATGGCGGGCGACACAGAGCACGGCGCGAACTGGGGCGCCCTCTCCGCAGCGGGGATGCTCACCGTCGTGCCCGTCGTGATCCTCGCCCTGCTCGTGCAGAAGTGGCTGATCCGCGGCCTCGCGGACGGCGCGACCAAGGGCTGAGCCCCGTGCGACCCACACCGACCATCCACACACAGAAAGGCCAGAACGAGTGAGGCTACCTCTCAAACCGGTCGCCCAGGGCGGCGAGCGCATCGCCGAGCGCGAGATCACCGAGACGACGGAGCTCTGCCTCCCATCGGGAAAGCTCAACCCTGCCGCGGTCGGCTGGACACGCACGGCGCTGCACAGGACCGGCCTCGCCGGGTGGGGCCGCAACAAGCGCTTCGAGTACTGGTCGATCGTCACGCCGACGTCGATCGTGACGATGAACATCTCGCACCACGACTACCGGGCGAACGTGTCCGTCACTTACCTCGACAGAGCGACGTACGGAGAGATCGTGCAGGGCGGAAACACCTGGCTGCCCGGCCACGGCGGGATGCGCGACGAGACCAACCGCGAGCCGATGGAGTCGAGCCGCAAAGACGTGCTCGTCCGGATGACGCCGCGCGGAGTCAACACCGTGCTGCACGCGGAGTCGCCGCGCATCTCGGTGGACCTGCGCATCATCGGCGAGCCGGATCACGAGTCGATGGGCGTCGTGGTGCCGTGGAGCGAACGCGCGTTCCAGTACACGAAGAAGGACAACTGCCTGCGCGCGCAGGGGGTGGTGATCGTCGACGGCGTCACCCACCGCATCGAACCGGACGAGTCGTACGCGGTGCACGACCGCGGGCGCGGCCGCTGGCCGTACTTCACGTTCTGGAACTGGGGCGCTGGGAACGGCCTGAGCGCAGACGGCAGGGAGATCGGCCTGCAGTTCGGCGGCAAGTGGACGGACGGCACCCCCTCCACGGAGAACTGGCTGCGCGTCGACGGCCGCCTGCACAAGATCAGCTCGCACCTCGACTGGCGGTACGACCCCACCCAGTGGCTGCGGCCGTGGACGCTCACCGGCCCAGGCGTCGAGGTCACCTTCACCCCGGAGCACCACACCAGGCACCTGTTCGACCGGTGGATCGTGAAGAGCAGAGGCGACACCTGCTTCGGCCACTACGCGGGCAGGATCACGCTGGAATCCGGCGAGGTCGTGGAGTTCGCGAACGTCTTCGGCCACGTCGAAGAGGTCGAACGCCGCTGGTGACCAGACCACCGGCCACCCGGCCGGCACAGACCGCTCCGGACGCCACTGCGGAGGTCCACTGACGCAGCCGGAGCAGAGCGGGACGCCGTACCGATATGCGGCGCCCCGCTCACCCCCTCGAATCGCACATTTCGAACCGCACATCCCTTGATCGGAGACAGCACCATGTCAGTGAAGACCACGCGCCAGACTCCCGCTGTGCTCCGCGTGAGCGAGAGCGCGCTCGCCGTCGCCCCTCCCCGCTCCGGCGACGACAGGGGTGGATGCTCGGCCTGGTTGAGCGGCCCTGCCGGCTCCGGCACCGCGCGCATCCTGCACCTGGAGGGCGACGCCCCGCATCCCGACCTGATCGTGGTCGACTACCCCGGCGCATACAGCAGGTCCTGGGTGCTGCACAGCGTCGTCGGCGAGCTCGCCGTCTTCACGCTGCTCGCGGAAGCGCCGACCTCGTTCCCCTCCAGGTCGCACGCGCTCGCCGGATGACGGCGGTCGGTGCCGGCCGAGCTCACCAGCGGTTGCGGACGTCCTCCGCCCAGCCGAGCAGCGCATCCACCCGGATGCGCCCCTCCTCGGTGTCGACCCATCCGGAGTAGTGCCCGAAGCACTGGTGACCGCGGCTGCCGAAGACGACCAGCTCCGTCGAGCTGGTGTGATCCCAGAACGGGACGAAGGTCAGGTCGACGCCCGCGCCGTGGATGTGCCACGGGGCGAGCCAGTCGCGCTCGTCGTAGTCCCAGCCGAGTTCTTCGCTGATCTTGTGGAGCGTTCCGTCGACCAGCACGCCGTTCTCGGTCGAGCCCGTGCCGTCCGTCCACCTCCCGCCGAGCTGCAAGCCGATCGTGCGACCGTCGACGGTTCCCGACGCAGCTCCCCAGTTCCACTGCATCCGGTACGGCCAGCGCCCGCGTCCGTGGTCAAGGACGGCCCAGCTCTCGCCGACCGGCAGCTCGACGCGGTCGCCGGCAAGCTCCAGCCAGCCGACGGAGGGGCGGGCGACGTCCTTGACCGTGTACTGGAACCGCTTCTGCGACCACGGGACCACCACGGCGAGCACCTCGTGACCGTCCGGCCGCTCGGCGGTGATGTCGAAGGCGACACCGGCGGCCCGCCCGCGCAGCCGGGTGCCGCCCGCGCTCTCGTCGATGTCGATCGAGAGCGATCGGGTGCGCGCTCGCGCCGGCCCTGCGCCGAGACGGGCCGCCAGTTTCGCGCTCCCGCTCAGCGGCGCGACGGCTCCGCGCTCGACCGTCCTGCCCGACCGGATGTCGTGGATCATGATGCCGTGCACCGAGGCGTAGTCGAGCGACGAGACGGTCAGCGAGACGATGTGGGTCGGCGTGGTGACCGCCCAGTACTCCCAGCGCTTGTTCCTGCCCCAGCTCGTGCGGCCGCCGATGCCGGACGTATCGTGCAGCGGGGTCCTGCTCCAGCCGACCGCATCCGGATTCAGTCGTCCGCTCGGCAGGCAGAGGGCGACCTCCTCCGTGAGCTCACGCTCGACGATCCTGCGACCCATCGCGGACTCCTTCCTGGTGCGGTGTGCGCGGCTGCGCGACCAGCGCGAACCGCTCGGCGAGCTCGCGGTTGACCGCGCGCACGGTGGCGGCGTCGGCCTTGACGACCGTGCGGTCGGCGGTGAGGAGGCCGTTCAACTCGTCCTCCACGTCGGCGAGCTGGGTGTATACGATCCCGGACAGGCCGGCACCGATGGCCGGAAGCACCTCGTCCCTGTGCAGTGCGGCGAACGCCGCGCTGAACGCCTCGCGCGAGGCGAGCTTGCGATAGCCGAACTCTCGGGAGCTGAACGCGTGACCGGAGAGCCGGAGGCTGTAGCCGCCGTACTCGGACACGACGACGGCCCTGCCGTCCGTGCCCCAGCCGCGACGGGGACGGATGCGCCGGAAGTAGACGTGCAGACTGCGCAGGTCGCCTCCGCCCTGATCGTGCCAGCCGCTCGCGTGGTCGATCACCCTGTCCTGATCGAGCGATCGGATGCGCCGCACGGCGTCCAGCGCGTCGAACTGCCCCCAGCCCTCGTTGAACGGGACCCAGACCACGACGCTCGGGACGTTCTTCAGCAGCAGCACGGTCTGATCGAGCTCTGCGCGGAACTCGTCGCGTCCCTCGGCGTCCTGGCGGCCGAACGCGCGGTGCCGCCTGTCGTCCAGCCGCACGGGAAGCAGCACCGGGGCGGTGATGACGGCCGGGTTGTATGCGCGGCCGCCGTTGACCATGTCCTGCCAGACGAGCATCCCGAGCCTGTCGCAGTGGTGGTACCAGCGCAGCGACTCCACCTTGATGTGCTTGCGCAGCATCGTGAAGCCGAGCTCCTTCATGCTGCGGATGTCGTGGATCAGCGCCTCGTCGGATGGCGCGGTCAGCAGACCGTCCGGCCAGTATCCCTGGTCGAGCACACCGGCGTGGAAGTACGGGCGGCCGTTGAGGTGGAGGCGCGGCTGCCCCGCGCTGTCGCGCTCGACGCTCACCGACCGCATCCCGACGTAGCTGGTCACGCGGTCGGCGCCGAGCCGCACATCGATGTCGTAGAGGTACGGGTCTTCCGGGCTCCACGGGCGCACCTCGTCGATGCGCAGGGCGATCGGCGAGCCGGTGCGGCCCCTGCCGCTCGCCACCGGCTCCCCGTCGGCGCTCAGCACGACCGTCGCCTCGGCGTCCTCGCTCCCTGCCACGACGATCTCGACCGTGCGCTCGGCGAGCAACGGCCGGAGGTCGAGGCGCTGGATGTGCAGCCGCGGCACGGCCTCGAGCCACACCGTCTGCCAGATTCCGGACTGGGCGGTGTACCAGATCCCTCCACGGCGGATGGCCTGCTTGCCGCGGGAGCGGTGGCCGGTGTCGCTGACGTCGACCACGTCGACGGTGAGCACGTGCTCCGCTCCGTCCGCCAGTGCGGGCGGGAACTCGAGGCTGAACGGCAGGAAGCCCCCGGAGTGGCTGCCGACCTGCTCGCCGTCCAGATAGACCACGCAGTCCTGGTCGACGGCGCCGAAGTGCAGCAGCACGCGACCGTCGTTGGCGTCGTCGACGAATCCGTCCGGCAGGCGCAGGGTGCGCCGGTACCAGAGGTGCTGCCCTGGAAGAAGCTGCCTGCCGACGCCGGAGAGTGCGGCCTCCGGCGAGAACGGCACCAGGATCTCGCCGTCCCAGTCCCGGGGATGCGCGGAGCTGCCGGTGATCGCGTACTCCCACAGGCCGTTGAGGTTGAGATAGCTGTCGCGGACGAGCTGCGGCCTGGGGTACTCCTGCAGCACGGCGTCCTGGTCGATGGTGTCCGCCCACGGCGTCCTCATGCTCACGAGCGGACCGCCCTGGCGCGCCGGACGACGAGCACGGGCACGAGGACGAGCACGGCCGCTGCGGCGATGAAGATCTCCGGTCCGGGCACGGGCTGGACGACGCCGAGGGACGTGTAGGTGTTCGCCGCCCCCGAGATCACGGCGGCGCCGAGGAACGGGCCGACGATCATCGGGATCATGACCGCGAGGATCATCCGGACGCCCTGCACCGCCCCCGCGCGATCGGCCGGGGTGTGGTCGCGGGTCATCGCGGACACCGTCGCGAGCGACGCCATCATGCCCGCCATCATGACGGTCGCGGACGCGATCACCGCGGGCAGCTCGCGCGCGAAGGTCATCGCGACGAGCCCGGCCGCGAACACGGCGACCGCCGGCAGCAGGAAGCGAGTCTTGCCGATCCTGTCCATCACCCGGCCGCCCAGGATGCTCAGCACCGACGCCAGGATCAGCACGATCCCGAGGGCGAGCGCGTACGACTCGATGCGGAGGTAGCGCTGCAGGTAGATGATCACGTACGGCAGGAACACCTGCGTGCTCGTGCCGATGACCGTCCAGATGGCGAGCGTGAGATAGAGCGCCGGCTGCCGCCTGATCGTGCTCGGGCGGAGGCCGTGCAGCACGGCGGTGAGGATGCCGTCGGTGCGTGCGGGGACGCCGCGGTCTCTGATCAGGAACCACGACGCAGCTCCGGTCAGGATCGTGACGATGCCGACGACGCCGAAGAACAGCTTCCAGTCGCCGGCGCGGGTGAGGCCGTCGAGCAGGCCGAACACCAGCAGCATCGCGATCAGCGGAAGCACCGCGAGCACGCCGTCGACGCGTCCGCGATTGCCTGGATCGGTGGAGTCGGTCACCCACGCGGTGAAGGCGGCGTCGTTGGCGCCGGAGCCGAACGCGCTCATCACGCAGTCGAGCAGCACGATCGCGACGATCGCCCCGATCAGCGCGGCGCCGGTCGGAGCAGCTGCCCCTGCCGGTGCGCCGACGAAGCCGAAGCCGGCCGTGCAGACGCCCCACGCGACGTAGCCGAACGCGATGATCGCGCGGCGGCGGCCCATCCTGTCCGACCAGGCGCCGACGAGGAGGGTCGCGATCGTCGCGGCGATCGCGCTGGCGCTCACCAGGATCGCGATGACGTTCGGGTCGGGCGAGATGGTGTCGTACACGTACACATTGAGGTACATGTTCTCGACCGTCCACGCGAGCTGTCCGACCAGCCCGACGACGACGAGCGCCAGCCAGGTGCGGCCGCCGATGGCGGTGCGGGTCGAGCGGGTGGTGGCCGGGGCTGCGGGTTCGGTTCGTGGACCCATCACATCCTCATCATCGAGAGTTGCAACGTGGAAATAGTGATCTGACAATAGCAACAAAAACGGCCGCGAGAGGACAGAGTCCCCTCGCGGCCGTCCGGGATCAGGTCACCAGGTGCTGTCTCCGCGCACGGTCACGTCGTAGCCGCCGTCGACGAACACCACCTGTCCGCACAGGTGCGAGTTCTCCTCGCCGGCCAGCCAGGCCAGGAGCCTGGCGGCGACCTCGGCGTCGAACGGGCCGTTCAGTGGCATCGGCACCTGCTCGTTGAGGCGCGCCCGCCCTTCTGCGGTGGCGACGAGCTCCGCGGTCATCGGCGTCAGGACGACGCCGGGGGCGATCGCGTTGAGTGGGATGCTCGCGCCTGCCCACTCCGGCGTCGCCGCGTTTCTGCGCAGCCACCGCGCGAGCGCCCGCTTGCTGGAGGAGTAGATCTGGTGGGCGGTCGAAGGGGACTCGGCGAGCTCGGCCGCACGCGCGAGCGCGTCCTGCTCTGCGCCATCCAGCAGGAGTTCGACCAGCTTCTCGTCGTGGTCCTGCAGCGATGCCATCGACGCAACCGCGACGGCCCGCGGGGCAGTGGATGCGGTCAGCAGTGGGCGCAGCCCCTCCAGCGTCGCGATGGCTCCGTAGTAGTTCACGGCCGCCGTGACCGGGATGCCGGCGCTGAGGCCGGCGACGGCGAGCACGCCGTCGAGGACGCCACCGGACAGCTCGGTCGCCTGCTCGACCAGGGTTGCGCGGCCCTCGGCGGTGGACAGGTCGGCGGAGATGTCCGTGCCGCGCAGGTCGGCGCCGATGACGCGTTCGCCGCGGGAGCGGAGGAGTTCTGCTGTCGCTCTGCCGATGCCGCTCGCGGCTCCGGTGACGAGGTAGGTGCGGGTCATGATTCTGCTTTCTCTGGTCGGTCGGGGGTGTGCTGCGGAGCAGCGGAGACGCGCGACGCGTGCGCGACGGCGTCGTCTCGGAAGCGGTGCAGGAAGCGATCGAAGTCGGCGCGGTCCCGCTCCGGCCACGCTCGGAGCAGGTCGGCCATCATCGCGTCCCCCGCCGCGACGAGCGCTGCCGCCGTCTCCGTCCCGGTGGTCGAGAGCCGCAGGAGCGTCGCCCGGGAGTCCTCCGGGTCCTGCCGCTTCTCGATCAGCCCGTGCGTGCCGAGCCGCGCGGTCAGCTTGGAGATGGCGGATGCTCCGACGTGCAGCCGGGAGGCGAGGGTCGACGCGCGCTGCTCGCCGTCGCGCGCGAGCATCGTGACGGCGACGATGGCGGTCGTGTCGAGGTCGACGCCGACCCCGGTGGCCAGGCCGCGGATGAACGCACCGGACGACCAGAGCGAGAAGACCTCGAGCAGTGCGGCGAGCTGGCCGGAGCGATAGGGGAGGCCGGGGGTGTCGTCTGGGACCTCATCCACAGTCATGTCGCCGCCTTTCGGAGATACTGTCCTGAAGACAGTATATGCCCGCGCGGAAGGGCGGGGCGTCCAGGCCGTCGAATCAGACCAGCGTCTCGACCCGGATGAGGTCGGTGCGCGCGATCACGGTGCGGTGCACGTCCGCCAGCGCCACCCGCTCCGGATCGGTCAGGTAGGACTGCAGCGCGGCATCGTCCGGCAGGTGGATGACCTGCACCTCCAGCGGGGCCCCATCATCCCCTCCGCTCTCGCCTCCACGATCCGACGCGGCGCGACGGACCCGGCTGACCACCCGCCCTCCGTGCTTCGGCACGAGCGCGAGAACGGTGTCTTCGTAGCGGGTGAGGGCGTCGTCGTTGCCGTCGGTCGCCCAGAGCAGGACGCAGAGTTCGAGAGCCATCGGCACAGGATATCGGCACGGGATATCGGTGTCGGGATATCGGTGTCGGGTGCGGGCGGAGCCGGTCAGGCGAGGATCGCCGTCGTCAGCGTGGCGACGAGAGGGCGGGTCACTCTGCCGTCGAACGCGTCCACGATCAGTGTCTCGACGTCGTCGAGCAGTCCCTCCCGCTGCTCGGACGGCATCAGGCGCGTGCCGGAGTAGCTGAGCATGAGCTTGCGGTAGTCGGCAGCGCTGTACGTCTGGTTCCAGTCGTAGCGGCGCACCTCCACGCGATCGAAGCGGCGGTCGGAGGCGATGGCGCTCCGGATGGGCGGATCGGCGTCCTCTCTGGTCGGCGCCGGCGGGCCGGTGTGCCCCTGCCCGTATCTGTCGTACAGCGGCTGGGCGGCGGCGAAGAACCCCCGGTCGTCTTGCGACGCCACCTGGATGAGGTCGACGACGGCCAGCACGCCTCCGTTCCGCAGCAGCAGCGCCGGCCGGTCGAGCTGCGCGCCGAGCGAGATCCAGTGGTACGCCGTGGCCGAGAACACGGCGTCGACCGACCGGGCGGGCAGGGGCAGGCGCTCGAAATCGCCGACGCTCACGCTCAGCAGCTCCGATGGCAGCTTCGATCGCAGGACGGCGGCCAGCGCCGGACCGAGCTCGACGGCGTGCACGGTCGCTCCCCGCGCCAGCAGGTCGGCCGTCGCCTGCCCTGTGCCCGGGCCGACCTCCAGGATGTCCGGCGCCGGGGGCAGCAGCGCGAACAGCGCGTCGAACAGCGCGGCGGGGTAGGACGGGCGCACCTCGTCGTACACTTTGGCCGCCGCGTCGAAGGCGAGGCGCCCTGCCCGGTCGCCGCTCGTGCCGCCCGCCGCGCTCACGTCGCCGCACCGGGCAGCGCCGGATCGTCGCCCCGGTACTCCTTCGACAGCATCCGGTACGACCTGGTGAGGAACGCCCCCACCCCGAGCAGTACCATCAGCAGCCCGGAGACCAGGAACACGAACGCGATGCCCCGCGCGTCGCCCTCCCCGAGCAGCCAGCCCCAGGTGGCCTGACCGGCGTCACTCGCCAGATACGGGATGATGACGAACTGCGCGATGGGCGCGATGAGGAACGCCGTGATCGGCGCTGCTGCGGACTCCAGCGCCTGGGCGAACCCGAAGACGCGACCCTGGCGCCGGAAGGTCACGACCTTCTGGATGACCGTCTGCTCCGCGGCCTCCACCGCCGGGATCATCGTCATGTACAGCCAGATGCCGAGCACGTACAGCCACCACCACTCGCGGATGGTGAACAGGGCGCCGAGCACGCCCATCCCGATCACGAGCATCAGCATCGTGCGGATCGGGTTCCTGCCCAGCCCGAACTTCGCGATGACGAGACCGCCGATGATGAACCCCGTCGACGAGATGGCCAGCACGATCCCCCACAGCTCCACCTGGAACAGCTCGAGCCCGTACGGGTCCATCAACGCCAGGTACACGCCGCCGATCAGGTTGTTGAAGGTGGAGAAGATGATGAGGGCGAACAGGCCGGGCGCGCTGCGGATCGCGCTGATGCTCCCGCGCAGGTCCATGCCGGGCGCCTTCTCGCCGTCGCCGTGCGGCGCATCCTCCGGGATGCGCAGGAACAGCAGGTGGAAGAGGGCCAGCCCGGTGAAGGTGATGGCGATGACGAGCGTCCAGCCCATTCCGAGCATCCCGATCGCCAGCCCGCTGAACACACTGGTCACGATGAACGCGAGGCCCTGCACCGTGCCGACCAGGCCGTTCGCGTTGGCGTGCCGCTCCACAGGGATGAGCAGGGTGACGGTGGTGGACAGAGCGATGTTCCGCATGTTCTCGATCACCGAACCGAACAGCACGATGCCGCCGAACACCCAGAACATCGGCCCGGCGATGTCGAGGAGCGCCGACTCGGGGAACAGCAGGTAGAAGACTCCGGCGATGCAGAACGACACCAGCGTGACGGCGCTCGCGACGAGCATCACCGCGTGCTTGCGGTAGCGGTCGACGATCGACCCGAACAGGATCGAGAACACGGCGACGAGCAGCATGTACGCTCCGCTGACGATGCCCGTCGCGAGCACCGAGTGCGTCTCGAGGTAGACCCAGAACGTCAGAGCGAACCAGAGGAAGCTGGTGGTCACGTTGGCGATCATCGTGTTGACCAGCACCTGCAGGAACGTGCGGGTACCGCCCGCGGGTGGGGCGGACGTGGCTTGCGCGGCAGTCGACGGCTCCGCCATGCAGACGAGGCTACGGGATGCGCGCGCCCCTGTCACGGGTCGGCCGCGGGTGCGGGTGCCGGCGCGACAGGAGGCTCAGCTTCGCGGCGTGCCCGGCTCAGGTGCGCGGGTCTCGGATGCGCGGGCCTCGGGTGCGCGGGTCTCCTGGGCGCTGGTCTCCTGCGCGTACGGCCGGGAGGCGTCGAGCAGCCCGAGCCGCGCGGCTTTCCTGACGGCGTCGATGCGGGAGGTGGCGCCGAGCTTCACGTACATGTTGGTGGTGTGCCGTTTGACCGTGCCCTCCGCGATGTGGAGCTGGACGCTGATGTCGCGGTTCGTGTATGCCTGGGCGATCATCCGGAGCACGTCGAGCTCTCGGCTGGTGAGGATGGTGGGGGCGGCCGCCTCCGTGTCCGGGGCGGCCGGGCGCGTCGTGGCCGGCGCCGGGGTGGCGCCGGAGACGATCATCGAGAGGTCGTCTCCGTTGACCTTCTTGGTGACGTAGTGGCTCGCCCCCGCGCGCAGCAGCTGGCGTTCGAGGGCGACGTCGTTGTGCATGGTGAGGACGACGATCGCGACCTCCGGATGGTCGCGGCGGACGCGCGTGATCGTCTGCTCGGCGGGGATGCCTGGCAGCTCGACGTCGAGGAGGAGGACGTCGGGGGAGGTCTCCGCGACGAGCCGGAGGGCGTCGTAGCTGGTGCCGCCCTCGCCGACGATGTCGAAGGCGCTCTCCAACAGGGCGCGGATGCCCTGTCGGAACAGGCTGTGGTCGTCGATGATGACGATGCTGCGACGCTCTGCCGTCATACGCCGGCCTCCTGGATGGGGATGCTCAGTTCGACGTGGGTGCCGACGCCGGGGCCTGGGTCGATGGTGAGGTCTGCCCCGATGAGCTCGGCGCGCTCCTGGGCCGCGATCAGCCCGAGCGCGCCGGAGCGGATCCTGTCGTGCTCGAAGCCGTGCCCGTCGTCGCGGACGGAGAGGCGCACGCTGCCTGGCTGCCAGCTGGAGCTCACGGTGATCGTGCCGGCCCCTGAGTGTCGTCGCGCGTTGTGGATGGCCTCCCTGACGATGATGAACGCCTCCTCCTGCGTTCCCGTGGTGAGCCTGAACGGCATCCCGTCCAGCTCCACGATCACCCGGGGACCTGCGTCGTCGAGGTCGGCCACGTAGTCGTTGAGTGCTTCGTCGAGGCGTTTGTCCCCGACGAAGTGCCGCAGGTCCCTGGCGATCGCGCGGGTCTCGTCCAGCGCTGCGTCGAACAGCGCCATCCCGTCGGCGAGCCGCACCTGCGCATCCGTGCCTGCCGGGTCGGCGAGTCCGCTGAGGTCGACGCGCTGCATCCCCGCCGCGATGCTGTGGGCGACGCGGTCGTGCAGCTCGCGGGAGATGCCGAGTCGTTCCTCGCTGTGCGCGACGGCGAGCCGTTCCAGCAGAACGTTCACGTAGGCGACGGAGGCGGGGATGACGTTGCCCATGATCGACGCGTTGAGCGCTCGCGCGATGTCGTCGTGTCCGAGCCGGTCGCCCGTGGCCTTCACGAGGACGCCGAGGCCGACATCGAACAGCAGCGTCGCCGCTTTCAGGCTGTCGACCGGATGCACGTTCTGCCTCGCCCGGTGCTCGCCCACCTCAGCGCCGCGCGACGCCTGCTTCGGCTCCGCAGCGGCGCTGAGCCCGAGGGTGGCGAGCGTCTGGCCGAGGATGTGCTCGATCTGCGCCACGAACTCCGCCTCGATGTACGGGTCGGAGACCAGTGCGCTGTCCACGGAGCGGAGGGCGGCGACCGTCTGTTCGACGATCGCGGCGCTGGCGTCTGCGAGCTGGTGGTCGTGGTCGGAGGTGCTGGTAGTCATTGGTGGCTTTTCTATCACGGGGTCGTCTCGTTCACGGGGTGGCCGCGAACCCGATGGCGAGCAGGTTGACCGTGTACTGGGACACCATGAACGCCCGGTACGGTCGTCGTCTGGAGCGCCTGTCCGTGCCCGTTCGCCTGAGCGAGAGGGCGCAGACGACGACGGCGCACGGGCCGAGGGCGACGAGCGAGAGCAGCGCGGGATACAGGACGGCAGCGAGGACGGCCGCAACGCCGATCGTCGCCGAGCCCACTGCGACGACGCGTCGCGCAGAGCGATCCCCGATGACGATCGGCAGGGTGCGTCGTCCGGCGATCCTGTCCCCGACGGCGTCGCCGAAGTCTTTCGCGTGCCCGACCACGGCGATCCAGAGCGCCATGACGATGGCGAACACCGGCACGGCGGGCGCGATCGTCCCGTGGAACGCCTCCGCCCCTGCCAGGTAGGTGAGCAGACCGCCCGCCGCGGCGACGGTGAGGGCGGGCACAGCCCATCGTTTCGCCGCGTGCGCACCGAGCGAGTACGCGAATCCGAGCGACAGCATCATCACCACGAGCAGCACGAAGACCACGCTGATGCGAACGGCGATGCTGACGGACGCAGCGGTGAGCACCACGCACCACGACACCGCGGCGTGCTCGGTCAGCACTCCGGAGGCGAGCGGACGGTGCGACCCGTTCGCCCGGTCTCCCGCGATGTCGCTGATGCCGTTCACCAGGTACACGGCCCACACGGCCAGGAACCAGGATGTGGCCCCTGCGATCGCTTTGACGACGGCGATCTCTCCGCTGAACGCGAGCATTCCGCCCACCAGAAACCGCAGGTTGAAGACCCAGAGCACGACGGGCCGTGCTTCGGTGTACGACCACCGGAGGGTACGCAGAAAGCCAAGAGGCCCGCCCGGCGATGCGCGAGCCCCGAGAGTTCGGGTCACTCGCTCATCATGCGTAGCCTCGCGTCCGAAGCACGATGCCCAGGACTACGACCAAAGTCACATCTTTTGCCGCCAACGGGGCCAGAGATGCGACCAAAGTGCCATATCCGCCGAAGAAGGGGGCTCCTACGGTCTAAGGGAGTGACTTATTCGGCTTCGTCACTCAGGCACCGATGGCGTACGTCTCGGGTGGCGCACGCGCGTCGCGCCTTATGGGGGGAGCGGTCAGACACTGGGTGAATACACCCGGTGTCTGACCGGGGGCGCACCGGCCGAATCGGTCACCGCAGCAGTGCGTCGATCATGTCCCTGCCGAGCCGTGCGGCCGTGACGATGTCGAACGCGTAGACGACGTATCGACCGTTTCTCGTCGTCGTCAGGAAGCCGGCGTCTTTCAGGATCGCGAGGTGGCGAGACACCTCCGGGGCGCTGAGGCCCCACGCCTCTGCCAGGTCGGCCGTCGTATGCGGCCCGCGGATCAGGCTGCGCGCGAGCCGGAGCCTGACCGGGTTGTCGAGCGCGCGCAGCCGCTGCGCGATGGCGTCGACCGTGGCAGCCGCCCCCGGCGTCTGGCCGGCGGCGAACGGGTACTGGATCACCGGCTTCCAGCCGGGGGCGTGCACCACGAGCAGGTGCGGGTGTCCGAGCGCGCTGGGCAAGAAGGTGATGCCGCGCTCGTCCGCCGTCGTCGCATTGTCCTGCAGCTTGTCGACCACGATGTGCGTCTCGTCGTCGTCGACCGACACCGCAGGCGACACGGAGCCGAGCATCCGTCGCAGTCCGGAGGTGGCGAGCACGTCCTTCTTGAGGCGTGCGTCTGAGGCGAGCCGGGGGAGGAGCTGAGTCCAGGCCTCCGCGAAGAAGGCGGCGTCGCAGTCCTCGAGCAGGCGGCGCACGCGGGCGCGTGCAAAGGGCGGATCGTCGAGCACGACATCGACGAAGCCGATCTGCCGCTGGCCGCGCGCGATGGCGCGCTCCCTGGCGAGGTCTCGCGCTGCCGGGTCCACCAGCGGCGATCCGAGCTCGCGGAACAGGGGCACCGTGCCGCAGCTGCTGGTGAGGAGGGCTGCGGACACCCAGGTCTCGTCGTCGAGCGCGTCGACCGCGTCCAGTTCCTCGGCCAGCGTCGCGCCCGGCTCCGACGGCAGGAGCATGTCAGCGCGGGATGTCCGCCACAGGTAGTCGGCGTCGATGAGTCTGTCTAGGAGGTCCGGTTCGATCGCCCCGGTCACCGAAGCGACCCATCCACTGTGGGCAGGGTGGTGCGTCGGCTCGACGAGCAGGTGGATGGCGGACCCCAGTTCGGCGAGCGGCGACGGCGCGATCCGGAACTGCTCGGTCTGCACTCTGCTCACATCGATGGACACGCTCATGGCATCATCCTTGCGCGGCAGGGCGGGCGGCGCACTGTCGATTGACGATTTCCGTCAATCGGCGCGCAGGCGCAGAGGGACCTGCGCCATCGTGGCGGCATGACGATCAGACCAGCCGGATTCCCCGCTCGCACCCCGACCGCGCTTCCTGCCTGGTGCACTGCGATCCTGCACCGGATGCGGCACCGCGGCAGCAGCGGACGTCGTGGCGCCGGACATGACGGCGCCGGACGTTCCGGGCGAGCCGCCAGGCTGGCGGAGCGCCTGGACCGCGCAGAGGCCGTCCGCGCCGAGGCAGAGCGGCGCAGGATGTGGCTCTGACCTCGCTGGGCGCTCAGGCCCCCACGTACGCCGCCAGATGCTCGCCCGTCAGCGTCGACCGCGCAGCCACCAGCTCCGCAGGCGTCCCCTCGAACACCACGCGCCCGCCGTCGTGCCCCGCGCCGGGGCCGAGGTCGATGATCCAGTCAGCGTGGGCCATCACGGCCTGGTGGTGCTCGACCACGATCACCGACTTGCCGGCGTCGACCAGCCGGTCGAGCAGGCCGAGGAGCTGCTCGACATCGGCCAGGTGCAGGCCGGTGGTCGGCTCGTCGAGCACATAGACGCCACCCTGCTCGGAGAGGTGGGTCGCCAGCTTCAGGCGCTGCCGCTCCCCGCCGGAGAGGGTGGTGAGCGGCTGACCGAGGCTCAGGTAGCCGAGTCCCACATCCGCGAGCCTGCTCAGGATGCTGTGGGCGGCCGGCGTCTTGGCGTCGCCGCTGCCGAAGAACTCCTCCGCCTCGATTACCGACATGGCCAGCACTTCGCTGATGTCGCGGCCGCCCAGGTGGTAGTCGAGCACGGACGCCTGGAACCGCTTGCCCTCGCACACCTCGCAGACGGTGGAGACGCCCGCCATGATGCCGAGGTCGGTGTAGATGACGCCTGCGCCGTTGCAGTTCGGGCACGCGCCCTCGGAGTTCGAGCTGAACAGGGCGGGCTTGACCCCGTTGGCCTTGGCGAACGCCTTGCGGATCGGGTCGAGCAGGCCGGTGTACGTGGCGGGGTTGCTGCGGCGGGAGCCCCGGATGGCCGCCTGGTCGATGGACACGACGCCCTCACTGGCCGGGATCGAGCCGTGCACCAGCGAGCTCTTGCCGGAGCCTGCGACCCCGGTGACGACCACGAGCATCCCCAGGGGGATGTCGACGTCCACGTCGCGCAGGTTGTGCGCGTTCGCTCCGCGGATCGAGAGCATGCCCGTCGAACTGCGCACCGTCTCCTTGAGGGTGGCGCGGTCGTCCAGGTGGTGCCCGGTGAGCGTGTCGCTCGCGCGCAGCCCGTCGAGGGTGCCCTCGAAGGTGATGGCGCCGCCGTCCGTTCCCGCCCGCGGCCCGAGGTCGACCACGTGGTCGGCGATGGCGATCATCTCCGGCTTGTGCTCGACCACCAGCACCGTATTGCCCTTGTCGCGCAGGCGCAGCAGCAGCTCGTTCATCCGCTGGATGTCGTGCGGGTGCAGCCCGATGGTCGGCTCGTCGAACACGTATGTCACGTCGGTGAGCGACGAGCCGAGGTGGCGGATGATCTTGGTGCGCTGCGCCTCGCCGCCGGACAGCGTACCGGCGGGGCGGTCGAGCGACAGGTAGCCGAGGCCGATCTCCACGAACGACTGGAGCGTCTCGCGCAGCGCGGCCAGCAGGGGAGCCACCGACGGCTCGTCGAGCCCGTTCACCCAGTCGGCGAGGTCGCTGATCTGCATCGCGCACGCGTCCGCGATGCTGACCCCGCCGATCGTCGACGACCTGGCGGCCTCGCTGAGCCGGGTCCCTCCGCAGTCCGGGCAGGTGGTGAAGGTGACGGCGCGATCCACGAACGCGCGGATGTGCGGCTGCATCGCCTCCCTGTCCTTCGACAGCATCGACTTCTGCACCCGGGGCACGAGCCCTTCGTATGTGAGGTTCATGTCGCCGATCTTGACCTTGGTCGGCTCGTGGTAGAGGAAGTCCTGCAGTTCCTTCTTCGTGTATTCGCGGATGGGCTTGTCAGCGTCGAGAAAACCGGAGCTGGCGTAGATCCGCACGTTCCAGCCGTCCGCCGTGTATCCGGGGATGGTCAGGGCGCCGTCCGCGAGCGACTTGGAGTCGTCGTAGAGCTGGCTGAGGTCGATGTCGTTGACGCTCCCCATCCCCTCGCAGCGCGGGCACATCCCGCCGGTGATGGAGAAGCTCCTGCGCTCCTTGGTCGTGTTCCCTCCGCGCTCGAGCGTGATGGCTCCCGCGCCGGACACGGACGCGACATTGAACGAGAATGCCTGCGGCGACCCGACGTACGGCTGCCCCAGCCTGCTGAACAGGATGCGCAGCATCGCGTTGACGTCGGTCGCCGTCCCGACCGTCGACCTGGCATTGGCTCCCATCCGCTCCTGGTCGACGATGATCGCCGTGGTCAGGCCGTCCAGCACATCCACATCCGGCCGGGCGAGCGTCGGCATGAAGCCCTGCACGAACGCGCTGTACGTCTCGTTGATCATCCGCTGCGACTCGGCCGCGATGGTCCCGAACACGAGCGAGCTCTTGCCGGAGCCAGAGACACCGGTGAACACCGTCAGCCGCCGCTTCGGGATCTCGACGCTGACGTCTTTGAGGTTGTTCACGCGTGCGCCCTGCACGCGGATCACGTCATGGCTGTCCGCCTGGTGGGTGGTGGTCGGCGCGTCGGTGCTCATGGTGCGATCTCCATCTTTCTGGCTGTGCGCATCATCCTAGGGGCCGCAGGAATACAGGCATTCATCGGTTCGACGAGATACCAGTACCGGTCGCGATTCGCCCGGGATGCGCGGCAGTTACTGGTATCTCGCCGCGCGGCGGAGTAAGCCGGGGGTATGCGTAAGGTTCCCGCCGACAGGATCGCATCCGTCATCCGCAGTCACCTGGACGCGTTCCGGGTTCCTGGTGCGCTCAGCGTGCGGCCGGGGTATCTGCTGACGGACGGGTGGATCACCGATCAGCCTGCCATCGTGGTGACGGCGGCGCGGGGTGCGCAGCTCGCCGGCCTGCGGGCGGCGCTGCCCGGGGACGTCGACGGGTTCCCCGTCGACGTGCGGGTCGCCTCCGCTGCCAAGCAGCAGTCGCTGAGCGAGCCGGCCGCGTACGCGCGCACGGCCGGTCCGGCGCCCGACCGCGGCGCCGTGCCGGAGTTCGCCGACGAACTCGACCTGACCGGCGCATCCGGCGGGGTCGGCGCGGTCGTACCTCACGTCGCGTTCGCTGCCGCCGCGAAACCTCAGCTCGCGTACACGCCCCCGGCGGGCGCCACGCTCTCCCCGGTCTCCGGCACCATGACCGTGACCCTGAGCGCGAGCCCGGACTCCGGCTGGCCGACCCTCGGCGCGTTCCTGTCCGGCGTGCGCGAGACCCTCACGGTCGGCCTCTACGACTTCACCTCGCGGCACGTCCTGCAGACCGTCGAGACGGAGCTCGCCGGTAAGACCGTGCGCCTCGTCCTCGACCACCCAGCCAAGAATCCGACGGCCGACCAGACCGACGAGCAGACCGTCGCCGCCCTCACGGCCGCCTTCGGCGAACACCTCGCCAACGCCTGGGCGCTGGACAGGATGGACCCGCTCGCCGCCGCCTGGATCTTCCCGTCCGCCTACCACATCAAGGTCGCCGTGCGGGATTCGTCGGCCGTCTGGCTGTCCAGCGGCAACTGGAACAACTCGAACCAGCCGGACATCGACCCTGTGAATACGCCGGGCGACGCGGACGCGGCGCGCGACGGCGACCGCGACTGGCACGTCGTCATCGAGAACGAGCACCTCGCGAACACCTTCGAGGCGTTCCTGCTCAACGACCTCGCCGTCGCAGCGGCGCACCAGGCCGCCGCACCGGCTCCGGTTCCGGCGCCCGCTCTGCTCGCGCCCCTCGCGACCACCCCGCCGTACCAGCGGTTCTTCGCCGCAGACACCCACCGCCGTCGGCTCACGGTGACCCCGCTGCTCACCCCGGACGCCGGCAGCTATGCCCCGCACATCCTGGACCTCATCCGGAGCGCCACGACGTCGCTGCTGATGCAGTTCCAGTACATCGAACTGCCGAAGACGGTCACAGCGGCCGCCGCCGATTTCGTCGCGCTCGTCCGCGCGGTGGTGGAGCGGCAGGATGCGGGGGTCGACGTGCGCATCATCATGAGCCAGTTCGAGACGGCCGGGTACCTGGAGAAGCTGCAGGCGGAGGGCCTCGACGTCGTGAACAGGGTGAAGCTGCAGAACAACGTGCACAACAAGGGGATCGTGGTGGACGGAAGGGCGGCGCTCGTCAGCAGTCAGAACTGGTCGCCTGCCGGCACGCTGACCAACCGGGATGCCGGCGTCATCCTGGAGAACGCCGAGATCGCCGCATACTTCACCGGCCTCTTCGAGCACGACTGGTCGGTGCTCGCCTCGCGCACCGTCGCGCCCGACTGACGGCGGCGAGGAAAAGCGAGGAAAAGCGAGGAAAAGGGAAGAAGGGGGAACCGATCGCGCCGTCGCGGACATTCCACAGTGTGAGCGAACTCTCCGACGACGAGGCCGATTGGGCTCTGGCCGTGCACGGCGACGGCGAAGCGTTCGGTCGCGTCTTCGACCGTCATCGCGACCGCGTGCGCCGGCACAGCCTGCGCCTCGTCCCCGACGTCGGCGACGCGGAGGATGTCGTCGCCGTCACCTTCCTCGAAGCCTGGCGCAAGCGGGACGCCGTCCGCTTCGTCAACGGGTCGATGCTGCCGTGGCTGCTGGTGACGGCGACCAACGCAGCTCGCAACCTGTCGCGCGCGCACCGCAGGCACCGCATCCTCCTCGACCGGCTCCCCGCGCCCGTCCCTCACCCCGACCACGCCGAAGCCTTCGACGACGGCCCGGCCACCGCAGCGCTGCTCCGGTTGCCGGCTGCCGATCAGCAGGTGATCGCGCTCTGCGTGCTGCACGGGTACTCGGAGGCGGACGCGGCAGCAGCGCTCGGTGTCGCCCCTGGAACCGTGAAATCGCGTCTGTCGCGAGCGAAGTCCCGCTTGGCCCGTCGTCTCGGCGAGAACGACGGCGCCTCCACACGCACCATCAGAGGGGAGACCTCCCATGAGTACTGAGCTGGCCGCCGACCGGGACACCGCACTGCGGGCCGTCCTGGTCGAGACGTCCGCGGAGGAGGGGCGCCGAGCACCTCGTCGCCGTCGTCGATGGATGTTCGGCGTGGGCGCGTTCGCGCTCGCCGGGGCGTTGACCGGCGCCGCCATCACGACCACGGCCATCGCGAGCGCAGACCAGGCGAACAGGGTCTTCCGGCTCGGGGCCGCCGCCGAGCAGCAGGTGAAGACCCACGGCGTCCTGCTCGGCGCTCCTGTCGTCGCGGACGCCTCCGGCACGGCTCGCCTGGCGCTCCGCAGCGCGCCGCCGGGGGCGACAAGGCTGGCGGTCTCGCTCGAGTGCTTCGACGACGGCCAGGTGGTGGCCTCCGTCGCCGGTGTCTCCGAGACGGTCGACTGCTCCGTCGATACGCCGGCCGTGACCGAGCTGTCCGCCCCTGTCGGGCCGCAGCAGACCGTGACCGTCGCGGCGGCTGCGGGCGGCCGCATCCTGGCGTGGGCGTCGTGGATACGCGACCGGCCGCTGCCCGCGGCGTCTGCGCAGCAGAACGCCGACCTTTCCGACGGCCGCGTCACCCATGCGGAGTATCTGGCCGCGTACAGCCGCTACGCCGGATGCATGGCGGAGGCCGGCTACCCGATGGCTCCCGTCACCGGGGCGCCTCCGTTCGTCTTCTACGCCGTCCCCGACGCCGCGGTCGACGCTGGGGCGGATGGCACCTGTTACGCCCGGGAGTTCGCTCAGGTCGACAGGGCGTGGCAGTCCACGCTCTCCGACCTCGACGTCACCTGCCTGGCCGAGCACGGCGTGGACGGCGCGCGGCTGAGCATCGAGCAGCAGCTCGCCGAGCTTCGGCGCCTGGGGCTGCTGCAGGCGTGCCTCCCGAGCCAGGAATGAACGACGCCCAGGAATGAACGACGCCCCGTAACGAACGACCACCGAGAGGAACATCATGAACACATCGCGTGAGCACGGCCGCAGCACCCCGATCGACCCCGGGGCGCCTGACCTTCCGCCGACCCAGCCCATCGACATGACCTGGCTGCTCGCCGACGCGCTGCGCGGCTCCGACTGACCGTTCAGCCGGAGCGGCGGGTGTCGTCTCCGTCGAGCACCACGAGCCGCGCGCGGAGGCACCAGCCATCGCCCGGCTTCACCTGCACCTCGATCGTGTCGAACGGCGCAGGCCCGAACCCCGGGTACTCCATCGAGCGCACGAACCAGGAGGAGGTGTCGGCGGTCGCCAGGCGCACGGTCGCCGCCCCGTCCGGCCTGGTCAGTGCGAGCGACCTCGCGCGCTCGCCGAGGAAGTCGTCGGCCGGTCCCGACCTCCCGTCGTCCGCCGTGGCCGTCGCGCCGCGGAACTCCGGCGCCGCCCGGAAGAACAGACCGCCGTATCCCGCGCCGGCGCGTCCGTTGGTGGCAGGGCTTCCCAGCGTCAGCGGCGATGGCACGTGGATGCGCGACTCCCAGTCCAGCGTCCAGCCCCGCTCCTCCTCCGCGAACGTGAGCGCGCGGTCCTCGGTCGCGAGCCGTTCTCCGTCGGCGTCGAGCCACGCGACGGTCGAGACGATGGCCCCAGCCGCATCCACCTGGATGCTCTCGGTGCGCATCGAGCCGTTGTCGCCCCTGTCGAGGTATGCGCCGGTCGCGCGGTCCCAGCTGCGCCCTCCCCACAGGTTCGCCCGTCCGGCGTTCGGCAGCGCCAGCGAGAACCCGTGGTGCCAGGAGTGATCGCTCGGGCGGAAGTCGGCCACCGGCATGCCCGCCGCCGTCGTGATCGGGTACAGGTACGGTCGCGGCGACTCGGACACCGGCGTGTCCGGCGCGAACACGTAGCGGGCGACGCGCTGCGCCCCCAGCGCGATGTCGACACCGGACGCGTCGCGGGTGGCCCTCAGCGCCACGGCAGCCCGTCCAGTTCTCCGAAGAGGCGTTGTGTCTCGACAGCGCGGCGCACCGCGGCCTCCGCGTCGGCGAGCACCGGGCGCCTCGACGGTCCGAGCCCGTCCCAGGTGACATGACCGGCATCGATCGGCGCGACGGGGGCATCTCCGACCGCCTCGATGACGCGCACGAAACCGCCTGTCGCGGACAGCGGCGAGAGCAGGGCGGCGCCGTCGCGCCTGGCATCGATCAGGTTCTCCAGCAGGTCACGGCGGCCGTACTGCCGTTCCTCGGTGCGGCCGTCGCTCGTCGCCACTGTCAGGCGGTCGGTCGTGTACGACAGGGTCGCCTCGCCGGCTGTGCCTCGCACCAGGATGGTCGGCTCGGCCTCGACGGGGCCGGCGAGCGTGAACGCGCAGGTGATGGCGCCACCGAACGACGTCGCCCCGTGCGCTGAGGGCCGCACCCGGATGGTGGAGGTGTCGTCGACCTCGATCGGGTTCACCCTGCGCAGGTCGGTCTCGATGGTGCCGATGGCCTCCGGCGAGTCCCAGCCGGCGATGCGCAGGGAGGTCATCACTGCGTGGGCGAACGGGTTGGCCACCGCGCCGTCAGCCACCCTGGCACCGTCCAGGATCCGGCGGCCCGCCCAGCGGGCCCGCGTCCAGTACCCGCGGGGCCGCGTCCACGACCCCGCAGCGCCGATCGAGCGGATGTCGCCGAGCGCACCGGCGTCGATCAGCCGGAGCAGCTCCGCGAGCGCGCCGGACCCGAGACTCTGGAAGCCGACCTGCACCAGGCCGCCGGTCTCCCCGGTCACCGCCTCCAGCCGTGCGAAGGTGGCGAGCTCCGTGACGGGAGGCTTCTCCAGCAGCACGTCCGCGCCCGCGCGCAGCGCGGCGGCGGCGAGCGTGGCGTGCGTGTGCAGCGGGGTCGCCACGATGACGATGTCCACCGGGATGCTCCCGAGCAGCTCGTCGATGTGGTCCAGCCGCACGGGCAGCCTGTCCTCCGGCACCCGCACGCCGTCGCGCACGAGCGGTCCGCGCGCCGGGTCGACCAGGGCGACGAGCTCGACCAGGCCGCGGTCCTCGAGCGCCAGCGCGTTCAGGATGTGCGCGGTGCCGTAGCCCTGCACGCCCACCACGGCGACGCGGGCGGGAGGGGCGGCTGCGGTTGCCCCGGTTGCTGTGCGTGCCGCGGGTGCAGCGCGTGCTCCAGCGCGGGATGCGTTCGCCCCGTCTCGCGAGTCCGTCGCGCTCACGCGTCCGCCGCCCCGGCGCGCAGCCGCACCACGAACCGCGCCGGCGTCGCGCCGCCGACGAGCAGGCGCACACCGCCGACCGCGTCCGTTCCGGAGAGGAACGCGTAGTCCTCGCCCGGCCAGTACGGCGCTGGATCGGCAGCGGGGTCGATGCCGTCGAGCTCGACGCTGATCGCATCGCCGCCGCGGGTGTAGCTCGCGCGGTGGCCGGCGAGGACGTGGGCTCCGTCGCGGTCGCGCCGGGGCGCATCCACAGCGCCACCGTCGCGGAACGCCAGTTCCAGCGTCCACGGGCTCGGCGGCCCGTCGATGGTCACCTCGAGGTCGGCTCCGTCGTCGTGCAGTGCCACCAGGATCGTCGTCTCCAGCGCGACATCGTCTGCCGTGCGCTCCGGGAACGACATCGCGGCGGAGAACCGGCCGTCGTCGGTCACGGCGTAGTCGCCGCCCGCGCGGCGGGCGTCGGGCGCGAGCGGCTGGTAGTACCCGGCCGACACGCGCTCGCGCAGCTCGATGCGTCCGTCGGGGAGCGTGCGGAACGCGTCTGCCCGGAACGGACCGAGGCCGAAGAAGGTGCGCGACAGGCGCACGGAGTCGAGCACCGCGCCGCCCGCGAACAGCCGCAGGATGGTCGGATCGTTGGCGAGGCCCGAGCGGATTCGACCGTGCCGGGCGTAGTCCGAGCCGCCGTACGCCACCGTATCGGCGGCGGCGCCCCGATGAACCGCCAGTGCGACACCGGGATGCACCGTCGTCCCCTCTCGCCGAGGGGCCTGCACGCCAGGAAGCGCTTCGTTCAGCGCGGGATGCAGCAGCAGCTCGGTCAGCACGCCGGGGTCGTCGATCCCATCCGCCACGGCCAGCTCTGCCGCCCACGCGAAGTCGCCGCGGCCCGTCGAGAGCGCCAGCGAGCGGAACGGCACGGCGTACGGCGCGAGCGGGAACCTGGTCCCCTGGTCCTGCCGCCGCGACGGAAGGGTCTCGACCGTGCGGTCGGGATGGATGAGTGCGAGCGTCAGCTCCAGGTTGCGCTCGACCACGCGCCGCAGCTCTGGTCGGTCCAGGATCTCGGCGATCGCCAGCAGCGACGGGTTGCTCACCGCTGAGGCATAGTTCGGGCTCCGCTCGGAGTAGTAGCCGTCCGCGTCGATGTCGACGCCCTCCGCCAGCCATTCGTCCACTCTGGCGACCAGGCGCGCGTCGGGGAACGACCGGTGGATGCGCGCGAGGGCCGCGCTGATCTCCCACCGGTGGTTCGGCGTGTGCACCCCGCCGGCGAGCAGCGGAGGCGTGGCGTTCCGGATGAGCGCGGCGAGCGCGTCCCGCACGTCCACGAGGGACGGGTCGACCGCATCCCGCAGCAGGTGGTGCACGTCGCAGGCGTCGTTGATGGTGAACGCGCTGTCCGGAGGCGACTGCACGTTGTCGCCGCCCTCGAACAGGCCGGTCGGCGTCTGCAGGCGGCGGAGTTCGCCGAGCAGCGCGCGGAGGGTGACGACGGTGCCGGGCGGGGCGGTCTCCGAAGAAGAGGAGACAGCGACCGAGACCAGCGTCTTCACCCGTCGCATCAGCTCGCGGTGCGCGAGCTCGGCGACCGGCGAGGACGCCGCATCCCCGGCTGCCAGAAGCGCTGCCTCCCGTGCCGCGGCCAGCAGCGAGGAGGCGGGAACGGAGTCGCGCATCAGTCCTTCAATCCGGCGTTGATGTTGGCGTTCATCACGTACTTCTGGAACACCAGGTAGAGCAGCACGAGCGGCACGATCGAGATCACGGACGCGCCGAGCAGCACCGACCAGTTGATGTTCTGCGCGCCGACGATGCTCTGGATGCCGATCTGCAGGGTGAACTTGCTCGGGTCGTTGAGCACCAGCAGCGGCCAGATGTAGTCGTTCCAGCGCCACTGGAAGGAGAAGATCGCGAGCGTCAGCATGATCGGACGAGAGATCGGGACCATGATGCGGAAGAAGATCGAAAGCTCCCTCGCGCCGTCGATGCGGGCGGCCTCGACCAGCTCGTCCGGCACCGTGAGGAAGAACGCCCGGAACATGAGCACGCCTGTCGCGGTGAGGATCGACGGGACGATGATGCCCGCAAGCGAGTTGTACATCCCGAGGTCGCGGACCACCAGGAATGTGGGGGCGAGCATGACCTCGGTGGGGAGCATCGTCGTCGCCAGGATGCAGACGAAGAAGATCTTGAGCCAGAGGTTGTCGTACTTGGCGAGGGCGTACCCGGTGCAACAGCTCGCCACCACGGTCAGGATCGTGGTCACGATGGCGACCAGGAACGTGTTGCCGAAGAACTCGTAGAAGTTGAAGCTGTTCCACGCGTCGATGTAGCCCTGGACGGTCCACGACTTCGGCAGCAGCGAGAGCGGGAACGAGAACAGGTCGCCGGCCGGCTTGAACGAGCTGAGGACGAACCACAGCAGCGGGAAGCCGTATGCGAAGGCGAGCACCCAGAGCAGGGTGGTCGGGGCGATGGCGCGGCCGAGCTGCCTGGCGCCGTTCTTTCCGCCGCGACGACGCGAACGGTCGGCGCGCGGCTGCGTGGGTCGCGCATCCGCCGCCCTGTCGATGCGGGGGTCTGCAACGCTGGCGGTCATCGGCGGCGCTCCGTTCTGCGGTTGACAGTCAATTGGATGATCGCGATGGCCATCAGGATGATCATCAGCACGAAGCTGGCCGCGCTGGCGTAGCCGATCTGACCCTGCTGGAAACCGGTCTGGTAGATGTACTGCACAAGCAGGTTGTTCGAAGTGCCAGGGCCGCCGTTGTTGAGCGACTGGAACAGCGCGTACTCCTTCATCGCGTTCAGCGTGGTCAGCAGGATCACGATGAACGACGTCGGCGCGATGCTCGGCAGCGTGATGTTGCGGAACAGCTGCCACGGGCCTGCGCCGTCGAGTGCGGCGGCCTCGTAGTAGGAGACCGGCACGTTCTTGATCGCCGCGATGAAGAGCAGCATCGAGAACGCCGTGCCTCCCCAGGTCGCGGCGATCACCACGACCATCAGGGACAGATCCGCGTTGGACTGCCACGGAACGGCCGAGCCGCCGAGGGACTCGATCACGAAGTTGACGAGGCCGAAGTTCTCGCCGAACAGCCAGCGCCAGATCACGCCGGAGACGATCGGCGAGATCAGCCACGGCACGAAGAAGATGATGCGCGCCACGAGCTTGCCCTTGGCGTACTGGCTCACCATCAGGTTCGCCACCAGCAGCGAGAAGACGAAGCTGGTCGGCACGACGATGAGGGTGAACAGCACGGTCCTGCCGAGGGCGGCGTAGAACGCCGAGTCCCCGAACAGCTGCTGGTAGTTGGACAGCCCGATGAAGTGGAAGGAACCCACGCCGGTGTAGTCGGTGAACGAGTACACCAGGCCGATGATGGCCGGCCAGGCGAAGAAGGCCGCGAAGAGCACGACGTTCACCAGGATGAGCACGAGCGGCGCGAAACGGTAGTGGTTCAGCCGCTTGTGGGTGCGCTGGGCTCCGGATGCGCGTGTCCCGACCACCCGCGGGGTGGCTGTGCCTGTAGCCGACATGGGTTCCTTCCCTCCTTTCCCGCTCGTCCTACTTGCCGACCTGCTTGTCGTAGCCGTCGACGATGTTCTTCACGGCCTCGGCGGACGTCTGCTGGCCGTTGATCGCCTTGCCGATCTCTGTCACAGTCGGATCGGTCGTGATCGACTTGCCGTCGAGAGCCCACTTCACCTGCGCCTGCAGGAAGTAGCCGGAGATGGGCTTGTAGACCTCGAGCTCCTTGTTGTAGAGGTCGAACGCATCCAGGGCAGCCTGCGAGGTGAAGTCGTAGGTGATGTCGAGGCCCTTCTCCACGGGCAGGTAGCCGTTGGTCTCAGCGAGCTTCTTGTACTGGGCAGGCTCGTACATCCACTCGAGGAAGGACTTCGCGGCCTTCCCCTCTGCGTCGCTGTTCTGGAAGCCGACCACGAGGCCGCCGGCGTTCACGTCCGCTGCCTGCACGGGCTGCGCGGGGGTGGGGACGCTCGCCCAGTCGAACGAGGTGATGCTCGTGGCGAAGGCGGAGACCTGCCAGACGCCCGACCAGTACGCCGCGACCTGGCCGCTCTGGAACAGTGCCGACGGGTCGGCGCCGCTGGTCCAGACGGACTTCGGCATCGTCTTGTCGTCGTTCAGGCCGACGAAGTAGTCGACGGCCTTCTTCGTGGCGGCGTCAGCGGAGAACTTCCCGTCGGAGCCCTGCTGCATGTACTTTCCGCCCATCTCGTAGACCTGGGCGCGCAGCCGGGAGGGGGAGGCGTCGTAGACGAGCGAGTACTTGGCGCCCGTCGACTCGCGCACCTTGTCGGCCGCGGCGACGAACTCCGGCCAGGTCCAGGTGCTGTCCGGCGACGACGGGAAGTTGACGCCGGCCTTCTCCCACAGCGACTTGTTGATGAACAGGCCGGTGGAGGTGACGTCGGAGGGAATCGCGAGGGTCTTGCCGTCCGTGCCCTTGGCGACGTAGCTCTCGTTGATGTTGTTCGACTTCGTGTCGGTGATCGAGCTGAGGTCGACGAGCTTGTTCTTCCAGATCGGGTCGAGCGCCGGGACGTTCGCGATGTCCGGGAGGGCATTGGCCTGGGCGGCGTTGTGCAGCTTGGTCGCGTATCCCGAGTACGGGATGTTGACGACGTCGACCGTGATGCCGGTCTTCTTCTTGTAGTCGGCGGAGAGCTGATCGAAGCCCTTCTGCTGGGCGGCGCTGGAGGAGAGCCAGAGGGTGAGCTTCTTGACGTCGCCACCCGAGCTGTCGCCACCGGCCGAGCAGCCGGTGAGGGCGACGGCTGCTGCGGCGATGATGCCCGTGGCGGCCAACAGGCGCCGACGGCGGGAAATGCCTCTGAAGCGGGAACTGAGATTCATCGTTGAGTCCAAATCGTTCGAGAAGTGGCCGACGGTCAGCGCGGCACGCGAACCGTTGCAGGCTTTTCTATCACTACGATGCATAAATAACAACAAGAAGTCCGATCCCGCTATGCTGACGGGGTACAGGCGCCCCTTGTCACCGGGGCTTCCGGTAGGCGAAGATTTACTCACGGCGATGTGAAAGGGGGGCCGATGAGCGTGTCGGACATCCCGCGAACCGCGACCACCCGCGACGTTACGGAGATCAACCGCACCGCGATCCTCGACCTGCTGCGCGCGGCGGGACCCATCTCGCGGCGTGAGATCCGCGAGCGAACCGGCCTCGGCTCCGCCACCGTCGAGCGACTGACCCAGGCCCTCATCGAGGAGGGCCAGATCGAGATCGCCGGCCTCGATCGCTCGTCACCCGGCCGCCCGTCGAGTCTGCTGCGCTACGTCTCCACCGGCAGGGCCATCCTCGCCATCGACGTCACGGAGGCCAACGCCCGCGGCCGCATCGTCGACCTCGCGGGCACCGTCTTGCACGAGCAGTACCTCCCGTTCCGGTTCGACGGCTCCGACCCGGGCGCCGCCAGGCTGGACGGCCTGCTGGAGCTGGTGGACACGCTCGTCTCCGGTGGGCAGCGCGGGTCGGGCGGGCATGGCGGCTCCGGTGGCGGCACCCCGGTGATCGGCATCGGGATCGCGCTGCCCGGCATCACCGACGACGGCCACGTCACGAAGGCGAGCGAGCTGGAGTGGAGGGACGTGCCCGTCGCCGACATCCTGCACGAACGCACCGGCCTGCCCGTCCTCGCCGAGAACGACGCCAACGCGACGGTCTACGGCGAATATCTCCACGGGGCGGCGCGCGGCGAAGAGAGCGCCATCGCCCTGGTGCTGGGCACGGGCATCGGCGCCGGGATCGCCAGCGAGGGGCGCATCCACCGCGGTTTCCGCTCGGCGGCGGGCGAGGTCGGCTACCTGCTCACGTCCACGGCGTCGTTCTCGCGCTACTTCACCGACCACGGCGACACCGAGAACGCGATCGCCGCTGAACTCGCTGCCTGGGTCGACCGCGGAGGTCCCCACGTCGACCGCCGCATCGGCCCCGCCTTCCGCCGCATGATGACGGCGGTCGAAGAGGGCGACGCCGTGGCAGGACAGGCCCGTGACGAATTCTTCGACCTGATCGGCCTGGTCTGCGCGGCCATCTCCGTGGTCATCGCCCCCAGCGTCATCGTCCTCGCGGGAGCGTTCGGCCAGTACAGCGCCCTCTCCGTCGACCAGCTCAGCCGCCGCCTGATCGGCCGCATCCCATCGCCACCGCGCCTCGTCGCCAGCAGCCTCGGCTTCGACGCGGCGATCACCGGCATCAGCGCGCTCGCGATCGAGCGGGCGCGCGGGGCGACCTACCTGGTGTGATGGTCAGTCCTTCCTGAACGACACGACCGTCTCCGTCACGCCAGGGTCCGCCGGAGTGCCGTAGACGCGCAGATGGTGCACCTGCTCCGCGACGGTGCCGTCGGCCAGCGTGTCGTGGTCGATGGCGGGCACGAACACTTCGCACGAGCCGCCGGGGAGGCGTGCGGCCTCCTCCTCCGCCCACGCGATGACCTCGGTCACCTCCGTCGCCCCTGTGACGTCCCAGTCGTCGACGGACCAGCCCGTGTACGGGTCCGGTTGGGGCACCCAGATGCGCACCCGGTATGCGGGGGTGTCCATCGGCCAGGTGGGAGGTTCTGCTGCTCGGAGCCAGGTCGCTTCCATGCGTGGAGCCTAGCGGCGGGCGGTCGGCGACGTGTGGGCATTCTCACGCCGCGAGGCTGGAATCCCGGCGTGATGTCCAGGCCGGTTCGGGAGACTCTGCTCATGCGCTGGTTCGGTTCGCGGGGGAGTGAGGGACGGGATGCTGCGAGGGCGGTCGCGCCGCCGGCCGCGGTCGCCGTCGACGTGGCCCGCGTGGCCGCGGACGCCGCCCGCGCCCGCCTGTACCGCCTCACAGAGTGCGCGCCTCCCGCCCTCTCCGCGGCTTGGCTCAACCCACCTGCGCCGTCGAGACACCAGTAACTGTCGCGAACACCCGGGATGCGCCGTAGTTGCCGGCGTCTCGCCGGCTCGGGGCTTCTGCGTGGCTAGCTGTGCCATTCCGCCCGGCGACGCGGCGTGACGCCGTGCGGGCGGATCAGGTCGAGGAAGCTGGGCGCGAACGGGTTGATCCGATCGCGCATGGCCTCCGGTCGCCTCGGCTCGGGCTCCAGCCCTGCGCGCTGCCCGCGCTCCGCGCCGGTCTCGTGACCCGGACCGAGGCGCTCCCGCCAGGCGGAGGGGGACGCGAGGCCCGTCAGTGCGGCACGCACGCGCATCCACCGGCTCGCACGCGGTGCGCGCGCAGGGGCGGAGAGCCGCACCAGCTTGCCCGCCGACAGCTCGTGCAGGTTGTTGCGGCGGGTGCCGTCCCAGTTCACGTAGAGGTACGGCCCGACGGGCGACGAGATGGCGCTGACGACCGCGCGGACATACGAGTCCGGGCCGGTGACGTACGTGGCTGTGCCGTCGGCGATCTCGGCCGCGGCCCGCCGGGCGTCGACGGCGCCGTGCGAGGTGAACAGGGTGACGATGGAGCCGAGCTCGTCGCGAGCGACCAGCTCGATGCGGAACTCGGTGATGGCGACTCCTCTGTGTCGTTCGGCTGCGGGTGGGGGCCGAGCGACGGTGGTCTGCCTCTTCGATCGTACGCAGCGCCATTCATCGAATCCAACAGCGAACGCTTCTACCATTCATCCAAGTGGCGAATGAGTGCGCTTCCCTCCTTGCGCATCCACCAGCCCGAGTACCGCTTCCTCCAACCCGGCCAGCCCAGTGGATGCGCGGATCGCCTCCCCGACAGCGGCGCTGCGGTCCGCATACCGCCGGTCGGCCAGCACCGAGCGCACCGCGTCGCCGACCGCTGCGGCCGTCGGCCGGTTGGTCGCGAGGTTCACGCCGACACCAGACCACGCAACGCGCGCGGACACCTCGACCTTGTCCTCCGTCGTTCCGGCGATCACCACGGGTACGCCGTGCTCCATCGCGTAATGCACCCCGCCGTATCCGCCGTTCGTCACATAGACGGAGGTGCGGGGGAGCAGCGCGTCGTACGGAAGGTAGGAGGCGACGCGCGCGTTCGGCGGGAGGTCGGCATCCAGTTCGGTGACCGGGCGACCTCCCGTGCTGGCGACCACCCAGACGTCGTCGCCGGCGAGGCCGCGGATCGTCGGGAGGAGCAGGTCGCCGAAGTCGCGGTTGGCGACCGTGCCCTGCGTCACGTGGACGATCGGGCGCCCGTCGGAGAGGTCGTCCCACCAGGCGGGCAGGGGCGCATCCGATGGGCGGGTGCGCGAGACGGGGCCGACGAAGTGGACGGTCGCGGGCAGATCGGAGCGCGGATACTCGAACTCGGGCACCGTGAACTGCACGATGGCGTCCGCGTGCGACGGCCAGTTGAGGATGAAGCCGTTCAGCGACGACCCCGTCGCCTCGTGGGCGATCCGGCTGGCCGCTTTCTGCACGGGCGCGAAGATCACCTTCTCCGCCACCGCCGTGAGGGCCGCATTGCGCAGGCGCCCTGCGACGCCCGGCTTCGGCTGCACGCCGAGTCCGAACGGTGCGACGTCCTTGCTCTTCAGCCCGAGCGGCACGATGCCGAGATTGACCACCGGCGGCCGGGATGCGCGTGGCCGGGTGGACAGCAGGGCGGCGCCGAGGAACAGGCTCTCGGCGAGGACCGCATCCACGTCGTGCTCTGCGACGATCGCGTCGACCGCCGCGAGCTGTGCTCTGGCGGGGCGCAGGAAGATGGTGGTCATGTCGTACCGGATTCCCGCCGGCCCGGTGAGCCCGACCCGGCCGGGGAAGGCCGCATCCATGTCGGTGTCGTCGTAGTCTGCCTCGGCTGGCAGCTGGAGGAAGGTGGCGCCGGTGGCGATGACGCGCTCCGCATAGCGCGCGCCGGTGAGGAAGAGCACGCGGTGTCCTCGGTCGGCGAGGTGGCGGGAGACGGCGAGCAGCGGCGTCACGTGCCCGTGCACCGGTGTGCTGCAGAGAAGGATGGTGGTCATGGTGACTCGCATTCGGGTTAGAGTTGGATGAACGTTGATAGTATTCACTACACACGAAGGGTAGTCAATGGCTGATTCGGAGAACGGTGCACCTCGGCAGTACCGGTCGACCCTTCGCGAGGAGCAGGCGCGCCAGACCAGGCAGCGCATCCTGGCCTCCGCGTTCGAGGTGTTCTCGGCCAAGGGGTACACCGGCGCGTCCCTGGCCGACATCGCCGCGGGGGCGGGGGTCTCGGTGGAGAGCGTCAAGGTGCACGGACCCAAGCGGGCGCTGCTGCTCGGCGCGTTCGAGCTCGCGTTCGCCGGAAGCGCCGGAGACGAGTCGCTCAGCGAACGCCCGGAGGTCGCCGCGATCATGGAGCTCGAGGACACCGGCGCGTTCCTCACGGCGATGGTCGGCCTGATCGCCGAGGCCAACGCGCGCACGAGCGGCCTGTGGGCGGCGTTCCTCGCGGCGGCCGCCGAAGACGCGCACGTCGGCGATGTGCTCGCCTCGCTGCTCGAACGCCGCCACGCCGACTATCGCCGCATGGTCGGGCTGCTGGCGGCCCGCGGTGCCGTGGGCACCGGGCAGGTGGATGCTGACGCCGGCCAGGTGGATGCAGGCACCCCGTCCGACGAAGCCCTGCAGAACCTCGCCGACATCCTCTCCTTCCTGATGTCGCCGGAGAGTCATCAGCAGCTCGTCCAGCAGAGCGGCTGGACGTTCGAGCGCTACCGCGATTGGCTGATCGGCACGGTGTCGGCGACGGTGGCCGCCGGCGGGTGAGCTACCCGCGGAGCGCGATCGCCTCGCTCCGCCAGCGCGCAAGCAGCGCCCACGGGTCGGCGACGCCTTCGCTCACAGACGCGATGTGCGCATCCAGGGCGTCGCTGCGTTCGAACCACTCCGTGCGCGGGATGCGCTGACGCGCGAACTGCGCGTGCCTGCGCTGCTCGAGCGCCCTGTCTCCGCGCTCGAACGCGAGCACCTCGTCGTGCGGCAGGCTGGAGAACCGGCCGCGCGGGTTCGCCGTGGTGCCGATCTTGATCCTGTCGCGGAACCGCAGGTAGTAGACGACGTCGACGCGGGGCGGCGGCAGCTCGCCTGACACTGTTTCGCCGACGCGCCACTCGCACACGGCGCACAGCCAGCCGGACGGGTAGCGCACGCCGAGGCGGGAGCCGCAGAGCGCGCACGGGGCCGGGAGTGCATCCAGCTGGCCGTAATCGTCGGCGACCCACTCGGCCGCGAGGAGCAGGTGCCGCAGGCACAGCGGCACAGGAGCCCCCGGATGCGCTTGGCCGGCGCACGGGACGTCTCCGTCCGAGGCGACGCAGGGGGTGGTGCCTGTCATGCCGGAAGCGTAGCGGCGGGGTCCGACATGGTGACTCCGTCGCCTGAGCCCTCCGCTCCCGTCGTCGACTACCCGAGCGCTCTGACCCGTGCGACTTCGTCCGCCGTCAATGCGTCCCCGTTCGGCAGGTGCACGATCGCCGTCTCCTCCACGCCGAGTCCGGCATAGACGGTGTGCAGCGCGGCGACGACGGAGCCGACCGCGCCGGAGAAGTCCCCGAGCTGGGCGGTGGCCAGGCCGGGGGAGACCCGGAGGTTCTGCTCGAGGGCGATCCGGTAGCGGTCGAGCGACGAGGTCAGCGAGTTGGCGATGCCGCCGCCGAGCACGATGGTCTGGGGGTCGCAGGAGACGGTGGTCGCGGTCAGAACCACGAGCAGCGCCTGGTCGAAGTGGGCCCTCAGCGATTGCAGGCCGTGGCCCGCGTCGTCCGCGAAGAGCTGGGCAGGCGCATCGAGGTGCAGCCCCGCCTCCGCCGCCCTGCGCAGGATGCCGCCACCGGTCACGAGGTGTTCGAGTCTGGTTCCGAGCGGTCCGATCGGCAGCTGGCCGAACTCGCCGATCAGTCCCCGCTCGCCCTGCAGGATCCGCCCTTCGATGGCGAGGCCGGCGCCGAGGCCGAAGCCGATCGTCAGCATCGCCGCGTTGGGCGCTCCGCGAGCCGCGCCGAAGTGCATCTCGCCGAGGAGTGCGTAGTTCGCGTCGTTGTCGAAGTGCATCGGCCGCCCCATCGCGCGCTCCACGGAGGCGAGGAAGGTCGGAGACTCGACTTCTGGCAGGTTGGGGGCGTTGGAGACGCTGAGGTCGCGCTGGTTCACCGCGCCGGGAAGGCCGAGGCACACGTGCTCCACCCTGTCCCAGACGTCGGCGGCCGCATCTTCGACCGTCGCTGCGATCCACTCGGCGAGCTCCGCCTCGTGCAGCGTGGTCGGCGTCGGCGTCTCGCTGGCGAACACCGGGTGCGCGAGCAGGTCGGCGACGATGATGCGGGTGTTGGATGCGCCGAGGTCGACCCCGACGACGAAGGCGCGGTCGGCGACGATGTCGAGCTCGACAGCGCGGCGGCCCCTGGCCTCCGAAACGATCTCCGTCGTCTCCGTCACAATCCCCTCGGCGAGGAGCTGGTCGATCGAGCGCGTCACGGTGGCGGCGGAGATGCCGGTCAGCTCCGCGATCTGCTTGCGGCTGGCCGGTCTCGCTCCGATGAGGGCGGTCAGGACGGCGTTGCGATTGATGGCTCGCGTGTCTTGCACCGGCTCACCCCCTTTGTCTTCAGCGTGAACCCAAAACTAGCTCAGGATGCCCGCTCGGCGCCACTCCACGCCCGATTTCGGCAGGTTTTACGGGATCGAAACCTAACGGATACATTTCTCGGCTTGACTTTGATTGCTTGTTGAAATCAAAATAGCTTCAGCAAGTCAACGGTGACGGGGTCATGAGATGCCCGGGGGACGCCACCGCACAGGAGTTCAACCCGGTCCCGGAAGGCAACCCACAATGCACACAGCACGTCCCACCCGGCGTCTCGCCGCTCGCGCCGCCCTCGTCGGCGCACTCGCACTCTCCCTCGCGCTGGCCGGATGTTCGGCCGGCACGGCTTCGTCCTCCGCGTCGTCGACGCCGGCGGCGAAGCCCAGCCTCGAGTTCACCGGCCCGAACGGCGAGAAGCCTGGCGCGCTCTCCGAGCTCTCGCTCACCAGCGACGAGCAGAGCAAGGTCAAAGACGGAAAGTACACGGCGGCGTTCGTCTGGCACACGTCGTCCGACTTCGTGACCGCCGTCGAGAAGGGCGCTCGCGACGAGTTCAAGAAGCTCGGCATCGACGTGGTCGCCAGCACGCAGGCCAACTTCAACGCAGCGACCCAGGCCAACAACGTCCAGACCGTGCTCGCACTGCACCCGAGCATCATCGTCACCATCGCGGTCGACCCCACCTCTGCGGCAAAGGCGTTCAAGCCCGCTGTCGAGGCGGGGACGAAGCTCGTCATCATGACCACCCCGCCGGAGGGGTACAAGGCGGGCACCGACTTCGTCTCCATCGTCACGGAGGACCTCACGGCGGCCGGTCGTGACAACGCCGAAATCCTCGGCGACGCTCTCGGCAAGAAGGGCGAGGTCGGCTACCTCACGTACAACGCGAACTTCTGGTTCACCAACCAGAGGGACAAGGCGTTCAAGGACTGGCTCGCCTACGAATACCCCGACGTGAAGATCGTCGACTCGGAAGGCTTCGCCGACGAGACGGCCACGCAGACCATCGCGGCGGCCATGATCGCCAAGAACCCGAACCTCAAGGGCATCTACGTCTCGTGGGCCACAGCTGCCCAGGGTGTCGTCGCCGCCATCAAGGCATCGGGCCGCACTGACATCAAGGTCGTCACCAACGACCTCGACACCACCCTCGGAGCAGCGATGATGTCCGGCACGAACGTCGCCGGCATGGTGGGAAACGGCTCGATCGGCATCGGCAAGGGCCTCGCGCTGGCCGGCGCATACGGGGTCATCGGCAAGAAGGCTCCTGAGCTCGTCGCGTCCGTGCCGACCAAAGTCACCAAGGCCAACCTCGACAAGGGCTGGGAGTCCGACTACGGCACCAAGCCGCCGTCGAGCGTGACGGGCGGCTGACGCCATCAGACCGGCTGGGCGGCCGGACTCCCCCTTCGACCGCCCAGCCTCCACCCCGCGAACCACGAACCACGAACCACGAACCACGCGGATCGTCGCGCATCGCCGCGAGCCGCACGCACCATGAAGGAGAACCGATGACACGGCAGGTCATGACCGTGCTCGGCCCGGTCGACTCAGCAGACCTCGGACGGGTCATGCCGCACGAGCATCTGCTGTCGCTCACACCAGGCCCCTGGCTCACCGGGGCAACCCGCGACGACAGCATCGACAGGGCAGTGGATGCTCTGGCCGGGCTCCGCGACCTCGGCTTCGGAACGGTCGTCGACCTGAGCCCGTACGGCGTCGTCGGCCGCGACGAGAACGGCGACAACGCCGCCACGCTCATCGAGATCTCCGAGCGGAGCGGACTGCACATCGTGTCCGGCACGGCGATCTACCTGGAGTCGTACTCTCCTGCGTGGGCGCTGGCCGCCGATCTCGACGCCCTCACGGCCAGGCTCGTCCGCGACGCTGAGGTGGGCATCGGAGACTCCGGCGTCCGCGCCGGCGTGTTCGGCGAGCAGGCGACCAGCCTCGGCGAGATCACCCCGCACGAGGAGAAGTGCCTCAGGGCCGTGGCGCGCGCCCAGCGGGCGACCGGGCTCGGGATCATGACGCACACCACACACGGCACTGAGGCTCTTGAGCAGCTCGACATCCTGCGATCCGAGGGGGTCGACCTGGACAGGGTCGTCGTCGGGCACCTCGACACCCAGCTCGGCATCGACCTGGTGCGCCGCGTGGTCGACGCGGGGGCTCGCGTCGCCGTTGACACGATCGGCAAGGAGAACTGGGACTTCTTCCTCGGTCCCGTGCCCGACGAGCGCGAGGACGGCGAGTTCAGCAAGCGCGCCTTCCACCGCTCCGACGCCGGCCGGGCAGACCTGGTCGCAACGCTCGTCGCGGACGGTCTCACCGACCGCATCCTGCTCGCCCAGGACCTGACGGGCGCCGAGGTGTGGATGAACCCCGGCACGCACGGCGTGAGCGGATACTCGTACCTCGGTGGCGTCTTCGTGCCTGCGCTCCGCGAGCGCGGCGTCTCGGACGCGGCGATCGAGCAGTTGCTCTCCGCCAACCCCGCGGCCGTACTGGAGGTCGCGTGAGCACCCGACAGAACGAGTACGTGGTCGGGATCGACCTCGGCGGCACCAAGGTGCGTGCCGGGATCGCCACCATCGCGGGCGACGTCCTCCACGAGACGACAGAGCCCACCAGCGACGGCCGGGCGATCGTGGCGCAGCTCGCACACCTGGTGACAGCGCTGGCCGCCGCGATCGGCGCATCCACCGGGTCGATCGTCGCGACCGCGATCGGCGGTGCCGGGGTGCCGGACGCCGCCGCAGGGCAGTTCGATCTCGCCCCCAACCTGGGCGACCTCGAAGGCTTCGACGTCGTCGCCGAGCTGGAGAGCATCCTCGGTCACCCGGTCGTGATCGACAACGATGTGAACATCGCGGCACTCGGCGAACTGCACAGCGGAGTGGGCGTGGAGGTCGACACCTTCGCATTCGTCTCCGTCGGCACAGGGATCGGCGTCGGGCTGGTGCTCGATCGCCGCGTCTGGCAGGGCGTCCGCGGGGGAGCAGGCGAGATCGGCTACCTGCCGATCGGCTCCGACCCGCTCGATCCGCTCAACCAGCGCCGCGGCGCCCTCGAGGAGGCCGTCAGCGGCGAAGCGATCGCGCAGCGATTCCAGCTCACCTCCGGCCGTGCCCGTTCGAGCGCCGTCGAGGTGTTCGAGCTGGCCGCCGCGGGCGACCAGGATGCGGTGGCATCGCTCGACGAGGAGGCGCGCTGGCTCGCCCACGCGATCCTCGCCGTCGACGCGGTCATCGACCCCGGGCTGTTCGTCCTCGGCGGCGGCATCGGCAGCCGCGAAGAACTGCTCGCTCCCGTTCTCCACTGGCTCGGCCGTCTCGGCCGGCCGACGATCGAGGTGCGCATCAGCCGCCTCGGTTCCTCCGCCCCCATCCTCGGCGCCGTCCGTCTCGCCATCGACGCCGCACCGCTCAGCACGGAAAGAGAAGCATCATGACTGTATCCACCACCGACGGCAGGCCGACCGTCGTCGACCGGCTGCGCCACGCGGACTGGCGTCAGTACGTCGTCTACATCGGCTTCGTGGTCGTCTTCCTCTACTTCGCGATCACCCAGGGCGCCAACTTCCTCAACGGGACGACGCTGGTCAACATCATCACGCAGGCGACCCCGATCACGGTCATGGCGATCGGCACGGTCTTCGTCCTCAGCCTCGGCGAGATCGACCTCTCGATCGGATCGACCGTCGCCCTCGCCTCCCTGGTCGCGGCCGTCACCCTCCAGTCCACGCACCAGTGGTGGATCGCGGCTCTCGCAGGGCTCTCCGTCGGGGCGGTGGTGGGAGCGGTCAACGGCATCTTCGTGACCCTGGTGCGGCTGCCCTCCTTCCTGGTCACGCTGGCGACCATGGGACTCATCACCGGTCTGGCCCAGCAGGCGACCAACCTGCAGTCCGTGCCCGTGACGGACGCCGTGTTCGGCTGGCTGTTCGGCGGAGGGACGCTGCTCGGCATCCCGATCCTGATCTGGTGGACGGCGGTCGTCACCGCGATCGGCTGGCACGTGCTCCGCCAGCGCGCGTTCGGGGCCCACGTGCTCGCCGTCGGCAACAAAGCAGCAGCCGCGGCGGTCAGCGGCATCAAAGTCAACCGCGTCCGCATGGCGGTCTTCATCCTCAGCGGCGTGACAGCGGCGCTCGCCGGCCTGCTCTACGCCGGCCGCCTGGCCGGAGCGACGTACACGCTCGGCAGCTCCGACCTGATGAGCGTGCTCGCCGCCGTGATCGTCGGCGGTACGGCGCTCACGGGTGGAAAGGGCTCCATCATCGGCGCCCTGGTCGGCAGCCTCTTCATGAGCATGATCAACTACGGCCTGCTGCTCGGCGGACTCACCGTGGCGCAGCAGATGATCGTGCGCGGCGCGATCATCCTGGTGGCCGTCTCGCTCTCCCTCCGCGCCAAGAAGAGCAACTAGACCGGGAAGACAGTAAGGACGACACACGATGTTCCTCGACCTCCTTCGGCGCCGCAACCAGGCGCTCCTCGACGCGGCGACGCACCTCCACCAGAGCGGCGCCATCCCGCCGAACACCTTCGTCATCGACCTGGATGCGGTCCAGCGCAACGCCTCCGCGCTCGCCGCAGAGTCCGCGCGGCTCGGTCTGACGCCGTTCGCCATGACCAAGCAGATCGGCCGCAACCCCGATGCATCCCGCGCCATCGTGGCCGGCGGGATCGCTCACGCCGTCGGCGTCGACCTGGAATGCGCCGTCGCGGCCGCGAGCGGCGGCCTGCCGACCGGCCATCTCGGCCATCTCGTGCAGATCCCCCGGCACCGCGCGGCGGACGCCGCGGCGCTCGAACCGCTCTACTGGACCGTGTTCTCCGAGCAGAAGGCGCGTGAAGCGGGTGCGGCAGCCGCCGCCCGTGGCAGGGTGCAGGATGTGCTGCTGCGCATCGCGGCGCCTGGCGATCGGTTCTACCGCGGCCACGAGGGCGGGTTCGATGCGGCGGACGTCGTCGCCGCCGCCGACCGCATCGACGCCATCGACGGAGTGCGCTTCGCCGGCATAACGACGTTCCCCGCCACCCTGTTCGACGCCGAGACGGGCACGGCACGATCCACCCCCAACCTCGGAACCCTGACCACGGCGCTGCGCGCGCTCGAAGCGGCAGGCCGGACGGGCGTCCAGGTGAACGCACCTGGCACGACATCGGTGTCCGTGCTCGAAACCCTTGCCGCCGCCGGCGCGACGCAGGTGGAACCAGGTCACGGCCTGACGGGGACGACGCCGCTGCACGCCGTTTACGACCTGGTCGAGGAGCCGGCCATCGCATACGTCTCCGAGGTGTCGCACCTCTGGAACGACGACGCATACGTGTTCGGCGGCGGGCTCTACGTCGACCCCGTCCTCGGCGGAACGACGACGAGCGCGCTGATCGTCGGGCAGGGAGAGGACACCGCATCCGCCAGGAAGCTGCTGGTCGACATGCCGGCAGCGGACGCCATCGACTACTACGCCACCATCCCGCTCGGCGGCCGCGCCGTTCAGCCGGGCGATACCGTCCTGTTCGGTTTCCGGCCGCAGGTCTTCGTCACCCGCGGCCTCACCGCGGGGATCGCCGGACTCAGCACAGGCAGACCGACGGTCGCCGGCATCTGGTCGGCCGACGGTTCGGCACCCATCACCACCGCATCCGCGCTCGCCGCGACAGGGAGGACAGCATGACCCCCACGACAGCCCCACACGGCACGACGGTGAAGCCGCTGCGCCTCGACGGGATCACCAAGCACTTCGGCGGCATCGTCGCGATCAAACGCTTCGACCTCGAGATCGAGCCGGGCGAGATCGTCGCCCTCGTCGGCGACAACGGCGCAGGCAAGTCGACCCTCGTCAAGATCATCTCCGGCATGTACCAGCCGACCGATGGCGAGATCTGGGTCAACGGCGAGCGTGCGAGCTTCCGCGACCCGTCGGATGCCAGGGCCAGGGGAGTGGAGGTCGTCTACCAGGACCTCGCTCTGGTCGACCTGCAGCCCGTGTACATGAACCTGTTCCTCGGCAGGGAGCTCCGCCGTAAGCCGTTCGGCACCCTCGACAGGAAGACGATGGCCGCGCGCACGCAGGCGCTCGTCGACGAACTGGATGTGCGCATCCCGTCGGCGCGCGCGACGCTGAGCGATCTCTCCGGCGGCCAGCGGCAGGGCATCGCCATCGCCCGCGCGACGCACTGGGCGAGCAGCCTGGTGCTGATGGACGAGCCGACCGCCGCCCTCGGCGTTGCGGAGACCGCCAAGGTGGAGGAGCTGATCCTCAAGCTGAAGGCGCGCGGCGCCGCTGTGCTCATCGTCAGCCACAACATGGAGCAGGTGTTCCGCGTGGCCGACAGGGTGACGGTGCTGCGGCGAGGCACCCAGGTGGGCACCAAGCGCATCGACGAGACCACGCACAACGAGCTGGTCGCGATGATCACCGGCCTCAGCTCGTGAGCGGGGTCGCCGTTCCCGGCCACCGGATGCGCGCGGAGATCGCAGAGCAGCCGGACCGCTGGCTCGACCTCCTCGGCGCCCGCGACGCGATCGACGCTGCCGCAGAACTGATCGCCGGCACGCGGCCGGAGCTGCTGGTCTTCGCTGCCAGAGGGTCGAGCGACCACGCGGCGATGTACGCCCAGTACCTCGCTCAGAACCTGCTGCACATCCCTGCCATGCTGGCGACGCCGGCGAGTGTCACCGGATTCGGCACCCAGCTCGCGTACCCGCGCTCCGTGGCGCTCGCGGTCTCGCAGTCCGGCAGCTCGCCCGACCTCCTGGCGACCGTCGCCTCCTTCGCCTCGGCGGGAGTGCCCGTCGCCGGGTTCTCGAACGACGAGAGCAGCGCGCTCGCCGATGCGTCGGACATCCACGTCCCGCTCGTGGCGGGGCCGGAGACCTCTGTCGCCGCGACGAAGACGTACACCGCCGAGCTCCTCGCGCTCGCGCTGACGCTGCACCGAGCGACGGGAACGGGCTGGGCGGAACTGGACGAGCGCGTGCGCAGCATCGCAGCGTCTGTGGCAGCGGACCTGGCACAACCGGATGCCGTGGCGAGCGCCATCGCCACTGTCGACGGCGTCGACCGCGTCCTCGTCGTCGGCCGCGGATACTCGATGGCATCGGCGCGCGAGGGCGCGCTGAAGCTGATGGAGACCAACGCCATCGCCGCTTCGGGATGGAGCGCTGCCGACGCGACGCACGGCCCGCTCGGTCAGGTCGTCCCCGGCACGGTGGTGATCGCGCTCACCGGCAGCCCGGCCGGACGCGATTCCGTGCTGTCGTTCGCCGCCGCCGCTGCCGCGCTCGGCGGAACGGTGATCGAACTGGGGCCGGGACTGATCGGCGACGCGACCGCGCGCATCCGGTTGGACGAACGGGACGCCGAACTACTTCCGCTCCGCGAGATCGTGCCCATGCAGCGCATCGCCCTGGAGCTCGCGCTGAGCAGAGGCCTCGACCCTGACAACCCGGCCGGACTGCGGAAGGTCACGCTGACGGTGTGACAGGGGCCGGCTCGTCCCGCCCCAGCTCCTCCCGCACGAACCGCGCGAACTGCGACGCCGCTGCCGACTCGCTGCGCGCCAGATTCCTGGCCAGCCCGATCACCCGGACGGCCTCCTCCGCGAGCGGGACGAGCGTCACGCCCGGCTCCGTCGACGAGTCCGGCAGCAGCGCGATGCCGACCCCGTCGCGCACCAGCGCCTGCAGCGTGACCAGCTCGGTGACCTCCAGCACGATGTTCGGAACGATCCCGCGGCGGGCGAAGTACGCGTCGGCGATGTGCCGCAGGCCGGAGCCCGTGCGCAGCGCGACGAACTCGAACGGCTCGAGGGCGCCGGCGTCGATCACGTCGCGCCCCGCCAGGGGATGCGCGTCCGGCACGCCGACCGCCAGCCGCTCCGCGGTCAGCGGTTGCCACTCGATCTCGCGGTCGCGCGGGTCAGGGCTCAGGAACGCGAGGTCCGCCGCGCCCTCGCGCAGCGCATCCAGCACGGTGTCCGCCGTGCCGCCGCGCAGCACGAACCGGATGTCGGGGAACAGGGTGCGGTACTCGCTGACGACCCGCGGGATCAGCCAGCTCCCGAACGACGACACGTACGCGACGGACACCGTTCCCGCCGACGGGTCGCGGAGGGCGTCGATGCGGGCGCGGGCGTCTTCAAGCTCCGCCTGGGCGCGGATACCGTGGGCGAGGAGGATCTCGCCGTACTGGTTCAGCTCGTAGTGGTTCTTCTTGCGGTCGAACAGCTCGACGCCCATCTCCGCTTCGAGCTTGGCGATCGAGCGCGACAGGGTCGACTGGGACACGCCGAGGGTGTCCGCGGCGTCGGCGAGATGCCCGTCCGTCGCCAGTGCCCTGAACTGGGCGATCTCTTCGATCCGCATGGTGCCATCATGCCGGACCGCAGGGCAGGGTGTAGGTGGCGCCTGGTGCAATGTCAGATATGACGCCCGCTGCTCCCCTCCGTGCTCGGATGAGCACCCTCGAACGGGTGACGTTTTCTGTACGTTCACTCAGGAGTCAGAGTCCGGCCCACTGCGCTCCATACGGTGTGCGAGGGCTCAGCAGTCCGACCCGTTTCCGACCAAGGAGAAGCATGTCTAGAAGATTCGGCAGAGCGTGGCAGATCGCCACCGCAGCCGCTGTGGGGGTCGGTCTCGCTGCCGCCCCTCTCACGGCGTTGCCGGCCACGGCCAGCACCGATGCCACCAGCGTCGTCATCAACGAGGTGTACCTGTCCGGCGGCAGCGCGGGCGCCGCGTACGCCAACAAGTTCGTCGAGCTGTACAACCCCACCACCCAGCCCGTGTCCGTCGACGGCTGGTCGGTGCAGTACCGACCGGCGACCGGCACCGGCGCGGCCTCAGGCCTCACGGCGCTGAGCGGGAGCATCGCACCATACGGCTACTACCTCGTCAAGGGCAGCAGCAACGGCGCGAACGGTGCCGCCCTTCCCGCCGCGGATGCGACGGGCACCCTCAATCCAGGCGGTGCGGGCGGCACGCTTCTCCTGGCGTCGACGGCGACGCCGGTCACGCCCCCTGTCGGCGACGTGAAGAACGCTTCGCAGATCGTCGACCTCGTCGGCTACGGCACGTCGAACACGTTCGAGACGAAGGCGGCGACGGCGCCGACCGGCAACACGGACGTCAAGTCGCTCGTGCGCACCGGCTTCTGGGACAGCGACGACAACGGCGCCGACCTGAGCCTCACCGCGACGATCACGCCGCAGAGCTCTGCAGACCCTGCCGGTGGCCCCGCAACGGAGCCGGCGCCGGACGGCACCGACCCTGGAACGGGAACCGACCCAGGGCCTCCGGCAGAGGACAGCATCCCGATCGCCGAGGTCCAGGGAACGGGCGACACCAGCCCGAAGGCCGGAACCACCGTCACCACCAGCGGCTTCGTCACGGCGGCGTACGCCACGGGCGGCTTCAACGGCTTCTTCCTCCAGACCCCTGGCACCGGCGGCGCGATCGACCTCGCGACCCACACGGCCTCCGACGCTGTCTACGTCTACGGCACCGCAGCCACAGCGGCCGTCGCCATCGGCGACTATGTGCAGGTCACGGGCGCTGTCAGCGAGTTCGCCGGCCTGACCGAGATCACCCCGGCCTCCGCGGCCGCTGTCGTCGCGCTCGACGCGACCGGCAAGACCGCACCGAGCCCCGCCACGATCGGTCTGCCGGAAACGGATGCGCAGCGCGAAAGCCTGGAGGGCATGCTGCTCGCACCGCAGGGCGCGTTCACCGTCACCGACGTCTACTCCACCAACCAGTACGGCGAGGTCGGCCTCGCGGCGGGCGACAAGCCGCTGATTCAGGCCACGGAGACCGCACGCCCCGGCACTCCGGAGTACGCGGCCGCCGTCGCGGGCAACGCGGCGCGCGCCGTCACGCTCGACGACGGAGCATCGACCAACTTCCTCAGCGCGGCCAACAAGGCCAAGCCGCTGCCGTACCTGTCGCAAACCGCACCCGTGCGCGTCGGAGCGCCGGTGACGTTCACGAAGCCGGTGGTCCTCGACTTCCGCAACAATGTGTGGAAGTTCCAGCCGACCTCCGAACTCACCCCGGCCACCGCCGCCACGGTGCAGCCCGTCACGTTCGGGAACACCCGCACCGCCGCTCCCGAGAACGTCGGAGGCGACCTCAAGCTCGCCACCTTCAACGTGCTGAACTACTTCACCACCACCGGCGACCAGCTCAGCGGCTGCACGTTCTACACGGACCGCGACGGCAACAAGATCACGGTCAACAGTGGATGCGACGCCCGCGGAGCAGCGGACGCCGCGAACCTGAAGCGCCAGCAGGACAAGATCGTCGCCGCCATCAACGGCCTCACCGCCGACGTGGTGTCGCTCGAGGAGATCGAGAACTCGGCCAGGTTCGGTCTGAACCGCGACGATGCGCTCTCGAAGCTCGTCGCAGCGCTCAACGCCGCCGCGGGCAGCCAGGTCTGGGCGTTCGTGCCGTCTCCCGCGGCCGTCCCGTCCAGCGAGGACGTCATCCGCACCGCGTTCATCTACAAGAAGGCGCACGCTGTGCCGGTCGGCGATTCGCGCATCCTGATGGATGCGGCGTTCGCCAATGCGCGTCAGCCGCTCGCCCAGGCGTTCAAGAAGGTCGGCACGCCGGACTCCGCCGCGTTCATCGCTGTCGTGAACCACTTCAAGTCGAAGGGCTCCGGCACGGGGGCGGACGCCGACCAGGGCGACGGGCAGGGCGCGTCCAACGCCTCCCGCGTGGCCCAGGCGCACGCGCTCGTCGGCTTCGCCGACACGCTGAAGTCCACACTCGGCTCCACCAAGGTGCTCCTGATCGGCGACTTCAACGCGTACCTCAACGAGGACCCGATCAAGGTCATCACCGACGCGGGCTACATCGACCAGGTGCACACCCGCACCACGAAGCAGACGTACTCGTTCGGAGGAACGGTCGGCTCTCTCGACCACGTGCTCGCGTCGCCGGCGGCGAACGCGGTCATCACAGGAGCGGACGTCTGGAACATCAACTCCGGCGAGTCCATCGCACTGGAGTACAGCCGATACAACTACAACGCGACGAACTTCTACGCCGCCGACCAGTACCGGTCGAGCGACCACGACCCGATCGTGGTCGGCATGGGACTCGGAGCGGGCGCCAAGACCATCAACCTGCTGAACATCAACGACTTCCACGGTCGTATCGACGGCAACACGGTCAAGTTCGCCGGAACCATCGAGAAGCTGCGCGCGGCGGCCGGGGAGCAGAACACCCTGTTCCTGTCCGCCGGTGACAACATCGGCGCCTCCCTGTTCGCATCAGCTTCCGCAGGCGACCTTCCGACGATCGACGTGCTCAACGCGCTCGGTCTGAAGACGAGCGCCGTGGGCAACCACGAGTTCGACAAGGGCTTCTCCGACCTGACCGGCCGGGTGAAGGACGCGGCCGACTTCCGTTACCTCGGTGCGAACGTCTACACGAAGGGCACGACCACCCCGGCACTGCCGGAGTACGCGACCTTCACGGTCGACGGGCTGAAGGTGGCTGTGGTCGGCGCGGTCACGCAGGAGACGCCGACGCTGGTGTCGCCGGGCGGGGTGTCGACGCTCGACTTCGGCGACCCTGTCGCTGCTGTCAACCGCGTCGCGGCCAAGCTGACGGACGGCGACACCGCCAACGGTGAGGCCGACGTCATCGTGGCCGAATACCACGAGGGCGCCGGCTTCGGAACACCGGACGGCGCGACGCTCGACAAGGAGGTCGCCGCAGGCGGCGCCTTCGCGGACATCGTGACCAAGACGTCGGCGAAGGTCTCCGCGATCTTCACCGGCCACACCCACAAGCAGTACGCGTGGGATGCACCGGTCCCCGGTGTCGCGGGCGCGACCCGTCCGATCGTCCAGACCGGAAGCTACGGCGAGAACATCGGTCAGATCACCCTGTCGGTCGACGGAGACACCAAGAAGGTCACCGGTCACACGGCGGCCAACGTGGCACGCACGACCGACGCCGATGAGGCCCTCGTCGCCGCATATCCGCGGGTGGCCGCTGTGAAGGCGATCGTCGACAAGGCGCTCGCCGACGCCGCGGTGATCGGAAACCAGAAGATCGGTTCTGTCACGGCGGACATCACCACCGCGTACATCGGCGGAGCACGCGACGACAGGATGTCCGAGTCCACGCTCGGCAACCTGGTCGCCGACTCGCTGGTGTCGACGCTCTCCTCGCCCGAGCTCGGTGGTGCGGAGATCGGCGTCGTCAACCCCGGTGGGCTGCGCGCCGAGCTGCTGAAGGGCGCCGACGGGTCGGTCACGTACGCGCAGGCCAACGCGGTGCTGCCGTTCGTGAACAACCTGTGGACCACGACCCTCACCGGCGCGCAGTTCAAGCAGGCGCTGGAGCAGCAGTGGCAGACGAATGCCGACGGGAGCATCCCGAGCCGTGCGTTCCTCAACCTCGGCTTGTCGAAGAACGTCAGCTACACCTACGATGCTGCGCGGGCTGCGGGTGACCGCATCACGAGCATCCTGGTGAACGGTGCGCCGATCGATCCGGCGAAGTCCTACCGCATCGGTTCGTTCAGCTTCCTCCTGCAGGGCGGGGACAACTTCCGCGCCTTCGCAGCAGGGACGAACACGAAGGACTCCGGTCTGATCGACCGCGACGCCTGGATCTCCTACATCACCGCGAACAGCCCGCTCTCGCCGAGCTTCGAGCGCCGAGGGGTCGCCGTCTCCGGCGTCCCGACCGGCACCCTCGACCGCGGCCAGCAGGTCACGTTCCAGGTGTCGAAGCTCAACCTGACCTCCCTGGGCAGCCCGGCGAACACCTCGCTGGACCTCACGTGGCAGGGCAGCGCGGCGACGCTCGCCTCCGTCCCAGTGGACGCGGACGGTGCGGCGACCGTGAGCTTCGCGGTCCCGGCGGACGCGGAAGGTGCGAGCGTGCTCGTGCTGCGCGCGCCTGACTCGGGCACGACGGTGCGCATCCCGCTGCTGGTGGCCGATGTGGTCGACCCCGGCACGAACCCGAAGCCGACCACTCCGCCTGTACCTGCTGCGATCACGGCGTTCATCGACGCGCTCAAGGACCTCATCCAGGCCATCGGCGGCACGGATGGCGTGTTCCACCCCGGCGACAAGATCACCATCAACATCGGTGCTGTGTTCTCCGGTAAGTGGGTCTCCGTGTGGGTGCACTCCACCCCGCAGAACCTCGGTGGCGGATGGATGCAGGTGCCGGCGAGCGGTCAGGTGCAGGTGACCCTGCCGGCCGACCTGCCGGCTGGCGCGCACCGGATCGCGGTGCTCGACGCGGACGGCAACGTGCTCGGCTGGACCGCGATCACGGTGGCGGCGGCGACCGGCCCAGGCGACCCTGGGACGCCTGGCACGCCCGGCACGCCTGGCACGCCTGGCACGCCTGGCACGCCCGGTGACCCCGGCACGGGCGGAACCGGAACGGCTGGCGGCGGCAACGGCGTCATCCAGTCCGGGCTCGCCAACACGGGCGCCGACCTGGCGCCGGCGTTCGGTGCGGCGCTGCTCGGCATCCTCGGCGGGTTCGTCGTGCTGCTGATCGTCGCGCGCCGACGGGGGTCGCAGGCCTAGCGGCACAACCGGAGCAGGGGCCGTCCTTTCGAGGGCGGCCCCTGCTCACGCCACCTGGAAGTACAGCTCCACGTGCAGCCTGCACCCCGGGTTGAACGCGGCGCCGCACGCCGGGCACGCCTCCACCCGCAGGTACTCCGCGATCGTCAGCTCGTGCTCGCACACCCCGCACAGCACCGCGCGTTCGTCGCGCTGGTCGAGCGGCCACTGCTCGGCCGGATGGTCCGCCGTCTCCGCGTGGCAGAGGTGGCACGGGTAGTACTCGCCGCAGCAGGCGAACCGGATCGCGATCACGTCGAGGTCCGTCCGATAGTGGATGCACCTGGTCTGGTCGTCCACGGTCGGCCCGAGCACGCGCATCCCCGTCATCGCACGCCCCTGGCGGTGAGCGCGTCGCCGAGGTCGTCGGCGTGCTTCAGCGAGACCACGAGGAACGGAACCACGAAACCGACGATACCCGCCCTCGCGCCGCGGGCGCGCTGCGCTTCCCGCACCCCGGTCGCCAGCCTGGCCAGCACGGGGACCGTGTTGATCGTGACAGCGAGCAGCAGGGCGATCCGCTGCGCATCCACCCCCAGTCGCTCGAACGGGCGCAGGCCGCGTTCGAACGCGTCGAGGAGGGCGGCGACGCGCGTGGTGAGCACGAGCATCCCGGCGAGCAGGATCGCCGCGAGCACGCGCGCCGTGTTGGCGACGGCGGGTTCGGCGTCCAGGAAGATCAGCTGACCGCCGAGGGTGATGACGATCACCCAGCGCACCGCGAGCACCTGCCGGCCGAGCTCGCGCAGCCCGAGCCCGCAGATCAGGTAGCCGAGCACGGCGACCGCCGCGGCGACGCTGGCGGCCCACCAGGTAGACGGCAGGAACGACACGGCGAGCACCACCGCGAGCAGCACGGTGGCCTTCGGGCCGGCCGGGGCGCGGTGCATCCAGCCGTCGCCCGGCCGGTAGAGGGTCACCATCGGAGGCTCACCACCTCAGGCTCGCCTCGTACTCGGCGATCACGTCGGACGGAGCGCCGACCGCCGCGATCCGTCCGGCGTCGAAGAGCACGGCGAGGTCGCACCGCTCCGCCAGCCGGAGGTCGTGGGTGAGGAGGACCAGGCGGTGCCCTGCATCCTCGAACAGGTGTTCCGCCACCCGTCTGGCATTGCGGGCGTCGAGGTAGGCGGTCGGCTCGTCCGCGATCACGAGCTGGGGCCGTCGGATGAACGCCCCGCACAGGGCGAGCAGCTGCTTCTGCCCTCCGGACAGGTCGTGCGCCGCCCGGTCGGCGAGCTCGGTGAGCCCGAACCGGTCGAGTGCTTCCGCGACGCGCTCCGCCGACTCCGCGCGGGGCAGTCGCTCGCTTCGGAGGGAGAAGGCGGCGTCCTCGGCGACGGTCGGCATGATGATCTGCGCGTCCGGGTTGCTGAACACCATGCTGACGAGTTTCCTGAGCTGTGCCGCCTGCCTGTTCGGGTCGAGCCCGTGCACGCTCACGCTGCCCGCGGTGGGGGAGACCAGCCCGGCGAGCAGGCGCGCGAAGGTGGACTTGCCCGACCCGTTCGCCCCGACCACCGCGACCCTGGAGGCGTCGATGGCCACGGTCACATCGTCGAGTGCGAGCGTGTCGCCGAGGCGCACGGTGGCGCTGTCGAGGCGGATGGCGCGCTCGAGGGCAGCTCCCTCGGGGCTGCCGGCGGTCATCGCACCACCTCGAAGACGGCGGCGACGCCCATCCCGCCGCCCACGGATGCCGCAGCGACTCCGATCGTGCCGGTCGGCGCTCCGGATCGCACCAGCCTGCTGAACAGCCGCACCACCGCCACCGCCCCGCTCGCACCCCACGGGTGCCCGATGGCGAGCGCCCCGCCGTCGGCGCAGACGCGCTCGTCGTCGTCGGGGACGCCGATCCGGTCGAGCACGGCGATGGTCTGCGCCGCGAACGCCTCGACGATCTCGAACGCCGTCACGTCGGCGATCCCGTGGCCGGCGCGAGCGAGCGCCTCCAGGATCGCCGGCGCAGCGCCGACGCCGGGCAGCGCGGGATCGCAGCCGACGATCGCGTGCGCGCGCAGCGCGAGCCCAGGCACCCCTGCGGCAATGGATGCGCCTCGGGGCACGACGAGGACGCCCGCCCCGCCGTCGCTCACCCTGCACGAGTTGCCTCCGGTGAGCGTTCCGCCGTCGAACAGCGGACGGAACCTGGCCATCGCCCTCTCGTCCGCGGCGGATGCGCCGACCAGCTCGTCCAGTGCGACCCCCTCCAGATTCACCAGCTCGGCGTCGAACCCGCCGCGTGCCGCGGCCGCGGCGGCGAGACGACGACTTCGCATCGCGTACGCGTCCTGGCGTTCGCGCGAGATTCCGTCGACGGCGGCCAGGTGCTCTGCCGCCTCCGTCATGCCAGGGTCGGGAAACCCGGTGGGCGCGAACGGCGCCCTGTCGTACGGGACGCCGTCGACAGACCGCACCGGCGCCGTCGACGCGCTCTCCACCCCGCCCGCGATGCGTGCCCGTTCGTCGCCGGCGCGGATCGCGGTGGCGGCATCGATGATGGCGGCCAGTCCGCTGCCGCACTGCCGGTCCACGGTGGCTCCTGGAACCTCCTGCCCCAGCCCGGCGAGCAGCGCCGCGACCCTGGCGGGGTTGCCGCCCGGGCCCATGCAGTTGCCGAGCACGACGTCCGCGATGGGAGTGGATGCGCGGGCCGCGGGCATCGCATCCATTCCGTCGCGGAGGAGGGCGCGGAGCACAGGCGCAGCCAGCCGGTCGACCGTGACGCCCGCGAGACCGCGCCCTCGCGTGGCGATCGGGGTGCGCCTGGCGGCGACGATCACAGGGGCGGCGCTCACAGGGTCGGCGCTCACAGGGTCGGCGCTCACGGAACGACCACCTCTCCGGCGGCGACGCTCCGCACCAGCTCGGCCCTCGCGGGTTTGCCGGTGGCGGTGCGCGGGAACGCGGGGGAGACGAACCACCGGCGCGGCAGGTGCGTCGGGGCCAGAACGGCGCGGGCCCGCTCGCGCAGCACGGCGATGCTCTCACCACCCGCGGCGGTCTCCAGCACCGCGGCCACCAGCGAGCCGACGCCCGCGTTCGGCATCCCGAACACCACGGCGTCCGTCACCCCCGGCAGGGAACGCAACGCCGCCTCCACCTCGGCCGGGATGACGGTGGCCGCTGCTGTGATGATCGCGTCGTCCGCCCGCCCGAGCAGCCGGATGCGCCCGTCGACGATCTCCGCCCGGTCGCCCACCGAGCGCCAGGGGCCGTCGCTCCGTAGCGGGCCGTCCCCGCCGAGGTATCCAGCGGCCACGTACGGCGACCGTGCCCACAGCTCCCCGTCCCGCACCTCCACGTCGACGCCGGGGAACGGCCGCAGTCCGTCGCCGCGATCGACGGCGACGAACGACAGCTCAGCGGCGCCGTAGTACGCTGCCACGCGGATGCCGCGAGCCTCCGCACGCGATCGGGTGGAGGCATCCAGGTCGGCGCCACCGACGAGCGCTGCGCGCAGCAGGGGCGCCGCGTCGGTGTCGAGGATGGTGCGGAGGGCGCGCGGCGTCCCGTGGAACAGCGTGGCGTCCGCGACGTCGGCGGCCACCAGCGCGTTCCCGCTCGGCAGGGCGAGCTCCGGTCCGCCGTCCATCGCCCGGGCGATCGAGAACAGCGACAGGGAGGATGCGGAAGGCGAGGTCAACGCGAGCACGTCGCCCGTGCGCACGCCGAGCAGGTCGTCGACCGAGCCGAACGACGCCGCCCACGAGTCCGCGCTCCGCAGCACGATCCGCGGCGCGCCCGTGCTGCCGGACGTCAGCGTCGCCCACGCGATCCCTGGGAGCGGCCCTGCCGCCTCCGCGAGCGAGCGCACTCGCTGCCACTGCTCCGCCGGCCACCGGTCGTCGCCGACGAGCGGGATGTCGCCCTCCGAACGCACCGCGTGGATGCGCTCCACCAGCTCGCGGGACGCCGCCGGCCCTGTCGCCGCCCCTGCCGACCGCGAGCGCAGGGGCACGATCCTCCCGGCCGTCACGACACCTCTGCGTCGTCGCGCGTCGCCTCGGCGTTGGTGGCGTTGGTGGCGCTGGTCGCGCTGGTGGCGCTGGTGGCGCTGGTGGCGCTCGTGGCGCTGGCACCGCCGGTCGCATCCGCGTCCGCCGCCGCCCGCGGCGCGCGCAGTCCAGCCGAGCGGAACGCTCGCGGATACGCCCGCACGAGCGTCATCGTGATGATCACCGCGAGTGCCGCCTTCACGAGGTCGCCAGGCAGGAACACCGTGCTCTGCAGTGCCGTCTCCGCGAGGGGGAGCCGCGTGACGAGCGCCTGCACCGGAATCCCGAACGCGTAGATCGTCACGATGCCGCCGACGACCACCCCGATGGACGTCCGCGTCCAGGTCGGGGTGCGACCACCCGCGTGCACGATGGCGCCGATCACGAACGCGCCGATCACCCAGCCGAGCAGGTATCCGGCCGACGGGCCGACGAAGACGCCGATGCCGCCGCGTCCACCGGAGAGCAACGGGAGGCCGACCGCGACGAGCGCGAGCAGCACGAGCATCGACAGGGCGCCGCGCCACGGGCCGAGAATGGCGCCCGCGAGCATGACACCGAGCGTCTGCGCTGTGATCGGCACGGCCCCGAACACCGAGAAGCCTCCCGGCAGGCCGAGCACGGCGACGATGGCGGCGAAGACGGCGATCCTGGCGATGTCGGTCGCGTCGATGCGGAGGGACGATGATCGTGACACGGGCGGTTTCCTCACGGTCTGGACGAGAATCAACGGTGTCACCTGAACACCGTTCACCTGAACAGCGTTCACTATACTGGCGTCGTGACGGAAACGGAAAGCACCGGCAGGCGGCACACCCGCGACGACGTGGCGCGCACCGCCCTGCGCATCCTCGACGACCACGGATTGCCCGACCTCACCATGCGCCGCCTCGCCTCCGCCCTCGACGTGCAGCCGAGCGCCCTCTACTGGCACTTCCCGAACAAGCAGACCCTCCTCGCCGAGCTCGCCGACCGCATCGTCGCCAACGGCCGCCCGGCTCTCGCATCCCGTGCCGGCAGCACCGCACGCGTCGAGGGCGGTGCAGCCCCCACCACATCCACCGCCCCCGCAGACACCACCGCCCCCGGCTGGATGCACGCCACCCGCACAGAAGCCGCCTCACTCCGGGATGCGCTCCTCGCATACCGCGACGGCGCCGAGGTGGTCTCCAGCACCTTCGCGCTCGGCCTCGGCTCGACGGAAGCCGTCGACAGGCTCGCGTCCGCCGTCGCGCTCGGCGGTTTCGACGACGACACGAGCCGCAGGGCGGCCACCGCGCTGCTGCATTTCATCCTTGGACACGTCTCGCACGAGCAGCAGCGGATGCAGTACGACAGCATCGGCGTCCTCGCCGCCGGCGCGGCCGTCTCCCCGCTGGACGAGGACGACCCGGCCGCCGCCTTCGGGTTCGGCGTCGACCTGCTGGTCGGCGGACTGGAGTTCAGTCGCTCCCGAAGGTGAGCTTCCACCCGCCGACGACGCGGGTGGCGAGGTTGAACAGGGCGGCGAAGATCGCACCGAGCGCCGACACCACGATGAGTTCGAGCAGCGCCACCACCAGCGTGAAGGTGATCACGTTCGCGAACGTCAGGTCGGCGACCAGGGCGGAGCCCTGCGACCCGGCGATGCTCTCCAGGAAGTCGCGGAGGGAGCCGATCGCTCCGAGCCTGTCGAGGACGCTCCACACGAGCAGGGCGATGACGACCGTGATGACGGCGAGGACGAGGGCGACGAGGAACGACATCTTGAGCGCCGACCAGAAGTCGATGTAGACCATGCGCATCACCGCGCGTTTGCCCTTGGTCTTCCGTGCGCTCATTCTCGGCCTCCCCTGATGTTGCTGGTCGCCCGATGATTCAGCGGCGATCCCCCGCAGTCAGTGTAACGGCGGGACGGGGTTCAGGCTCCAGCGACGAGCTGGGGGAGCGTGGACAGTGCCGCATACCGTTCTGCCGGCACGATTCCCGGAAGGATCACGATCCACATCTCGGTGACGCGCTGCAGGAGGTCGGCGCGGTCGGTGAGCGTCTCGGAGACGAGCTGCACGCCCGTGAAGGTCGGGATGAGGAAGTGCGCGAGCATCTCGGGGTCGACGGTGTCGGAGATGTCCCCTTCGGCGATCGCACGCACGGCGAGCTCTTCGAAGGTTCGCAGCCAGTCGTCGTACGGTCCGTCGACGGGCCGCTCGAAGCCGGACCTGTCCGTGGTCAGCCGGATGCCGGCCTTCACCACGGTGTCGGTGAGCAGTTGATGCGCGAGCCCTGCGCAGAGCAGGATCATCGTCTGCAGGGCGGGAAGGTTCCTGCCCAGGATCTCGGCCCCTGACGAGAACGCCCTGGCGTGCTGTTCCTCGATGACCGCGCGCGCGATGTCGTCTTTCGACTGGAAGTGGAAGTACAGAGCGCCTTTGGTGACCGACGACGCCGCTGCGATGTCCGCGATCGAGGCCAGGCCGTATCCGGAGCGTTCGAAGGTCTCTGATGCTCCGAGGATGATGGCGTCTCTGGTTGCCTGGGCGCGCGCCTGTTTGACCATGAGGGTCTCCTGATGAGGACCTCGACGAGGATTCGCGAGGGGAGTGACGGGGGTATGCACACCGTAATCGAGTTTTACGTGCATCGACCGGATGTCCGCGCGGACCGGCTCGTCTAGCGAAACGACCTGTCTGTCGGACCCGCCGCTCCTCACTCGGTGTTGTTCGGCCTCCACACGGCGAACCGATTACCCGACGGATCGAGCAGGTGTGCGAACTGGATCGACCCGTTGTCGACGAGCGGCAGGACGACGGTCGCCCCCAGGCCTTCCGCGCGTTCGACGGCCGAGGCGACATCGTCCACGTGCACGTAGAACACCGCCCACGATCCGCCGCCGACCGCGCTGGTGTCCCACAGTCCGCCGGCGTCTCCGCCGACCATGCGGTATCCGGCGGAAGACGGCGGCCCGATCTGCCACCCGAACAGGCCGGAGTAGAAGGCGGAGCTCGCCTCCGGGTCCAGCGACCCGATCTCGAAGTAATCCACGTCGTTGCTCATGGAGTGATTGTGCGCGCAACCGGGCCCGCGGGCAATGGATGGGGGTGGATGCGGGGGCAACGGATGCGGGGGCGATGGAAGCGGGATCTTGCTCCCGCGCATCCACTGTCCTAGCGTTGCGGCCGTGACCAGGTACGTGATCGACGCTCCGGCCGCGCTCGACCTCGCGGAGCGCGCTGCAGCGGTCGGTGCGGCGCACAGCCTCGTCGCTCCCGCCCTGCTCAAGTCTCAGGTGCTGACGGCGCTGTACCAGGCGGTCGCGCGCGGCGACCTCACCAGGGCGGACGCCTCCCGACGCCTCGACCACCTGCGCAGTCTGCGCATCCGCTACCTGAGCGACCGCGTCTCGCAGGCGACGGCCTGGAAGATCGCGGATGGCCTCGGCCTGCCGGACACCCTCAACGCCGAGTACATCGCCGTGACGCAACTCCAGGCGGATGCGCTCATCGCCCTCGACCCAGCGCTCGCCGAGGCCGCGGCCGGTCTGGTGCGGGTGGCGCCGACCGGCGAACTGAGCTGAGCCGAGCTGGAGCGGTCGCTCGGGCGGTCGCTCAGGCGGTCGCTGCCACCGTCGCTGCACATCGTCCCAGCCCCTCTCCCGCATCCACCCCTGCCCGGCGTACGTTGGAGTCATCCGACCGATTCCGAGGGAGCGCACTATGCCGACCGTCGCCGACACCATCGTGGAGATCATCAAGGATGCGGGGGTGAAACGGGTCTACGGGCTGCCGGGCGATTCGCTCAACGGGTTCACGGATGCGTTGCGCAGGGACGGGTCCGTGGCATGGGAGCACGTGCGCCACGAGGAGGCGGCAGCGTTCGCCGCCGCGGCCGAGGCTGCGCTGACCGGTGAGCTGGCCGTGTGCGCCGGCAGCTGCGGGCCTGGCAACCTGCACCTCATCAACGGGCTGTTCGACGCCAACCGGAGCAGAGTGCCCGTACTCGCCATCGCGGCGCAGATCCCCGGTCCGGAGATCGGCAGCACATACTTCCAGGAGACCCACCCGCAAGACCTGTTCCGCGAGGCCGCGGTGTACACGGAGCTGGTGAGCGTCCCAGAGCAGCTGCCCCGCGTGCTCGAGATCGCCATGCGCACCGCTATCGAGCGCAGAGGCGTCGCGGTGGTCGTCATCCCCGGCGAGATCTTCCTCAAGGACAGCACGGGGCGGCGCAAGTCCGCACCGATCACCTTCTCGCCGCGCGTCACCCGGCCGACCGACCAGGAGCTCAGCGCGGCGGCCGATCTGCTGAACTCGGCCAAGAAGGTCACGATCCTGGGCGGAGCGGGGGTGGAGGGCGCGCATCCACAGCTCGTCGCCATCGCCGAGAAGCTGAAGGCACCCGTCGTGCACGCGCTGCGCGGCAAGGAGTTCATCGAGTACGACAACCCGTACGACGTCGGCATGACCGGCCTGCTCGGGTTCTCCTCCGGCTACCGGGCGATGGAGAGCTGCGACGTGCTGCTGATGCTCGGCACCGACTTCCCGTACCAGCAGTTCTATCCGTCGAAGGCGAAGATCATCCAGGTCGACATCCGCGGAGAGAACCTCGGCAGGCGGACGCCGGTCGACCTCGGGCTGGTGGGCAGCGTCCGCGACACCGTGGATGCGCTGCTCCCGCTGCTGAAGGACCGCACGGACACCAAGCACCTCGACTCGTCCACCGCGCACTACGTCAAGACCCGCAAGAGCCTCGACGACCTCGCGACGAACGACCGCAACCGCACGCCCATCCACCCGCAGTACGTCGCCAAGCTGATCAGTGAGCTCGCGACGGACGACGCAGTCTTCATCCCCGACGTCGGCTCCCCTGTGGTGTGGGCGTCCCGCTACCTGACGATGAACGGCAAGCGCCGGCTGATCGGCTCCTTCTCGCACGGCACGATGGCCAACGCCCTGCCGCACGGCATCGGCGCACAGGCTGCGTTCCCCGGCAGACAGGTGGTCGCGCTCGCCGGAGACGGCGGCCTGGCGATGCTGCTCGGCGAACTGCTCACGCTGCGGCAGAACAAGCTGCCGGTGAAGATCGTGGTGTTCAACAACTCGTCGCTGAACTTCGTCGAGGTGGAGATGAAGGCGGCTGGCTTCGTCAACTTCGGCACAGGGCTCGACAACCCGAACTTCGCCGACGTCGCAAACGCGATGGGCATCCACGGCCAGCGGGTCGAGAAGCCGGACGACCTGCCCGGCGCCCTCCGCGCCGCATTCGACCACGACGGCCCAGCCCTGGTGGATGTGGTCACCGCCCGCCAGGAGCTGTCCATCCCGCCCGCGATCACCGCGGAGCAGGTCAAGGGCTTCACCCTCTACGCGCTCCGCACGATCATGTCCGGCCGCGGCGACGAGCTCGTCGACCTGGCCGACACGAACGTCTTCCGGCGGCTGTTCGACTAGGGGTCAGTTGATGCAGACCGTGTCGCTGTAGTTCTTCGCGGGCGACGACGGGGTGGGCGCAGGCGCTCCGCCAGACGCCGGTGCGCCGCCCGCGGCGGGAGCGGCGGGCATGATCCCGTCGTCGCCGAGCACCACCGTGACACCGGACACCGACGAGGTCTGCTGCACCGAGGCGCCCGGCAGGTAGGCCGCGACGGCCTTCGCCTGCGACTCCTGGCCGCTCGGGTACTGGATCACCGTGGTCTGCTGGGTGTTCGCATCCCCTGCCGTCCCTGTCTTGAAGCCCGCCGCGGCGAAGGTGGCCGTCGCGGTCCCGGCCGCGCCGTTGGTGCTTCCGCCGTTCAGCACCGTCACGGTGGTGTCTGCCGGCTTCGCCGCCGTCGCCTTGTCGTAGGCGTCCGGCGTGCCCATCAGACTCTGGATGAACGCGGGCATGGCCGCCGTATCCACCTCGACGATCGACAGATCCTCTCCGTCGACCGTGATCGTCGGGGTGCCGGAGATCGGGATGGTCGCCGACTGGATCTTGCCGCCGGTGAGCCCCTGCATCTGGGCCGCGAGGGAGAGGAAGTTGAGGCCGGGGTCTGTCTCCAGGGAGCCGCTGACCGCATCCAGCACCTTCGACAGCTTGCCAGGGTTCAGCAGGGTACCGGCCGAGAGGAACTTGTGCGCCTCCACCGACAGGAAGTACTGCTGGCGCACCACCCGGTCGAGGTCGCCCTGCGGCAGACCGTGACGCTGGCGGACGAACGCGAGCGCCTGGTGCGCATCCAGAGTGGACACCCCTGCCGGGAAGTTGGCCTGCGAGAACGGGTCGTCGACCGCCGCGTTCAGGCACACCTGGATGGGGCCGAGCGCCTGCGCGATGTCGTAGAAGCCGAGCAGGGAGATGCGCACGTAGTGGTCGATCGTCAGACCGGTGAGGTTCTGCACCGTCTGGATGAGGAGCTTCGCGCCGCTCGTCGCATCGGTCGCCCCTCCGCCGAGCGAGAAGGCGGCGTTCAGCTTGTTCATGCCGTGGCCGGGCACATCCACCCAGGAGTCGCGCGGCAGCGAGATGAGGGTCGCGGACTTACCGTCCGCCGGGATGTGCAGGACCATCATCGTGTCGGTGTTCGTGCCCCCGCCGTCGTCGGTGGTGCCGAGCTGGTCGAGTTCGGCCTGGGATGCGCCGTCCGGGCGGTGGTCGTCGCCGACGAGCAGGATGTTCTGGGCAGAGCCGTCGACGTCGTTCTTCGGCTTGTTCGACTCGGAGATCACGTCGACGTGCTTCACGTTGTTGACGAAGCGGAAGTAGCTGTATGCGGCGTATCCGCCGACCACGACGAGGACCACCGCGAGGCCGAAAGCGGTCCAGCCGATGATGCGCTTGGTGCGGCTGCGGCGCTTGCGCGGCTTGCGGCCGCCGGGGGTGCTTCCGCCCTGGGCGCCGTCGCCCGGGCCATCGCCGCCAGAGCCGCCGTCGCCGCCTGAGCCGTTGCCGCCTGAACCGCCATCGCCAGAGCCGCCACGACCGCGGCCCGACCCGCCGTTCGCGCCGCCGAACAGCTCGTCCATCCCGCCGCCGGCTGCGCCTCCCGCAGCGCTGCCGCCGTACCTGCTGTCGGCCGGACGCGTCGCGCGGACCGGTCGCCGCGGGTCCTGCTGGGGCACGCGTCCGAAGACCTCGGTGGCCGGTTCGCGGTCATCGTGGGGCTCGCGAGGGCCGCGGGGCTCCTCGGGGCTGGGGAAGGTTGGGCGTCGCACACGGAAACGCTAGGGGGCGAACCCTGCGAGAGCCCTGGCTATCCATGCATTTCTCGACGAATCGTCAGGGTTTCTGCGACGGCCTCCCAGTCCGGCGCCGATCAGGACGCCGCGGCGCTGCGAACCTCTTCAGCAGCTGGCTCGGGATGCGACTCCTCCGCGTCCGTTCCTGCGCAGTCGTCTACGCCAGGGTTCTCCGCCTCGTTCGCGGCGATCATCTTCCGCGAGATCTGCAGGAACTCGGCCTGCTGCGCATCGGTGAGCGCGTCGAACAGCACACGCCGGATGGTCGCGGTGTGCTCGGGGAGTGCCCTGACCACCACGCGTCGGCCGTCCCCGGTGAGGTGGATGTAGCTCGCCCGCCTGTCCTCCGCGCACTCCTGCCGCTCGACGAAGCCGCGGGCGGCCATCCTGGTCACCTGGTGCGAGACCCTGCTCTTCTCCCAGCCCGTGACGTCGACCAGTTCGCGCACGCGGAGCCGCCTGCCGGGAGCGCGCACGAGCGCCATGAGCACCTCGAGCTCCGAGATGGAGATGCCGTGATCGCGCTGGAGCTGGGCGTCGAGGGTGCGATCGAAGCCTCTGCGCATCACGTAGAACGCGTTGAAGAGCTCGATCTCGTCGTCGCTCAGCTTCCGCGGGTCGGGACTCTGGCGGACGGAGGACATACCCGTCATCCTCCCACGCCCGCGCTGCGGCGGGGAGTGCGGCTCAGTGCGCCACCTCGTGTCGTCGCGCGGTCGGCGCGGCGCGGCGCGGCTCAGTGCGCCAACTGCTCCAACGCGACCACCGCGACGCCGAGCGCCACGATCGCGGCGAGCACCAGGATGCGTTTCCCCGAGCTGAGGTTCGTGCGCTTCACCGCGAGCTGCGCGATCACCGCCAGCGAGACGATGAGCGCGACCACCCCGACCGTCATCGCGGTGTGCACGGTGACCGCGCCGCCCGCCGCGATGAGCAGCATGATGGCGGGAACGGCGATCACGGTCAGGGCTCTGGATGCGACAGCCACCATGTGCCGGAACTCCCGCGCACTCGGCACCGTGTTGTGCACGATCATGTGCGAGATCAGATCGGAGGCGAGACCGGCGAGGAGCACCCCGCCGACCGAGATCAGCAGCGTCAGCAGCACGTTGAGCGGATCGAGACCGTCGCCGTGCCCGTTCAGTGCCATCAGGATCGCGAGGGCGGTGAAGGTGGCGTAGATGCGCTCGCGCAGCCGGTCGCCGGCCTCCCTGCGCTCGTCGGGGGTGGCGTCGTCGGGGAGTCGGGTGTCGCTCGGTTCGTCTCGCCTGGCCATGCCGTCCCTCGTCTTTCCCGCTTGCACCGTTCGCGTGCGGTCGTGCGTGTCGAGCATATCCGGGCCCCGGTGCGGGCCGGCGTGGCAGGGACGGAGGGGGACACAGCCGCCGCACAGCCGATGCCAGGACACTTTCTGTACGGATTCACACACACCCGTCGACGTACCCGCGTCGCCTCGAACGGAGATCACCATGGGATTCCTCGACCGTCTCTTCGGCCGCGAGGAGCATCAGGCTCCCGCGCAGCGTCCGACCGCCGGCGGATACCCGGCGCCCGCATCCCCTGCGCAGGCTGCGACCGCCGCGCCGGCGGCGACCGCCCAGCGTTCCGACGACGAGATCGCCGTGGAGCGCTACCGCTACCTGCTGCGCACGGCTCCGCCTGAGACCATCGAGCAGGTGCACGAGGAGGCGTTCACCAAGCTGACGCCCGAGCAGCGACAGCTCCTGTTCCAGCAGCTGTCGCAGAACGCCCCGGCCGGCGAGCAGCCGCGGGCGGACGACCCGCGGTCGCTCGCCCAGTCCGCCACCCGCGCGGAGCTGCGCCAGCCGGGAACACTCGAACGCTCGCTCGGCAGCAGCATGGGCGGAGGGCGCGGCGGCATCGGCTTCGGCGGGATGTTCGCCAGTTCGCTGCTCGGAAGCGTCGCGGGCTACGTCATCGGCTCCACGATCATGAGCGCGTTCCTGCCGTCGCCTGCCGACCAGCAGGCGGATGCGGGTTCGGGCGACAGCGGTGACGGTTCCGGCGATGCAGGCTCTGGCGATACCGGCTCGGGTGATCCTGGCTCCGGCGACGCGGGCTCCTCCGACGCCGGTGGCTGGGGCGGCGACGCTGGAACGGTCTCCGCGGACGGCGGCGGCTGGGACAACGGGGGCGGTTTCGGCGACTTCGGCGGCGGTGGCGACTTCGGCGGTGGCGGCGACTTCTTCTAGGCGAAGACGCCGATACCGTCTCAGCGACGGCCGCGTCCGGCAATTCGTGTCAGGTCCGGGAATGTTCTGCGCGCATCCCGGGTTCGCGTTAGGTGACACGTCATCAACACGAAAGGCCTGACATGACGAAGATCGGGATCATCATCGGCAGCACCCGCCCAGGACGCAACGGCGAGGCCGTCGCCCGCTGGGTCTACGACCACGCCGCCAAGCGCGACGGCGTCGAGTACGAGCTGGTCGACCTCAAGGACTGGAACCTTCCGCACCTCGACGAGGCGATGCCCGCCGCGATGGGACAGTACGCCAACGACCACACCAAGGCATGGGCGGCGAAGATCGACGAGTTCGACGGCTACATCTTCGTGACCCCCGAGTACAACCACAGCACCTCGGGCGCGCTCAAGAACGCGATCGACTTCGTCGGCGCGGAGTGGAACAACAAGGCGGCCGGTTTCGTCAGCTACGGCGTCTTCGGCGGCGCCCGTGCCGTCGAGCACCTGCGCCTGGTGCTGTCGCAGCTCCAGGTCGCGACCGTCAGCGCGCACGTCGGCCTCAGCCTCGCGCACGACTTCGAGAACTGGTCGCTCAACCCCACGGCTCAGCAGGAGGCTGCGCTCACCCCGCTCTTCGACCAGGTCGAGTCCTGGTCGGAGGCCCTCTCCACCCTCCGCACCGCCGAGTCCCTCGCGGCCTAGCCCCCCCTAGCCCCGCAACCATCGAGTCCGAAGTTGTTCGCGCGACACGCCGCGCCCAGCCTGAACAACTTCGGACTCGGCGGTGTGGGTGGCCGGCTCAGGTCTGGCAGGACGGGCAGAAGTAGGTGACGCGCTCCTCCAGGTCGGTGCGACCGAGCGCCGACCGGTGGATGCGCGTGCCGCAGCGACGGCACGGCTCGCCGCGCCTGCCGTATACCCAGCTCGTGCGGCCGCGGCGGGTGTCGCCCGTCGTCACCCGCGTGGAGCGGTCGCGGTTGGCGAGGATGAGCCGTCGCGCCAGAGAGACCGCGGCGGGAATGTCGGCCTCGGCCACCGGCCGCGTCGGCAGCATTCCGCGCAGGAAGCACAGCTCGTTCACGTACTCGTTGCCGAGCCCGGCGAGGTTGCGCTGGTCCAGCAGGGCGACGGCGACAGGTTGCTCAGGATGCGCGGCGAGCCTCCGAACGGCTTCGTCGGCGTCCCAGTCCGGCCCGAGGAGATCGGGGCCGAGGTAGCCGACCACGTCGTCCTCCCTGTCGCGCGGGATCACCTCGAGGATGCCGAGCAGGAAGCCGACGGCGGCCACGTCCTCCGTCCGCAGCACCGCCCTCGCCTCGAACGCCGGGTGCCGCCAGCGCGCGCCAGGTGCGTAGAGCTCCCACGACCCCTCCATCTTGAGGTGGCTGTGGATAGTCGCGTCCCCCACCCGCATCAGCAGGTGCTTTCCCCTGCTGACCACCGTGTCGACGGTTCGGCCGGACAGATCCACGGTCGCGTACGCAGGCACCCGGAAGTCCGTCTCGGTGAGCAGCTTTCCCGCCAGCGCCGCGTCGAGCCGCTTGGCCGCACGCCAGACGGTGTCGCCCTCAGGCATGAGCGCTCCCCGTCACGACCGCAGCCGCAGCCCGCGCGGCGTCGGCAGGAAACCCGCCTCGCCGAGGGCGTCGCCGAGCGGGGTGCCGAGCACGAACGCCCCGTTCACCGTCTCGATCGCGAGCTTGTCGACGCGGCCGCGCGTGATCAGCCCCGCCAGAGCTCGGGAGGCAGCGAGCAGCACGGGACGCGCATCCGGCTGTTCCTGGTCGGCGAAGCACAGCAGGCTCTTGCCTCCGCGCTCGACGTAGATGGTCAGCGCGCCGTCGACCAGCGCGACCAGCGCGCCCGCCTTGCGCCCTGGCCGATGGCCGGTGCCTGCGTCTCCCGGCACGCCGGGCCACGGCAGCGCGGCCCCGTAGGCGTTGGCCGGGTCCGTCGAGGCCAGCGCGACGGCCTCGAGGGGAGCATCCTGCGTGTGGTCCCTGGCGAACGAGCGCAGCCTGTCCACGGTCGCTCCCGTCGCGAACTGTGCGCCGCCCAGGGTCTCGACGAAGTAGCCGCGTCGCGCCCGCCCCGTCTCCTCGAACCCGCTCAGCACCTTGTACGCCAGGGCGAAGCCGCCGGGGGAGCCCTCGTTCATCACCGAGCCGCGCGTGACGACGCCGTAGCGGTCGAGCAGCGTCTCCGCCTGCCCGTGCGCGCGCACCGTCGAGGTCAGGTCGCGCTCCGGAAGCAGCGACCAGCGACCGGCGACGGTCGGCGGGCCCATCCTGGTCACCATCGCGGAGCGGGCGGCGGTGCGCCCTCGGTAGAGGCGCGACCTCGGCGCCTGCTTCGGCCGTTTGTGGGCTCCGGATGCGCCGGTCATCGTGCGCAGCGGAGCGAGCGTGTCGTTGGTGATCCGCCCGTCCCACACCAGATCCCAGAGCGCGGTGACGAGCGCCGTGTCGTCGACCGGCGATCCAGCGGCGGCGCCGAGCGCGTCGGAGAGCTGCCGGAAGAAGTAGCCGCCGCCCAACCCGAGCGCGTCCAGGACGGCCCGCTGCAGTTCGTCCGTCTCGTGGTCGCCCTCCGGGGCGAGCGTGAGCGGCGCCGAGTCGGCGAGGTGGAGGCTGATCCAGCCGTCGCTGCCGGGCAGAGCGCCGTCTCCGGCCCAGATCACCTCGCCGGTCGCCGTCAGCTCGTCCAGCATGGCCGGACTGTAGTCGCTCACCCTGCTGGGCAGGATCAGCGACTCCCACGCCGAGGCCGGGATGCGCGCCCCGGCGAGCTGCTCGACCACCGACGCCACAGCATCCACGCCCCGCAGGGTTCCGCCGATGTGCTGCCAGTCGGGCAGGAACCGGGCGAACGTGACGGTGTCGACGGGCTCGACCTCGTGGCGGAGCGCTGCGAGGGACATGCGCCGCAGCCGGCGGAGCACCTCGGCGTCGCACCACTCTGAGCCGTGCGCGTGCGGACGGAACTCGCCGTCGACCACGCGCCTGTCGTGCGCCAGGCGGCGGAGCGCGTCGTGGACGATGGCGGTGCCGAGCCCGAACCGCTCCGCGACGTCCGCCGTGACGAACGGGCCGTGCGTGCGCGCGAACCGGCTGACCAGGTCGCCGAGCGGGTCGTCCACCGGCTCGATGAACGCGACGGGCACGCCGATCGGCAGCGGGACGCCGAGCGCGTCGCGCAGTCGACTGGCGTCCTCGATCGTGGCGAAGCGCTGCACACCGGCGATGTGCACGGAGAGCGCGCGCTTGGCGTCGACCAGTGCGGCGAGGTGAGCGGCCGCTGTCGCGACGTCGGCTGGGGGAGGGGACGGCGGCTCGTCGGCGGCGTCACCGGCACCGGCGGTCTCGGCAGCCGCGACCTCTGCTCCGACTACCTCTGCAGCGGCGACCGCTGCAGCGGCGACCGCTGCACCGGTTACCTCCGCCGCCGGAGCGCCCTGCAGCCGCTCTGCGACCTCCTCCGCAGACAGGGGTCCGAGCATCCTGAGCAGGTCGGCGACGCCCTCGATCCCGCGCACCCTGCGCTCGGGCGCGATCCGCTGCAGCTCGCGCTCCACGCGCTCGATCACGGCAGGGTCGAGCAGCTCGCGCAGCTCGGCGCGTCCGAGCAGCTCGGCGAGCAGTCCGGCGTCGAGCGACAGCGCGGCGGCGCGGCGCTCGGCGAGCGGGCTGTCTCCCTCGTACATGAACGCCGCGACGTACCCGAACAGCAGCGAGCGGGCGAACGGCGACGCGGACTCCGTGCTCGCCTCCACCAGCCGGATGCGGCGCTGAGCGATCTGCTGGGTCACGTCGTCGAGCGCCGGCAGGTCGTAGACGTCCTGCAGGCACTCGCGCACCGTCTCGAGGATGATCGGGAAGCTCGGATACTTGCGCGCCACATCCAGCAGCTGCGACGCCTTCTGCCGTTGCTGCCAGAGCGGAGACCGCTTGCCGGGGTTGTACTTGGGCAGCAGCAGCGCCCTGGCCGCGCACTCGCGGAAGCGGGCGGCGAACAGGGCGGAGCCGCCGACCTCCTCGGTGACCAGCGCATCCAGCTCCTGCGGCTCGAACACGAACAGCTCGGCGCCCGGCGGCTGGGATTCCGTGTCGGGAATACGAACGATGATGCCGTCGTCCGCCGCCATCGCCCCTCCGTCGATGCCGTACCGGTCGCGCACCCGCGACTGCACCGCCAGCGCCCACGGGGAGTGCACCTGCATTCCGTACGGGGAATGCAGGACAACGCGCCAGTCGCCGAGTTCGTCGCGGAAGCGCTCGACCACCAGCGTGCGATCGGTCGGCACGTGCCCCGTGGCGGTCTTCTGCTCCTTCAGGAAGGCGAGCAGGTTGCCGGTGGCCCAGTTGTCGAGCCCCGCCTCCACGCAGCGCAGTTCGGCGTCCGCGTCGGACGCGCTGCTCACCTCGCGCACGAACTCGCCGACGGCGCGACCGAGCTCCGCCGGCCGCCCGAGCCCGTCGCCCTTCCAGAACGGCAGCCGCCCAGGCTCCCCGAACGCTGGTGTCACGAGAACCCTGTCGTGCGTGATCTCCTGGATGCGCCAGCTCGTCGATCCGAGCGCGAACACGTCTCCGACGCGCGACTCGTAGACCATCTCCTCGTCGAGCTCGCCGACCCTGCTGGCCTTCTCGCCCACCATGTACACGCCGAACAGGCCGCGGTCCGGGATCGTTCCGCCGCTCGTCACCGCCAGCCGTTGCGCTCCTGGACGGCCGGTGAGGGTTCCGGCATCCCTGTCCCAGACGATGCGCGGCCGCAGCTCCGCGAACTCGTCGGACGGGTAGCGTCCGGCGAGCAGGTCGAGCGTGGCGTCGTACGCGCTGCGCGGCAGGGTGGCGAACGGCGCGCTGCGGCGGACGGTGTCGAACCACTCGTCGGCGTCGATCGGTTCGAGCGCCGTCGCCGCGACGGTCTGCTGCGCCAGGATGTCGAGCGGGTTCGCCGGGACCCGCAGTGTCTCGATCAGGCCGGAGGTCATCCGCTCGCTGGCGACGGCCGAGTGGATGAGGTCGGCCCTGTGCTTGGGGAACACCACGCCGCGCGACACCTCGCCCACCTGGTGTCCGGCGCGACCGACCCGCTGCAGCCCGCTCGCGACGGACGGCGGGGACTCCACCTGCACCACGAGGTCGACGGCGCCCATGTCGATGCCGAGTTCCAGGCTCGACGTCGCGACGACGCAGCGCAGCCGCCCCGCCTTGAGGTCGTCCTCGATGATGGCGCGCTGTTCCTTGCTGACAGACCCGTGGTGCGCGCGGGCGAGCACGAGCGAGCCAGGCTCGTCGGCGAGAGCTTCCTGCTGGCCACGCGATCCGCTGGTCTGGCCGGACGCGCCCGCCAGCTCGGCAGGCGGCCGGGTCTGCGGCACGAAGCCGTCCGGCATCCCGGCGTCTCGACCGCCCAGGATGCGCTCCTCGTAGATCTCGTTGAGACGTGCTGTCAGTCGTTCGGCGAGGCGACGGGAGTTGGCGAACACGATCGACGACCGGTGTTCCAGCACCCTGTCGACGATGGCCTCCTCGACGTGCGGCCAGATCGAACCGGCCTGCGGGGCGGAGCCGTCGTCGTTGTCGCTCGCGAACGTCGACGTGCCGAGCTCGCTCATGTCCTCGACGGGGACCACGACGCGCAGATCGAACCGTTTGCCGGACGGAGGCGCGACCACCTCCACAGGCGAGCGCCCGCCGAGGAAGCGGGCGACCTCCTCCGGCGGCCGGACCGTGGCGGAGAGCCCGATCCGCTGCGCCGGGGTGGTGAGCATCGCATCCAGTCGTTCGAGCGACAGGGCGAGGTGGGCGCCGCGCTTGGTGGCCGCGACGGCGTGCACCTCGTCGATGATGATCGTCTCGACGCCGGCCAGCGTCTCGCGCGCCGCCGAGGTGAGCATGAGGAACAGCGACTCCGGCGTGGTGATCAGGATGTCCGGCGGAGTGGAGACGAGTGCGCGACGGTCGGCGGAGGTGGTGTCTCCCGAGCGCACGCCGACCGTGACGTGCGGCGGCTCGGCCCCGAGCCGCTTGGCGGTCTGCGTGACGCCGACGAGCGGAGCGCGGAGGTTGCGCTCCACGTCGACGCCGAGCGCCTTCAGCGGTGAGATGTAGAGGACGCGGGTGCCGCGTTTGGCTGGGCCGGGCGTGCCCTTCGATGCTGTGCCATCGGCCGCGCGGTCGGCGGCGGCCAGCCTGTCGATCGCCCAGAGAAACGCTGCGAGCGTCTTGCCGGAGCCCGTCGGCGCGATGACGAGCGCGTGCCTGCCGCGGGAGATCGCATCCCACGCCCCGATCTGGGCGGGCGTCGGCGCGTCGAAGGCCCCGCTGAACCACTCACGGGTGGCGGGGGAGAACCGTTCGAGCACGTCGCTCATCCCTCCATCCAACACCCGACCGCCGACATCGTGGACCGCCGACGTGGACTGTCCGAACCAATGGATGCGCGCGGTCAGCCCCGCAGGACGCTCCGGATGAACGCGGACACGTCCGCCAGCTCCGCCGACGAGATGTTGTGCCCCATCCCCTCGTAGATGCGCGCATCCAGGGTCGAGTGCTCCGGCAGCCAGTCGGAGGTGCGGTCGACGGCGTCGGACGAGATCACCTCATCGAGGGTGCCGCGCCCCCAGAACACAGGGACTCGGGTATCGGTGAGCTCCGCATCCCCCGCCTGCTCGCCGTGGACGACGAAGCCGGAGAGCTGAACGGCGTACTCGAAGCGCTCCGGCGCGAGCCGGAGGAGCTGCAGCGCGAGCGCCCCTCCCTGGGAGAAGCCGAGCAGCCCCGTCGGGGTCTGCGGCTGCTCGTCGAGCCAGTCGAGAACGGCGAGGGCGGCGGCGTCCGCGTTCGCGGCGAGCGGGTCGCCAGGCACGTTCGTGTAGCGCGAGAACCACGCGAACCCCTGGCCCTCGGGGATCGGTGCGCGCACAGAGGCGATCACGGGCTCGAGCGGCAGGTAGGCGGAGATGCCGAACAGGTCGGCCTCGTCCGAGGCGTAGCCGTGCAGGAGGACGAGCAGCGGGCGGCCGGCTCTGTCGCGCTCCGACGCGGACCACAGCACCGCGTCCCTGTCGATGCGGAGTTCCGGGGTCGGGAATGGCATCCTTCATTCTGGCGTGATCGCACGCGCGATTCCTCCATAGCGCGGCGATCTCGTGCCTTTTCCACAGCATCCGGCTGCGTGGGTGTCTGTGCATCGTGCGACTCCGTAGGATCGGTGCATGAGCGTGCGCACCCCAGACCCGACACCTGATCCGCTGCCGGACGATGGCCGGCAGCATGGGCCGGCCTGGCTGAGCGACATCGAGCTGGAGCAGGTGCGTCGCCGCCTCCCTCTGCTCTACGTGGAGGCCGTGCCCGTGCGCGTCGACGGGCTCGGGCAGGTCACAGAGCTCGGAGTGCTGCTGCGCGCCAACGCGGTGGGGGAGATGACCCGCACCCTGGTGTCCGGCCGCGTGATGTACGGGGAGACGCTGCGCGAGGCGCTGTTCCGGCACCTGGAGAAGGACCTCGGGCCGATGGCGTTCCCGCAGCTCCCTGCCAGCCCCATCCCGTTCCAGGTGGCGGAGTACTTCCCGATGCCGGGCGTTACGCCGTTCACGGACGACCGGCAGCACGCGGTGTCTCTGGCGTACGTCGTACCCGTCACGGGCACCTGCGAGCCGCGGCAGGATGCGCTCGAACTCACCTGGATGACCCCGGAGGAGGCGATGTCTCCCACGGTGTCCGAGGAGATGGAGGGCGGCAGGGGAGTGCTGCTCAAGGCCGCGCTTGCCTCGGTGGGGCGCATCGTCTAGAGCGGGACGGCGTCGAGAGCGGGCAGCGTCGAGAGCGGGCAGCGTCAAGAGCGGAACAGAGCGAAGGGATGCAGCATGAGCGACAGCCACGGCACGAGGGACGATCACGACGGCAGCGGCGGCTTTCAAGCCATCGACCAGAGCGTTCCGCCGTCCGGCACGGGATGCGTGGAGTGCGACCGCGACGGCAGCTGGTGGGTGCACCTCCGCCGCTGCGCAGCCTGCGGGCACATCGGCTGCTGCGACGATTCGATCAACCGCCACGCCACCGCGCACGCTGAGCAGACCGGACACAGGATCATCCAGAGCTTCGAGCCTGGCGAGGACTGGTTCTGGGACTACACAGAGCAGCGGTTCGTCTCCGGCCCGCGGCTCGCGCCGCCGGACAGCAGGCCGGCGTCCCAGCCGGTCCCCGGCCCCGCGGGCCGGGTGCCGGAGAACTGGCTGGAGATCGTTCAGTCGCAGGACGGGCCGCACACCTGACCTGTGCCGCGCCGACCGGCACAGGTCAGCGCGGCGGGACTCACCCGGCGATGAACGCCAGGATGTCCTTGTCGAGGGCCTCCTGGTACGCGCCGTAGATGCCGTGCGGGGCGCCGGGGTACACCTTCAGCGTGCCGTGCGCCACCAGGTCGATCGCCTTGTGCGCAGCGTCGGCGATCGGCACGATCTGGTCGTCGTCGCCCTGCGCGATCAGGATGGGGACGTCGAGCGCCTTCAGGTCGTCGGTGAAATCGGTCTCCGAGAACGCCTTGACGCAGTCGTACGCGGCGGTCAGGCCGACGAGCATCCCCTGGCGCCAGAAGTCGTATGTCGCTCCGTTCGACACCTGCGCTCCGTCGCGGTTCCCTCCGTAGAACGGGATCGCCAGGTCGAGGTAGAACTGCGACCGGTCCTTCAGCACACCGGCACGGATCTCGTCGAACGCCTCGATCGGGGTGCCGTCCGGGTTGCTGTCCGACTTGACCATGATCGGCGGCACGGCCCCCGCGGTGATGACCTTCACCACCCTGCCGACTCCGTGCTGCGCAGCGTAGCGGACGACTTCGCCCCCACCGGTCGAGTGCCCGATCACGACGAGGTCGTGCAGATCGAGCTGCTCGACCAGCTCGGCGAGGTCACGGGCGTACGTGTCCATGTCGTTGCCCGTGTACGGCTGGGACGAGCGCCCGTGTCCGCGGCGGTCGTGGGCGATGGCGCGGTAGCCGTTGTCGGCGAGGAGCTTGAGCTCGACCTGCCAGGCGTCGGAGCTGAGCGGCCAGCCGTGGCTGAGGACGACCGGCTGCCCCTCGCCCTGGTCGGTGTAGTAGATCTGGGTTCCGTCTGACGTGGTGATGTACGGCATGTGCGCTCTCCTTGGGTTCGGTGCTGTGCGAACTCGCTGCAGGACGACGGCGACGGTGCTGCCAGCTCCGACGATACGACCGGATGCGCGCAGAGGGATAGGGCGATTCGCGAGAATTCGGCCGTCGTTCGCCTGACGGTTCTCTGGCGCCTCAGGCGCGCGTGGAGTACAGGGCGCAGGTCACGTCGTAGTAGCGGTCACTGAGACCGTGGGCGTGCATCCCGAGTCGCAGGCACACGCCCTGCGAGGCGACGTTGTCCGGCGCGGTGACGGCGACCACCTCGTCGATGCCGGAGTCGAGCGCGTGACGCAGCACGACCGCCGCCGCCTCTGTCGCGTAGCCCTGCCCCCAGGCGTCGGGGTGGAAATGCCAGCCGATCTCGGTGTCGTCCCGTTCGACGCCGACGGATGCGGGGATCGCTTTGAGCAGGACGGTGCCGACCTGCGCACCCGTATCCCGCTCGACGATCACCCAGTAGCCGTGCACCGGATGCTCGTGGCCGCGCAGGCGTTCGATCAGGGCGACAGCCTGCGCCGGGTCCGTCAGCACCTTCGGCTCACGGCCGATGTAGCGCTGCACCTCCCACCGGGAGTAGAGATCGAACGCGAAGTCGCCGTCAGCGGCCTCCCATCCGCGGAGGGCGAGGCGGTCGGTCTCGAAGGTGCGCATTGCACGATTATCGCTCGGGATGCGGGTGCTGCGTCAGCCGGCGGTCCCGTCCGTGAGCTGCGCGGGGCACTCCCCAGACCCGTCACCGAGCAGCTCGAAGTGCCATGCCTCGTTCGCGTACACCTGGCAGAGTCCGTACTCCGCGCCGAAACGGCTGAGCCAGTCCATCGCGTCCGCCGTGGCGATGTCGACGGCATCGCCACGGAGGTGCTTCGACTGGTCGCCGCTTTTCACCCACTTGCTCGCCTCCTCCTCGCTGCCGTACTTCGTGACGGCCTGGTCGAAGAGGTACTGCTGGTAGCGCTCGCTGCGCCAGCCGTCGGTGAGGGTGAAGGCGACGTCGCGGTCGGCGGCGTCCTCTGCGGCGCGGTCGAGCGCATCCCGGAGCTGAGGGTCGAGCTTCGTGACGGCTGGCACATCGTCGGTCAGCGCAACGGTCTCGCCGACCGGGATGTAGCCGTCGTCCGGCCCGAGCTCCGAGGGGTTCGTGACCGGCGGCACGGATCCCAGGCCGGCTGCCGTGCCAGGACCTGCGGACGTGCATCCGGCGATCGTGGCGGCCAGCGCGACGGCGGCGAGTGTGGTGATGATGGTTCTCCGGTTCACGGGGTCCTTTCGGGTCGGCTTCCAGCCTCTCCCGCGTCCGGTCCGCCCCGAGTCGGCCCAGGGATGCAACCCTGTCCGTCGTGGGGATGACCCCGGTAAACGAACAAAGCCCAGCCTTCTCAGTGGACCTCAGGACCGCGAGAAGGCTGGGCTCGATCCAAGCCTGTTGCGGGTGATCAGCCGCGGGCGCGGCGCGTGCCGTTGCCGCGCTGCGTGCTGCCGCCGACGAGACTGCCGACGCGCAGGCCGCCGCCGTTGCCGCTACGCTGGCCGCCGCCGGAGCGCTGGCCGCCGGATGCGCTGCCGGAACGCTGTCCGCCAGACGCGCCGGCGCCCGACCCGTGGGAGGTCGTGGCCGCTGCGCCGCGTGCGCCGGCGGCGCGCCCTGAACGGTCGCGGCGCGGACGCCCGGCCTCGCCGGATGCGCTGCGCTGGCCGTCACGGACCTGGCCGTCGCGACCGCGTCCACCGTCGCCGCGTCCAGCGTCGCTGCCGCGCGCTGCGTCGCCGCCGCGTCCTCCGCGACCACGACCGCCGCCGCGTCCAGCGCGCTCGCCGTCGGCTCCGCCGTCGCGCTGCGCACGCTTGCGCTGCGCGTTCGCGCCCTGGGACTGACCGCCGCCGCGCTGCTGCTGCACGGCCTCCTTCGGAGAGGGCTTCACGTACGCGGCCGTCTCACCGACGAGGGTGACGACCGCGGCAGAATCTGCGGTGACCGTCTGCGGGGAGACGTCGATGGCCGCCTTGCGGAGCAGCGTCTTCACGTCGGACTTCTGCGACGACAGCATCACCGTCACCACGTCGCCGGAGCTTCCTGCCCGGGCGGTGCGGCCGGAGCGGTGCAGGTATGCCTTGTGCTCCATCGGCGGGTCGACGTGCACGACCAGCTCGACGTTGTCGACGTGCACACCGCGGGCGGCGACATCGGTGGCCACCAGCACGCGCACATCCCCTGCGCCGAACGCGGCGAGGTTGCGGTCGCGGGCGACCTGCGACAGGTTGCCGTGCAGGTCGACGGCCGGGATGCCGGAGGCGGTGAGCTGCTTGGCGAGCTTCTTCGCGTGGTGCTTGGTCCTGGTGAACAGGATGCGGCGGCTCGCGCCGGAGGCGAGCTTCTCGACCAGGTCCTTCTTGGCTTCGAGGGAGTCGACCTCGAAGACGTGGTGGGTCATCGCATCCACGTGGCTGGTGGCGTCGTCGACCGAGTGCAGCACCTCATTGCTGAGGAACTTCTTGACGATCTTGTCGACGCCGTTGTCCAGGGTCGCCGAGAACAGCAGGCGCTGGCCACCGGTCGGCGTCTTGTCCAGGATGCGCGTGACGACCGGCAGGAAGCCGAGGTCGGCCATGTGGTCGGCCTCGTCGAGCACGGTGATCTCCACGGCGTCGAGCGAGACGAAGCCCTGCTTCATCAGGTCTTCGAGGCGTCCGGGGCAGGCGACGACGATGTCGACGCCGTCCTTGAGCGCCGCCACCTGGCGCTGCTGGGAGACACCGCCGAAGATCGTGGTGGTCTTCAGGCCGTACGCGTCGGCGAGCGGCTGCATCGTGGCGGAGATCTGGGTGGCGAGCTCGCGGGTCGGTGCGAGCACCAGGCCGAGCGGGCGGCCGGAGCGGCGCTTGCCGCCGGCGAGCTTGGTGCCGAGGCGCGCAGCCATGGGCAGCGCGAACGCGATGGTCTTGCCGGAGCCGGTCTTGCCGCGGCCGAGGACGTCGCGTCCGGCCAGGGTGTCAGGCAGGGTGTCGGCCTGGATGGGGAACGGCTCCATCTTGCCGTCTGCCGTGAGCACGGCGACGAGCGGAGCTGGCACGCCGAGACCGGCGAAAGTGTTCTGAGACAAAGGTGGTGCCTTTCGGGCATCAGGACCCCGGGCATCCATGCGATGCGGGTTCGGGGCAGTAGTGGCGAAGGTGCCGAGCGGCACGATCGTTCGCCGTAGAAAGTGACGCAGGCGGGGCTGCTGCCCGGCGCTGTGCGTGGTGCGTTCTGCGACGCAGGGAGTCCGACACGGACTCGCAAGTACTGAAAGCCTACCTGACCAGCCTGGGAATCACGCACAGGCGACTTCTCGGCTGGAGGAAGTAGACTTTCGGCCCGAATCGAGAGGGTGGTCTGCGTGCAGGAATCGGAACTCGAACGTGAGCGCGCCGTGGTCTCCGGACTGTATGAGCGATTGGATGCGCTTCGTGCAGAAACCGAGGATCGACTCACTCGGGTGCGGCGTGAGAGCGTGGGGAGCAACCATCAGGCGCGCAGCGAACGGGATGCGTTCGCCCGCCTCTACGAGGACCAGCTGACCCAGCTCCGGGAGGTCGACTCCCGCCTGGTCTTCGGCAGGCTGCTGCTCGACCAGCCGGTCGACGGCTCCGCCCACCGCTACATCGGCCGCATCGGGCTGCGCGACGACGACCAGCGTTCGCTGCTGGTCGACTGGCGCGCCCAGCAGGCGAGCGCGTTCTATCAGGCGACGGCGAGCGAGCGCATGGGCGTCCGCGCCAGGCGGCATTTGACGATGACCGGCCGCGAGGTCGTGCGCGTCGACGACGAGGTGTTCGACGAGACCCTGCTCGACGGCGATGGGGCAGACCGCGAGCAGGTGCAGGGCGAGGGTGCTCTGCTCGCGGCCCTCACCGCGCAGCGCACCGGCCGGATGCACGACATCGTCGCCACGATCCAGGCCGAGCAGGACCGCATCATCCGCTCCGACCTCCGCGGCGCGCTCGTGGTGCAGGGCGGCCCAGGCACGGGCAAGACCGCCGTGGCGCTGCATCGCGCCGCGTTCCTGCTGTACGCGAACCGGCAGCGGCTGAGCGCATCCGGTGTGCTGGTCGTCGGCCCGTCGACGGCGTTCCTGCGCTACATCGAGGCGGTGCTCCCTTCGCTCGGCGAGACGGGCGTCGTGCTGCGCACGCTCGGCGGCATCTATCCCGGTGTGGATGCGGTCGGCGACGACGAACCGGAGGCGGCGAAGCTGAAGGGCTCATCGCAGATGGTGCGGCTGCTGTCGCGCGCTGTGCGCTCGCGGCAGAAGGCGCCGGACGCCGAGCAGGTGGTCGTGGTCGACAACGAGCGGCTGACGGTGCAGCCGGAGCTGATCCAGCGCGCGATCGCCCGCGCCCAGCGCACGGGCAAGCCGCACAACGTGGCGAGGGTCACGTTCGTGCGCCACGCGCTCGGCGAGCTGGTCGACCAGCTCGCGGCGCAGCTCCGTGCAGGAGGGTCGACCATCGACGAGGCCGATCTGAAGGTGCTGCACGAAGACCTGCGCACGTCGTACGACGTGCGCGTGCTGCTCAATACGGCCTGGCTGCCACTCACCCCCGAGAAGTTCCTCCAGGATCTGTACGCGCGTCCTGCCTGGCTCGCTGAGCTGACCACGCGCTGGTCGGATGCGCAGCGCGCCGCGCTGTTCCGCGAGCGCAGCGCGCCGTTCACGGTGTCGGACATCCCGCTGCTGGACGAGGCGGCGGACCTGCTCGGCGACTTTCCCGGACGACCGGACAACAGCGCGAGGGAGCGGGAACGGCAGCGCAAGCGCGACATCGAGAACGCGAAGGCCGCGATCCGCAACATGGGCGTGAAGGGGCTCGTCAACGCCGAGCAGCTGGCTGACGGTTTCGCCGAACGCGAGGACACGGGCACCACGGCGGAGCGTGCGGCGGCCGACCGGTTGTGGACGTACGGGCACGTGGTGGTGGACGAGGCGCAGGAGCTCTCGCCGATGCAGTGGAGGATGCTGGTGCGCCGCTGCCCGATGAAGTCGTTCACGATCGTCGGCGACATCGCCCAGGTGGCGTCGGCATCCGGCGCGACGAGCTGGGCGGACGCGCTGCAGCCGTCCTTCAGGGACGCCTGGCGTCTGGAGGAGTTGACGGTCAACTACCGCACGCCTGCCCAGATCACCAGGGAGGCGGAGCACCTGGCGACGAAGGCCGGTCTGCCGATCACTCCGACGCGGGCCGTGCGCGAGGGCGACTGGCCCATCCGCAGGGTCTCCGCGGCGGCCCACCTGCTCCCGGATGCGGTGGCGGACGCTGTCGGCCACGACCGCGGCATCGACGCGGCAGGCACGGTGGCGGTGATCGCGACATCGGCGACAGTGGATGCGGTGGCAGCGGCGGTCACGAACCGCTTCGGCGACCAGGCGGCACGGGGAGCGGCCGGCCTGTCGAAGCCGATCGCGGTGCTGACCGGCTACGAGGCGAAGGGCCTCGAATTCGACGCGGTGGTGCTTGCCGATCCTGACGCGCTGGCGGGGGAGTCTCCGCGCGGTGCGGCGTCGCTGTACGTGGCGATGACCCGCCCGACCCAGCGGCTCACGATGGTGACCAGGGCGTAGCAGGCGGCGTCGCCCTTCGCGGTCAGTGCTCGGCGTTGTAGCGCTCGCCGACGGGGACCTCGACGGGGAGTGTGTTGCCCGCCTGCGCGAGCGGGCACGCCCAGGCCGGGTCGTATGCGCAGGACGGGTTGTACGCGAAGTTGAAGTCGAGGACGAGCGTCGCCTCGTCGTCCGCGTCGATGCCGAGATCGGCGCCCTTCACGGTGTCGATCAGGTAGCGCCCTCCGCCGTACGTGCCGCCCGGCTTTCCGGCGAGGGCGTCTTTCACCGGCACGAAGATCCCACCGCCGTACGACGCGAGCCGCCACACGTCGAGGGATCCGACGAACGGCACGTGCACGGCACCGAGAAGGTCGAACGGGACGACGCCGTCCGTGCCGGTCTCGACGTCCATCCGTCGAGCGTCCGTCGCGGGGATGATCGGCAGTTCGTACCGCCAGTCCGGGTCGTACGCGACCACGGGCAGCCCGGTGAACGTGTCCCTGTCCTCGGGGAGCAGCGGTGTGGCCGGGTGGGAGGAGAACAGGTCGTTGCGGCAGGAGATCCAGTGCGCGTGCGCCGTCGCAGGGTCCGTCGCCGCCATCCGCCGCACGGATGCGTACATCCCGAACACCCGCCGCCGCCAGTCCGCCGTCTGCACAGCGGTCACGGCCCTGGCCGCCTGCGGTGTCTCGATCGTCATGGCTGTTCCTCCTGCTCGCTCCCCGGATGCTCCGGACCATCATCATCTCGCGCGTCGACGTCTGCGGCCCCGGCATCGTGCATCGGCGGGTCGTACGCCCACGTCGGCGCGAGCTGACGCAGCCGCACCCCGCGCCACTGCCAGAACGCCCACATGGTGTACCACGCGACCGGCGTGAGGACGCCGGCCTTCACGATGAGCTGATCCCGGTAGAGGGTGCGCAGCCTGCCGTCGGCGTCCGGACCGGCTGGGTCCGGTGCGATCGCCATCCGGTGGTCGAGGTGGGGGATGGCCGAGAGCAGCCCGCCCGTTCCGCCCCCGCTGTCCCGCAGGATGCGGACGCGCCCGCCGCTCGCCACGCGCAGCGGCTCGCGCACCTCGCTGGCGCTCAGCCTGATCGCCTGCGTGCCGACCGTGAACGCCCCGAACGCCCGCACGGCCACGCGGTGCTCACCCGTTCCCCACACGGTGGGGAACCCCGTCGGCTCGTCAGACCGGAAGTCCACCCAGGGCAGAGAGACCTCGCGGAACGCCGTCGGGCTCTGCAGTGCGCGCCACGCAGCATCGGGATCGCAGTCGAGGAGAAACTTCAGGAGGACCCTCATCCCCCCAGTGTCGCGCATCCAGAGCCCGTCAGCACTCCGCTGTTCCCGTCAGCACGCTGGAGCTCGCCGCAGCTCCCGTCAGCATTCCTCGGCCCTGGCGAGCAGCAGCGCGCGCTCCCGCTCGTTCCCCGTGAGAGCCGCGGCCCGCTCGAACTCCTGCTTGGCCTCCGCCCTCCGCCCGAGCCGGAAGAGCAGGTCCGCCCGCACGGTGGGGAGCAGGTGGTAGCTGCCAAGCGCCCCGTCGATCACCAGCTGGTCGACAACGTCGAGTCCTGCCTCCGGCCCGTACGCCATCGACAGCGCCACGGCCCTGTTCAATTCGACGACCGCGTTCGGCTGCAGCTCCGAGAGCGCGCTGTAGATCGCGACGATCTCCTCCCAGTCCGTGGCGTCCGCGGTCGGAGCCGTCGCGTGGCAGGCCGCGATGGCCGCCTGCAGGGCGTACGGACCGCGCCCCCTGTCCAGCCGTTCCGACCGACGCAACGCGTCGACGCCGCGGCTGATCAGGATGCGGTCCCAGCGCGACCTGTCCTGGTCCTGCAGCAGCACGGGCTCTCCAGTCGGGGTGGTGCGTGCGCCGAGCCTGGACGCCTGGAACTCCATGAGCGCGACCAGCCCGTGAACCTCCGGCTCTCGCGGGGTCAGCTCGGCGAGCACCCGGCCGAGGCGAAGCGCCTCCTGGCAGAGGCTCGGCCGCATCCAGTCGTCCCCTGCCGTCGCCGAGTATCCCTCGTTGAAGATCAGGTAGATCACTTCGAGGACCGAGCCGAGCCTGGCGGGGAACTCGGACCTGTCCGGCACCTCGAACGGCACCCGAGCCGCGCTCAGCGTGCGTTTGGCGCGCACGATCCGCTGCGCGATCGTGGGCGGCGGCACGAGGAAGGCGCGGGCGATCTCCTCGGTCGAGAGCCCGCCGAGGAGCTTGAGCGTGAGCGCGACCCTCGACGGCTTGGTGAGCACGGGGTGGCAGGAGATGAAGACGAGCCGGAGCAGGTCGTCGTCGATGGTCTCCTCCGCGAGCGTGGCAGGATCGTCAGCCCCACGCTCGGTCTCTAGGTCGTGGGCGAGCTGGGCGTACCGGTCGCCCAGGCGCTCCTGGCGTCGCCAGCCGTCGATCGCCCTGCGCTTGGCGACCGCCGTGAGCCACGCACCGGCGTTGCGTGGCACGCCGGATTCCGGCCACTGCTCGAGCGCGGCGACCAGCGCATCCTGAGCCAGTTCCTCCGCCAGCCCGACGTCGCCCACCAGCCGGGTGAGCACGGCCACCAGCTTGCCGGACTCGATCCTCCACACCGCCTCGACCGTGCGGAGCGCGTCGTCACGCGCCGTCCCGCCTGCCGCGGCCGGCGCTCCGTCTCCGTCCAGCGTTCTGCCCCCGTCCGTCATCCGCTATGCCGTCCGCGGCTCGCCGCCGGCCTCGCGCCAGGCTTTCTCCTTCTGCACGTACACGTTGTCCTGATCGAACTCGGCGATGTCGACCACCTTGCGCACCTGCACGCTGCCGGTGGTCAGCGGGATACGCCGTGCCCACTCCAGCGCTTCCTCCCTGCTGGAGACCTGGATGATCCAGAACCCGGCGATGAGCTCCTTGCTCTCGGTGAACGGGCCGTCGACGACCGTGCGCTCGTCGCCCGCGTACTCGATGCGTGCGCCCTCCGAGCTGGGGTGGAGACCCTCGCCGGCGAGGATCACGCCCGCTTTGACGAGTTCGTCGTTGTACGCGCCCATGGCGTTGAGGTCGTCCTCGCTCGGGGTGCCGCCCGCCTCGGTGTTCTCGTCCGCGCTGAGGATGAGCATGTACTTCATGGTGTCCCTTTCGTTTCTCCGGCGCATCCGCGTCGGTTCCGGCGGCCTGTTCCGCCCTCTACCTCCACGTCGAACGACCTGGCCAGGAATCGACATCGGCGGGGGTTTTCTTCCGTGCCAGTCTCGCGGGACCGTCCCCTGTGCGTCGAGCGCACCCGGGAAACTGGGGATAACTCGACGGCTGGCGCGGCGGGGGAGGAGCGCTGACGGGGGCGTGCGCTACAACTGGAACATGGCGATCCGCTATTGGCTGGGTGTGGTGCAGCAGGACCACGTGCTGCGGGGTGTCGCCGCGGGCATCGCCCAGGTCAACCACGGAGCCAAGGCGCCGCTCGAACGCATGCACCAGGCGGACGGTTTCGTCTACTACTCGCCCAAGACCGCCTTCCCGGACGGCGAGCCGCTCAAGCAGTTCACCGCCATCGGCCGCATCGCCGACGACGAGATCTACCAGACCACCCAGGGCCCGTCGATGCGGGGACCGGCCGCCGACTTCAAGCCGTGGCGCCGCCGCGTCGAGTGGGAGCACGACGCAGAGGCCACACCCATCCGCCCGCTGCTTCCCGTGCTCGACTTCACCAGGGACAAGCCGGACTGGGGCTATCAGCTCCGTCGCGGGCTCATCGAGATCACCCGCCACGACTTCGAGCTGATCCGCCGCCAGATGCGCCGCCCGTCACCGGACGACCCACACGCGAAACCGCTCGGCCGCCGGGCTACGATGTCCCGGTGACCGAGCTCGCGACCCCATCCACCGCATCCACCGAACCGGCCATCAGCCCCGCCCACGCGCAGGCCAAGTATCAGATCCGATTCGACTGGGCAGCGGACGGCGCGACCGCCGTCGCCTCCGACGCCGACATCGTGATCTGGGTCGACGTCCTCCCGCCGGCGACGGCGGCGGGCGCGGCGCCCGCCGCCGCACCCGCCGCCGCACCCACCCTGGATGCACTCCCACCACTCCCCGACGCCGCCTCCGTGATCCTCGGCGGCCTCACCACCGCCTCCGCCGTCGCCGCCTGGGTGCTGGCCGAGCAGGTCAGGCTCGGACGACGCGCGATGGTCTCGATCGTCGCCGCGGGAGGGACCACCACCTCGGGCGCCGTGCGATTCGCCGTCGAGGATCAGCTCGCCGCCGGGGCGATCGTGGATGCACTCGCCGGCGTCGGCATCGACTACAGCTCGCCGGAGGCCGCTGCAGCGTGTGCAGCGTTCACCGGCCTGCGCGGCGCGGTCGCGCACCTGCTGACGGCGTCCGCCTCCGGTCAGGAGCACGTCGCCGCCGGACGCACCCCGGCCGACATCGCCCCACTCGGGCGCCTCGACAGCGAGACGGCTGTGACGGTGCTCCGAGGGCGGCCGGCCGCGGAATGATCCAGCAGGACACCGTGTTCGGCTCATCAGGAGGTTTGATCCCATGAAAGCTGTTCTGAACGACACCGTGATCGCCGAGGCTCCGGAATCCGAGCTGATCCGCATCGAGGGCAATTGGTATTTCCCGCCGGCGAGCGTCAACGCCGACCTGCTGGTTCCGAGCGACACTCCGTACACCTGTCCGTGGAAGGGCGAGTGCCAGTACTTCTCCGTGAAGGACGGCGACTCCCTGCTGCAGGACCGCGCGTGGAGCTACCCGACGCCGTACCCGAGCTCGTTCGAGCGGGTCGGTTCGGACTTCAGCAACTACGTCGCGTTCTGGAAGGACGTGCAGGTCGTCGACTGACGACACGGCGCATCCAGCGCAGCACGACACCACGACACCGCCGGGACACACGCCCCGGCGGTGTCCGCATTTAGGGGGACTGTACCCAGAAAGTGGGGTACAACGGTCCTTCCACTCCACGGCCTGAGTAGATATACATGAAGGGCGGAAGAAACTCCCGGAACCCGAACCGGGGGTCGCGCCGCCCGAGCTGACCCGAATCGGCTCGATCGCGCGTGCTTACCCGGCTTCCGCGGAACAGAGACCCGATTCTGTGATTCGTCGCGCCTTCCGTCATGCCCGAATTCCGTTCAGCAGCTCCACAGCAAAGCATCGAGACAGCAGCGCTCTCGCCTTCGGGCGACTGAAGCGCCTCGGTGCGGTCTCCGTGGCACTCGTCGTCGCCCTCGTCGGCGGCAGCGTGGTCGCGGGGCCGGCGTTCGCGGCGACCGCATCCCTCACCGTCGACAAGTCCGTCGACGGCAAGGCTGCGGTCGCCGTGACGAACGGGTCGGAGTTCACATACACGGTGATGGTCGGCTGCGACGACAACGACTGCGTCGACGCCAAGCTGGTGGATGCGCTCCCCGCCCAGTTCGCCGGGTTCAGCATCCTGGAGACCAGCGTCTCCCCGAGCTCGAAGCCGTTCACCAAGACGCTCACCGGGTGCACGAACACCGTCACCTCGTCGTGCGTCCTCACCGTGCTCTTCACCGACACGGTCGCCGGCGGCGTCGGGATCCCGGCAGGCGGCACGTACCGCGTGACGGTGACCATGAAGGCGCCGCAGAACCTCGCGCCCGACTGGGCGTACAACGGCGTCGCGGTCACGAACACCGCACTCGGCACGTCCTCGACAGCACCGGATGCGCGTGGCTCCGCCGACGTGACCGTGAACATCCCGGTCTCCGTGGACGAGAAGGTCGGGAAGACCTGGGCCCCTGCGAACCAGCAGTTCGCGCCTGGCGCGACCTCGACCATCACCCTGACCAGCCAGAACACCTCGAACGTTCCGGCCGAGAAGCTCGCCGTGCAGGACCCGACCACCGCCCAGGACGGTGCAACGGGCCTCGACACGTCCAACCCGTTCGCGATCGTCGACTTCGCCGGCTTCGGCGCTGTGAGTCTTCCGGCGGGCGCCGACCTGGTCCAGGTCGACGCATACGTGTACGACAGCGGCTCCAACGCCTGGAAGTGGCAGACCGGCCCTCCGACCTCCGCCGCCGACATCCAGCTTCCCGCCGGCATCGCCCAGGCAGACGTGGCCGGCCTCCGGTTCAGCTACGCCAGCAGCACCGGCGCCACGATCGCCGCGAACGGCGCACCAGGCAGCGTCGGCATCGCCGTCGCCCAGCGCGCAGACAACCGCATCACCTCCGCATCCCTGGTGGGTGGTGCGACCGTCACCAACAGGGTCACAGGCACCGTCACCGTTCCCGGCAAGCCGGAAGTCTCAAAGACTGCGCAGGCACCGTTCACCACCGGCGGCCTGAACGTCGTCGTCAGCGCTGGGAAGACCATCGCGCCCAGCCGCATCCCCGCCGGCACCACAGCCACCGCCTCGATCACGGGCAAGAACGACTCGAACGGCCCGCTCACCTCGCTGACCCTCGGCGACCGCGACTTCTTCACCGCCTCGCTCGGCTTCGGCGGCTTCGCGGCGCCGCTGTCGTACCCGTCCGGTGCGACGGGCGCATCCGTCGTCTGGTTCTACTCCGACGGCAGCAGCGCCGCGGTTCCGTTCCTCGACGGCGCGACACCCGTTCCTCCCGCCGCTCCCAGCGGAGCCCACCTCACCGGCCTCGATCTGACGTACACCGGTTCCGTCGCGGTCGGCGCCATCGCAAGCGCGCAGTTCCTGATCGCCCCCGCCGCCGACTACGTCGCCGAGAGCGACAGCCCCGCGGACGTGACGAACACTGTGAAGGTCACCGGCACGAACCCGGCGGGAACAGCGAGCAAGACAGCGACGGCGCCCCTCAAGATCTTCTACCCGGAGATCTCGCTGAAGCTGGCGAAGTCGATCTCGCCGTCCGGCGCCGTGTCCCCTGGCTCGACCGTCGTGGCTAAGCTCCCGGCGACCACGTCCACGGACTCCGCATACGTGCGGCCGAACACCATCGTGGTCGAGGACGCCTGGCGTCAGGGAACGGCCAACGACTTCTACAACGCGTTCAATCCGATCGCGATCGCTCCGACGCAGGTGCCGCTCGGCTCGACGATGACCGTCGAGTACTCGACGGACGGCGGCACGACATACACGGTCCTGACCGTGGTGGATGCGACGGCCGCCGCCCAGAACTACAGCGCCGCCCTTCCCGCCGGACTCGTCGGCAGCATCACCGGCCTGCGCTTCACCTTCGCCAACCCGGCCGGCTTCGCGCAGGGGACGACGGTGAGCCCGAACGTCACCGCCCAGGCGCGAGCCGACCTGCGCGACGGCACAGGCACGACGTCGGTCGCCGACGCCGCAGCAAGCACCTACCAGAACCAGGCGAAGTCGCACGCGTCCGGCGTCATCACCGGTGCGCCTCCCGTCGTGAGCGACGTGCTGACCGCAAACGCCAACGCCGCCATCAGGAGCACGAGCGGAACCGGCTCGCTCGGCACCGCCAAGAAGTGGACGAAGCAGGATCTCACCGGCGACCTGACAGAGCTGCCGTCGCAGTCCGGTCAGCGGGCAGGCACCGTGCTCTCCTGGGGTGTCACGGACACCGGGTACAGCTCTGTGACGATCTCCGACCCTGCGTCGAACGAGACCGACCCGTCGCAGACCGTGTTCCAGGCGTTCGACCTGGTGCGGATCGCGCCGGTCAGCTTCGCCTCCCAGCCCCTGCTGAAGTGGGATGCGGTCACCGAGGTCTGGCTGTACCACGACAACGCATGGAACCTGGTGGCTGCTCCCGGCGGCACCTGGATGAACGGCACCGGCTTCAAGGGATACGACCTGAGCCAGACCGAGTTGCGCGACACCACCGGCGTCCGCATCACCGTCGCCCCGAACGACGCAGCCCGCGCAGCGTCCACCGACCCGAGTGCTCCTCCGGTCGGCTCCGGCATCGCGACCGTCGCTTTCGGTCAGTCGCGCAGCTTCGGCCTGGTCTGGCAGCTCCGCAACCTGCAGCGCGACCCCGCCGACCTCGCCCACCCGTTCGCGACAGCGAACACGGAGTTCAACGACCCGACCGCAGGCACCGTCTGGAACCGCAGCTCGGCCTCCGGCGTGCACAACGGGACGCCGGTCGGCCCGGTGAACGCCGCGGACAACATCGCCCTGATCGACCAGCCGCCGCTGGTGGACGTCGCGAAGACGAGTGAGCACACGACGATGGTCGTTCCGAAGGCAGGCGACGTGGATGCGGGGGACTACCCGCGCAACGACTTCACCATCACGGCCACGAACGCCGCAGCAGCCCGCGCCTCGTACATCAGAGTGACGGACCCTTCGCCGTGCGACAGCGCATCCATGGGCGACTGCCTCTCCGCTGCGAACGCCTGGGCGACCGACCCGTTCGCGGGTGCGAGCTACAGCGCGGCCAGCCCGTTCGAGCGGCTGAATCTGACGAAGATCGCGTTCGCCATCCCGGCAGGTCAGGTCGACCCTTCCGCATCGCGGGTGACGCTGTGGCACCGAGCGGCAGACGGCACGCTCAGCACCACGTCGATCCCGATGATCCAGGCCGTGGTGCTGCAGGCAGCCGACCTCGTGGATGTGGTCGGCGTCAGCGTCGTCTACCAGGGCACGGACCCCGCGGCGGACGGCGGGTCGATCGCCGGCGGTCAGAAGCTCTCGATGATCCTGAGCACGCAGGTGCGGGTGACTCAGCGCAGCGTCCCCTCAGCGGAGGTGAAGGCGTTCCGTGTCGACAACTACGCCTTCGCGCAGGGCTACGACCCCGTGCTCTACCCGACCGGCCAGGGCTCGCAGCCGAGCGACAGCGACAACGCCGGCCTGACGCTCACGACCGCCACGCTCGACGTCCAGGCGTCGAAGAGCTTCTCGACGCCGTCCGTGCTGGAGAAGGACAGGCACGCACCCGTCGCCGTCACGCTCACCGCGAACCAGGGTCAGGCGACCGCCGCAACGCACCAGCTCACCATCGCGGATGTCGATCAGGCGTTCTGGAACGAGTTCGCGCTCACCGGCCTTGCCGCAGGCGACGTCGCGCTGCCGGCAGGGGCCGATCAGGTACGGGTGGATGTGCAGACGGGAGGGACAGCCACCTGGATCACCGGCACGACCGCCGCGACGGCCTCGCTGCCGACGACCGCCGTCGACCAGATCACAGGCATCCGGTTCGTGTTCAGCCGGGCGGACGGCGGACTGTTCAGCCGCAGCACGATCCCGGCGAACTTCACCGCAAGCGCCGTCCTGCACGTGCAACTGCGGGATGCGGCACGCGACGGTTCCGCGATCGTCTTCCCGAGCACGGTGGCGGACACCGTGACGGCTCTGACGCACCGCACGGACAACCCCGCCGTGTACGCGGACAGGACGGACGACGCCTCCGCGAGCATCGCCCTGCTGACCGGAACGCACAACCTCGACGTCTCGAAGACGCCGGAGAATGGCGTGCACACGGTGAGCGTCAGCGACCCGAACGTCTGGACGCTGACCTTCGCCAACACCGGCACAGGCTTCGTCGACGTCACGAAGCTCGTCGACACCCTGCCGAGCTCGCTCGTCTGGGACGGCGAGGCTCCGACGTACGCGACGACGCCGGGCGGAACGCTCTCCGTCACCCCGGCGGCCGCCATCGACCCCGCGACGGGAGAGCTCATCCTCACCTGGCCTGCCGGTGGTGCGCGGATGTCTCCTGGCGAGCGGTTCACCGTGCAGCTGAACCTCATGCTGCAGCCGGGACTCACCGGCTCGCAGCAGGCGGTCAACCAGTTCTCCGTCAGCACGGCGCAGACCCTGGATGCGTGCACGAACACCTCGGGCAACGGCCAGGGAGTGCTCTCCGGCCTCGCGGCCGACGCCTGCGGCACGAGCAACTACGTACAGCCGATCTCCGGCCCGTCGCTCTACACGAGCAAGGGCGTGAAGGGTGACGTGGTCGACGGCATCGTCACGGGCGCGGTCAACGTGACCAACTCCGGCGCCACCTGCACCCCGGATGCGGACGGATACTACGTGTCCCCGTGTGCGGCGAACACCGTGGTCGGCGGAACGGACCAGTGGCGGCTGCGCGCGATCAACAGCGGCACGGTGACGTACGACGCGCTCGTGTTCGTCGAACCGCTCCCGACGCCCGGCGACCGGATGCTCGCCACCGGCTCCAGCCGCGGCTCCACCTACCGCCCGGTCTTCGACCCCGCATACGGACTCGTCGCCGACGCGCCGGTCGGCACGATCACCACCTGGGAGGTCACGACCGCGCCGGACGTCTGCGTCGGCGCTGGGGCGACGGCCTGGCCGAGCGACCCGACCTGTTCTGCGAACCCCGTCGCGTCCGAGTGGACGCCGTCCACCGCGTACACCGGCGACTGGTCGGCCGTGACCGGCATCCGCGTGACGCTCGACTTCACCACGACGGCGGCAGGCACGCTGGCGCCCGGCGCCACCGTCGGCGCGACGTACCGCACGATCAACCGCCCGGCGACGGCCGCGGCTCCGGATGGGGCTCCCGTCTCGATCGCGTCCGGCGCTTCGTACGCGTGGAACCAGTTCGGTGCGACGGCAGCGCTGACCGGCGGAGGGACGGTGCGCCGTGCTCCCGTGAAGGCCGGCGTGACGATCGTCACCGGTCCGCTGCAGGTCGACAAGGTCGTCACAGGGTCGGCGGCAGCCGCAGCACCGGCCGAGTTCCTGGCCGACGTGGTCTGCACGGTCGCCGGGGCGCCCGTCGATCTCGGAGCCGCCGCTCAGCTCTCGCTCGCGACCGCGACCGGGCTCACCGCCCGCATCGACGGCATCCCGCTCGGCGCAGACTGCACGGTAGCCGAGCACGGAGCACCGGGTAGCTACGGCGAGGCCGATCGCTCGATCTCGGCGGGCACGATCCACATCCTGTCCACCGAGCAGGCAGGCGCTGTCCCCGCCGATCAGACGACGACGATCACGAACACCTACGAGTTCGGGGCGCTGTCGATCGGCAAGACGGCCAGGGCCCTGAGCGTCATGGAGAAGGACGCGGTCGAGTACACGATCACCGTCGCCAACCAGGGCGCGCTCGACGCGACGGCGTTCACCGTCACGGACACGCTGCCGACCGGATCGACCTTCGTCTCGGCCGACCAGGGCGGCACGGAGAGCAACGGTGTGGTGAGCTGGCCGATCGCGCTGCTGAAGCAGGGCGCATCCGTCGACCTGCACGTCACGCTCACCTTCGCGAAGGCGGGAACGTACGCCAACATCGCCACCGTCAGCACGCCGCCTGTCGGACCGTGGAAGCCGCCGACGACGGATGGAACGTGCACGGGCAAGCCGGACGCCGCCTGCTCGCAGGTCGTCGTGAACAAGCCTGTCGACCCGTCGGGACCCGGCGAGCCTGGCGGCCCAGGCACGACGCCGACGCCGAAGCCGACTCCCGACCCGACGTTCACCACCGCCCCTGCGCCCGGCCCTGGCGCGACCTCGGCGGCAGGCGGCCTGGCCGCGACAGGCTCGGCAGGCGACTACCTCCTCGTCGCCGCCTGGGGAGCGCTGCTGATGCTGATCGGCGCGGCCTTCGTCGCCCGCCGCAGGCGCGCCAGGGCGTAGCGCACAGCCTGAACGGCCGCTCGGACCGTGGGGTTACCATGACCCCACGGTCCGCGCAGTCGAGAGGGAGGCAGCGCCATGAACCGAGCCGCAGGTGTCCGGTCGCTCCGGCGGAGGGCGGTGCTCGCCGCCGTTGTCGTCGCCGTCGCTGGTGCGCTCGTCGCGTGCACGGCGCCGGCGCCCGTGCCGCAGCCGACCGCGACCAGGACCCCGACTCCTCGGCCGTCGCCCACCACGAGCATCCCGGCCATCCCTGCGATCCCGTGGCAGCCGTCCGGGCAGACGACCGTGCTCGAGACCGGCCTGAACGCGCCGTGGTCGGTCGTGCCGCTCGCCAGCGGCTCCGCGCTCATCAGCGAGCGCGACAGCGGCACCGTGCTCGAACGGCTGCCGCAGGGCGGGATGCGCACCGTCGGCACCGTGCCGGGCGTCGTCCACTCCGGTGAGGGCGGCCTGCTCGGCCTGGCCGTGCAGAAGGAGTCCGCGCCGCGGTATCTCTACGCATATGAGACGACCTCCGATGACAACCGCGTCGTGCGGATGCCGCTGACCGGCGTGCCAGGCAGCTACGCGATCGGCGCGCCGGAGAACCTCGTCACGGGCATCCCGAAGGCGTCCAACCACGACGGTGGACGCCTCGCCTTCGGGCCGGACGGGATGCTCTACATCACCGCAGGCGACGCCTCCGACCCGGCGAACGCGCAGAACGTCGCGTCGCTGGGTGGCAAGATCCTGCGCGTCACGCCGGACGGCGGCGTCCCAGGCGACAACCCGTTCCCCGGCTCGCCCGTCTGGTCGTACGGGCACCGCAACCCGCAGGGCATCGGCTGGGATTCGCACGGCACGATGTGGGCGAGCGAGTTCGGTCAGAACACCTGGGATGAGCTCAACATCATCACGCCGGGCGCGAACTACGGCTGGCCGAACGTCGAGGGCATCGGCGGAGAACCGAAATACACCGACCCCGTCTACCAGTGGCCGACCGACCAGGCGAGCCCGAGCGGGCTGGCCATCGTCGGCGACACGATCTTCATGGCGGGGCTCGGCGGCCAGCGGCTCTGGACGATCTGGTCGACCGCCGGTCGCGCGCCTGTGACCGTCGAACCGTTCTTCGACGGCGACTTCGGACGGCTGCGGGATGCTGTCGCGCACGGCGACACGCTGTGGCTGCTCACGAACAACACCGACGGCAGAGGCGACCCCCGCTCCGGCGACGACAAGCTGATCCAGGTCGCTCTGACCCCTGCCCAATCCGTCAAGCACCCCGGCTGATCGACGTGTCGCGTTAGTCTGGGATGGTTACACGACCTGGAGCAGAACCCTGAGCATCATCCTCGGCTACGACCCGACCACCCTGCGCGAGCGCGTCGACCTGCGTGCGGCCGGCCTGAGGCTCGACGAACTCGGCGGCCTGCGCAGTCTCAGCGCGCTCAACGAGAAGACCGTGCTGCTGCGTCTGCTCGGCCGGCTGGACGAGGCGATGCAGGTCGGCAACGAGGCGGTGCGCCAGGCGCGGTTCACCGGCGACAGGGAGCAGCTGCTCGGAGCGCGCGTCCGCAGGGCGCAGGTCCTGCAGTTCCAGGGCAAGCTCGACGAGGCGATCACCGAGCTCACCGGATGCGTCGACGAGGCGCACGCGCACGAGTGGACGGCGCTCGAGGCGTTCGCCACCCAGAACCGCGGCAAGGCGTACTTCGACGCTGAGGACTACGACAACGCGCTCGCCGATGTGACGGCAGCGGTCTTCCTCCGGGAGAAGCTGGGGGCGTCGCCGAGCGACATCGAGAGCTCGCTGATCGCCGTCGCGGTGGTCAAGTCGTTCGCCGACGCACACCGCGGCGAGAAGGACGAAGCGGCAGCTGCGGCTTCGGAGCGGCGCGGCCCGGACGCCGCGAACCGCGCGCCGGAGCCGCAGGAGACCTCGCACGACGACGCGCGCTGAGCACGGCTCCGTGTGCTCTCCCTGCCCTGGAAGGGCGGCGCGAAACGCGCGTAGGATTCTGGCATGAGTTGTCCGGCCGTCGAGCGCATCCACCCGGTGGTGGGCACTGATGGCTGATCTGGAACGCGTCAGGCGCTGGGCGAACGCTCTGATCGCCCTCCATCTCGACCCGTCCGTGTGGACGTTCGACTTCGACAATGCGAAAACGCGTGCTGGCCTCTGCAACTACACGGCGAAGCGCATCACGGTCTCCCGCTACCTGGCCGCCCGCTACGACGACGACGAGATCCACCAGATCCTGCTGCACGAGGTCGCTCACGCGCTCGCCGGCTCCCGCGCCGGGCACGGCCCTCGCTGGCGCTCGACCGCCATCGACCTCGGCTACGAAGGCAAGCGGCTGCACGGAGGAGCGATCGCGGACGACCTCGCGCCCTGGGTCGGCACCTGCCCGCGCGGCCACACGCACTACCGCTACCGCAAACCAGCGCGGGCGCTCGCCTGCGGCGCGTGCTCTCGCCGTTTCGACGCGGCGAACCTCATCTCCTGGCAGCACCGCGAGGTCTCGGCGGCGCAGCGCCGCATGGCGGCGTCAGCGGCGAGCGAGCAGGGGCACTGACGCACTGGGGTGCTGAGGGCGCCTAGGCGTCTGCCGCGGCGAGTCGCGCATCCAGACCGGCCCGCACCTCCGGCCACTCCTCGCGCAGGATCGAGAACACCGCGGTGTCTCGCCAGGTTCCGTCTGCGCGCCGCTGCATGTGGCGGAGGACGCCCTCCGGCTTCGCGCCGAGGCGTTCGATGGCCGCGCGCGAACGGGCGTTGAGCACGTCGGCCTGCAGCTTGATGCGCTCGAAGCCGTTGTCGAACGCGGTTCCGAGCAGCAGGCGCTTGGTCTCCGCGTTGACGCTGGTGCCCCAGACTTCCGGTGCGTACGCCGTCCAGCCGATGTGGGCGGATTCGTTCACGAGGTCGAAGTCGCCGAGCGTGGTCGTGCCGACGATGCGGTCGCCGTCGTTGCGCAGGCAGACCGCCGTCACGTTGCCTGTGCCCCACTGCAGGTACTTCACGATGAACTCGTGCCATTCCTCGTAGGTGTCGCGGTATGCGGCCGGGCCGCCTCCCCAGCCGCCTGCGAAGACCTCCGGATGCCCGATGGCGTCGAACAGGTCGGGCAGGTCTTCGCGACTGAGCGCCCGCAGGCGCACGACGCTGCCGTCGATGATGTGGGTCGGATCCGGGCGTGTGGCGGCCATCCGCTCAGTATCCCATCCGGCACCGCGTAACCGACTATATTGGTTACATGGCGATCGCTGCGATACTCCCCAACGGCACCGGACAGTGGATGGATTCGGCCGATGGCCAGCACTTCTGGTTCGACTCCGGCGCGTTGGCGCTCGACTTCTCCTACACCGGAGGACTCGACCAGGACGGCGGCGAATGGCAGACAGTCCATGATGCCAAAGAACTGAACGACTGGCTGACCGCCCGCTTCCCCGAGGTCGCTCCGACCGCAGGCGACCGCGAGTTCCGGGATGCGGCGGACCTCGGCTCCGCGATCGGCCGCCTGGCCAGGCAGCAGAGCATCGGCGAGACGCTTCGCCCTGAGGATGTCGACGTCGTCAACCTGTTCGCCGCGACCCCGGACATCCCGCCCGTGCTGGCCGGCGGCGGCCGTCAGGCCGGGCGCACCAACGCCCGCCCGCATCAGGCGCTCGCCACAGTGGCCAGGGATGCGGTCCGCCTGTTCTCCGCGGAGGCCGACGGTCGCATCCGCGAGTGCTCCGCCGACGACTGCGACCTCGTCTACCTCGACACGTCCCGCTCCGGCAATCGCCGCTGGTGCTCGATGCAGCGCTGCGGCAACCGCGCCAAGGTCCGCGCCCACCGCGCCCGCGCCGCCGCTGCTGCCCCCACCCCCTGACCCCCGCCCGGCCCCAAGCAATCGAGCCCGGACTTGTTCCGTCGACACCTCGGCGTGTCGCCTGAACAAGTCCGGGCTCGATGGTTGCGGGGTCAGGGGGGGCAGAGGTCAGGCGGCGATGACCGACTCCTCTTCGGCGGCGGTGACGAGGCGCTGCTCGTCGGCGAGGCGCCGCTTCCGCGCGCTGAGCAGGTGGGTCACGCCGATCAGCGCCATCCCCGCCGTCGCCCAGAGCGCGAGCCGGAGACCGTCGAAGCCGAACGCCTGGCCGGGGAAGTAGGTCAGGGCCCTGGCCGCATCCAGCCAGGCCGCCCCGTTCCAGAAGGTGTTGAGCCCTGCGAACAGCGCGGGAGACAGCGACGCGGCGAAGATCCCGCCGGAGCTGGTGAAGTTGAGCATCACGAACAGCATCGTGAGCGCGGGCGTCGTCCACTTTCCGAGCACCGGATGCAGTCCGATGCCGATCGTCACGATGCTGAACACATACAGGGCGCCGAGCAGCCAGATGCTCCACTCGTTCCCGGAGAGCACGCCGTAGACCGGGCCTGCGACCACGACGCCGATCCCGGCGACCACGAGGGCGACGCCCGCGGCGATCCCGATGCGCCAGCCCATCCCGAGCTTGGCGGTGACGGCGGCGACCGCGATGGCGCTGGCGTACGAGCCGACGCTGAGGGCCACGAGCAGGAAGAACAGGCCCTGGCCCGTGCCGTCCTTGACCGCGGCTGGTCGCACGTCGTCGATGGTGACGGGCAGGTGCTGCTGGTAGGCGATGGGGAGGAACAGCTTGGTCGCCGCTTCTGCCGTGGTCGCCGAGCTCGCCGTCGAGACGATGATCGTGGCGTGGGTGGCGTCCGTCTCGTACGCGGCAGCGAGCTCCTGGCTCTTCACCTTCGCGCGTGCGGTCGAGGCGTCGGCGACGGTGGTCACATCGAGTTCTTTCGCCGCCTTGTCGTTGAGGGTCTGCGCGAACACGTCCGCCGCAGGCCCCGTGCCGACGATGGCGACAGGCAGGTCGTGCGGCTCCGGCTGGTGGAAGGCGCCGAGATACGCCAGCGCCATGCCTGCGGCCAGGAACAGCGGAATGAGCAGGTGCGATCCGAGGGCCTTCCAGAACGAGGCAGGCGGCCAGATCGACCGTCGCTGGTGGACGGGCATGGGAGCGATGCGGTGCGTGGACATACCGGTGCTGTCTCGTTTCTGCTGGGGGAGGGAGAAGAGCGGGAGATACATAGTTGCACTATGCAACATCCATTGTTGCACAATCAGCGTTGCATAATGCAACAGATATCCTGGAGCTGTGACCACGCATCCAGAGCAGCAGCCCGACCGGGACGACATCATCGCCAGCATCGGGGCCCAGCTGACCACCGTCGCCCGCCGCGGCACGGCGAGGGTTCGCCGCGAGAACGAGGCACTCTCCTTCGTCGACCAGTCGCTCCTCAACTACATCGGCGCCAACCCCGGCTGCCGCGCCGTCGACATCGCCGCGCACTTCCAGCTCAACCGCTCCACCGTCTCCCGTCAGCTCGCCGCGCTCGCCGAGTTCGGCCTGGTCGTCTCCGCCGAACCGGATGCGTCGCGCGGCCTGGCGCTCCGCCTCACGGATGCGGGCACAGCCGCCCTGCGCGACGCCGCGAGCACGGTTCAGGCGGCCCTCACCACGCGCCTGTCCGGCTGGACGGCCGACGAACTACGCGCCTTCGCAGGCATGCTCTCGCGCTACAACGACGACCAGGAGGCGTGACGCGCGACGCGACCAGCCGACACAATGGAGGGGTGGAACGTTCGATCGACCTCAACAGCGACCTCGGCGAGTCGTTCGGCGCGTGGACCCTGGGCGACGACGCGGCGATGCTCCGCCTGGTGTCGAGCGCGAACGTGGCGTGCGGCTTCCACGCCGGCGACGCATCCACGATGCTCGCCACCTGCAGGCTCGCCGCGGAGAACGGCGTCGCGATCGGCGCGCACGTCTCATACCGCGACCTCGCCGGTTTCGGCCGCCGCAGCATGGATGTGCCTCCTGAGACCCTGCACGACGAGGTGCTCTACCAGCTGGCCGCGCTGAGCGGCATCGCGCGGGTGGCGGGTACGCGCGTCTCGTACGTCAAGCCGCACGGCGCCCTTTACAACCGCATCGTCACCGACCGCGAGCAGGCGGGGGCAGTAGCGAGCGCCGTCGCGGCCTTCGACCGTGGGCTTCCTCTGCTCGGCCTCGCCGGCTCCGCCATCGCGGACGCGGCAGAGGATGCCGGCCTCCGCTTCGTCAACGAGGCGTTCGTCGATCGTGGATACCGCGCGGACGGCACTCTGGTGCCGCGCACCGAGCCAGGCGCCGTCCTGTCCGGAGACGTCGCCATCGCCGAACGCGCCCTGCGCCTCGCGCTCGACGGCCGCGTCGTCGCGGCGGACGGCACGGACATCGCCGTGCGGGTCGACTCGCTGTGCGTGCACGGCGACACCCCGGGAGCCGTCGCCATGGCCGCCGCCGTCCGGGCCGCGCTCACCGACGCCGGCGTGCGCGTCGAGGCGTGGCGATGACCGTCAGCGTCCTCCAGAACGGAGACCGCGGCCTCCTGGCCGAACTCGACGACCTGGATGCGGTGCTCGCCCTCTACCGCGCGCTCGAACGCACCCGTCCGGCCGGCGTTATCGACCTGGTGCCAGCAGCCCGCACCATCGGCGTCACCGTCGACCCTTCCGTGCTCCCGCTGAGCGTCGCCACGAACTGGCTCGCGCACACCGTCCCTGAGCCGCCGCACGCCGCGGACGCACGCGTCGTCGAGGTTCCCGTCCGCTACGACGGCGACGACCTGGCCGAGGTGGCTGCGCTGCTCGGGATGCGGCCGGCCGACGTGGTCGCGCTGCACACCGCATCTCCCTGGCTGGTGGCGTTCTGCGGGTTCGCGCCGGGGTTCGGTTACCTGGTCACCGACCACGAGCGTCTGGTGGTGCCACGCCGCGCGACCCCGCGAACGGCGGTCCCCGCCGGGGCGGTCGGACTCGCGGGAGAGTTCAGTGGGGTGTACCCGCGGTCGAGTCCTGGCGGCTGGCAGCTGATCGGCACGACGGACGCCACCATCTGGGACGCCTCGGCCGAGACGCCGGCGCTGCTATCGCCCGGCACGGCGGTGCGGTTCGTGGAGGCGTCGTGAGCATCGTGGTCGTGGAGCCCGGCCCGCTTGCCGTGGTCCAGGACGGCGGACGGCCGGGCCTCGCCCACCTCGGCGTCAGCCCGTCCGGCGCGCTCGACAGGGCGGCGCTCGCGCTCGGCAATCGCCTGGTCGGCAACGACGGCGGATGCGCGGGGCTCGAGCTCCTCTTCGGCGGCTTCACCGCGCGGTTCGCCGCGCCTGCCTGGTTCGCCGTGACCGGCGCAGCAGGCCAGATCGTGCTCGACGGCCGACCGGTGGACCTGCACCTCGCGCAGCACGCGGAGGCCGGAGCCGTGCTCACCATCGCTGCTCCCGCTGCCGGAGCGCGCAGCTATCTCGCCGTGCGCGGCGGCATCGCCGCTGGGCAGGTACTCGGTTCGCGGTCGTCCGATCTGCTGTCCGGCATCGGACCTGCGCCGCTGCGGGCGGGCGACGTGCTCGCGGTGGGCGAGCATCCCCTGGCCGAGGTGCCACTGCTCGACTTCGTGCCGGTGGCCGAGCCCTCCGCCGGCGTGGTGGAGGTGCGCGCACATCCTGGGCCACGGGCCGACTGGTTCACCTCGGCCGCCCTGGAGGCGTTCTACGCGGTGGAGTGGCGGCTGAGCGCGTCGAGCAACAGGGTCGGCGCGCGACTCGACCCTCCGCGCACGCCCGCGCACGCCGCGGGGGTGGAACAGCATCCCGTGCCGTTGCTGGAGCGGGCGATCACCACCGAGCTGCCGAGCGAGCCGATGGTCGCGGGTTCCGTGCAGGTGTCACCGGACGGCAGGCCGACCGTGCTGCTCGCCGACCATCCCGTGACAGGCGGCTACCCCGTGATCGCGGTGGTCGCCACCGCCTCCCTCGACGCCTTCGCCCAGCTCCGCCCCGGCCAGCTCGTCACCTTCCGCCACGCCTGACCCGCGCGCGCAGCCATCGAGCCCGGAGTTGTTCAGGCGACACGCCGGGCCGCGGTGTGAACAGCTTCGGACTCGACGGCTGTCAATCGCGGCGGGTGCCGGTCTGGAAGATGCTGCGGGCGGGCGGCGGGGAGGGGACGCTGGTGGCGTCCGTGACGATCGGAGCTTTGCCTGCGAAGGTCTTCAGCTCGGCGCCCGCGACCGCTTTGGCAGGGTGCGGGCCGCTCGCGAGCAGCCGGGGAAGCCAGTCGAGCGGAAGGGAGGCGTTCGACCCGACCAGTACGACGTTGCCGAACCTGCGCCCCTTGAGCACCTGCGTCTCTGCCAGCGCTGCGACGTTCTCCACCACGGAACCGAGTGTCGCGATCTGGCTGCGCGCGAACGTCAGCGGAGGCCCGTCCGCCACGTTGACCAGCACGATCCCGTCCGGGGCGAGCAGCGACATCGCTGAGCGGTAGAACTCCACACTGGTGACGTGCGCCGGGGTGCGCGCGCCGCTGAAGATGTCGATGACCAGCAGGTCGACAGAGCCGCGCAGCCCGGCCGGCAGCTTCCCGACCACCTCGCGGGCGTCGCCGTGCCGGATGCGCACCTGCGCATAGCGGGGGAGCGGAAGGTTCTCCCGCACCAGGTCGACGAGGTTGCTCTCCAGCTCCACCACCTGCTGGCGGGAGCCCGGCCTGGTGTACGCGATGTACCGCGGCAGAGTCAGCGCGCCTGCGCCGAGGTGCACGGCCGTGATCGGCTGGCCCGGGTCGCCGATGAGGTCGATGACGTTCCCCATCCGCTGCACGTACTCGAAGAAGAGCTGCGACGGGTCGTCGAGGTTGACATGCGACTGTGGAGTGCCGTCCACCACGAGCTGGTACGAGCCAGGCACGAACCTGTCCGGCTCGATCGTCGCGAGATAGCCGCTCTCCTTGAGCACGACGGACGGGTTCTCTGGCACGGCATCCACCCTAGTCGCGCGGGATGAGGCTGCGATCTCCACCCGGATCTCCACCCGCATCCCCTCCCTGGGGCTATGCCGGATGCGCTCCCGTCCGGGCACGCTGGAACAGTGCCGGAACAATCCGGCGCCGCACGGACACGAAAGGCCGGCCATGACGCTCCAAACGCTCGGGAACGCTCTCCTCATCCTCGTCGCGATCGGCTGGATCGGCGTCAGGCAGATGAGCTGGCGCCCCGTCTCGATCGGCCGGATGTGGCGGATGCCGGCGATCTTCGGCATCGTCGGCCTCGTCATGATCGTGCAGACCACCAAGCCGACCGCGCTCACCGCTCTCGACCTCGGGGTCCTCGTCGTCGAGCTCGTGATCTCCCTCGGCATCGGGGCGTGGATGGGCGCCATCGCCCACTTCCGCCCGCTGCCGGAACCGATCGACATCGGCAAGGACCGCAGGGAGCTCGCGACGTACGAGTCCCGCACGGGGGCGTGGGGACTCGTGCTCTGGGTGCTCGTCATCGTCGTGCGCGTCGGCATCGACGTGCTGGCAGGCATGGCGGGGTCGCACCTCGCAGCATCCACGGGGGTCATCCTGCTCATGCTCGCCGCGAACCGTGCAGCCCGCACAGCGGTCTTCGCAACCAGGCTCGGCCGCCACGCGGCCGTGACCGTGTGATCCCCTGCCGGACGATTCGCAGCATGATGGGATCGTGAATCAGTCAGGACGACAGAGCCCGCTGGCTTTCGCGCTCAATCTCTTCGGCGCGCTCGCCATCGGGTTCTCCCTCGTCGTCTCGCACTCCGGTGAGCGGCCGGTCTGGGTGCTCGTGATCGCCCTGGTGTCTGTCGCAGCCTGGCTCGCTCGCGGCGCGCTCGCCCTCGCGGGGGTTCGCAGTCTCGAACCGACCCTCCTCGTCATCGCGGCGGTGACAGGCGGCATCGTCGCCGCCCCGTCGGACGGCCTCTCGGTCGTCCCTGCTGCCATCGCCGTCCTCGCCACGGTCGGAATGCTGCGCTTCCCCGTGCTCGCCGGTCTCAGGCTGGCGGCCGTCACGCTGGCGCTGGTCGCCGTCGGAGCGATCCCGTTCGGCACGGACGTCGCTGCCGTTCTCGCGATGATGGGCGGCGTCATCCTCGCCGTCTTCGCCGGACTCAGCAGACGGCAGTTCCGCCAGGCGGAGGAGCAGGCCGTGCTTCTGCAGCAGCGCGAGCTGGAGATGAGAGAGGAAGCGGCACGCATCGCCATCGCCCGCGACCTGCACGATGTGCTCGCGCACAGCCTGGGCGGTCTGGTCATCCAGCTCGACGCCGTCGAAGCGCTGCTCGAAGCGGGAGACAGCGCAGCGGCAGGCGCCAGGGTGACGGACGCGAGGGCGCTCGCCGCGAGCGGGCTCAGTGAGGCCAGGCGCGCGGTCGCGGCGCTTCGCGATCCGGACGGGAGCGGCGCATCCGGCTCTGTCTCGCCGTCCGCGTTCTCGGCGGCCGTCGACGATCTGCTCGCTGCGCACCGCTCACTCGGCGGCGTGGTCGACGTCACGCTGCACGGCGAACCGGTCACGCTCAGCGCCGGCCAGGCCGCCGCGCTGCAACGAGCACTGCAGGAATCCCTCAGCAACGCGCGCAAACACGCGCCCGGCGAACCCGTGCGCGCAGACCTCGCCTGGAACACTGGCAGTGTGCGCCTTACCGTCTCCAATCCGCTCTCCGACGAAGCAGCCGCCGCTCCTGGAACCTCCGCGCTCGCCGCCTCCGGTGGAGGCCACGGCCTGGAGGGGATGCGCGAGCGCTTCCACGCCCTCCCGCTCGGCGGGGCGGCGACCGCTGGTGTACTGGGCGACCGATTCACGGTGACAGCGGAGGCGAAGCTCTCATGACCGACCAGCACAGCATCCGCGTCGTCGTCGCCGACGACCAGGCGATCATCCGCGACGGCCTCGTCACCGTGCTCGGCCTCCTCCCCGACATCGAGGTGGTCGGGGAGGCGGAGGACGGGGAGCGGGCTGTCGCGCTCGCCGCAGCCGAGCATCCGGATGTGGTGCTGATGGATCTGCGGATGCCAGGGCTCGACGGGGTGGCCGCTACTGAGCGCATCGTCCGGGAGGTGCCAGGCACGGCGATCCTGGTGCTCACCACGTACGCGGACGACGAATCGATACTGAGCGCACTGCGCGCGGGAGCGCGCGGCTACCTCACCAAAGATGCGGGCCGCGCTGAACTCGCCGCCGCCGTGCGGGCGGTCGCCAGCGGACAGTCGACGTTCGCGCCCGAGGTCGGGGCGCTGCTGGTCAGCACCCTGACCGGCGGAACAGGCACTGGCTCTGCGCCGGCGCCGGCTTCGTCGCTCTCCGCCCGCTTCCCCACCCTCACGAAACGGGAAGTGGAGGTGCTCGCCCTCGTCGCGGACGGCCTCAGCAACGGCGAGATCGCGTCCGCCCTGTTCGTCAGCGTCGCCACCGTGAAGACGCACATCAACGCGATCTTCGCCAAGCTGGCCGTGCGCGACCGCGCCCAGGCCATCGCCATCGTCCGTTCCTAGATCGAGGAGCCTCGTCCGCTCCTTGATTGAGGAGGAGGATGAGCGGCATGACACAACGAGTGCTCGTCACCGGCGGTTCCGGCTTCGTCGGGGCGAACTGCGTTCTCCAGGCCCTGCAGGCCGGTTACGAGGTGCGGACCACTATCCGGACCCCCGCCCGCGCAGCCGACGTCCGCTCCCAGCTCGTCGCCGGCGGCTTGGAGGACGCGGGAGGGGACAGACTCACCTTCGCCGTCGCGGACCTCACCTCCGACGACGGCTGGGCGGAGGCGGTCGCCGGCTGCGCGTTCGTGCTGCACGTCGCGTCTCCGTTCCCCGCGACGCAGCCGAAGGACGAGAACGACCTCATCGTGCCCGCTCGCGACGGCGCACTCCGCGTCCTGCGCGCGGCTCGGGATGCGGGCGTGCAGCGGGTCGTGCTCACCTCCTCGTTCGCCGCCATCGGCTACGGCCACCCGCCGACCGACCGCCCGTTCACCGAGGACGACTGGACCGACCTCGACAGCGGCGTGCCGGTGAGCGCGTACGCGAAGTCCAAGACGCTCGCCGAGCGCGCGGCCTGGGCGTTCATCCAGGAAGAACAGGGCGGCGGGCTGGAACTCGCGACCGTGAACCCGGTCGGCATCCTCGGCCCCGTGCTCGGGCACGACTACTCCAGCTCCGTGCAGCTCATCAAGGCGGTGCGGGATGCACGCCTCCCTCGCCTGCCGAACGTCAGCTTCGGCATCGTGGACGTCCGCGACGTCGCTGCGCTGCACCTCCTGGCCATGACCAGGCCGGAGGCGGCTGGTCAGCGGTTCCTCGCGATCGCCGGCGACGTGATGAGCGCGCAGGAGGTGGCACTCCTCATCCGGGGGCATCTCGGAGAGGCCGGCGCCCGCATCACCACCAAGACGATGCCGGACGGGGTGCTGAAGGCGCTCGCGCCGTTCAGCCGTGCCGTGCGGGGGTCGCTTCCGGACCTCGGGGCCGTGCGCAGGGCGTCGGCGGCCAAGGCGGAACGGCTGCTCGGCTGGTCTCCGCGGTCGCGCGAGGAGGCGATTCTCGCGACCGTCGACTCGCTTCCGACGGGCTGAATCCGCGTCTTTCCGCGGAAATAACGGAGAGGCCCCGCGGGTTATACCGCAAGGATGCGCATCGGGTCAAGAAAAGAGTAGACACGGCGCGCCCATTTGACATATAGTTGTCTTTTGCGCTCCCAGACAAACATCTGCCTTCATATTGCGGTCGGCCTTGCTTATCTTCCGTGCGCGCCTGGGCCTGGTTCACAGGTCAGATGGGCGCCAGCACGATCCCCTGGGAGTTCTCGTCCATACAGTACACACACTGACAGACAGTAACTGAGGCCCGACGGGGCCCACGGAGGTTATTTCCTTGGCTGCTGCGCGCAACGCAACCAACACTGACAAGACACCCAAGAACGGACGAAACGCATCTCGTCTCTCGTTCGCAAAGATCACTGACACCCTCACCGTTCCGGATCTGCTCGCACTGCAGACCGAGAGCTTCGACTGGCTGGTCGGAAACGACGCGTGGAAGGCCCGCGTCGCCGAAGCCCAGGAGCAGGGTCGCCAGGATCTGCCGAGCAACACCGGTCTCGAGGAGATCTTCGAGGAGATCTCCCCGATCGAAGACCTCGGTGAGACGATGCAGCTCTCCTTCACCAACCCCTTCCTCGAAGAGAAGAAGTATTCGATCGACGAGTGCAAGGAGAAGGGTAAGACCTACTCCGCTCCTCTCTACGTCGAAGCCGAGTTCATGAATCACCTCACCGGTGAGATCAAGACGCAGACCGTCTTCATGGGCGACTTCCCCCTGATGACCGAGAAGGGCACCTTCGTCATCAACGGCACCGAGCGTGTCGTTGTGTCGCAGCTCGTCCGCAGCCCGGGCGTCTACTTCGAGCGCACGCCCGAGAAGACGTCGGACAAGGACATCTACTCCGCTCGCGTCATCCCGAGCCGTGGTGCATGGCTCGAGTTCGAGATCGACAAGCGCGACCAGGTCGGCGTTCGCATCGACCGCAAGCGCAAGCAGTCCGTCACCGTGTTCCTCAAGGCGCTCGGTCTGACCTCCGAGGAGATCCTCTCGGAGTTCAAGGGCTACCAGTCGATCGAGCTGACCCTCGAGAAGGACGCCATCCTCACCAAGGAGGAGGCGCTCAAGGACATCTACCGCAAGCTGCGTCCGGGTGAGCAGGTGGCTGCAGAGGCCGCGCGTGCGCTCCTCGACAACTTCTACTTCAACTCGAAGCGATACGACCTCGCCAAGGTCGGCCGTTACAAGATCAACCGCAAGCTCGGGCTCGACGCCCCGCTCAGCGACTCCGTGCTGACCGTGCAGGACATCCTGGCCACGATCAAGTACCTCGTCGCGCTGCACGACGGCCAGACCACCTTCAACGGCGTCCGCAACGGAGAGCCTGTCGAGATCCGTCTCGATGTCGACGACATCGACCACTTCGGCAACCGTCGCATCCGCGCCGTCGGCGAGCTCATCCAGAACCAGGTCCGCACCGGTCTGTCCCGCATGGAGCGCGTCGTCCGCGAGCGCATGACCACGCAGGACATCGAGGCCATCACGCCGCAGACCCTGATCAACGTGCGCCCCGTCGTCGCCGCGATCAAGGAGTTCTTCGGAACGAGCCAGCTGTCGCAGTTCATGGACCAGAACAACCCGCTCGCGGGTCTGACCCACAAGCGCCGTCTCTCGGCCCTCGGCCCCGGTGGTCTGAGCCGTGAGCGCGCAGGCGTCGAGGTCCGTGACGTCCACCCGTCGCACTACGGCCGCATGTGCCCGATCGAGACCCCGGAGGGCCCGAACATCGGCCTGATCGGTTCGCTCGCATCGTTCGCGCGGATCAACTCGTTCGGTTTCATCGAGACGCCGTACCGCAAGGTCGTCGGCGGCAAGGTCACCGACCAGATCGACTACCTCACGGCGAGCGAGGAGGACGACTACATCGTCGCCCAGGCCAACGCTCCGCTGACCGCTGACAGCCACTTCGCGGAGGACCGCGTCCTGGCCCGTCAGAAGGGTGGAGAGGTCGACCTGATCCCGGCGGACGAGATCGGCTACATGGATGTCTCGCCGCGCCAGATGGTGTCGGTCGCGACCTCGCTCATCCCGTTCCTCGAGCACGACGACGCGAACCGCGCCCTCATGGGTGCGAACATGCAGCGTCAGGCTGTGCCGCTCGTCCGTTCGGAGAGCCCGCTGGTCGGAACCGGTATGGAGGGCTACGCAGCCATCGACGCCGGCGACGTGCTGATCAACGACAAGGCCGGTGTCGTGTCGGAGGTGTCGGCTGACGCCGTCACCATCCAGCTCGACGAGGGTGGGACGAAGACCTATTACCTGCGCAAGTTCGACCGCTCCAACCAGGGCACGTCGTACAACCACCGCGTGATCGTCTCCGAGGGCGACCGGATCGAGGAAGGCGAGGTCATCGCCGACGGTCCCGCCACCGAGAACGGCGAGCTCGCGCTCGGTAAGAACCTGCTCGTCGCGTTCATGCCGTGGGAGGGTCACAACTACGAGGACGCGATCATCCTCAGCCAGAACCTGGTGAAGGACGACACCCTCTCCTCGATCCACATCGAGGAGTACGAGGTCGACGCCCGCGACACCAAGCTGGGCAAGGAAGAGATCACCCGCGACCTGCCGAACGTCAGCCCGGACCTCCTGGCCGACCTCGACGAGCGCGGCATCATCCGCATCGGTGCAGAGGTCCGCCCCGGAGACATCCTGGTCGGAAAGGTCACGCCGAAGGGCGAGACCGAGCTCTCGGCAGAGGAGCGTCTGCTCCGCGCGATCTTCAACGAGAAGAGCCGCGAGGTGCGCGACACCTCGCTCAAGGTTCCCCACGGTGAAGAGGGCACGATCATCGGTGTCAAGGTCTTCGACTCGCAGGACGGCGACGACGAGCTCGGCTCCGGCGTCAACCAGCGCGTCGTGGTCTACATCGCCCAGAAGCGCAAGATCACCGCTGGTGACAAGCTCGCCGGCCGTCACGGCAACAAGGGTGTCATCTCCAAGATCCTGCCGGTCGAGGACATGCCGTTCCTCGCGGACGGAACCCCGGTCGACGTCATCCTCAACCCGCTGGGTGTCCCCGGACGCATGAACTTCGGTCAGGTCCTCGAGATCCACCTCGGCTGGATCGCGAAGAACGGCTGGGAGGTCAAGGGCAAGCCGAAGTGGGCCGCAGAGCTCCCCGAGGCCGCCTTCTCCGCCGCCCCGAACACCAAGGTCGCCACCCCGGTGTTCGACGGTGCCAAGGAGGAGGAGATCGCCGGTCTGCTCGACTCGACCACCGTCACCCGTGACGGGGACCGCCTCATCGGCAGCTCGGGCAAGACCCAGCTGTTCGACGGCCGTTCCGGCGAGCCGTACCCTGACCCGGTTTCGGTCGGCTACATGTACATCCTGAAGCTGCACCACCTGGTCGACGACAAGATCCACGCGCGTTCGACCGGTCCGTACTCGATGATCACCCAGCAGCCGCTCGGTGGTAAGGCGCAGTTCGGTGGTCAGCGATTCGGTGAGATGGAGGTCTGGGCGCTCGAGGCATACGGTGCCGCGTACGCGCTCCAGGAGCTCCTGACCATCAAGTCGGATGACATCATCGGTCGCGTCAAGGTCTACGAGGCCATCGTCAAGGGTGAGAACATCCAGGAGCCGGGCATCCCGGAGTCCTTCAAGGTGCTCATCAAGGAGATGCAGTCGCTCTGCCTGAACGTCGAGGTGCTCTCGGCGGACGGCCAGCAGGTCAGCCTGCGCGACGCGGACGACGAAGCGTTCCGCGCTGCGGAAGAGCTCGGCATCAACATCTCCTCCCGCTTCGAGTCGTCGTCGATCGACGAGATCTAAGCGGCCAGACCTCACTGACACACTTTTTCCAGGAAAGAAGGAAAATTGATCGACGCAACAACGTTCGATGAACTGCGTATCGGCCTGGCCACTGCTGACGACATCCGTCGTTGGTCGTACGGCGAGGTCAAGAAGCCCGAGACCATCAACTACCGCACGCTGAAGCCGGAGAAGGACGGTCTCTTCGGAGAGCAGATCTTCGGGCCGAGCCGTGACTGGGAGTGCTCCTGCGGCAAGTACAAGCGGGTGCGATTCAAGGGCATCGTCTGCGAGCGCTGCGGCGTGGAGGTCACCAAGTCCTCCGTCCGCCGCGAGCGCATGGGCCACATCGAGCTCGCAGCTCCCGTGACCCACATCTGGTACTTCAAGGGTGTGCCCTCGCGTCTCGGCTACCTGCTCGACATGGCGCCGAAGGACCTCGAGAAGGTCATCTACTTCGCCGCATACATGGTGATCGAGGTTGACGAAGAGGGCCGTCACGCCGACATGCCCGGCCTTGAGAACGAGCTCCGTCTCGAGATCAAGACCCTGTCCGACCAGCGCGACAGCCGCATCGCGGACCGCCTGCAGCGCCTGGAGACCGACCTCGCCGCACTGGAGGAGGAAGGCGCCAAGGCCGACCAGAAGCGTCGCGTCAAGGACACGGCCGAGAAGGAAATGGGCCAGATCCGCAAGTCCTACGACGAGGACATCGCTCGCCTGGAGCGTGTGTGGGAGTCCTTCCGCACCCTCAAGGTCGGCGACCTCAAGCCGGAGGACGCGGACTTCAACGAGCTCGTCGACCGCTTCGGCCTGTACTTCGAGGCGTACATGGGCGCAGAGGCGATCAAGCGTCGCCTGCTCGCGTTCGACCTGGCCGCTGAGGCCGAGCTGCTCCGCGACCAGATCGCGAACGGCAAGGGACAGAAGAAGATCCGCGCGATCAAGCGTCTGCGCGTCGTCTCCTCGTTCCTCGCCACCGGCAACTCGCCCGCCGCGATGGTCCTGGATGTCGTCCCCGTCATCCCGCCGGAGCTGCGCCCGATGGTGCAGCTCGACGGTGGCCGCTTCGCGACCAGCGACCTGAACGACCTGTACCGCCGCGTGATCAACCGCAACAACCGTCTGCGTCGTCTGCTCGACCTCGGGGCTCCCGAGATCATCGTGAACAACGAGAAGCGGATGCTGCAGGAGGCCGTCGACGCACTGTTCGACAACGGCCGCCGCGGTCGTCCCGTCACCGGCACTGGCAACCGCGCCCTGAAGTCCCTCAGCGACATGCTGAAGGGCAAGCAGGGTCGTTTCCGCCAGAACCTGCTCGGAAAGCGCGTCGACTACTCCGGCCGTTCGGTCATCATCGTCGGCCCGCAGCTCAAGCTGCACCAGTGCGGTCTGCCCAAGCAGATGGCTCTGGAGCTGTTCAAGCCGTTCGTGATCAAGCGCCTGATCGACCTGAGCCACGCTCAGAACATCAAGGCGGCCAAGCGCATGGTCGAGCGTTCGCGTCCGCAGGTCTGGGACGTGCTCGAGGAGATCATCCGCGAGCGCCCCGTGCTGCTGAACCGTGCACCGACCCTGCACCGTCTCGGCATCCAGGCGTTCGAGCCTCAGCTCGTCGAGGGCAAGGCCATCCAGCTGCACCCGCTCGTCTGCGCCGCGTTCAACGCGGACTTCGACGGCGACCAGATGGCTGTCCACCTGCCGCTGTCCGTCGAGGCCCAGGCCGAGGCGCGCATCCTGATGCTCGCATCGAACAACATCCTGAAGCCGTCCGACGGCCGTCCGGTGACCCTGCCATCGCAGGACATGATCATCGGTCTGCACCACCTCACCACCGTTCGCGAGGGTGCGGAGGGCGAAGGCCGCGCGTTCTCGTCGGTCTCCGAGGCGATCCTCGCCAAGGACCAGGGTTCGCTGCACCTCAACGCCAAGGTCAAGATCCGTCTGGAGAACTACGTTCCCTCCGACGCGAACGAGACCGGCACCGAGGGCGTCACCGCCATCGTCGAGACGACCCTCGGTCGCGCCCTCTTCAACGAGGCGCTGCCGGCGGACTACCCGTTCGTGGACGAGGTCGCTGACAAGGGCGTGATCTCCTCGATCGTCAACGCCCTCGCGGAGCGCTACCCCAAGGTGGAGGTCGCAGCAGCGCTGGACCGCATCAAGGACGCCGGTTTCTACTGGGCCACCCGGTCCGGTGTGACGGTGTCGCTGAGCGACATTCTGACGCCGCCGAACAAGCCGCAGATCGTCGCCGGCTACGAGAAGAAGGCCGCCAAGGTCACTGCCGAGTTCGAGAAGGGTCTCACGACCGACCTCGAGCGTCGTCAGGAACTGGTGAAGATCTGGACCGAAGCGACCAACGAGGTCGCCGAGGCCATGCGCGCCAACTTCCCGGCAGACAACACCATCAACCGCATGGTCACCTCTGGTGCCCGTGGTAACTGGCTGCAGGTGCGCAACATCGCCGGTATGCGTGGTCTGGTGAACAACCCGAAGGGTGAGATCATCCCGCGTCCGATCATTTCCTCGTACCGCGAGGGTCTGTCGGTGGCGGAGTACTTTATCGCGACGCACGGTGCCCGCAAGGGTCTGGCCGACACGGCCCTCCGTACCGCCGACTCCGGCTACCTGACCCGTCGTCTCGTGGACGTCTCGCAGGACGTCATCATCCGTGAGGACGACTGCGGCACGACCAAGGGTCTCGACCTGCCGATCGCCGAGGCCGGCGCCGACGGCGTGCTGGTGCGCGACGCGAACGTGGAGAACTCGGTGTTCGCCCGTACCCTCGCCGCCGACGCTGTCTCGCCGGAGGGAACCGTCGTGGCGAAGGCCGGTGACGACGTCGGAGACGTCCTCATCGACAAGCTCGTCGCCGCCGGTGTCACCGACATCAAGGTGCGCTCCGTGCTCACCTGCGAGTCGGCCGTCGGTGTGTGTGCTGCCTGCTACGGCCGCTCGCTCGCCACGGGCAAGCTCGTCGACATCGGCGAGGCCGTCGGCATCATCGCGGCCCAGTCGATCGGTGAGCCGGGAACCCAGCTCACCATGCGTACCTTCCACACCGGTGGTTCCGCATCCGCTGACGACATCACGCAGGGTCTGCCCCGCGTGCAGGAGCTGTTCGAGGCTCGTACCCCCAAGGGTGCGTCCCCGATCGCCGAGGCAGCCGGACGCATCACCATCGAGGACACGGAGCGCAGCCGCAAGGTCATCCTGACCCCGGACAACGGCGACGAGCCGCACGTCTACCCGGTGCTCAAGCGTTCGACCCTCCTCGTCGAGGACGGTCAGCACGTCGAGCTCGGAACGCAGATCATCGTCGGCGCCGTCGACCCGAAGGAAGTTCTTCGCGTCAAGGGCGTCCGTGAGGTGCAGAAGCACCTCGTCGGTGGTGTGCAGGGCGTCTACCGGTCGCAGGGTGTTCCGATCCATGACAAGCACATCGAGGTCATCGTCCGCCAGATGCTGCGCAAGGTCACCGTCGTCGAGCACGGCGACACCGACCTGCTGCCCGGCGAGCTGGTCGACCGCTCGAAGTACAACGAGGTCAACCGCGCCACTCTCACCGAGGGCAAGAAGACCGCGTCGGCCCGCCAGGAGGTCATGGGCATCACCAAGGCTTCCCTCGCGACCGAGTCGTGGCTGTCGGCCGCGTCCTTCCAGGAGACCACCCGCGTCCTCACGCAGGCGGCCATGGAGGGCAAGTCCGACCCGCTGATCGGCCTCAAGGAGAACGTCATCATCGGAAAGCTGATCCCGGCCGGTACCGGCCTGGCTCGCTACCGCAACGTGACGGTCGAGGCCACGGAAGAGGCGAAGGCGGAGCGGTACCCCAACCGCATCTTCGCCGACGACTCGGCCTTCAGCGAGAACGACCTGAGCTTCGTCGACTTCGACAGCTTCAGCTCGGACGACTACACCCCCGGAACGTACAACTAAGCGATTCCGTACGACAGACGGCCCCCGGTGCTTCGGCACCGGGGGCTTTCTTCGTTCCCGGTGCCTATCGCGCCGTGCGGCGTGGCCTTTGGAACCCGACACGTGGTATCTGCAACAAAAGTATTGGTGTTGAAAATGTAGAACTGATACTGTGGCCCGGGCGGAGTTGGAGTTGGACTGACTCCGGCAGGAAAGGGTGGGCGCATCGTGGGATTGAGCTATGACTCGGGCGAGTCGGAAGGCATGACGACGGCGTTGTCGGCGAACCTGACTGCTGCGTCGGCTGTGCTGGTCGAGCTGGAGGGGGCGTCTGATCGGCTGCTCGCGGACTTGGGCACGGGAGAGTTGTCCGGGCAGGGGTATTCCGCGGTCGGTGCGTTGTTCACGTGGATCATCGCGCCCTGTATCACGGGGGCGAAGGCGGAGCTGGATGCCATCCAGGGCGAGCTGGACACGTACGTTGTGGCTGATGAGAAGGTGAGTCGTTTCGGGGTCCTCCAAGAGGAGGGGCTGAAGGTGCAGATCGTTGCGACTCGGAACCAGCGGGATGCGACCGAGCGGCTGATCGAGTTCAACATCAGCACCGGGGACATCTTCGCCGCCGCGCCTGGTCTGAGCGGCGCCCTGCAGCTCAAGAACGCGCAGTTGGAGTTGGTCTTGGCCCAGCTCGAGAAGGACCTTCGAGACTTGGAAGACAGGTTGGGCGCGCTGCGGGCTTTCGCTTCCGCGACGCAGGGGCTGTTTCGAGACGGTGTTACACAACTGGAAGCTGCCATCGGCGACACCGTTGCGCTTTTGGAGCAACTCGGCCGGGCCGAGGGTGGTGCGCGTGCTGGCGGCGATGGTGTCGCGGCGAGGACGAAGGTGCTGGCCTTCCTGGGCCGCCTCGGCGCCTCGAAGGATTGGGCGACCGCGACGCCCGGTGAGTTGTCCTCGCTCCTGAACAACCTGTCCCCGTCGCAGATGAGGACCATGCTGGTAGCTCATCCTGGACTCCTGCAGAGGTTCTGGGACCATCCGCCCGCGCCGGAGAAGGCGGCAGCGTGGTGGAAGAAGCTCGACGCCACACAGCGGAAGGAGTGGGCGAAGGCCGTTCCGAGACTCGTCGGCAACCTCGACGGCATCCCACCGCGTGTCCGTTCCGACGCGAACCGTGAATGTCTGAAGGTCGACCTCGCCGACGCGAAGAAGCGTCTCGCCTATGCGAAGGCGGACCCTGAGATCGGGTCGCCGTACGACGAGGTGCGCCGGCGGGCGCTCAATCGTCTCGACGAGGCGCAGAAGCTGGCCGACACGCTCTCCCGGATCGATATCGCCTACGGTAAGGGTCCGACCGGTGAACCACCGCGCGAGCTGTATGTCTACCAACCGGGCGAGCGCACCAAAGTCGCCATCAGCACGGGGCTTCTGGAAACGGCCGAACACATCAGCGTCGTGGTGCCCGGCATGGGAACCACCGCCAACGACATCGGACAATACGGCAACGCCGCGAAAGACCTGCGACAGCAGCAGTCGAAGGCGTCCGGTGTCCCGCGCGACAAGATCGCGGTGCTGTCGTGGCTGGACTACGACCCGCCCGGTGGGATGGATGGGTTGGGCGTCATCCAAGATGACCTCGCCAAAGCGGGAGCGGAGCGCCTGGGGAACACACTGCGCGGGTTGACGGCGGTGAAGGACTGGCCCGCGAACGCGGCCGGGCTCTCGGTCGTGGCGCACTCGTACGGGACCAACGTCGCCGCCCTCGCCCTGTCCAGGAAGGACGTGTCAGCGGGGCACGTCGTGCTCCTCGGATCAGCGGGTGTTTCCACGAGCGTCCCCTCAGCGGCCGCGTTGCATGTGCCGGGCGGAGAGGTGTACGCAGCCCAGGGCGTCAATGACGGATGGGCCGTGGTCGGGCAGAACATTTCCGGCCGCACCGATCCCACCAGCCCGGGCTTCGGCGCGCACCCGTTCAGCGCCGAGGACACCTCCCTTGATGGTGTCGCGCTGGAGGGGATCACGAAACACGGCCCGTTCGGAAAAGGGGCCAAAGAACCCTGACGCTTACAGCTACTTCGACAACCTCACCTCCGCGCAATACGCCACAGCAATGGCGACGATGGGGCGGGGGCAGGAAGTCCCCACCGGCGGAACCCCGCAGGACCGATCCACGGTGCCGAGCACGCAACCTCGCCCGAGCCCGACCCCGACCCCGACCCCGTCGGAATCGCGACGATGACCACTACGATCATGGGCACCCCTCGCACCCTGCTGCGCGTCGTAGCGCTGGGAGCGCTACTCATGTCGGGTGCGCTGGCCGGGTGCGCGCCCCAGCCTCAGACTAAGAAGGAGATACAGCAGGTGGACGATCAGGACAAAGCCGAGCGGGCCGCGGTCGAACAGGAAATCCAGCGTCTCTACGATGAGGCGACCGCGCTGGTCGCCGACACCTGGCCGACCGCCCCCGAGAGGAGCTGGGGGACCGGGTGTGGTGACTATGCCGATGGCACCCCGTCAGAGTCGTGGAACATATTCAACCAGTACTACGGTCCGACCAAGTCCAGTACGGAGGAGACGGCGGAGCGGGTTGCGAAGATGTGGACCGATTACGGGTTCCCGACGAAAATGGTCGAGGACAACAAGATCTACCCACCCCGGAAGGTGGTGTCCTACCCGCCATACCTGACCGGTGTGCGTGAAGACGGTTTCGCGATCGTGTTCACGATCGGCGAGAACTACGCCGACTTCCAGGGATACAGCCGGTGTGCCCCGCAGGACCCGGACGACCCGCGGCTACCGAAGAACTGGTGACCGTGCGCCGCTCGAAAGGCAGGTCAGCCACAGGGCGTCGCTCTATCCGGGTTGAGGGGAGCAAAGCGACCGTCAGGCACCCCCGCCGCGTGCTGCGTGTTGTGGCGTTGGCCGCTCTGCTAGCCACGGGTGCGCTGGCTGGGTGTGCGCCACAGCCGAGGACAGAGAAGGAAATTGAGCAGGTGGAAGATAGCGACAGGGCCGACCGTGTGGTGGTCGAGAAGGAGATCCAGCGTCTCTACGATGAGGCGACTGCGTTGGTCGCGGACTCGTGGCCGACCGCGCCGGACAAGAGTTGGCAGACCGGGTGTGGTGACTATGCCGATGGCACCCCGTCAGAGACGTGGAACATCTTCAACCAGTACTACGGTCCGACCAAGTCGAGTCCGGAGGAGACGGCGGAGCGGGTTGCGAAGATGTGGACCGATTACGGGTTCCCGACGAAAGCGGTCGAGGACAACAAGATCTACCCGCCGCGGAAGGTGGTGTCGTATCCGCCGTATCTAACCGGCGTTCGTGAAGACGGTTTCGGGATCGAGTTCACGATCGGCGAGAACTACGCCGACTTCGTTGGCAATAGTCGATGTGCTCCGGAGGATCCCGACGACCCGCGGCTGCCGAAGAATTGGTGACGGTGCTTCGATGAGAGGCGGGTGGTCAAGTGGACTCGCTCATTACCGGCTGTCCGGAGCAGGACGGCTGCACGGGATTCTCACCGTGCGCTGAGCGTTGTGGCGCTGGCAGCGCTCCTCACATCCAGTGCTTTGACCGGATGCGCACCACAGCAGAGGACTGCGAAGGAGATTCAGCAGGTGGAAGATAGCGACAGAGCCGACCGTGTGGCGGTCGAACAAGAGATCCGGCGTCTCTACGATGAGGCGACAGCGCTGGTCGCCGACACCTGGCCGAGTCCAGACACGATGGATTGGGGGACCGGGTGTGGTGACTATGCCGATGGCACCCCGTCAGAGTCGTGGAACATCTTCAACCAGTACAAGGGTCCGACCAAGTCCAGTGCGGAGGAGACGGCGGAGCGGGTTGCGAAGATGTGGACCGATTACGGGTTCCCGACGAAAGTGGTCGAGGACGACAAGATCTACCCGCCGCGGAAGGTGGTGTCGTATCCGCCGTATCTGACCGGTGTTCGTGAAGACGGCTTCGCGATCGTGTTCACGATCGGCGAGAACTACGCCGACTTCTCCGGATACAGCCGGTGCGCTCCGATCGATCCGGACGACCCGGTATTGCCGAAGAACTGGTGACGATCGCGCTAATTGCTCAGCGAATCTCGCGCCGAAACCCACCCGCCGAAGCGACGGGTCGTCATGGCGTGACGCCACCAGCGACGATCCACTCGCAGACAACGCCAGTGCCTTCGTCGTGGCTCCGACCCGTCTGGATGCGCGACAATGGATGCATGTGGCGTCACCTCCTCGAATACACCGACTCGACCGGCCGTGCGATGGTCGGCGTCGCGGTGGCGCTGCTCGTCGTGGCCGTCGGCAGTTTCATCCTCGGCATCGTCCAGGCCACCACCGGCCACGCCGCAGCGACCCTTCCGTTCTGGATCACGACCATGGCCTCCGCCGTCATCGCAGGCGTCTTCGTGTACCTCGCATCGCGCCGCGCGGACATCCGCCGCCGCTGACGCCGTCGCTGAGCCCGCCGCCGGGTCGGGCGCTAAGTCCTAGCTGACCCCCAGGTGCGTGGCACCTGTACGCGGGAGTGGTGCGCGCGGGACGCGCGGGAATAGTGTGACACCGCTTCACCCGAAGAAGTGATATTGCAGTACCGCCGCAATTGCCGAGACCCCCGACCCGCCCCGGCATCGTCCTTGCGAGGAGGCTCCCGTGGCGTCGATGACGGAAATCCTAATCCTGCACGGCCATCTGCCGATCGAGTACCTCGACACGGTGACGAGCGAGCCGACGGCCGATGAGGCCGCTGTGCGCGACCTCCTCGCCCGCGGTGCCATCAACGCCGTGCAGTTGGCCCGCGCCCGCGCCGCCCAGACCGGCCTCCCGTTCGTGGAGCTCGCAGACTACCCCGTGGACCGCACGGCCGTCTCCCTGGTGAACGGCGCGATCTGCCGCCGCCACTCCGTGCTCCCGATCGGCACGGCCGACGGCACCGTGATCCTCGCGATGGCCGACCCTGGCAACGTGTTCGCCATCGACGACGTTCGCGCCGCCGCCAGGATGAACATCGCCCCCGCCGTCGCCGAGCTCGGGGACCTGCTCGCCGCGATCGACAGGTACATCCGCGCGGACGACGAGCTGAGCGACCTGACCACCACGCTCGAGGAGGAGTCGGCCACCCCGGACGAGTCCAGCCTCACCATCGCGGAGTCGAGCGACGACGACGCCCCGATCGTCCGGTTCGTGAACCTGCTGGTGAGCCAGGCCATCCAGGACCACGCCTCGGACATCCACATCGAGCCTGCCGAGCACGACGTCCGCGTCCGGTACCGCATCGACGGGGTGCTGCACGCCATGCAGAGCGCGCCCAAGAGCATCCAGAACGGTGTCATTTCCCGCCTGAAGATCATGAGCGACATCGACATCGCGGAGCGGCGCAAGCCGCAGGACGGTCGCATGTCGGTCGTGCACGGCGGCCGCCAGATCGACCTGCGCGTCGCCACCCTGCCGACGGTATGGGGCGAGAAGGTTGTCATGCGCATCCTGGACAACACGAACACCGGGATGACGCTGCGCGACCTCAATCTGCTGGAGCGCAACTTCGAGACGTACCGCACGTCGTACTCGAAGCCGTACGGGATGATCCTGGTCACCGGTCCGACCGGCTCCGGCAAGTCGACGACGCTCTACACGACGCTCAACGCGGTCGCGCGGCCGGAGATCAACGTCATCACGGTCGAGGACCCGGTGGAGTACCGGATGGCGGGCATCAACCAGGTTCAGGTGAACCCGAAGGCCGGCCTGACATTCGCCAGCGCGCTCCGCAGCATCCTGCGCAGCGACCCGGACGTGGTCCTCCTCGGCGAGATCCGCGACCACGAGACGGCGCAGATCGCCATCGAGGCGTCGCTGACCGGCCACCTCGTGCTCTCGACGCTGCACACCAACGACGCGCCGAGCGCTGTGACCAGGCTCACCGAAATGGACATCGAGCCGTTCCTGGTGGGTTCCGCCCTCGACTGCGTGGTCGCCCAGCGCCTCGCCCGTCGCCTGTGCGACCGCTGCAAGCAGCCGGCCACATACTCGGCCGACGACTTGCAGCGCCTGCGCTTCCCCGTGACAGCGGACGACGCTCCTCCCGTGGTGTTCGTGCCCGTCGGCTGCCCGACCTGCTCGAACACCGGCTACCGCGGCCGCATCGCGGTGCACGAGGTGATGGCGGTGAGCGAGGAGATCGAGCGCCTCGCCGTCGGCCGCGCATCCAGTGCCGAGATCGGCAGGGCGGCGAGGGAGCAGGGCATGCTCACGCTGCGTGAAGACGGCTGGGAGAAGGCCAAGCTCGGCCTGACCTCGGTGGAAGAGATCCTGCGAGTGGTGGCCTAGGAGGGCTCATGGCATCGGATGCGAGCAACGACACGAGCTGGGGCGGCTTCCCGCCGCCGGAGGCGAAGCCGGTCTACGAGATCCCGGTGACGTCACCGGGATCGACAGCTGCCGGGTGGGCGCCGGGGCCGGGGGTGCCGCTGCTGCCGCCGCCTGTGCTGCAGCCGGTGTCGCCTCCCGTGCTGCCGCCGCCCGCGTTCCCGCCCGTCTCCGTGACGCCGCCTGCGCCCGTGTCCGCCCCTGTGCCGCTGCCTGCGCCGGTGTCCGACCCAGTGTCGCTGCCTGCGCCGGTGTCCGACCCTGTGACGCTGCCGGTCCCCGTCGCCGAGGACCTCTACCCCGTCCAGCGCATCATCCCCGCTGGACGCCGGGCGGCAGAGCCCGTGCCGGAGGCCACCTTCCCCATCCAGCACCCGCACGAGCCGCAACCCATCGACGAGACCCTCACCACCGTGGAGCGCGAGGCGCTGGAGCGGGCGGACGCGGAGCTCGTCGCCGCGCTGCACGAGGTCGTCTACCAGGGAGCATCCGACCTGCACGTCACCGTCGGCACGGCCCCGATGGTGCGCGTCGACGGCAGTCTCCGCCCTGCCGGCGCGGCGACGCCGTGGAACCACGACCGCACCAGGGCCGCGATCACCAGCCTGCTCACCGACCGCCAGCAGGAGATCTTCGACCGCGAGCTGGAGCTGGACTTCGCGTTCACCATCTCCGCCAACTCCCGCTTCCGCGTGAACATCTACCAGCAGCGCGGCTCCGTCGGCGCCGCCTTCCGCCTCATCCCCACCGAGATCAAGCAGTTGCACGAGCTCGGCGTCCCGGACGCGGTCGGCTCGTTCTCCCAGTTGCCGCGCGGTCTCGTCCTGGTCACCGGCCCCACCGGCTCCGGCAAATCGACCACCCTCGCCGCTCTGATCGACCTCGTCAACTCGACCCGCGCCGACCACATCGTGACGGTCGAGGACCCGATCGAGTTCATGCACACCCACAAGAAGTCGATCGTCAACCAGCGCGAAGTCGGCCACGACACGCACAGCTTCGGCGCCGCGCTCAAACACGTGCTGCGGCAGGACCCAGATGTCATCCTGATCGGCGAGCTCCGCGACCTGGAGACCATCTCGGTCGCCCTCACCGCCGCGGAGACCGGCCACCTCGTCTTCGCCACCCTGCACACCCAGGATGCGCCGCAGACCATCGACCGCGTCATCGACGTCTTCCCTCCGCACCAGCAGGACCAGGTGCGCGCCCAGCTCGCCGCGACTCTGCAGGGCGTCGTCTGCCAGACCCTGGTGAAGCGCGCCAACGGACGCGGCCGCGTCGTGGCGACAGAGATCCTGATGATGACCCCGGCAGTCGCCAACCTGATCCGCGAGGGCAAGACGTACCAGATCGCCTCGATGATGCAGGCCGGCCGCGACTCCGGGATGCGCACCATGGACCAGCACCTGGCCGACCTGGTCAACTCCGGTCAGATCACCCGCAAGGCGGCCATGGACAAGGCCCACGACCTCGAGGGCATCAGCCGCCTCATCCAGCGCGCGGAGTCGCCCACCGACGCGTCGGCGATGGCCATCGCGTCGAGCGGGCCCGACTTCGGCGACACATACTCAGGAGCGCACTGATGGCGACGACGACGGCGTACGCGTACAAAGGCAGAGACGCGTCAGGCAAGGTCGTGAAGGGGCGTCTCGACGCCACCGGGCAGGCGTCGGCAGCAACGCGTCTCCGCACCATGGGGTTGTCACCCATCTCGATCGAGGAGGCGCCTGCGGGAACCGGGCTCAACCGCGAGGTCTCGTTCTCGTTCGGCAGCGGCGTCAAGCTCAAAGACCTCGCGATCATGAGTCGTCAGATGGCGACGATGATCGGGTCGGGACTCTCGTTGCTGCGAACGCTCAACATTCTTGCCGAGCAGACGGAGAACAAGAAGCTCGCGAGCGTCATGGCGGATGTCAGAGACGATGTCGAGACGGGCATCTCCGTCTCCGACGCATTGAAGAAGCGCGACGACGTCTTCCCTCCGCTCATGGTCAACATGGTGAGGGCAGGCGAGACCGGCGGATTTCTGGACGACGCTCTCGAATCCATCGCGGGCACGTTCGAGAAGGAGGTCAAACTCAAGGGCACCATCAAGTCGGCTCTCACCTATCCGGTCATCGTCCTCATCATGTCGATCCTCGCTGTCATCGCCATGCTCCTGTTCATCGTTCCGGTCTTCGAGAAGATGTTCGAGGGTTTGGGGAGCCAGCTCCCGCTACCCACGGAGATCCTCGTCGTCGCGTCCCACGCGATGGTCTGGATCGCACCGGTCCTGGTGATCGCTGCCATCGTCTTCGCGGTCTGGTGGGGGAGGAACAAGAACCGCGAATCCGTTCGCAAGAGGGTGGATCCTCTCAAGCTCCGAATACCGGTGTTCGGGTCGCTGCTCAAGAAGATCGCAGTGGCCCGGTTCAGCAGGAACTTCGCCAACATGATCGGGGCGGGCGTCCCCATCTTGCAGGCGCTCCGGATCGTTGGGGAGACCAGCGGCAACTGGGTGATCGAGAACGCGCTCGTCGAGGTGGCGGAGTCCGTGCGACAGGGCGACTCCATCTCGAAACCGTTGGCGACGCAGCCGGTGTTTCCCGCGATGGTCACTCAGATGATCGCCGTCGGAGAAGACGCTGGGTCGCTGGAGACGATGCTGGACAAGATCGCGGACTTCTATGAGCAGGAGGTCGAAGCCGCGACGGAGCAACTCACCGCCATGATCGAGCCGCTGATGATCGCCTTCTTGGGCGTCGTCATCGGTGGCATGGTGATTGCCCTCTACATGCCCATTTTCCAAATCGCCACGGTCGTCAAATAGAAATATCGTGACGCATTTTTCATGTTTCCTCCCCTGAACTGGGGTGATAAATGATTGATATTGCCCCCATTCGTGGGATTATCCCGTGAGTTTCCTGCCAAATAGCATCAAGCCACCGGACGGACCTCGCACCCGTTCGAACCGAACGATTCCCCCGACCGAATGGACACCGCAATGTACTTCCGCCTCATGGGCACGTTGAACGCCCGCCGCAAAGGACTCCTCGAAGAAGACGAGAAGGGCTTCACCCTGATCGAACTGCTCGTGGTCGTCATCATCATCGGCATCCTCGCCGCCATCGCTATCCCCGTGTACCTGGGCATCCAGAACAACGCGAAGGACAGCGCGGCAAAGTCCGACCTGACGAACGCCAAGACCGCCGTAGTCGCCTTCCAGACCAGCAACAGCGCCCTTCCCACCGCTATCAACAACACGAACTTGGGCACCTTCGGCTACAGCGGAACGAGCGTCGCGTGGAGCCCATCTGCTCCGGCGACGACCGCGACGACCTATTGCCTGGTGGCCACGAGCGATTCCGGAGCCAAGTTCTACACGACCGACAACTCGGGCGTTTCGGACGAGGCGCACAAGCCGGCCGGCTGCTGATCCGGCCGATCTGCCGACACTCGGTGGGCGGTGACCGAATCGGTCCACCGCCCACCGACGCTCTGAGCCTCTCCAAGAAGACCCGATGAGGAGGTGGACCTTGACTCGAGCAGCACTCAACCGATCCGACGACGCCGGCCTCACGCTCATCGAGGTCATGGTCGCGATGTTCGTCTTCGCACTCATCTCGATCGGCGTCGCCCTGTCGATCACCAGCTCGCTGCTTTTGACCACCGACACCCGGTCTCGCGAGATCGCCGCGAATCTCGCTGCGCAAGAGATCGATCTCGACAGGTCTGCTAGCAATGTGTTCGCTGTCACCGACACGTCTTGGACGACGGTTGTCAACGGCACGACCTTCACGATCGTGCGCGGCACGGACTGGGTGTCCACGAACAACAGCACCGTCGCGTGCGGCGCGGGAGGCGGGACCCTACAGTTCAAGAAGGTGAACATCAGTGTCACCTGGTCGGGTATGCGCACGGCGACCGCGGCTGTCCGCGCGGACACCCTGATCGCACCGAACAACAGAATCAACGACCCGACACTCGGGACGATCATCGTTTCGGTGAAATCGGCTTCTGGCGCAGGAACCCCAGGTGTGGTGGTGTCCGTAGCGCCGTCCAGCGTTCCCAACGGAGCAGTGCCGCTCACGACGGTCCCCGCCCCGACGGACGCGGACGGTTGCACCTACGCACTCAAAGTGACGCCAGGCAACTATGACGTCTCGCTTTCTGTCCCGAACTACCTGGACATCCACCAGAAGCCCGCCCCTGTTCTGAGTCCCGTCCAGGTGACGGCAGGTACGGCACAGACTGCGCCGTTCACCTACGACAACGGTGCTCTGTACTCCGTCCAGTACGCTTCTTCGACCGCCACCCGGCCGACGAACCTCGACCTGTCGTGGGTCAATCCGATCGGCGGAACCTTCGTTCAGACGATCGGTTCGGCCACCACGAGCAGGCTCTTTCCCTTCTCGGACGGGTACGCCGTTCTGGCCGGAGCATATGTGGCTCCGATCGCGAGCCATCCGAACTGCCTCAGCGTCGATCCGTCGGCGTGGACGACGCCGGCGGTCGATGGCGCGGTGGGCCGCGCTGTGCAAGCCGGTCAGGCGGCCCCGCCTGGTCAGACCATCACCACTCTGCCGATCCCCATGGGCGTTGTGACGGTGAACGGGCTCGGCAACAACACGTATCTGACAGCGGTCGCGCAGGCTCCCGTGGCCGGAACGGGTGACCCCGGATGCACGACGGCCAACACGTACACCTTCCCCAAACTGACGTCGGGCTCGTCCATGACAGTCGCTCTTCCGTTCGGCGCGTGGAGGTTCTACACCGGGAACTCCTCAGGCAGTACGTCCAGCACCGTGCCGACCACGTCGATTGCGCTGGTCACACGCGGAGTCATGACCCCCGCCGTTCAGACGATCACACTCGATCCCCGCCAGGTGGGACCATGATCGCCGCTCGCCGATCCCTGTCGGACGATTCAGGTTTCACGATCGCCGAGTTCCTCATCGCCATCGCGATCTTCGGCCTCGTGCTCGCAGCCGTTGCTGGCTTCTTCATGACGGCGACGAAGTCCTTCAGCCTCAATCAGTCCGTCGGAGGCAACGCCAAGACAGCGTCGAACGGGATGAACGAGGTCTCTCGAATCCTTCGTGCTGCAACCGAGAACCCGGTCAGTGGACAATCCCTCAATGATCCCGCGTTCTCCAGTGCCACGGGGGAGTCCGTCACGGTGTACGCCTACGTCAATCTTGCGTCTTCCGCGGAGCTCCCGGTGAAAGTCACGTTCAGCCTCGATGCCAACCGCAATCTGATCGAGACGAAGTACAACGCTTACGCCCTCAGCCCCGGATACTGGGGATTTTCCACCGTCGCATCGTCGACGCGAAATCTCGGCGGCGCCGTCGTGACGCGGACCGGATCGAATCCCTTCCTTTTCACGTACCTCGATGTGAACAATCAGCCCATCGCGATCCCCACAGGTGGATACACGACGTCGAACCTGCGCAGCATCGCGGCCGTTCGTGTGACGCTGACCGTCGGCAAGTCGGCAACCGGTGACAGCAGCAATGTGACCCTTCAGAACACGGTCGGACTTCCGAATCTCCCCTTGGCGAGGTCATTGTGATGCGCGGACTCGGACAAGGACGGCGCGACGACGATGGCATGGCGCTCGCCATGGTGGTGGGGATCGGAGCTGCATTGATCTTGCTCGTCTCCGTCGTGTTGGCGTCGTCGCTCGGTGGATTTCGGAAAGCGAGCAACGACCAGGACTGGAACGCCGCCATGTCCGCGGCATACGCCGGGGTGGAGGACTATCAAGCAAAGCTTGCCAACGACAACACCTACCAGCAGTACGGCTCGACATCCGCGCTGTTCAGCTCGACAAGCAGCTTCACGTCGACGAACGGCAATCCCGCGTTCGGCACCGGTCCGAACGGTTCGTGGGCCACTGTCCCCGGCAGCGGCGGTCGCGCAACCTACCGCTACGAGGTGGACAACTCGAAATACTCGACCAACGGCACACTGCGCTTGCGGTCGACAGGGCATGTCGGCCAGACGACTCGGTCGATCGTCGCAGACCTTAAGCAGTCCGGATTCATCGACTTCCTCTACTTCACCGACTATGAGATCCAGGACCCGGCGACGTCGTCCACATCCTGCACACCCGCCTATGCGTGGGCCGTGTCGAGCAGACCGAATTGCACACCCATCCAATTCGCTGCCGCAGATACGATCAACGGGCCTGTGCACTCCAACGACACTCTGCAGATCTGCGGAACGACATTCAACAACATCGTGACATCCGGGTTGAACCCGACCTCCGGCCTGGCATACATCATCCCGAGCGGATGCTCGGCAGGCAATTTCGCGATCGCCGGGTATCCGCGATACAGCCCACCCGTGCCGATGCCTGCGACCAACACACAGATGAAGCAGGAAACCCGCTCGGACCTCGCGTCTGTCCCACGACCTGGTTGCCTGTACACCGGCCCGACGACGATCACGTTCAACTCCGGCGGCACGATGACAGTGCGGAGTCCCTGGACCATCGCCACGAACATCACCGGCAACCTGCCTTCTGGCGGCTCTGTGAGCGCCTCCTGCGGTACGCCGGGATATGCGAGCTCGGGACGGCTGGGAAGCCCCGGCGGCCAAACCATCCCGGTTCCGGCCAACAACCTCATCTTCGTTCAGAGCGTTCCGAGCACGATCGGCGATCCCAACTTTTGGGCGGCTTCGGCGTTCCCCAGCAACTTCACTTGCGCCAACGTGTCTGGCAGCTCCGGCACCAGCAATGGACTCGGCTATCCCGCGGCGTCGGAGAAGGCACCGTCCTCGACGACAGCGGCGCCTTCCTATGGCTGCCGAAACGGCGACGCGTTCGTCAAGGGCAGCATCCATGCGGCGGCGACCGTCGCCGCCGACAACTACATCTACGTCGTCGGCAACATCACGTACGTCGATCAGCAGGCCGACATGTTAGGGCTCGTCGGCCAGAATGCCGTGTGGGTCTACAACCCCGTCGACTCCAGCGGCAATCTCCTGAATTCGTCCACATCCGGTCTGGAGATCGATGCAGCGATCCTCTCCGTTGCGCACACCTTCCAGGTGCAGAACTACACCGCGGGGAAGAAAGGGACCTTGACCGTCAAGGGAGCGATCGCTCAAAAGTTCCGTGGTCCGGTTGCGCAGTCGTCCGGAGGCACGATCACCTCAGGCTTCGCCAAGAACTACCAGTACGACCAACGGTTGCAGTACACCGCGCCACCGAAATTCCTCTCGCCTGTGTCGACGACCTACGGAACCAGCGCCGTGGTGGAAGTGAAGACGGCTTACACGCCAGGAGGGGTGGCGATCCCATGATCTCGCTGCAGATGGCGGCCTCACTGACCGCATTCGTCATCGGCGCGATGGGTGTTCTCGGCCTGCTCGTCGGATCGTTCCTCAACGTCGTCGCGTTTCGCGTGCCGGCGGGCCGGTCGATCGTCAGTCCGCCGAGCGCGTGCCCTTCCTGCAGTACGGCGATCAGGCCGTATGACAACATTCCGGTGATCTCATGGCTCGTGCTGCGCGGGAGGTGTCGCGACTGCCGCACTCCGATTTCCTTCCGTTATCCCCTCGTCGAGGCCGCGACAGGCGTGTTCTTCGCCGTTGTGGCCTGGTGGTCGTGGGGCCGGATCGCGACGGAGTTCGCTGCTTCCACGGCAGCAGCGATCGCATCGGTGCTGGAGTTGATCGCGCTGCTGTCCTTCGCGGCGGTGAGCGTGGTTCTGACCCTGATCGATCTCGACACGCACCGGCTCCCTGATGCGGTGGTGTTCCCGTCGTTCGGTGCCGGGGCAGTGTTGCTTGGGACGACAGCCTTTCTTCGGGGCGATCTGGGAGCCGCTGTCGGAATGGTGGTCGGCGCTATCGCACTGTTCGTCTTCTATTTCATCGTCGCCTGGATCCGTCCGGGCGGCATGGGCATGGGCGATGTCAAGCTCGCCGCTCTCGTCGGGTTGTTCCTCGGTTACCTCGGCTGGTCCCAACTCGTCGTCGGGGCATTCGCGGCGTTCCTTTTCGGAGGGATCTTCGTCGTCGGTCTTCTCGCGACACGGCGAGTGACCAGACACGGCGGGATACCGTTCGGACCCTGGATGCTCGCCGGCGCATGGTTCGGCGTGTTCCTCGGCCCCTGGGTCGCTCAGACGTACCTGTCGCTCACCGGACTTTCGTAGCAGTCATAAAGGGAGAAAAGCTATGGCCAATCGAGTGGTAGGCATCGACATCGGCAGCACGGCAATACGCGCTGTCGAGGTGGAGCGACCCGATCGGGCGAAGCCGACGCTGCTTCGCCACGCGATGATTCCTCTCCCCTTCGGGGCGGTGAGCCGCGGGGAAGTGCTCGAACCGAACACGGTCTCTGCGTGTCTGAAGCAGCTCTGGTCGGCGGGGAAGTTCACGAGCAAGAAGGTGGTGCTCGGTATGGGGAACCAGCGTGTTCTCGTCCGCGATCTCACAGTAGCGAAGGCACCGCGTGACCGAATTCGCGAGGCCCTTCCCTTTCACGTTCAGGAAATGCTGCCCGTCCCCGTGGCCGACGCCCTGCTCGACTTCTTTCCGGTGTCGGAAGCCGTGAGCGACTCCGGGCCGGTCGTTCATGGTCTGCTCGTGGCGGCCGTCAAGGATGCCGTCCTCGGCAACGTCCGCGCCGTAGAGAGCGCTGGCCTCACTACGACGGATGTCGACCTCATTCCGTTCGCGCTCAGCCGCGTGCTGTCGACGCGAAGCGGTGTCGCCGGGCTAGCGGCTCTGGTCGACATCGGGGCGAGCACAACGAGCGTCGTCATCGTGAAGGACGGGATTCCGCAGTTCGTACGCATCATCTCGGCGGGCGGAGACGATGTGACGAAAGCACTCCGAGAGCGACTCGACCTCGATGAGCTCACGGCGGAACGGCTCAAGCGCGAGATCGGGTTGGCCAAGGAAGTGAAAACAATCGAAGAGCAGCACGTTGTGGAGGTGATTTACCACCTGACGGGAGATCTGCTCACGAGCCTCCGCAATACGATCAGCTACTACGCCAACACGCGACCAGAAGAGCCAGTGGGCCGGATCATCCTGACCGGAGGCGGGGCACAGCTTCTCGGCCTTGGGAGTGCGCTCGCAGAGATGTCTCGGTTGAGCGTGGAACCCGGCGATCCATTCGCGTCGATCGCTCTGTCTCGAAACCTGTCAGCAGAGTCGCTCCGCGCCAACCGCTCGGCGCTGGCCGTAGCGCTCGGCTTAGCGTTGAGGAGTGCAGCATGAGTTACGCCGCTAACCGGCCATCGCGGGCGATCCGGCTGGGACGTAAGGATGACGCTCCATCGGAATCCGCCGGGGCGGGGAAAGCCCCGAAGAGCAACCGGGTTGAGAACGTGCAGAGCGTGCTCGCCACGTCGATGCCGCAGGTGGATCTGCTGCCGCCCGAGATCCGAGCGGAACGAAAAGCCAAGAGCCTTCGCCGCGCGCTGGTCTATGCGGTGATCGGGATGATTCTCCTGGTGATCCTCGCCTGTGGGGCCGCGAGCGCGCTGGCCGCTGTCATGCAGGCCAGCGTGGTGGAGGGTCAGGCGACGACCGCATCACTGCTTGGTCAGCAGAATCAATACGGGGAAGCGCGACAGCTCAAGCAACAGGTGGCCACAGCAGAGGCCGCGCAGTCGGTCGGCGCGTCGACCGAGATCGATTGGCAGAAGTACGTGACCGAGATCCAACTCCGGCTCCCAGCCGGGGTGGCGTTGAACACCATCACCATCGACTCGTCGTCTCCGCTGGCGCTCTATGCCCAGCCGAGCTCACCCTTGCAGGGAGCCCGAGTGGCGACGGTCGCGTTCTCCGTGCTGACGCCGACTCCCGATATCTCAGCCTGGCTGGTCACCCTCGCCCAATTGCCCGGATATGCGGATGCGGTCCCGGGTGCTGTGACGCTCGATGAGACGACAGGCCTGTATCAGGCCAACGTCACCCTGCATCTCAACCAGGATGCGTTCGACAAGCGATTCTCGAAAAAGGGGGAGTGACCGTGGACAAGACGCGGATCTGGATCATCGGCGCCGTTCTAGCAACAGTCGTCGTCGTCATCGGGGGATGGTTTCTCGCCATCCAGCCGCAACTCGCGCTCGCGGGTTCCGCCGCGATGACGCGCGCGCAGATCGATGCGACCAACGCTCAGAATGCCGCGAAGCTGGCGGCGCTGAAGAAGGACTATGCAGAATTGCCGCAGACGAAGCAGACGCTCGCGAAGCTCTCAGAGTCTGTGCCGTCCGGCGGGGCGTACCCCGCTCTCGTCTCAGGCGTCGACCGTACAGCCGTTGAGGCTGGAGTGACGGTGACGTCCCTGACCGTGTCGGATGCGGTGGCGTATCAGCCTGTCGCGGCTGCGGCTACGTCTTCTGCCACGTCGGACGGGCAGGACTCGGGCTCGACACCGACCGGCACGCCGACGCCGACGCCGACGCCGACTCCGTCCGGTCCCGTGAGCCGACCCTCGGCGGGCCTCCCGCCGGTTACCGATCCCCTCATCACTGCGAGGAACTTCGCCGCGATTCCCGTCTCCGTCTCCGTCTCCGGCCCCGTCGGCAACGTCCTCGCGTTCGTGAAGGGTGTCCAGAGCGGGCCTCGCCTGTTCCTCGTCACAGCTTTCTCGATTGCGCCGACTGATGTTCCCGGCAAGGTGGACTCCAAGGTCGCGGGGTATGTGTACTCCCTGATCCCAGCGTCAGACGAGCCGAAGTCGAAGTAGCGGGCGGTCTCGCGCGGCTCCCTGGACTTGCTCCACCCCGTTGCTACAGTGGGCACCACTGACGGATGCCCGACTGGGCTGATCGAGGAGTGGCATCATGAGCGAGACGACGCCGGAATCTGTGCCGGACAACGGCGCAGCCGCGGAGCCCGCGGGGGACAGTGCATCGGGCACGGCAGAGCAGGCGCCGGCGACGGCGCCCGCGCAGACCGCAGCGGCAGAGCCCGCTGCCGCGCGCGAGCCGGCCGACACCGACCCAGAGGTCGTGAACCCGCCGTCGAGCCCCGTCTCCGCGCGCGGTCACATCAACCGCCCGGATGCGCCGGCGGACGAGACCCAGACCGCAGCCGCCCCAGAGGTCCCGGCGACGCCTGCACCTGCCGCACCGGCCAAGGTCACGGAGCCGGAGCCCGTCGTGACGACCGACGACGACATCGCGGCCGCCGTCGCACGCTCGCACACCGGAGACGTTCCCGCGGCAGCCGCGGCCGGAACGGCCACCGTCGACACCGCATCCCCTGTCCAGTCGGCGACGCCGGTGATCGTCGCCGCAGAGGCCGCGACCTCCGCGCAGGCGACAGGGGCGACCGCAGCGTACGCAGCGCCGCCCGCCACGGGCGAGGCGACCTGGGCTCCCGAGCCGGGTGTCGCGCCCGCCCCCGGCTACGGGCAGCCGGTGACCCCGATCTACGTCCAGCGCCCCGAGCCGCCCAAGAAGAAGAGCAACAGGGGCTTCGGCATCCTGATCGCTCTGGTCGGCACGGTCGTGTTCGCGCTGCTCTGGGTGATCGCGGTCGTCCTCGTCGGGTACGCGCTGACGCCGAGCAATCAGTTCGCCGAGTCGCTCTCGCGCTTCTTCCTGTCGCAAACTGCGGGTTGGGTGCCTGTCGTGGCGTTCTTCGTGGGCATGGTGGTGCTCATCCAGATCATCAACCGTGCCCGCTGGTGGGCGTACATCCTCGGCGGCCTCTTCGTCGCCCTGTTCGTCTACTTCGCCTACGTCGGCGCCTCGCTGATCGATCTGCACGTCTGGACCCTCACCCCCAACGAGGCCTCCGTCGTCCTGCAGCGTCTCTGGGTCGCCCCGTTCGCCGTCCTCGCCGGTGTGATCGCCCGCGAGATCTCGATGTGGACCGGCGCCTGGCTCGCCGCCCGCGGCCGCAAGCTCAAGGTGCGCAACGCCGAGGCGCAGGCCGCATACGACCAGCAGCTCGCGGATGCCCAGAACCAGGCCGTCGCCGCGTACGCCTCTCCGCAGGGGTACTGACCGGCCGACATGCGTAACTGGCGCGCCTACGCGGCCGTCGTCGCCGCCTTCGCCACGTTCCTCTACCTGGCGCTGGTGGTCGCCGCCTTCGGGCTGATCTCGCTGGCGACGAACACCGAGGTGATCGCCGACCCGGCGATCGGCTCGCTCGTCGGCCCGATCATGACCGGATGCGCGACGCTGATGCTGTTCGTGTTCCTGCTGGTGATCGGGACGCGCGTTCCGGCGAACAAGCAGCGCATCTCACCCGGCGTCGCACTCGCCGTGGGATTCGCCTGCTATTTCGTGTTCATCGTCGCCGGTGGAGTCGCGGGCGCGGCGGGGGACCCGTCGCAGCCGTTCGCCTACTTCCTGTTCGCCGTCGGCCAGCTCGGGAGCATCTACGCGATCACGGTCGGCATCGCGGGGTTCGTCGTCACGCTGCTGTACCAGCTGGTGCTGGTCGGCCGGTTCCAGCAGCGCGGACGCCCGCGCTGGCCGTGGGAGAAGGACGACGAGTAGCCTGCCGGGTCCCGCTCACGCGTCGACGAGCGGCACCTGCACCCGCGCGAACTTCCCCTTCGCGATGTACACCCCGCGGCCGGGAGGGAACTCGGAACGATTGAGCCTGGGCAGCGGCGTCTTCAGCAGCAGGTCGCCCTCCACGGAGTCCGGCTGCAGCAGGATGCCGCGACGACCGTTCTTCACCTCGCCGAGCAGCGGCCACGACGATCCCCAGGCGCTCGACTCCGCCTCGGCGACGAGCAGGTGGTCGCTGCGGCGCACGGCACGCACCAAGTCCACGATGGGAGAGTCGGCCGGAGTCTGCAGGAAGTCGCCGATGCTCTCCACGATCACCGCGATGCGGCCTTCCGTGTCCGGGTCCGCGATGGCGGCGACGAGGTCTTTCGCCAGTGCGGCGGCGGTCTCCGGCGTCGTGGCCGTGTCCGTCCAGTGCGTCGCGCGGCCGAGGGCGGAACGCGCGTTGCCCAGGTAGTACAACCGCGCCTGAGGGTCGAACCGCAGCACAGACGCAGCGAGCGCAGCCAGCGTGCTCGACCGTCCGCTCGCGGGAGGACCGGCGACGAGCATCGTCCCTGCCGGGTCGAAGCCGAACGGCCCGAGGTCGAGGTCGCTGACGCCGAGCACGGGCGAACCGTCGTGCGACGACGGCAGCGTCTCGAGCGCGTACTCCTTCGGCAGTGAGCCGATCGGCGGCGTCTCCTGCACGCCGGCGCGCACCATCGCCTCGGCAAGACGGGTGGTCGCCGCCGACTGGTCGGAGACGGAGGCGCTTCCGCCGAGGACGGCGAGCTGCGTCTCGTAGCCGTCGACGATCGCGCGGCCGGGAGGGGACGACGGGCCGAGGATGTCGCTCGGCACGTCGAGCATCCCGTAGCCGTCGTCCGCCAGGCGCAGCACGACCTTGCGCTGCACCAGCGAGCCGATGGAGGTGGGCACGGCCCCCGCACGGTCGCCGGTGAGCGCCACGTGCATCCCGAGCTGGCGGCCGTCGCTGAGGACGTCCTTGAACACGTCGTACCACTGCGAGCGGCCGGCCGGGATCTCGAAGTCTTCGCGGAAGTTCGGGAACCCGTCGATGAGCAGCAGGATGCGCGCCTCGTTCTGGCGCCCCGTGAGCCTGCGGTACTCGGTGATGCTGGATGCGTTGGCCTCCGCGAAGCGCGGGCCGCGGTCCTCCAGCTCCTCCTTGAGCACCCGGAACAGCCGGATGATGCGCTCAGCGTCGTCCCCTGGAATGATCGAGCCGACGTGCGGCATCTTCTCCAGCATCCGGAGGCTGCCTGCGCCGAAGTCCAGTCCGTACACCCGCACCGGCCCGCCTCGCGGCGTGATCGCGGCCGACGACGCCAGGGTTCGCAGCGCCGCCGACTTGCCGGAGCCGCCCGTGCCGTAGATCGCGATGTTGCCGTCGACATCCGGCTGGAAGTAGACGGGGGCCTGCTGCTGCCTGTCCGGAACGTCGCTCACGCCGAGTAGCAGCTCGGCGTCCGTGCGCTGCCGCAGCAGGCCGAGGTCATAGACCGCCGCCAGCTCGTCCAGCCACGGCCGACGCGGCGACGGGATGTGCGCCTCGCCCTGCGCGCGCACGATCGAGGAGACGAGGCGCTGCTGGTCCGTCGGGCCGAGGTCCCGCTCTTCCTCACGGCCTGACCCTTCCTCTTCCCAGCGGATCTCGCCGCCGAAGCGCAGCTCCGCCACCTCGACACCGGCGCGCTCCGGTTCGCGGCTGGTCCAGCCTCCTGCGTATGCGGACTGGAAAGGCGCGAGCCTGCCCGGTCCGGTCTTCGCCATGCCGCGGCCGGGGATGGCAGGGTCGAAGTGGGCGGCGTCCGAGACGCCGACCACGTCCTGGCTGTCCGACTCGTCCGCCATGCGGAGCGCGATGCGCAGGTTGGTGTTCGCTCGCAGATTGTCCTTGATGACACCGGCGGGGCGCTGCGTCGCCATGATCAGGTGGATGCCGAGCGAGCGTCCGCGCTGGGCGATGTCGACCACGCCGTCCACGAACTCCGGCACCTCGCCGACGAGGGCGGCGAACTCGTCGATCACCAGCACGAGCGCCGGAGGGCACTCCGGATCGCCGCGTTTCTCCAGCTCGAGCAGATCTTTGGCCTTCTTGCGGTTGAGCAGATGCTCGCGGTGGTGCAGTTCGGCGCGCAGGCTGGTGAGCGCCCTGCGCACCAGGTGCGGGCTGAGGTCGGTGACGAGACCGACGCAGTGCGGCAGGCTCACGCAATCCGCGAACGCAGAGCCGCCCTTGTAGTCGACGAACAGGAATGTGACCCTGTCCGAGCTGTATTCGGCGGCCATCCCGAGCACCCACGCCTGCAGGAACTCGCTCTTGCCCGCTCCTGTCGTGCCGCCGACGAGGGCGTGCGGCCCCTGGCTGCGCAGGTCGAGGTGCATCGCATCCACGCCGGCCGAGCCGATGATGGCGCGCAGGCTTCCCGCTCGGCGCTTGGCAGGGCGGGCGCCCGATCGGTCGTGGATGGAGGCGTTCTGCCGCCACCGGTCGATCACCGCACCGGACGACTCCGTCAGGTCGTGCCCGAGCAGGCTGACCAGGGAGATGCTGCGCGGCAGGTCGCTCGCGTCCGCGACCAGGGCGCCTGCGTCGATGACCGGCGCCATGCGCTTGGCGTAGTCCAGCGCGGTGTCGCGGTCGATCGGTTCGGTGACGACGTCCTCTATGGTCTCGCCGATGCGCACGAACCCGACGGTCGCCCTGTCGTCGCGGTCCTCGTGCGCGACGTAGGTGCGGCAGACCGCAGGCAGGGCGGCGACGTCGGTGTCCAGCCAGATCGGGAACACCCCGGCGTCGGCCGCCGCTTCCGCGAGCTGCACGAGCCGCGGCCGGTCGATGGCGACGTCGCCGGAGATGACGACCACGACCGCGGGAACGGGCGACGGCGTCCCGTCCACGGTCTGCGACTTCCCGACCTCTGCTCCTCGCTCGATCGCCGCGCGCTCCTGCTCCATCGCCCCGCGTCGCTGCGGACCCTTCGCACGGGCGAGACGCTCCTCCACCAGTCCTTCGAGCGCGCTGAGGACAGTGGATGCGCTCGACGCGCTGTCCGCCAGGTGCCCGCCGGCGAGCGGGCTGTGCGGCGAGGAGGTGTGCGGCATCCACTTGAGCCATTCCAGCTCCCGCGACCAGCGCGGGGAGACCAGGGCGGCGACGACGAGCTCCGCGGGGGAGTGCAGCGCGGTGAGCTGCACCAGCGTGGCGTTCACCGATCCGGCGATGTGCTCGGCTGGGCCCGCGATCCCGAGAGCGCCTGACTCGAACAGGTTGTCGAGCACCGGCACGTCGAAGACGCGCTCGTTGGCGTCGATGACCGCGTCCAGGCGTTCCTGGAACTCCACGATCATCTCGCCTCTGTCGTTGCTCGCGATCGTGTTGCGCGACCGCATCGACCCGATGCCGAGCTGCAGGTTGAGGAACGACCAGTGCTCCGGCCGCCTGGTCCAGAGCATCGGCCCGCGCTGCACGGCGTCGGCCAGCGCCGCGTGCGTGGTCGGCGACTCCGCGCGGCGCAGCTCGACCTCCCTGAGCCGCTCGGCGTCGAGCTTGGCGGTGAGCGCATCCAGTCGCTTGTCGAAGACCGCGATGGCCTTCTTGAGCTTGCGCTTTCCCCTGGTGCGGCCGGTCATGTAGTTGCCGACCAGCATCAGGGGGGAGAGCAGCACGAACAGCAGTGTGGTCGGCTGGTGGGTGATGGCGAACATCGCGCCGCCGAGCAGCAGCGGCGTGATCATCGCGAGGAGCGGGAATGGCGGGTCCTCCTTCTCCGTCGGCACCTCGGGCGCCTGGAAGACCTGACCGGCGTAGCGCTGCTCGACGCGCGGAGAGCGATTGAAGAACACCGGGCCGGCCTTCGGTGCCGCCGCAGGGATGCCGGAGAGTCCAGAGACCGCGATGCGCACCTCGGTGTCGCCGATCAGCAGCGTCTCCGACCTCCGAACGGTCAGCCGCGTCACGATTCCGCCGTCGACCACGACGCCGTTCGCCGAGCCGAGGTCGATGACCTCGACGCCGTCGCCGACCTCGAGGCGTACGTGCCGCTTCGACACCAGCGGGTCGCGCAGCACGATGTCGCAAGCGTCGTCGCGGCCGAGCATGGCGGTGCCGGGGCGGAGCGGGAACTCCCGCCCGGCATCCGGTCCGGTGAGCACCTGCACCGTGGCGACCACCGGAGCGTCGCCGAGGTCGCTCGGCGCGTAGTACACCCCGGCGTCCGCCAGGCTGACCGTGGCGCCGCTGCCGATCCACGCCTCGCCGATGGGCGCATCCGGTGGAAGCACCAGCGTCTCAGCCTGGCCGGGGATCGCGGCGCGGAGAGTCAGCGCCCGGTCGTCCGTCACCGGCCCAGCGGCCCCGCGTGGGTCGATGCGGCGGATGGTCGAGGCGACTTCGGAGATGCTGGCTGCCGCGTCGGCGGTGACCACGATGTCGTCCCCGGCTCCGGATGGGCGGGAGAGCGTGAGTTTGAGGCGCACGCAAGAACGATACCTATATACCTGCACGGCACTGCATGGGGACCGCTCCCCATCGCTTCCCCGCACCGCTCTCGGTAGGTTGGCTACAGCCTGAAAACGGAAGGGATCGCCATGACCGACCTGAAGCTCGACCTGGAACTGCTCGGACAGCTGAAGTCCGACCTCGAGGCGATCGTCAGCGAGTTCAAGGGCGCGGACGACTTCAGCGACGCCGTCGCGGAAGCGACCGGCCACGACGGACTCTCCGGTCACGTCCGAGACTTCGCCCACAAGTGGAACGACAAGCGGAAGAAGATGACGGAGTCCGTGGAGAGCCTGTCCAAATCCGTGGCCGGCGTGACGGACGGCTTCACCAAGGTCGACGACGGCCTCGCGAAAGCGCTGGAAGACGCCTCGAAGTCGCAGGACTACCCGGCAGCTCCGGCGAAGAACTAGGGGGACGAAATGAGTGACGTCGAATACCAGCCGCTCAAGGGCGATCCCGACCTGATGCTCTCGAAGGCGCGCCACTACGCGGAGATCGCGGACGCCATCCAGCGCTCGGTGACCACGCTGAAGAAGATCGGCGACGTGGACGAGATGGTCAGCAAGGCCATCGACGCCTTCCGCGACTCGGCCAAGGACGTCGCAGGCGACATCGACAAGGCGCACGACCGCTACCGGAAGACCGCCGACGCCCTGATCACATACTCGTCGTCTCTCCGTTCAGCACAGGATGCGGCCACCACGGCCATCGCGCACATCGAGAACAAGCAGGAGGCCGCGAACACGGCCAAGCACGCGGCCAGCACGGCGCAGCACGCCGCGGATACCGCGACGGACGCCGACAAGACCACCGCCACGACCGCGGCCACCAAGTCGAAGGATGCCGCGGACGCCGCAGACGCAGACCTCCGCGCAGCGCACGCAGAGTGGCACACAGCGCTGGATGCGAAGAACTCCGCAGCAGAGACTGCCATCACCGCCATCGTCAACGTGGTCGACAAGAACAACCACGGCCTCAAGGACTCGTTCTGGGACGACTGGGGTGCGACGGTCTTCAGCATCTTCAAGACCATCTGCAAGTGGGCAGGTGTGCTCGCCATCTTCTTCGCCTGGGTGCCGATCCTCGGTCAGATCCTCATCGTCCTCGGCGCGATCGGCGCGATCATCGACCTGGTCGAGTCGATCGTGAAGGTCATCAACGGCGACGGCTCCTGGTGGGATGTCGCGTTCGCCGCTGTGGGCTGCGTGCTCACCCTGTTCGGCGGCAAGATCTTCGCGATGGTCGCCAAGAACCTCCGCGCCACCGCCGTCATCCGCACCGGGATCACCGACAGCCGCCAGCTCGCCGCGCTGCAGGGCGTCGGCGCGCACAGCGAGGACTTCATGAGTGCGACGAAGGCCAGCGAGGCGCTCTCCAAGCCGCTCTCCGACGCCTTCAAGTCCCCCTTCATCCGCACGGATGCGCAGAAAGCCGCGCTCACGGCGTTCCAATCGGGCACCAAGTCGGGCCCGGAGCTCATCAAGGAGGCGGCACGCGAGGCGTTCCCCGGCCTCAACCTGAGCATCAGCAAGGGCTTCGGCATCAACAAAGACCTGGTCGGCCTCTACAACCTGGCGAAGGCCGACCCGAGCCTGCTCACCAACGGGATGAAGTTCACCGCTGGCGCCGCCACGCTGTACCAGGTGCAGAACACCGTGAAGGTGGTCACCGGAGCGGTCTCCGGCTTCGGCGACAACCCGGTCGGGCAGGCCATCGACACCGGTTCCTCGTTCGTCCCAGGCGACTACGACAAGATCGGCGGAGCCACGAGCAGCACGGTCGGCGTGGTCAAGGACGTCTGGAACGTCGCTCACGACGGCACGAAGTAGCCGGTAGGGTACCGGTGGGCGAAGGGGAGGCTCAGTGACGGCCAACGGAACACGGCGCGACATCGTCGACTTCAGGATCGGCACACCGGAGCGCTGGTATCCGATGCCGCTCGCCGAAGCGTCCGATCCGGACTGGGCGACGACGCTCGCCTGCTCCCTCGTCGACGACAAGGGGATGCGCGCCAAGCTCGCCGACGAACTCACCTTCGCGCGCTCCCGCTTCCGAGCGATGCGCAACCCGGCCATGACCGCCGCCGTCTGGATCCCGTATCCGGAGATCGGCCGCGCCGGCGCAGCCCTCGTCTTCTCGCTCGCGCCGCTCGAGGTCGTCGGGTCGCCCGACCAGTACGAGGAGGCGCTCGCCGCCCCCGTGGTCGAGCCGGACTCCGGCCAGAGCTACTTCGCCGTGCAGACCTGGCGTTCCACCGTGGATGCGGGCGAACTGGTCGGCTCGCACAACCTCATCGCGCATGCCGTCCCGGACGGCGGCGCCGAGCTGGAGGAGCGCGTCGTCGCCGTCGTCTACCCTCCGGATGCCGCGCAGGTCGTGCAGTTCGTGGCCTCCGCGGAGAACCTCGGCGTCTTCACCGACATGGCGTCGGACGTGCAGACGCTCGTCTCGACGCTCACCGTCACGCTCGCAGCCACCGCGGACGTCCCGTCATGACCTTCACCGCCCGTTCCCCCCAGGGCTCGTACTCGATCATCCTTCCCGGCACCTGGGCGGAGATCCCGCTGGCGGACGAGGAGACCATGCGCGAGCGCATCCGTGCTCTCGTGCTGCAGCAGGTCGGCCGCAACGACCGGCTGGCGCGCATGCGACGGGATGCGCGCGAGGAGCTGATCAGCACGGCCGAGCGCGCGAGGGCGGTCGGCGCCACCGCGTTCTGGATGTCGCTCGAAGTGCTGCCCGGCATCCCGCTTCCCGCGTCGCTCATCGTCCGCGACCGCGCCTGGCCGGACGGGATCGATCCCGCCCTGCCACTGGGCGAGCGCCTGGCGGCCGCCACGCCGGACGCGCAGGTCTTCGAGCAGCGCACCGGCCCGGTGGCGCGCATCCGCGAGATCGGCGACGACGCCATCGGCGAGACGCGCGAGCCGTCCCTCTATCTCGAGTATTCGGTGCCGTACCCAGAGGACGCCGGACTGCTCACCGTCAGCGTCTCGGCGCCGACAGCCCACGACCCTGAGCTGTACACGCTCTTCTTCGACGCGATCGTCGACTCGCTCACCTGGGCGGAACGACAGACACAGGAGGCCATGTGACCGACGGACTGACCGGCGAGGCTCTCGCAGCGCGCCAGGAGCGGGTCGCCGCATCCAACCGTGCGTTCGGCAAGGTGCTGAGCATCATCGGCGGGGTGCTCGCCGCCGTCGCGTTCGTGCTGCTCGTCGGAGGCGGACTGGTGATGACCGCGGTCGCGGGCGGCCCGGACGACGGCTCGCTCGACAGCGTTCGCGGCCTCGCCGCCGTCGCGATGGGTGCGACACCCGGAGTGATCCTGCTGCTCGCCATGTGCGGCCTCGTCGCGGGCGAGCAGCTTCGCCGCGGTGCGATGAAGCGCAACCCTGTTCCACCGGACACGGTCCTGCCGTCCGCGAGCATGGTCTCCCGCTTCCGGGTGCTCCCGATCGGCTGGCACGTGTTCTGGATCGTCGTCGGCCTCGTCGTCTCGCTGCTGCTGGTCGGGCTTCCCGTGATCTCCTGGTTCACCGGCGGCTGGCCGGCAAGTGTCGGCGACGAGAACGACTTCTCCCGCTACTGGCTCATCTACGGCTCGATCGGCTTCGGCGTGACCGTCGCAGCGATCGTCTCCCTCATCAAGAAGCTCTCCTACTACCGCGCCCAGGCGGCGGGGAAGGTGCAGCCGGGAGTGGATGCGCCGGGTCGCCGATTCTGGCGCTTCTTCGACTACCGCTGGCGCTTCGACCTGTGGCTGGCGGGGCTGGGCGGCGTGATCCTGGTGCTCGCGCTCACCCCGCTGTCCTCGGCGGTCGGCGCGACATCGTCCAGCTCCGAGGTCGCGGACGCGCTGCCGTGGACGATCGCGTTCTGCGCGCTCGGCGTCGTCATGATCGTCGCAGGCATCGTCTGCGCGACCAACTTCTGGCGGGCAGGCGAGGAGCTGGGCTCCGGAGAGTCCGCCGCGTAGGGGAGCGGATGGGGAGTGCTCCCCATTCCGTTCCACCCGCATCCACAGATAGTTTGAAATCACTGGTCGGCCGAGGGGTTGGCCTCTCGGACAACACGAAGGGAACGACATCATGGCAAACATGAACGTCACGTACGGCGAGATGACCGATGCCGCCAACCGCCTCATCTCGGGCAAGGACGACATCACCGCGAAGCTCCACGAGCTGCAGAACCTGGTCAACGGACTGGTCAACGGCGGTTTCGTCACCGACCAGGCCTCCGGAGCGTTCCACAGCTCGTACGAGCAGTTCACCAAGGGCACGACGGACGCGGTGAACGGACTCGACGGGATGTCGCAGTTCCTCACCAAGGCCGCCGACGCGCTGCAGAACGTCGACAGCGAGCTCGCCAAGGGCATCGGCGGCTGAGCCCGTCTCGATCCGCTTCGCGAAGCGCGGGCATCCACGATGGATGCCCGCGCTTCGGCGTATACTCCCAGCCTTGCGGATGTTCGCTGCAGGCGCGCCGCACGCACCCGCATCCATTTGACCGGGCGCTGCCCGCGAGCTAAGATTTATCGGGTGTGCGCTCTGCCGCGCGCTCGTCTGGTGCCCAGAAATGGCTACCGCGAGTGGGCAGGCACGTACTCATCCGATGGGCAGGACGACCGCACGGGAGTCCGGCCCCCACGGCATATCGATGACGAACACTTCTGAACGTCGATCGGTCCCCCCAAGAACAGCCGCGCCCAGCAGGGCGTGCCTGGGCCTGGGGAAGCAACACCTGTCACCGTGCAGTCCATATAAGGAGAAGTTCAGTGCCAACCATTCAGCAGTTGGTTCGGAAGGGCCGCAGCCCCAAGGTCACAAAGACCAAGGCGCCCGCCCTGAAGGCCAACCCCCAGCAGCGCGGCGTGTGCACCCGTGTCTACACCACCACCCCGAAGAAGCCGAACTCGGCTCTCCGCAAGGTGGCTCGCGTCAAGCTTTCCAACGGGACCGAGGTCACGGCCTACATCCCCGGTGAGGGCCACAACCTGCAGGAGCACTCGATGGTGCTCGTCCGCGGCGGTCGTGTGAAGGACCTCCCCGGTGTGCGCTACAAGATCGTCCGTGGCGCCCTCGACACCCAGGCCGTCAAGAACCGCAAGCAGGCTCGCAGCCGGTACGGCGCGAAGATGGAGAAGAAGTAATGCCTCGCAAGGGTCCAGCTCCCAAGCGCCCCGTCGTCGCAGACCCGGTCTACGGCGCACCGATCGTCAGCCAGCTCGTCAACAAGATCCTGCTCGACGGCAAGAAGGGCCTCGCTGAGCGCATCGTGTACGACGCGCTCGAAGGCGTCGCCTCCAAGTCCGGTCAGGATGCGGTCGTCACGCTCAAGAAGGCGCTCGACAACGTCCGCCCGACCCTCGAGGTCCGCAGCCGCCGCGTCGGTGGCTCGACCTACCAGGTCCCCGTCGAGGTCAAGCCGCACCGCGCGAACACGCTCGCGCTGCGCTGGCTCACCAGCTACGCCAAGGGTCGTCGTGAGAAGACGATGACCGAGCGTCTCACCAACGAGATCCTCGACGCGTCGAACGGTCTCGGCGCCGCTGTCAAGCGTCGCGAGGACACGCACAAGATGGCCGAGTCGAACAAGGCCTTCGCGCACTACCGCTGGTAGTCCAGGCTCGCTGGTAATCCCGGTTTCGGGCATTACCACGCCGGTCCGGGTGTTGCACTCCACGGGAGTGCCCCACCCGGGCCGGCACCCCTTCAACTTTCTACTTTTCGGAGGAACCCTGTGGCACAGGACGTGCTCACCGACCTGAACAAGGTCCGCAACATCGGCATCATGGCCCACATCGATGCCGGCAAGACCACTACGACCGAGCGCATCCTGTTCTACACGGGCGTCAACCACAAGATCGGCGAGACCCACGACGGCGCCTCGACGACCGACTGGATGGAGCAGGAGAAGGAGCGCGGCATCACCATCACGTCCGCGGCCGTCACCTGTTTCTGGAACAAGAACCAGATCAACATCATCGACACCCCCGGTCACGTGGACTTCACCGTCGAGGTGGAGCGTTCGCTCCGCGTCCTCGACGGCGCTGTCGCCGTCTTCGACGGCAAGGAGGGCGTCGAGCCCCAGTCCGAGACCGTCTGGCGTCAGGCAGACAAGTACAACGTCCCGCGCATCTGCTTCGTCAACAAGATGGACAAGCTCGGCGCCGACTTCTACTACACGGTCGACACCATCGTCAGCCGCCTCGGCGCCAAGCCGCTGGTGCTGCAGCTCCCGATCGGTTCCGAGTCCGCGTTCGAGGGCGTCGTCGACCTCATCGAGATGCGTGCGCTGACCTGGCGTGGAGACGCCAAGGGTGACGTTCAGATGGGCGCCAAGTACGCCATCGAGGAGATCCCGGCCGACCTGGTCGACAAGGCCAACGAGTACCGCCAGGCGCTGCTCGAGACCGTTGCTGAGAGCGACGACGCACTGCTCGAGAAGTTCTTCGGCGGTGAGGAGCTCACGGTCGCAGAGATCAAGGGCGCCATCCGCAAGATGACGATCAACAGCGAGCTCTACCCCGTGCTCTGCGGTTCCGCGTTCAAGAACCGCGGCGTTCAGCCGATGCTCGACGCTGTGATCGACTTCCTTCCTTCGCCGATCGACGTGCCGGCCATCGAGGCGCACGACCCGCGCGACGAGGAGAAGGTCATCCTTCGCCACGCCGACGCGTCCGAGCCGTTCTCCGCTCTGGCCTTCAAGGTCGCCGTCCACCCGTTCTTCGGTCGTCTGACCTACGTGCGCGTGTACTCCGGCCGCGTCGACAGCGGTGCTGGCATCGTAAACTCGACCAAGGGCAAGAAGGAGCGCATCGGGAAGATCTTCCAGATGCACGCCAACAAGGAGAACCCGGTCGACTTCCTGACCGCCGGCAACATCTACGCCGTGATCGGCCTCAAGGACACCACCACGGGCGACACCCTGTGCGACCCGGACAACCAGGTCGTCCTCGAGTCGATGACGTTCCCCGAGCCCGTCATCGAGGTCGCGATCGAGCCGAAGACCAAGGCCGACCAGGAGAAGCTGGGCACCGCGATCCAGAAGCTCGCCGAGGAAGACCCGACGTTCCGCACCGAGCAGAACCAGGAGACCGGTCAGACGGTCATCAAGGGAATGGGCGAGCTTCACCTCGACATCCTCGTCGACCGCATGAAGCGCGAGTTCAACGTCGAGGCGAACGTCGGCAAGCCCCAGGTGGCCTACCGCGAGACGATCCGCCGTTCCGTCGAGAAGTACGACTACACGCACAAGAAGCAGACCGGTGGTTCTGGCCAGTTCGCCAAGATCCAGATCACGATCGAGCCGATGGACGTCACCCCGGAGACGAGCTACGAGTTCGTCAACGCCGTGACAGGTGGCCGCGTTCCGCGCGAGTACATCCCGTCGGTCGACCACGGTATCCAGGACGCGATGCAGGTAGGTGTTCTCGCCGGCTTCCCGACCGTGGGTGTCAAGGCCACCCTCGTGGATGGCGCTTCGCACGACGTCGACTCTTCGGAGATGGCGTTCAAGATCGCCGGCTCGATGGCCTACAAAGAGGCCGCGCGCAAGGCGAACCCTGTGCTCCTCGAGCCGCTGATGGCGGTCGAGGTTCGCACGCCGGAAGAGTACATGGGCGATGTGATCGGTGACCTCAACTCACGACGTGGTCAGATCCAGTCGATGGAGGACGCGAGCGGGGTCAAGGTTATCCGCGCGAACGTTCCGCTGTCGGAGATGTTCGGGTACATCGGCGACCTGCGGTCGAAGACCTCTGGTCGTGCGGTCTACTCGATGACCTTCGACAGCTACGCGGAGGTTCCGAAGGCTGTTGCCGACGAGATCGTCCAGAAGAACAAGGGCGAGTGACTCCGGTCACCCTCCTTTAGCAGTATCCCGTAACATAGATAAACAATCCCGTAGAGTTGCCGGCCGGAAACCATCGGCCGGGGCTTCTACACGAGAGTCCTGAGGAGGACCCAGTGGCTAAGGCCAAGTTCGAGCGGACTAAGCCGCACGTCAACATCGGAACCATCGGTCACGTCGACCACGGAAAGACGACGCTCACCGCGGCGATCTCCAAGGTGCTTGCTGACAAGTACCCGTCGGCGACCAACGTTCAGCGCGACTTCGCGTCGATCGACTCGGCTCCGGAAGAGCGTCAGCGCGGTATCACGATCAACATCTCGCACGTCGAGTACGAGACCCCGAAGCGCCACTACGCGCACGTTGACGCCCCTGGGCACGCCGACTACATCAAGAACATGATCACCGGTGCCGCTCAGATGGACGGCGCGATCCTCGTGGTCGCCGCTACCGACGGCCCGATGGCGCAGACCCGTGAGCACGTGCTGCTCGCGAAGCAGGTCGGCGTTCCGTACCTGCTGGTCGCGCTCAACAAGTCCGACATGGTCGACGACGAGGAGATCCTGGAGCTCGTCGAGCTCGAGGTTCGCGAGCTTCTGTCGAGCCAGGACTTCGATGGCGACAACGCTCCTGTCGTTCGCGTCTCGGGCCTCAAGGCTCTCGAGGGCGACGAGAAGTGGGTCGAGTCGATCGTCGAGCTCATGGACGCCGTCGACAACTCCATCCCCGACCCGGTGCGCGACAAGGACAAGCCGTTCCTGATGCCGATCGAGGACGTCTTCACGATCACCGGTCGTGGAACCGTCGTCACGGGCCGCGCCGAGCGTGGAACCCTCGCTATCAACTCCGAGGTCGAGATCGTCGGCATCCGCCCGACGCAGAAGACCACGGTCACCGGTATCGAGATGTTCCACAAGCAGCTCGACGAGGCATGGGCCGGCGAGAACTGTGGTCTGCTCCTCCGTGGAACCAAGCGTGAGGACGTCGAGCGCGGTCAGGTCGTCGTGAAGCCGGGTTCGGTTACGCCGCACACCAACTTCGAGGGCACCGCGTACATCCTGTCCAAGGATGAGGGTGGGCGTCACAACCCGTTCTACGCGAACTACCGTCCGCAGTTCTACTTCCGCACCACCGACGTCACCGGCGTCATCACGCTGCCCGAGGGCACCGAGATGGTCATGCCCGGCGACACCACCGACATGACGGTCGAGCTCATTCAGCCGATCGCCATGGAGGAGGGCCTCGGCTTCGCCATCCGTGAGGGTGGCCGCACCGTGGGCGCTGGAACGGTCACGAAGATCATCAAGTAGTCTTCTCCGACTGCTCGGAAAGGGGCCGGACCGAAAGGTCCGGCCCCTTTCTGCATTCCGGCACAAAGGCGCGGGACAATAGCGAGAATTAATCACTAAAGCGAGACAACACGCCGAGTGTGACCTAAACTGAGGAAACCTCAGTGCCCGAATCTGGGGTGACGGTCGCACTGACAAGGGGGTCTCGACCATGCGACGTAACACGCGCCCGCCCGCCGACGACGGTATTTCTCGCTCGCCATTCTCTCTGACCCGCACGTGGGTCGGCCGCCTCGCAGCGCCGACTCTCGCGATCGCGCTGGCCGTCGCAGGGGCAGCCGCTCCCGCCAATGCCGCCGAGCCTGCGCCCGCCGTTCCGAGCGCCACCAGCGCGCCCGCGCCGGCCGCGGATGCTGCGCCAGCGGCCGCCGCGCCCGATCCGTCTCCCGCGCCGGACACGTCAACGCCACCGGCGGACCCTCCGGCCGCAGACGCTGCCCAGAGCCCTGCCCAGAGCCCTTCACCGGACCAGGCGCCGGCACCGCAGGCCGCTTCAGACCCCGCGCCCTCCACTGCGCCGAGTCCTTCCACTGCGCCGGCTCCTTCCACTGCGCCGGCTCCCTCTGCCCCGAAACCCGCGAGCGCTCCGCGTGCAGCCGTTCCGTCGCCCAGCCCCAGCTCCCCGCCACCTGGCGGATCGACGGGCAAGCTCATCGTCGTCAAGCACATCGCGGACGCGAACGGCACGATCGTCGACACGACACCGGCCGGATGGTCGTTCACCGCGCTCAGCGCCGGCCTGCAGTTCGCCAGCCAGACGCTGACCACGGACGGCACGGGCTCCGTCACCTACGCGCTGTCCATCCCGGCCGGCGCGACCTCCATGGCCGTCACGGTCACCGAGGCCCAGCAGAGCGGCTACACCCTCTCCCCGCAGAGCGGCCTCAACGCAGTCTGCACATACGCCGACGGCACCGTCGCCAATGTGACGGACGGCTTCCGCGTCTCCGTACCCAGCAACCAGACGACCCGCTGTGTCGTCGTGAACCGCGAGCAGTCGGCCACCTGGTCGGTGTGGAAGACGAGCGACCCCGCCTCCGGCACCGTCGTGCATCCCGGTGATGTCATCGACTACGCGCTGCACGTGCAGTTCACCGGCGGCCGCCTGCCGTCGTCGCTCGTCATCACCGACGATCTCTCCGGCGTCCTCGGCAACGCCACGCTGCGTGGCTCGATCGTTCCGTCGCAGGGCACGGCCGCGATCGTCGGCACGAACCTGGTCTGGACGATCACGAACTTCGACGACGAACTCGTGCTCACATACTCCGTGACAGTGAACGCCGACGCCCGGGATGCGCACATCGTCAACGTCCTGCTCGTCCCACCGGGAGGCGAATGCGCGGAGAGCTGCACCACCGATCACCCGGTGCCAGGCTGGTCGCTGGTCAAGTCGTCCGATCCGGCGAGCGGTTCCACCGTGCAGCCCGGTCAGACGATCACGTACACGCTCACCGCAGCCAACCATTCGGATGCGCCGGTCGACAGCCCGATGCTGGTGCAGGCGGACGACGACCTGAGTGCCGTGCTCGACCACGCCACGCTCGTCCAGCCGATCGACCCGGCACTGACGCAGCAGGGGGACCACCTCGTCTGGGCGATCGGCGGTCTGGCGGTCGGGCAGACCAAGACGGTCTCGTACTCGGTGAAGGTCGATCCGACCGCGGCCGGCGTGCTCCTGCACAATGTGGTGACCACGCCACCGGGCGGCAGCTGCGTCCCGCAGGGCTACCCCAACCCGTCTCCAGAGCTCCCTGCCGAGTGCCAGACGCATCACCAGGTGCCGTCCGTCGACCTGAGCATCGTCAAGACCCACTCGACGCCCACCGGGGGTCAGGGTGCGCCGGTCGACTCCAACGAGGGTGAGACGATCGCGTACCAGCTGGTCGTTGCCAACCACGGCCAGGATGCGGCGACCGGCGTCTCCGTGAGCGATCCGCTCCCCGCGGGCATCAGCTACGTGCCAGGCTCGCTGGTCGCGCCTCCCGGCTGGACGGCCTCCATCGCCGGCGGCGTCGTCACGATCGTCTACAGCGGTACCTTCGCTGTCGGTGCGAGCGCGACGCTGACCTTCACCGCTGCCGTCGGCGTGCTGAGCGGTCCGCCGTCCGGCGGCCCGATCCCCGACATCGACAACAGAGCGTGCGTCTCGAGCGCGGAGCCGGACGCGAACCCGTCGGACAACTGCTCCACGGACACCACACCGGTGAAGTCGATCGCCGTGGCCGCCCAGTCGCTCTGCGTGAACGACGCGCCCGTCGTGTCGTACTCCATCACGCCGTACAACCTCACCAGCAGCCCGACGATCGCCCTCATCTGGTGGTCACCGGCGAAGTTCGCGGGCCACGATCCGTCCATCCCGGCCGGTGACGAGGCGGCGATCCTCGCGGACGGCGCCGCGCAGGTGAGCTATGTGACCGTCCCGGCGACCTGGACGAGCGGGCAGACCATCTCCGGCACGCAGCTCTGGCCGGGTGCAGGAGTGGACGCGTCCGGCAAGGGAAACGCGTGGCCGGGCTGGCGGCAGCTCGGTGACGGCACCTGGGTGCTCGACCCCGCCGCGCCGTTCTACGACGTGAGGACCGACGCCGTGGTCGAGGTGCGCATCAACCCGACCACCGCATCCGCTGTCACGTACCCGCCGCCGTCGACGCACTGCACGCCGGTGAATGCGACGGCGACCACGACAGTCGCAGGGGGACCGTCGGTCGGCCTGGCGGCGACAGGCAGCGACGTGACGGCCCCCGTCGTCGGCGGAGCAGCGCTGGTCGCCATCGGGTTGGCGTTCCTGCTCTGGATGCGCCGACGCCGCGGAGAGGCGGCCTGACGGCACACGGGGAGGCCACTGGGCGTTTCCTCCAGGGGGTTTACCTCCCGCTGGCCGAAGCGCAGAATGAGGACACCGTTTCAACCGGACGGTTCCGTCGATGAAGGGAGAGCGTATGGATATCCATGACCTCGCAAACCAGGCCAACCCGCAGACAGGCATTCGGACGGAAAGTTCGGGAGTCGCGTAAGCGGTCCCATTGGCACTAGCACGGGGTGACGGCGCGAGGCGTCACCCGAGCGGGGCTCCGGCGCACAGCCGGGCCCCGCTCCTTGCGTTCGGGGAGGCTCTCCACGGCGCTACAGTCATGTCCATGGGCTACTTCGTTCTCGTCATCGCGCAGACGATCGCGTTGCCGATCGTTTCCGGCGCGATCGAGCTCGCGGTGGCCGGGGGAGACCCCGTCTTCGTCTTCGGCAAGTGGTGGGTGTTCTGGGGCGTCGGAACGCGGCTGCTCGTCGCGGGCATCGCCCAGGTCTCCGGCAAGGGGCCGACCACCGAGATCCTCGGGGCAACGGCTCCGAGTGTGCAGGAGAAGCAGCTCACGCGCGAGCTCGGCATGGCCAACGTGGGGATGGGCGCCGCAGGGCTCCTGGCGCTCGTGCCTGGATGGGCGCTGCCGGCCGGGATCGCGGGAGGCCTCTTCCTGCTGATCGCCGGGATCATGCACCTGCCGAAGAAGGGCAAGAACGCCCAGGAATCGCTCGCGACGTGGACCGATCTGCTGGTCGGGATCGCCGTCGTCGTGCTCGCCGTCGACGTGATCGTGCGCGCTGGAGGGCACTGAATCAGGCTGCGACGTACTCGGCGACGCGCCCGCGACACGCCCGGGTTGCAGCTTGGGCGAGAGTCTGGCAAACTTGTCTAGTTCAACATTTCGGAACGAGCGCGCTCACGTGTGCTCCGAACGGATCACTGCCAGGCAGTGCATAGCCCACCGCGAGGTCGTCAGACCGTGTGCGGAAGATGGTTAGGCCGCGGGTAGAAGAGCAAAGCTTAATCGACAACCACGAGGACAAGGGGTCACCCATGTCCTCGGCGCGGGTGACACGCCCGAGCGCGGGGGTCGGTGAGTTGACAGAAGAATAGTGGCGTTCCCCAACAAGCGTTCGTCGCATCCGCGTCCAATGCGAGGCAGGTTCTCTCGGGAGCCGGTCTCGTACGACGCCATAACAAGAGAGTGAGTCAGACATGGCGGGACAGAAGATCCGCATTCGGCTTAAGTCGTATGACCACGAGGTCATCGACACCTCGGCGCGCAAGATCGTCGACACGGTTACCCGTGCAGGCGCTACCGTCGTCGGCCCAGTGCCCCTTCCCACCGAGAAGAACGTGGTGTGTGTCATCCGTTCTCCCCACAAGTACAAGGACAGCCGCGAGCACTTCGAAATGCGCACGCACAAGCGGCTGATCGACATCATCGACCCGACGCCGAAGGCCGTCGACTCGCTCATGCGTCTCGACCTGCCCGCCGACGTCAACATCGAGATCAAGCTCTAAGGGGGAGTGCCATGTCGAACATCGAAACCAAGACCTCCCGTGGCCTCCTCGGCAAGAAGCTCGGAATGACCCAGGTCTGGGATGAGAACAACAAGCTCATCCCCGTGACCGTCATCGAGATCACGCCGAACGTCGTGACCCAGGTCCGCACCCCAGAGGTCGATGGCTACAACGCCGTCCAGATCGCGTACGGCCAGATCGACCCGCGCAAGGTCAACAAGCCGTCCGCAGGCCACTTCGACAAGGCCGGCGTCACGCCGCGCCGTCACCTCACCGAGGTCCGCACCGCGGACGCCGCCGAGTACTCGGCCGGCCAGGAGCTCACCGTCGACGCGACCTTCGAGGCCGGCCAGCTGGTCGACGTCGTCGGAACGTCGAAGGGTAAGGGCTTCGCCGGTGTCATGAAGCGCCACAACTTCAAGGGTGTCTCCGCTTCGCACGGTGCGCACCGCAACCACCGCAAGCCGGGTTCCATCGGCGCCTCCTCGACCCCGAGCCGTGTCTTCAAGGGCATGCGCATGGCCGGTCGCATGGGTGGCGAGCGCGTTACCGTCCTGAACCTCAAGGTCCAGGCCGTCGACGCAGAGAAGGGCCTCCTGCTGGTCAAGGGCGCCGTTCCCGGTGCTCGTGGCCGCATCGTTTTCGTCCGCAACGCAGTGAAGGGGGCCTAGTCGTATGGCTACCTCGATTGACGTTCTCGATGTCAAGGGCAAGAAGGCGGGCTCTGTCGAGCTTCCCGCCGAGCTCTTCGACGTCCAGACCAACATCCCGCTGATCCACCAGGTCGTCGTCGCGCAGCTCGCTGCCGCACGTCAGGGAACTCACAAGACCAAGCGTCGTGGTGAGGTCTCCGGTGCCGGTCGCAAGCCGTTCAAGCAGAAGGGAACCGGTCGCGCTCGTCAGGGCTCGATCCGCGCCCCTCAGATGACCGGTGGTGGCATCGTCCACGGACCAGTGCCCCGCAGCTACGCGCAGCGCACCCCCAAGAAGATGATCGCCGCTGCTCTGCTCGGTGCTCTCTCGGACCGCGCCCGCGGAAGCCGCCTGCACGCCGTCGAGTCGCTCGCCCTCGGCGAGACCCCGTCGACCAAGGCCGTCGCCGAGTACCTCTCCACCGTCGCCACCTCGAAGCACGTCCTCATCGTGCTCGAGCGCGACGACGCGGTGAGCCTCAAGAGCGTCCGCAACCTTCCCACCGTCCACACGCTGACCTTCGACCAGCTGAACGCATACGACGTGCTCGTCAGTGACGACATCGTCTTCACCAAGGGTGCGCTCGAAGGCTTCATCGCTTCGAAGTCCAACAAGGAAGAGGTGAACGCGTAATGGCCGTCAACAAGGACCCGCGCGACATCATCATCGCCCCGGTCGTCTCTGAGAAGAGCTACGGCCTGATCGACGAGGGCAAGTACACCTTCCTCGTCGACCCGCGTTCGAACAAGACCGAGATCAAGCTCGCCATCGAGAGCATCTTCAAGGTCCAGGTCGCGTCGATCAACACCCTGAACCGTCAGGGCAAGACCCGTCGCACCAAGTTCGGCACCGGCAAGCGCAAGGACACCAAGCGTGCCATCGTCACGCTGAAGTCCGGTTCCATCGACATCTTCACGGCAGTTGGCTAAGGCCGGGATCTAGAGGAAAACAGACAATGGCTATTCGTAAGTACAAGCCCACGACCCCCGGTCGTCGCGGTTCGAGCGTTGCCGACTTCGCCGAGATCACTCGCTCGACGCCTGAGAAGTCGCTGCTCCGTCCGCTGTCGAAGACCGGTGGCCGCAACAACCAGGGTCGCATCACCACCCGTCACATCGGTGGTGGCCACAAGCGCCAGTACCGCGTCATCGACTTCCGTCGTAACGACAAGGACGGCGTGAACGCCAAGGTCGCTCACATCGAGTACGACCCCAACCGCACCGCGCGTATCGCGCTGCTCCACTTCGTGGACGGCACCAAGCGCTACATCCTGGCCCCGAACAAGCTGTCGCAGGGCGACATCGTCGAGTCGGGTGCAGGCGCGGACATCAAGCCCGGCAACAACCTGCCGCTGCGCAACATCCCCACCGGTACCGTGATCCACGCGATCGAGCTCAAGCCGGGCGGTGGCGCAAAGCTTGCCCGTTCGGCCGGCGCATCCGTGCGTCTCGTCGCCAAGGACGGCCCGTACGCGCAGCTCCGTCTGCCGTCCGGTGAGATCCGCAACGTGGATGCACGCTGCCGCGCGACGATCGGCGAGGTCGGCAACGCCGAGCAGTCGAACATCAACTGGGGCAAGGCAGGCCGCATGCGCTGGAAGGGCGTCCGCCCGACCGTTCGCGGTGTCGCGATGAACCCGATCGACCACCCGCACGGTGGTGGTGAGGGCAAGACCTCCGGTGGTCGTCACCCGGTCAGCCCGTGGGGTCAGAAGGAAGGCCGCACCCGCCACCCGAACAAGGAAAGCGACAAGCTCATCGTGCGTCGTCGTACTGTCGGCAAGAAGCGTAAGTAGGAGTAGAAGATGCCACGCAGTCTCAAAAAGGGCCCCTTCGTCGACGACCACCTGCTTCGCAAGGTTGTCGCCGCGAACGAGGCCAACAGCAAGAACGTGATCAAGACCTGGTCGCGCCGCTCGATGATCGTCCCGGCCATGCTGGGTCACACCATCGCGGTGCACGACGGTCGCAAGCACATCCCGGTGTTCGTCACCGAGACCATGGTTGGGCACAAGCTCGGTGAGTTTGCTCCCACCCGCACCTTCCGTGGACACGTGAAGGACGACAAGAAGGGTCGTCGCCGCTAACGCGGTGACGTAAGGAGGAGAGAAATGGTGGAGTCGATCGCACGCGTGCGACACATCCGCGTGACCCCCCAGAAGGCTCGTCGCGTCGTCAACCTGATTCGCGGCAAGCAGGCACAGGAGGCCCTGGCCATCCTGAAGTTCGCCCCGCAGGGTGCGAGCGAGCCGGTGTACAAGCTCGTCGCCTCGGCGATCGCCAACGCGCGAGTCAAGGCCGACCAGTCGAACACCTATCTGGACGAGCAGGACCTGTACGTGAGCAGCGCATTCGTTGACGAGGGCACGACCCTCAAGCGCTTCCAGCCGCGTGCACAGGGCCGAGCCTTCCGCATCAACAAGCGCACCAGCCACATCACGATCGTCCTCGCGACGCCGGATGAGGCCGCAGCTGCCAAGGCTACGAAGAAGGCGAGCAAGTAATGGGTCAGAAAGTCAATCCATACGGCTTCCGTCTGGGCATCACCACCGACCACGTGTCGCGGTGGTTCTCGGACAGCACCAAGCCGGGTCAGCGTTACAGCGACTACCTCGCCGAGGACGTCAAGATCCGTCGTCTGCTGCAGACGTCGCTCGACCGCGCGGGCGTTTCGCGCATCGAGATCGAGCGCACCCGTGACCGCGTCCGCGTCGACATTCACACCGCCCGCCCGGGCATCGTGATCGGTCGCCGTGGTGCAGAGGCCGAGCGCATCCGCGCCGACCTCGAGAAGCTCACGGGCAAGCAGATCCAGCTGAACATCCTCGAGGTCAAGAACCCCGAGGCCGACGCTCAGCTCGTCGCTCAGGGCATCGCAGAGCAGCTCTCCGCACGCGTGGCGTTCCGCCGCGCGATGCGCAAGGGTCTGCAGGGAGCCCAGCGCGCAGGCGCCAAGGGTGTCCGCATCCAGGTGTCCGGCCGTCTCGGCGGCGCTGAGATGAGCCGCTCGGAGTTCTACCGCGAGGGTCGTGTGCCGCTGCACACGCTCCGCGCCAACATCGACTACGGCTTCTACGAGGCCAAGACCACGTTCGGTCGCATCGGTGTCAAGGTGTGGATCTACAAGGGCGACATCACGAACAAGGAACTCGCTCGCGAGCAGGCGAACACCAAGCCGTCGCGTGAGCGTAACGACCGTCCGCGTCGCGGCGGGCGCACCAGCGCCCCTGCCGAGACTGCGCCGGCCGCAGCAGGAGTTGAGGCATAACCATGTTGATCCCACGTAGAGTCAAGCACCGCAAGCAGCACCACCCTGGCCGTTCCGGCCAGGCCACTGGTGGCACGAAGGTCTCCTTCGGCGAGTTCGGTATCCAGGCCCTGACCCCCGCGTATGTGACGAACCGTCAGATCGAGTCCGCTCGTATCGCGATGACCCGTCACATCAAGCGTGGTGGCAAGGTGTGGATCAACATCTACCCCGACCGTCCGCTCACGAAGAAGCCGGCCGAAACCCGCATGGGTTCCGGTAAGGGTTCGCCGGAGTGGTGGGTCGCCAACGTCAAGCCGGGTCGAGTCCTCTTCGAGGTCTCTGGTGTTAGCGAGGAACTCGCTCGCGAGGCCATGACCCGTGCAATTCACAAGCTGCCCCTCAAGGCACGCATCATCAAGCGCGAGGAGGGCGACGCGTAATGGCGATCGGATCCAAGGAGCTCGCATCCGCGGAGCTCGACACTTTCGAAGACGAGCGTCTCGTCGACGAGCTGAAGAAGGCCAAGGAAGAGCTGTTCAACCTGCGCTTCCAGTCGGCCACCGGCCAGCTCGAGAGCCACGGCCGCCTGCGCGCCGTGAAGCGCGACATCGCTCGTATCTACACCGTCATCCGTGAGCGTGAGCTCGGCATCAGGCCCACCCCGGCCCCCGCCGAGGTCGCCGACGCGAAGGCGGAGAAGAAGACCAAGGCGAAGAAGGCGGCTCCTGCCGCCGAGACCGCCGAGACTGAGACTGAGGAGGCCAAGTAATGGCTGAGACCACCAAGGCTGCGGCCGCGGAGTCGGCGGCCGACGAGGCCCTCGTCCGTGGGTACCGCAAGGCCCGTCGCGGTTACGTCGTCAGCGACAAGATGGACAAGACCATCGTCGTCGAGGTCGAAGACCGCGTGAAGCACCCCCTGTACGGCAAGGTCATCCGCCGCACCTCCAAGGTGAAGGCGCACGATGAGAGCAACAGCGCCGGCATCGGCGACCTCGTTCTCATCAACGAGACCCGTCCGCTGAGCGCCTCCAAGCGGTGGCGCCTGGTTGAGATTCTGGAGAAGGCCAAGTGATTCAGCAGGAATCCCGAGTCAAGGTCGCCGACAACACCGGCGCCAAGGAGCTCCTCACGATTCGTGTTCTCGGTGGCTCCGGTCGTCGTTACGCCGGCCTGGGCGACACGATCGTCGCCACGGTCAAGGACGCGATCCCCGGCGGCAACGTCAAGAAGGGCGACGTCGTCAAGGCTGTCATCGTGCGCGTGGTGAAGAACACCCGCCGCCCGGACGGCTCATACATCAAGTTCGATGAGAACGCCGCAGTGATCTTGAAGAACGACGGGGACCCCCGCGGTACCCGCATCTTCGGACCGGTCGGTCGCGAACTCCGCGACAAGAAGTTCATGAAGATCATCTCGCTGGCTCCGGAGGTGCTGTAACAGATGGCGAACATCAAGAAGGGCGACCTGGTCCAGGTCATCTCGGGTGCGTCGCAGGCGCGCGGAGGCGACAAGGGCAAGCAGGGTCGCGTGATCGAGGTTCTCGTCGAGAAGAACCGCGTGATCGTCGAGGGCGTCAACTTCGTCACCAAGCACGTGCGCGTCGGTCAGACGCAGCGTGGCACGAAGACCGGCGGCATCGAGACGCACGAGGCTCCGATCCACGTCTCCAACGTGGCTCTCGTCGACCCCGAGACCAAGAAGCCGACCCGCGTCGGCTTCCGCAACGAGACTGTCACGAAGGACGGCGTCAGCAAGACGGTCCGCGTTCGTTACGCCAAGAAGTCAGGTAAGGACCTGTAATGACCGACACTGCAACCGCTGCTGGCAAAATCCAGCCGCGTCTCAAGCAGAAGTACAAGAACGAGATCGCAGCTCAGCTGTCCAAGGACCTCGGCTTCACCAACCCGCACCAGGTGCCGGGTCTCGTGAAGATCGTCGTCAACATGGGCGTCGGCGAGGCTGCTCGCGACGGCAAGGTCATTGATGGTGCGGTCGCAGACCTCACCAAGATCACCGGTCAGAAGCCGCAGGTCACCAAGGCCCGCAAGTCCATCGCGCAGTTCAAGCTGCGCGAGGGTCAGCCGATCGGCGCGCACGTCACGCTGCGCGGCGACCGCATGTGGGAGTTCCTCGACCGCCTGCTCTCGCTTGCACTTCCCCGTATCCGCGACTTCCGCGGTCTGTCGGACAAGCAGTTCGACGGAACGGGCAACTACACCTTCGGTCTCACGGAGCAGGCTATGTTCCACGAGATCGACCAGGACAGGATCGACCGCGTTCGCGGAATGGACATCACTGTGGTGACCACCGCGAAGAACGACGAAGAGGGCCGCGCGCTGCTCAAGCAGCTCGGCTTCCCCTTCCGTTCCAACGAGGCAGCGAACTAGTCCTCACCCTGTCGGGCCGGCCGATCCGGCCGGCCCGCTTCCACCACAGGTCGTCAGTCGTGTAACGGTTGAACGAAACCTGGTGAACAAAGGAAACACCGCAATGACAATGACAGATCCGGTCGCAGACATGCTGACCAGACTGCGCAACGCGAACTCGGCGCACCACGACACCGTGTCCATGCCGCACTCGAAGCTCAAGGCGCACATCGCCGACATCCTCAAGTCCGAGGGTTACATCGCGAGCTGGGAGGTCAGCGACGCACGCGTCGGCCAGACCCTCACACTCGGTCTGAAGTTCGGACCGAACCGCGAGCGCTCCATCGCCGGCATCAAGCGCGTCTCGAAGCCCGGACTCCGCGTTTACGCGAAGTCCACCGAGATCCCCAAGGTGCTCGGCGGCCTCGGCGTCGCCATCCTGTCCACCTCCTCCGGTCTGCTCACCGACCGTCAGGCTGAGAAGAAGGGCGTGGGTGGGGAAGTCCTCGCCTACGTGTGGTAGTTCGTCATGTCGCGTATTGGAAGACTGCCCATCGACATCCCTGCAGGGGTCGATGTGAAGATCGACGGCCAGGCCGTCACCGTCAAGGGCCCGAAGGGTGAGCTCAGCCTCACCGTCGCCAGCCCGATCGAGGTCAAGCTGGAAGAGGGACAGGTGCTCGTCACCCGTCCGGACGACGAGCGCGCATCGCGTTCGCTCCACGGCCTGACCCGCACCCTGATCAACAACCAGATCATCGGCGTCACCGAGGGTTACTCCAAGGGACTCGAGATCGTCGGCACCGGTTACCGCGTTGCGCAGAAGGGCGCGGGCGTCGAGTTCGCTCTCGGCTTCTCGCACCCGGTCAACGTCGAGCCGCCCGCGGGCATCACGTTCACGGTCGAGGGCAACAACAAGCTCACGGTCAGCGGAATCGACAAGCAGGCCGTCGGTGAGGTCGCCGCCAACATCCGTAAGATCCGCAAGCCCGAGCCTTACAAGGGCAAGGGTGTGCGCTACGCCGGCGAGGTTGTCCGCCGCAAGGCCGGAAAGGCTGGTAAGTAACCATGGCTCTCGGAACCAGAGGAAAGAGCAAGTCCGCTGCACGCGGCCGCCGTCACGCGCGTCTTCGCAAGAAGGTCGAGGGCACCGCTCTCCGTCCGCGCCTGGTCGTCAACCGTTCGGCCCGTCACGTCTTCGTGCAGGTCGTCGACGACAGCAAGGGTCACACCCTCGCGTCGGCATCGACGATGGAGGCGGACCTCCGCAGCTTCGACGGTGACAAGACCGCCAAGGCACGCAAGGTTGGCGAGCTCGTCGCCGAGCGCGCCAAGAGCGCTGGCGTCGACGCCGTCGTATTCGACCGTGGTGGCAGCAAGTACGCGGGTCGCGTCGCAGCTGTCGCCGAAGGAGCTCGAGAGGGTGGATTGAACCTGTGAGCGACGAACAGAACAACAAGGAGCAGACCGTGGCCTCTGAGCAGACGACCGACGCCCAGGCGCCGGTTGAGACTGCGGCATCGACCACCAACACCCAGAGCGAGCCCCGCGAGGCCCGCCGTGGTGGTCGCGAGCGCAACCCCAACCGTGATCGCGGCAGCCGCGACCAGGACAAGAGCCAGTTCCTCGAGCGCGTTGTGACCATCAACCGCGTCTCGAAGGTCGTCAAGGGTGGGCGTCGCTTCAGCTTCACCGCCCTCGTCGTCGTCGGAGACGGCAACGGTCTGGTCGGTGTCGGCTACGGCAAGGCGCGCGAGGTCCCGCTGGCGATCTCGAAGGGTGTCGAGGAAGCGAAGAAGAACTTCTTCCGCGTCCCGCGCGTCGGCAACACCATCCCGCACCCTGTGCAGGGTGAGGCAGCCGCCGGTGTGGTGCTCCTGCGCCCCGCCGCAGCAGGTACCGGTGTTATCGCCGGTGGTCCTGTCCGCGCCGTCCTCGAGTGCGCCGGTATCCACGACGTCCTGAGCAAGTCGCTCGGTTCGTCCAACACGATCAACATCGTGCACGCGACCGTCGAGGCGCTGCAGCAGCTCGAGGAGCCTCGTGCCGTTGCCGCTCGCCGCGGACTCGACTACGACCAGGTGGCTCCGGCTCGCCTGCTGCGTGCCGAGGCCCAGGCGGCCGAGGCCGCCGCGACCGCGAAGGCAGGTGCCTGATGGCTGCGCGTCTGAAGATCACGCAGATCAAGTCCAAAGTAAGTGAGAAGCAGAACCAGCGCGACACCCTTCGCAGCCTGGGACTCAAGCGCATCGGTGACGTCGTCGTTCGCGAGGACAACTCGCAGAACCGCGGGTACGTCAACACCGTCGCTCACCTTGTCAAGGTCGAGGAGATTGACTAATGGCTGACGAAAAGGAAGCAACCACCAAGGCTGCCGCCAAGCCGGCCGCTGAGAAGAAGGCCGCTGAGAAGAAGGCGCCGGCTGCCAAGGCCGCCGCCGACAAGGCTCCGGCCAAGAAGGCTCCGGCGAAGGCCGCTGCCGACAAGCCCGCCGCCGAGAAGAAGGCTCCCGCCAAGGCCGCTGCCGACAAGGCTCCTGCCAAGGCTGCCGCCGCTTCGAAGGACGAGACCGTCGCCAAGGCTGACAAGCCGGCCGCGAAGGCCCCTGCCAAGAAGGCTGCGCCCGCTGAGACCCGCGAGCACGTGCTCAAGGTCCACCACCTGCGCCCCGCCGCCGGATCCAAGAAGGACAGGACCCGCGTCGGACGCGGTGAAGGTTCCAAGGGTAAGACGGCTGGCCGCGGTACCAAGGGTACGAAGGCTCGTTACTCTGTCCGCCCCGGTTTCCAGGGTGGCCAGCTGCCGTTCCACATGCGTGCCCCGAAGCTTCGCGGCTTCAAGAACCCGTTCCGCGTCGAGTACCAGGTCGTGAACCTGGAGAAGCTCGCCGAGCTCTACCCGTCGGGTGGTGACGTCACCGTCACCGACCTCGTCGCCAAGGGCGCCGTTCGCAAGAACGAGAAGGTCAAGGTTCTCGGCAACGGGGACATTGCGGTTAAGCTGAACGTTGCGGTCGACAAGGTCTCCGGCTCTGCAGAGCAGAAGATCGTCGCCGCGGGTGGCTCGGTCAAGTAGCCACACCGTAAAGCTGTACAGTCGGGTGACCGGTATTTCTCCGGTCACCCGGCTGACTCCTTACAGGAAAGCAGGACGCACTTTTGTTTAGCGCCGTTGCGCGGATCTTCCGCACACCAGATCTTCGCCGGAAGATCGCCTTCACCTTGGGCGTCATCGCCCTGTTCCGCCTTGGCTCGTTCATCCCGGCGCCGTTCGTCGACTTCGGCAATGTGCAGACCTGTCTCAACGCCAACCAGGACACTTCTGGTCTCTACTCGCTCGTCAACCTGTTCTCGGGTGGCGCGCTCCTCAAACTCTCGATCTTCGCGCTCGGCATCATGCCGTACATCACCGCGTCGATCATCGTGCAGCTGTTGCGCGTGGTCATTCCGCGCTTCGAAACCCTCTACAAGGAGGGTCAGGCCGGTCAGGCCAAGCTCACGCAGTACACGCGTTACCTCACGATCGCACTCGGCGTCCTCCAGTCGACCACGCTGATCACCGTCGCCCGCAGCGGCGCACTCTTCGGCACCACCGCCGTCTCGCAGTGCACGCAGCTCATCACGGACGACTCCTGGTACGCGATCATGCTCATGGTCATCACCATGACAGCCGGTACGGGTCTCATCATGTGGATGGGCGAGCTCGTCACAGAGCGCGGCATCGGCAACGGCATGTCGCTCCTCATCTTCACCTCGATCGCTGCCCAGTTCCCGAGCTCGCTGTGGGCCATCGCCCAGTCGCAGAGCATCGAGACGCTGCTGATCGTGATCGCGATCGGATTGCTGATCGTGATGGCCGTCGTGTTCGTCGAGCAGTCGCAGCGGCGCATCCCCGTGCAGTACGCCAAACGTATGGTCGGTAGGCGGACGTACGGTGGCAACAACACGTACATCCCGATCAAGGTCAACATGGCCGGCGTCGTGCCTGTGATCTTCGCGTCGTCGCTGCTCTACCTGCCGGCGCTGATCGCCCAGTTCAACCAGCCGGCCGCCGGCAAGGCGCCTGCACCCTGGGTCACCTGGATCACGAACTACCTCACCAAGGGCGACCACCCGCTCTACATGCTGCTCTACTTCCTGCTGATCGTCGGCTTCACGTACTTCTACGTGGCCATCACGTTCAACCCGGAAGAAGTCGCGGACAACATGAAGAAGTACGGCGGCTTCATCCCCGGCATCCGCGCCGGTCGCCCGACGGCCGAGTACCTCGACTACGTGCTCACCCGCGTCACGCTGCCAGGGTCGATCTATCTGGGACTCGTCGCACTGATTCCTCTGGTAGCCTTCGCGATAATCGGAGCCAGCCAGAACTTCATGTTCGGCGGCACATCCATCCTGATCATCGTCGGTGTCGGATTGGAGACGGTCAAGCAGATCGACTCCCAGCTCCAGCAGCGGCACTACGAAGGGCTTCTGCGTTGACCCGTATGCTGATCGTCGGACCTCCCGGAGCGGGCAAAGGCACTCAGGCCTCGCGCATCACCACCGCATACGGGATCCCCGACATCTCCACGGGCGACATCTTCCGGGCCAACATCAAGAACGAGACGCCGCTCGGCCTGCAGGTCAAGGCGATCGTCGACGCAGGCGATTACGTTCCTGACAGCCTGACCAACGAGCTCGTCACGAACCGCATCGCGGAGGACGACGCAGCCGGCGGCTTCCTCCTGGACGGCTACCCGCGCACGCTCGACCAGGTGGCATACCTGGACGAGCTGCTGGAGAAGAACGGGCAGAAGCTCGACGCTGTCATCCAGCTCGTTGCGGACCAGGACGAGATCGTCGCCCGCCTCACCAAGCGGGCGCAGGAGCAGGGCCGGGCGGACGACTCGGAGGAAGCCATCCGGCACCGCCAGGAGGTCTACGTCCGTGAGACGTCTCCGCTGATCGACGTCTACCGTCAGCGCGGTCTGCTCGTCGAGGTCGACGGCCTCGGCGACATGGACGAGGTCGCGGCACGCATCACTTCTGCGCTGGCCGAGCGGGGCATCCGCCCTCTCGCCGAGCGCGACCAGTCCGTGGCCTAGGCTCCGTTGGTCTTCAAGCGTTCGATCTACAAGTCGCCTGCGCAGCTCCGGCTGATGGTGCCCCCCGGGCTCGCGACGGCTGCGTCGCTCGACGCCGTCCGGGATGCGCTGGTCGCCGGGGTCACGACACTCCAGCTCGACGAGGTGGCTGAACAGGCCATCGTGGCCGCGGGCGGCAAGCCCAACTTCAAGCTCGAGCACGGCTACCATCACACGATCTGCTCGTCGGTGAACGACGAAGTCGTGCACGGCATCCCTGGAGCGCGCATCCTGCAGCCGGGCGACATCGTGTCGATCGACAGCGGCGCGATCCTCGACGGGTGGAACGGCGACTCGGCGCGGAGCTTCGTGCTCCCCGACCCAGCACGGCCGGAACTCGTCGCCGAGCGGCAGAAGCTCTCCGACGTCACGGAGCAGTCGCTCTGGCACGGTATCGCCAGGCTCGCGACGGCGACGCATCTCAACGAAGTCGGCGAAGCGGTCGAGGACCACATCCTCTCGCAGGGCGCATACGGAATCCTGACGGACTACATCGGACACGGCATCGGGCGCAGAATGCACGAGGAGCCTCCGGTGTTCAACTACCGCGTCCGCGCCAAGGGGCCGGAGGTGAAGCCGGGACTCGTCGTCGCGATCGAGCCGATGGTCGTCCTCGGCGACCCGGAGACGTACGTGAAGGACGACGGCTGGACCGTCGCCACCGAGGACGGATCGTCCGCTGCGCACTGGGAGCACAGCGTCGCCGTGCACAAGGACGGCATCTGGGTGCTGACCGCGGCGGACGGGGGAGCGAAGGGCCTCGCGCCGTTCGGAATCACCCCGGCCCCGATCGCGTGATCTCCCTGGGATTCCCGGTCCGACCTGCTCGTTCGCGGAGAGCGTGCGCAGATCATACACAAGGATTGGCGAAACGCCAGACAATCCCATAAGATTGATCCTTGGTGTCTTAGGCACGTTTCTTGCGTGCCGTCACCACAATCAACGCACGACCAGCAAACCACGACTTTTAGCGACAGTGAGGCTATGGCCAAAAAAGACGGCGTCATCGAGATCGAAGGATCCGTGATCGAGGCTCTTCCCAACGCGATGTTCCGCGTTGAGTTGACCAACGGTCACAAGGTCCTCGCCCACATCTCCGGCAAAATGCGCCAGCACTACATCCGCATCCTCCCCGAGGACCGCGTGATCGTGGAGCTGAGTCCATACGACCTGACCCGTGGCCGGATCGTCTACCGCTACAAGTAAAGGTCTGCTGTAAGTAACGGCCTCGTCACCGGGTAGCCCCTGACGAGGTACGAGGACAGCGAACAAAGGTAAAGAAATATGAAGGTCAAGCCCTCCGTCAAGAAGATCTGCGACAAGTGCAAGGTCATCCGTCGTAACGGCCGGGTCATGGTCATCTGCGAGAACCCGCGCCACAAGCAGCGCCAGGGTTAATCGCGGTTCCGGCCGGTGGGATGCTCTCCCGCCGGCCACCCATAACTCAATATCGAAATATGGCAGTTCCAGATCCCGTGACGCGTGAGCGTCGCGGGGGACACCCCCGGTTGGAGGCCGGGGCACCGGAACTGCTGCAGACCTCCACTCACTCACAGGAGAAGCCACAATGGCACGTCTAGCAGGCGTTGACATCCCGCGCGAGAAGCGCGTGGAAGTCGCACTCACTTACATCTACGGCGTCGGCCGCACGCGGGCTCTGAAGACCCTCGCCGACACCGCAATCGACGGAAACATCCGCGTCAAGGATCTGTCCGACGACCAGCTCGTCGCCCTCCGCGACTACATCGAAGGCAACTTCAAGGTCGAGGGTGACCTCCGCCGCGAGGTCGCGGCAGACATCCGCCGCAAGGTCGAGATCGGCAGCTACGAGGGAATCCGCCACCGCAAGGGCCTCCCGGTCCGCGGTCAGCGCACCAAGACCAACGCTCGCACCCGTAAGGGCCCGAAGCGCACCGTGGCCGGCAAGAAGAAGGCTCGCTAGGCCTTAGCCAGCAGCCTCGCCCATAGGATTCAGGAGAAATCATGGCAGCACCCAAGTCGGCCGTTCGCAAGCCGCGCAAGAAAGAGAAGAAGAACATCGCCGTGGGCCAGGCCCACATCAAGTCGACGTTCAACAACACCATCGTTTCGATCACCGACACCACCGGTGCGGTGATCAGCTGGGCATCGTCCGGCGGCGTCGGCTTCAAGGGTTCGCGCAAGTCGACCCCGTTCGCCGCTCAGCTCGCCGCCGAGTCCGCTGCGCGTCAGGCGCAGGAGCACGGCATGAAGAAGGTCGACGTCTTCGTCAAGGGACCGGGCTCCGGTCGCGAGACCGCGATCCGTTCGCTCCAGGCCGCCGGCCTCGAGGTCGGCTCGATCAACGACGTCACCCCGCAGGCGCACAACGGTTGCCGCCCGCCCAAGCGTCGCCGCGTCTAAGTAGTTCTCTTCCGCCGCAATCGGCGGCGGCCGCGCTGCGGTCGTCGCCGATTGTCCGCGACAACTCAATACCCACTAACGCAAGTGTCATATAGCGGACACTTAGCCGAAAGGAATCAACAGTGCTCATTGCACAGCGTCCTACGCTCGCCGAAGAGAACATTTCCGAGTTCCGCTCGCGGTTCGTGATCGAGCCCCTGGAGCCCGGTTTCGGTTACACGCTCGGCAACTCGCTTCGCCGCACCCTCCTTTCCTCGATCCCCGGCGCGGCTGTCACCAGCATCCGCATCGACGGCGTGCTGCACGAGTTCAGCACGGTCCCGGGTGTCAAGGAAGACGTCACCGAGATCATCCTGAACATCAAGGGACTCGTCGTCTCCAGCGAGCACGACGAGCCGATCACGGCCTACCTCCGCAAGACCGGCTCCGGCCAGGTCACCGCTGCGGACATCTCGGCTCCGGCCGGTGTGGAGATCCACAACCCCGAGCTGGTCATCGCGACGCTCAACGACAAGGCGAAGTTCGAGGTCGAGCTGACCATCGAGCGTGGCCGTGGCTACGTGTCCGCGACCCAGAACCGCAACGAGTACAGCGAAGCCGGTCAGATCCCGATCGACTCGATCTACTCCCCGGTCCTCAAGGTCACCTACCGCGTCGAGGCGACTCGTGCCGGTGAGCGCACCGACTTCGACCGCCTCGTGGTCGACGTCGAGACCAAGCCGGCGATCAGCCCGCGCGACGCCATCGCTTCGGCCGGTCGCACGCTGACCGAGCTGTTCGGTCTGGCCCGCGAGCTCAACACCGCAGCAGAGGGCATCGAGATCGGCCCGGCGCCGGTAGACGCCGTCCTCAGCTCCGAGCTGTCGATGCCGATCGAGGACCTCGACCTGTCGGTCCGCTCGTACAACTGCCTCAAGCGCGAAGGCATCAACACCGTGAGCGAGCTCGTCTCGCTCTCGGAGACGCAGCTGATGAACATCCGCAACTTCGGTCAGAAGTCGGTGGATGAGGTCAAGGACAAGCTGACCGAGATGGGCCTTTCGCTCAAGGACTCGGTCCCCGGCTTCGACGGCGCCCACTTCTACAGCGGCTACGAAGAAGACGAGACCACCATCTGAGGCTTGTCTTCCGACGACGCCTTTTGACTTTTCACACCTGGAGATAACCGATCATGCCTAAGCCCACCAAGGGCCCCCGCCTCGGAGGCGGCCCCGCGCACGAGCGCCTGATGCTCGCCAACCTGGCCGCTGCGCTGTTCACCCACAAGAGCATCAAGACGACCGAGACCAAGGCCAAGCGCCTGCGTCCGATCGCCGAGCGTCTCATCACGTTCGCGAAGCGCGGCGACCTGCACGCTCGCCGTCGCGTGCTCGCCACCATCCACGACAAGGGCGTGGTGCACGAGCTGTTCACCGAGATCGCTCCGCTGGTCGCCGAGCGTGACGGCGGATACACCCGCATCACCAAGCTGGGCTTCCGCAAGGGCGACAACGCTTCGATGGTGCAGATCGAGCTCGTTCTCGAGCCCGTCACCCCGAAGGTGAAGTCGACCAAGTCGGCGAAGGCTGCTGCTCCGAAGGCTGCTCCGGCCGCCGACGAGGCTCCGGCCGAGTCCGCTTCCGCCGAGACCGAGGCCGCGGAGGCCGAGGTCGTCGAGGAGACCACCGCCGACGCAGAGGTCACCCCGGAGGAGACCACCGCAGAGGCCGAGGCCGAGAAGGCGTAACCTCTCACGGTTCCCGAAGGCCCCGCATCCACTGGATGCGGGGCCTTCGTCGTTCTCCGGCCCTGTCGTTAGGCTTGGGGCATGGCCGACCACCACGACGACCTCCTGCCCGTGAACGAGCGCGTGACCGCTCCCCAGCCGCACACCCCGACGCATCCACTGATCGCCGAGTGGCGCCCCGCAACGCAGGCGGACGTGGACGCGGTGACCGAGGCGCAGCGGGCGATGGATGCGGTGGACCACCCGGAGTGGCTGCACACCCGCGACGAGGTGCAGGAGCTGTTCGACTATTCGTTCGTCGAGCTCACGGAGGACACGCTTCTCGGGTTCGGGCTGGACGGCGCACTCGTCGCCGTCGGGGTCACCACGATGCCTCCGCTGCAAGAATCGCTGGTGCGCGTGTTCCTGGAGGGCGGCGTGCATCCCGAGCTGCGCGGCCGCGGCATCGGTCGGGAGCTCCTGGCCTGGTCGAGGGCGCGCGCAGAGCAGAAGCTCGCCGCGTCGGAGAAGAGGCTCCCCGCGTGGATCATGGCGTACGCGGACGAGCGCGCGGAGGACGCAGCACGGCTGTTCCACCGCGACGGGTTCGAGACCGCGCGGTACTTCTTCGAGCTGGAGCGCGATCTCGCCGACGCGATCCCCGAGGTCGAGCCGGCGGACGGCATCCGGATCGTCCCCTTCCGGGAGGAGCTCACGGCCGCGACCCTTGTGGCGCACAACGACTCGTTCCGCGACCACTGGTCCAGCCAACCGATGAGCGAGGAGCAGTGGACCGCATGGATCGGCGGCACCTTCCGGCCGGACATCTCGTTCCTCGCGCTGGACGGCGACGAGGTCGTCGGCTTCGTGCTGAACCAGGTGAACGAGGGCGACTGGGAGACGCAAGGGTTCACCGGTGCATACATCGGCATGGTCGGCACCATCCGCAGCGCGCGTGGCAAGCGGATCGCGCCGGCGCTGCTCGGCAGGGCGATGGAGTCGTGCAAAGCGCTCGGCTGGGAGAAGGTGACGCTGTCGGTGGATGCGGAGAACCCGTCCGGCGCGCTCGGCCTGTACACCGGGATGGGCTTCGTCCGCACGAACGCCGAGCTCAGCCTGGTGCGGGTGTACTGAGTCCCTGCGATCCCGTGGCTCACTGGGGGCGCGGGCCCGCCTTGTCCCACGGATCGGCGACGCGGACGGGGGAGTTGGCTGCCAGCTTCAGTAGTGCGTCCCTGAGTGCGTCCGCGTAGACGAGGCCACCGCGGTGGCCGGGGTGGATCTGGTCGTCGGCGAGAAGGTCGAGGTGGCCGGCGATGTCCTCTCGCCAGGGTGCGATCGCGACCTGCTTCGGGTGAGCGGCGGCGAAACCGGCGATGGTGGTGTTGACCCCGTCTGTCCAGGAGCGCGGCGCCTGCACGGTGACGAGGACGAGCTTCCTGCTCGGACCGATCGCGTCGGTGAGTGCGCCGAGGGTGTCCTCACCGATCGAGCCGTTCGTGCCGAGACCGACCAGCACGACGGGGCGGAGCTCGCCCGCAGCAGCAGCGGCGCGGACCAAGGCGGGTGCGGCGCTCATCTGGCGGGACACCACCGCGTCGATCCGGATGCCGGGGTAGCGCTCCTGCAGTGCCGGTGCAGATGCGAGCATCACCGAGTCGCCGAACGCCGAGATGTCGGCGCCGGTGGCGACAGGCTGCGGGTCGGGAGGGATGCGCAGGTGCGGACGGTCGTGAGGGACCGCCCCTCCCGCGTTCGGCCGCGCGCCGGGGCTTTGACCGCCGAGCGACGCTGCGCCGCTCTCGATGAGGCGCTGTGCTCCGGTGGCGGACGGCGCGACGATCATCGCGGCGACGGTCGCGACCGAGAGCAGCGCTGCCGCGCTCGCGACCGCGATGCCCCCAGCGCGTGCGGCGCGGGATGCGCGCATCCGGATGCGGGCGGCGGCGAGGACGCCGCGCATCCCGTGCCTGCGGATCGGCTGCTCCACCCAGCGGTAGGAGAGGAAGGCGGCGGCGGACGCGATGGCCAGGGCGCCAAACCCGACGATGGGCGCCATCACGGGGTCGTGCTCGTTCGGAACGACGGCGCAGACGAGCACGAAGACCGGCCAGTGCCAGAGGTACAGCCCGTACGAGCGCGCGCCGACGGCCTGGAGCGGACGCGCGTCGAGGACGCGGCCGAGCCGTGCGCCGGGCGCGACCGCCGCCCAGATCGCGAACGCGCTGAGGACGCTCACCAGCACCAGGCCGCCGCGGTAGGTGAAGGCCGCGTCGTCGCGCAGCAGCACACACGCCACGACCAACCCGGTGAAGGAGAGCGCGCCGAGCGGTGGCAGCCAGCGCCGGACGAACACCTGCATCGCCGTCTCGCCTGCATCGAGGTCGAGCGGCCTAGCGCGGGCGATCAGGATGGCGAGCGCTGCGCCGATCGCCAGCCCGAAGCTGTGGGTGTCAGAGCCGAAGTACACGCGGGTGGGGTCGCCCCCTGCCGGGTACTCGGCGAACATCGCGACGGCGGATGCCAAAGCGACGAGCGAGACCACCGCGAGCCGTGCCCACCACTGCCGCAGCAGCGCGATGGCCAGGATGACGAGCGGCCAGACGAGGTAGAACTGCTCCTCGACCGCCAGCGACCAGAGATTGCGGTACAGCTCAGGTGCATCCTGGGCGAAGTAGCTGCTGTCCGCAGCGATCGACAGCCAGTTGGCGCTGAACGTCGCCGCTCCGAGGATCTGCCTCGGCAGCCCGACGAGCACGTCGCCGCCCACGGCCAGTGCGACGGCGGAGCAGACGACGACGAGCACCACGATCGCTGGCACGAGGCGTCGCGCCCTTCGCACCCAGAAGCTGCGCAGGTCGATCCATCCTGTGCTGGAGCGTTCGCGCATCAGCAGACTGGTGATGAGGAACCCGCTCACCACGAAGAAGATGTCGACGCCGATGAAACCTCCGGGCAGGATGCCGGGGAACAGGTGGTAGACGAGCACGGCGGCGACGGCGAGAGCGCGCAGCCCGTCGAGGCCGGCGTAGCGGCGGGCCGCCCTGCCTGCGAACGGCGGGTGCCCGGCCGGCCGGACAGCGATGGCGGGACGGACGGTGAGCCGTTGGGGGGACGCCGGATGTTGTCGAACGGGATGCGGTTGGTGGATTCTGGTGGGCGCTGTGCTGGGGGAGGGAGAAGTCTGTGGAGTCATAGCGGGTCGGGGGATCGCGAAGGGACCACGATAGCAACGGCTCCTGACAGTGGTCGGCCCTTCCGTAGAATCGTGATGTGAACGACCTGGTGACGACCCGCTTCCGCCTCGACATTGCATACCAGGGCACCGAGTTCAACGGCTGGGCGCGCCAGCCGGGGCAGCGGACCGTGCAGGGCGAGCTGGAGTCGGCCCTCGCGACGATCTTCCGTCGGTACGGCGACGCGCCCATCCTGACCGTCGCCGGACGCACGGATGCCGGCGTCCACGCGACAGGGCAGGTCGCCCACGTGGACCTCACGGAACCGCAGGTCGCCGTCCTGCGCCGCCGCAGGGGTTCGCTGCCCGTCCTCCCCGCTGCCGAGGTGCTGGCGCGCAGGGTCAACGGGGTCCTCGGCCCCGTGCCCGACGTGATCGTTACGGCGGCGAGCATCGCGCCGGACGGCTTCGACGCGCGGTTCTCCGCGATCTGGCGGCGTTATGAATACCGCATCGCCGACACGGCATCCCTCCGCGACCCGCTGCAGCGGCACCGCACCGCCTGGGTCTCCTCCGCGCTCGACGTCGAGGCGATGGATGCGGCGGCGCTCGGCCTGCTCGGGCTCCACGACTTCGCGAGCTACTGCAAGCCCCGCGAGGGCGCGACGACCATCAGGACCCTGCAGAATTTCGGTTGGGGCCGGGACGACGACGGGGTGCTCGTGGCCGAGGTGAAGGCCGACGCCTTCTGCCACAGCATGGTGCGCTCGCTCGTCGGAGCGTGCGTCGGGGTCGGCAACGGCAAGCTGACACCGGAAGAGCTGGTGGCGCTGCGCGACGGGCAGCAGCGCACCAACGCGTTCGCGGTGATGCCCGCCCGCGGCCTGACGCTCCAGCAGGTCGGCTACCCGGACGATGTCGGGCTCGCGATCCGCGCGGAGCAGACCAGGGCGCGCCGGACGCTCTAGGCCGGGCTCAGCGCACCAGCCCGTTCTCGTAGGCGAACGCGACGAGCTGCACGCGCGAGGTGAGCGCCAGCTTCGCCAGGATGCTCCGCATGTGACTCTTCACCGTCGCCTCGCTGATGTATGCCGTCTGGCCGACCTCGGCGTTGCTGAGCCCGCGCGCCGCGAGGAGGAAGACCTCCTTTTCTCTGGCGGAGAGGTCGGCGATCGCGTCGGGCACGGGGGCACGCCGTTGCCCGCCGAACAACTCTGCGGTGTCTTTCGGGGCGATCACCGCGTGACCGGCGTCGACCGTGCGGATGGCGGCGAGCACGAACTCGGGCGTCGTGTCCTTCATGATGAACCCGGATGCGCCGGCCCGCACAGCGCGGGCGACGGCCTCGTCCCGCTGGAACGTCGTGAGCACGATGATCTTCGGGGCACTGTCCAGGCCGGCGCCGTCCCGCTGGACACCGGACAGGATGCGCTCGGTCGCCGCGATTCCGTCGAGCACGGGCATCCGCACATCCATCAGCACCACGTCAGGCCGTTCGCGCTCGACCAGGGCGACCGCCGCCTCCCCATCGTGCGCAGACCCCGCGAACGCGAGGTCGGGCTGCGACTCGATCAGCATGGCGAGGCCGGAGCAGAAGAGCACCTGGTCGTCGACGACGGCCACCCGGATCGCGCTCACGACGCCTGCCCGACGGCCGCGGTGGGGATGAACGCGGTGACGACGTATCCGCCTGGCACGTCGTCGTCGACCCCCGCGGTGAGCCAACCGCCCGCGAGCCGTGCCCGTTCGTGCATCCCGTACAGGCCGCGCGACTTCGTGGTCTGCGTCTCCCGCTCCCCTGGAGTGCCGCTGGAGGTCACCGCGATGGCGAGGCCCTGGCCGCGCCAGTCGAGCGAGACGCGGGCGGACGGCTCCGTCCCCGCGTGCTTGAGCGCGTTCGTCAGGCTCTCCTGCACGATCCGGTAGACGGCGAGCTCCTGCGCTCCGGTCAGCGGGTCGGCGTCTCCGAACTGCTTGAGCTCGACGGCGAGCCCTGCCGTCCGCATCCGTTCGACCAACTCGCCGACGTCGTCGACAGTCGGGGTGGAGTGGCCGATGGGGTCGGCGACAAGAGTCTGGATGAGCATCCGCACCTCCGTGAGCGAGGTGCGGGCGGACGCGGCGATGTTCTCCAGCGACTCGGAGACCGCCTCTGGGCGGGCCGGAGCGACGAACCGCGCGCCGTCCGCCTGGGCGATGATGACGGACAGCGAGTGCGCCATGATGTCGTGCACGTCCTGGGCGATCCTGTCGCGCTCCTGTGAGACGAGCAGGTCGACCTCTGCGCTGCGCAGCTCGTCGGTGGTCTGGGCGAGGAGCGCTTCGCTGCGCAGCTTCTGCTGCCAGGCGCGGCCGAAGAAGCCGAGCAGCCAGGCGCAGACGAATGCAAGGAGCGAGGTGGCGAGAACGAAAAGGCTGTCGAGAGTGATCGGTCCACCGGCGAAGGGTGTGGAAACCGCCAGTGCGATCGCGAATGCGAATGACAAAGCCCGCCACCTGCTCGGGATGAACGCGCTGACGCCGATCACCACCAGGAGGAAACCGACCGCCATCGGCCAGTCCGTCGATCCGTATCCCGCCCCGAAGGCCGCCGCGGGAACGAGCAATTGACCGACTGCCACGACGATGGAGACGCCCATTGCGATCATCGGCCAGATCCGGCAGATCGCGATGGCGAAGGAGAGGCCGAGGAGCGCAGCCCACCATGGCAGGGTGTAGCGGAGCGTTCCTGCGACGAGCTGGTGCCGCCCGACCTCGGCGAACGCCCAGAACAGGAAGAACGCGATCGCGATCACGGGCTCGATGGAGCGCTGAGCGACGGGGAATAGCTTGACCATGCGCATCACGCTATGGTGCTGACGGAGCAGGCGCATCGCATTCGCCCGGTTTTCAACCCTGGGGCTGAGTGCTTCCCGCCCGCGGTTTGACCGGCATCCCGCCTGTCGCGTACTATTGATCTTTGGTGTCCGCGCCTCTGCGGTGCGACACACGAACGTGAGCCCTCCGAAGGGCAGGTTCCCTCCTCATCCAGGAGTGGAACAGCCAGGGAGTGGGATTCACGAACACCTCCGTTCGATACAGAAAGCAGCCACTACTGTGACGCGCACTTACACCCCGAAGGCAGACGAGATCCAGCGCGACTGGGTCATCATCGACGCGACTGACGTCGTGCTCGGCCGTCTCGCCAGCCACACCGCCGCTCTCCTCCGTGGAAAGCACAAGGCGACGTTCGCCCCCCACATGGACTCCGGCGACTTCGTCATCATCGTCAACGCGGACAAGGTCGCCCTCACCGGCGCCAAGGCTGCGCAGAAGAAGGCGTACCGCCACTCCGGTTACCCGGGCGGCCTCACGGCTGTCACCTACGCCGAGCTCCTCGAGAAGAACCCGATCCGCGCTGTGGAGAAGGCTGTCCGTGGAATGCTCCCCAAGAACTCGATCGGCCGCGCCCAGCTCCGCAAGCTGAAGGTCTACACGGGAAGCGAGCACCCGCACGCCGCCCAGCAGCCGAAGCCGTACACCCTCGGCCAGGTCGCTCAGTAAGCGACCGACAGACCTTTCAGACTCAGAGATAAAGGATTATCACCATCGTGGCGAAGATCGCAGACAGCATCGAGTCGGCCCAGGCCGACAACGTCGAGTCCTACTCGACCGAGACCCCGGCCTCCGAGGCCCCCCAGGCGCAGCGTCCCGTCCTCACCGTTCCCGGTGCGGCCGTCGGCCGTCGCAAGCAGGCCATCGCCCGCGCGCGCCTCGTTCCCGGCTCCGGCAGCATCACGGTCAACGGCCGTGAGTTCGCCGACTACTTCCCGAACAAGCTGCACCAGCAGCTGATCACCGACCCGTTCAAGGTCCTCGACCTCATCGGCGGCTACGACGTCATCGCACGCATCACCGGTGGTGGCCCCTCCGGCCAGGCCGGCGCGCTGCGCCTGGCGATCGCTCGTGCCCTCAACGAGATCGACCGCGAGAACAACCGTGCCACCCTCAAGAAGGCAGGCTTCCTCACTCGTGACGCTCGCGTCATCGAGCGCAAGAAGGCCGGTCTCAAGAAGGCCCGCAAGGCGTCGCAGTTCTCCAAGCGCTAAGCGTCGACAGCGCTTAGGCTTCGGTTCATGCCACGCCTCTTCGGAACCGACGGAGTCCGCGGACTCGCGAACGGTAGTCTCACCGCCGACCTCGCGCTCGGCCTTGCTCAGGCAGCTGCTGCTGTCCTGACGCAAGGCCGCAGCGCGGAGGCGCGGCGTGCCGCGGGCAAGCGCCCGTCGGCGATCGTCGCCCGTGACCCTCGTGTCTCGGGCGAGTTCATTTCTGCGGCCGTATCCGCCGGGCTCGCCAGCTCCGGCATCGACGTGTACGACGCCGGGGTCATCCCGACGCCGGCGGCCGCGTTCCTGATCGCGGACTTCGACGCCGACTTCGGCGTGATGGTCTCCGCATCGCACAACCCGGCGCCGGACAACGGCATCAAGATCTTCGCCCGTGGCGGCACCAAGCTGCCCGACATCGTGGAGAACAGGATCGAGGAGCACCTCTCCCTCGAGAAGCTGGCTCCGACCGGCGCGGCCGTCGGGCGCATCCGTCGCTTCGCCGACGCGGAGGACCGCTACGTCCTGCACCTGCTGGCGAGCCTGCCGCACCGCCTCGACGGCATCCACGTCGTCCTCGACTGCGCCCACGGTGCAGCCGCCGGCGTCTCTCCTGAGGTGTTCACGGATGCGGGCGCCCGCGTCACCGTCATCGGCGACTCGCCGGACGGGATGAACATCAACGACGGGGTGGGCTCGACGCACCTCGACAACCTCGCCGCCGCCGTTCTGGCGGCGGGCGCGGACGTCGGCATCGCGCACGACGGCGACGCCGACCGCTGCCTCGCGATCGACGCGAACGGCAAGGTGGTCGACGGCGACCAGATCATGGCGATCCTGGCGGTCGGCATGAAGCAGCGCGGCAAGCTCCGCGACGACACGCTCGTCGCCACGGTGATGAGCAACCTCGGGCTGAAGCTCGCGATGCGCGACCACGGCATCCGGGTGGTCGAGACGGCGGTCGGCGACCGCTACGTGCTCGAGGAGATGAACCAGAACGACTACTCCCTCGGTGGAGAGCAGTCCGGGCACGTCATCATGCGCGAGTTCGCCACGACCGGCGACGGCATCCTGACCGGCCTGCACCTGCTCAGCGAGATGGCGCGCCAGGGCAAGACCCTCGCGGAGCTCGCCCAGGTGATGACCGTGTACCCGCAGGTGATGGTGAACGTCAAGAACGTCGACCACCACGCTGTTCACACGGACGACGGCCTCAAGGCGGCCGTGCAGACGGCGGAAGCGACGCTCGGCGACACCGGCCGCGTCCTCCTGCGCCCGTCCGGCACGGAGCCGCTGGTGCGCGTGATGGTCGAGGCGGCGGACATCCACACGGCAGAGCGCCTCGCCGAGGAGCTCGCGACCGTCGTGCGCGATCGGCTGTCGCTCTAGCGGTTTCTGCGGCCGCGGGCTTCGATGAAGTCCGCGGCCGTGAACACGCGCTCCGACGGCGGAAGCATGTCCGTGCCGCTCAGTCCGGCGGTGAGGGCGCCCAGGTCTGTGCCGAGCACGGTGGACACCTGCACGAGCGTCTCCAGGGTCGGATTGCTCTGGCCGCGCTCGAGCTTGCCGTAGTTCGCGACGTCCATCCCCGCGAGGTGCGCGATGTCCGCCTGCGGAAGGCCGAGAGTGATCCTGGCATCCCTGATGCGGTCGCCGAGGATCGCTGCGGCGTTCGAACGCTGTGTCGGCACGATGTCTCCCGGTCGGCTCAGCGGCCGCCCGCCGCCTTCCTGGATGCGATGAAATCGGCGACCGTGTACGACCGTGTGCGCTTCGGCAGCAGTTCGTCGCCGTAGAGGCCTTTGAGCAGGTCGCCCGGATCGACGTTCAGCGCTGTCGCCAGACGCACGATCGTGTGGAGCTCGGCGTTGGCCTCCCCGCGCTCGATCCGTCCGTAGTTGGTCGAGTGCATGTCGGCGAGGTGCGCTGCGTCCTCTTGTGAGAGGCCGAGGGCGATCCTGGCCGCGCGCACGCGCTCGCCGAACAGCTCGGCGGCGCGAGAGTGTGGAGCGGCCATACCTCATGATGGAATAACGCGCGCTTTAGATAACAGAGCGCGAAAACCCCGGTGATGCACGCCTGGGGGATCTATGCCCTGATCAGAGCTTCCGCAGGAGCACGGAGCTCACCGTGTGATCGGCGCCCTTCCGCAGCACCAGCTTGGCGCGGGAGCGCGTCGGCCGGATGTTCTGGGTGAGGTTCGGCTCGTTGATCGACTCCCAGATGCTGGATGCGCGCGCTCTGGCCTGCTCCTCCGTCAGCTCGGCGAAGCGGTGGAAGTACGACTTGGGGTTGGTGAACGCCCCGCGCTGCAGCTTGAGGAAGCGCTCCTGGTACCAGTGCGCGATGTCGCGGGTGCGCGCATCCACGTAGACGGAGAAGTCGAACAGGTCGCTGACGGCGAGACGGTTCCCCCCGCCGGCAGGCTGGAGCACGTTGAGCCCTTCGACGATGAGGACGTCCGGCCGCCGGACCACGATCTCGGCGTCCGGCACGATGTCGTAGCTGAGGTGCGAGTAGAACGGCGCGCGCACCTCGGCCGCGCCGCTCTTGACGGCCGTGACGAAGCGCAGGAGGGCCTTGCGGTCGTACGACTCGGGGAAGCCCTTCCTGTCCATCAGGCCGCGACGCTCCAGCTCCGCGTTCGGCAGCAGGAACCCATCGGTGGTGACGAGCTCGACGCGGGGTGTGTCGTCCCACCGGGACAGCAGCTCCCGCATCAGGCGCGCGATGGTCGACTTGCCGACGGCGACGGAACCGGCGACGCCGATCACGAACGGTGTGCTCGCGGCGCGCTCGCCGAGGAACTGGCTGGTCACCCTGTGCAGCTGCTTCGCGCCGCCGACGTAGAGGTTCAGCAGGCGGCTGAGCGGCAGGTAGACCTCTTCGACCTCGCGCATGTCGAGAGGATCGCCGAGGCCCCGGAGCTGCACGATCTCGGTCTCCTTGAGCGGAAGCCGCGTGCTCTGCGCGAGGTCGGCCCAGTCGGCTCTGCTCAGCTCGACGAACGGGGACGAGTCGCCGTTGCCTGTGGATACGCCCTGTGCTGCGCCGTTCACCGCCATAGGCGACAAGTCTAGGGTGTCGCGCCAGGCTAAAATCGGCAGCATGTGTGGAATCGTGGGGTACGTCGGTACCGACAAGAGTGTTGAGGTCCTGCTCGGCGGCCTGAAGCGGCTGGAGTACCGCGGGTACGACTCGGCCGGTATCGCCGTGATCGGCCCGGACGGCCAGCTCGGCACGGCGAAGAAGGCGGGCAAGCTGTCCGCGCTCGCCGGTGAGCTGGAGGCGCACCCCATCCCGAACGGCGGAACGGGCATCGGCCACACCCGCTGGGCGACCCACGGCGGACCGACCGACCGCAACGCCCACCCGCACCTCGGAGACGACGGCAAGCTCGCCGTCATCCACAACGGCATCATCGAGAACTTCGCCACCCTGCGCGACGAACTGCTCGCGGACGGCTTCACCTTCGAGTCGGAGACGGATACCGAGGTCGCCGCCGTGCTCCTCGGCCGCGAGTACCGCACGACGGGCGATCTGAACGAGGCGTTCCAGCGCGTCGTCTCCCGCCTCGAGGGCGCGTTCACGCTGCTCGCACTGCACAAGGACCAGCCGCACGTCGTCGTCGGCGCGCGCCGCAACTCGCCGCTGGTGATCGGCCTCGGCGACGGCGAGAACTTCCTCGGCTCCGACGTCGCAGCGTTCGTCGAGCACACCCGCAACGCGCTGGCCATCGGCCAGGACCAGATCGTCACCATCACCCCGGATGCGGTCACCGTCACCGACTTCTCCGGCGCCCCGGTCGAGGTGGAGCCGTTCGAGATCGCCTGGGACGCCTCCGCCGCAGAGAAGGGCGGCTGGTCGTCGTTCATGGCCAAGGAGATCGCCGAGGAGCCAGACGCGGTCGCGAACACCCTGCGCGGCCGCATCGTCGACGGCACGGTGCACATCCCGGAGCTGGACGTGCTGGGCGACGACAAGCTCTCGACCATTGACCGCATCACGATCATCGCCTGCGGCACCGCGGCCTACGCGGGCCTGGTGGGCAGCTACGCCATCGAGAAGTGGGCGCGCGTGCCCGTCACGGTCGAGTTGAGCCACGAGTTCCGTTACCGCGAGCCCGTCATCACCGACAACACCCTCGTCATCTCGATCAGCCAGTCCGGCGAGACGATGGATACCCTGATGGCCGTCAAGTACGCCCGCGAGGCAGGCGCGACCGCCATCTCCGTGTGCAACACGCAGGGCGCGACCATCCCGCGCGAATCGGACGCCGCGCTGTACACGCACGCCGGCCCAGAGGTCGCCGTCGCGTCGACCAAGGCCTTCGTCGCGCAGATCACCGCTCTCTACCTGTTCGGCCTGCACCTGGCGCGCGTGCGCGGCACGCTGTCCGAAACGCAGCAGCACGACGCCATCGACGAGCTGCAGGCCGTTCCGGAGAAGATCGCCTCCGTGCTCGAATCGCACGAGACGATCGCGCAGCTCGCCAGGTGGATGTCCGACACCCGCTCCGTGCTCTTCCTCGGCCGCCACGTCGGTTACCCGATCGCCCTGGAGGGTGCGCTGAAGCTCAAGGAACTGGCGTACATCCACGCGGAGGGCTTCGCGGCCGGTGAGCTGAAGCACGGCCCGATCGCACTGATCGAGCCCGGCCAGCCGGTCTTCGTCGTCGTTCCCAGCCCGCGCTGGTCGGACGAGATGCACAAGAAGGTCGTCTCGAACATCCAGGAGATCCGCGCCCGCGGCGCCCGCGTCATCGCGATCGCGGAGGAGGGCGACGCCGCCGTGCTGCCGTTCGCCGACGAGGTCATCCGCATCCCGCTCGCCGCTCCGCTGTTCGAGCCGCTGCTCGCCGTGGTGCCGCTGCAGATCTTCGCCATGGAGCTCTCCGCGGCCAAGGGTCTCGACGTGGACCAGCCGCGCAACCTGGCCAAGTCCGTCACCGTCGAGTGACGGAGGGGCCGTGATCGCCGGGATCGGGGTCGACGTCGTCGACCTGGAACGCTTCGCCCGCTCGCTCGAGCGGACGCCGCGCCTGCGGGAACGGCTCTTCACCGACGCGGAGCGCGGCCTGCCTGTGCACTCGCTGGCGGCGCGCTTCGCGGCCAAGGAAGCGCTCATCAAGGCGCTCGGCGGCTCGGAGGGCGTGCGCTGGCACGACATGGAGATCGTCGCGGACGACGAGCGCAACCCTGGCTTCGTGCTCCACAACGTGATCGAAAGGGACGTGCGCGAGCGGGGGATCGCGCACATCCATGTGACCATGACGCACGACGCAGGGGTGGCGACGGCGTTCGTGGTGACGGAGAGGGACAGTTGACCATCGCTCACGAGACCGAGGAGCGCGCGGACTTCCGCGAGGCCGTGATCGACCTGGGGGCGCTTGCGGCGAACGTCGCGCATCTCCGCGAGGTGGTCGGCACCGAGCACGTGATGGCGGTCGTCAAGGCGAACGCGTACGGCCACGGCGCCGTCGAGTGCGCGCGGGCGGCGCTCGCCGGGGGAGCGGACTGGCTCGGCGTCGCCGACCTCACCGAGGCGATGCAGCTGAGGGACGCCGGGATCGAGGCGCCGCTGCTGGCCTGGCTGCACGACCCGGATGCGGACTTCGCCCCCGCCATCGCCGCCGGCGTCGACATCGGGGTGTCCTCGATCGCGCAGCTCGACGCTGTCGCGGCCGCGCGGCGCGCCCTGGTGGAGCGCGGAGTCCTGCACGGGCAGGCGTTCGTGCAGCTGAAGCTGGAGACGGGCCTCAGCCGCAACGGCATCTCCGAGCCGCAGTGGGATGCGGCGTTCGCCCGTGCCCGCGAGCTGGAGCACGCGGGTGACATCGTCGTGCGCGGCGTCTTCAGTCACGTCTCGAACGCGTCGCCGGAGGACGACCGCGCCGCCGTCGCCGTCTACACCAGGGGTCTCGACCGTGCTGCGGCTGCGGGACTGCGACCAGAGCTGCGTCACCTGGCCGCGTCCGCCGCGGCGCTGACCATCCCGGATACGCGATTCAACCTGGTGCGCCTGGGCATCACCATCTACGGCCTGTCGCCGCTCGCCGGCCGGTCGAGCGCCGACTTGGGGCTGCGTCCGGTGATGACCCTGCGCGGCAGCGTCGCTGCCGTGCGCCGCGTGCCGGCTGGCACCGGCGTCTCCTACGACTACACCTATCGCACGTCAGGCGACACGACCCTGGCGCTCGTGCCGCTCGGCTACGCGGAGGGCATCCCTCGCCACGCCTCCAACACCGCCCCCGTTGCGATCGCAGGTGGCACGTTCCGCGTCTGCGGCCGCATCGCCATGGACCAGTTCGTGGTGGACGTCGACGACCATCCCGTGCAGGTCGGCGACGAGGTCGTCCTCTTCGGAGACCCTGCCACGGGCGTCCCGTCCGCGGACGACTGGGCGGAGGCCGCGGGCACCATCAACTACGAGATCGTGACGCGCATCGGCGCCAGAGTGCGCCGCCGCTACGTGGGGATGCCGTGACCGGCTACGTCTGGCCGCCGGTGACCAGGGTCGTGCCGACCGCTGCGGACATGCACACCTTCGGCGTCGAGCTGGCGGCCATCCTGCGCGCGGGCGACCTGGTGGTACTGAGCGGCCCGCTCGGCGCAGGCAAGACCACGATGACCCGCGGCATCGGCGACGGCCTGCAGGTGCGCGGCCCGGTGACGAGCCCCACCTTCGTGCTCGCCAGAACGCATCCGAGCGTCGTCGGCGGACCGCCGCTGGTGCACGTGGATGCATACCGCCTCGGCAGCGCGCTGGAGCTGGACGACCTCGACATCGACTTCGCCCGCTCCGTCGTGGTGGTGGAGTGGGGCGCGGGGATGCTCGACGGCGTGACGGAGTCGTGGCTCGAGGTGCAGATCGCGCGGCCCACGGGCGCCGCGGACGTGGCGGGAGACTCCGCGAGCGACGGCGAGGACGACACGGACGACGACGCCGAGCTGGACGCCGACGAGCCGCGCACCGTCACGGTGAACGGGTACGGCCCCCGCTGGGCCTCCGGCTCGTCGCCGGAACCCGTTTAGGCTTGATCCATGCTTCTCGCCATCGACACCTCCGCCGGAACGAGTGTGGCCGTGGTCGATCGTGACCGCGGGGTCATCGCCGAGCGCACGGAGGCCGACACCATGCGGCACGCCGAGGTCATCGGCGAGCTGATCGAGGCGGTGCTGGCCGAGTCCGGCGTTCCCGTGAGCGCGCTGTCCGGCGTCGTCGCAGGCATGGGACCCGGCCCGTTCACCGGGCTGCGCGTCGGCATCGCGGCGGCCAAGGCGTTCGCCTTCGGCGCTGGGAAGCCGCTCGTGCCCGTCGTCAGCCACGACGCCGTCGCGTTCGAGCGCTACCGCGCGCGAACACTGGGTGAGCTGCTGGTGGTGACGGATGCCCGCCGCAAGGAGCTGTACTGGTCCGCGTACTCCGGGGTGGACGAGCACGGCATCCCGGTGCGTCTGGACGGCCCTGGACTGACGAAGCCGGACGACCTGCCGCACGCAGGGATGACCCGGTTCGACGCATCCACTGTCTCGGCCGGCGCGCTCGGGATGATCGCCGAGCTGCGCTACGCGAACGGGCTGTCGTTCGACGCCGACGAGCCGCTCTACCTGCGGTCGCCGGACGTCACGCTCTCCTCCGGCCCCAAGCGGGTGAGCGCGTGACCGCCTGGCAGCTCCGGCGCGCCACCGACGACGATGTGGATGCGATCATGCAGCTCGAACGCGCCACCTTCGTCTCCGATGCGTGGTCGGAGCACTCGATGCGCTCCGAGGTGGCGAGCGCGAACGGGTACTACCTCGTCGCGTTCGAGCCTGAGCATCCGGAGCGGATCGACGGTTACGCCGGACTGCTGGCGCCGGAGGGTGCAGGCGAGGGCGACATCCAGACCATCGCCGTCGCCCCGCACGCCCGCCGCAGGGGGCTCGGCCGCGTGCTGATGCTGTCGCTGATCGGCGAGGCGCGCAAGCGAGGGGCGCGTGAGGTGTTCCTCGAAGTGCGCGCGGACAACCCGGGGGCGCAGACCCTGTACCGCGAGCTCGGCTTCGAGGAGATCGGCGTGCGTCCCCGCTACTACCAGCCGGACGGCGTCGACGCGATCGTGATGCGGCTCGCCGTTCCGGCCCCGCAGACGACGATCGCCACGACCACAGAGACGACGGCATGAACAGAGAGAACCCCCTCGTCCTCGGCATCGAGACCTCCTGCGACGAGACCGGCATCGGCATCGTCAGGGGGACGACCCTCCTCGCCAACACCATCGCATCGTCGATGGACGAGCACGCGCGCTACGGCGGCGTCGTTCCTGAGGTCGCAGCGCGTGCCCACCTGGAGGCGCTGACGCCGACGCTGCGCACAGCGGTCGCCGACGCCGGCATCGACCTGGCCGACGTCGACGCAGTCGCCGTCACTAGCGGGCCGGGGCTTTCCGGCGCGCTGATGGTCGGCGTCGGTGCGGCGAAAGCGCTCGCCCTGTCGCTCGGCAAGCCGCTGTACGCGGTGAACCACCTGGTCGGCCACGTCGGAGCCGACCTCCTCGACGCCCACGGCGGAGAGGGTCACCCCGTCGAGCTGCCGACGATCGCGCTCCTCGTCTCCGGCGGCCACACCTCGCTGCTGCTCGTCCGCGACCTGGTGACCGACGTCGAGTTGCTCGGCGAGACCATCGACGACGCGGCGGGCGAAGCGTTCGACAAGGTGGCGCGCGTCCTCGGGCTGCCGTATCCCGGCGGGCCGCAGATCGACAGGGTCGCCGTCGACGGAGACCCGAAGGCCATCCGGTTCCCCCGCGGCCTGACCAAGCCGAAAGACCTGGAGCACCACAGGTACGACTTCTCCTTCTCCGGGCTCAAGACCGCGGTCGCGCGCTGGGTCGAGCAGCGGCAGGATGCGGGAGAGCCCGTGCCCGTCGCCGATGTCGCCGCCTCGTTCCGCGAGGCCGTCGTGGATGTGCTGATCACCAAGGCGCTCGCCGCCTGCGCCGACCACGGCGTCCCTCGGCTGCTGCTCGGCGGAGGAGTGGTCGCGAACGCGCGGGTTCGGCAGGTGGCTCAGGAGCGGGCGACGGCCGCGGGGGTCGAGCTGCGCATCCCCGCCCTGTCGCTGTGCACGGACAACGGGGCGATGATCGCCGCTCTGGGCGCTCAGTTGATCATGGCCGGTCACGAGCCGAGCACCCTCGGCTTCTCGGCGGACTCGACCCTCCCTGTCACCGAGATCCAGGTCATGCGCTGACCTGCGGGGGCGCGGATACGACCGAGGTATCGCGCGGCCGCCGGACCGAGTGGTACTGCGGTCCCCATTCCTGTGCGGACGCTCACGGTGGCGCATCCCGATCGGTATGGTGGTTCGAGGGGGCGCCGATGGGGGACTGTCGTTGACACCCCTGTGCACGCGCTGCCAGCATTGGCTGCGTTACAGGAATTTCTCAGGATTGAAGGAGATGGGTCTCATGACCGATCCGAACGTGCCGGCGGAGCCGGTGGACCCCAACGCACAGAGCGGCGACGTGCCGACCGGAGAGGCGCAGACCGGCGCGGTTCCTCCCGTCCCGCCCGAGGCGCCGGCAGCGCCCGTGCCCCCGGCGGCGCCCGTTCCGCCCGCGGGCTACGGCCAGCAGCCGCAGGCACCGAGCCAGCCGTACGGTCAGCAGCAGCCGTACGGGCAGCAGCAGCCGTATGGCCAGCAGCAGCCGTATGGCCAGCAGCCGTACGGGCAGCAGCAGCCCTATGGCCAGCAGCAGCCGTACGGCCAGCAGCAGCCATACGGCCAGCCCGCATACGGCCAGCCCGCATACGGCCAGCCTGCCCCCGGATACGCGCAGCCGTACGCGGCGCCCGCCAAGTCCCCGACGCTGAGCATCCTGTCGATGGTCGGCGGCATCATCGGCGTCGTGCTCGGCTGGGTCTACGGCATCGGCTTCCCGTTCGGCGTCGCCGCGATCATCCTCGGCTTCATCGGCAAGAGGAAGGAACCGGCCGCGAAGGGCTTCTGGCTCACCGGCATCATCACCGGATTCGTCAGTGTGCTGTTCTCTGTGATCATCTGGGTGGTCATCATCATCTTCATCATCGCCGTGAGCGCGAGCAGCAACTACTACAGCGGATACTGATCCTCCGGCTGTCCGATGGGCCGGGATGCGCGCGAGCGTGTCCCGGCCCATCGTCGTCTCCGGCCAGTCGATCGGGTCAGTGGATGCGTTCCACCAGCATCGCCGTGTGCTTGCCTGCCACGCGCGTGAGCAGCAAGGTCGCGGACGCCGAGCCGCTCAGGGAGAGGCGCTTGCGGAGCGTGGCAGGGTCGACATCCACGCCCCGCTTCTTGATCTCCAGGGTGCCGATGCCGCGCTCGCGGAGGGCGCGCTTCAGGTCGCGTTCGTTGAACGGCAGCGTCTCGATCACGCGGAAAGCCGTGGCGAACGGTGTGGTGGAGAGGGTGTCCGAGGTGATGTACGCGATGCCGTCCGCGAGCATCCGGCCGTCGACGCTGCGCGCGAGGTCGCCGATCAGCCTGGCGCGGATTACGGCGCCGTCCGGTTCGTAGAGGTAGTCGCCGAGCCCGCCGGTCGCCTCGTCGTCGCTGTCAGCGCGCGCGGTGAGCTCGTTGGCCTCGTCGCCTCTGATTACCAGGGCGGCGCGGCCGACGCCAGGGCGCGCGAGCACACCGAACCAGAGGCCCATCTCGACCACCTGGCCGTCCACCGAGACCCACTGGGCTTCAGCGGAGGAGGGGATGAGGTCGCGGTCGAGGCCGGGTCCGAGCTTGACGCCGACGGACCGTCCCGTCGCCAGCTCGAAGGCGAAGCCGAGGGATGGGGAGTACTCGTCCGGGTCGGTGAGACGGGAGGTCTGGCCGTGCCCTGCCGTTCGCCTGGCCGGGTCGAGGAAGACGCCGTCGAACGAGCGCAGGTCGACGTCCTCCGCCTTCCTGTGCTCCACCGTCGTGCGGGGGAACGGGGCGAGGTTGTAGCTGGCGATCGCGGCGGTGACCTCGTCGGCGTCGACGGCGAGAACCTCGATGTCGAGCGCGGAGATGGCGAGCGCATCGCCCCCGATGCCGCAGCCGAGGTCGGCGACGCGCTCGAGCCCCGCCGACTGGAAGCGTCCGGCGTGCCGGGCGGCGACCGGCAGCCTGGTCGCCTGTTCGAGCCCGGCCTCTGTGAAGAGCATCCGCTCGGCGAAGTCGCCGAACTTGGCCGTGGCCTTCGAGCGGAGCTTGGCCTGGGTGAGCACGGCGGCGACCAGCCCGGGGGAGTGGCCTGCCTTGCGCAGGTCGCTGACCATCCGGAGCACGTCGCGCTCCGAGTGGTACGGCGGAAGCGAATCGAGCAGCCGCAGCCCCTCGGTGGAGAGCAGCTCGACGAGTTCCGACCGGTCCATGCGACTCACGCTACCTCCTCCGCGTCACCCTCTTGGCACTCACGTTGCGTGACTGCTAACGCACCCTCTAAACTCGTGTTAGCACTCTCACTATGAGGCTGCTAACTCACGTCTTTGTTCACGCCTGTGTTTGTAGGAAAGAGGGTCAACCGTGTCGGTCTCCATCAAGCCGCTCGAGGATCGCATCGTCATCAAGCAGGTCGAGGCTGAGCAGACCACTGCATCTGGTCTGGTCATCCCCGACACTGCCAAGGAGAAGCCGCAGGAGGGCGAAGTCGTCGCCGTCGGCCCCGGCCGCATCGACGACAACGGCAACCGCGTTCCGCTCGACGTCGCCGTCGGCGACAAGGTGATCTACTCCAAGTACGGCGGAACCGAGGTCAAGTTCGGTGGAGAGGACTACCTCGTCCTCTCCGCTCGCGACGTTCTGGCCGTCGTCGTCCGCTGACGACAGGCTGTTCGAAGGCCCGGATGCGCACGCGCATCCGGGCCTTCGTCGTTCTCCGTGTCCCTCGTCGCGCGTAGGATCACTCCGTGCCCCAGAGCGAAACATCACAGAGCGAGCCCGTCACCGCCAAGCCCCTGTCCGAACACCGTCGCTCCGGTCTCGTCTACGCCATCTCCGCGTACGTCCTCTGGGGCATCCTGCCCATCTACTTCCTGTCGCTCGTGCCGGCGAGCGCGTGGGAGATCGTCGCGTGGCGGGTGCTGTTCTCGCTGGTCTTCTGCGCCATCCTGCTCACGGTCACCAGGAAATGGCGCGCGTTCGGCTCCCTGCTGCTGAACAAGCGGGTCGTCTTCACCATGGGCGTCGCTGGAGCGCTGATCTACGTCAACTGGCAGACCTATGTGCTCGCGACGGTCAGCGGCCATGTCGTCGAGGCGGCGCTCGGGTACTTCATCAACCCGATCGTGACGGTCTTCCTCGGCGTGCTCGTGCAGCGCGAGAAGCTGCGGGTCGCGCAGTGGGTGGCGGTCGGCGTGAGCGTGATCGCGGTGGTCGTCCTGGCGATCGGCTACGGCTCGATGCCGTGGATCGCGCTCATCCTGGCCTTCTCGTTCGGACTGTACGGCCTCATCAAGAAGCGCGTCGGTGGGGCAGTGGATGCGGTCTCCGGGCTGACCCTGGAGACCATGTGGCTGACCCCCGTCGCCATCGTACAGCTCGTCGTGGTCGGGGCGACGGTCGGCGTCACGCTCGGCACGGTCAGCGTCTGGCACACGATCGCGCTGGTCGGTACCGGCGTCATCACCGCCGTGCCTCTCCTCTTCTTCGCCGCTGCCTCGCGGAGGCTGCCGCTGGTCTACATGGGGTTCATCCAGTACTTCGCCCCGTTCATCCAGTTCCTGGTCGGCGTGGTGGTGCTGCACGAGGCCATGCCGCCAGAGCGCTGGTTCGGTTTCGCCATCGTGTGGTTCGCACTGCTCATCCTGTGCGTCGACATGATCGTCGCCAGCCGCTCCGGCCGGAAAGCTGCGGAACTCGACGTCGCGACCGTGGAATAAACCACCAGGGTTCTGCCGTTACGATTGATTATCCGCAGGCGCTGGTGGCGGCGGACTTCTTCCAACTCCGCAACGACTAAGGGGTGAAATGGATCAGTCGGATCCGTTCGGTTTCATCGGTTTGACCTACGACGACGTGATGCTCCTTCCCGGGTACACGGACGTCATCCCGAGTGAGGTCGACACCTCCTCGCGGCTCACCAAGCGCATCTCGGTCTCCGCTCCGCTCCTCTCGAGCGCGATGGACACCGTCACAGAGTCCCGCATGGCCGTCGCCATGGCGCGGCAGGGCGGCATCGGCATCCTGCACCGCAACCTCTCGATCGAAGACCAGGCGGCGCACGTCGACAAGGTCAAGCGGTCCGAGTCGGGCATGATCACCAATCCCGTCACCACCACCCCGGACGCCACCGTAGAAGAAGTGGATGCGCTCTGCGGCCAGTTCCGCGTCAGCGGCCTCCCCGTGGTCGAGGCGGACGGCACCCTCGTCGGCATCATCACCAACCGCGACATGCGCTTCGTGTCGCCGTTCGAGCGCACCACCACCTATGTGCGCGACGTGATGACCAGGATGCCCCTGATCACCGCTCCTGTCGGCATCGACCCGGACTCCGCGGTCGCCATCTTCGCCGAGCACAAGATCGAGAAGCTCCCCCTGGTCGACGCCGACGGTCGCCTGCGCGGGCTCATCACGGTCAAGGACTTCGACAAGAGCGAGAAGTACCCGAACGCCACAAAGGACGACGAGGGCCGGCTGCGCGTCGGCGCAGCGATCGGCTTCTTCGGCGACGGCTGGGAGCGTGCGATGACCCTCATCGACGCCGGCGTCGACGTCATCGTGGTCGACACGGCCAACGGAGAGAGCCGCGGCGTGCTCGACATCATCAGCAGGCTGAAGCACGAGCCGCGCGCCAAGCACGTCGACGTGATCGGCGGCCAGGCCGCCACCCGCTCCGGCGCTCAGGCACTCATCGACGCCGGCGCTGACGCGATCAAGGTCGGCGTCGGACCCGGCTCCATCTGCACCACCCGCGTCGTCGCCGGTGTCGGTGTTCCGCAGGTGACCGCGGTCTACGAGTCCTCGCTCGCCGCGCGCCCGGCCGGGGTGCCGCTGATCGCCGACGGCGGTCTGCAGTACTCGGGCGACATCGCGAAGGCGCTCGTGGCCGGTGCGGACACCGTGATGCTCGGCTCGCTGCTCGCCGGAACCTCGGAGTCGCCGGGAGACCTGGTCTTCGTCAACGGCAAGCAGTTCAAGAACTACCGCGGCATGGGCTCGCTCGGTGCGATGCAGACCCGCGGCAAGAAGACCTCGTACTCCCGCGACCGCTACTTCCAGGCGGACGTTCCGAGCGACGAGCAGCTCATCGCCGAGGGCATCGAGGGTCAGGTGCCGTACCGCGGCCCGCTGTCGGCCGTCGCATACCAGCTGCTCGGCGGCCTGCGTCAGTCGATGTTCTACGTCGGCGCCCGCACCATCCCCGAGCTCAAGGAGCGCGGCAAGTTCGTGCGCATCACCCCCGCAGGGCTCAAGGAGTCGCACCCGCACGACATCCAGATGGTCGTGGAGTCGCCGAACTACACACGCTGAGCTCGGCTACGCCGGGTCACTCCGCTGAACGAAACCGCCGTCCCCTCCCCGTGGGCGGCGGTTTCGTCTATTCTGGAAGGCTTTGTCCGCATCCAGATCAGGAGTTCTCCTCATGGGTCACATCGACGTCGCCGGTGTCTCGTACACCCTCGCCGACGGACGGCCTCTGCTCGACGACGTCGGCTTCCGGGTCGGCGACGGCCGTGTCTCCGCGCTGATCGGCGCGAACGGTGCGGGCAAGTCGACCCTGCTGCGCATCATCCGCGGCGAGCTCCGGCCGGATTCCGGCGTGGTGGCCATCGACGGAGGGCTCGGGGTGATGGATCAGTTCGTCGGGCACGTCCGCGACGACCGGACCGTGCACGACCTGCTCATCCAGGTGGCTCCGCCTACGGTGCGCGGGGCGGCCGAGCGGCTGATCGCCGCCGAGGACGCGATCATCGTGCGCGACGAGACGGACACCCAGCTGCGCTATGCGACGGCGCTCGCCGAGTACGCGGATGCGGGCGGGTACGAGCACGAGGTGCTGTGGGACCACTGCACCGTCGCCGCCCTCGGCATCCCGTTCGAGCGCGCCAGGCTCCGCACCGTGCGGACCCTCTCCGGTGGCGAGCAGAAGCGCGTCGTGCTGGAGGCGCTGCTGCGCGGGCCTGACCAGGTGCTGCTGCTCGACGAGCCGGACAACTACCTGGATGTGCCTGGCAAACGCTGGCTGGAAGACCAGCTGCGCTCGACGCCGAAGACGGTCCTGCTCGTCTCGCACGATCGCGAGCTGCTGGCCAGCGCCGCCGACCGCATCGTCACGCTGGAGCTCGGCGCGGCGGGCAACACCACGTGGACGCACGGCGGCGGCTTCGGCGGCTATCACGCGGCGCGCGAGGAGCGCATGGCCAGGCTGGGGGAGCTGCGCAGGCGCTGGGACGAGGAGCACGCCAAGCTGAAAGCGCTGGTGCTGCGGTTCAAAGAGAAGGCGAAGTACAACAGCGATCTCGCTTCGGCGTACCAGGCGGCGCAGACCAGGCTCGCGAAGTTCCTGGAGGCCGGCCCGCCAGAGGCGCGCCCGCGCGAGCAGAACGTGCGGATGCGCCTCACCGGTGCGCGCACAGGACGTCGCGTCGTCGAGTGCCACGGCCTGGAACTGACCGGGCTGATGCGCCCGTTCGACGCCGAGATCTGGTTCGGCGAGCGGGTCGCGGTGCTCGGCTCCAACGGCTCAGGCAAGTCGCACTTCCTGCGGCTTCTCGCGGCGGGAGGGACGGACCCCGACCCTGCCGCCGGGCACCTCGCGTCTGCGGACGTCGCCGGAGCACCCGTTCCGCACACGGGCGTTGCGAAGCTCGGCGCGCGGGTGGCGCCCGGGCTCTTCGCGCAGGCCCACGAGCATCCGGAGCTGGTAGGAAGGACCCTGCTGGACATCCTGCATCGCGGCGACGACCGCAGAGACGGGATGCCGCGAGAGGCGGCCAGCCGCGTTCTCGACCGCTACGGACTCGCCGCCGCAGCGGAGCAGACGTTCGAGTCGCTGTCCGGCGGCCAGCAGGCGCGCCTGCAGATCCTCCTGCTCGAACTGTCAGGGGCGACCCTTCTGCTCCTGGACGAGCCGACCGACAACCTCGACCTCGTCTCGGCCGAGGCGCTGGAGGAAGGTCTGGCGGGTTTCGAGGGCACGGTGGTCGCCGTGACGCACGACCGCTGGTTCGCGCGCGGCTTCGACCGGTTCCTGGTGTTCGGCGAGGACGGCGAGGTCTACGAGGCGGACGAGCCGGTGTGGGACGAGGGGCGCGTGGCGCGGGCGCGCTGAGATCCGGGCTCAGCGCATCCGGTGGATGCGCGCGATCGCCTCGGTCAGCACCTCTGCCGAGCACGCGAAGTTGAGCCGCACGAACCCGGCGCCCTGCGCTCCGAAGTCGGTGCCGGGGTTCAGCGCGACCTTCGCCTCCGACAGGATGCGGGCGCTGGGGTCGTCGCCCCAGCCGAGCCCGCGCAGGTCCAGCCAGGAGAGGTAGCTCGCGTGCGGCTCGCGGTAGCGCACATCGGGGAGCTGGTCGGCCAGCAGGGTGCCGAGCAGCGCGCGGTTGGCCTGGATCGCGGCCAGCGCATCCACCAGCCAGTCGCGTCCGTCGCGGTATGCGGCCTCTGTCGCGATGCGCCCGAAGTGGCTAGTGCGCACCTCCACCTCCACCGGCAGCGATCGGATGCGGTCGGTCATCCTGTCGTCCGCCGTCACGAAGAGCGCGCACTTGAGTCCTGCGAGGTTCCAGGCCTTGCTGGCGGCGTGGGCGGCGATGCCGTGGCGGCGCGCGTCCGCGGACACAGACAGGAACGGCGTGAACGTCGCGTCGGTGTGGGTCAGCGGTGCGTGCACCTCGTCGCTCACCACCGTCGCGTCGTAGCGCGCAGCGAGCGTGGCCACCGCGGCGAGCTGCTCCGCCGAGTGGACCAGCCCCAGGGGATTGTGCGGGTTGCAGAGCAGAAACGCCCTGGCGCCGCCGGCGAATGCGCGCTCGATCCCGTCCAGATCGAGCGACCAGCCGTCGGTCTCCGACGACAGCAGCGGCACCTCCTCGACCACGCCGCCGGCCTCTGGAATGAACTCGTAGAACGGCGGATAGACCGGGGGAGTGATGATGACGCGGTCGCCCGGCTCGATCGCCAGTCGCAGCGACTCGACGATCACCACGCTCACATCCGCGGTCGTGAGGGTGCGTTCCGGTTCCACCGTCCATCCCCAGGAGGAGGAAGCGAAGCCCGCGAACGCGCGCTTCGCCCTGTCGTCCGGCCCGATGTATCCGGTGTCAGAGCGCGCGACGGCGGCGTGCAGCGCATCCGCGATCGGCTCGGCGAGCGGGTAGTCCATCTCGGCGACGAAGAGCGGGAGGACGTCGTCTGGATATGCGCGCCATTTCTCGCTGGTGCGCATCCTGAGCTGGGAGAGCGGGGAGGCTTCGACGGTCATGAGACCACTCTGCCAGCCCTCCGCCATAGACTGAACGGGTGAGTATGGAGATTGAGATCGGGCGCGCCAAGCGCGCTCGCCGCGTTTACGCCTTCGATGACATCGCTGTGGTTCCGAGCCGGCGCACCCGCGACCCCGAGGATGTGTCGGTGTCGTGGTCCATCGACGCGTACCAGTTCTCCATCCCGTTCCTCGCAGCTCCCATGGACTCGGTCGTCTCCCCGACCACCGCGATCATGATGGGCCAGCTCGGCGGCCTCGGCGTCCTCGACCTCGAAGGACTCTGGACCCGCTACGAAGACCCTGAGCCCCTGCTCGCCGAGATCCGCTCCCTGTCCGCCGAGAACGCCACGGCCAGGATGCAGGAGATCTACGCGGAGCCGATCAAGCCGGAGCTCGTCACCGCGCGCCTCGCCGAGATCCGCGAGGGCGGCGTCACGGTCGCAGGCGCTCTCTCGCCGCAGCGAACCCAGGAGCTCTACGAGACCGTCGTCGCAGCAGGCGTCGACCTGTTCGTGATCCGCGGCACCACCGTCTCGGCAGAGCACGTCTCCAAGAGCGTCGAGCCGCTCAACCTCAAGAAGTTCATCTACGAGCTGGATGTGCCCGTCATCGTCGGTGGAGCAGCCACGTACACCGCCGCCCTGCACCTGATGCGCACCGGCGCAGCCGGCGTGCTCGTCGGCTTCGGCGGCGGCGCAGCGTCCACCACGCGCTCCACCCTCGGCATCCACGCGCCGATGGCGACCGCCGTCGCAGACGTCGCCGGCGCTCGCCGCGACTACATGGACGAGTCGGGCGGACGCTACGTCCACGTCATCGCGGACGGCGGGCTCGGCAGCTCCGGCGACATCGTCAAGGCCATCGCCTGCGGAGCGGACGCCGTCATGCTCGGCACGACGCTTGCCAGGGCGACGGACGCACCGGGCGGCGGATACCACTGGGGTGCGGAGGCGCACCACTCGCAGCTCCCGCGCGGCAACCGCGTCGAGGTCGGACAGGTCGCCCCGCTCGAGGAGATCCTCTACGGACCGGCGCCGGTCGCAGAGGGCTCTGCGAATCTGGTGGGAGCCCTGCGACGCTCGATGGCAACCACGGGATACTCGGACTTGAAGGAGTTCCAGCGCGTCGAGGTCGTCGTCGCACCGTACCAAGCGCAGTAAGAGTCGGCCGAAGGCGGCCGAGTGAGGGAGAGAACGATGGTCACACAAGGATCGACGTCCAACCCCGCCGTGACGTATCCGTCACGGCTCGGCCCGGCAGAGCGAGCTGATGCGATCGCTGCGCTGAAAGACACCGAGCTCGACATCCTCGTGGTCGGAGGCGGCATCGTCGGCACCGGCAGCGCAGTGGATGCCGTCACCCGTGGTCTCAGCGTCGGCCTGGTCGAGGCGCGTGACTTCGCATCCGGCACGTCGAGCAGGTCGTCGAAGCTGGTGCACGGCGGCATCCGGTATCTGGAGCAGCTCGACTTCCGGCTGGTGCGCGAGGCGCTGATCGAGCGCGGGCTGCTGCTGCAGCGGATCGCGCCGCACCTCGTGAAGCCGGTGCGGTTCCTCTACCCGTTGAAGAAGCGGGTGATCGAGCGCGCGTACGTCGGCGCCGGCATGATGCTCTACGACATCTTCTCCTACACCGGCTTGCGCCCGCCGGGGGTTCCGCACCACCGCCACCTGTCCAAGCGGCAGGTGCAGCGCGCCATCCCGAGCCTGGCCAACGACGCGCTCGTCGGAGGCATCACGTATTACGACGCCCAGGTGGACGACGCCCGCTACGTCGCGAACCTGGCACGCACGGCCGCGCACTACGGTGCTCACGTGGCCACCAGGGTGCGCGTCGAGGGCTTCGTGAAGGTGGGCGAGCGCGTGGTCGGCGTGCAGGCGCACGACCTGGAGACAGGCGAGCGCTTCGAGATCCGCGCCAAGCAGGTCGTCAACGCGACCGGCGTGTGGACGGACGACACCCAGGCGATGGTGGGGGAGCGCGGCCAGTTCAAGGTGCGCGCATCCAAGGGCATCCACCTGGTCGTGCCGCGCGACAGGTTCCAGTCGAAGATGGGCCTGCTGCTGCGCACCGAGAAGAGCGTGCTCTTCGTCATCCCGTGGGGCAGGCACTGGCTGATCGGCACCACGGACACCGACTGGCACCTCGACAAGGCGCACCCGGCAGCGACCGCGGCGGACATCGACTACCTGCTCGCCCACGTGAACGCGGTGCTCGGCATCCCGCTGACCCGTGAAGACGTGGAGGGCGTGTACGCCGGGCTCCGCCCATTGCTCGCCGGCGAGTCGGAGGAGACCTCCAAGCTGTCCCGCGAGCACCTGGTCGCACACTCCGTGCCCGGCCTGGTCGTGATCGCCGGCGGCAAGTGGACCACGTACCGGATCATGGCGAAGGACGCGATCGACGCGGCAGTGGATGCGCTCGACGGCAAGATCCCGAGCAGTGCGACGAAGGACATCGCGCTGGTCGGCGCGGAGGGCTACCAGGCCGCGTGGAACAGGCGCAAGCGCATCGCAGCGGACAGCGGCCTGCATGTCGCCAGGATCGAGCACCTGCTCAACCGGTACGGCACGATGGCGGAGGACATCCTCGACCTCGTGCGCGACGACCCCGAGCTCGGCAACCCGCTGCCGGGAGCGGACGACTACATCGGCGCGGAGGTCGTGTACGCGGCGTCGCACGAGGGCGCCCTGCACCTGGAGGACGTGCTCGCCAGGCGCACCCGCATCTCGATCGAGGCGTGGGACCGCGGCGTCTCGGCCGCTCCGGTCGCCGCGCGCCTCCTGGCCGGAGTGCTCGGCTGGGACAAGGCGCGGGAGGAGCGCGAGGTGCGGACGTATCTGGAGCGCGTCGCCGCCGAGCGGGCGAGCCAGTTGCAGCCGGATGACGAGTCGGCCGACCGCATCCGGTTGGAGGCGCCGGACATCGTGGATGTCGACGCAGCAGCACTGAAAGCCGAGAAGGCGCCAAAGACGGCGAAGTAGGGCCCGTACACCATCAAGCCCGGAGCCACCTTCAGGTGGCTCCGGTATTCTTGGTGCACCTGCCCCCAACACAATTGGAGACGGAACATGGTTGACGTTCGACGGGTCAAGTTGCCCGGGGTCGGGGTGCTGCACACATTCGTCACAGACGATGGCGGAAAGGTCGGCGTGATCGCCCACCGGTCCGGGCACAGCGACCTCATCACCTTCTCAGACCACGAAGACGGCGCGGACGTGACGAAGGTGTCGCTGCGCCTCAACGACGACGAGGCCCACACGCTCGCCGAACTGCTCGGCGGAACGCAGATCACCGAGTCGCTGACCGCGCTCGACCAGATCCCTGGCCTCAGCATCGACTGGTTCAGCGTCGACTACGAAGACCACATCGCAGGGCAGCAGCTCGGCAGCCCTGCGGACCGCGGCATCGCGGGACTGACGGTCGTCGCCGTCGTGCGCGGGGACTCCGCGAACCCGGCGCCCGCCCCCGACTTCAAGGTGTTTCCCGGCGACACGCTCGTCGTCGCAGGGTCGCCAGAGAAGGTCGCCAAGGCGTTCGCCTTCTTCCGCTCGGGTGAGCTGCCCGTGCGCGCCACCGTCGACGCACCGCCAGGGGGGTAGCCATGCATCTCGGCGAAGACCTCATCATTCTCGGCGTCCTCCTGCTCGTGGCATACGTGCTCGGGCGCCTCGGCAAGCTGGTGGGTCTCCCCGCGATCCCCATCTACATGATCGTCGGGCTGCTCGCCAGCCCGCACACCGGGTGGTTCCCGCTCAATCTCGAGTCGAACTACATCGAGCTGATCGCGATCTTCGGTCTGATCCTCCTGCTGTTCAATCTGGGCCTGGAGTTCGATCAGGACGAGTTCTTCGGCAACTTCGGCAAGCTCATCATCTCCGGCGGCTCGTACATCGTCGTCAACATGGGCGTCGGCCTCATCTTCGGCTTCATGGTCGGCTGGGGGACGCGCGAGGCGCTGATCATCGCCGGCATGACGGCGACATCGTCCAGCGCGATCGTCACCAAGCTGCTGATCGAGCTGAAACGTCTGGCCAACACCGAGACCCCGATGATCCTCGGCGTCACCGTGGTCGAGGACATCTTCATCGCGATCTACCTCGCGATCGTCTCCGTGGTGCTGAGCGGCGAGACGGACTTCTGGCCGATCGTCGCGAAACTCGGCATCGCATTCACGTTCCTCGTCGTGATGTTCACTATCGCGCGCTGGGGCGGCCGCTACGTCTCGAAGCTGTTCCACACCAAGGACGACGAGCTCTTCACCATCCTGTTCTTCGGCTTCGCAGTGCTGTTCGCCGGGATCGGGGAGGTGCTCGGCGTCACGGACGCGATCGGAGCGTTCCTGATCGGTCTCGTGCTCGGCGCCACGAAGTACCGCAACAAGATCGAGCACATCGCCATCCCGTTGCGCGACGTCTTCGCCGCGTTCTTCTTCCTCAACTTCGGTCTTGCGCTGAACGCCGCCCAGTTCCCATCGGTGGTCGTTCCCGTGCTGCTGGCCGTGCTGCTCACGATCGTGCTGAACATCCTCGCAGGACAGTTCGTGGCGTGGATCAACGGGATGGGCGCACAGGCAGGCATCAACACCACGGTCATCCTGCAGAACCGCGGCGAATTCGCGCTGATCCTCGCGACGCTGTCGCTGAGCGCAGGGCTGGATGAACGCATCCAGCCGTTCGCCGGGCTCTACGTGCTGATCATGGCCGTCATCGGCCCGATCCTCGCAGCAAACTCCGAGAAGATCGGTGCGATGATTCTTCGGACCGGCAAACGCCAGAAGAAGAAGCGCGCCACGAAACCCGAACGCGATCCGATGCTCGACGAGGAGATCGCGTTGGTGGAGGCTGCCACGGCCGACCTCGACCCTGAGGCGCGCTCGGACGACACCCGGCAGGCCATCGACCGCGTCGTCGACCAGGCCATGCAGCAAGACAGCAGCGACCGAAAGCGGGACTGAGCCATTAGCACGACCACCGGCAGTGGAGAGACCACGCTGTTCCAGATGATGCTGCGCCCTCGCTGGATCGGCGCGCTGGTCTTCGCTCTCCTGCTGGCAGGTGGATTCGCGTGGCTGGGCCAGTGGCAGCTCGAGCGCGCCGTCGCAGCGGGCACGGTCGTCGACGTGCCGAGCGAGACGGTCCTGCCGCTTGCGCAGGTGGCGAAGCCGGGTGGGCCGATCGCCGACACGGCGACAGGCCAGTACGTCACGGTGACCGGGTCGTTCGTGCCAGAGGACTACCAGCTGCTGAAGGGCCGCCTCAACCACGGAACCTCCGGCTGGTGGGTCGTCGCGCACGTGACCGTGCCAGGCGCGGACGGCGCGAAGCCGGTCGCGCTCGCGGTCGCGCGCGGCTGGGCGGCCGACGAGGCGACCGCCACGTCCGCCATGAAGCGTCTCGCAGCAGAGCCGGCCGATGAACAGGCGATCGTCGGCCGTCTGCTGCCGACGGAGGGCCCGGAGGCGCCGACGGACAAGAAACACCCGACGGTGATGACGATGATGTCGGTCGCGGCGCTCTACAACCTCTGGACAGGCGTCGACGGCATGGACGTGTACTCGGCCTACGTCGTCGAGAAGACGCCTCCGGCCGGTCTGACCAAGATCGAGTCGCCCCCGCCCATCCAGGAGCGCACGCTCAACTGGCTCAACATCTTCTATGCGGCGGAGTGGATCATCTTCGCCGGATTCGCGGTCTTCCTCTGGTATCGCCTGGTGAAGGACGCGAAGGAGAAGGAAGACGAACTGCGCGAGCTCGCGGCCGGAACGGCGACGCAGCTCGGGAAAGTAGAATAGACCCATGCCCCTCGCTCCCAAGCTCGCCGATTTCCCGAAGATCCGCGGGGCGCTCCGGTTCTACCAGGTGTTCGCATACATCACCGGCATCATGCTGCTGCTCCTCTGTGTAGAGATGATCATCAAGTACGGCATGGGCTACCAGATGTTCGCGTTCGGCAACCACGGCGTCTTCGCCTTCGTGCCGGTGAACGATCCTGTGACGCCGACCGGCGTGGACCTGAGCACGGGCATCCTGATCGCACACGGCTGGCTGTACGTCGTGTACCTCTTCTCCGACTTCCGGCTCTGGAGCCTGATGCGCTGGAACTTCACGAAGTTCGTCGCGATCGCCCTCGGTGGCGTCGTCCCGTTCCTCTCGTTCTTCGTGGAGACGCGCATCACCAAGCAGGTGAAGTCCTATCTGGCCGGCCGTGAGGCCGAGGAAGCGACCCTCGTGGAGGCATCAAATTAGCACCGATCCAGCATTCGCCGACCTGCTCGGAGGGGCCGATTCGGCCAACCCGTCCGGCCCGGTCCTCGTCGTCGACTTCGGTGCGCAGTACGCGCAGCTGATCGCGCGCAGGGTCCGTGAGGCCAACGTCTACTCGGAGATCGTGCCGCACACCGTGACGGCAGCGGAGGTCGCCGCCAAGAAGCCGTCCGGCATCGTGCTCTCCGGAGGACCGTCCAGCGTCTACGAAGACGGCGCGCCGCAGCTCGACGAGGCGATCTTCGAGCTCGGCGTCCCCGTGCTGGGCATCTGCTACGGCTTCCAGGTGATGGCCACCGCCCTCGGCGGCGAGGTCGCCCACACCGGACTGCGCGAATACGGCTCGACCGCGGTGCGCATCTCGGATTCGGGCGTCTTGCTCGACGGCCAGCCGGAAGAGCAGACCGCGTGGATGAGCCACGGCGACTCTGTGTCCAAGGCGCCGGAGGGCTTCGAGGTCCTCGCATCCACCGACTCCACCCCCGTCGCGGCCTTCGCCAACGACGAGCGCAAGCTCTACGGCGTGCAGTGGCACCCCGAGGTGAAGCACTCCGCATACGGCCAGGCCGTGCTGGAGAACTTCCTCCACCGCGCAGCGGGCATCCCCGCCGACTGGAACAGCGGCAACGTGATCGCCGACCAGGTCGCAGCCATCCGGGCCCAGGTGGGTTCCGGCCGCGTCATCTGCGGTCTGTCCGGCGGCGTCGACTCCGCTGTGGCGGCGGCCATCGTGCACAAGGCCGTCGGCGACCAGCTCGTCTGCGTCTTCGTCGACCACGGCCTGCTCCGCAAGGACGAGGCCCGCCAGGTCGAGGAGGACTACGTCAAGGCCACCGGCGTCCGTCTCGTCACCATCGACGCGGAGGAGCAGTTCCTCTCGGCTCTCGCCGGCGTCAGCGACCCGGAGACGAAGCGCAAGATCATCGGCCGCGAGTTCATCCGCACCTTCGAGAAGGCCCAGGCCGACCTGATCGCCGAGGCGGCCAGCGAGGGCGACCCGATCCGCTTCCTCGTGCAGGGCACCCTGTACCCGGACGTGGTCGAGTCCGGCGGCGGCTCCGGCACGGCGAACATCAAGAGCCACCACAACGTCGGCGGGCTCCCGGAAGACCTGCAGTTCGAGCTCGTCGAGCCGCTGCGCACCCTCTTCAAAGACGAGGTGCGCGCCATCGGCCGCGAGCTCGGCCTGCCGGAGGTCATCGTCGGCCGCCAGCCGTTCCCGGGCCCCGGCCTGGGCATCCGGATCGTCGGAGAGGTCACCCGCGAGCGCCTCGACCTCCTCCGCGACGCCGACGCGATCGTGCGCGCCGAACTCACCGCGGCCGGTCTCGACACCGAGATCTGGCAGTGCCCGGTCGTGCTCCTCGCCGACGTGCGCTCCGTCGGCGTCCAGGGCGACGGACGTACGTACGGCCACCCGATCGTGCTGCGCCCTGTCTCGAGCGAGGACGCCATGACGGCGGACTGGACCCGCCTGCCGTACGACCTGCTCGCCAAGATCTCCAACCGCATCACCAACGAGGTCGACGGCGTCAACCGCGTCGTGCTCGACGTCACGTCGAAGCCGCCGGGAACGATCGAATGGGAGTAGGCGGACCGGCTCCGGCCGCCGCCTGACAAGGGCCGGGGTGCTCGCGCGTCCCGGCCCTTAACGCGTGCTAAATACCGTAGGGTACGAAAACCTCGAGGATGTGTGGGAAAATGGCGACTGCAGTTGTGCCAACCCCGCTGCAGCCGTGATACGAAAGCGAGTCAGCACCACCGATGTCCGTGAAGAACTGGCTTTGGAGCACTCACGTCCAAGATGAGACGCGAGCGCGTGGTGAGTCGATCTTCATTCGTTTCGGCGTCCAGTATTTGACGGACGCGGTCGCGTGGGTGCTCGCTGTCGTCGCTGCCGTCGTGTTCCGCTACGACTTCGTGGTCTCAAGGGTGCACTGGGTCCCCGTGCTCTTCCTCTGCCTGGTCGTCATCATTCTGCAGCTCCTCCTGGGCTGGACGTTCGGCGTCTATCGCGGCCGCTTCACCTATGGCAGCTTCGAGGAGGCCCGCGCCGTCGCGTACACGGTGGTGACGATCGCGCTCTTCTCGTCCGTGCCCGTCGTGATCTTCTCCAGCCAGATCGGCGTGCCGCGCAGCCTCATGCTGATCTCCGGCTTCATCGCGTACGGCCTGATGGGTGCGGTGCGCTACCTCAAGCGCATGTACGTCGCCCAGCGGATGCGCCCGGACAATGCGCAACCCGTTCTTCTGCTCGGGGCCGGGTTCATGGGCAGCCTGATGGTGCGCAGGATGCTCACCGACCGCGAGTCCGAGTACATCCCCGTCGGCTTCCTCGACGACGACAGGAGCAAGCGCAACCTGCACCTGATGGGTGTGCCGGTGCTCGGCCGGTTCAAGGACATCGTCAAGGTCGCGAACGCCACGCGCGCGACGGCGCTGATCGTGTGCGTCGCCAGGGCTGACTCCAACCTGCTCCAGCGCGTCACCACCATCGCCGATACCGTCGGCCTCAAGGTCAAGGTGCTGCCGGAGCTCGATGACGTGAACGACGGACGCACCACCCTCAAGGACGTGCGCGACCTGTCCATCGAGGACCTCATCGGTCGGCACCCGGTCGACACCGACGTCGCATCCATCGCCGACTATCTGTCGAACAAGCGCATCCTCGTCACAGGGGCCGGCGGCTCGATCGGCTCAGAGCTGTGCAGGCAGATCGCGAAATTCGGCCCAGCGGAACTGATGATGCTCGACCGCGACGAGACCGGACTCCAGCAGACGCAGCTCCAGATCTCCGGCCATGGGCTCCTCGACTCCACGGACGTCATCCTCGCGGACATCCGCGACGCCGACGCCGTCAAGCGCATTTTCGTCTCGCGTCGGCCGGAGGTCGTGTTCCACGCGGCAGCGCTCAAGCACCTGCCGATGCTGGAGCAGTATCCGGACGAGGCGTGGAAGACCAACGTCCTCGGAACCCTCAATGTGCTTCGTGCCGCGATGGACATCGGCGTGGAGACGTTCGTGAATATCTCCACCGATAAGGCGGCCAACCCCACGAGCATCCTCGGCCACTCCAAGCGGGCGGCAGAGCGCCTCACGGCGTGGGCGGGCAAGGAGACGGGTCACTCGTACCTGTCCGTGCGGTTCGGCAACGTGCTCGGAAGCAGAGGCTCGCTCCTGCCGACCTTCCAGGCGCTGATCGCGGCCAACAAGCCCCTGACGGTGACGCATCCGGATGCGACCCGTTACTTCATGACCATCCCGGAGGCGTGCCAGCTGGTGATGCAGGCGGGCGCGATCGGCTCGCCGGGCGAGGTGCTCATCCTGGACATGGGAAAGCCGGTGCGCATCCTGGACATCGCCAGGCGCATGATCGCTCAGTCAGGCAAGAGCCTCGAGATCATCTACACCGGCCTCCGTGACGGCGAGAAGCTGCACGAGGAGCTGACCGGCGTCGGAGAGCAGGGCGCGCATCGCACCCACTCGCTCATCTCGCACGCCCGCGTGCTGCCCATCGATCCGAGCAGGCTCGACCGCTCGGAGTGGCAGCGCCGCTGGGAGGACGACCAGGCCGAGACGGCGATCGTCGGAATCGAGCGCGGAAGCCTCGGGGGAGTGACGCGGTGAGTTCCAAGATCTACATGTCTTCGCCGGATGTCGGAGACCTCGAGCAGGAGTATGTCCTCAACGCCATGCGGTCCGGCTGGATCGCGCCGCTCGGCCCCGACGTCGATGGCTTCGAACGGGAGATCGCCGAGCGCGTCGGCGTCGAGCACGCTGTCGCCCTGTCATCCGGCACGGCCGCGCTGCATCTCGCTCTTCTCGGGTTGGGTGTCGGTCGGGGCGACACGGTGGTCACGGCGACGATGACGTTCGCCGCGACGGCCAACGCCATCGCATACACGGGCGCGGCGCCGTTCTTCGTCGACGCGGACCCGGTCACAGGCAACATCTCCCCTGCCCTGCTCGAGCAGGCGCTCGGGCAGCTCTCCGCCGAGGGACGCAACGTCGCCGCGATCGTCCCCGTCGACCTGCTCGGTCGGTCGGCCGACTACGACGCGATCCTTCCGCTGGCCGAGGGCTACGGGATCCCGGTGCTGGCCGATGCGGCGGAGTCGCTCGGTGCGAGCTATCGCGGCAAGCCGGCGGGCTCGTTCGGCGTCGCCGCCGCGCTCTCCTTCAACGGCAACAAGATCCTGACCACGTCGGGTGGCGGGATGCTGTTGACCGACGACGAGTCGCTCGCCTCCCGCGCTCGCTACCTGGCGACGCAGGCGCGTCAGCCCGTCGTGCACTACGAGCACGTCGACATCGGCTACAACTACCGGATGAGCAACCTGCTCGCGGCGCTCGGTCGCGCGCAGCTCTCCCGCCTCGACGGCATGATCGCCCGCCGCGCCGCCGTCCGCGAGCTTTACCGCGACCTGTTCGCGCCGGTTCCCGGTGTGACGATCTTCCAGGGGGCTGGCGACGAGGCCGACAACAAGTGGCTGACCTCCATCCTGGTCGAGCCATCCGAGTCCGGCTGGACGGCCGAAGAGCTGCGCGAGTGGCTGAACGCCGACCAGATCGAGAGCCGTCCGCTGTGGAAGCCGATGCACCTGCAGCCGGCGTTCGCCGACGCGGGCGCCGTCGTCGACGGGAGTGCGGAGCACCTGTTCGAGGTGGGCATCACCCTGCCGAGCGGTTCCGTGCTCGATGGAGAACAGCTCGACCGCGTGCAGGATCGCATCCACGGTTTCCTCGGAGCGCATTCGTGAGCAGGCGAGGGTATGACAGCGGCAAACGGCTGCTGGATGCGGTGGCGTCCGGCATTCTGCTCGTCGTGCTCTCGCCCGTGATCGGCGTCGTCGCGGTGCTGGTCGCCGTGAAGCTCGGTCGTCCCGTCATCTTCGCGCAGCCGCGGCCGGGCCGCGGAGGCACGGTCTTCACCCTGCGCAAATTCCGCAGCATGAAATCGGTCGACGTCGAGGCCGGACTCGTGACAGACGAAGACCGCCTCACCACGTTCGGCAAGGCCCTGCGCGCTTCCAGCCTGGACGAGCTGCCGAGCCTCGTGAACGTGCTGCGCGGCGACATGAGCTTCGTCGGTCCCCGTCCCCTGCTCGTCTCGTACCTGGAGCGGTACACTCCGCGGCAGGCCAGGCGCCACGAGGTGCGGCCAGGCATCACGGGCCTCGCCCAGTCGAGCGGCCGCAACGACGTGCCGTGGGAGCGCAGGCTGGAGCTCGACGTCGAGTACGTCGACACTCGAAGCTTCCGCCTGGATGCGCTGATCCTGGTGCGCACAGTGCGCTCCGTCTTCGTTCGCGAGGGCATCTCTCACGACGGTCACGTCACCATGCCGGAGTTCGGTGCGGCGGAGCCGTCGGGAGGCGGCGCGTGACGGTTCCTCTCGTCGTCATCGGTGGTGGGGGGTTCGGCCGCGAGACGCTTGACGTCGCAGAGGCCGTCAACGCGGCCGACCCGGAACATTTCGACATCCTCGGTGTGCTCGACGACGGAGCCGACGATGTCGTCGCCCGTCGTCTGGCAGCGCGGGGCGTGACATTCCTCGGCCCGATAGACCCCTGGCTGGCCGGAGGCGGGTCCGCACGATACGTCGTCGCCATCGGCAGTCCTGCCATCAGGGAGCGGGTAGACGCGAAGCTGCGCGCCGCCGGGCTCGAACCGGCCACGCTCATCCACCCGCTCGCCGTCGTCGGTTCTGTTCCGCAGATCGGACCAGGCTCGGTGATCTGCTCCGGCGTCCAGGTCTCGACCAATGTCCGGCTCGGGCGCGGTGCGCACCTGAATCCCGGCGCCATCGTCGGCCACGATGCTGTGCTGGACGACTTCGTCTCCGTCAACCCCGGCGCGATCGTCTCCGGCGAGGTCCATATCGGCGCATCCACTCTCATCGGAGCCGGTAGCGTGGTGCTGCAAGGTCTCCGTGTCGGAGGGGGCAGCGTCGTCGGCGCTGCGGCCTGCGTCACCAAAGATGTCCCCGAAGGCAGCACCGTGGTCGGTGTTCCTGCACGTCAATACTCGAAAGACCAATGAAACTACTCATCACCGGAGGCGCCGGCTTCATCGGCTCCAACCTCGCACGCTACGTCACCTCTCAGGTCCCCGACGCGGAGGTCCGCGTCATCGACGACCTGAGCACCGGTCGTCTGGAGAACCTCGACGGCGTCGATGTGCGCTTCATCGAGGCGTCGATCCTCGATGAGGACGCCATGAACGAGGCCGTGGCCGGCGTCGACTCCGTCGTGCACCTCGCCGCCCTCGGCAGCGTGCCTCGCTCGATCGCCGCCCCGCTGCCGTCACACCACGCCAACGCGACCGGAACGCTGCATGTGCTCGAAGCCGCGAGGCTCGCCGGTGTGGAGCACGTGGTGGTCGCATCGTCGAGCTCGGTCTACGGCAGCAACACCAAGCTGCCGAAGTCGGAGTTCGACTGGACGCGCCCGATGAGCCCGTACGCGGTCACCAAGCACGCGACAGAGGGCTACACGATCGCGTACGGCTATTCGTACGGGATGCGCACCCTCGCCTTCCGGTTCTTCAACGTCTTCGGCCCATACCAGGCCGCCGACCACGTGTACGCGGCCGTGATCCCCAAGTTCCTCGACGCCGCCCTGAACGGCCAGCCGCTGACTGTCCACGGCGACGGCCTACAGTCCCGCGACTTCACCTACGTCGAAACGGTCTGTGCCGCGCTGCTGGACGCCGTCCAGCGCAAGGTCAGCTCCACCGACCCGGTGAACCTTGCCTTCGGCACTAGCACGCCGCTGCTGCGCGTCATCGATCTGATGAAGGATCACCTGGGTATCGAGATCGCTGTCGAGCACGTGGAGCCGCGGGTCGGCGACGTGCGCGCCTCCCAAGCGGACGGCATCCGCATCAGGGAGCTGTTCCCTGATGTCGCGCCTACGGACTTCGAGACGGCTCTCGGCCGGACCATCGACTGGTATCGCGAGCGGCACGAGAGCCGATGACCGCGCGTAGGCCGCGCATCGTCCTCGGCGTGACGGTCGACCTGTCGTTGCGACTGATGGCGGGCTTTCCGCAGTTCCTCGCCGAGCGCGGCTGGGACGTCCACGTGGTGTGCTCGCCCGGCACGCGGCTGGATGCGCTGAACGGCGTCGACGGCGTGACGGTCCACCCGCTGACGATGGCGCGTGAGCCGTCCCCGCTGTCCGACCTGCGCTCGCTGATCGCCTGGGTGCGTCTGCTCCGCCGCCTGCGCCCCGATGTGATCTCGGTCGGAACCCCGAAGGCGGGGCTGCTCGGCGGTATCGCCGGTCGCCTGACCAAGGTCCCAGGGCGCGTCTACATGCTCCGCGGCCTGCGCCTGGAGACGTCGACGGGCGCGAGCAGGCGGATCTTCACTTTCCTCGAGCGGCTCACGATCCGCTCGGCGACCAAGACGCTCGCAGTGAGCGCGAGCCTCGCATCCCGAGCGGTGGAACTGAAACTGGCGTCTCCGGATGCGATCACCGTCCTCGGAGACGGAAGCTCCAACGGCATCGACGTCGACGCCTTCGAGCGCTCCCTGCCGTCGCCGGAGACGCTCGACCGCCTGCGCGCCGAGCTCGTCCTTTCCACCGAGACGCCGGTGGTGGGCTTCGTCGGCCGTCTGACGGAGGACAAGGGCCTGCTGGTCCTCAGCGCGGCGGTAGAGCGTCTTGCAAATCAGGGGACGGCCTTCCAGCTCCTCATCGTCGGGGGAGTGGAGGGCGACGCATCCGTCGCCGACCTCATCCCGCCGTCCCCGGGTATCACGACGGTCACCACTGGTTTCGTGAACGATCCGGAGAGGTACTACCCGCTGATGGATGTGCTCTGCCTGCCCACCCTGCGCGAGGGCTTCCCCAACGTGGTCCTCGAAGCCGCTGCGGCAGGCGTGCCGACGGTGACGACAACCGCGACGGGCGCCGTCGACTCCGTCGTGGACGGTCAGACAGGCATCGTCGTGCCCGTGGGCGACGCGGAGGCGCTGGCGGATGGCCTGCGACGCGTGATCGCCGACCAGGCCCTGCGGCAGCGCTTCGGCGCCGCGGCGAAGCTGCGCGCCCGCGAGCGGTTCGACCGCTCGGTGGTGTGGGCGGCGCAGGAGCGTTTTTATCTCACGCTGATCGGAGCGCGACAATGATCCCGAACTTCGTATGGTGCCTGCTGCTGCTGGCGATGCTGGCGGCGGCAACTGTGCTCGTGTATCGATTCGCGCGGCGCACGTTCCTGCTCATTCTCTGCCACAACCTCGTTTGGGCGGGCGCCTTGGTGCTGATAGCGACCAACTTGATCGCGTACAAGACGGCAAAGCCTGTTGCATGGCTCACGCTCGCCACCGGGCTCGTTGCCTTTAACCTAGGCGCCTGGCTGATCTCGTCAATTCTCGACCGGCGCGGCAAGCCCATCGCGCCACGGCGCCGCGCCGGGTGGCTGTCCGTCAACACCTCCTTCGCGGCGACCCGAGGGGTCTATTACGCAGCATTCGCGCTCTATTGCGTCGGCTTCGCCGTGTACTTGGCCTCCATCCAGGTGCGATTCGGAATCACGACTCTGCTCTTCCATCCCGCGGTGATTCGAGGCGCGCACGGAGAGTCGTATCTCGAGTCGGTGCCGCTGCCTGCGCGACTCCTGCTTTACCTCGGACCGCTGTTATTCGTCTTCCTGGTGTATCGCCCAGCCATCGACAAATCGTTCCCTGTCGTTGTCCGGGTACTTGGTGCAGTAGCGCTGGCGGCCAGCATGCTGGCTCTCTTGCAGCGGACGAACATATTCCTCGCGATCCTCCTGTGGTGCGCGGCCCTCGTCTCGCAGGAGTGGCGGGTGCAGCGCGATGAAGGTCGTGTCGAAGGCAGACGGAACCTCAGACAGCGGTGGAACGGACTGCCGGTCGCCTGGCGAGTCGGCGGAGGTTTCGTCGCGTTGGGACTCGCTGCGTTGCTGGTCTTCCAAGGCGTCGGTGGAGCGCTGAACAAGACCGGCCAGGAGTCCTTGCGCAGCGGCGCGGTCGCGAGTGCGCTGGGCCGCTCTGGTCTTGTCGCACCGTTTCAGTACTACACGGCAGGAACGATGGCGTTCCTACAGCTCGCCGGTTCCGACAATCAGGATGCTCCTCCAGAACGGGTACGAGGGACTTTCGTTATCGGTGACTGGAATCCGCAGACATGGGGAGCGAGCACGTTCAGCAGCGTCTTGAAAGTGCTTCCCGGTGTGCCGCACGTCGATCCGATCAGCCCGTTCATCGACACAGGCGTTCCGACGAACGTCTTCACCTGGCTGGAGCCGTTCTACCGTGACTTCCGATTGCCAGGAGTTCTTGTCGCGACCGCCGCAATGGGGGCGGGATTCGGATGGCTGTTCATCCGCAGGTTCCGCTCGCAAACGGTGTTCTGGATAAGTTGTGTCTGCATCACCACCGTGTTCCTTGCTCCATTCGTCACACGCATCAACAGCACTCTGGTGATCTCCCTCATCATCTACGCGGCAGTGATCACACTCGCCAGTCGATGGCTTACGCATCGGACGGTGGTCATCGAGGCAACCGGCAAGAATGAGATTCCGCTGTGACCGACCTGCGCTTCGTCACCAGCTACAGCCGCAGCGCAGGGAGCGCTCGAGTGCGAGTGTTCGATTGGATCGACCATCTCGCCTTGGAAGCGAACGGGTCAACCTATCTCGATCTTCCGGCCAACAGCATGGGCGCGCTTGGAAAGCGACTGCCCGGGGTGGTCGGAGCCGAGCTGCGACTGCGCCGTGAAGCGTCGCGACACGACGGGACTCTGCTTCTTTCACGGCAGGCCAGCCCGTTCAGTAACGGCTCGATCGAGGAACGACTACTGCGTAACGCCCAACGCGGCGTTTACGATTTTGACGACGCTTTGATGTTCTCGCCATTGACGCGCACCGAGCGCATCTGGTCCAAGCGACGCACGTGGGCGCGAGCCGTCGCATCGGCGGATGTCGTGATCGCGGGGAACGCGTTCCTGGCCGAGCAAGCGGAGAGACTATCGCGCGAGGTCGCCATCGTGCCGAGCTGTGTCGAGCCTTCGGAGTATGTGGTCAAGAGCCACCGCGATGAAGACGTTCCGACAGCCGTATGGCTGGGTTCGCCGAGCACCGAGCAATATCTGCGCACCATCGCTGAACCGTTACTCCTGGCTCATCGAGAGCGTGGCCTTCGTCTGATCGTCATCAGCGCGGGTGCTGCGCCGCTCGGCGACCTCGACCCGATGGTCACCCGTCTCGACTGGCGCTCGGAGACGTATGCCGAGAACCTACTTCGTGGAGACTTCGGCATCATGCCATTGGACGACGACCCGTGGACTCGTGGAAAGTGTGCGTACAAGCTACTCCAGTACTCCGCGGCTGGTCTCCCTTCGGTCGCGAGCCCGGTTGGAGCGAATGCAACTGTGCTCGATCGGACAGAGGGGATCGCCGCGAAAGACCCAACTCAGTGGGGCGAGGCTCTTGTCGCAATGATCGACGAGGGCAGTGACGGCCGCGCGCGGCGTGGAGCGGCGGCCCGTGCGGCCATTGAACGCGACTACAGTTTCAACGCATGGGCAGAATCATGGAAGCAGATCGTCTTCGGACGTTAGGTCCGCGGCGGGCGACGTACGCCCCCGAATCACCACGATGACCCAGAACACCCCGCTCAGCGCCGTTCCGACGGCGTAGAACCAGATCGCTCCGGAGAGTTGGGCGGCGAGGGCGCCCGAGATGGGCAGAACGATCGCGAAGACCGTCTGGACGATTCGACCGGCCAACAGCGCGTTTCCCGAGAGGTGTGCGCGCGCGATCATGTAGTAGAACAGCGTGAGGAAGTTCGCTGAGACAAACAGACCGGTCGGAATGGCGTATTCGGTGAGGGCGGTGAGGGATCCCAGTTCGATATCGAGCGATCCGATGATCAGGAGGGCGACGGCGGCGGCTGCGCCGAAGCCGATCGAGAGCGCCACGACGAGGACGATCCTCCGAACCGAGCGAAAAGTTGGCAACGGAGCGCCGGCAAGAACGGGCCTGAGCGGGTTCAGTACGAGGCGGACAGGTGCCGCGACGTTTGACACTGCCCGATAGACACCGAAATCGGCGAGCCCGAGCAGTGGAGCAACCGCGAACGGTGTCGCGATCGACCCGACGTCCATCAGGGACGAGTCCTTCAGAAGAGGGACAATGTGTTCGCGGTGGCGGCGGTACCACACGACGAGCGCACGAGGTCGCTGGAGCGTCGGCCGCTGAGCCACAGCGGCGGCGGCGAGTCCCCCGATCATCCACGAGAGGGACAGGGTGAGTAGGCGATCGAGGTCCGTGGCGAAGAACAGCGCCGCCCAGACGACGACGGTTACGAAGACCCCGATGGCGTCGGCAGCGAGTACGAGCCGCCATCGCTCCGTACGCACCTGGTGGTAGCGTGCCCCCGACCGGTAGACACCTGCGCCCGCGGCGATGGCGCCTGTGACGGCGACGACCTCGAGCCCGGGCACGATCATGGAGAGCACGAGCGTGACGACGGCAGTCGCTGCGCTGAGATAGAGCAGTGCGCTTGAGTAGTCGGGCCACGACGAGCGATGGCCCTTCATGAGGTCTGTGCGCAGCCACGGTTCGCTGACCGTAGAGAGTCCGACGGATACCCCAAGCGCGAACACAAGGTATTGCAACGAGAAGACGCCGAAGGCGCTCGGCGCGAGGGTGACAAGGCCGAGAAGCTGCACCGCGAGGGAAAAGACAGCATTGGATGCGGTGCTGGCGACGATCAATGTCCCGCGCCCTCGTCGAGATGCCACGGAGTCAGTGCCGATCGTTCGTTGGCGCAGGGTTGGAGGCGACGGCCATCGCCGTATCTCCAACGACTTCTCCGTCCACCTGCCGCGTGGTTCTGCGCCGCTCGTCGACGAGGATCGCCGACGTGATCATGAGCGGAAGAAACACCGGCCACATGTGGCCGGGGGCCTGCAGGTATGGGTTGGTCGCGTTCGCCATGAGCACGCACAGGGCACCCACTGACGCAACGTAGAGGGATCCACGAAGACCGTCCTCGACACGGAACGCCTTGCGCACTGCGAGCAGCGCCGTCACCGCGACTGCGATCACGAGCATCACCCCGAGAATGCCTGTCCAGTAGAAGATCGCGTGGTACTGGAGTTCGGTCTGCCACGGACGGATCTGTCGCTCGAATGCCCCTCTGTCGATCGTGGCGCCGAAACCGCGTCCGACGATCCAGTCCGCCGGGGACCGCGGAGACAGGAGGCTGTGGCTCTCGTTCTTCCTGATCTCGTCGCTGAGGGTATTGTCCTGGTTGACAGTCAGCGGGCCAGGATCGTTGATGTTCTGCGCTGGAGGGCTGGGGCTGGGGGCCGGCCCTTCGACGACCGTGCTCGACGACCGGACTGCGGACGTGAACATCGAGAACAGGTGCGGTTGCGCGACGAGGGTGAGCACGACGACGAACGCCGCTACGATCGCTAACCGGACGAAACTCCAGACCGAGAGACGCGGACCGTTCTGCCTCTTGACATTCCGCACTTTCAACGCGACGAGCGCGATCACGGCCAGAATCGGAGCGACCACGAGAACGATCACGATGCCGCGTCTCCACGACGCGAACGCGCCAGTGATCACGAGTGAACCTGCGAGCATCCTCAGCCACATGGGCGGCAGATACTGGTCTCGTGGGTCGCAGAACATTGCTGCGATCCAGATTCCACCCCACCAGAGGAGAGGCGGCATTGGGGCTGCAGTAAGAGAGACCATTCCGCTGTCGCTGTCGCCTGCCATGCGAAGAGGACCAGCGAGCCATGCCGGGAAGCGCCGGAAGGGGAGGATGCCGCCCTGTGCAAGGGCCTGGAAGAACAACAGGACGCCGATCAGCACACTCACGTAGGCGCCGACCAGGAAGATAGTGCGGACGACCCTGCGGTCGAATCCGACGACGACCACGCTGAAAACGGCAGGCCAGACGAGGAAGAAAACCAGCGTGCGCTCCCAGGACTCGGCGTCACGAGCGATCGCGGTGACGATGCCGAGCAGGAGGAAAACAGCCCAGATCGCTGCGGGAAGGATGAGGGCGCGATCGGGCCGGATCCGGCGCCTTACGATGTTGACGGCGGCCAGTACAGCGAAAGACAGAAGAAGCGGGTACAGGATCACGTTATTGCCGACGGGGATCAGCGTGACGTAGACCAGGGCCACAGCAGTCCACACGACTGTAGCGAGCGTCCAGGGATCGCGGTGCAGTCGAGTGTCAGACATGTACGGGTTCCTTCGGGGATGAGCGCGACAAACCTACACTAAGGTCGTCGAGAATCGGCTCGGGGCTCGAACCTTGGGTGCGATCCCGTCCTCGGGTTGTGCGACTCAGAGTCGCTCGACGGTGGGACCGGTCGCACGATTCTTGGTATCGAGGACGGGTGCGGAGGTCTCGGAAAGCAGCGCGAGGTCGAACTCTTCATGATCCGTAAGGAGAACCACGGCGTCGGCGCTGCCGAGCGTCTCCGCTGAGTACGACGCGCGTGTGACGTCAGCCGGCCACCGATGGTCCTCGACGCGATCGTCGATGCCGACGATCTCTGCGCCAAGTTCTCGGAGTACGTCGATGAGCCTGAGCGACGGGGACTCGCGGATGTCGCCGGTGTTCCGCTTGTACGAAAGACCAACAAGCACAACCCGCGCGCCGTTCAGCGCTTTTCCTGCGCGATTGAGCAGAACCATGAGCCGTTGCGCGACATAGTCGGGCATGTGGTCGTTGATGTCGTTCGCCAACTCGACGAACCGGAATGACTGACCGAGCTTGCGCCGAACCTGCCACGACAGGTAGCTCGGATCGACGGGGAGGCAGTGGCCGCCCACGCCAGGGCCGGGAGTGAATTTCATGAAGCCGAAGGGCTTGGAGGATGCTGCCTCGATCGACTCCCAGACGTCGACGCCGAGCTGGTGGCCGAAGATAGCCAGCTCATTGACGAGCGCGATGTTGACATGCCGGAACGTGTTCTCGAGGAGTTTAGTCAGCTCCGCCTCCTTGGTTCCGCTCACTGGGACAGTCGTCTCGACGAGGTCGTCGTAGAAGCCCTTGACACGCTCGAGAGACGCGGGGTCGATGCCGGAAACGACCTTAGGGGTGTTTGCGAAGCCCCACGTCTTGTTACCGGGGTCGATTCGTTCAGGGCTGTAGCCCACGAAGAAGTCCGTGCCCGCTGTGAGACCAGAGCCCTCCTCCAGGAGGGGGACGAGCAGTTCTTGGGTGGTGCCCGGGTATGTCGTGGACTCGAGAATGACGGTCGCGCCGACCGATAGCCGAGTGGAGAGGGCACGGGCCGAGTCCTCGATGAAGCTGAGGTCCGGAATGCCCTCGCTGAGCGGCGTCGGAACGGTAATCACGGCGACGTCGAATCCGACGGCGTCGTCGTAGTCCTTGCTTGGCTTGTACTGGCCGGACGCGAGGGCAGCCGAGAGCACACTCGACGGGATGTCGTCGACGTATGACTCACCGCGCTGGAGGCCTGCGATTCGACGGTCATCGACATCGAGGCCGACGACGTGGTAACCCGCGTCGACGGCTCGCATGGCGACAGGTAGGCCGACGTAGCCCTGCCCGACGATAACGGCGCGCTTGTTGTGTGAACTCATGATCCCCGGTTCGGATGCAACAGTGCCCGGCGCGGAATGCACTCGGGACAAGCGGGCGTGTGTGCACGGCCCCTCGATGACAAATTATCAGACGACTCCCAGTGCTTCGGCCACGTGCAGCCCTGGTCGGGATCAAATAGCGCGTGAGCGTGTTCGACGCAGGCATTCTGAGGGCTTTCCCCGAGCGGATTTGCAGATACGGCAGACAGTCGTCTGCTCTAATGGTTCAATGCCCGAATCCCGCCCTACGCGCGTGGCGATTTCGCACGCCCGGAAGACGCGATCCCGCCATTTCCGGTGGTACTTAGGGGCAGGCGTGCTCATCGCCGTCATTGTCCTCTGCGGACTCTGGATCGGCCTTCGTGCGCTTGCCGCCAAGTCCTCGCTCGAAGAAGCCATGCCGCTCGTGAACACCCTCAAGTCGCAGGTCGTAGCTCAAGACGTGACCGGGGCGAAGGCGACGCTGGCAAAGCTGGAGCCGAAGGTGGGCTCGGCGCGGAGCGACACAAGTGACGTTGTGTGGCGCGCCGCAGAGGTCATCCCGTTCGTCGGCCCCAATCTGACAGCGGTGCGAACATTGGCCTCCTCGACCGATGATGTCGTCACACAGACGATCAGCCCCCTGGTCGGAGTGCTCGACTCGGTGTCCATCGAGAACCTGAAGCCGGTAGACGGGGGACTCAACCTCGCCCCCCTCGTTAAGGCGACGCCGACGGTCGATCGCGCGGCCGCCGCTCTCGACAAGGCTCACGCTCAGGTCGCCGCGATCGATGTGTCTGTGACCATCGGGCCTGTTAGTTCGGCGACGACCCAGCTCTCCACCATGCTCGGCAAAGTCTCGACGCAGATGAATCAGGCGAAGGAGGCGCTGCACGTGCTTCCTAGCGCGCTCGGCGACAAGGGTGTTCGCAATTATCTGGTCGTGTTCGAGAACAGCGGAGAGCTGCTCCCGAACGGCGGAACGACCGGCTCGATGGCTCTGCTCCAGCTCGACAAGGGCAAGATCAGTCTCGTCAAGCAGTCTTCGGCCTCTGGGCGGGATTTCCCCGCCTTCAGTGACTATGTCGTACCTATCCCCGAGGACGTGAAGAAGCTGTACCCGTACGGGCTCGGCCGTCAGGTCCAGGACCTCACCATCACCCCGCGTTTCTCGCTCACCTACGAGGTGGCGAAGACGATGTGGAAGTCCGCCAAGGGCGACGACATCGACGGCGTCATCGCCATGGACACGGTCACGCTCGCCAACCTCCTGAAGGCCACCGGACCGATCGACGTCCTTCCCGGGCTCCAGATCAATTCCGAGAACGCGGTCCGCATCCTGCTCATCGACATCTACACGATGTACCCGGACCCTGCGACGGTCGACAGGATCAACCAGACCATCTCCGTCGGTGCGTTCTCCAAGATCCTCGGCGGTGGCGCCAACCCGAAGACCCTGATCACCACGCTTCTCCAGTCGGCAGAGCAGGGTCGAGTCAAGATGTGGACGGGAAACAAAGCGGAGCAGGACCTGATCAAGCAGACGCCGTTCTACTCGGAGCCACCGGTAAGCACTGCGGACACCGACAAGCTCGGCGTGTACTTCATGGATCAGACGCCGTCCAAGATGGACTACTTCCTCAAGGCCAAGGTGGAAGTCTCGCAGGCAGTGTGCTCCGACAAGCACCGGTACGTGTTCACCCGCGTCGCTTTGAACAGCACGGCTCCCGCGAACGCTGCCGACATCCTGCCGCCGTACGTAATGGGCAACGGCGTGCTGGTCGCGCAGGGCTATGTGCAGGTCGGCACCAGTGTGTACGCGCCCAAGGGCTACAAGGTGCTCGGCACTGCGATCGACGCCCAACCGTCCGCCGCCCCGATGATCGGCTCGGACGGCGACTACGCGGTCGCCCAGGGCGTGCAGCAGATGGGCCCCGGCCAGACGATGACGCTCGACGTGCTGTTCGACGCCGGCGAGACGAAGACCAAGAAGCTCAACGCGACGGTGACTCCGATGGTGAATCCGATCGTCACGAGTTACGGCACGCTCGACTGTGCGGCGATCGGCAAATAGCTCTCGAACTGCCGATGTCATAGCGCTCCGGCAGGAGCCGAGCGTGCCCCTGCGTATGCCATGCAACTCGGACGAGGGAGACGCCGGCGGCGGGCCGTGCGCTTCGCGTCATGCCGTGCCGCAGGCGCTCGGCTGGGCCTCTCTGACCTTGACAGTGGCACCCTGGTCCCGGAACGCGTAGAACTACGCCGTGCTTCCTCGTGGACCGTTCGGGGCTGGAGGCGCTACGGTCGCTGGCGTTGCTTCGCGCACGACGGTCAGACGAAAGGGCGGGCAGGGAGCATCGGCTCCCTGCCCGCCCTTTCGGCGTGCGTGGTCCGCTAGTTGCGCGAGAGCGCGAAGATGCGGAGCAGCTCGAGGTAGAGCCAGATGACGGTGACCATGATGCCGAAAGCGCCTGCCCAGCCGAAGACGCGCGGTGCGCGGTTCTTCACGCCCTGCTGGATGGCGTCGAAGTCGAGCACGAGCGAGTACGCGCACATGATGACGACGAGGACGCCGATGACGATGCCGAGCGGGATGCCGAAGATCTGCGTGCCGAGGACGCCCCAGGGGTCCTTGTTGACGCCGGTCAGCATCAAGATGATGTTGATGAACGAGAACACCACGTAGCCGATCATCGCGATGAGGAACACTTTGGTGGCCTTCGCGGATGCGCGGATCTTGCCGCTCGCGAAGAGGGCGAGGGTGATGCCGACCACGACGATGGTGCCGATGACGGCCTGGAGGACCACGCCGCTCCACTCGGTCTCGTAGAAGAGCGAGATGCCGCCGATGAAGATGCCCTGTGCCCCGGCGTACGCCAGGGTGAGCGCAGGGGACGGCTTCTTGCGGTTCTTGAAGATGTTGACGAAGGCCAGGACGAGGCCCACGATCATCGCGGGGATCCACAGGACGGGGACGACCCAGCCGATGACTGCGCCGAGCAGCAGGACGCCGAAGCTGACCGCGGTCTTGACGATCGTGTCCTCGACGGTCATGCGGTCGGTCTCGACCGCGCCGGCGGACGGTGAGTTGTACATCTCCTGGAGGTTCTCGGCGCTGAGCGTCGCAGCCGCCGTCGACCTGTTCTGGAAGGCCGGGCTCTGTGAGAATGCCGGGTTGGAGGTAGCCATGATTCCTCTGATCGCATATTGGGTCCGGACGAGCCGGATCGGTGCACTCAAACCTACCGATTTATCGTCTGAGAGTTCTGACAGATTGCCTTGAATCAACTGCTTCTGCGACCCAGCGTGCCAGCCAGGCGGCCGCGACGATGACCACTGTGCTCACCGCGATCGACACCCACCCCTGGGAGTAGTCGTGGATGGTCCTGGCGAGCACGATGCTGGACGCTATCGGCAGCAGCAGCACGATGTAGCTCAGCAGCGGACGCAGCCGGATCAGGAGCCAGGCAGCGAGGGGCACCGTGAAACACCAGGCGAAGCCTGCGCCGCCGAGCATGAGCCAGGTGAAGCCGAGCACGGGGACGGCGACGGCCACCCTGCGCCCGATCGTCGACGGTAGGACGGCCCAGCCCGCGGGCTGCAGCAGGGAGCCGACCAGGAGGAACGGGAGGGTGTACGCGCTGGTCATCAGGATGAAGCCGGTGCCTGCCACCAGCATCCCGAGCCCGATGACGAGTCGTTGGCGGTATGCGCCCCAGTGCAGGTCCAGCAGGCCGGCCGGCTCGCGCCAGCGGCTCGGAGAGGGCGATTCCGCTGCGGACACCGCTTGATTCTGTCACCCGGATGCGCGCCTGAGAACCCCCAAGGCGCGGGCTAGGATCTCACCATGCGAGCGCGGACAGCACCCTTGGTGATCGGTCATCGGGGAGCTTCGGGATACCGTCCCGAGCACACCGCGGCCGCGTACGAACTCGCGTTCACCCTGGGGGCGGACGCGGTCGAGCCTGACATCGTGGCGACGAAGGACGGTGTTCTCGTGCTCCGTCACGAGAACGAGATCTCGGGCACGACAGACGTCGCGACGCGGGCGGAGTTCGCAGGGAGGCGCACGACCAAGGAGGTCGACGGGGCGAAGCTGACCGGCTGGTTCACGGAGGACTTCACCTGGGAGGAGCTCTCGACCCTGAGGGCCACCGAGCGCCTGCCGGAGATCAGGCAGGCGAGCTCCACCTTCGACGGTCGCTATCCGGTGCTGCGTCTGCGCGATCTGCTGGAGCTCGTCGACAGGGCGTCGGAGGACGCAGCCCGGCTGCTGGGCGTCGTGGCGGAGATCAAACACGCGACGTACTTCGACTCCATCGGCCTTCCGCTTGCCGAGCTCTTCACGGCGGAGCTGGCCGAGACCGGCTGGGGCGACAACCCGGAGCTGATCGTGGAGAGCTTCGAGAAGACCGTGCTCGGACAGGTGCGCAGACACGGGTTCCGTGGGCGCTGCGTGTATCTGCTGGAGGACACCGGCGTTCCAGCCGACAGAGCGGCCTCCCTCGGCTCGTCCGCGCCAGGGTATGCGGACGACCTCACCGCGCGCGGTCTGTACGCGCTCGGCGCCGCGGGTGCCCCCGATCGCGTCGACGGGATCAGCGTCGAAGTGTCGCAGGTGCTCGCGTCCGGATCGGTCTCCGTCTCGTTGTTCGAGGACGACCCGTCCGGCATCGACATCGGCGCGGTGACCTCCGACCTCGTCGACACGGCGCACTCGGCAGGGCTCGGCGTGTACTGCTGGACTCTTCGGCCGGAGAACGCGCTGATGCCCACGGATTTCCGCGGCCACGGTCGGGACGACGAGTGGGGGGACTGGCGGCGGCTCTACTCGATCCTGCTGCACTCCGGCGTCGACGGGGTCTTCGCCGACCACCCCGATCTGGCGGTAGCCGTCCGCGACGAACGCTGACCGCGCGCGACCTCCTGACAGCTCTCGGGCGGGATGACGGTGGTGAAGGCTAAAATCGTTGGAGACATGACGAGCCTCCCCGACGCCTCTCCCTCCGCCACCCCGATCATCCTCGACGGCCGATCCGGTCACGGGCGCCCCGGCGACGGCGGGGACTCCGTGAACGACCGCCTGTTCGCCGGCCTGAACCCCCAGCAGCGCGAAGCGGCAGAGTATCGTGGCGCCGCCCTGCTCATCGTTGCGGGCGCAGGGTCTGGCAAGACGAGCGTGCTCACCCGCCGCATCGCCGGACTGATCGAGACCCGCGAGGCGTGGCCGAGCCAGATCCTCGCCATCACGTTCACCAACAAGGCGGCAGCCGAGATGCGCGAGCGCGTCGAGGTGCTCCTGGGCGGCAAGGCACAGGGGATGTGGATCTCCACGTTCCACTCCGCCTGCGTCCGCATCCTGCGTCGCGAGGCCGAGACGATCGGCAAGACGCAGAGCTTCACGATCTACGACTCCGGAGACACCCGCGCTCTGCTGAAGCGCATCATCAAGGGCCTCGACGCCGACACCCTCGGGTTCACGGTGGCCGGGGCATCCGGGCGCATCTCCAAGCTCAAGAACGAGCTCACCGACATCGAGGCCTTCGCCCGGTCCGCCAACCTGAGCGACCCGCAGGAGGTGATGTTCCTCGAGATCTTCCGGCAGTACACCCGTGCGCTCCGCACGGCCAACGCGTTCGACTTCGACGACCTGATCGCGGAGACGGTCTTCCTGTTCCGGGCGTTCCCGAAGGTCGCCGCGCTGTATCAGCGGCGGTTCCGCCACATCCTGGTGGACGAGTACCAGGACACGAACCACGCGCAGTACTCGCTCATCCGCGAGCTGACCATGCCGATCGCCCCCGCCATCGCCGACGAGCTCGAAGCCCAGGGCCACCACGTCGAGTCGATGCGGGATGCGCTTGGGGTGATCCCTGGGGCGTCGCTGACGGTGGTGGGCGACTCCGACCAGTCGATCTACGCGTTCCGCGGCGCGGACATCCGGAACATCGTCGAGTTCGAGCGCGACTTCCCCGGAGCGAAGGTGGTGCTGCTCGAGCAGAACTACCGGTCGACGCAGAACATCCTGAGCGCGGCGAACGCGGTGATCGCGAACAACTTCGACCGCAAGGACAAGAAGCTGTGGACGGCGGTCGGAGACGGTGACAAGATCATCGGCTTCACCGGATACTCGGGACACGACGAGGCGCAGTTCGTTGCGGACGAGATCGAGAAGCTGCACAGCGCCGGCATGGACTACAAAGACATCGCCGTGTTCTACCGCACGAATGCCCAGACGCGTGCGCTGGAGGAGATCTTCATCCGGTCCGCCCTGCCGTACCGCATCATGGGCGGCACCAAGTTCTACGAGCGGGCAGAGATCAAGGATTCGATGGCGTACCTGATCGCCGTGGCGAATCCGGACGACACCCTGGCCCTCCGCCGCATCCTGAACACCCCGAAGCGCGGGATCGGCCCGGCGACCGAGACGCAGCTGGCGAGCTATGCGGACGACAACGGGATCAACTTCCGCCAGGCCATGCGCGACGCAGGCTCGCTCGGACTCGGGCCGAAGGTCACCGCGGCCATCCTGCAGCTCGCCGCGCTGCTCGACGACGCGGCGGCGAAGATCGACCCGGCGAATCCGGCAGGCGTCTCGTCCGTCTCCGATGTGCTCACCTTCCTGCTCGACGGCAGCGGCTACCTGGACGTGCTCCGCAACAGCAGGGACCCGCAGGACGAGGCGCGTGCGGAGAACGTCGACGAGCTCGTCGCGGTGACGCGGGAGTTCGCCCGCAACAACCCGGACGGCGGCCTGGTCGACTTCCTCACCGAGGTCTCTCTGGTGGCGGCCGCCGACGAGATCGACGATTCCAGCGGCACCGTCTCGCTGATGACCCTGCACACCGCCAAGGGTCTCGAATACGACGCCGTCTTCCTGACCGGCATCGAGGAGGACCTGCTTCCGCACCGCATGTCGGCGAACGAGCCAGGGGGACCGGCCGAGGAGCGTCGCCTCTTCTACGTGGGCATCACGCGCGCGAAGAAACGGCTGTTCCTGTCGCTGGCCATGACGAGGGCGCAGTTCGGCGAGACCGCTGTCGCCATGCCGAGTCGCTATCTGCAAGAGATCCCCGCCGACCTCATCGACTGGAGGCAGTCGCCAGGCACGGCGAACGGCAGAGGGGGCAGCCAGTCACGCGCCCTCAATGCCAGGCGCCCGGGGCTGGGCACCGGCTCTGGTTCCTCCAGCGGATCGCGCTGGAATGAGAGCCTCACCTCTGGCGGGTTCTCAGCCGGAGGTCGCCCGTCGGACCGTCCGAAGGCGGAGTGGCCGAACCGGGTCACCGGGCAGGTGCGCGACAACGGAGACCTGGAGCTCGCCTCAGGTGACCGCATCCGGCACACCGATTTCGGCGACGGCCGGGTGACGCAGGTGACCGGCGAGGGCGCAAAGCGCGTCGCGCACGTGCAGTTCGAGAAGGTGGGGGCGAAGAAGCTGCTCATCAAGATCGCCCCCATCGAAAAGCTGTGAGGCCTCCGAAGCTCACGTCGCTGAGCGTCGAGGTGGGCGTGCGGGCCGCGACCGCCGTCGCGGTTCCCCTGGTGATCCTCTGGGCACTCGGCCGCCTCGACCTCGCCGCGTACGCGACCTTCGGTGCGTTCACCGCTCTGTACGGCAGGAACGAGCCGTACCGGTTGCGCATCAGGAGCGTCTCCGTGGCAGCGGTGGCCCTCGTGGCCGCCATCGCCCTGGGAACCGCGGTCGCCGTCCTGGGCGAACCGCTCGCGCTCCTCGTGCCGCTGCTCATCGTGGTCGTCGCAGGCGGCACGCTGCTGGCGACCACCTTCCAGCTGTTGCCTGCTCAACCGCTGTTCTTCGTGTTCGCCCTCCTGGTGTGCGCCGCGGTGCCGACTCCAGCGGATGAAGCCTGGCTCCGGATCGGCCTCGCAACGGTCTCCGCGGCGTTCTCCTGGCTGCTGACGATGTCGGGCTGGGCGGTCAGGCGGCTCGCGGGGACAGCATCGAACCCGGTCTTCCTGAAGGAGCTGCGGCGCACGCCCGCGGTCGATCGAACGGCCGTCCGGGATGCGCGGGTCTGGTTGTCCGTCGCTCAGAACGTCGTCGGGGTGGTCATCGCGGGCGGGATCGCGCTGGCGTTCGGGTTCGGGCACGCGTACTGGGCGGTGGTGAGCCTGGTGGCCGTCATCCCGCCAGCCCGCGCCGCACACTCGCTCTCGCGCTCCGTGCATCGCGTCGTCGGGACGATCGTCGGCGTCGGCGTGACGGTGCTGCTCCTGTTCTGGTCGCCTCCACCGCTCTTCGTGATCGGCGTGATCGTGGTGTGCCAGGTCTTCGCCGAGGTGCTCGTCGGCGCGCACTACGGCACGGCGCTGGTGTTCATCACACCGATGGCGCTCTCCGTCTCGTATCTCGCCGCCCCCGTTGTGCTCTCGACACTGGCGGTCGACAGGGTGCTCGAGACGGTGCTGGGCGCCGCCGTGGGAGTCCTGTCGGTGCTGGCAGCACGATGGGTCGAGAGATCGCGCGGCCTCGTCACCTCCTGACAGTTCCGGGAGGAAGGTCAGCCGATGGAGGCGCGCAGCCGCTTCAGGTACGCATCGCGCGGGCTGTGCCGCAAGCGCGCGGGAAGGCGGGGATAGATGAGCACGGCCCATCGCATCCACCTGTCGAATCGCGTCTGCAGCCGGTCGTCCCAGGCGAGGCCGAAGCCGGTGCGCACCTCCGGAGGAAGCAGTCCGACCGTGACGAGTCTGGCCTGCGGGAACAGCGCCCGCATCCACCAGGGGATGGCGGACGGGTAGAGGATCTGTCTCGCCACCCGCTTCGTGTCCGCGTTCGGACGAAGCTCCGCGAGCCGATCCCTCCAGTACTCCTCGAACGCCGCCCTGCTCTGCGGCCACGCATCCGGCGGCACCTGGAGGCTGGACCCGAGCACGGTGAACTCCCGGTAGATCCTCTCGGCGTCCGCATCGCGAATCATGCCGAAGAAGCGTTCGTACAGGTCGATCATGGTCGCGTACAGCGTGGCGGCGACCCAGAGTTGGAGTTCCGGATCGAACGCGTTGTACGCGGGTGCGTCGCCCGCCGCCTGAGCTCGGACGGGGGAGTGCGCGCGGTTCACCGACCTGCGGACGACGGCGAACTCCTCCGGCGTCGCATACACGGACGCATAGACGAAGGTCATGGTGGCGTGCAGCCTGTCCATCATCCGAGTGGCGAAGTCGCTGTGCTCTGCGACACCGCGCCCCACCGCTGGGTGGGCGATCTGAAGGAGCAGCGCTCTGCCACCGCCTGCCAGATAGACAGCCTCGGCCGCGATGTCCTTCGCGGTGATGCCGATCGGAGCCTGACGGGTTCGCATCGCACCATCCTGCCGCGACAGTCTGCGAAGGTCCGGGATGCGCAGCCACACTGAGCAGGAGCCGTTCGCCGCTCATCGCAGCACCGTGGCTGTGCGGCGCTCCTGCACAGCTGCGCGGCGGTCACGGCTGCGGAGCGCGAGACCGCAGAACCCCGTACCGAGAGAGAGTGCGGCGCCACCGGCGGAGACGAGCGGAATCAGCGCTGTCGTGTCCGAGCCCGTGCTGGCCAGTTCCGGCTGGCGCAGAGCGGCAGGCTCGATCCTCTGCTGCTCGGGTGCCGGCGCGTCTGGCACGGCGGGAACCTCGGGCTCTGCAGGCGTCTCGGGCTCTGCAGGCTTCTCCGGCTCCGCTGGCTTCTCCGGTTCCGCTGGCTTCTCCGGTTCCTCAGGCTTCTCCGGTTCCTCTGGGTCGTGGGGCTCTTCGGGATTCTCCGGCACCTCAGGCGCGTCGATGCGGGTGATCTCCGACGCCACTCCGAAGGCCGACCGCCACGGCCGCAAGCGGCTGCCGCCCTCCGCGGCCGGAGTGTCCTCAGGCGCGATCGTCTCGACCCAGACGTAGTGACCTGCGGCGGTCAGCTCGCACTCCGGCGTCTCGTACGCCCCCGTCCCTGCGACTACGAGCTCGACCTCGCACGCCGTCGGCGCGTCGGTCGGCGCATCCTCCGCCTCGACGATCGGATCTGCGAACGGGCCGAGAAGGCGGCTTCTGATCGTCGCGCGGACAGGGGCGAGTCCGTCCGGCGACAGCCACACGCCCCAGGTGGGCAGCAGCCCGTCTTCCTGTCGCACGCCGACCGTGAGGTGGTCGGAGATCCTCGCGCCAGGCTCTGCGACGGCGGAGCTCGTCACGGTCGACACCGTCGGTTGAAACGGGAGGGGAGATACGCCCGTCACCCCGGCCTCCGCCCGCGCCTCAGCGTCGGCCGGCACGGCGACGAGAAGCGCCTGCGCATCCCCGCGCGGGATCGCGACGGTCAGCCGATCGCCGTATGGGAGGCCGACGAAGCCGGCGTCCACCGCGACCGTCACGCTCGCGTCCACGCCGCTCGGCACGATGGGGATGTCGACGCCGTTCTGGATGTCCGCCGTCGTCGACCCGTCCTCGAAGGTCGCGCCGACGAGCGTCGCTTTTCCCCAGTGCTTCCTCGGGGGAAGGACCTCGGCTCCTCCGAGGCGGTCGACCGTCAGCTCGACCCTGACCCGGCCATCGCCGTCGTCGCCGAGCTCGGCGATGGCCGACGCTGTGACCGATCGTGAGCCGAGCGTTCCGGCGTCGGCGACCATCGAGTGCGCCCAGCCGAGCACGGTCGCCGCATCCGCCCCCGCTCGTGCCGCGTACGACGCGGCCGTCGCTCCGTCGAGCCCTGCGACCATCCACGTGGCCAGCTGGCCTGCCGCTGCCGTTCCTCTGTCGGCGGTGCCGGCCCACGAGCGCGAGATGAACGCGAGCTTCGCCGCCTGTTCCTGGGTGTACCAGTCGAGAGACGAGCCGGCGACGAGGTCGACCTCGTGGCCGGTCGGACTCTGCTTGCCTGGCTGGAGGCAGAAGCCGTGCGACCCGTCGTCGAGCGCGTACGTGCCGAGCCACCAGCCGTCGCCGGAGAGGTAGCCGGGACCGTGGCCGACGGCGGAGAGGGCGTGCGCTCCCGTGGCGAGGTGGATGGCCGAGAAGAAGAACAGCAGGCCGGCCACGGCGAACGATGTGATGAGAGTGGTTATTCGGTGTGTCATGGCATCCACCGTCGTCGGTCGCGAGGCGGCTGTGGGGGCGGCGGCGAAAGCTGTGGAGAAGGGGCAGTGACCGCTCAGCTGTGGAGGGAGCATCCACGATCCCTGTGGATTTCGCAGCACGTTTCGCGGGCGTTCAGCAGGACGCGCTAGAGTTCTTTCTGGCGAAATTTATCTCGGCGTCGAGCTATTCTCCCGCCGAACTGCCTAGGAGAAATCGGCCGGCAGCGCCACGAGCGCGCCGGAACCAGCGGATTGGATAACCGTGGATCTATACGAGTATCAGGCCAGAGACCTGTTTGAGCAGTACGGTGTCCCGGTCCTTCCGGGCATCGTCGCGGACACACCGGAGGAGGTGCGCGCAGCGGCGGAGAAGCTCGGTGGAGTGGTCGTCGTCAAGGCGCAGGTCAAGGTCGGTGGTCGTGGCAAGGCCGGCGGCGTCAAGGTCGCCAAGAACCCCGACGAGGCGGAGGAAGCGGCCAAGGCCATCCTCGGGCTCGACATCAAGGGCCACGTCGTCCGTCGCGTGATGGTCGCCGGTGGCGCCCGCATCGCCAAGGAGTTCTACTTCTCGGTCCTGCTCGACAGGGCCAACCGCTCCTACCTGTCGCTGACCAGCGTCGAGGGCGGCATGGAGATCGAGCAGCTCGCCGTCGAGAAGCCGGAGGCGCTCGCGCGCATCGAGGTCGACCCGATCGCGGGCATCGACGCAGCCAAGGCGGCGGAGATCGCTAAGGCAGCCGGATTCCCGGAGGAGCTCGCAGGCAAGGTCGCGGACGTCTTCGTGAAGCTGTACGAGGTCTACAAGGGTGAGGACGCGACGCTCGTCGAGGTCAACCCGCTCGTGCTCACCGAGGAGGGCGACATCATCGCCCTCGACGGCAAGGTCACGCTCGACGAGAACGCCGGGTTCCGTCACCCGAACCACGAGGCACTCGAAGACAAGGCAGCTGCCGACCCGCTGGAGGCGAAGGCCAAGGCGAGCGACCTCAACTACGTGAAGCTCGACGGAGAGGTCGGCATCATCGGAAACGGCGCTGGACTCGTCATGAGCACCCTCGACGTCGTGGCGTACGCCGGCGAGAAGCACAAGGGCGTCAAGCCCGCGAACTTCCTCGACATCGGAGGCGGAGCATCCGCGGCGGTCATGGCCGCCGGTCTGGACGTCATCCTGAACGACCCGCAGGTCAAGAGCGTGTTCGTGAACGTGTTCGGCGGCATCACCGCCTGCGACGCGGTCGCCAACGGCATCGTCAAGGCGCTCGAGATCCTCGGCGACGAGGCGAACAAGCCGCTCGTCGTCCGTCTCGACGGCAACAACGTCGACGAGGGTCGCCGCATCCTCACCGAAGCCGCTCACCCGCTGGTGACGCTGGCTCTCACCATGGACGAAGGCGCCGACAAGGCTGCCGAACTGGCTGCGAAGTAAGGGCGCGACGAACAATGTCTATCTTCCTCAACAAGGATTCCAAGGTCATCGTGCAGGGCATCACCGGCGGTGAGGGCACCAAGCACACCGCCCTCATGCTGAAGGCCGGCACCCAGGTCGTCGGCGGCGTGAACGCTCGCAAGGCCGGAACGACGGTCACCCACGGCGACGTCGAGCTCCCCGTTTTCGGAACGGTCGCAGAGGCCATCGAGAAGACCGGCGCCGACGTGTCGATCGCGTTCGTGCCCCCCGCGTTCACCAAGGATGCGGTCATCGAGGCCATCGACGCCGAGATCCCGCTGCTCGTCATCATCACCGAGGGCGTGCCCGTGCAGGACTCTGCCGAGTTCTGGGCGTACGCGCAGGAGAAGGGCAACAAGACTCGCATCATCGGGCCGAACTGCCCCGGCATCATCACGCCAGGGGAGTCGCTCGTCGGCATCACCCCGGCGAACATCACCGGCAAGGGCCCGATCGGACTCGTCTCGAAGTCCGGAACGCTCACCTACCAGATGATGTACGAGCTCCGCGACCTCGGCTTCTCGACCGCCATCGGCATCGGGGGCGACCCCATCATCGGCACCACGCACATCGACGCGCTCGCCGCGTTCGAGGCCGACCCTGAGACGAAGGCGATCGTCATGATCGGCGAGATCGGCGGAGACGCCGAGGAGCGTGCCGCCGAATTCATCAAGGCGAACGTGACCAAGCCCGTCGTCGGCTACGTCGCAGGCTTCACCGCTCCGGAGGGCAAGACCATGGGCCACGCCGGCGCCATCGTCTCCGGCTCGGCCGGCACGGCCCAGGCGAAGAAGGAGGCCCTCGAGGCCGCAGGCGTCAAGGTCGGCAAGACGCCGTCCGAGACAGCTGCCCTGCTCCGCGAGGTCTACGCGGCGCTGTAAGACACCCGAGGGAGCGTATCCCTCCACAGAAAGGGACCCCGTGGACTTCTCCACGGGGTCCCTTTCTTTTCCGTCGTGCCTGGCACCCGAGCGCTACAGTGAGCAGCATCGGGAAAAGGGGGAGCGACATGGCGCGCATCACCAACAGCGAGCTGCTGCAGCGCATCGCGCAGCTCGAGAGCGAGAACGCCACGCTGCGCGAAGCGATCGACAACGGGCCGACGCAGCCTCTCCCATCGGTCGACGGCACGACCGCAGCGACCGCGGCAGCGCCACGGAAGCACGCGCGGAGCTGGGCGTGGACGCTGCTCGCCACCGTGCTCATCCTGATCGGCGCGCTGCTCGCCCCCGTCTCGGTCATCGCCTCCTGGGCGAAGGTGCAGCTCACGGACACGGACGCGTTCGTCGCCGCGTACGCCCCGCTGGCGAAGGATCCAGGAGTGCAGTCGTTCATCACCAGCGAGACGATGGATGTGATCCAGCAGAATGTCGACGTGCCTGCCATCACGTCGCAGGTCGTCGACGGCATCACGTCGCTCGGCACCGGTCCGGCGGCGACGAGGGCGCTCGAAGCATTGAAAGGACCGGCCGCTCAGGGCATCATCTCGTTGATGCGGTCGACCGTGGACGGGTTCGTCCGGTCTGACGCGTTCGCGCAGGTTTGGCAGGAGGCGCTGCGGACCAGCCACGCCCAGCTCGTGGCGACGATGCAGAACGACCCGAAGGCGGCGATCGCGGTCGGCTCCGACGGTTCAGTGGGGGTTCAGCTCGGCCCGATCATCGACAGGGTGAAAGAGATCCTGGTGAAGCAGGGTCTCACGTTCGCGTCGCAGATCCCGTCCGTGGACCGCACGATCACGATCGCACAGAACTCCTCGCTCCCCACCATCCAGTTGTTCTACGGGGTGGCCGTCGCGGCGGGAGCATGGCTGCCGTGGGTGGCGCTGCTGTTCCTCGCGGCCGGTGTGGTCGTCGCCCGTCGTCGCGGCCTTGCCCTTGTCTGGGCCGCTGTCGCGCTCGCCATCTCCATGGTGATCATCGTTGCCGGAATCGCCATCGGACGACTGGTGTTCGTCGGCTCGGTGTCGCCGTCGCTGATCCCCGCTGGGGTGGCACGAACAGTGTTCGACACGCTCACGACGGCGATGAAGGACACCGGTGTCGCCGTGCTCGTGCTGGCGATCGTGGTGGCGGTGGTCGCCTGGTACTCGGGGCCGTTCGGCGTTCCGAGAAAGCTGCGCGGCTTCTTCGGATCGGGGGTCGCCTGGGTGCGAGAGGCTGCGGAACGGCACGGCATCACGACGGGCCGCACCGGGGAGTGGATCTACGCTCAGCGTGCTCTGCTCCGCGCGGCCGTCGCGGTGATCGCGGCCGTCATCGTCCTCTTCGTCCGGCCGCTGACACCGGGGCTGATCATCTGGACTCTGGTGATCGCCGCCGTGGTGGTCGCCATCCTCGAACTGGTGCAGCGGCCTGTCATCACAGTGCCGGAGACGGCGGACGACGAGACGCCGATCATGACCGTCTCCTGAGCGTCGAAGTGTCGGCGGGGCGCCGTCGTGCCCGACCGGTAGGCTCCATTCGGTCATGAATCGCACAACCGTCGCCCTGCTCGCCGCGCTGGAGGCGGCCATCGTCGTCGCGATCGGTCTCGCGATCTCTCTCGTGCCCCTCACGATCCTCTGGGCGGCCCAGTACCATCTTGCGGCCGATTGGTTCAGCTTCTGGCGCGCGTCGGCCGACATCTGGCTCGTCGGACACGGCGTCAACCTCACGGTATCGCTCGACGCGCAGACCGCTGCGACCCTCGGGCTCCCCGGTGCCGCCATCCCTTTTCAGGTGACGATCGCCGCCCTGGGGTTCGCCGCCCTCACCGCCGGGCTCGGGATGCGCACGGGGCTCCGCGCGTCGGAGACGCCGTACCGCGCGACCGGCGCCGTCAGCGCGATCGTCGCGTTCGCTGCGCTCACGACGATCGTGACGTTCACCGCGGGAAGCGCGCCCGTGCATCCATCGGTCTGGCAGGGCGTCCTGCTCCCGCCGTTCGTCTATGCGGTCGGGGTCGCCATCGGGTTCGGCTTCGCAGCGCTGCGCGCAGAGCGGGCGGACGCACAGGACCGCGGAGCGCGGACAGGAAGCGACGGCCGGCTGGATGCGCTCACCGGCTGGGTCACCCGCATCCCGCCGATGGTCAGGGATGCGGCAGCCACCGCCTTCCGCGCCGGCTCCGGTGCGGCCGCCATCGTGATCGCCGGCGCGGCACTGGTGCTCACGGTCCTCATCTTCGGCAACTACGGCGGCATCATCAGCCTCTACGAGCAGCTCCAGGCCGGTGCCCTCGGCGGCGCGGCGCTCACCATCGGGCAGCTCGCGTTCCTCCCGAACCTCGTGATCTGGCTGGCCTCGTGGATGGTCGGGCCCGGCTTCGCGATCGGCACAGGATCGTCGGTCAGCCCGATCGGCACGGAACTCGGGCCGCTGCCGGGGCTGCCGCTGTTCGGGGTGATCCCCGGAGGCGGATTCTCCTTCGGCCTGGTCGGCATCCTGGTGCCGCTCGTCGCCGGGTTCCTCGCCGCGGCGCTGCTCCGTTCGCGGGCGGCCAGGCTGCGTGACCTGCACGGGACACCCGGACTCTTGGTCGCCGCTCTCGGCATCGGTATCGTTGCGGGCATCGAACTGGGCCTTCTGGCCTGGTGGTCGTCCGGAGCCCTCGGCCCAGGACGGTTGCACGACGTCGGCCCGAATCCGTGGCTGGTGGGTTCGATCGCGGCGGCGGAAGTCGCTGTCGCGGCGGTCATCGGACTGTTGGCGGGAGGTCGGGCGAGGAGATGAGTCCCTGGCAGCCGTCGTTCCGCTTCCCGAAGCTGGAGCTCCACCGGCGTTCGGTGGAGGCGAAGCAGCTCGTGGAGAGCCCGTCGGCGCAGTTGCAGGAGTTCCTCGTCAAACTGGGCAGCGCGCTCCTCTCCGTCGGAACGGCGGCGACGGACATCCAGCGCACGCTGAAACGCGTCGCCATCGCGCTCGGCTCGCCGAACGCTGCACTCATCGTCTTCCCGACCCTGATCTTCGTCGGGATGCCGGAGGAGAAGGAGACGCGGTTCGACGTCGCGGAGTCGCCGGGCGGCGAGGTGCGGTTCGACAGGGCGGCGCGCATCTACACGGTGGTCGATCACGCGCTCGCCGGAACGATCACCGCGACGCAGGGCATCGAAGCCATCGAGGCGATCACAGCGGCCAAGCCGCGCTTCAACACGCTCGTGCGGGTGCTCGGGCACGGCCTGGCGGCAGCCGGCGTCGGCCTCGTCCTGCTCGGGGCCGAGCCGCTCAGCATGGTGTACGCCTTCGTCCTCGGCGTGCTGGTCGGCGTCGCCAAGCTGCTGGTCCGGCCTGGCACGTACGCGGCGATCCTGCTTCCCGTGATCACCGCGTTCGCGCTAGCGCTCATCGTCTTCGCCGCGGCACGCACCGTCGTGGTCGCCGAGCCGCTGCAGGTGCTGGTGCCGCCGCTCGTCACCCTCTTGCCCGGCGCGGTGCTGACCACGGGCATCCAGGAGCTGGCGGCCGGTGACATGGTGGCGGGTGCGAGCAGGCTGGTCTCCGGCATCGCGCAGCTCCTCTTCCTGTCGTTCGGGATCCTGGCGGCGCTGACGATCACGGGCGTTCCCGCATCCACTGCTCTGCTCACCACGCATCCGGCGCTCGGGGCGTTCCAGCCGTGGCTGGGGGTGCTGCTGTTCTCGCTCGGGATCTTCCTCTACTACTGCGGCCCGCGGCGGTCGGTCTACTTCCTGACGCTCGTGCTGCTCGTCGCATACGGAGCGCAGCTCATCGGCGCGGTGCTCATGGGCAGTGTGTTCAGCGGCTTCTTCGGAGCGTTCGCGCTCACGGTCGTCGCCTACCTCATCCAGTCGATCCGGGGTGCTCCGCCGGCAGTGGTGTGCTTCCTGCCCGCGTTCTGGCTGCTCGTTCCTGGGGCGACCGGCCTGATCGGGCTGACGCAGAGCGCATCCGGGTCAACTTCGACGCGAACAGTTTCCCGACCATCGTCGGCTCGATCGTCGCAATCGCGCTCGGCGTCCTCGTCGGCACGGCGCTGTACCGGCAGATCTTCAGTGTCGCCCCCGCGCGCTGGGGGCTGCGGCTGGTCTGAACCCGCTGCGACGCGCCGCTAGGCTGGTGGCGTGCTCTCGATTGTGGTGCTGATCTCCGGCGGCGGGTCCAACCTGCGCGCCCTTCTCGAAGCGTCGCAGGATGCGGAATTCCCCGCACGGGTCGTCGCGGTCGGAGCGGATCGCGACGCAGACGGCCTCGCTCACGCGGAGGAGTTCGGCATCCCGTCGTTCACCGTCCCGTTCTCGTCGTTCGACGACAGGGACGAGTGGGGCGACGAACTGCTCGGGCAGATCGAGCAGTGGCAGCCGGACCTCGTGATCCTGTCCGGCTTCATGCGACTGGTTCCGCCGCGTGTGGTCGCGGCATTCTCGCCCAACCTGATCAACACCCACCCCGCGTATCTGCCCGAGTTCCCAGGGGCGCACGGGGTGCGGGATGCGCTGGCCGCCGGGGTGACCCAGACCGGTGCGAGCCTCATCGTGGTCGACAACGGAGTCGACGCAGGACCGATCATCAGCCAGGAGCGCGTGCCTGTGCATCCGGACGACACCGAGGCCGCCCTGCACGAGCGCATCAAACCTGTGGAGCGACGGCTGCTCATCGACGCCGTCCTCGACATCGCCAACGGACACATCGACCTCAAGGAGCTTGCCAGAGCATGAGTGGACCCCGCCACGACGCCAGCCTCTACCGCGAAAGGGACATCGTCCCGATCCGCCGCGCGCTGATCTCGGTCAGCGACAAGACAGGGCTCCTCGAGCTCGCCAGGACGCTCGCGGACGCGGGCGTTGAGATCGTGTCGACGGGCAGCACCGCATCCACGATCCGGGATGCGGGACACGAGGTCACCGACGTGGCGAGCGTCACCGGGTTCCCCGAGTCGCTCGACGGCCGTGTGAAGACCCTGCACCCCGCCATCCACTCCGGCCTTCTGGCCGACCTGCGGCTCGCCTCGCACGAAGATCAGCTCAAGGAGCTGGAGATCAAGCCGTTCGAGCTCGTGGTGGTGAACCTGTACCCGTTCGTGGAGACGGTCGCATCCGGCGCTGTCGGCAACGACGTCGTGGAGCAGATCGACATCGGCGGGCCCGCGATGGTCAGGGCGTCGGCGAAGAACCACGCCAACGTGGCCATCGTCGTGTCGCCGGAGCACTACGGCGCCATCGCGGACGCCATCGCGGCCGGCGGAACGACATTCGAGCAGCGCCGCGCGTTCGCAGCGCAGGCGTTCGCGCACACGGCGGCGTACGACGGAGCCGTCGCGGCCTGGTTCGCCGGGGATGCGCCCAGCACCGACGACTTCCCCGAGCGCTTCGAGGTGCAGGCAGAACTCAAGCAGACGCTGCGCTACGGCGAGAATTCGCATCAGGCGGCGGCGCTGTACGCCGACCCGACCGGTAGGGGCATCGCCCAGGCGACCCAGCTCGGCGGCAAGGAGATGTCGTACAACAACTTCGTGGATGCGGACGCAGCGCTCCGCAGCGCGTACGACTTCGACCAGCCGGCCGTCGCGATCGTCAAGCACGCCAACCCGTGCGGCATCGCCGTCGCCGACGACATCGCAGAGGCGCATCGCAAGGCGCACGAGTGCGACCCCGTGTCGGCGTACGGCGGCGTCATCGCCGCGAACGGCATCGTCACCCTGGCGATGGCCGAGGCTGTGAAGGGCATCTTCACCGAGGTGCTGATCGCCCCCGGCTTCGAGCCGGAGGCGCTGGAGCTGCTGCAGACCAAGAAGAACCTGCGCATCCTGCAGCTCCCGGAGGGCTACGCGAGGAAGACCACCGAGTTCCGGCAGATCTCGGGCGGCGTGCTCGTCCAGGACGCCGACCGCTTCGACGCAGAGTCGACGTCGTTCGGCAGTTCGGCAGGCTGGACCCTCGTCTCCGGCGACGAGGCGGACGCGGCGACGCGCGCCGACCTCGAGTTCGCCTGGCGGGCCTGCCGCGCTGTGAAGTCCAACGCGATCCTGCTGGCTCACGACGGCGCATCCGTCGGCGTCGGCATGGGACAGGTGAACCGCGTCGACTCGTGCAACCTGGCCGTGACCCGAGCCGGAGAGCGCGCTGCCGGTTCTGTCGCGGCGTCCGACGCGTTCTTCCCGTTCGCGGACGGTCCGGAGATCCTGATCGCCGCCGGCGTGCGCGCGATCGTGCAACCGGGCGGCTCGATCCGGGACGAGGACGTCATCGCGGCTGCGAAGGCGGCCGGCGTCACGATGTACTTCACCGGGGAGCGTCACTTCTTCCACTAGAGGGAGGCGCGCGGGCGGGACTCGTGGGAGAATTGTCGGCGGCTCATAAGGCCGCTGAACACCTCACCGCGATCCCACAAGGAGACACCGATGTCCGTCCTGCCCGCTGACCTGGTCGAAACGACCGGAGTGAACCTGCCGCACGAAACGCTGCACGTGGTGAAGGGGAGGCGGAGCGGCCTGACGATCAGCGTCGCGGTGCACTCCACGATCCTCGGCCCTGCGCTCGGCGGATGCCGTGTCTGGACGTACGACTCCTGGGCAGAGGCGGTGGCCGACTCGCTGCGCCTCGCGGAGGGCATGACGCTCAAGAACGCCGCGGCAGGGCTCAACCGCGGCGGAGGCAAGACCGTCGTCTACCTCCCGCGCGGGACCGTGCTGACGAACGAGCAGCGCTACGAGCTGATGCTCGACCTCGGCGATGCCGTGGAGAGCCTCGGTGGCGCATACATGACCGCTGAGGACGTCGGCACCTCCGCAGAGGACATGTCGATCGTGTCCACCCGCACCGCGCACGTGTGCGGCCTGCCGTCCTCCGAGGGCGGCGTCGGGGAGCCGAGCGACGCGACCGCCGCCGGGGTGTACGCCGGGCTCCTCTCCACGCTGGAGCGTGCGTTCGGCACCCGTTCCGTCGCGGGTCGTCGCGTGACCGTGCTCGGGCTCGGCCACGTCGGCTCGATCATCGCGATGCGACTGGCGAGCGAGGGAGCGCTCCTCACGGTCACTGACGTCAACCCGGCGAAGCGGGCGCTGGCGGATGCGCTCGGCGCACGCTGGGTGGAGCCCTCCGAGGCGCACACCGTCGAAGGCGACCTGTTCGTCCCAGCGGGCGTCGGCGGGGTCCTGACCGACAGCGTGATCGACGAGCTGCGCGTGAAGGCCGTCGTCGGCCCCGCGAACAACCAGCTCGCCCACCGCTCCGGGGCGGAGCGTCTGGCAGCGCGCGGCATCCTGTGGGCGCCCGACTTCGTGGTCAACGCCGGCGGTGTGATCTTCCTGTCGATGATGAACGAGGAGGATGCGTCGGCGGAAGCGACCCAGGAGAGGGTCGAGCGGATCGGGGACACGGTCACCGAGATCTTCGCCGTCGCGGAGGAGCGAGGGATCACCACGCTGGAGGCCGCAGAGGAGATCGCGCTCGCGCGCCTCCGCGAGCCAGCTAACGCATAGAAACGCTCAGATAGGGTTGGGTCTCATGACGACTTCGTGGGGCCGCCGGCTCATCGCATCCGTGTCCGCTGCCGTCGCGGTGGGCGCTATCGCGTTCATCGCGGCGACCTTCGTTCTGCTGGCCGCAAACCAGCTGAACGCAGCGGCGCTCGGAAGCATCACGCCGTACGTGATGTACAACGCGCTGGTCGCGCTGGTGCTCACCTTCGCCGCGGCGCTCCTCGGCGGCCTGATCCGCCGCTGGGTCTCCGTCATCACGGGAGTCGTCGTGGCGCTGGTGAGCGCCATGCTCGGCACGCTCGTGCTGTTCACCACGCTGAAGGTCGGGCTGTCCGGCGCGGTCTGGGAGCAGATCTTCCAGTCGCTCATCGGACTCAACCTGCCGTTCTGGCTGGCCGTCGCCATCGCCATCCCGACGGCTGGCTACGCCGTGTACCAGGCCATCGACGAGGGGTCTGCGTTCGGCACCGGGCTGAAGATCGCGCTCGTGCGCATCCCCGCCACCAACCTGGCAGACGGCCTGGTCACCCACATCGACCGCGAAGCGATCGACGCGGAGCTCGCCGACAAGCAGTGGGATGCGTACGTCGCCGCCCTGTCGCAGGCCGGCTGGCAGACCGTCGAGGTCACGAGCGCTGACAACCTGGCCGACTCCGTCTTCGTCGAGGACACCGCCATCGTGTTCGGCGACACCGCCGTCATCAGCCTCCCCGGCGCGGACTCCCGCCGCGCGGAGACGCCGGGCACCGAAGCGGCGCTGCGCGCCCAGGGCCTGCGCATCGAACGCATCGAGGAGCCGGGCACGCTCGACGGCGGCGACGTCCTCAAGGTCGGCTCGACCGTCTACGTCGGTCGCGGCGGCCGCACCAACGCCGAGGGCATCCGCCAGCTCCGCGCGCTTGTCTCGCCGCTCGGCTACACCGTCGTCGCCGTGCCGGTGACCAAGGCGCTCCACCTCAAGACCGCGGTGACCGCCCTCCCGGACGGCACCGTGATCGGCTACGAGCCCCTGGTCGACAACACCAGCGTCTTCGAGCGCTTCCTGCCCGTTCCGGAGGCGCACGGCACCGCCGTCGTCGTCCTCTCGGACGACACCGTGCTGATGTCCTCGTCCGCACCGGCGTCGGTCGCGCTCATCGAGGACCTCGGATACACGGTCGTGCAGGTCGATATCAGCGAGTTCGAGAAGCTCGAGGGATGCGTGACCTGCCTCTCCATCCGCATCCGGTAGCGCGGAGATAACAACTCTTCTTTCCCTCTTGTGTATTTGCTGTGCGTCGTCATAGGCTGTAGGGCTGCCTAGGCGGCATTACGTGAACGCATTCGGGCTAGGGAGGACGCCATGACAACGACAGAGAACACACGAACCATGACCGGGTTCGGACTCGTCGCCGCCGTCGCTTATGCGTCCCCGGAGCCAGCCCCCGCCTGGTAGGTCCCAGGCAGGACATGCTTCCCGGCTGACTGTCGTCGGCACGTCGCGCGGACCAACCATGGTTCGCGGAGTCCACCCTCGGTGGAACTTACGTCTTTGACGACCCCGCACGACCTCTCAGCACGCTCAGAATCGGGTCAACGAGTGGCCCACGAAGCAATCACTACAAGAAAACGGATCGATAATGTCTGTCGCTGAAACTCATCAGCACCCCCCACAAAAAGAAACCAAGGCACGCCTCGGCACCGTGCGGACTCTGCTGCGCATCCTGCCGTTCGCCAAGTCGGCTGCACCGCGCATCCTGCTCGGCATGGTCGCCGCGCTTCTCGCCAGCCTGGTCGCGCTGAGCATCCCGCAGGTGCTTCGCTGGCTGGTCGACGGCCCGCTGTCGACGGGTGACTCCGCATCGGTGTGGCCTGCCGCGCTGCTCGTGGTCGGCCTCGGCGCTGCGGAGGCCGTGTTCATCTCACTGCGCCGCTGGTTCGTGCTCACCCCGGGCACGCACGTCGAGGCGAAGATGCGCAACGGCCTGTACGAGAAGCTGCAGGACCTTCCTGTCGCGTTCCACGACCGCTGGCCGAGCGGCCAGTTGCTGTCGCGCGCCGTCAGCGACCTCGGTCTCATCCGACGCTGGCTGTCGTTCGGCATCGTGCTGCTCGTGGTCAACGTCGTGACGATCGTCGTCGGCTTCGCCATCCTGATCAGCTGGAACTGGATTCTCGGCCTGATCTTCCTGGTCTGCTCGATCCCGCTGTGGATCTACGGGTTCATCTTCGAGGGCAAGTACTCGGTGATCGCCCGGCGCAGCCAGGACCAGGCGGGTGACCTGGCGACGGCGGTCGAGGAGTCGGTGCACGGCATCCGCGTGCTCAAGGCGTTCGGCCGAGGCAAGCACGCGCTCAAGCGCTTCGAGTCGCAGGCCGAAGAGCTGCGCGGCACGGAGATCGAGAAGGCGAAGGCGATCGCCGGCATCTGGCTCTGGCTGCTGCTGGTCCCGGATGTGGCGTTCGGCATCTGCCTGGTCGTCGGCGTCTGGCTGTCCTCTCAGGGGCAGCTCTCCGTCGGCGAGCTGGTGGCGTTCTTCGCCACGGCGACCGTGCTGCGGTTCCCCGTCGAGTCGATCGGGTTCCTGCTGTCGATGACCTTCGACACCCGCACGGCGGCCGACCGCTTCTTCGAGGTGATGGACGAGGTCAACACGATTCAGGACCCCGCAGAGCCGAAGAAGATCGCGAACCCGCGCGGAGAGCTCGTCTTCGACGACGTGCACTTCCGCTACCAGGACTCGCCGGAGCGCTTCCCCGACCTCCTCGACGGCATCGACCTCACGGTCGAGCCGGGGGAGACGATGGCGCTCGTCGGTCTGACCGGATGCGGCAAGTCGACGCTCACGGCCCTCACCACCCGCCTGTACGACGTCACCGGCGGTTCGGTGCGCGTCGACGGCGTGGATGTGCGCGACCTCACCAGGTACGACCTGCGCAAGAGCATCGCGATGGCGTTCGAGGATGCGACGCTGTTCTCCGCATCCGTGCGGGACAACGTGCTGCTCGGTCGCGACGACCTCGACCCGAACTCAGCCGAGGCGGAGCGCGTGCTGGCCGAGGCTGTCGAGATCGCCCAGGCCGGATTCGTCTACGAGCTCCCAGAAGGCCTGGAGACGAAGGTCGGCGAGGAAGGACTCAGCCTCTCCGGCGGTCAGCGTCAGCGCCTCGCGCTGGCACGCGCCGTCGCGGCGAACCCGTCCATCCTGGTGCTCGACGACCCGCTGTCGGCGCTCGACGTCGACACGGAAGCGCTTGTCGAGGCAGCGCTGCGCCGCGTGCTGGCCGCCACCACGGCCCTCGTCGTCGCCCACCGTCCGTCGACGGTGATGCTGGCCGACAGGGTCGCCCTGCTGGAGAACGGCCGCATCACGGCGGTCGGCACCCACCACGAGCTCTTGGAGACGAACGAGCACTACAAGTTCGTCATCTCGAGCCTCGAAGACGATGAGAACGAAGAGATCCTTCAGGAGGTGAACCTGTGAGCACCGCAACCGTATTGGGAGTCGAGGGCGAAGAGCGCAACGACTTCACCAAGGAGGAGAGCAAGCAGATCCGCAAGCGCTCCCTTCGCCTGCTCGGGTCGCTGATGCGTCCCCTGCGTCTGCGTCTGATCCTGACGGCGGCCGTCGTCGTGGTCAGCACCGCGGGCCAGGTGGCCGGTCCGGCGATCATCGCGTTCGGTATCGACAACGGCCTGCCGGCCCTGCTCAAGCAGGACTGGTTCCCGTTGGCGGCCGCCGGCATCGCGTACCTGTTCACCGGCATCATCGGCGCCGTGCTGATCGCCTGGTACACCGTGCTCAGCGCGCGCATCAGCCAGGCGATCCTGATCGACCTGCGCAAGCGGGTGTTCCTGCACACGCAGAAGCTCTCGCTGGAGTTCCACGAGTCGTACACGTCCGGCCGGATCATCTCGCGCCAGACGAGCGACCTCGACTCGATCCGCGAACTGCTCGACTCGGGCATCAACCAGCTCGTGCAGGGCTTCCTGTACATGCTGTTCATCGCCATCGCGCTGTTCTCTCTCGACTGGGTGAGCGGCGTGGTGCTGGTGTGCTCTCTGGTGCCGCTGTACTTCCTGACCCGCTGGTTCCAGAAGCGCTCGCAGTCGTTGTTCCGCATCTCGCGGGTGGCGTCGGCGAAGCTGATCGTGCAGTTCGTCGAGACGATGACGGGCATCCGCGCCGTCAAGGCGTTCCGCAAGGAGAAGCGCAACGAGAAGGAGTTCGGCGGTCTCGTCGAGGACTACCGGGACGTCAACGCCCGCGTCATCCAGTTGTTCGGGATCTTCGATCCAGGGCTCGTGATGATCGGAAACGTCACGGTCGGCGTCGTGCTGCTCGTCGGCGGATTCAGGGTGGCCGACGGCCAGCTCGCCATCGGTGTGCTCCTCGCCGCGCTGCTCTACACGCGTCGCTTCTTCGACCCGATGGAGGAGATGGCGATGTTCTACAACTCCTACCAGTCGGCAGCGGCGGCACTGGAGAAGATCTCCGGTGTCCTGGAGGAGGAGCCGTCGGTTCCCGATCCTGTGCAGGCTGTCGACCTGTGGGATGCGAGAGGCGATGTCCGTTTCGACGAGGTCACGTTCGCGTACAAGCGCGACAGGGTGATCCTGCCCAACTTCAGCCTGGACATCCCGGCCGGGCAGACGATCGCGCTCGTCGGATCGACAGGTGCAGGCAAGTCGACGCTGGCGAAGCTCATCTCCCGGTTCTACGACCCGAGCGACGGCTCCGTCACGCTCGACGGCGTCGACCTGCGCGACCTCCACCCGAAGGATCTCCGCAGGGCGATCGTGATGGTGACCCAGGAGGCGTACCTGTTCAGCGGGTCCGTCGCCGACAACATCGCGCTCGGGAAGCCGGACGCGTCGAGGGACGAGATCGTCTCCGCGGCGCGCGCTGTCGGCGCCGACGAGTTCATCCAGGGTCTGCCGAACGGCTACGACACCGATGTGAACAAGCGCGGAGGACGCGTGTCGGCCGGTCAGCGTCAGCTGATCTCGTTCGCGCGGGCGTTCTTGGCGAACCCGGCCGTGCTCATCCTGGATGAGGCGACCAGCTCGCTCGACATCCCGAGTGAACGCCTGGTTCAGGATGCGCTGCAGACGCTGCTCGCGGATCGCACCGCTGTGATCATCGCCCACCGCCTGTCCACTGTCGCGATCGCGGACAGGGTGCTGGTGATGGAGCATGGCGCGATCGTCGAGGACGGCACGCCTGCCGACCTCATCGCCGGGACGGGCCGGTTCGCGCAGTTGCACGCAGCGTGGAGGGATTCGCTGGTGTGATCGCAGCGTTCTGAACGACGCGGGTTCCGGTGGGGGAAGCGGCAGCTGCCGCTTCCCCCACCGCCGTGTGAGGCGGGAGAGGGGTTGAAGTTCAGCCCGCCGTCGACCCGGTCGAGTTTCCGCGCTGAGCGCCCCGGAGGATGCGGTGCCCACCGGTGGCGACCGCGCGGAAGAAGGGGAAGCGCAGCAGTGGGTGCGGCTGGTCGCCCTCGACCAGGATCGCGACCTCCGCCCCAGCGTCGATGCACTCGCTGGCGGTGAACGGGTCGACGTCGTGCTCGACCGTGCCGCCGATGATCGTGATGCAGCCAGCGGTCACCGCGAGTCCTGCCGACGCCGTGATCGCGACGCGGGAGCTGCCAGGTGCGACGATCGCGCGGATCGCTCGTGCCAGCTCCGCCCGCTCGCCGGGACGCCTGGCGGCCCGCCCTGGGAAGCCGTCGCCCAGGTCGATGACGTCGAGGCGCGCTCCTGTCGCCGCTCGCACATCGGCCATCACAGCGGCCGTCCTGGCGATCGCGGCCACATAGTCCTGGCAGGCGGCTCCCGGCCGCGTGCTCAGCGAGAACCCGGCGACGCGGACGCCAAGGGCGGCGGCGTCGCGGACGATGCGGTGCGCATCCCGTGCTGGCACTCCGCGGGGTGCGACGTGCGCCGCCCGCGGAGGAGTGTGGGGCTGCAACCGCACCACGAGGTCGAGGTCGTGCGGTGCCGAGGCGAACTTCTCGACGTCCGCCGGTCCGTCGACGACGAACCGGCGGACGCCGGCGTTGTACGCGGCGAGCACCTCGTGGGGATGCGTCGCGGCCGTCGCGTGCAGCACACGCCGCAGGTCGGTCTGCGACGCCGTCAACGCGGCGAGGGCGCCATCGTGCGCGGCGACGAACGAGCCGCCCGACTCCGCGATGGCCGCGATCAGCGCGGGATGCGCGAGCGCGCTCACGTCGTAGTGCACCTCGACGCTGGGGAACGCCTCCCGCAGCGCCCTGTACTGCCGCGCTGCGCGGGCGACGTCGATCACGACGAGCGGCAGGCTGTGCCGCGCCACGAGGTCCTCGATGTCGAGATCGAATTCGACCGCGGCCGTCTCGTCCACTCCGCTGTGCGTGCCCGCCGTTCTGTCCATGTCCACCCCCGCAGCCGGCGGCGCGCCTTCGGGTGACGCGCCGTTCGACCGTGCGGGTCGGGTTGCGGTGAACATGGCCTTTCTCCTCGCTCTGTTCTGCCGACCAGGGGATGCCGTTCGTCGGGCCGTGCGGCATCCCTCGGGTTCTGGTCGGCGTACTCACATGCTGGCCCTGGCCGCCGTGACCCACATCCGGGGGTCCACCCCATTCGTTTGCGTGGGGGCACGGATGCGTTCTCGGCCATCGTTCGGCGATGATGGTGGACATGTGCCTCCGTGTTGTGATCGTCGACGACCACGCGCGTTTCCGTGCACAGGCGGCCGAGCTGCTGAAGCTCGAGAAGTTCACCGTGGTCGGAGACGCCGACACGGGAGCGCGCGGCGTCGAGCTGAGCCGCCGCCTCACCCCCGACCTGGTGCTGCTCGACATCGCGCTGCCGGACACCAGCGGATTCGAGCTCGTGTCCGCCATGCACGCGACAGGAGCCGCCGTCGTGCTCACCTCCAGCCGCTCCGTGCGCGACTACGGACACCGCGTCGCCGACAGCGGGGCAGAGGGTTTCATCAGCAAGGCAGAACTGACCGGCGAGGCGATTCGCAGCCTGCTAAGGTAAGCGCGTGGTCGCGGGAAACAGCACCGAGCCGCGCTCGTTGCGCGTCGCCGTCGCCGATGACGCGGTACTGCTCCGCGAAGGGATCGGGCAGATTCTGCGCGCGGGCGGACTGGACATCGTCGCGTCCGTCGACACGGCGGAGGAGCTTCTCGCCGTCGTCGAAGCCGACGCGGACATCGACGCCGTCGTGCTCGACATCAAGATGCCGCCGACGCACACGGACGAGGGGCTGCGCGCTCTGGAGCAGCTGCGCGCATCCGGGTCGTCTGTAGGCGTGCTGCTGCTGTCGATGTACACCACGGCCTCGTATGCGATCCGCGCCATGAGCGCCGGCAGCGGCACCGGTTATCTGCTGAAGGATCGCGTCGCGGACGCCGACACCCTCGTGAACGCCGTGCGCAGTGTCGCCGCAGGCGGCTCTGTGGTCGACCCGGAGGTCGTGCAGCTGCTCGTGTCCGCCCGCTCGGCGCGGGTCTCGCTCGACACCCTGTCCGCCAGGGAGCGCGACGTCATCCGGCTGATGGCGGAGGGCAAGTCGAACGCGGGGATCGCGGCCGACCTGCACCTGAGCCTGCGGACGGTGGAGTCGCACATCGGCCACATCATGTCCAAGCTCGACGTCGAGGACTCGGCGGAGGGTCACCGTCGTGTGCTCGCCGTGCTGCGCTTCCTCGGCAGGGACGTCTAGGCGGAGACCGGAGCGGGGATGAGGGCCGCGCGGATCTGGCTCCGTTCACTGGCCGTCGTGGCCGCCGTGGCGGCGAACGTGGTCGCCCAGGTGGCGAGCGCCGTCACCGGCGACTACGGGCCGCGGCCGCACGGGCTCGGCTGGGCGATCGTGTTCGTCCTGGTCGCGCTGGTCTATGCCGGATGCGCGATCGTCGCGTGGAAGGTCGTCCGCAGCCCGATCGCCGGGTGGCTGATGGTCGGCGCGTCCCTGTTCTGGGCGGCAGGCGCCTGGTACCCCCTGGTCAGAGACATCGGCTGGCTGTGGCCTCTGCTGGCAGGGGTGACGGATCTCTGGGCGGTCCTGGTCGGCATCCTGGTGCTGTCGTATCCGACAGGGCGGATCGTCTCCAGGTTCGACCGCTGGGTCGTCCTCGCGGTGTCGGTCGCCTTCCTGATCCGGTTCGGCGGCATCCTCCTGTTCTCGTCCCCGTCCCAGAGCGCGTGCGGATGCGTGGCCAATGCGTACGCGATCGTCCCGAGCGACGGGGCGGACTTCTGGCTCGGCGTCGGCTGGCGGCTGGCCGGCCTCGCGCTGCTGCTGACGGTGGCGGTGCGACTCGCCATGCGCTGGTTCCAGTCCACGCTGCCCGCCAGGCGCGTGGCCTTCGTGATGCCGCTCGCCCTGCTGCTCTGGTGCTACGGCACGGTGCAGGATTCGGTCAGCTTCACGCTCGGCTGGGACAGCGGGTGGCTGCAGTTCGTCCCACCCGTCGCCATCGCCCTCATTCCGCCGTCCTACGTCGGGGGCGTGCTCTATGCGCGCGGACTCCGCTCGCGTGTCGCCGACCTCGTGATCGTCGCCCGCGACAAGGTCGACAGGGCGCTCTGGGAGTCGAGTCTCGCGCGCACGCTGCACGACAGCTCGCTGCGCGTCTACTGGTGGGACGACCACCTCGAAGGGTACGAGACGAGCGACGGGGAGCGCATCGCGGACGGCGGAGGGCCGCAACGGCCCGGCCGCTCGACGCTCACGATCGACTCCGACCAGGGCCCCATCGCGCTCATCGAGCACGACGTCGCTCTCAGTCAGGACGACAGGCTCCTGGACGCGGTCTCCTCAGCCCTCCTGCTCTCCGTCGACAACGACCGGCTGCGGCAGAAGCTGGAGCGCACCCTCCAGGAGGTGCGCGAGTCGCGTCTCCGCATCGTGGAAGAGGGGTACCTCGCCAGACGGCGGCTCGAACGCGACCTGCACGACGGGTCGCAGCAGCAGCTCGTGTCGCTCGCGATCAGCCTGCGGATCGCGACGGCGAAGGCCGAGGCGGCGGGGAGCGGGGAGCTGGCGGGCGACCTGGAGCGCGCATCCACCCAGTTGGCTGACGCGCTGCGCGAACTGCGGGAGCTGGCGAGAGGCATCCATCCGACCGTGCTCACCGACGGCGATCTGACGTCGGCGATCGAAGAGCTCGCCAATCGCAGCCACCTGCCGGTGGAGGTGCACGTCGACATGCCGGAGCGACTGTCCGACGTGATCGAGGAGACCATCTACTTCTGCGTGTCGGAGGGGCTCGCCAACGCGGCGAAGCACTCGCAGGCGCGCAACTGCTCGGTGAGCGTGAGCCGGTCGGACGGGACGGTGACGGTCATCGTCAAGGACGACGGCCAGGGCGGAGCCAGGGTCGAACCGGGCGGCGGTCTCGGCGGCATCCGCGACAGGGTCGAAGCCGTGGACGGTCACGCCGTGGTGCAGTCGGTCGCCGGGCTCGGGACGATCATCGAGCTGACCATCCCCGTGCAGCACGCCGCGGCGGGGGCAGCGGAGAGCTAGCGCGCTAGTTCTTCGGGGTCGCCGCGTACACCTGGTCGCCGATCAGGAACGCCGACCAGCCGCCTGGGCAGCTCACCCCCTGCGCTGGGATGCCGTCGACAGGCCACCAGCTGTCCTGCACGGTGGGCTTCGGGATGGCCGCGGCCTTCTCGCAGGTTCCGGCGACGAAGTGCGTCTTCGACGTGTACGTGAGGATCGCGCCACCGCCCTTGGTGTCGTAGTCCACCCGGATGATCGTGGCGTCGTCTGGGACGAACGTCGGCGAGCCGAACGCGGCGGTCGACGCCGCCTTGAACTCCTTGGCCGAGTCGTAGATGGCCGCGTCGACGTGCGGGACGAACGCGGCGACGACGGAGCATCCGGAGAGGGTCACGGCGATGGCGGCAGCAGACGCGGCGAGACCGACGAGACGCATACGGGGCACAGAAACTCCTGAAGGTGCGGTAGACAGACCCCCTTAGTCAACACGATCAAGCTGTGACGTTCATCGGTCGTTGGGATGATCCTCCTACGGAGTGTATCTGGCCGCCCGCAGGTCGATGCGGTACGCGACGTTGCCTCCACCGAGAAGAGGGGTGCCCTCCGCGCGGTAATACTGCAGCGCGATGTGCTCGTGGTCGACCGGTGGATGCCCGCTCGCCCGCACGACCCTCCACCACGGGTAATCGCTGCCGTAGTACGCCATGATCTGGCCGACCATGCGCGCGGCGCGGGATCCGAGCGTGGCCGCGACGTCGCCGTACGTCATGACGCGGCCGGGCGGGATGGACTCGACGACGGAAAGGACGCGCTCGACGAACGGCTCCTGGTCGCCGCTGTCGCGCCGCCTGTCAGAGCTCGAGGGCACCGATCGTCTCGCCGTACTGGGTCTCGCCGATGGGCTGGAATCCGCTTCGCAGGAAGAACTGCTCAGGGCCGAGCTCGCCGGACTCCCAGATCACGTAGAGCCGCGAGAGTCCTCGGTTTCGCGCTTCGTCGGCCAGCGAGCGGACCGCGAAGGTGCCGATGCCTCTGCCCTGGTCGTCCGCATCCACGTTGATGCGCCACAGGATGGCGCGGAACTCCTCGTGCTCGGCGTCGGGGTCGAAGTTGCCCATGATGAAGCCGACGACCTCCTCGCCGTCGGTGACGACGCGCTGCCACGAGGTCTGCGGGTTGGTCACCGCAGCAGCAGCCGAGTACGAGACGGGAGCAACGAATTGCTCCTGGCCCGGCTTCAGCGTGAGAGCGTTCGCCGCTACAACGTTCGACGCGCTCAACTCTTCAAGTCTCAACTCAGCCATAACGAAAGGGTAACGTGCGCGAGGGATACTGGCATAGTCGCGCTGCCTGCCGATCCGCTGAGCGAATTTGTCTCGATGTCAAGATAGTTGCGTGCCTCCGGTAAGCTGTCGACGGCTGAAAAACGGCACAGACCACAGGAGATCCATTGGACAAGATCAAGGTTGAAGGCACCGTCGTCGAACTCGACGGCGACGAGATGACTCGCATCATCTGGCAGGCGATCAAAGACTCCCTCATCCACCCGTACCTCGATGTGAACCTCGAGTACTACGACCTCGGCATCGAGAAGCGCGACGAGACCGACGACCAGATCACCGTGGATGCGGCAAACGCCATCCTGAAGCACGGTGTCGGCGTCAAGTGCGCGACGATCACGCCCGACGAGGCCCGCGTCGAGGAGTTCGGCCTGAAGAAGATGTGGCGGAGCCCGAACGGCACCATCCGCAACATCCTCGGCGGCGTCGTCTTCCGCGAGCCGATCATCATCTCGAACATCCCGCGCCTGGTGCCGGGCTGGAACAAGCCGATCGTCATCGGCCGTCACGCCTTCGGCGACCAGTACCGCGCCACCGACTTCACGTTCGACGGCCCAGGAACGCTCACGCTGAGCTTCCAGCCGAGCGACGGCGGAGAGGCCAAGTCGTTCGAGGTGTACCAGGCGCCCGGCGCCGGCGTCGCGCTCGCGATGTACAACCAGGACGCGTCGATCCGCGACTTCGCCCGTGCATCGTTCAACTACGGCCTCGACCGTCAGTACCCGGTGTACCTGTCGACCAAGAACACCATCCTCAAGGCGTACGACGGCCGCTTCAAGGACCTCTTCCAGGAGGTCTTCGACGCCGAGTACAAGGAGAAGTTCGACGCGGCGGGCCTCACGTACGAGCACCGCCTGATCGATGACATGGTCGCATCCAGCCTCAAGTGGGAGGGCGGATACGTCTGGGCCTGCAAGAACTACGACGGCGACGTCCAGTCCGACACCGTCGCGCAGGGCTTCGGCTCGCTCGGCCTGATGACCAGCGTGCTGACCACGCCGGACGGCAAGGTCGTCGAGGCTGAGGCTGCGCACGGCACGGTCACGCGCCACTACCGTCAGCACCAGCAGGGCAAGCCGACGTCGACCAACCCGATCGCCTCGATCTACGCCTGGACGCGCGGCCTCGCGCACCGCGGCAAGCTCGACGGCAACCAGGAGCTCATCGACTTCACGCACACCCTCGAGGACGTCGTCATCAAGACGGTCGAGTCCGGCAAGATGACGAAGGACCTCGCGCTCCTCGTCGGCCCTGAGCAGCCGTACCAGACCACCGAGGAATTCCTCGCGACCCTCGGCGAGAACCTGAAGGCGCGCCTGGGCTAAGGCTCGAACGCACGTCGAAAGGCCCTGTGGATGCCCGCATCCACAGGGCCTTTCGGTATTCGCATGGTGGTTCTGTATCGTGGACGCGTTCCGCCATCGCGGGGGAGCGCAACCATCAAGGGGGAACCGTGGGAAAGTACGCACTCCGATCGACGCTGGTCGTCTCCGCCGTCATCGTCGCCGCAGCGGCACTGACCGGATGCACGTCGGCACCGGCGCCGAGGGCCACCGCGGCTGCGACGCCGACGAAGACGGCGCAGGCCTCCACACAGACGCACGAGGCGGCGTGCACCATCGTGGCGGCCGGGCTGAAGGACGTCGCGTCGCTGCAGAGCGAGGTCTCGACCGACAATCCGACCAAGTCGCTCGCGATCCTCGCGGAGGTCGACGCCAAGGTCGCCGCCATCGACGAGAAGGTGACGAACGAGAAGGTCAAATCGCTCACCAGCGACGCTGCGACCTCGGTGCACGCGTACTCGACGTACCTCAAGGGCGTCATGGAGAACCCGGCGAACCTGGACGTGAACGAGATCACCTCGAAGGCGCAGGAACTGGCGGCGAAGTTCACGGCCGTGCAGAAGGAGTGCGCGTAGTCGCAGCTCCGGCCGCGGGCTGAGCGGGTGCATCCCGATCGCGCGAAGGGGTATGGTCGGGCACATGCTGCAGAATCGCGAGGTCGCGGGGGCGACCATGGGGGCTGGGCGACGTCCGACGGCGGTGACGTTCGGGCCGTTCGGCTTCCTCAGCGTCGCCGTGCCTGTGGTGCTTGCCGCGGTGTTCCTGCCCATCGTCTCGTTCGGCGTCGCCGACCCGTTCGGGCTGCGCTGGTCGTGGCTGGCACTTCTTTTCGTCGTCGCCAGCATGACGATCACCCGTTTCGCGGGAGGTCGAGGGGCGGAGGGGGACGCCCTCTGGCGGTCCGGCCCTCGCGACCTGGCCTACCGGACGCAGAAGTATGCGTCAGTGGTACTGCTCGGGCTCGTCGTGATCGCGTTCGTCGGGTTCCTGATGCAGCTTCCGGTGTTCGTGACCGTCGTATCCGCGCTCGCGGTGGGCGTGACGACCGGGGTTGCGCCGGCGTTCTTCCTGCGGCGGGAGCGCGGCGACGCCGACTGACTCGATGAGGGGTCAGACGCGGAGCTCTCGAGAAGCTAGATTGATCCGGGGCCCGGAGGGCCGGGTGAGGGGATATCGTGGCGGAACGACGTCGCTGGTGGATCGGTGCGGCCGTCGCCGCGGCTGTCGTGGCCGGGACGGTGCCGGCAGCGGCGCTGACCGGGGCTTCGAGCGCGCAGGCGGCCGATCGGGTGACGACGACCGACGTCGCCGTGGCGGCGGCCGTTCCTGGAGCGACGTTGCCAACGGATGATCGACTCCTCGATGGTCCAGGCGGACAACCGTGGTGGGTGGAGTCCGCTGCGCTCAAGACCGTCTCGCACGGCGCGCTGGTGACGCATCCGCTTCCAGCAGGGGGCCAGTGGCGACGCGCGTCAGTGACGACGGGACCGGATCAGTCGTTGTGGCTGCTGTCCGAGGATAAGACGGTGGTGGCTCGCGTCGAGCCGGGCGGCTCGTTCGCGAGCTTCCCCGTGCAGGGGACGTACACGGACTCGGACCTGGCAGTCGCCGTGGACGGTGCGGCCTGGGTGACCCAGTTGGCGCCGCGCGGCGGATGGATGGCCGTTCGCATCGCAGCGGATGGGACGCAGACGGCGTTCCCCGAGTCCGGCGACGAGCCGTTTCTCAACGAGAGCCACAGAGGCACGGGATACGCCGATGCCGGTCCGGAAGGGAGCGTGTGGGCGACCAATCTGTACACGGGGGTGGTCGGCATCTATCCCGATGGTCACACCGTTCACGCCGGAAACGTCGCAATGTGGCCGTTCCAGGCCGCGGGGGTCGAGTACGTGTCGTACTCGCAGACGTCGCTGGGCACGGTGATCGCGCGGGTCAACTCCGACGGATCGCTGACCACGGTCGCCACCAATGTGGAGCAACGTGTCTCATCAGGGGATCAGGGGTTCTACACAACGCGTCTCGACGCAGGGCATGAAACCCTGCACCGGCTCGGAATGCCGGGGTGGCACGCCGTGATCGACCCGTCGCTGACCAGTCTGGACAGCGCCCTCTGGGTTCCCGGCTCGCGCTCGCTGTGGCTGACCACGTACGTGCCCCCGCCGGATGGCAGTCCCCATGAGGGGAGCTACGCAACGGACGCGATCGCCGAGGACGGGCGAGTCACACACGTCTCCAACTTCGGGGGCTTCGAACTCGCGCCGGACGGGACGTTGTGGGCGAATTCCGGCCAGGTGCATGTTCGTTCGGATGGAACCGTCATTTCCCGACGGCCCATCGCCTTAGGCGACGACATCTTCGCGTGGGGCGTCAGCGCCGATGGCGCGACCTGGCTGGAAGTCTCTCGTCGTTTCCTGCCGGTGCAGATCTTCACGACGGCACCCGCGACCGTCACCCGCCTGTCGGGAGACGACCGCTACGAGACGGCGGTCGCCGTGGCGAAGCGGGCGTTCCCCACGCGCGCGCCTGTCGTCTATCTCGCTGCGGGCGCCAACTTCCCCGATGCGCTCGCCGCAGGACCTGCCGCCGCCGCTGAGCACGCAGCCCTGCTCCTCACCACGTCCGACGGTCTGCCTGCGCCGACGGCGACCGAACTGAAGGCGCTCGCACCTGGACGGGTCGTCATCGTCGGCGGAACCGCATCCATCGGGTCGGCGGTCGAACGGTCGGTGCATCGTCTGCTGCCGTCCGCGACAGTGCAACGACGGTCGGGCGCCACCCGATACGAGACAGCGAATCAGCTGGTCGGTGCCGTGTTCCACTCCGCGAGCACGGTGTACGTGGCGTCGGGCGCCACATTCCCCGATGCGCTCGGGGCCGGCGCGGCCGCCGGATCGCAGGGTGACCCGCTGCTCCTCGTCGACCCGTCGTCGCCCGGGGTAGCCGCATCCACCGCAGCGGCGATCGCACGACTGCACCCCGCACGCATCGTCGTGGTCGGCGGACCGAGTGCTGTCACCGCCACGATCGTCGCCTCCCTCGGCCGGATCGCGCCGACCAGCCGCATCGCGGGGGAGGACCGATATGCGACCTCTCTGGCCGTCGCGAAGGCCGCGTTCCCCTCTAGCACGTCGGCGTTCTTCGCCTCAGGGGAGAACTTCCCGGACGCGATGAGCGGCGCGGTGCTCGCGGCCTCCACCCACTCCCCGGTCTACGCTGTCCAGAATTCCTGCCTGCCAGCGCCGCTCGGCGCCCAGTTCACGACAGGGAAGGTCACGGACTTCACGATCGTCGGCGGTCCCTCCGCCGTCATCCCCGAACTCGACGATCTGTGGATGTGCGCCATTCGGTGACGGAGATCGGGGCGGCCCAGGTGCGCCGCCTGGCCGGCTGACATCGGACACGCCCGCTTTCGGCCGCGAGGAGGACCGTCCCGGCGGAGCAGCAGACGCTCGCGCGTGTTACGACTCGGTAAACAACGCAGGAAATGCGCCTAAAGACTTGCGCGTCTTTTGTTCGTAAGCTTTACTAACAAACATGAATGCGACGGACGTGCAACGCAGCACCGCGGCTGGGGCCGTGGATGCGCACGTGCAGCCGTCGCAGCCCGGTCGCGGATTCGCGCCTGGCAGGGCCCTGCGGCCGAGTGCGAAGGTGCTCCCGGAGCACGCCCGCAGCCACAACCGTTCGCTCGTGCTTCAGACGCTGTACCGCGCGGGGGAGCGCAGCAGGGCCGACATCGCCCGCGAGACCGGACTGACCCGCGTCACCATCTCCGACCTCGTCGCCGAGCTGCTCGCCGAGGGACTCGTCGTCGAGCTCGGCCAGCGGGAGACGGCGCGACCTGGCAAGCCTGCGGTCCTGCTGGACATCAACAGGACCGCATACCAGATCGTCGGCATCGACCTCAGCGACCACGCCATGTTCCGCGGCGCCGTGCTCGACATCGACGGCGGCATCTTCAGCAGGGCGGACATCCCGCTCGATGGGGCGACCGGCGAGGCCGCGTACGCCAAGGTGGCAGAGCTGGCCGACACGCTCATCGCCGCGGCGACCGCCCCCATCCTGGGCATCGGCGTCGGATCGCCCGGTGTCGTCGACCTCAGCGGCACGGTGCTCACCGCTCCGAACCTCGGCTGGGTCGACGAGCGCGTGCAGCAGCGCCTGCAGGAGCGCACAGGGCTGCCTGTCGTCGTCGCCAACGACGCGAACGTCGCCGTCCTCGCCGAACACGGCTATGGGGATGCAGCGGGCGACCTCATGCTCATCACGGTCGGGCACGGCATCGGCGCTGGACTCATCGTCGCGGGCGCGCTCGTCTACGGCAGCCGGTTCGCCGCAGGCGAGATCGGCCAGGTCATGGTCGGCACCGACCTGGGGCTCGAGACGACGTACAACCGCGACCAGGTGCTCGAGCACTGGCTCAGCGTTCCGCGGCTGCAGGAGCGGATCGACGAGGCGGAGGCCGCCGGCTCGGACTCCACGCCCATCCTGCGCGAGGCAGGGCAGCGGCTCGGCATCGCCCTCGCACCGGTCGTCGGTGCACTCAACCTGTCGGAGATCGTCCTCAGCGGCCCGACCCACCTGCTCGATGGCCCCCTCGCCGAGGCGACCATCAACACGCTCCGGAACAGGACGATGGCAGAGAACCACGCCACGCTCGCGCTCCGGATGACCACGCTCGGGCAGGACATCGTCCTGCGCGGCGCGGCCGTACTCGTCCTCTCCGGACAACTCGGGGTCTCGTAACACAGTACCGCCCGATCATGAACCAATCCGACCCCAGCACCACGGTGTGGCAATCGCACACACTGACCACCCAAGAAAAGCCCCATTCACTACGAAAGGACAAAGCAATGAAGAGAAAGCTCGTCGGCCTCGCCGCAGTGGCTACGGCTTCCGCTCTCGTGCTCGCGGGATGCGCCTCCGGCGGAGGAACCGCCCCGAGCACGGACGGCAAGGGCAAGACGGTCACCCTGTGGCTCGTCGGCGCCGACACTCCTGACGCACTCCGTACCTACCTCAAGGACGAGTTCAAGAAGGAGACAGGCGCCACTCTCAACATCCAGCAGCAGGACTGGGGAGACATCGTCACCAAGCTGACGACCTCGCTCCCCGACGCGAACAACACGCCCGACGTCACCGAGATCGGCAACACCCAGTCGCCGACCTTCACCAACGTCGGCGCGTTCCTCGACATCTCCGACATGTACAAGGACCTCGGCGGCGACGACCTGCTGCAGTCCTTCGTGGCAGCAGGTGAGGTCGACGGCAAGAAGTACACCCTCCCGTACTACTTCGGTTCGCGCTACGCGTTCTACCGCAAGGACGTCTGGTCGGCTGCCGGAGTCTCCGTGCCGACCACGCTCGACCAGTTCAACACCGACGTCGCGACCATCACGTCCAAGAACCCGAAGGGGATCGCGGACTTCTCCGGCTTCTACCTCGGCGGGCAGGACTGGCGCAACGGCATCTCGTGGGTCTTCGCCAACGGCGGGGACATCGCGAAGAAGAAGGACGGCAAGTGGGTCGCCACGCTGGACTCCGAGGGTTCGCTCAAGGGTCTCCAGCAGCTCCAGGACCTGTACAAGAACGCTTCCAAGGCTCCGAACGACGCCAAGGACTCGAACCAGTACATCTACCTGAACGACAGCGACCAGACCGTGGACGCCAACGGCAACAAGACCGCTGACACCTCGCTCGCCGCCGCGACGATCATGGCTCCGGGATGGGCGCACTGGTCGATCGGCGACGCATCCACCAAGGATGGCAAGGTCGTCCGCACCTGGAACGATGACACCTTCGGAACGTTCGTCCTCCCGGGCAACGACGGCAAGCCGGCCCCGGTCTTCGCCGGTGGCTCCAACATCGGGATCTCGGCCAAGACCAAGAACCCCGGCCTGTCGAAGACCCTCCTGAAGATCATCTTCTCGAAGGACTACCAGGAGATGCTCGGCAAGAACGGCCTCGGCCCTGCCAACAGCAACTACACCTCCTCGCTCGGCGACGACCAGTTCGCGAAGGCTCTCATCGAGTCGGCGTCGAACTCGAAGCTGACCCCGGCAGCGCCCGGCTGGGCGTCCGTCGAGGCGGGCAACGTGATGGAGGAGTTCTTCAGCAAGATCAAGGACTCCACCGATCTCAAGAGCCTCGCGCAGGAGTACAACACCAAGCTCGACGCTCTGATGAACGTCAAGTCCGGCAAGTAGCACCACCAGAAGAACAGCACCACCGAGCAGGCCGGGGGCGCGGAAAGACCTTCCGCGCCCCCTGGTCCTGCCACCAGACTCTCTCAGGAAGGAGGACAGACGTGACGACGACTCAGGAGGCCGTGACGGCCGCATCCCGGCCGGAGCGTCCCGGCGCCCCGACGCCCCGCAAACGCAAGTTCCAGTTCACCCCGTACGCTCTGCTCATCCCGTCCGTCGCGATCCTCATCCTCGCGCTCGGCTACCCGATCGTGTGGCAGCTCATCACGTCGATGCAGAGCTTCGGGCTCGCCCAGCAGTTCGGCCAGCCGGCGCCGTTCGTGTGGTTCGAGAACTACATCACCCTCTTCTCCGACCCGTACATGTGGGTCGTCGTCGCACGCTCCATCGCGTTCTGCCTGGTCACCGCCGCCGTCACCGTCGTCGTCGGCGTCGGGATGGCGCTGCTGATGAACGCAGTCAACAAGGCCGTGCGCATCATCATCCAGATCTCCATGCTGCTCGCCTGGGCCATGCCCGTCGTCGCAGCGATGACCGTCTGGAACTGGCTGTTCGACTGGCGCCGCGGCATCGTGAACTACACGCTCACGTCGTGGGGCCTCGACTTCCAGAACCACAACTGGCTGCAGAACCCGCTCTCCTTCTTCTTCGTCGCGATGATCATCGTGGTGTGGATGAGCGTGCCGTTCGTGGCCTTCTCCGTCTTCGCCGGTCTCACCCAGGTGTCCGGCGAAGTACTGGAGGCGGCCCAGATGGACGGCGCGAAAGGGTTCCAGCGCCTCCGCTTCATCATCCTGCCGATGATCCGGCCCGTGCTCGGAATCGTGCTGCTGCTGCAGATCATCTGGGACCTCCGGGTCTTCACCCAGATCCGGCTGCTCCAGGACAAGGGCTCGATCGCCAGTGAGACCAACCTGCTCGGCACGTACATCTATCAGCTCGGCGTCGGATCGAGCGACTTCGCGATGGCCAGCGCCGTCAGCGTCTTCGTGCTCATCCTGACCATCGCGATCAGCTGGTTCTACGTGCGCAACCTGCTCAAGGAGGACGAATCGTGACCAGTACGCTTCCCCCGGCCACGTCCATCGCCGGCGCAGACGCGAAGCCGCAGCCGCCGCGCAAGCTCCGCCAGAAGATCAAGCCGTCCCGGGTGATCCTCGGCATCGTCGGTGTCGTCATCTCGCTGATCTGGGTCTTCCCCGTCTACTGGATGGTCAACTCGTCGCTGCTGCCGAACGTCGTCCTGCAGAACACCAAGCCCACCTGGCTGCCGTTCGGCGGGTCGTTCGACAACTTCAGCGAGGTCATCAACGGCGGCACCTTCTTCCCCGCGCTCGGGATGAGCGTCATCATCGCCGTCGTCACTGTCGTGTTCTGCATCCTGTTCGCGTTCCTCGCCGCTCTCGCGATCAGCCGGTTCAAGTTCCGCGGGCGCAAGTCGTTCGTGCTGGCCGTGCTGCTCATCCAGATGCTCCCGGCAGAGGGCCTCTTCATCGCGCAGTACAAGCTGATGGGAAGCCTCAACCTGCTGAACACGGTCGTCGGCGTGAGCATCATCTACATCGCCGCGGTCGTGCCGTTCACCATCTGGATGCTCCGCGGCTTCGTCGCCGGCATCCCGGCCGACCTCGAAGAGGCCGCGATGGTCGACGGGCTCAGCCGCACGCAGGCGTTCATGCGCATCACGTTCCCCCTGCTGGCACCTGGGCTCGTCGCGTCCGGCGTGTACGCGTTCCTGCAAGCGTGGAACGAGTTCACAGTCGCTCTCGTGATCCTGCAGGAGAACTCCAGCCAGACGCTGCCGCTGTGGCTGCGCGGCTTCATCCAGCAGTCAGCGTCCCGCGCAACGGACTGGGGCCAAGTCATGGCCGCTTCCACCCTCGTCGCCGTGCCCGTCATCATCTTCTTCCTCTTCGTGCAGGGCCGGATGACGAGCGGCCTGGTGAGCGGGGCGGTGAAGGGGTGAGCGGCCCCAGCATCGCCGACCAGAAGGACACCGCAGACCCGGGAATCGCGACCGCCGATCTCCGCAGAAGGATCGCGGCGACCCTCGTTCCCGGTTTCGTGGGGACGACGCTGCCCGGCTGGCTCGAGAACCGTCTGCGCGCCGGCCTCGGCGGGGTGTGCATCTTCGGCCAGAACGTCCTGTCCGTCGCCCAGCTGCGCGAGCTCACCGATGCGATCTACGCCGCCAACCCGGATGCGGTGGTCGCGATCGACGAGGAGGGCGGTGACGTCACCCGGCTCTACTACGAGACCGGTTCGCCGTACCCAGGCAACGCCGTCCTCGGGCGCCTCGGGAACCCGGGATACACCGAGCAGGTCGCGCGCCGCGTCGGCTGGGAGCTTCGCAGGGCCGGCTGCAACCTCGACTTCGCACCGGATGTCGACATCAACTCCAACCCGGACAATCCGGTGATCGGCGTGCGCAGCTTCGGCTCGTCGCCCACGCTGGTGGCCGAGCAGAGCGCAGCGTGGACGCGCGGGCTGCAGTCGGCGGGCGTCGCCGTCTGCGCCAAGCACTTCCCCGGTCACGGGGACACGGCGCAGGACTCGCACCTCGTGCTGCCGGAGGTCGACCTCAGCATCGAACAGCTGCGCGAGCGAGAGCTTCGGCCGTTCCGCGCTGTGATCGAGGCGGGAGCCCGCACGATCATGACATCGCACATCCTGCTCCCGCAGCTCGACGCAGAACGACCGGCGACTTTCAGCCCGACGATCATCGAAGGACTGCTTCGCGGCGAGCTCGGCTTCCGCGGCGTCGTCGTGAGCGACGCCCTCGACATGCGGGGTGCGAGCGGAGAGCGCGGCATCCCGGAGGCCGCCGTGCTGGCGCTCGCCGCCGGCTGCGATCTGCTCTGCATCGGCACGGAGAACACCGACGACCAGCTCACCGAGATCGAGGACGCGATCGTCGCGGCCGTCGAGGGTGGCCGGCTTCCCGCATCCAGGGTGGAGGAGGCAGCTGGACGCGTGCTCGCGCTGACCGCCGAGCTCCGCGCCGAGCAGGCCGCCGTCCCGGTGCCGATCGACGCACCGGAAGGGCGGCTCGACCCGTCGGACGTCGTCGTCGCGATCAGTACCTTCGACATCTCCGAGCACGCGGCACAGTGGATGCACGCCCACCGAGGTCCGTGCTCTGTCGTGCGCATCGACACCGTCGCGAACATCGCGGTCGGCGTCGCGCCGTGGGGGCCGTTCGCCGAGGTGGCCGCCGACCCGGAGTCGGAGTTCGCCGCCGCGTTCGCCGCGAACCCGACGGTGGTGTTCACGGAGAGCGACCATCCGGAGCTCGTGCTCGCCGCGTCGTCTCCTGTGCTCGTCATCGGCAAGGACAACCACAGGCACGCCTTCGCCAGGGATGCGATCGACAGGCTGCGTGCCGAACGCGACAGCGTTCTCGTGGTCGACATGGGCTGGCCGAGCGACGATCGCGCGTACGCAGACATCGCGACCTTCGGCGCATCCCGGCTGGTCGGACGCGCCCTCCTCGACCTGCTCGGTCTCGAATCGTGAGACTGGGAATCGACATCGGCGGGACCAAGACGGACGCGGTCGCCGTCGACGAGTCCGGCTCCCTCGCCCAGCGGGTCAGGCTCTCCACCGGCTTCGGATCGACGGCGGTGGTCGAGACGGCCGTCGCTGCGGTGGCCAGGATCGGCGAGCTGACCGGCCTGCCCGCGACAGGCTTCGACTCGATCGGCATCGGCATCCCCGGGCTGGTGAACAGCACATCGGGGCACGTCGCGCACGCGGTCAACCTCGGACTGGAGAAGCTCGAGCTCGGCGGGGAACTCGCCGGACGGCTCGGCGTCGGCGTGCGCATCGAGAACGACGTGAAGGCAGCGGCCCTCGGCGCGTATCACGTGCTCGGCCTCGACGGCACGATGGCCTACCTCAACCTCGGCACGGGAATGGCGGCGGGAATCGTCGTCGACGGCAAGCTCTGGCGGGGGAGCGGCGGCATCGCAGGCGAGATCGGTCACATCCCTGTCGACCCGAACGGGGCGCTGTGCGCCTGCGGTCAGCGAGGGTGCCTTGAAACCGTCGCGAGCGGATCCGGCGTCGCCAGGCAGTGGAAGACGGACGACGCGCTGCCGGTGCGCGCGGTGTTCGCCGCCGCAGCCGACGGCGACAGGACGGCGAGGGAGATCAAGGCTAGGCTTGCTGAGGGCATCGCTTCCGCGGTGCGTGTTCTCGTGCTGACCGTCGACGCCGACTCCGTCGTGATCGGCGGCGGCCTCAGTCACCTCGGGGACCGCCTGCTCTGCGACGTCCACGAAGTGCTCGAATCCTGGTCGAGGAGCTCGTCGTTCCTGGCGTCGCTCTCGCTGCAGGACCGCGTGCGCCTCGTCCCGGAAGATTCACCCGTCGCAGCGCTCGGCGCCGCACTCGTAGGAGAGAACTAAGTGGCTGAAATCGTCGTCGTCCCCGATCAGGCAGCAGCGGGAGAGCTCGCTGCGCAGAGCATCCTCGATCTGATCTCCAGCAAGCCGGACGCCGTGCTCGGCCTGGCGACAGGTTCGACGCCGCTCGCGCTGTACCGCGCGCTCGCGGCGAAGGTGCAGACGGCGGGCGTCGACGTCTCGCACGTTCGCGGTTACGCGCTCGACGAGTACGTCGGGCTGCCTGCCGGTCATCCGGAGAGCTACCGTGCTGTGATCAGCCGCGAGGTCGTGGAGCCGCTCGGGCTCACGCCGTCGCTCATCCACGTGCCGAACGGGGCCATCGAGACCATCGAGCACGCCGGCGCGGACTACGAGAAGGCGATCGCGGAGTCCGGCGGGGTGGATGTGCAGATCCTCGGCATCGGCACGGACGGCCACATCGGGTTCAACGAGCCAGGGTCGTCGTTCGCGTCCGTCACGCGGGTGAAGACCCTGACCGAGCAGACGCGCAAGGACAACGCGCGCTTCTTCGCCTCGGAGGCCGACGTGCCGATGCACTGCATCACCCAGGGGCTGTCGACGATCCTGCGCGCTCGCCACCTGCTGCTGCTCGCGTTCGGCGAAGGCAAGGCGGATGCGGTCGCCGGAGCCGTCGAGGGACCGGTCTCTGCCAGCAACCCAGGCTCGGCCATCCAGTTGCACCCGCACGTGACCGTGCTGGTCGACGAGGCCGCCGCCTCCCGGCTGAAGAACATCGACTACTACCGGTACGCGTACGCGAACAAGCCGGCCTGGCAGAAGCTGTAGGGCTCGGCTCGCGCGCTCAGGCGTCCGGCGCGTCGCCCGCGATCGTGCGGCCGGCCGCGATGACGCGGCGGACGCTCCAGTCGTGGTCCAGGATGACCGCGTCCGCGGCGTAGCCTGCGCGCAGGCGGCCGAACCGGTGGTCCTCGCCGAGCACCCTGGCCGGCGCGAGCGTGAGCGCTTCGACCGCGCGAGCAGGGGGGAGACCGACGAGCGTGATGGCGTTCTTGAGCGCGATGTCCTGGGTGAGGGTCGAGCCGGCGATCGTCTCCGTGCCGGACAGCACGGCCAGACCGTCGCGCACGGTGACGTTGAGGCCGCCGAGCCGGTAGTCGCCGTCGCTCGCTCCCGCCGCGGCCATCGCGTCCGTGACCAGGGCGACCCTGCCCGCCGCCTCGTCGAAGGCGATCTTGGCGACCAGCGGATGCACGTGGAGCCCGTCGAGGATGAGCTCCAACGTCACCTCTGGGTTCTCGAACGCGGCGACGACGGGGCCGGGCGCGCGGTGGTGGATGCCGTTCATCGCGTTGAAGGCGTGGGTGAGCAGCCGGGCGCCGACCTCGAACGCGCGAGCCGCCTGCGCGTAGTCGGCCGCCGTGTGGCCGACGCCGACCACCACGCCGGCCTCGATGAGCACGCCGATCGACTCCAGCGCGTTCGGCAGCTCAGGGGCGATGGTCGCGACGCGCATGGTTCCTCTGGCGGCGCCGATCAGCTCCTCGACCATCTCAGGCCCAGGCTCGCGCAGGAACGCGGCATCGTGCGCTCCCCGGCGCTCTGCTGCCAGGAACGGGCCTTCGAGATGCGAGCCGAGAACCAGCGGGTCGCTCGCAACGAGATCGGCGACGACCGAGAGACTCTCGCGGAGCGAGGCGAGCGGGTTGGCGACGTGCGAGACGAGCGACCGCGTGGTGCCGTGGGCTCGGTGGGTGGCCAGGCCGGCGAGCATCTGCTCCGGGCCGTCGTCGAACGGGTGACCGCCCCCACCGTGGCAGTGCAGGTCGATGAAACCGGGCGTCAGCCAGTGTCCTCCGGCGTCGACGACCTCGCGGCCGCCCGCCTGCGCTGCGGTGTGCCAGCCCGTACCGGAGCCGGTTGCGACGATGGTGTCGCCGTCGATGACCAGCCAGAACTCGTCGACCAGCCCGTCCGCATCCACTTTGCGGGCGTTGTGGACGACGGGGCCGCTCACGAGAACTCTTTGCGCCCGTTGACGATGCCGCTCGCCGTCGCGATCACGGCGAACACGGCGGCGACGATCGGCTGGCCGAGGTTCCACCAGGCGAGGGCGGCAGAGGCGAACACGACGATCTCTACGAGCGCCTTCACGAACGGGTCGACGTGCAGCACGGCCCGCGGAGAGCGGAACAGCGCCCACAGCACGATGGCGATCGCCGGTGCGAGGATGCCGACCACGATGTTCCAGGGCAGCGGCCACGCCACGAAGCCCCAGAAGCCGAGCGAGAAGATCGCGAACAGCTCCAGCAGGAATCGGAGGACGTCGTTCGGCCCGACCTTGATGTCGCTCTGCGGGTGCTGCGTGGATGTCACGGGAGCCATTCTATTGCGCGCTGAACAGGAGATACCGCTCGTCGTCCACCGGACCACCCCAGAGCCTGGAGTCCGCCGCGAGATCGTGGACGTCCGCCCGCGCGCGATGCCGGAGCACGAGCCGCCTGCACTCCGCGGCGGACAGCCCCGCCCCCGTCGACCACGAGCCCTCGATCAGGAGGAGACGACCACCGGGGGCGAGCAGCTCCGTCCAGCGCGCGAGCACCGCATCCCGGTCGTCGAACGACCACAGCACGTGCCGCGCGATCACGACGTCGAAGCTGCCAGGCGCGAACGGCGGTGCTGCCGCATCTCCGTGCACCAGATCGAGCTCGATGCCCTCCGCGCCCGCCTTGGCTCGCGCTCTGTCGAGCATCCGGGTGGAGATGTCGAGGCCGGTCACGCGGAGCCCGTGCCCGGCGATGAGGAGCGCGAGACTGCCCGTCCCGCAGCCGAGGTCGACGGCGGTTGCGGGCGACGCGGGAAGGAAGGGGGAGATCAGCTCATCCCACGCGAGCCGGACGTCGGGGTCGCGGAGGCCGTGGTCGGCCGCGTCGTCGAATTCGGCGGCGTATGCATCCCACAGGTTCTCGGCGTCGGAGGCCATGGCACCGGATGCTATCGGAAGATGATCGTGCGCGCCCCGTCGAGCAGGACGCGGTCCTCCGCGAACCACTTGACCGCCTGGGTGAGGGTGCGGCTCTCCTCGTCCTGACCGATCGCGACCAGCTCGTGCACGGTGCGCGAGTGGTCGACGCGGACCACGTTCTGCTCGATGATCGGGCCCTCGTCCAGGTCGCTCGTGACGAAGTGCGCCGTCGCGCCGATCAGCTTCACGCCGCGGGCGTGCGCCTGACGGTACGGGTTCGCACCCTTGAAGCCGGGAAGGAAGGAGTGGTGGATGTTGATGGCGCGGCCGGCCAGACGCTCGCAGAGCTCCGGGGAGATGATCTGCATGTAGCGCGCCAGGACGACGAGCTCGATATCGTGCTCCTCCACGGCCTCGATCACGCGCGCCTCGAACGCGGCCTTGCTCGCCGCATCCGTCACGGGACGTGACTCGAACGGGACGCCGTAGAAGCCTGCGAGGTCGCGCAGCGTGCCGTGATTGGAGAGGACGAGCGGGATCTCGATCGGGAGCTGGCCCGCGCGCTGCCGGAACAGCAGGTCGTTGAGGCAGTGCGCGGCCGTGGATGCGAGGACGAGCGTGCGCAGAGGCCGGCCGACGTTGTCGACGCGGTGCTGCATCCCGAACTGCTGGACGACGGGGGCGAGCGCGCGCTCGAACTCGGCGCGGTCGGCCGCTGACTCGACCTGCAGGCGCATGAAGAAGCGCCCGGTATCCGTGCTCGCGAACTGCTGGCTCTCGGTGATGTTGCCCCTGGCGGCGACGATCGCGCCGCTGACGGCGTGCACGATGCCCGGCTTGTCGGCGCAGCTGAAGGTGAGGACCCAGTGGTTGGGCTGCGGGGCTGGGACAGGGGATGCGGAGGGAGTCACCCCATCAGGGTAGCGATTATGGAGCGCCCGGCCGCACCATCGGGGCCGCGCGCGCAGCATCGACACCGTGCTCCGCCATTGACGCGGCGCGCCACCGTGCCGTTGGATCGGTGCATGACCACAACCGGCGAGGACACCCCGGACACTCCGACGACACCGGCCTCCGGCCTCGGCGTCGAGCTGAACGGGCTCAACACCATCCACGAGAGCGAGAGGAAGGGCCGCCCGCGCGACCTGTTCTGGCCGTGGTTCGGCGCGAACGTCTCCGTCTTCGGGCTGAGCTACGGGTCGTTCCTGCTCGGGTTCGGCATCTCGTTCTGGCAGGCGACCATCGTCGGGATCGTCGGCATCGTCATCTCGTTCCTGTTCTGCGGTTTCATCGCGCTCGCAGGCAAGCGCGGCTCAGCGCCGACGATGGTGCTCAGCAGGGCGATGTTCGGGGTCGAGGGCAACAGGGTGCCGTCCGTGCTGTCGTGGCTCCTCACTGTGGGCTGGGAGACGGTGCTCACGGCGCTCGCCGTGCTCGCCACCGCCACCGTGTTCACGCAGCTCGGCTGGGAGGGCGGCGTCGCCACGAAGGTGGTGGCGCTCATCGTCGTCGCCGCGCTGATCATCGCGGGCGGCGTCATCGGATTCCACCTCATCATGCGGATGCAGATGGTGATCACGATCGTGACCGGCGTGCTCACCGTCGTCTACATCGTCCTGGTGCTCGGCCACATCGACCTCGGCGCCGTCTCCGCCCTGCCTGCGGGGGACATCCCGCACGTCGTCGGCGGGTTCGTCTTCATGCTGACCGGATTCGGTCTGGGCTGGGTCAACGCGGCAGCAGACTACTCGCGGTATCTGCCCCGCTCGGCGCGCAGCTCGGGCGTGATCGGCTGGACCACGTTCGGCTCGTCGCTCGCTCCGGTCATCCTGCTAGTGTTCGGGATCCTGCTGGCCGGCTCATCGGAGAAGCTGAGCACGGCGATCGCGGCCGACCCGATCGGCGCGCTGGCGTCGCTCCTGCCGACCTGGTTCCTCGTTCCGTTCGTGATCGTCGCCGTGCTCGGCCTGGTCGGCGGCGCCGTACTCGACATCTACTCGTCCGGGCTCGCGCTCTTGAGCGTCGGGCTGCGGGCGCCCCGGTACGTCGCGGCAGGGATCGACGGCGTGATCATGACCGCGGGCGCGGTCTACGTCGTGTTCTTCGCCAACGACTTCCTCGGACCGTTCCAGGGCTTCCTCATCACCCTGGGCGTGCCCATCGCGGCGTGGTGCGGAATCTTCATCGCCGACATCAGCCTGCGCAGGCGCGACTACGCCGAAGCCGACCTCTACGACAGGCGGGGACGCTACGGAAGCGTCCGCTGGCTGCCCATCGCCCTCATCGTCGTCGGGACGGCGATCGGCTGGGGGCTCGTCACCAACGCCTCGGCGAACTGGCTCACCTGGCAGGGATACCTGCTCGGGCCGTTCGGCCTGGGAGGCGCTACGGGCGACTGGGCGTACGCGAACCTCGGGGTGCTCGCTGCCCTCGTGATCGGCTACCTCGGCACCCTGCTGTTCTCGCGGGGCGCGATCCGCCGCCAGGAAGGACGCTGACCGGGGTTTCGCGAGCATCCATCGGGTAGACTCGTGCCTGGTCGGTGGTTCGAACGCCGGCCCTGGGCGCGCACATCGGCGCGTAGTCGACCCGCCATCCGAGGTCTTGCCGCAACGGCGACCGGAATGGGCGGGGAACGCCGTTCGTTGGACAGTTCGTCATGTCTGCCACTTCAACGTCGCCAATGAAAACCTCACAGAAGTTCCCCTGGGCCGGGCTGCTCGCGCTCGCAGGGGCGGTCTTCCTGTCCGTCACCAGCGAGATGATCCCGACCGGCCTGCTGCCGGACATGAGCTCGTCGCTCGGCGTCAGCGAGGCCCAGATCGGGCTGCTCGTCACCGTCTTCGCCTTCACCGTCGTCATCACCAGCACCCCGCTGACCGCGCTGACCAAGCGCTGGCCGCGGCACGCGATGATCGTCGGCATCCTGATCGCGCTCGGTCTCTCCAATGCGCTCACGGCCGTGGCTCCCGACTACGGGTTCGTCGTCGCCTCGCGCATCCTGGGCGGTGTCGCGCACGGACTGTTCTGGTCGATCGTCGGCGCATACGCCGGTCACCTCGTTCCGAAGGAGCAGATCGGCCGCGCCGTTTCGATCACCCTCGGCGGGGGAACGCTCGCCTTCGTGTTCGGCGTTCCGCTCGGTACATTCGCCGGGCACCTGTTCGGCTGGCGGTTGTCCTTCGCATTCCTCGCTGGACTCATGCTGGTCGGCGCGCTCCTGGTCTGGAAGCTGCTGCCGAAGGTGGAACGGGAATCGGATGCGCGCCCCAAGCGCGACCGCGGCGTCCCACGCTCCGAGCGGCCGGCGAAGGTCGCGGACGCCACGATCCTCGCCGTCGTCATGGTGTGCCTGGTCGCCGCGGTCACGATGGTCGGCCACTACACCTTCTACACGTTCGTCGTCCCCTTCCTGACCGGGCCGATGGGGGTGGCGGCCGGCGATGTCGGAGGGCTGCTGTTCTTCTACGGCATCGCGGGCGCCGCCGGTCTGGTGCTCGCGGGCACCGTGCTCGGGCGCCGCCCGCAGTTCGGGCTGATCGTCGCCCTGATCGTGACCGGAGCGGCTGTCGCGGCGCTCGCCGCGTTCGCGGGCCAGCCGGTGATCGCGCTCATCGCGTTCATCGTCTGGGGGCTCGCCTTCGGTGCGCTCCCTCCTCTGCTGCAGACCCGCCTGCTGCACACGTCGTCCGCCGCATTCCGCGACACCGCGAGCGCGCTGTACACCACCTCGTTCAACGTCGGCATCGGAGGAGGCGCGCTGATCGGCGCGGTGATCTTCGACCTCGGCGGCCTGATGGTGCTCCCGGTCGTCTACATCGGGCTGCTCGTGGTGTCTCTGGTGCTCGTCGTCGTCATCGGCCGGATGACGCGATCGGCCCGACCAGTGGATGCGCCCGTTGAGCCGGAGCCCGTCAGCGCAGCGTGAGCGGCTGGTCGGCCAGCAGTCCGCGGCGGTCGCCGTCGACGTAGACCATCCCGAACCGGTGGTCCACGCTGGTGTCCACGAGCCAGACGAACCGGGCGGACAGCCGCCCGTACGGGTCGAGCCGCAGGATGTTCCGCATCGCGCTTCCGTCGGCATAGAGCTGGACCGTGGCGCCCGGGGTGCCGTCGACTGTCATCAGGAACGTCATGCCGGCACTCGCAGACAGCGCGACCCCTGGGATGCTGACGGAGCCGGTGCGCGGCGTCGCGCGGTCGGACACGTTGCCGAGCCGGTCGGTCTGCCTGGCCGTGAGGGCGAAGTCCTGTCGCACACCGGTGAGCTGCCCGGAGGTCCAGGCGCCGTCGTCCGACGCGGTCACCGTGGCCTGCAGTGCGTCGCCGTCGTAGACCTGGACCGTTGCGCCCGGCTCCGCCGTGCCGGTCAGGATGGGCGCGAGCAGCCCGGCGGATGCGCCGGCGCCCGTGTCCGGGGCGTTCAGCACCGGAGGCTCCGCCGTGCGGTCGATCAGCACGGCCACGCTCTGCGCCGCCGAGGCGCCTGCCGCGGTGGTCTGGACGAAGCCGAGCGTCCAGTCGCCGTCGCCCAGGGCGGAGAGGTCGAGCGTCAGCTCCCACGCTCCCGCTGCGTCGGCCGTGGTCGTGCCGACGGTGATGGGGCCCGGCGCGGAGGCAGCGGCGGAAGCGAGAGACGCGCCAGTGGCGCCCTGCGTCCGCTGCGCGGTGACGGCGATCCGCGCATCCGGAGCTGCTGTGCCGGACGCGGGGAGAGCGGTGCTCGCCGTCTCCGTGCTGCCGGCAGGGGAGGAGACGGCCGGGGCAGCGGGCGGAGCGGTGACGGGCGGCTCGGTGGGAGCGGGGGTCGACGGCACGCCGGGGGATGGCTTCTGCTGAACCGGCACCTGCTGAACGGGCGACTGCTGACCTGGTGTCTGGCCCTGCTGCCTGTCCGCGGAGTCGACGGGAGCCGGGGCGAGAACGGGGGAGGGGGCATCCGCCTCAGGAGCTGGTGCTGTCGGGGAGGGCGCCGTGGCGGCGTCGGGGGCGGTGGGCGCGGCCGGGAGCGAAGACGGGGCTGTGCGGCCCGCGCCCGCCCCAGCAGCGGCGACGGTGTCGGACGCCGGCGCGAACAGCTGCGGTCCGAAGACGAATCCGGCGACGACGGCCGCGGCGACCAGAACGCCGGTGACCGACAGGCCGATGCCGAGCGCATTGCCGGCGCCTGTGCCGGACACGCCCGTCGCGGCGCCGGACGAGCTGCCGGCGCCACTGGAGGTCGCAGGCGCGGCCGAGCCGGGCACGACGGCCCCGGACTCGCCGATGGCGTACGCGGCGGCGTCTGCGCCCGACTGCAGCCAGGCGGAGTACGCTGCCGCCCCTCCGATGCCCAGCGTGAGCGGGAGGAGCACCAGCGCCAGACGGGAACCGACATCGTGCGCCTCCGAGGCCACGATCGTGCACTTCGCGCAGTCGGCGAGGTGCGCGTCCACCCTGGCTTTCTCGCGCTTGCCGAGTCCGTTGCGGGCGTACGAGCCGAGGCGTTCCGTCGTCCAACGGCACTCCGAGTCCTCTGGCAGGGTGGCGATGTGCGCTTGCACCCAGGCCTGGCGGAGTCCTTCTCGTGCGCGGTAGGCAAGCGCCGCGACGGCGTTGGGCGTCATCGCGAACAACGGCGCGACCTGCTGCGGCGTCATGCGCTCGACCTCGCAGTACCAGAGCACCTCCTGCCAGCGGGTGGGCAGCGAGTGGAAGGCCTTCGCGGTCAGCGATCGGTCGAGTGCCTCCATAGTGGCGCTCTCGCTGAAGGCCGGGTCCTCGACGGAGTCCAGCTCGTCGATGGCCGTCTCCCGCTTCGCTCGCCCCCAGGAGGCCGCGATGTTGCGGATGGTGGTGAAGAGATACGCCCGGAACGCGGTCGTCGGGCCGCCCCCGGCAGCGATCGCCTGGTAGATCTTGGCGTACGCCTCTGAGATGAGGTCGTCGGCGTCGAACGTCGAGGTGTGCGAGCGTGCGACGGTGAGCGCGGCGCGCGCGTGTCGTCTCCACAACTCGGCGAAGGCCTCCGTGTCGCCCGCGCGCGTCAACTCGACGAGGGCAGAGTCCGACTGCTCGGTGACCGGGGGCATCCCCACATTCTGGCGGAGCCGACTGAGAGACGTCCGTTATTTCCAGCGTTCTGCTGCGGCGGAAACAGCCGCGAAAAGAGCTGCCGAACCGGCGTCATAACCAGCCACGCGGTGCGTCTCTCCCACTGAGGCCGTCGACGATCGACGGCCGACACAGCGCGGAGTGCTCTTATTCGGCCCACTCCGCCGCGTTTGATGGACGACCCGAACGTCCGTCAGACGAGGGGGTCCGCAGTGCGGAACGCTGGTGGGTCGGGAACCCTAGCCCGGCCCACCGCCGCGCCGGTCGCGGCGCAGCGTCAGTGAGGGAGCGGAGCACCCGCCGCGAATACCTGCAGTACGCGGAAGTCGTCGTCCAGGATCACGGCGTCCGCCGCGTATCCGGCCGCGAGTCTGCCGAGGTCGTGCCCTCTGCCGACCGCGGCCGCCGGGATCTCGGTGATGGCGAGCACGGCATCCTCGACGGAGATGCCCACCTCGGTGACGGCGCGTCGCAGCGCGTCGTCGAGCGTCAGCGTGGAACCGGCGATGGACCCGCCATCCGCGAGACGGGCGACGCCGTCGCGCACCTCGACCGCGAGGGATCCGAGGACGTAGTCGCCGTCGCTCGAACCGGCCGCGGCCATCGCATCGGTGATCATGGCGACGCGGCCAGGTGCGGAGGCGAACACCATCCGCACGACCTCCGGATGCACGTGGGTGCCGTCGTTGATGATCTCCAGCGTCACGCCAGGTGTGTGCGTGGCCGCGGCGACGGGACCGGGCGCACGGTGGTGGATGCCGTCCATCCCGTTGAACGCGTGCGTCAGGATGCTCGCCCCCGCATCGAACGCGGCGAGCGTCCGCCCGTAGTCGGCGGCGGTGTGGCCGACGGCGACGGCGACCCCGGCGGCCGCGAAGGCGCGGACGGCATCCAGCCCGCCGGGGAGTTCAGGGGCGATGGTGATCTGCCGGAGGGTGCCGCCTGCCGCCCCGAGGAGGACGTCGATGTCTGCGCCGGTGGACGGCCGGAGCAAGGCGGGGTCGTGCGCCCCTTTGTGGGCGACATCGAGGAACGGGCCTTCGAGGTGCGAGCCCAGGATGCGCGGATCGGCGGCCGTCAGCGCGGCGATCCCTGCCAACCGCACGGCGAGGTCTTCCACCGGCGCCGTGACGAGGGAGAGCACGAATCGCGTTGTGCCGTGCCGCTGGTGCATCGCGAGCGCGGTGCTGATGCTGTCGTCGCCGTCGTCGAACGATGCGCCGCCGCCACCGTGATTGTGGATGTCGACGAAACCGGGCGTGAGCCACGCGCCGTCCGCGTCGGTCACCGCATCCGGCTGGTCGCCCGCGACGGAGATGCGCCAGTCGTCGCCTGTGTCGACCTCGGCGATCGTGTCGTCCTCGAAACGGACCCAGCCGTTGTGCAGGATGCGGCCCTCGCTGACGAGGCGGGCGGAGTGGATGACGTGCGCAGGCATTGTGTCGACGATACCGAATCGGGCGGTGGTGCAGGGGACCGTCGCCTAGGCGACGATCACCTCGAAGCCTGCGTCGGCGAAAGCGGCGCGCTGCTCGGCCGTGATGCCGGCGTCGGTGATGAGCGTGTTCAGCACCTTCGGGCCGCCGAGTGTCGCGAACGCCTTGCGGCCGATCTTGCTGGAGTCGGCGACGACGACGGCGCGGGTGGCGCGCCTGGCCATCAGCGAGTTCACGCTGGCCTCCCCCTCGTCGTGCACGGTCGCGCCGATCAGAGGGTCGATGCCGTTGACGCCGATGAACGCGATGTCCATGGTGATCTTCTCCAGCACCACGTCGCTGTACGGGCCGACGAGCTCGTAGGAGCGCGCGTGCACGACGCCCCCGGTGACGACGGTCTTGATCTGAGGGCGCATCACGAGCTGAGCGGCGATGTTGATGGCGTTGGTCACCACGGTGAGGTTGGGGTGCGGCGACGGTTCCATCAGGTCGGGGCGGGAGCCGAGCACGGTGGCGACCGCGGTGCTGGTCGTGCCGCCGCACAGTCCGACCACCGCGCCGCGCGGGACGAGAGCGCTCGCCGCCTGCGCGATCCGCAGTTTCTCCGGCGCGTGCTGCTCGCGCTTGTACCTGATGGGGAGGTCGTACGCGACGGACTGACCGACCGCGCCGCCCCTGGTGCGCGTGAGGAGCTGCTGGGAGGCGAGCGCGTCGAGGTCGCGGCGGGCGGTCGCAGCGGAGACATCGAGCTTCGACACGAGCTCGTCGACCTCGAGCTGTCCCGTCTCCGCGAGCAGGTCGAGCACGGCGTTCAGTCGCTCAGCTCTGTTCATCGGCGTTCTGTCTCCGTTCGGATGGGCGACTGCTCGACGGCGAACAGTGCGAGGAGGCGAGCCGCCTCCCCGGTGACCGCGGTGCGTCCTTCTCGCAGATACTTCCGCGAGTCCACGACCTCCGGATGCGCGGACAGATAACCGCGCACCGCTTCGGTGAAGAAGCGGTTGAGGTGGGTGGAGACGTTGACCTTGGTGATGCCGGAGCGGATCGCCGAGACGATCGTCTCATCCGACACGCCCGAAGAGCCGTGCAACACGAGGGGAACGGGCACAGTGGCGTGCAGCCGGCCGATCAGGTCGAGGTCGAGGGAGGCGGTCCGCTCCGTCATCGCGTGGGAGCTCCCGACCGCAACAGCGAGGGCGTCCACGCCCGTCTCGGAGACGAACCGGCGCGCTTCGTCCGGGTCGGTGCGCACTCCAGGGGCGTGCGCGCCGTCCTTGCCGCCGATCTCACCGAGCTCCGCCTCGACGAAGACGTCGTTGGCGTGGGCGTAGTCGACGACCCGGATGGTCGCCTCCACGTTCCTGTCGTAGTCGAGCTTCGCGCCGTCGAACATCACGGAGCCGAAGCCGAGGTCGATGGCCTGCCTGGTCAGCTCCTCGTCCTCCGCGTGGTCGAGGTGGACGGCGACGTGCGCCTGCGACGCAGCGGCCACGGCGATGGTCGCCCGCGCGATCGGTTCGAGGCCGCCGTGATAGGTGACGCAGTTCTGCGAGATCTGCAGGATCACGGGCAGCTGCGTCTCCTCAGCGGCGGCGACGAGCGCTTCCGCGGTCTCCAGGTGGATGACGTTGAACGCGCCGATCCCTGTCTGCCTGGCGGCGGCGGAGTGCATCAGATCGGCGGTGGGGACGAGCGGCATGGCTTCCTTACTGGTGGGGCGGCTGGATCAGCGGGTGACGATGACGTGGTCTTCGAGCTGCGGATACGACGGGTCGAGCTCTCCGGCGAGCGGAGCGAGGACGGCGGCGGCCGACCAGGCGGTTGCGCGACGCAGGATGGTCTCCGGATCGGTGACCCCGGCCGCCAGGAGGCCCGCCACGGCTGCGACGGCGGCGTCTCCTGCACCGGTGGCGTTGCCGTGCAGCGGCTCGGGGAGGCGCGCCTGGATCGGCTCGGCTGACGGGCCGACGGCGAGCATCCCGTCGGCGCCGAGCGAGACGATGACGAGGCCGGCGCCCCGGCCGAGCAGGAGGCGTGCGCCGGTGACGGGATCGTTCTCTCCCGTGCTCTCGGCGAGTTCGCGCCGGTTCGGTTTGAGGACGGAGACGCCTGCCTCCGCCGCGCGGAGGAGGCCGGGACCGACCGCATCCACGATGCTCGGGATGCCCCTGGCAATCGCGAGGACGACAAGCTCTGCGTAGAAGTCGTCAGGAGCGCCGGGAGGGAGACTGCCAGAGCCGACGATGCAGGCGGCGGGCACAGCGAGTCTGGTGACCGCATCCCGGAGCGCTGTCCACTCGGCGGAGCTGAGCGCTTCGCCCGTCTCGTTGAAGATCGTGGTGAGTCCGCTCGTGCTGTCGACGATGGCGACGCTGCTCCGGGTCTGGGCGGCGACAGGGACGACCTCGTGCGGGAGACCGCTCGCGGTGAGGTCGTCGGCGATGCGCAGCCCGGCGGGGCCACCGGCCGTCGTCAGGGCGAAGGCGCGTCCCCCTGTCTGGGCGATCACTCGTGCGACGTTGATGCCCTTGCCGCCCGCGCGGGCCGCGGGCGCGGCGACGCGATGGCTCTCGCCGACGTCCAGCTCGTCGACCGTGTATGTGAGGTCGACGGCGGGGTTGGGGGTGACGGTCAGGATCATGCGGTCTGCTCCTGGGCAGGGGAGGCCGCATCGAGCAGGTCCCTGGCACGCAGCGCGGCTCCGATCACCCCGGCGTTCTCACCGATGCTCGCGGGGAGCAGCATGGGGCGGCGCTGGAAGGTGAGGATCGCATCCAGCCGGGCGGCCAGCGGCTCGAACAGCCTAGGACCGGCCTGAGCGAGCCCTCCGCCGATCACGATGGCCTCCGGAGCGAGCAGGGCGACGGTGTGCGAGAGGTCGAGGGCGAGCGCGTCCAGCGCCGATTCCCAGACGGACTGCGCGTCGACGTCGCCTGCGGCTGCCAGTTCGAGCACCTCCTTGGCCCCGGGGACCGTGACGCCGGAGATGGCGCTGTACCGGCGCGCGATGGCGGCGGCGGAGGCGATCGCCTCCAGACAGCCGCGGCCGCCGCACGCGCACTCCGGGCCGTCTGCGACGCGGGAGTGGCCCATCTCGCCTGCCATGCCGCCTCCGGTGTGCAGCCGGCCGTCCACGAAGATCGCCCCTGCGATGCCGGTGCCGATGGCCATCACGACCACGTCGCGGAACGGAGCGGCTGCGCCGATCCTGTGCTCGGCCTCTCCTGCGCCGCGCACGTCGTGGCTGAACGTGACGGGGAGGCCGACCGTCTCCTCGACACGAGCCCGGAACGGGAAGTCGTGCCAGCGCAGGTTCTCCGAGAAGACCCCGATGCCGGCCTCGTCGTCGACGTGCCCTGGCACGAGCAAGCCGAGCGCGAGCGGACGCACCTCCGGGTACTCCGCCCGGAAGCGCGACGCCAGCTCGGCGACGGCGGCGACCACGGCCTCCGCCGTTCTGTCTCCGTCGTGCGGGGTCGCGCGGCGTTCGAGGGCGACGATCCTGCCGTCCTCGTCGATCAGCGCTGCCTTCATGTCCGTGCCGCCGACGTCGAAGGCGAGCACGGCCCGGCCGGCGCCGAGAGGCGCCGACCTGGTCGATGAGGTGGACGGCGTTGTCACGGTGCCAGGATGACGGAACGGGTCAGGTTGCGCGGGTGGTCGGGGTCGAGCTCGAACCGGCGAGCCCTGGCGAGCGCGACCCGCTGCGCGCGGATGAGATCGGCCATGCCGTCCAGCGTGCCGTTCTCGAAGTGCGCGCCGGTGGCGGCGACATCGTCGGCGAGACCTGCAGGGGCATCCCCGAACATCCAGGTGACGCGGCCGGGGGCTGCGATGGCGATCGGGCCGTGACGGTACTCCTTGGCCGGGTACGACTCGGTCCAGGACTGCGAGGCCTCGCGCATCTTGAGGGCGGCCTCGTGGGCGAGGCCCACGGTCCAGTTGGCGCCGAGGAAGGAGTACTGGTCGGCGGCCACGAGAGCGTCGTCGAGCTCCTCGTCGACCGCGGTCTGCGCATCCAGGATCGCCGCATCCAGGTTCTCGCCGAGCGACGCGCGGATGAGAGCGAGGGAGGTTGTGGCGAAGCGGGTCTGCACGACCGACTTCTCGTCGGCGAACGGCAGCTTGATCACGTCGTCGACGAGGTCGACCAGAGGCGAGTCCGGGTCGCCGACGACCCCGACCGTCCTCGCGCTGCTTCCGGATGCGCGGAGCTGCTCGAGCAGTTCGAGAACCTCGGTCGTCGTGCCGGAGCGGGTGAGAGCGACGACGGCGTCGTATTCGCGGTCGACGAACGCCTCGGAGGCGGCGAATGCGTCGGTGACGCCCAGGCCGGCGGTCTCGCGGAGCGCTGCGTACGACTGCGCCATGAACCAGGAGGTCCCGCAGCCGACAACGGCGATGCGCTGACCGGCAGCGGGCAGGAGCCCCTGCTCTGCGCGCAGGTCGACCGCGCGAGCCCAGGTTTCCGGCTGCGAACGGAGTTCGGCCTCCATGTCGGCACCGAGCGTGGATGCTTGCGTCACTGCTTCGTCTCCTGTCAATCGAGGGTTGCTTCATGCCAATGATTGCTTATGAGCGATATCTCTGTCTAGTGAGCATCTTCAATCGCTGTGGCTCGATGTGGGCGGGATCTGGGGCGGGTGTGTAAACGACGTGTAACGATCTGGGGCAAATTCCTTGACGACCGGTCGTCTACGCGCAATGATTCGAGCATCCATTGAATACATGTGATTGTTTCGAGCAGAAACAAGTCACAAAGGATCAATACTGACGCACCGTCGCGCAGGAGATTGCACCATTGCACCTGACGGTTCGTTCCCTTCGAGAGTGAGGAAGTCAATGAAGAAGTCACTGCGGTGGGGTGCCGCTGTCGCCATGGCGACGGCCGCGACCATGACACTCGCGTCCTGCGGATTCAGCAGCGGTTCCGGGGGCGGGTCGTCCAACGGCGCGCAGAGCCTCAACCTGATGGTGGCGAGCTACTCGGACAACACCAAGGCCGAGTGGCAGCAGATCATCAAGGACTTCGAGGCCAAGAACAGCGGCATCACGGTCAACCTCGACGTCGAGTCGTGGACGGACATCAACAACGTCATCAAGACGCGCATCCAGGCCGGCAAGCAGCCGGACATCCTGAACATCGACGCGTTCGCCGGTTTCGCCGCCGACGACCTGCTCTACCCGGCGAAGGACATCGTCTCGTCGAAGACGCTCGACGACTTCCAGCCGGCCTTCTCCAAGAACGCCTCCATCGACGGAACCCAGTACGGCCTGCCGTTCATCGCATCGGCCCGCGCCCTGTTCTACAACAAGGACCTGTTCTCCAAGGCCGGTATCACCGACCCGCCCAAGACCTGGGCGGAGTTCGAGGCGGACGCCGCGAAGCTCAAGGCATCGGGCGCGACGGCATACGGCATGCCCCTCGGCAGCGAGGAAGCACAGGCGGAAACCGCGATCTGGTTCTACGGAGCCGGCGGCGGGTACGGCGACGCGAAGAAGCTGACCATCGACAGCGCGGAGAACGTCACGGGCGCCACCGAGATGCAGAAGATCATCAACGACGGCCTGACCGAGGCGAACCCCGGTTCGACCAACCGCACCCCGCTGATGAACGTCTTCATCCAGGGCCAGATCGGCATGCAGATCGGCCTCCCGCCGATCGTCGGCCAGATCAAGAAGAGCAACCCGAGCCTCAACTACGGCATCGCGCCCATCCCCACGAAGGACGGCTCAGCCTTCACGCTCGGCGTCGCTGACCACCTGATGGCGTTCAAGAGCAAGACGGACAAGACGTCGTCGATCAAGAAGTTCCTCGACTACTTCTACAGCGCGGACGTCTACACCAAGTGGGTCGGCGCGGAGGGCTTCCTGCCCACCACGAAGTCCGGCGCGGACGCGATGGCCTCCGACGAGACCATCAAGCCGTTCCTCGACCTGCTGCCGAACGCCAAGTTCTACCCGTCCACCAACCCGAACTGGGCAGCAGCGCAGGGTGCGATCCAGAGCCAGATCGGTCAGCTCGGCCAGGGTGCGAACCCGGGCGACCTGCTGAAGTCGATCCAGGCGAAGGCCGACGGACAGTAGACCGCACGTAATGAGTCAGACCATCGACACGACCCAGACGGGGACGGCCACCGGCCGTCCCCGTCGCGGGGCGTCGCAGAAGCGGCCAGGGACTGGCGGCACCGATCTGTTGCACGCCGTCCCGTGGACGCTGCCCGCCCTCATCCTGATCTTCGGCGTGGTGCTGTTCCCCGCCGGATACATGATCTTCAACTCCACCCGCAAAATCTCGGTGGCCGGTGTCGACCACGGCTCGGTCGGCTTCCAGAACTACCTCACGGTGCTCTCCCGCCCCGAGCTGCCGAGCATCCTGCTCAACACGCTGCTCTGGGTGGCGTCCGTCGTCGTCCTGACGGTCGTGATCTCGCTCGCGCTCGCGCAGTTCCTCAACAAGAACTTCCCTGGCAGGCAGTGGGTCAGGATGGCCATCCTCGTTCCGTGGGCGGCCAGCGTCGTGATGACCACCACCGTGTTCGTCTACGGCCTCGACCCGTTCTACGGCATCATCAACAAGTTCCTGGTGGACATCCACCTCTTGGCGGAGCCGTACGGCTTCACCAAGGAGCCGGTGCCGGCGTTCCTGTCGTCGATCGCCATCGCGGTGTTCGTCTCGCTGCCGTTCACCACGTACACGCTGCTCGCCGGCCTGGCCGGAATCCCCGGCGACATGCTCGAGGCGGCCAAGGTGGATGGGGCAGGTGCCGTCCGCACGTACTTCGGCGTGACGCTGCCCAACCTGCGCAGCGCCATCGCGCTGGCCAGCCTCATCAACATCATCAACGTCTTCAATTCGCTGCCGATCCTGAAACTCATGACGGGCGCGATACCCGGATACAAAGCGGACACCACGACGACCTACGTGTTCAAGCTGCTGCAGAACGAGCAGAGGATCGACCTGTCGAGCGCGCTCAGCGTCATCAACTTCCTCATCGTGCTCGTGGTCGTCGCGCTCTACCTGTGGATCGTCAAACCGATGAAGGAGGTCTCGTGACCGCGCAGGCCACCATCGACGCCCCGTCGCGGCCGCCACGGCCGCCGCGCACGCGCCGCCCGAGCGAGTCCCGCATCACCGGCAGAGTCGTCGGCCGCATGGTCGCCGGTCTCGTCATCGCGCTGATCTTCGTGCTGCCGTACCTGATCATGCTGTTCGGCTCGTTCAAGAGCCGCAACAACATCCTCACGGTGCCTCCGACGTACTTCCCGACGAGCTGGCACCCGGAGAACTACATCACGATGTGGTCGACGCCGGAGACCCCGCTGCCCGAGAACCTCATCTCGACCATCGTCATCTCGGTGTTCGCGACGGCGCTCGTGCTGCTGGTCTGCGTGCCGGCGGCGTACTACACGGCGCGCTTCCGGTTCCCCGGCCGCGGGGTGTTCCTGTTCCTCGTGATCGTCACGCAGATGCTGCAGCCGACCGTGCTCGCCACCGGCCTCTTCAAAGAGATGGTGGCGCTCGGGATCAACGACACCTGGCTCGCGATGATCCTCATCAACGCGGCTTTCAACCTGGCGTTCGCGATCTGGATCATGCACAACTTCTTCGCCGGAGTGCCGAAGGAAGTGGATGAGGCGGCCCAGCTCGACGGCGCGGGCAAGTGGACGGTGCTCTTCCGAGTGCAGCTCCCGCTGGTCTGGCCGGGTATCGTCACGGCGATCATCTACACCTTCGTCGCTTCCTGGAACGAGTTCGCTGCGAGCCTGGTGATCCTGTCGACGGATGCCAACCAGCCGCTGTCCGTCGCCCTCACCAAGTTCGTCGGCCAGTACGACGCCGCCTGGCAGTACGTTTTCGCGGTGTCGATCGTGGCGATCATCCCGGTCGTGGTGCTGTTCATGCTCATCGAGAAGCGCCTCGTCGGCGGCCTCACGCAGGGCAGCGTCAAGTAAGGCGGGTGGGGAGCGCCGGCGCGTGTGGCGCGATGCCGGCGCTCCCCACCGAATCCGCGTGCATCCAGCGTCCCCGGAGAGTACGATCGCGGCGAACATACAGACCGGGGTCGGCAGACTGGGACTATGAGCGTGAGAGAGCGGCTCGGCGTGCTCGTCGAGGGGGGAATCGCGTCGCCCGCGCGCATCCGCGTGGCCGGGCGGGAGTACCGCTGGTGGGTCGTCATCCTGGCCGTGTACCTCGCGTCGAGGGTGTTCACGACGACGTTGATGGTGTCCCTGTTCGTCGCTGCGACGGTCGGCGACTGGCACTTCGCCAGCTCGCGCACGGAGCCGAACTTCTGGACCTTCTCAGGTTCGTGGGATGCGTCGTACTACCGGAAGATCGCCGAGGGCGGATACCCGACCACCATCCCGACGGACGGGGATGGCAACGTCCAGCAGAACTCGTGGGCGTTCCTTCCGCTGTTCCCCGTGATCGCACGCGGCCTCATGTTCGTCACCGGGCTGGGGTTTTATCCGGCCGCAGTCATCGTCGCGACGGTGTTCGGCGCCGCAGCCACGCTCGTGCTCTACCGATTGGTCGCCTCCAGGGTGGGAGCGTCGAACGCGCTCTGGGCAGCGGTGTTCTTCTGCTTCGGGCCGCTCTCGTTCGTGCTGCAGATCGCATACGCGGAGAGCCTGTTCTTCTTCCTGATGTTCGCCGGGCTGTGGGCGATGATGGCGCGAAGATACTGGCTGATCATCCCGTTCGGGGTGGCGGCGGCGTTCACGAAACCGGGAGAGCTGGCATTGCCGCTCGCGCTCGGGATCGTCTTCATCGCGCGGCTGCTCGCCGCGCGGCGCGGGCGGGAGCCGTTCGCGTGGCGGGAGCGTGCCGCCGTGATCGTCGCAGGGGGAGTGACGGCCGTGGCCGGACTGGCGTGGCCGCTCATCGCATCCTTCGTCACCGGATTCCCCGACGCGTACGTGGAGACGGAGCTCTCCTGGTGGACGGGCTTTATCGGCAGGGTGGCGTTCGTGCCGCTGACGCCGTGGTTCCTGTTCACCTGGAAGTACGCCAACGTGATCGGTGCTCTGCTCGTCGTCGCGGCCATTGCGGGATTCGCCTGGCTGCTCAGCCGCCGGAGCGTGCGTGCGCTCGGCACCGAGGTGGTCGCGTTCGCGGCGAGCTACGGGCTCTACCTGTTCGCGGTGTTCCTGCCGCAGCAGAGTCTGTTCCGGCTGCTGATGCCGCTGGCGCCGCTCGCCGGGGCGCCGGCGCTCGCCGGGAACCGGAAGGCCAGGATGATCGTGCTGATCAGCGGGATCGCGCTGCAGCCGATCGCGCTGGTGCTGCTCTGGTTCCTCGGGTACCCGTGATCGACGTCAGGAGCTGACGCGCTCGCGCCAGCGGACCTCAGGGAGGCGCCGGAAGTTCGTCCCAGCAGCTTCCCAGTGCTCGGCCAGGCCGGCGACGCGCTCGGCGAAATCGTCGAAATCGCGGACCGTCTCGACCGCATCCGTGTCGGCCGGCGCGGGCGACCAGGCGATCTCGGCGACGGCGGCGAGACGGGGGAACACCATCTCCTCGATGTCCGCGACCGTCTCGATGGTCTCTGTCCAGAGCGGCGCTTCGACGCCCAGGATGTGCGCTTCGGTGAGCCCTGGAACGATCCGGGCGGGATCCCACTCGTACGACTGACGCAGCGAGGTCGGTCCGTCCGCCCAATCCTGGCCGAGGCGGTCGCCGTCCTCGTAGACGATGTCGAGGTATGCGACGTCGGCGGGGGACAGGATGACAGAGCCGCCCTGGCGCACGAAGGACAGGGTCTCGTCCGCCGCCGTTCCGCGCGGGGTCAGGAAGTCCCAGTACTGGCCGACCGTCCCCTCCGGAAGCTGGTCGCTCTTGCCCATCTCGTGCCAGCCGGCCGGGATCTTGCCGTGGCGGGCGACCGTCGCCGACGCGTCAGCGATGAAACGGAGGAAGTCGGCGGGGCCGGTGCTCTGGCACTCGTCGCCGCCGATGTGCAGGTAGGGGCCGGGGGTGATCGCCGCGACCTCCCGCACCACGTCGTCCACGAAGCGGGCGGTGGTCTCGTCGCCGGTCAACAGCGTGCTGAACCCGACCTTCGCGCCGGTGTAGAGCGCGGGAGCGACGCCGTCGGCGTTCAGCTCAGGGTACGAGGCGAGCGCGGCGTTCGTGTGGCCCGGCATGTCGAGCTCGGGGACGATCGTGACGTGCCGCTCTGCCGCGTATGCGACCAGGTCGCGGAACTCGTCCTGCGTGTAGAAGCCGCCTGCGCTGCCGTCGCTGCCCGTCGAGCTGCCGTGCGCCGTCAGGTTCGGCCAGCTCTCGATGTGGATGCGCCAGCCCTGATCGTCCGTGAGGTGCAGGTGCAGGTGGTTGACCTTGAGGAGCACGATGGCGTCGATGAAGCGCTTGACCGCATCCGGGGCGAAGAAGTGTCTCGCCACATCCAGCATCGCGCCGCGGTAGCCGTAGCGGGGGTGGTCGACGACGCGCACCGCGCCGATGGTGAGGGGGTCGGACGAACACTCGACGGGCACGAGCTGGCGCAGCGTCTGCACGCCCCAGAACGCGCCGGCAGCGGTCGCCGCTCCGATCCTGACGCCCTCGGCTGCCACCTCCAGCGTGTAGCCCTCCGCCTCGTGGCCGGTCGGCGCCTCGTCGTCTGCGATGACGATGGCGATGTCGCCGAACGCCGGGGGCTCGTGGACGACGGTCAGCGTGCGGCTGCAGTCGGAGGCGAGCTCGGCGCGCAGCAGCTCGGCGACGGCGGAGGCGCCTGGGCCTGCGACGCTGATCCGTGCATCCGGCGCGAGGGTGAACGGCGCGGAGTCGACGGACTCGAGCGTCGCAGGGCGGGGGATGACCACGCGTTCTCCTTCAGGTGGGTGACGACCTGGGGTGCTGGTGTGTGTGACGGCCGACACCGCCCTCCCCGCCGGTCGGCCACCTGCGAGTATTGCAGGCGTCCTAACAAACGGCAAGGGTTCGTGGCGCGGCCGCCCTTTGCTATGCTTGCTCGCGTCGCGACTGGCGCTCAAATGGTCACCATTGGGGAGCGACGAATGCCCTGGTAGGAACGGGCGGATCGGCCGCGCGCCTGGGTCGATACGGGAAGAATCCCACCCGTCCGTGTTCATCCGCGGAAGCGTTCACCTACAAAGGAGCCGGTTTTGACTGACACACTCCCTTCGACCTTCACTGCGCCGCTGGCCGAGGTCGACCCTGAGATCGCCGAGGTGCTCCAGCTGGAGCTCGGTCGCCAGCGCGACTACCTCGAGATGATCGCGTCGGAGAACTTCGTTCCTCGCGCCGTGCTCGAGTCCGTCGGCTCGGTGCTGACCAACAAGTACGCAGAGGGCTACCCTGGCCGCCGCTACTACGGTGGATGCGAATACGTCGACATCGCAGAGCAGCTCGCGATCGACCGCGCCAAGAGCCTGTTCAAGGCGGAGTACGCCAACGTCCAGCCGCACTCCGGCGCGAGCGCCAACGCGGCCGTGCTGTCCGCCATCGCCACGCCGGGCGACACCATCCTCGGCCTGGAGCTCGCGCACGGCGGTCACCTGACCCACGGTATGAAGCTGAACTTCTCCGGCAAGCTCTACAACGCCGTCTCATACGGCGTCGACCCGGAGACCTTCCTCGTCGACATGAACGTCGTGCGCGACAAGGCGCTGGAGCACAAGCCGCAGGTCATCATCGCCGGCTGGTCCGCGTACCCGCGTCACCTCGACTTCGCCGCGTTCCGCGCCATCGCGGACGAGGTCGGTGCCAAGCTCTGGGTGGACATGGCGCACTTCGCCGGTCTCGTGGCCGCCGGCCTTCACCCGTCGCCCGTTCCGTTCGCGGACGTTGTCTCCTCGACCGTGCACAAGACCATCGGCGGCCCGCGCTCCGGCTTCATCGTCGCGCGCGACACCGAGCTGGCCAAGAAGCTCAACTCGAACGTCTTCCCCGGTCAGCAGGGCGGCCCGCTGATGCACGTGATCGCCGCCAAGGCGACCGCGTTCAAGCTCGCCGCGACCGACGAGTTCCGCGACCGCCAGGCGCGCACCATCCGTGGCGCGCAGATCCTGGCCGACCGGCTGACGGCGGAGGACTCGCGCGCCGGCGGCGTCGACGTGCTCACCGGAGGCACCGACGTGCACCTGGTGCTCGCCGACCTGCGCCACTCGCAGCTCGACGGGCAGCAGGCGGAGGACGTGCTGCACGAGGTCGGCATCACCGTCAACCGCAACGCCGTGCCGTTCGACCCCCGGCCGCCGATGGTGACCTCCGGTCTGCGCATCGGCACGCCCGCGCTCGCAACCCGCGGCTTCGGCGACGTGCAGTTCACCGAGGTGGCCGACATCATCGCCGCCGCGCTGCAGCCGGGTGCTGACACGGCCGCGCTCCGCAGCCGCGTCGACGCGCTCACCGCGGCGTTCCCGCTCTACCCCGGCCTGACTCCGTCCGGCCAGGACGCGTTCCCCGTCGAGCTCCCGTCCTCGATCTAACCGCCCGAAACAATCGAGCCGGGACTTATGTACGCGACGCGCCGGTCGTGGGCGTGCACAAGTCCCGGCTCGATTGCTGCATGACGTGAGGAGCGCGGTATGAGCGCACGGATCCTGGATGGGAAGCAGACGGCCGCCGAGATCAAGGCCGAGCTGAAGGAGCGCGTCAGCGCGCTGCGCGAGCGCGGGGTCGTGCCAGGGCTCGGCACGATCCTGGTCGGAGACGACCCTGGATCGCAGTGGTACGTCGCAGGCAAGCACCGCGACTGCGCCGAGGTGGGCATCGCATCCATTCGAAGGGACCTGCCGGGGGACGTCTCGCAGGCCGAGCTCGAGGCCGTGGTCGAAGACCTCAACGCCGACCCCGACTGCACCGGTTTCATCGTGCAGCTCCCGCTGCCGCCGCACATCGACACCGACGCGATCCTCGAACTCGTCGATCCGGCCAAGGATGCGGACGGCCTGCACCCGACCAACCTCGGCAGGCTCATGCTCAACGTCAACCGCCCGATCACCACGCCGCTGCCGTGCACGCCGCGCGGCGTGATCGACCTGATGCTGCGTCACGACATCGAGCTCGCCGGCAAGGATGTGGTGGTCGTCGGCCGCGGCGTGACGGTCGGCCGTGCCATCGGCTCGCTCCTGACCCGCCGCGAGATCAACGCGACGGTCACGCTCACCCACACCGGAACCGTCGGCCTGGATGCGCACCTCAAGCGGGCGGACGTCATCGTCGCCGCCGCCGGCGTGGCCGGGCTGATCACCGCCGACGACGTGAAGCCGGGCGCGGTCGTCCTCGACGTCGGCGTGAGCCGCATCGAGGACCAGGAGACCGGTAAGAGCCGTGTGGCGGGCGACGTGGCGCCCGACGTGGCCGAGGTCGCAGGGTGGCTGTCCCCGAACCCGGGCGGCGTCGGCCCGATGACCCGCGCGCTGCTGTTGCAGAACGTGGTCGAGGCAGCGGAGAGGGCACAGTGGTGAGCGACAGGACGCATCCGGCCGTCGAGCGAGTGGAAGCCGCGCTGATCGCGGCCGGCGTCGAGCCGCGCGTCCGCTGGTTCGAGTCGGCGACCCCGACGGCCGTGTCCGCGGCGGAGGAGCTGGGCGTGGAGGTCGGCGCGATCGCGAACTCGCTGGTGTTCACCATCGACGGCGAGCCGCTGCTGGTGATGACCTCCGGCGCGCACCGCGTCGACACCGCGTTCCTCGGCGAACGGCTCGGCGGGCGCATCCGGAGGGCGGATGCGGACACGGTGAAGGCGGCCACCGGTCAGACCATCGGCGGTGTCGCTCCCGTCGGGCATCCAGCGCCGCTGCGCACCGTGGTGGATGTGGCGCTCGCCGGGTATCCGGAGGTCTGGGCGGCCGCAGGGCACGCCCACACCGTGTTCCCGACCACGTTCGAGGAGCTGGTGCGCCTCACAGGGGGAACACCGGGCCCCGTCACGGAGTAGCCTCCTGCGCTCTTCGGCGCACACGTGTTCTCGTATCACAGATCGTATACGGTCTGGTATCTTGGCTGCGAGCCTGTCAGCTCGTACAGACAACGACGTCGATCCGAGGAGAACCTTTCCATGACAACGCCGCACAACAGCGCCCCGGACGGCGCGACCGCCTCCGGCCGGCACTTCACTCCCACAGGGAGCTTCGCCGCACAGACCGACCGGCGCCGCGTGGTCTTCGCCACCGTCGTCGGCACCACCGTCGAGTGGTACGACTTCTTCATCTACGCCTCGGCGGCCGGGCTCGTCTTCGGCCAGCTCTTCTTCGAGCCGGCCGGTCCCCAGTTCGCCACCGTGCTCTCGTTCCTCACGGTGGGCATCAGCTTCCTGTTCCGCCCGCTCGGCGCGTTCATCGCCGGCCACCTCGGCGACAAGTACGGACGCCGTCTCGTGCTCATGGTGACGCTGATCCTGATGGGCGCGGCGACCGCCCTCGTGGGGCTGCTGCCCACCTATGCGGCGATCGGAGCGGCTGCGCCGATCCTGCTCATCCTGCTGCGCATCCTTCAAGGCATCTCCGCGGGCGGCGAGTGGGGCGGCGCCGTGCTGATGGCGGTCGAACACGCTCCGACCGCGCGCCGCGGGCTATTCGGGGCGTCGCCGCAGATCGGGGTTCCGCTCGGTCTGCTGCTGGCGTCGGGGACGATGGCGCTGATGGCCGTGATCGCACCGGGCGATGCGTTCCTGGTGTGGGGCTGGCGCGTGCCGTTCCTGCTGTCGGTGGTGCTCATCGTGATCGGGTACTACATCCGCAGGCGGGTGGATGAGAGCCCGGTGTTCCAGGAGATCGCCGCACGCAAGGAGCAGACCCGCACGCCGATCGTCGCCCTGTTCAAGCGGCACGCGCTGCTGGTGGTCGTCGCGGCGCTGATCTTCGCCGGCAACAACGCGGTGGGCTATATGACCACGGGCGGCTACATCCAGAACTACGCGACCAACCCGGATGGTCCGATCGGCCTCGACCGCGGCCCCGTGCTGCTGGCGGTCACCGGGTCTGCGGTCACCTGGCTGCTGTCGACCTGGTACGCGGGCTGGCTGAGCGACCGCATCACCAGGCGCACCACGTACATCGTGGGCTGGGTGCTTCAGCTCGGTGGCGTCTTCGCCCTGTTCCCGCTCGTCAACACCGGCAACGTCTGGCTGCTGTTCCTCGGCGTCGCCCTCCTGACGATCGGCCTCGGCTTCACCTACGGACCGCAGGCGGCGTACTACGCCGAACTGTTCCCCGCATCCATTCGCTTCTCGGGCGTCTCGATCTCGTACGCGATCGGTGCGATCCTCGGCGGCGCGTTCGCGCCCACCATCGCGACGGCACTGGTGCAGGCGACCGGCTCGACGTTCGCCGTCACGCTCTACCTCGCCGGGATGACGCTGGTCGGGCTGGTCGCGACGCTCCTGCTGCGCGACCGCAGCGGCATCCCGCTCGGCCCCGACCACGAGGCGGAGCAGGCGCTGTCGCCGATCTACGGCGTGCGCTGAGCGTCGCGGTGCTCGGCGACGTGCTGGAGGTATGCCTCGGCGTTGCGGAGGATCCCGGCGCGCTCTTCGTCCGTGAGGGCGCGGCGGACCTTCCCTGGCAGACCGGCGACGAGCGAGCCTGGCGGGATGACCGCGCCCTCCAGGACCAGCGTGCCGGCGGCGAGGAGCGAGCCTGCGCCGACGACGGCTCCGTTGAGCACGGTGGCGTGCATCCCGACCAGGACGCCGTCCTCGATGGTGCAGCCGTGCAGCACGGCGTTGTGGCCGACGGAGACGTCCGTGCCGAGCGTGAGCGGGTAGCCGGAGTCGACGTGGCAGGACACGTTGTCCTGCAGATTGCTGCGCTCGCCGATCCGGATGTCCTCCGCCTCGGCACGCAGGACGGCGTTGTACCAGACGCTGGAGTCCGCGGCGAGGTGGACGCGTCCGGCGAGCACGGCGCCGTGAGCGACGAAAGCGGTCTCGTGCACCTCGGGGGAGGAGCCGTCTGCGATGGTGATGCGTGTCATGCCGCCAGCCTAGCCAGGCGGGATCAGCGTGGATCGTCGACCACGATGAAGCGGTCGCGCACGACCCTGCGCTTCGGCCTGCCGTGCTTGTCGACGACGGTGAGGGCTTCGCGCACCTCGTCCAGGATGCTCGGCGGAAGCGCGAGCGGCGCCTCGTCCGGCTGGTCGACGGTGCCAGGCGGGTAGTCGACGCCCGGCTTCTTCGACATCTCCACGTGCGCGCCGAGGACGTGCTTGATCCGCGGCTTGGCCGCATCCCGGAACCGGATGAGCCTGTCGATGGTCTGGGCGAACTGCGCACGGTCGCGCACGTACAGGTTGCCAGGGCACACCGTGTCGCCCGTGAACAGGATGCGCGTGACGGCGTCGTAGAACACCACGCCAGACGGCTCGTGACCAGGGGCGCCGATCACGTCGATCACCCGGCCGCCGAGGTCGAACGGCACGACAGCATCCGGCCAGGACGGGAACCCGAAGAACGCGATCACCTCGGCGGGGGTGGTGCCGACGACGACCGCTCCCTGGCGCGCGGCGAGCAGCGCGTCCCCGGCGATGTGGTCGCCATGGGCGTGCGTGTGCGCCACCACCAGCTCGTACGGCCGGGAGACCCGGGCGGGATGCTTGCGCAGCCAGGTCTCGATGAGGTGGTCGACCGTGCCGCGCAGCGGGAACACCCGCTCGTCACCGGTCGCGCCGGTGTCGAACAGGATGGCCCTGTCACGCCCGAAGAGAAGGAACAGGAACGGCGCCTCCCAGTGCGAGGACTTGGGCTGGCGGAGCTGGACGGTGTCCGGGTCGAGCCAGAGGACGTCGGCTGCGGTCATACCGTCAATTCTCGCGCTTCGCACCCTCCGACGCGCTGACCGTGAACAGATCCGGCTGACCGAAGCCGTGCTCGGCGAACGCGCCGTCGAGGGCGACGAGCACGCGGCTGAGCGCGTCGGACGGGACGAGCGCGATGGCCGAGCCGCCGAAGCCGCCTCCTGTCATGCGTGCGCCGATGGCGCCGTTGGCCTGCGCGGTCTCCACGGCGAGGTCGAGCTCCGGCACCGAGATCTCGAAGTCGTCGCGCATCGACCGGTGGGAGGCGTCGAGGAGCTCGCCGATCGCGGCCGGTCCGTGTTCGCGCAGCGTGCGGACGGTGTCGAGGACACGCTGGTCCTCGGTGACCACGTGGCGGACGCGACGGAAGGTCACGTCGTCGAGGAGCTCGCGGGCGCGGTCGAGGTCGGCCACACTCACATCGCGCAGCGATTCGACGCCGAGTGCTGCAGCACCCGCCTCGCAGGATGCGCGCCGCTCGGCGTACCCGCCGGTCGCGTGGGCGTGCTCCACGTTGGTGTCGATGATGAGCAGTTCGAGCCCTGCCGCCTCGAGCCCGAGCGGCACGACCTGCGCGTCGAGCGAGCGGCAGTCGAGGAAGACGACGGAGTCGCGCTCGCCGAGCAGCGAGGCCGACTGGTCCATGATGCCGGTCGGAGCGCCGACGACGACGTTCTCCGATCGCTGGCCGACCCTCGCCAGCGTCTGCCGGTCGAGTCCGAGCTGCCAGACGTCGTTGAGCGCGATGGCCACGGCGCTCTCGATCGCGGCGGACGACGAGAGGCCGGCGCCCACGGGCACGTTCGAGTCGATGAGCACGTCGAAGCCGGGGACGGCATCCAGGTCGGCGCCGAACTCTCCGAGCGCCCAGGCGACGCCGAGCGGGTACGCCGACCAGCCGGAGAGCACCTCGGGGCGGAGGTCGCCGAGGTCGATCTCGACCAGTTCGTCGGCGAACGAGCTGCCGACGCGCACGGTGCGGTCGTCGCGCAGGCCGAGGGCGGCGACGGTGCGGCGGTTGATCGCGAGCGGAAGCACGAAGCCCTCGTTGTAGTCGGTGTGCTCGCCGATCAGGTTGACGCGGCCGGGCGCTGACCAGACGCCGTCTGCTTCCCGTCCGAAGATCTCGGTGAAGCTGTCGCGGGTGTCCTGGCGGAGGTCGGTCATCGGTCGGCCTTTCGTGGTGATGCTGGCGAAACAGTGGATGCGGTCGACGCGTCGCCCGCGGAAGGGACAACGTCCGTCGCCAGGCCGGTGATTCCCTGCGGCAGCGGGCCGGTCGGGTTGTCCCTGTCGGCGCGGGCGACGGCATCCCGGAGACGTTCGGCGGCCTGCTCCGGCGGAATGTCGCCGATCCAGGCGCCCATCGCGGACTCCGATCCGGCGAGGAACTTCAGTTTATCGGCGGCCCTGCGCGGCGACGTGATCTGCAGCATCAGCCGGATCTCGTCGCGGCGGACGCCGACGGGCGCCTGGTGCCACGCCGCGATGTACGGCGTCGGGCTGTCGTAGAGCGCATCCACCCCGCGCAGCACGCGGAGGTAGAGCGTGGCGAGCTCGTCGCGCTCCGCGTCGGACGTCTCGGTGAAGTCGGCGACGTGGCGGTGCGGCAGCACGTGGATCTCGATGGGCCAGCGGGCGGCGAACGGCACGAACGCCGTCCAGTGCTCTCCGGAGAGGATGACGCGCTCGGAGTTCCGCTCGCGCTCCAGGATGTCGGCGAACAGGGTGGGACCGTACGCGTCGAGCGACCGGATGAGGGCCGTGGTGCGCGGGGTGATGTACGGGTACGAGTAGATCTGACCGTGCGGGTGGTGCAGCGTGACGCCGATCGCCTCGCCGCGGTTCTCGAACGGGAACACCTGGCGCACGCCCGGCAGGGCTGACAGGGCGGCGGTGCGGTCGGCCCAGGCCTCGATGACCGTGCGAGCGCGCGACGGGGTGAGGCTGCCGAAGGAGCCGGTGGAGTCCGGGCTGAAGCAGACGACCTCGCAGCGCCCGACCGAGGTGCGCGTGCGCCCGAGTCCGACCGAGGTGAGGTCGTCGATGCCCTCAGGCGCGTTGGCGTCTTCGAGCAGGGGACCGAAGGACGGCGACTTGTTCTCGAACACCGCGACGTCGTAGTTGCTCGGCACCTCGGAGAGGTTGGTCGGTGTGGCAGGGGCGAGCGGGTCGAGCTCTGCCGGCGGCAGGAACACCCTGTTCTGCCTGGCGGCGGCGATCGAGATCCACTCGCCGGTCAGGGGGTCCTGGCGCATGGTGGCGGTCGCTGGGCGTTCGGTCGGCTCGCGCAGGTCGGGGCCGCGCTCGGGCGAGAGCGTGGTGTCCGCGTCGTCGAAGTAGATGAGCTCCCGACCGTCCGCGAGACGGTGGACCTGTTTGCTGATTGCTGGCACGGAGCGACCCTTTCGGTTTCGAAAGCAAATCTAGCCATTCGCTTTCGTATTGACAAGTAAACGCAACAGCCGGACGATGGCAGCATGGCCGAACCGCTTCCCGCAGCCCTCCGCCGCGAACGGATGCTCGAACTCATCGGGCAGAACGGTTTCGTGCGCGTCGGCGACCTCAGCGAGGCGTTCCAGGTCTCCGACGTCACCGTCCGCAGCGACCTCGACCAGCTCGACGAGCAGCAGAGCATCCGCCGCGTCCACGGTGGCGCCGTCCTCCGCACTCCTGGGATGCGCGAGGCCAGCTTCGAGGAGGCGCTCGAGACCTCCGCGGACGAGAAGCGCCGCATCGCCTCCGCTGCGGCGGCGATGGTCGTCTCCGGCAGCAGCGTGCTCCTCGACGTGGGGACGACGACCGCCGCCATCGCACGCGCCCTCGCCGACCGCGACGACCTGGACGATGTCACCGTCATCACGAACGGCCTCACCATCGCGCTCTCGCTGGAGCGCGCCATCCCGCGCTTCCAGGTGGTCGTCACCGGAGGCACGCTGCGCCCGCTGCAGCACTCGCTGGTCGAGCCGCTGGCCTCCACACTGCTCGACCGGATGCACGCCGACCTGGCCTTCATCGGGTGCACGGGCGTGCATCCCCAGGGCGGCATCACCAACGTGAACCTGCCCGAAGCCGACCTGAAGCGGGTGATGGTCGGCGCGGCGGGTCGTGCCGTGGTGGTCGCGGACGGCTCCAAGCTCGGACGGACCCACCTCGGCCGCATCGCGGATCTCGGCGAGGTGAGCGAGCTGATCACGGGGGAGAGCGCTCCGGACGGCGAGGTGGCCGCGCTGCGGGCGGCAGGGCTCGCGGTGCTCGTCGCCTGACAATACGCTGGCCGTATGCACCCGCCGACAGGAGCCCAGTACGACATCGCCGCAGGCGACCTCACCGCGACCGTCACCCAGGTCGCGGCCGGGCTGCGTTCCCTGCGCCTCGGTGACGCAGACCTGACAGAGCCGTTCCCGGTGGATGCGACCCCGCCGTCCGGGTGCGGCATCGTGCTGGTGCCGTGGCCCAACCGCGTGAAGGATGCGGCGTGGGAGCTCGACGGGGTGACGCAGCGGCTCGCCGTGACGGAGCCGGCGCGCGGCAACGCCATCCACGGGCTGCTGCGCTACCGGCCCTACGAGCTGGTCGAGCACACGGCATCGTCGGTGACCCAGACCGCGGCGATCTTCCCCGAGCTCGGCTACCCGTTCCAGCTGGCGACCACCGTGCGGCACGAGCTCGGGGAAGGCGGCCTCACCGTCACCCACACCATCGAGAACACGGGGAGCACGACGGCGCCGGTCGCTGTCGGCGCACATCCATACCTCCGCGTCGGCGACCTGCCGACCGCAGAGGCGACGCTCACGGTCGGGGCGCGCACGCACCTCGACGTCGACGACAGGCTCAACGTGATCGGGGAGTCCGCTGTCGACGGCACGCGATTCGACCTGAGCGCCGGTCGACGGGTGGGGGAGCTGGAGCTCGACGACGGGTTCGCCGACCTGCCCGTCGCGGACGGCGAGGTGATCCACACGCTCACGGCGCCGGACGGCCGCAGCGTCGCCCTCTGGGCCGACCCGGCGTTCGCGTACCTGCAGCTCTACACGTCGCGCACGCTCGCGACGAAGGAGAAGGGCGACGTCGCGCTCGCGGTCGAGCCGATGACGGCCCCGGCGAACGCGCTCAACACCGGGCGCGGGGTGCGCTGGCTGGAACCGGGGGAGACCTGGTCGGTCAGGTGGGGCATCCGACACGACGGCTTCTGAGGCGTGAAGACGCTGATTTTTTGCGTGCGGGCGCGGTAGCTTAGTCCGGTGCGTGCATCCGGGGGGAGTGAGGGACGCATTCGTGCGTTCTGGCTGCAGCGCTCGCGCGCCCAGGCCGGGGTGCTGACCGCGACCGCCCTGACGGTGCTGGTGGTCACGCTGCTGGCGAGCACGATGGTGGGGCTGGCCGTCCGCTCGCCGACCGTGGCGGTGCGGCAGAGCATCCAGGCGGGACCTGCCGTCTCGATCGCGCAGGCGGAGCAGGGCGCACTCGCCGGCGCTGCGACAGAGCAGGATGCGACGGTGCGCTCGATCATCCGGAAGCACTTCACCGGTGCCGCCGTCACGGTCGACCGCTCGGCGTTCGTGCCGTCCGTGCCGCTGGCCGGGAACAGGTCGATGCTCGCGCTCGCCGGGGACGACAGCCTCCGTCAGCGCGCCCGATTGGATGCCGGCGCCTGGCCGGCCGGCGCGAAGCAGCTCGCCGTCGACGCCGAACTGGCGAAGACGCTTGGCGTCCGCACCGGCTCCACGATCACGACGAGCAGCGACAGCGACAGCGGCAATGGCAACGAGGCCGCCGCCGACCGCCTGACCTTCACCGTCACCGGCGTCTGGCACGCCACGACCCCGGCAGCCCCTGCGTGGCTCGGCCTCACGCCCGGCGCAGGCGGGACCGACGGCAGGGCCATCCTCACAGCGGACGGGCTCGCGGCGCTCAGCACGTCCGCGTCCGTCCAGTGGGTGGTGGCCCCGGATGCGCGGAGCAGCACCGCGTCGCAGCTCCCTCGCCTGCAGTCCGGATTCCGCACGGTCACCGACGCGCTCACCGAAAGCCCGACGGCCTCGTCGTCTCCGTTCTCGGCGCAAGGCGACGCGCTCGCCACAGTGACGGCGATGCAGCAGTCCGTCGGCGCGCTCGCCGCCGTCATCCCCGTTCCGCTGTCGGTGCTGGCCGTGTGCTCGGTGGTGGCGCTCATCCTGCTCGCGCAGCTGCTCGCCCGGTCGCGGCTGGCCGAGTCGCGGGTGCTGCGGGCGCGCGGTGCGACGGTGGGGGAGCTCGTGGCCGCCGGTTCTGTCGAGGCGGCCGTGGTCGGCGTGGCCGGTGTCGCCGTGGGGTTCCTCGCGGCGCAGGCCGTGCTGCTCGCGGTGGTCGGAGCGCCGGCAGGAGGCGTCGCCGGGGTGCTCGACCTGGCGCTCCCTCCGCTGCTGGTGCTCGCTGTCGCCGTCGCGTGCTGCGCCGTGGTGACCGCGTTCTCCGCGCGGGCGGCCAGCGGGGCGCCAGGAGCAGTCGAGGCTGGAAGGGCACGGGCCACCGCATCCGTCGGGGTCGGCGTGCTCGCGTTCGCCGCGGCCGGGCTGACGCTGTGGCGGTTCGTCGCGTTCGGCGCTCCCGTGTCGGCGGACGGGAAGGTCGACCCGATCGGCGTCATCGCTCCCGCCGCCGTGCTGTGCGCGATCGCCGTGCTCGGCCTGCTGCTGTTCGGCCCGTCCGCCGCCGCTGTTGAGGGCGTCGCATCGCGCGGCAGGGGACTGTCCGGCGTGCTGCCGGCGCGCCAGGTCGGACGGGGGCTCACCCTGTTCGCCGCACCGGTCGCGCTCGTGGTGCTGACGGTGGGGGCCGCGACATTCTCGGCGGGCTACGTCGGCACCTGGTCGGGATTCCTCCGTGACTCGTCGCGGCTCGTGACCGGTGCGGACGTGCGGGTCGACACCGGGCTCGCGGGAGTCGTCAGAGGGCCGGACGACCTGCCCGACGTGGATGCGCTGGCCGGCATCCCCTCGGTGAGCGCCGCATCCCCCGGACTCATCACGGACGCGGGGCTCGGCCAGCGCACGGTCACCCTGGTCGCTCTCGACGTCCAGCGCCTGCCGCAGCTCACGCGGGTCGGCGGCTACATGCTCGACACGGAATACGTGGCAGAGAAACTCACGCACGCCGCTCGCCTCGGCGGTCAGGAGCTCCCCTCCGGCACGAAGACGCTGACCGCAGCCACCGCAGCGACGGCCTCCGTCACCTTCTGGCTGGTGGATGCGCGGGGCGAGCTCGCCCCCTTCGTCGCGCATCCGGTCGCCGGGTCCTCCGGCCGGTTCAGTGCGGACGTTCCGGCGGGGAGGCGCTGGACCCTCGCCGCCGTGGACGCGCGACCAGCGGGGGACACATCGTCCGCACCGCGCATCCGCTCGGTCGCGGCGGGAAGCGCCACCCTCGACATCGCGTCCTGGACGGCGGCGACCGGTGTGATGACGGCGGACGGCCTCGTGCGACTGATGCCGCCGGCCGCTGGGCAGCTCCCCGTGGTCATCACGGCCAGCGCCGCCCAGCAGGACGCGCTCTCCGTCGGCGACGCCGTCGACCTCGACGCCGCGTGGGTGTCGGCGCGCGGCACGATCGCGGCGGTCGTCGCCGCCGTGCCGGGGACCAGCGACCCGACCGCCGTGCTCGTCGACCAGCGCGCGCTCAGCGACGCCGCCCTCCGGGCGCAGCCTGCACCGCCCAGGCTCGGGATGGTGTGGCTCGCCACCGACCAGCCGGACACGGTCGCTGCTGCCGCTCAGCGCGCAGCGGGAACGGACGCCGTGGTCGCCGACGCCTCAGGAGACTTCGTCTCCCGCTTCATGGCGAGCGCTGTCGTGAGCCTGTGGCTCGGGACGGCGGGATGCGCGCTGCTCGCTCTGGTGGCCATCGGCGCCACCATCGCCGCCTTGCTGCGCGGACGAAGGGCCGAAGTCGCCGTGCTGCGTGCGGTCGGGATGAGTTCGCGCCAGCAAGCGCGCAGCCGTCGGGTGGAGCTGGCGGGCATCGTCGTCGCGGCGGCGGTGTTCGGGCTGGTGGGCGGGGTCGCCGTGTTCCTGCTCGCAGGCAACACGCTCGCCAGGCTCTCCGTCGTCACCGCCCCGGCGACCCTGTCCGTGCGCGGGGCCGTCGACCTGCAATCGCTGCTCGTCGCGCTCGTGCTGCTCGCCGCCGCCGTCGGCGCTGTGCTCTGGGCGTATGGGCGCGCGGTGCGCAGGCAGGTGCTCGACACGTCGTACAGGGAGGAGACGCGATGACCAGAGCATCCCGGTCCCGCAACTCCGTCCTGGGCGGCTTCGGCCTCGCCGCGCGAGCCGCCTCCGCGTTCCGGGGCGGCCTCATCATGCTCGGCGTCGTCGTGCTCGTTGCGACGACGGCGCTCGCGGCCTGGCCCCGGTTCGCGAACACCCTCCTGACCAGCGACCTGCGCTACGGGCTCGAGCAGGCGGCTCCCGTCAACCGCGATCTGGTGACCGTGCTGCGGTCCGGGATGGGCCAGCCGGGCGCCGTCGTCGTCGACGACCCAGGCGCGTCCTGGACGGCGATGCCCGGCGCGCTCCGGCAGGTGCGAGCGACCATGACGGCGCCGCTGCGCGGGGTGACGGCGCAGGGGCAGTACTCGGCATCGTCGGAAGAGCTCCCGACCAGTTCGCCGCCCGGCGCAACGTCCGATCGGCACTACTTCGCCACCGTCGAGGCGTTCAGCGACCTGCGCGGGGTCGCGAAGCTGGACTCCGGTGCGTGGCCTGGCACGGTGACGCCATCGCCGGCATCCTCTGCTCCCGCGCCGCCGGTGACGGACCAGTACGGCTTCTTCGTGCCGCCTCCTCCTCCTCCGGTGAGCGCGCAGGTCGTCATGACGACCGAGGCGGCGGACGTGATCGGCTGGAAGGTCGGACAGAAGCGCGTCGCAGGGGTGGGCGTCAGCCTCACCCTCGTCGGCACCGTCAGCCCGCGCGACACCGCCGCCGACTTCTGGAACCTGGACACACTCAGGGCGACCGGCAGCTTCGCCGACCTCGGCGACTCCGGCAAGAAGCTCACCGGTGTCGTCTGGGTGGACGCGGCATCCTGGCCGGTCGTCGCGCGCTCCCTCACCAGCACGCTCACGGAGGGCTGGTTCCCCGTCGCGCCCGCGGCGTTCACCGTCGACACCCTGGATGCGGTCAGCGGCTCCCTCGGCCGCTTCCTCGCCACGACGCCGACGGTCGCCGTCGGCGGGGTGCCGACCGCTCTGCGCTTCTCCACCCAGCTCGACAGGTCGCTCGCCGACTTCACCACGCGGGCGCAACCGGCCGCCACCCTCTTCGCGATCCTGGCGGCGGGTCCGCTCGGCGTCGCGCTCGCCGTGCTCGTGCTCGGCGTGCGACTCGTGCTCGGGCGCCGCAGAGACGCACTGGCCCTGATGGCGGCGAGGGGCGCATCCCCTGGCCGCCTGCGCTGGGGGCTGGCGCTCGAGGGCGCCGCCGTCGCCATCCCCGCTTCTGCGCTGGGGTTCGTCGCGGCCGTGCTGCTGACCCCGGCCGGGGGCCCCGCCGGGTTGTCGCTCGCGCTCGCGGCGTGCTGCGCCGTCGCTCCTCCGCTGATCCTCGCCGTGGCGGCGGGGGCGCTCGGTCCCCGTGACGACCTCCGCGGCGAATCGTCCGCCCGGCGTCGCTGGGGCTGGGTGCTCGAAGTGCTCGCCGTCGGGCTGGCGGTCGCCGGCGTCGTCACGCTGTTCCAGCGCGGAACGGCGGCGCCGACGACGGATGCGGGCCTCAGCATCGACCCGCTGCTCGCGGTCACGCCGATCCTGATCGCCCTCGCTGCCTGCGTGCTCGTGCTCCGCCTGTACCCGCTGCCACTCGGTTGGCTGGCGACCGCGCTGCGCAGGAGGCGCGGCGCTGTTGCGGCGATCGGTGCGACGACGGCCGTCCGGTCGCGCGCCGGTGGACTGTGGCCGGTGTTCGCCCTGGTGACCGGCGTGAGCATCACGGTGTTCTCCGCCGCCGTGCTCAGCACGGAGCGCGCGGGGATCGAGGGCGGAGCGCACGCGGCGGTCGGCGCCGACCTCAGCGTCTCCACTCCTGTCGCGTTCAGCGACGACCAGCTCGCCAGGATCCGCGCTGTCCCCGGCGTCGCCCACTCCGCCATCGTGTACTCCGCGGGCGGGCAGACCGTGCGAGCGGGTACGCAGGGCGGCGACCTGAGCGCCTACCTCGTCGACCCGAAGCAGCTCGCGGCCGTCGAAGGCAACGTCCCGGAGGGTGCGCGGGTCTCCACAGCGCTGACGTCGAGCGTCCCTGGCAGGACGGCGGCGGTGGTCGGCGGCTGGAGCTCGAAGATCCCGGTCACGAGCGCCATCCTCTACGCCGACACCACCGTGCACCTGGGCGTCACCGAGTTCTCGTTCGCCCCCGGGGTGTACATCCGCGACGCCGAGTGGACGATCATCGACAAGACCGGGCTGCCGTCCGGCATCGAGCTGACCCAGCGGCCGTCGACCGTGCTCGTCGCGCTGCAGCCAGGCGCGAACGCGGCGGCCGTGCACGCCGACCTCGCGGCCATCGCGGGAGCCAGGGCGATCGTGGGGGATGCTGTCCAGCAGCAGACCGTGCTGCGGAAGGCACCACTGGTCTCCGGGCTGGAGACGGTCGCCCTGGTCTCGATCGCGCTCTCCGCCCTGATGTGCATCGGCGCACTGCTGCTCACCCTGGTGATGAACACCGCATCCCGCACCAGGCTGGTCGCCACCCTGCGCACCATCGGGTTCACCGGCAGGCAGACCGCTGGGCTGCTCGGCTGGGAGCTCGGACCGGTGCTGGCGGTCGGGCTGATCGCGGGCATCCTGGTGGGGCTCGCGTTACCCGCTGTGGTTCTCGCGCCGATCGACCTCACCGGGTTCACCGGGGGACCTGTGCGTCCCGCCGTGGTGATCGATCCCGTGCTCATCGCCGCAGCGGCTGTCGGCTTCGCGGTCGTCACGGCCGCGGCGACACTCATCGCACTCGCCGGTGCCCGGCGCCGCTCCCCGGCGACCGTGCTCAGGGCAGGAGGGGAAGAATGACCGACATGACAGCGCAGACCACGACAGCGCAGACAACGGCAGCGCAGCCGACCGAAGCGCGGCCGACCGAAGTGCGGCCGACGACAGCGACCGCGGATGCGCGCGCGGACGCGAGCATCGCCTGCTCCGACCTGGTCCGCATCTTCACCGCCGACGGCGTCGAGGTCCAGGCGCTCCAGGGTCTCAACCTGCGGGTCGGCAGCGGAGAGCTCGTCGCCATCGTCGGGGCATCCGGATCGGGCAAGTCGACCCTGCTCGGCATCCTCTCCGGGCTCGACAAGCCGACGGCGGGCAGCGCATCCGTCGCCGGGCGGGACCTGCTCACGCTCACGTCCGCCCAGCGCGTCGACTATCGCAGACGCACCGTCGGCTTCGTCTGGCAGCAGACGTCGCGCAACCTCCTGCCCTATCTGACGGCCCGCGAGAACATCGCGCTCACGATGTCGCTGGCCAAGACCCCCGGCCGCAGGCAGCGCTCGCAGGAGCTGCTCGACCTGCTGGAGGTGTCCCACTGCGCGGACAGACGGCCGACCGAGATGTCGGGCGGCGAGCAGCAGCGGGTGGCCATCGCCGTCGGTCTCGCCAACGACCCGCGCGTGCTCCTCGCCGACGAGCCGACGGGAGAACTCGACGAGGCGACCTCCGCCGAAGTGCTCGAAGCGATGCGCGGCGTCAACAGAGAGCTCGGGGTCACCACCCTCATCGTCACCCACGACCCCGCCGTTTCGGAGCATGTCGCCCGGACCGTGCAGATCCGGGATGGGCGGACCTCCACCGAGGTGCTGCGCCGCACCGGGGTCAACGCGAGCGGGGACGAGCACATGGTCGCCGAGGAGTTCGCTGTGCTCGACAGGGTGGGCAGGCTGCAGCTCCCGCCCGAATACCTCACCAGCCTCCGGATGCGCGACCGGGTGCGACTCGCGCTGGAGAGCGACCACGTCGGCGTCTGGCCGCACGACGACGACCGCGAGGCGGGCGCTGCGCAGGACCCCGGCGCCCAGCAGGTCACGGAAGGAGAGCAGGATGACGCTCGCTGACGAAGAGACGACGCCGACTGCCCCGGGCGAGACCCCCTGGCGCGCGCGAGAGCCGATCCTGCGCGCGGAGGGCGTGAGCCGGGTCTTCGAGACGGAGGCAGGCTCTGTGTCCGCGCTCGACGCGGTGTCGCTGGACGTGCATCCTGGCGAGCTGCTGGTGATCCGCGGCCGCTCCGGCTCCGGCAAGACGACCCTGCTCAACATCCTCGGCGGCCTCGACAAGCCGACGGAGGGCCGCGTTCAGCTGGACGACACCGAGCTGACCGAGGCCACGGAGGCCGAACTCGTCGAACTGCGGCGCTCCAGCATCGGCTTCGTGTTCCAGGCGTTCGGGCTGGTGCCCGTGCTCTCCGCCGCCGAGAACGTCGAGGTGCCGCTGCGCCTGCTCGGCACACCGCCCGCGGAACGGGATGCGCGCGTCGCCGAGCTCCTCGACCTGGTCGGACTCGCGGGGCACGCCAGGCAGCGCCCCACCGAGCTGTCCGGAGGCCAGCAGCAGCGCGTCGGCATCGCCAGGGCTCTCGCGGCACGCCCGCGCATCCTGTTCGCGGACGAGCCGACCGGCCAGCTCGACAGCGTCACAGGCGCCGCGATGATGGACCTGCTCGTCGACCTCGTCCACAGCAGCGGCGTGGCCGCCGTCGTCACGACGCACGACCCGCTCCTGATGGCGCGCGCCGATCGCGTCATCGAACTCCACGACGGCCGCACCCTGCCGCCGCCGCGCGCGAGGGGCCGCCACGCGGCTCCCGATCCGTCGCCCGCTCCCTGACGTCCCGCGCTCCCCGCACCGGCCGCTCCACCAGCTCGGCTTCTCCGTCCGAACGGAGTTTCGGCGTGACCGCCGAGGCTTCTCCGTCCGAACGGAGAGTGCGCGCGGCG
>NZ_JBIWKN010000005.1:0-295998 GCF_044765685.1 Leifsonia sp. NPDC102414
GGGGGACCCTGTGGGAGAGTAGGACACCGCCGGACTTCTTTTCACGAAATGGCCACCCACCGGGTGGCCATTTCGCATTTAACAACCAACACCACAACACAACAGGGCGTCGGGAACGACGTAGGCTGGGCAACGTTCCCGCCACCCAACAGGAGAAGTCGTGAGCGATACACCGGCAGACGACCAGCGAGACGCGCGCAGCGCCGACGATCGAGGCGGCGCTTCCGGTGCACGCTCCGGTGGGTCGCGAGGCGACGGAGCGCGCCGATCGGACAACGGGAGCGGGCGTCCGAACCAGGGCGGCCGCGGAGGCTCCGATGGTTACCGCGGTTCCAGTTCGCGGGACGGACAGCGATCGAGCGGCGGGTACCGCAGCGACCGCGCACCGCGTGACGGTGGCCGAGACGGTGAGCGCTCTGGTGGGTATCGTGGCAACGGGACTCCGCGCGACGGGGCCCAGCGCGATGGGTATCGGGGCAACCGCGACTCAGCGCCGCGCGACGGGTATCGCGGTCGGGACGGCGGCTCCAGCGGTGCTGACCGCGGCGGCCGGGATGCCGGTTCGCGTGATGGGTACCGGGGAGACCGTGCTCCTCGTGAGGGCGGTTCGCGTGATGGCTATCGGGGTGATCGTGCTCCGCGTGATGGCGCTCCGCGCGATGGCTATCGGGGTGATCGTGCTCCGCGTGATGGCGCTCCGCGCGATGGGTACCGGGGTGATCGTGCTCCTCGTGATGGCGGCTCGCGTGATGGCTATCGTGGTGATCGTGCTCCGCGTGATGGTGCGCCGCGTGACGGGTACCGCGGTGACCGCGCACCCCGTAACGGCGAACGTTCCGGAGATTACCGCGGCAACGGTGGTACCGGGGCTCCCCGCACTGGTGGTTCTCGCGACGGGTACCGCGGTGATCGTGCTCCGCGTGAGGGTGCTCCGCGCGACGGGTACCGCGGTGATCGTGCTCCGCGTGATGGTGCTCCGCGCGATGGCTACCGGGGCGCGAGCTCGCGGGACGGGCAGCGTAGTGGCGCGCCGTCGGGTGGTCGTGGGGGCGCATCCCGTGGCTATGACAGGGACGGTGGCGGACGCGGCGCCGGACGTGACGGACGCGATGGACGTGACGGAGGACGCGATGGGGGCCGCGGCGACAAGCTGTGGACCAGGGACGGGCGTCCGGCGCGCGGCGACCGCGACGCCAGGGACTACGAGCGCGAGCTCACCGAAGAAGAGCGCATGGCGCGAGAGCTGCGGTCGGTTCGTCCACGGCACGACGACCCGGAGATCCCCGAGAGCGTGCAGGCGCGCGACCTCGACAAGGGGGCTCGTGTCGAGCTGAAGACGCTCAGCAAGGACAACGCCGACTGGGTGGCACGTCACCTGGTGATGGCAGCTCAGCTGATCGAGGAAGACCCGGAGCTCGCCCACAAGCACGCGCTCTCCGCCGCCCGTAGGGCAGGGCGCATCGCGGTCGTTCGCGAGACGCTCGCGATCACCGCGTACGGTACAGGCGACTTCGCCCTCGCTCTGCGGGAACTGCGCACCTATCGGCGCATCTCCGGTTCCAACGACCAGCTTCCGCTGATGGTGGACAGCGAGCGCGGGGTCGGCCGTCCGGATCGCGCGCTCGAACTCGGGCGGAGCGTTGACCGGTCGACGCTGCCGAACGACGTGCAGGTGTCGCTGGCCATCGCGATGTCCGGCGCGCGTCTCGATCTCGAGCAGCCGGAAGCTGCGCTGGCCGAGCTCGAGATTCCCCAGCTCGACCCGAACAGGGCGTTCAGCTGGAGTCCCGACCTGTTCCACGCATACGCGGATGTGCTCGGCGAACTCGGGCGCACCGAAGACTCCGAGGCGTGGCGCGAGCGCGCCACCCGTGCGGAGGAAGCGATCGGCGACGCGCTTTCGATGGATGAGCACGAGACCGTCGACGTCGTCGAGGAAGAGTACGAGTTCGACATCGACGGGGAGGACAGCATCGCGATCGGCGACGCTGGTTCCGTGGATGAGGATGCGGACATCGTGCTCGAGCTCGAAGACGACGTGGAGCTCGACGACGACGACGCTGACGACGCTGACGCTGACGCTGACGACGACAACTCTGATGACGACGACGCTGACGACATTGACGGCGACGACTCTGATGATGACGACGACGCTGACGACGCCGAGGCTGGCGACGACCAGCACAAGGACACCGACCAGGACGACGTGGAGGAAGACACGACCGATGGCCCTGTTTCGCCGGAGCGCTAAGACCGTGACCCCCCTCGACGGAGTCGATCTGGTGCTGGCTGACCTAGACGGAGTCGTGTACAAAGGCCCTGACGCGATTCCCCACGCCGTGGACAGCCTCAACCTGGCCGCCAAAACCGTGCGAGTCGGTTACATCACCAACAACGCATCCCGCACAGACGCATCCGTCGCCGGGCACCTCACCGATCTCGGCTTGCACGTGCAGCCGGCGGATGTGGTGACCTCGCCGCAGGCGGCCGTGCGGCTGCTCGCCCAGCACGTGCCGGCCGGGGCGACCATCCTGGTCATCGGCGGCGACGGCCTGGTCGACGAGGTGCAGAAGGGCGGGTTCGCCGTCACGCGTTCCGCCGACGACGATCCGGCCGCCGTGATCCAGGGCTTCGCACCCGAAGTCGGCTGGACGCAACTCGCCGAGGCGGCGTTCGCGCTGCAGGGCAGGTCGGACGAGGAGCGGCCGTGGGTCGCTACGAACACCGACTGGACCATTCCGGTCGCTCGCGGGATCGCACCGGGCAACGGCACGCTCGTCTCCGCCGTGCACACGGCAGCCGGACGCCTCCCGATCGTGGCGGGCAAGCCGGAGGTCGCCATCTTCGAAGAGGCGGTCACGCGCTTCGGTGCGTCCAAAGCATTGTTCATCGGAGACCGGCTCGACACCGACATCCTCGGCGCCAACCGCGCCGGGATCGACTCTGTGCTCGTGCTGACGGGGGTCGACCGCGCCAAGCAGCTGATCGCGGCGGACGCGAACTCGCGACCGACGTACATCCTCGGCGACCTGCGTGGACTGAGCGAGCCGTACCCGGCCACCGACTTCAGCAAGGACGGACGCACCGCCACCGTGGGGGACGCCTCCGTGTCGATCGACGGCAACGACGTGCGCATCCTGAGTGAGGGCGACGACGAGCTGAACCTGTTGCGCGCTGCGTGCGCGGTCATCTGGGGCTCCGGTCGTGCGATCTACGGGCTCGAGGTTCCGGAGCGACTGTACAGCTGAGCCGTCAGAGCGCCGTCGCCCGCTCCACGAGGCGGTAGCAGCGGCGGATGCGGTCGAGCCACCAGTCGCGACGGTCGCCGTCGGCCGCGAGCGCGTCGAGACGCGCTGAGGAGACGGACGGGCGCAGCACGGGGATGCTCCCGTCGACCGGGCGGAGCGGTTCGTCGGTGACGTCGTCGACGAACATTGCGGCAGTGCCCAGCCCGCAGTCGAAGTCGAGCCGGGGGACAGCGGCCGCAAGGTGCGCGCCCATCGCGATGCCGACGGAGGTGTCGATCGCGCTGGAGACGACGACAGGGAGGCCGGCCTCCGCGACGATGCGCAGAGCCGAGTGGATGCCGCCGAGCGGTTGCGCCTTGACGATCAGCAGGTCGGCAGCGTCCGCGCGGGCGACGGCGAGAGGATCGCTGGCCTTGCGCACGCTCTCGTCTGCGGCGATCGGAACATCCATGTATGCGGTGCGGCGGCGGATCTCGGCCAACTCCTCGATGGAGGCGCACGGCTGCTCCACATACTCGAGATCGAAGGGTGCGAGAGCGTGGATGGCGTGCTCGGCCTCATCGACGTTCCAGAAAGTGTTCGCGTCGATGCGGATGCGTCCCTCCGGGCCGAGGTGGTCGCGGACGGCGCGCACGCGTGCGATGTCGTCAGCGAGCGTCTGCCCCGGCTCGGCGACCTTCACCTTTGCCGTGCGCGCGCCGGGGTAGCGGTCGAGGATCGCCGCGACCGCGTGTGCTGCGACGGCGGGAACGGTCGCGTTGACCGGGATGCGGTCGCGCAGCGGGGTGGGGACGGCGCGCCAGCCGAAGTCGATGGCGGCGTGCAGCCAGTGGGCGGATTCCGCGTCGTCGTACTCGACGAACGGGGAGAACTCGGTCCAGCCCTCCTGGCCCTCGAACAGCACCGCCTCGCGGACCGTGATGCCGCGGAATTTCGAGGTCATCGGCAGCGCGACGACACGGGCGGTTTTCAAAAGGTCGGCGAGCTCGGGCAACATTCCACAAGTGTCGCACGACCGGTCCGCGCCGCGACCGTGAACCGTAGGCTGGTGGCATGGCAAAAGCAGTCTCAGAGATCTTCGACACGAGCGCGTGGAGCGAGGTCGCCGGCTTCGAGGAGCTGACCGACATCACGTACCACCACGATGTCGCCGGGCGCGTGGCGCGCGTGGCGTTCAACAGGCCGGAGGTGCGCAACGCGTTCCGGCCGCACACGGTCGACGAACTCTATGCGGCGCTGGAGGATGCACGCACCAACCCGCGGATCGGCGTCGTGCTGCTGACGGGCAATGGTCCGAGCCCGAAAGACGGCGGGTGGGCGTTCTGTTCGGGAGGCGACCAGCGCATCCGGGGACGCGACGGGTACAAGTACGCGGAGGGTGAGACGGCGTCAGGCATCGACGCTGCGCGCAGCGGGCGACTGCACATCCTCGAGGTGCAACGACTCATCCGGTTCATGCCGAAGGTCGTGATCGCGGTCGTCCCCGGCTGGGCGGCCGGCGGCGGCCACTCCCTGCACGTGGTCTGCGACCTGAGCATCGCGAGTGCTGAGCACGGGCGGTTCAAGCAGACCGATGCGGACGTCGGCTCGTTCGACGCCGGGTACGGCAGCGCATACTTCGCCAGGCAGATCGGGCAGAAGAACGCTCGGGAGGTGTTCTTCCTGGCCAGGGAGTACTCGGCACAGCGGGCATACGAAATGGGCGCGGTGAACGCAGTCGTGCCGCACGCCGAGCTGGAGACCACGGCGCTGGAATGGGCGAACGAGATCCTGACCAAGTCGCCGACAGCCATTCGGATGCTGAAATTCGCGTTCAACGCGGTGGACGACGGGCTGGTCGGGCAGCAGGTGTTCGCCGGAGAGGCGACGCGACTGGCGTACGGCACGGACGAAGCGGTCGAGGGGCGCGACTCGTTCCTGGAGAAGCGGGAGCCGGACTGGTCGCCGTTCCCCTGGCAGTTCTGAGCGGGCGTGGCGCGGATGACGACGGCTATCGGGAGGAAGCGGTGACGCGGGCGCTGCGGGTGGTGGATTCCGGGCGCCCGGCGGAGGTGTATGAAGCGCTGCGGGAAGCGCTCGGCGGTGGTGGTGGCGCTGTAGTGCCGCGCGACGGTGGCACGGGGCTCGGTGTCGGCGCTGGCGTCGATGTCGGGTCTGGCGTCGATGTCGGGTCTGGCGTCGATGTCGGGTCTGGCGTCGATGTGGCGTCTGGCGTCGATGTGGCGTCTGGCGTCGAGGTGGCGTCTGGGGCGTGGCCGGGTCAGGACGAGCGGGTGGCGCAGAACGTCGCGCTGGTGATCGAGACGTCGGGATCGACGGGAGTGCCGAAACGCGTGGCGCTGTCGGCGGACGCCCTGCTTGCGAGTGCCGCCGCGTCGGCGGGGGCGATGGGCGGACAGGGACAGTGGATGCTCGCGCTGCCCGCCCACTATGTGGCGGGGGCGCAGGTGCTTGTGCGGTCGATCGCCGCGGAGACGGAGCCGGTGTACTACGGCGACGGGCACTTCGATCCGACGCGGTTCGCGGAGGCGGCCGGCCGGCTGGAGCACGACCTGCGGTTCGTCTCCGTGGTTCCGGTGCAGCTGGCGAGGCTGGTCGCGGCGTCCGAGTCCGGTGACAGGGCGGTGGGCGACGCGCTGCGACGGTTCGACGGCATCCTCGTCGGTGGGCAGGCGCTCACGCCTGAACTGCGGAAGCGTGCGCTGGCGGCGGGCGCGCGCATCCTGAGCACATACGGGTCGAGCGAGACGGCGGGCGGGTGCGTGTACGACGGGCGACCGATCGGCACGACGAACGTTCGGGCGGTCGACGGACTGCTCGAGATCGCCGGGCCGGTGCTCGCGGAGGGCTACCTGGGCGATCAGGAGCGGACAGCGGCGATGTTCCACGAGGCGGACGGACAGCGATGGTATCGCACGGGCGACCTCGGGCGCGTGGACAGCGAAGGCACGGTGAGCGTGCTCGGCCGGGCCGACAACGTCATCATCTCGGGCGGGGAGAAGGTGCTGCTCGACGCGGTCGAGGGCGCGGTGCGGGCGCTGGACGGATTCGGCGGGGCGGTGGTGGTGGCCGTGGACGATGAGGAATGGGGCCAGGTGCCCGTCGTGGTCGTCGAACGCAATAGTTCCGCGTCGTCGACCACGCTCGCCGCGGTGCGCGCGCATGTCGCCGAGAGGGCAGGCCGGGCGGCAGCCCCCGCCGCCATCGTGCAGGTGGATGCGCTGCCGCACCTCAGCAGCGGCAAGCCGGACCGGGTGGCGGCGCGGCAGGTCGCGGCGGACGAAACGGCATAGCCGTTGTTGTTACGATTCGCACTGTGATGAGTCAGAACAAGCCACGAATGCAACGGATGACGCCCGCTCAGCGCCGCAACGGCGGCAGGCCTGGACGTCCCGGGGCAGCGAAGGTCAAGGTCAAGCCGGCAACCGCATCCGACTGGATCGCCGGCGCACGACTGCGCACCCTGCCGCTGGCGATCGCTCCGGTCATCATCGGCGTCGGCGCTGCCAAGGTGGCGGACGGAGCCGGGATCTGGCACCCGGTGCGCGCGCTGCTGTGCCTCGCCGTGGCGGTTTTCCTGCAGATCGGCGTCAACTACGCGAACGACTACTCAGACGGAATCCGCGGGACGGACCAGTTCCGGGTCGGGCCGAGCAGGCTGACCGGGTCCGGCAGGGCCGCGCCGAAGCGGGTCCTCACCGTCGCGCTCGTGTTCTTCGCGCTCGGCGCGGTCGCCGGGCTGGTGCTCGTGCTGCTCACCCAGCACTGGTGGGTGCTCATCGTCGGGGCCGCGGCCATCGTCGCCGCCTGGTTCTACACGGGAGGCAAGCGGCCGTACGGGTACTTCGGGCTCGGCGAAGTGTTCGTGTTCCTGTTCTTCGGGCTGGTCGCCACGGCCGGGACCACATACATGCTGGCGGGCATCGTCAACCAGGAGGCCTGGTTCGGCGCCGTCATCGCAGGGCTCATCGCGTGCGCGGTGCTGATGGTGAACAACATCCGCGACATCGGGCCGGACAAGCAGGCGGGCAAGCGGACGCTCGCCGTGCTGCTCGGGAACGTCGCATCCCGGATCGTCTTCTGCGTGCTGCTCCTGGTGCCGTTCGGCATCCTGGCCGTTCTGGCCCTGCTCTACCCGTTCGCCTGGTTCGGGATGTTCGCGCTGCTGGCCGCTCTGCCCGCCTGCGTCATCACGCTGTTCGCCAAGACGCCGCGCGAACTGGTCACTGCGCTGCAGCTGACCAGCTTCACCGGGCTGCTGGTGGCGCTGGCGCTCGGTGCCGCATACGCGTTCTGATCGGAGAACGGATCAGCGGCGTAACGAATAGCCGGAGACGCTGAGGCCTGAGCCGACTCAGGAGGCTTTGTCGGTGTGCTCGGTGTGCACCGGGTGCTCGGCGTGCTCTGGGTGCTCGGTGTGCTCGGCGGCGTCGACGACCGCATCTTCCGCGTCGTCGTCGACGGTCGTGGCCGGCTTGTCGCGGTGGCGGGCGGCGTACAGGTCCGTCGACACGGCGTTGCGCGGCTTGCTGAGGAAGATGTAGGAAAGGCAGAGCCCGATGAGCGCCGCCGCGATGACCGCGATCCACCAGTCGATGCGCAACACCAGCAGGATCGCGAGCGGGATCGCGAACAACAGGAGGCGGAGCACAGAATAAGTGACCCAGGAGGGAATGCGTTTCACCCTCCCAGCTTAGAGACACTCTCTGAGAGTTACGATTGACGCATGGTTCGCCTCTGGATAGTCCTCGGCGTCGCTGCCGCGGTTTTTTACATCTATTCCGTGGCAGACTGCGCCTTCTTCGACCGTTCCAGGGTGCGCGGCCTTCCCAAGCCCGTGTGGCTTCTCGTCATCATCCTGTTCCCGGTCATCGGCGGGGTGCTCTGGTTCCTCATCGGACGCGGTCGACGCAAGAACGGCATCGGCCGGCGCACAGTCGCCCCGGACGACGACCCCGAATTCCTGAAGCGCCTCCGCGTCGACCACGACCAGGAAGAGCGCATCCGGCAACTGGAGAAGGAACTCGCCGAACTCGATGACAACGGACCAGACAACGACCAAACCGGCCGCCGGGATGGGTGAACCAGCCGCACAGCCCGCTCCTACGGGAAACCCAGCCACCGACTACTCCATCGCACTCCTCACCGCGCTCGTGCGCGCGGGGGTGCACGACCTGATCGTCAGCCCTGGCTCGCGCTCGCAGGCACTCGCCCTCGTCGCCGCCGAGCTGGAACGCTCCGGCTCGGCCCGGCTCCACGTGCGCATCGACGAGCGGGTCTCCGGATTCCTCGCGCTCGGCCTCGCACGCGAAGGCGGGGCGCCCGCCGTGGTCATCACCACCAGCGGCACAGCCACCGCCAACCTGCACCCCGCCGTGCTCGAAGCGCACGAGTCCGGCATCCCGATGATCGTCCTCACCGCCGACCGCCCGGATGAGCTCCGCGGCATCCGCGCCAATCAGACCACCCACCAGGACGGCCTCTACGGCGTCGCCGTGCGTTCCACTCGCGATGTCGCGGCGCCGACCGGCGCAGACGGCGAACAGCGTGAGGCGACGGCGCTCGCGCTCGCCGCCGTGCGCGCGGCCGTCGGAGCGGACACAGGGGACCCTGGCCCCGTCCACCTCAACATCGCTTTCCGCGAGCCGCTGTCCGTCGCCGTCCCGGAGCTCGGACGCATCGAGGCAGGCGAACGGCCGGCGACAGCGGGTCCGGAAGCACTCGGACGGGAGACGATCGAACTCGCAGACGGCAAGCGCACCGTGGTGATCGCGGGAGCGGACGCCGGACCGGAGGCTGAGGAGTTCGCCCGCGCATCCGGAGCACCGTTGCTGGCTGAGGTGTCGAGCGGGTCCCGGTTCGGGCCGAACCTGGTCGTCGCATACCGGGAGCTGCTGCACGAGGACGACTTCGGCGGACGTGTCGAGCGTGCCATCGTCTTCGGACACCCGACGCTCAGCCGGGAGGTGCCCGTCCTGCTCACCAGGGAGGACGTCGAGGTCGTCGTCGTCGCGCCCAGAGGCGCGCAGGCGTACAACCCGGGGCACCGGGCGCGGATCGTCGGAGGGGTGCTCCCGCCCGCATCCATCGACCTGCGGTCTCCGGAGGTGCGCGCGTGGGTGGGCAGCTGGGTGTTCGGCAGCCGCCGCCTCATCGAGCAGGCGGAACTCGCTGCAGACCCGGCAGCCACGGCCCCGGACGTCGACAAGGCTCGTTCGTACGACCCGGCCGATGCTCTCGCCTTCGCCAAGGCGGAGCTCGCCGCCGTGCGCGCCCCGATCACGCGACCGTTGCTCGCCGAGGCGCTGTGGCGGTACACCTGGCCGCACGACCGCCTGCTGTTCGGCGCCTCCCGGCTGGTGCGGGATGCGGACAGGATCGTGTCGGGGAAGAAGCTCAGGGTGCACGCGAACCGCGGCCTCGCCGGAATCGACGGCACGATCGCCACGGCCATCGGCATCGCACTGGAGAGTCAGGCCGCCGCGGAGGCGGCAGGTGCGCCGACCGGCGTGACGCGGCTGCTGCTCGGAGACATCGCGATGCTGCACGACGTCGGTTCGCTGCTGTTCGGCGAAGGGGAGCGTCGGCCGCACCTGCAGGTGATCGTCGGAAACGACGGAGGGGGAACGATCTTCGACGGGCTGGAGGTGGCGACGAGCGCGCCTGCCAGCGCGTTCGACCGGGTGCTTTACACGCCGCAGAGGGTCGAGCTCGCGGTGCTCGCGCAGGCATACGGATGGGCGCACCGCGTCGTTCGCACGAAGGGCGAACTCGACCAGGCGCTGTCCGCTCCACCTGCGGGCGTGAGCATCGTCGAGGTTCCGCTCGGGCGCTGACCGGCGCTGCATCCCGCCAACTCGCCGTGTAGTTGCGCGGGTCGGGCCGCGCCGTGCCCGCAGAGGGGTAACGTGACGAAAATGCAAGGTAGCTGGTTTCGGCGCTCACGGCGTCGTGGAGCCGAATGACTCGGTCAGTCACGCCTCGGCAGGGTAAAGCCGCCGCCGGACGCGCGAATCGACCTGCTCCGGCCCGTGCCCACGGTCACCACCGGGGGCCGCTGGTCGCGGTCGCGGTCGCCGCCCTTGGGGTCGTCTTCGGCGACATCGGGACGAGCCCGCTCTACGCGCTGAAGACGGTGTTCCTCCTCGACGGCGGCGCCGTGCGCGCCAACGAGAGCGACGTCTTCGGCGTCATCTCGCTGATGTTCTGGAGCATCACGATCGTGGTCTCGATCAAGTACCTCGGCATCCTGATGCGCGCCGACAACGACGGCGAGGGCGGCGTGATGGCGCTGGCAGCACTCGCGCAGCGCCTCTACGCGAAGCGCGCGGGCAAGGCCGGGATTCTGCTGCTGATCGGCATCGTCGGCGTCTCGCTGTTCTACGGAGACTCGATCATCACGCCCGCGATCAGCGTCCTGTCGGCCGTCGAAGGCCTGCACGTCACGATCCCGGCGATCTCGCACCTCGTCATCCCGATCGCGGCCGTGATCCTGGTCGGCCTGTTCGTCGTGCAGCGTTTCGGAACGGGGAAGGTCGGCGTGCTGTTCGGACCGATCATGGTGCTCTGGTTCGTCGTGCTCGCCGTGGCAGGACTCGGAATGGTGATCCAGTATCCGTCCGTGCTGCTCGGGCTGTCGCCCAGCTACGCGGTGGTCTTCATCATCGCGCATCCCTCGATCTCGTTCATCGCGCTCGGCGCGGTGGTCCTCGTGATCACCGGCGCTGAGGCTCTGTACGCCGACATGGGGCACTTCGGCCGCTCGCCGATCCGCCGGGCCTGGTTCTTTCTGGTGTTCCCAGCGCTCACGATCAACTATCTCGGTCAGGCCGCGCTGATCCTGCACCACCCGGCGGCGAAGGCCAACCCGTTCTTCCTGCTGATCCCGGACTGGGGGCGGCTCCCCGTCGTCATCCTGGCGACGGCGGCGACCGTGATCGCCAGCCAGGCGGTCATCTCCGGAGCGTTCTCGCTCTCCAGGCAGGCCGTGCAACTGGGCTTGCTGCCGCCGCTCACCGTGCGCCAGACCTCGAAACGCGAGGGCGGCCAGATCTACATGCCCGCCATCAACGCTCTCCTGTTCGTCGGCGTGATGGCCGTGATGCTCTCCTTCGGCTCCTCCGATCGGCTGTCCACCGCATACGGGATCTCTGTCACAGGGGCGCTGGTCGTCGACACCCTCTTGCTCGTACTGGTCGCCCGCCCGCTCTGGGGCTGGGGGCCGTGGAAGATGGCTGCGGCCGCCATCGTCTTCGGCGGCCTCGAACTGGCCTTCCTCGCAGGAAACCTCTCCAAGATCGTGAACGGCGGCTGGGTTCCCCTGCTCATCGCTGCGGCCGTCATCCTCGTCATGACCACGTGGCGCCGTGGACGACTGCTGGTGAAGGAGGACAGGAAGGTCAAGGAGGGCTCTCTCGCCGAGTTCATCGAGGACGTGCGCAAGAAGAACCTCCCGCGCGTTCCGGGGATCGCGATCTTCCCGCACCCGAACAAGGACAGCACTCCGCTCGCCTTGCGGGCGAATGTGGAGCACAACCATGTGCTGCACGAAAACGTGATCATCGTGTCGGTGAGCACGGCCCAGGTTCCGCATGTGCCGCGCATGGAGGCGTTCTCCTATGACGAACTCGGCTACACCGACGACGGCATCGAGCACCTGACCATCCGCTTCGGCTTCTCGGACGAACCGGACATCCCGCGGGCGTTGCGTGCCGCGTGCTACGCGGGAGTGCTGCCGCTCCACGCGCGCGACTTCAACGACGCCTCGTACTTCATCTCCCGCGGGGCGATCCGGACCACCCGGACGACGAAGATGGTCAGGTGGCGCCGGTCGCTGTTCATCGCGCTCGCCCACAACGCCGCTGATCCCGCCGCGCGCTTCGGTCTCCCAGCGCTGCGCACCGTCACGATGGGGAGCGACGTCGAGATCTGACGCCAGCCAGGCAGGAAGGCAAGCCGGGCGGTCGATGCTCGGCAGGCTCTCGCGGATCGCACAACCGGTGGCCCGGACGGTGTGGCGCCGTTTGGAGGCCGTCGACAACGGAAGTGAGAGATCGTTGGCGGCTGGCTAGCATGACCGGGTGCACATGATCTTTCGGACGATGCTTCACTTCCTGATCTCGCGCTTCGGGCCGCGGCTGGGGCACTGGGATGTGGCCCGCACGAGATTCCGGGTGCTGCCTACCGATCTCGACATCCTGAAGCACATGAACAACGGCGTGTACCTGTCGATCGCCGACATCGGGCGCTTCGACCTGCTCAGCCGGAACGGCGTGTGGGCGATCTTCAAGAAGCGCGGGTGGTACCCGGTGGTCGCGTCGGAGACGATCTCGTTCCGGAAGTCGCTGGAACTGTGGCAGCCGTTCGTGGTCGAGTCGCGCATCCTGGGCTTCGACGAGCGGGCCGTGTATGTAGAACAGCGGTTCACGGTGGACGGCGAGATCTACACGCAGGCGTTCATCCGCGGCCGCTTCCTCAAACGGGGCGGCGGCATCGTGACCAATGAGGAGCTGCTGGATGCGGTGGGCGTCGCACCCTCCGACGTCTCGGTTCCCGAGTGGCTGCTGCAGTGGGGCGCGGATGCCGCCCTGCCGTCCACCAAGGCGGCCGCGCCGAGCGTCTGGGCGGAGTAGGACCGCATCGAGTCCGGACTTGTTCACGTTCAGGATCGGCGTGTCGCCTGAACAAGTCCGGACTCGATTGCTGGGGATGGGCTAGCGCGGGACGGGAGCCGGGCCGAACGCGAAGACGCCGTCGGGGTCCCAGGTGGCGCGGACCGTGGCCAGGCGGTCGAAGATCGCCGGCGGCCAGGTGTGCTCGAACGCCTCTGGGTCGCTGAGACCGGCTGACCAGTTGACGTTCGTGATCTCGGAGATGCGGTCGGCGAGCACGTCGGCCACGGCGGCAGCGCGAGCCGGCGCGAGTTCGGCGAACGTCGACGGGTCGGCCGCGAGCGTCGACACCGTGTACCTGCTGTCGCGGCCTCCGACGGACGAGCCCTCCGGGACGTCGCGCGCCGTCGCGCCGCCGAGCTGACGGATCTCGAGTGCGAGGAACGGCGACCCGGTTCCCGGTCCGGCCACGTCGAGCAGGGCTTCGCTCGTCTGCCTGTCGAACGAGTCGAGCATCAGACCGCGGATCCAGCTCGGCGCGCCCTGCTCAGGGTCGTTGTGGATGGTCGCGACGGCCGTGGTGGGCATCTCGCCGACCATGTCGAGGTACACCGGCGCCGCCGCGCGCATCGGTGCGAACAGCCGCTCGCCCTCGGCCGCGTCGCCGGGGAACGCGAAGCGCACACTGAGCAGCGAACGGCCGCGCAGTGGAGGCGGCGGCCCCTCCATGTCCGGGATCTGCAGGAAGACGACCGACGTGGTCGCCTCCTCCGACAGCTGCGCCGACCAGTCCGCCCATGCGCCGAACGCGTCTGCGATGGCGTCGCCTTCGAAGAACACGCTTCCGGCGTACAGCGTGCGCAGCGGCACGAGTTCGAGCGTCATCTCGGTGACTACGCCCAGCCCGCCCTTGCCCCCGCGCAGCGCCCAGAACAGGTCGGGGTTGGTGTCGGCGTCCGCCGTGACGACCTCGCCGTCCGCGGTGACGACGCGGAACCCGCGCGCCCAGTCCGATGTGAAGCCGTGGCTTCTCGCCAGCGGGCCGACACCGCCGCCGAGCGAGTACCCGACCGCTCCGACGCTGGTGGACGAACCGGTGACCGGCATGAGGCCGAACTCGGCGGTCGCGACGATGACCGGCGCCCAGCGCACGCCGGCGCCGAGGGTGGCGAGCCGCGCATCCTGGTCGATGGCGATGGTGTCGAGCGCCTGCGTTGCGATGATCATGCCGCCGACGATGGGCGTCTCCGAGCCGTGGCCGGTCGCCTGAATCCGCACGGGGATGCCCTGGTCGCGAGCGAAGCGGAGAGCTTCCGCGACATCGTTCTCGTCTGTGACGGCGACCACGATGTCCGGATCGTGGACGATGACCGGGTTGAAGCAGGCGACCTCGGCCGCGAGCCCCTCCTCCCCCCGGAGGTAGACAGTTCCTGCGATGGCGTCGCGCAGGCGCGCGACGGCATCGTCGTTGATTTCGATTCCCATGGGGAGAATGTAGAGGAGACGGCCGACACTGGGAATCACAGCCGGTATGGTGTCAGGGCTCTGACGTACCATTCCCTGCATGAGCACCGTCCTTCCCGCAGCGCCGGCCCCGGCTGGCGGCGCGGTCGAGACGGTCTACCGTCCAGCATCGCCCGTGGATGTGCGGAGCACGCTCTCCGTGCTCGGCCGCGGCCCGCACGACCCGACCACCAGGTGGGATGCGGGAGGCGTGTGGCGCACGTTCCGCACGCCGGCGGGCGCGGCGACCCTGCGCATCCGCTATCCGGGGGCGGACGGCAGCGTCCGCGCTACGGCGTGGGGGCCAGGAGCCGAGTGGGCGATCGACGCGGTGCCCGCTCTGCTCGGGCGCGACGACGACTGGGACGGGCTCGACGTGAGCGGAACGCCGCTGCTGCACGACAGCCGTCGCCGCAACGCCGGGCTGAAGCTGTCGAGCACCAATCGTCTGCTCGAGGCTCTGCTGCCCGCCGTGATCGAGCAGCGGGTGACCAGCCTGGAGGCCTACCGTTCGTGGGCGCGGCTGCTGCGCTGGTTCGGCGAGCAGGCACCAGGGCCAGCACCCGAGGGGATGCGCGTGGTGCCGACCGTCGCACAGTGGCGCGGCATCCCGTCGTGGGACTGGCATCGCGCCGGCGTCGACCCTGGCAGGGCGCGCACCGCGCAGGCGGCGCTCGCCGTCGCGGCGTCGCTCGAGCGCGCTGTCGAGCGCGCGGCCGGACAGCCGGACCCTCGGGATGCGGCAGCCAGGGCGCTGCAGACGATCCCCGGCATCGGGCCGTGGACCGCGGCGGAGACGCTGCAGCGGGCCACGGGCGACCCGGACATCGTGAGCGTCGGCGACTACCACCTGGCGCACTACGTCGGCGAGGCGCTCACCGGTCAGCGCGTCGACGACGACGGGATGCTCGAACTGCTGTCGCCGTGGGCAGGGCACCGGCAACGGGTCATCCGGCTGATCCTCGCCAGCGGGCACAGGTTCGAGCGGCGCGGGCCGCGCATCACGCTGCAGGACCACCGCTGGCACTGAGCAGGCGGTGACCGCATCCACGTGGCCGTCGCTGCGTCAGCCGGTGGTGCCGTTGGCCCTGCCGACCGCGTGCAGTGTGGCGTTCTCCGCCTTGATGTCCTGGTTGAGCTCGCGGCACAGGTTCTCGTAGTGCTCGAGGAACAGCGGGTAGTAGTCGCTCCAGGCCGGCATCGGCTTGCCGCTGCGCGCGGCGATCAGGCGGTCGAAGTAATAGTCCCAGCCGACGCCGATCACGGCTTCGTCCGTCAGAGAGCGGAGGCGTTGGCCGAGCGTCACCGTCGTGTGCCCGCTGGCCTCCGTGAGGTGGACGTAAACGCGCCGCGAGGTTCCGGACGGCCCGATGTCCGCGGCGAACCGGTGCGGCGAGTCGCACTCCAGAATGGTGACATTCTCCCACTCCGCCTCGTTGCCCTCCGCGTTCATCCGGAAGCGGGCGGCGCCGGTGGATGGGGTTCCCGTAAGCTCGCCGATCCACTCGGCGAGGCGCGGCGATCGTGAGAAATAGGACCAGACGTCCTCGATCGGCGCCTTGAAGATCCTGTCCAGGACCACGTAGACCCCGTCGTCTTTGCGTACGAGTCGACCCGTTGGTTGCGGCATCATGGTGCACCTCCCGCTAGACCATCACACTAGCCACGTTGCGCGGTTTCCGGCAGTGGATGCGGTGTGAGTCCTCACACGGTCTGCCCGGCTCAGCCCTCCAGCACCGCCATCGCCGCGTTGTGCCCTCCGAGCCCGCTGACCGCGCCTCCGCGCCGCGCCCCGGACCCGCACAGCAGGATGCGCGGGTGCTCGGTCGCCACGCCCCACCGCTGCGCAGGGGTGTCGAGCGGGTCGTCGTCCTCGGCGAACGGCCAGGAGAGCGGGCCGTGGAAGATGTTGCCGCCCGGCATGTTGAGGGCGTGCTCGATGTCGCGGGTGGTCTTCGTCTCGATGCAGGGATTTCCGTCCGCGTCGGTGAGCAGGAGGCTCTCGATCGGCTCGGCCAGGACGGAGTTCAGGGATGCGATGACCGCATCCTGGAGTCGTTGCCTGGTGGCGTCGTTGTTGTCGTCGGTGAGCCAGCGGTCGGGGGTGTGCAGGCCGAACACCGTGATGGTCTGGGCTCCGGATGCGGCGAGCTCCGGGTCCAGGATGCTCGGGTCGGTGAGCGAGTGGCAGTAGATCTCGCACGGGATGAGGTCCGGCATGACGCCGCGGACCGCCCCGGCGAAGGCGTCTTCGAGCTGCGTGTATGTCTCGTTGATGTGGAAGGTGCCGCCGAAGGCCGCAGCGGGGTCGACGGCTTCGTCGCGCAGCCGGGGGAGGCGTTCGAGCAGGAGGTTGACCTTGACCTGCGCTCCCTCGGCGCGGGGTCGGGACGGGGTGGCGTCACTCGGGGTCTCGCCGTCGCCCTGTCCGACGAGCAGCTGGTCGAGCACATCCGGTGCGACGTTGACGAGCACGTGCCTGCCGACCACGCGGCGGTCGTGGCCATGGCGGTCGTACCCGACGACGCCCTCCGGGCTGATCGAGGTGACCTCCGCATCCGTCACGATGCGGGCGCCGGCCTCACGGGCGGCCCTGGCGAGCTCGCCTGTCACCGTCCCCATGCCGCCGACCGGGACGTCCCACTGACCGGTGCCCTGACCGATGACGTGATAGAGGAAGCAGCGGTTCTGGGCGAGGGAGGCGTCGGAGACGCTGGCGAATGTGCCGATCAGGGCATCCGTCGCCACCACGCCGCGGACGAGGTCGTTGGAGATGCGCGACTCGATGAGCTCGCCGATCGGGCGCTCGAAGATCGACGACCAGAGCTCGTCGTCGCCGACGAGTGCCTTGGCCTCGCTGCGGGTCAGGAGCGGTTCGGTGACCGTGGGCCACAGGGACTGCGCGAGGGCACCGGTCGTCTCGTAGAAGTCGTGGAACGCGCGGGCGTCGTCCGGGGCTCCGATGCGGGCGAACGAGGAGGACGTGGCGTCCGCATCCGTGTTGTCGATGAGGAGCGCGGCTCCGGACTCGTCGCCGGGGACGGGCGTGTACGAGGAGTACCGGCGACGCGCCAGCCGGATGCGCAGCCCGAGGTCATCGACGATGCGCTGCGGGAGCAGGCTCACCAGGTAGGAGTACCGCGACAGCCAGGCGTCGACACCGGAGAACGCCTGCGCGCTGACCGCAGCGCCTCCCACGGATTCGAGACGTTCGAGCAGGATGACGCTCTTTCCGGCGCGTGCGAGATACGCGGCGGCGGTGAGGCCGTTGTGGCCGCCGCCGACGATCACCACATCGTGAGTCGGTGCCGGGGTCGTTGCTGGGGCCGGTGCCGGGGTCGCAGCCTGCTCGAGCTCAGGGGAGGAAGCGGAAGTGGCGGTCATGCGTCAGAGCCTATGCGGAGCGACGATCGTGCATCAACGCGATGGCAGCCGACGCGTCAGGACGGCACCGCGTCAGGACGGCACAGCTCGTGCGAGCGCGTCGCGGCACGCGACCACGCCTGGGCGCTCGGCAGAGGAGCGCCTCGCCGACGTGAAAACGGTGCGGTGCGGCGATCCAGGCAGGTCGATCAGGCGAACGCTCGGCGTCTCGCCTGCCCAGACGAGGTCGGGCAGGATGCCGACTGCGTTGCCGGAACGGATCAGGCGGATGTGCGCGATCAAGTCGGCGGTCTCGTAGCGGACGTCCGGCTCGAACCCGGCGGCACGGCACAGCTGGACAGCCCAGGTGCGCGCGGCCGTGCCCTGCGGCTCCATCACCCAGGGGAGGGTGGCGGCGCCGGCCAGGCTCGTGGTCGTCACCCGCGCATCCGCGCTGGAGCTGCTCGCCAGATGGATGGCGTCCGAGGCGAGCTGGACCCTGTCGAGGTCGGTGCGGAGCCCGCGCGTGCTGCCTGGGTACTGCTCGGCGATCACCAGGTCGAAGTCGCGCGCAGAGACCTCGAACAGGCCCTGCTCCGGCTCTCGCTCCGTGACTTCGACGCGAAGCTCCGGGTATTCGGCGGCGAGCGTGGAGAGCGCGCGCGGGATGATGGCGTGCGCCGCCGACTGGAAGACCGCGATCCGCACCACGCCGGCGACTGTGGTGCTGGATGCGGTCAGCTCGGCCTCCGCCCTGTCGAGCATGTCGAGGATGTCGCCGGTGTGCCTGACCAGGATCTCGGCCTGGGCGGTGAGCTGCACGCGGCGGCCGACCTTCTCGAGCAGGACGACGCCGGACTCCTTCTCCAGCGCCGAGAGTTGCTGGGAGACGGAAGACGGAGAGTACGACAGCGCCTCCGCGACGCCGGTGACGGTGCCGCGCACCTTGAGTTCGCGCAGGAGGCGGAGTTTGCGCACGTCGAGCATCCGTTGCCTTCATTCGGTCAGAGCGAACGATATCGTTCGCAAACATTCGCTTTTCCTGATGATACTGAGGCTGCACACTGTTTCCACAGGGGTCGGTTCTGCACAGATTTCGCGGGCCTCAGCGATCCCCCGAGCAGCGAGGAATACAGTCGTGGACATGGTCAATCACACGGATGGCAACGAGACGCGCCCGTCGCAGATCGCGGACGAGGCGGTCGAACTCGTGCGCACCTGGCTCGCTCAGAGCTCCGCGACCGCCGAGGGTGCCCCTGCTGCGCAAGACCCGGCGGCCGAGCGTCTCGCCGGCGTGCTGAAAGACCCGCACGGACTCGACTTCGCTGTCGGATTCGTGGATGGCGTCGCCCGCCCGCAAGACCTGTTCGTGGCCGGCTACAACCTACAGAAGGTGGCCAAGCGCATCCCGTCGTTCCTGCCGTGGTACATGCGGTTCGCGATCTGGCTGGGCGGTGTGTTCGGGCCGGTGCTCCCGTGGATCGTCATTCCGATCGCGCGTCGTGTGCTGCGCGGGATGGTCGGCCACCTGGTCGTCGACGCCACCCCGCAGAAGCTCGGACCGGCCATCGCCCACCTGCGCACGCCCAACGATCCGCACGGACACGGAGCGCGGCTGAACCTCAACCTGCTCGGGGAGGCCGTGCTCGGAGAGAAGGAGGCGGCGCGGCGCCTGGAAGGCACGAGAGAGCTGCTCGCGCGCGACGACGTCGACTACGTCTCGATCAAGGTGTCCTCGATCGCGTCGCAGCTCTCGATGTGGTCGTTCGACGAGACGGTCGAGCGCGTGGTGGAACGGCTGACGCCGCTGTACCAGCTGGCCGCGTCGTCTCCGAAGCCGAAGTTCATCAACCTCGACATGGAGGAGTACCGCGACCTCAACCTGACGATGGCGGTCTTCACCGGCATCCTGAGCAAGCCGGAGTTCGCGAAGCTCGAGGCGGGGATCGTGCTGCAGGCCTACCTGCCGGACGCCCTGGATGCGCTGCAGACCCTCACGGAGTGGTCCAGCACCCGGCGGGTCGCGGGCGGCGCCCCGATCAAGGTGCGCGTGGTCAAGGGCGCGAACCTGGCGATGGAGCGGGTGGATGCGGCCATCCACGATTGGCCGCTCGCCACCTACGGCAGCAAGCAGGCCACCGACACCAACTACAAGCGCATGCTCGATTGGGCGCTCACACCGGAGCACACGGACGCGGTGAAGATCGGCGTCGCAGGGCACAACCTGTTCGACGTAGCGTACGCCTGGCTGCTGGCCTCGCGTCGCGGGGTGACGGACAGCATCGACTTCGAGATGCTGCTCGGGATGGCAACGGCCCAGGCGGAGGCGGTCAAGAAGACGGTCGGCAGCCTGCTGCTCTACACGCCGGTCGTCAACCCCGCAGAGTTCGACGTGGCGATCTCGTACCTGATCCGCAGGCTCGAAGAGAACGCGAGCCAGGAGAACTTCATGTCCGCGGTGTTCGAGCTCGACTCGGATGCCGGCGTGTTCGAGCGGGAGAAGCAACGGTTCCTCGCCTCGATCGCCGAGCTGGAAGCAGACACGCAGCCGTGGGGTGTCGCGCCGCTGCCCAACCGGCAGCAGGACCGCTCACGGGAGTGGGACGAGGCGAGCGCAGAGGCGTTCACCCGGCCCGCCGCGCCGGAGCCTGCCGCTGATGGCGACGAAGGGCTGACGAGCGTCGTGCTCGGGCTGCGCCGCGGGTCGAGCGGCGACGGGGTCGTCGGAGAGCCGATGACCGTCGACGTGATGCGCGGCTTCCACAACGCCGCAGACACGGACCCGTCGCTCGCGGCGAACCGGAGCTGGGGCAGGAAGATTCTCGCCAGGTCGTCCGCGTCGGAGCTGGGAGTCGAGACCATCGCGTCTGCCGCGCTCACCGACGCCGGTCAGCTCGATGAGCTCCTCCAGACCGTGAGGATCAACGGCGAGGCGTGGGGTGCGCGCAGCGGCTTCGACCGCGCTGCCGTGCTCGACCGTGCCGGGATCGCACTCGCCGCGAACCGCGACAGGCTCATCGAGGTGATGGCATCCGAGACGGGCAAGACCATCGCGGAGGCCGACCCAGAGGTCAGCGAGGCGATCGACTTCGCCCACTACTACGCCAGCAGAGCGCGAGAATTGGATGCGGTCCAGGGCGCCCGTTTCGTGCCGTCGAAGATCACCGTCGTCACGCCTCCATGGAACTTCCCCGTGGCCATCCCCGCCGGCTCCGTCCTCTCCGCGCTCGCCGCGGGTAGCGGGGTCGTCATCAAGCCGGCTCCTCAGGCCAAGCGCTCCGGCGCTGTGATGGTCGAGGCGCTCTGGGAGGCGGGCATCCCGCGCGAACTGCTGGCTCTCGTCGACGTGGCGGAGAACGACCTCGGACAGGCGCTCGTCTCGGACCCACGCGTGGACAGGGTGATCCTGACCGGCGCGTACGAGACGGCCAAGCTGTTCCGGTCGTGGCGTCCCGACCTGCCGCTGCTGGCCGAGACGAGCGGCAAGAACGCCATCATCGTGACGCCGAGCGCCGACTACGACCTGGCCGTCTCGGACATCGTGAAGAGCGCATTCGGCCACGCCGGCCAGAAGTGCTCGGCCGCGAGCCTCGTCATCCTGGTCGGTTCCGTCGCCACCTCTGATCGGTTCCGCAACCAGCTCATCGACGCGGCCACGAGTATGCGCGTCGGATACCCGCAGGACCCGACGAGTCAGATGGGGCCGCTGATCGAGCCGGCATCCGGCAAGCTGCTGCACGCGCTCACCACGCTCGGCGCATCCGAGGAGTGGCTGGTGAAGCCGAAGCAGCTGGACGGCACGGGCAGGCTGTGGTCGCCCGGCATCCGTGCGGGAGTGCCGGCAGGCTCGTACTTCCACCTCACCGAGTTCTTCGGTCCGGTGCTCGGGATCATGACGGCGAAGAACCTGGACGAAGCGATCCGCTATCAGAACGCCATCGAGTACGGGCTCACCGCCGGACTGCACTCGCTCGACTCCGAGGAGCTGGCGCTCTGGCTCGAGTCGGTGGAAGCGGGAAACCTCTACGTCAACCGCGGGATCACGGGCGCCATCGTGCAGCGTCAGCCGTTCGGAGGGTGGAAGCGCTCGTCCGTCGGCGCCGGCACGAAGGCCGGTGGACCGAACTATCTGATCGGGCTCGGATCGTGGGTGCCGGACGCTGGCAGCTCCAGCGCCAGCCTGCACCTGCGTGGGCTCGACAAGCGGGTGTCCGACCTCATCGAGTCCGGTCAATCGTCGATGGACTACGCGGCGTTCGACGTCGTGCGACGGTCGGCGCTCAGCGATGCCATCGCCGCGGCGACGGAATACCACGCCGTCAAAGACGTGTCCGCCATCGGGGTGGAGCGTAACCTGTTCCGCTACCGGCCGGTGCCGGTGACCATCCGGCTCTCCGAGGGGGCGGGGCTTCCCGAGCTGCTGCGGGTGATGGCGGCGGGGACCGTCGCGAACTCGCCGTTCGCGGTGAGCACGGCGGTCAAGCTGCCGCGGGCGATGCACCAGCTCCTGCGCGAACGCGAGCTCGAGGTGGTCGTGGAGTCGGACGCGCACTGGCTGTCGCGCATCCGGTCGCACGCGGCACGGCCCCACCGCATCCGGCTCATCGGGGGAGACGCGTCCGAGCTGGCAGCCGCACTCGGGGGCACCCCGGACGTGGCTGTGTACGCCAACCAGGTCACGCCGTCCGGGCGCATCGAGGTGCTGCCCTTCCTCCACGAGCAGGCGATCTCGATCACCAACCACCGGTTCGGAAATCCGACGCAGCTTTCCGACACAGTCATCTGATCGGAGACGGGCCCGCGTAGCCTGAAAACATGACGACACCCAGCCTTCCCCTCAACTCAGGAACGTCCATCCCGCAGCTCGGTCTCGGCACCTGGCCACTCGACGACCGCGAGGTCGAGCGCGCGATCGTCGAAGCGGCGGCCATCGGATACCGCCACATCGACACGGCGGTGAAGTACGGCAACGAGGTCGGCGTCGGAGCCGGGGTGAAGAACAGCGGCGTCGCCAGGGAGGCGCTGTTCGTCACCACGAAGCTCGACGGCACGTACCAGGGAGACGACCGCGCTGTCGACGGGCTGGACGGCTCGCTTGCCAGGCTGGGGCTCGACTACGTCGACCTGCTGCTCATCCACTGGCCGCTGCCCGCTCGGGACGAGTACGTGTCCACCTGGGAGACCTTCATCCGGCTGCGGGAGGCGGGCAAGGCGCGCGCGATCGGCGTCTCCAACTTCAAGCCAGCGCACATCGAAAAGCTGATCGCGGAGACCGGCGTGACCCCGGCGGTGAACCAGATCCAGCTCAGCCCGGCTATTCAGCGACGTGAGCAGCGCGCATACGACACCGAGCACGGGATCGTCACGGAGTCGTGGAGCCCGCTCGGCGCCGGAGGCGAGCTTCTGCGCTCGCCGGTGCTGGCCGAGATCGCAGAGAAGCACGAGAAGACGCCGGGGCAGGTCGTGCTCCGCTGGCACATCCAGAACGGGCTCGTCGTCATCCCGAAATCCAGCAACGCCCAGCGGCTCGCGGAGAACTTCGACGTGTTCGGGTTCGAGCTGGACGCAGCGGACCTGGCCGCGATCGACACGCTCGACGAAGGGCCGGACGCCGGAGTGGACTCGGACCGCAGCGGGCACTGACAACGGCGCCGGTGTCAGGCGCGGAGGCGCGACTCCAGGGCGGCGCGGGCGAGGGTCAGGGCCGCGTCCACTGTCAGGCCCAGATCTGCGGCGCGGTCGGCGAAGGCCGCTGCTGCTGCGGCGGCCTCGCGCTGGACGGCGTCCGGGGCCGCGACGAACGTGCCGGCGCGGCCGCGCGTCTCCAGGACGCCGACGTGCTCCAGCTCGCGATAGGCGCGCGCGATCGTGTTGGGAGCGAGTCCGAGCGCATCGGCCAGGGCGCGGACAGGCGGGAGGCGTGTTCCGACGGCGGCGTCGCCCGACGCCACGGCGGAGAGGATGTGCGACTTCAACTGCTCGAACGGCGGCGTGGTCGCGGACGGGTCGATCGCGCCGGCGAGAAAGCCCGGCGTGCTGGAGTCGGTCACGGCTGGTCCGCCTTCCCTGGGATCGGTGCGCTGTCGACGAGCGGAAGCACCACGGTGACGACGAGACCGCCGCCCGGCGCGTTCGCCAAGACGACGCTACCGCCTGCGGACCCGGCCAGCGCTCCGACGATCGCGAGACCGAGCCCGCCGCCGGAATGCGCCGTGCGGGCGCCGTCCGCCCGAGTGAACCTGTCGAGCGCCACGGGGATGAACGCGTCCGGCATTCCCGGGCCGCTGTCCCTCACGGTCAGGATGACCTCGGCGTCGGTGGCCGTGAGCTCGGCGGTGACCGTCGCATCCCGGAGTTCGAGGTCGTCGGGCGCGCCTGAGTCTGAGTCTGAGTCTGTGTCTGCGTTTGTCTCGGAGTCAACGCTGGTCTCCGTGCTCGTGCCGGCTCCTGCGCCCGGCGTTCCTGCGCCCGCCGTTCCCGTGCCCGGCGCGCCCTCAGTCGCAGTCGCCGCTGCCGCGATCGCCGTGATCGCGTTGCCGATGAGGTTGTCCAGGATGCGGCCGAAATCGGTGGGCGAGAGACCGACCAGGCGCTCGCCAGATGGCATCTTGCGCGGGTTGTAGTCGAAGTCGATCGAGATCGGCGGAGTGCTCTCCTCCGGGCTCGCGGCCAGGAGGCGAGCGCGGTCGATGGCGTCGGCCAGCTCGTCGGTCAGCGTTCGCCAGTCCGTGCGGCCGCTCGCCGGGCCGGCCTCGATACGGGACAGCTCCAGCAGGTTGTTCGCGAGCTGGCCGAGCCGGAGGGCGGTGCTGCGAGACGAACGGATGTCCGCGAGCAGCGCGTTCGCGTCGCCGGCGTCCAGTTCCGCGAGTTCGAGCTGGCCGCGGAGGACGGCCAGCGGCGTGCGCAGCTCGTGACTCGCATCCGACACCATCTGCCGTTCGCGCTCCGCCGACGCCCGCAGCCGCCGGATCAGGTCGTTGAGGGTCCCGGCGAGCTCCGCGAGTTCGTCGCGCGCCGGATTGACGGTCAGCAGTCCCGTCGACTGCACGTCGGCGATGCGCTCCGCCTGCTCGCGCATCCTGCTCACCGGGCGCAGGGCGGCGCGGGTCAGCAGCCACGACGCGGCTCCGAACCCGATCACCAGCAGCACCGCACCGATCGCGAGAGCACCGGTCAGCCGGTCCAGGATGAGGTCCGTCGTCTCGTTGTTGCGCGCGGCGATCACGTGCATCACACCGTTCGGCGTCACCACCTCGCGCACCAGCACGAGGTACTGGTCGTCGCCGACCTTCACGCTCGTGGCCTGGTCGCCCAGCTTCAGCAGACTGCTGATGCCCTCCTCCAGCGAGCCAGGCAGAGTGGATGCGAGCACCGAGCCGGACGCATCCACGATCGCGAGCTCCTGGCCGCCGCCCGGCAGATCGAACGGTCCGTCCGGGTTGTTGCCCAGAGCGGCGGCCGGCGCCGCCACGTCGTTGTCGAGCAGCGTCACCGTGGCGTTGTGCAGGATCGCCGCGACGCCGAAGCGCACCACCTCGACGGCGACCAGGCCGAACAGGGTGGCGACGATCAGACTGCCGATCGTGATGCGGGCGGTGATCGACAGGCGCCGGAGACGGTTCACGGTCGCGTCACGCCGGTTCCGCGCATCCCGAGCGGCCGGGAAGAGCGTAGGCGGGCGCGGGGTGACTCACGAGGTCGCGACCTCGGCGTTCTTGGCGTCCAGCCGGTAGCCGCGGCCACGCTCGGTGACGATGGCGAGCCCGGCGCCCGCCAGCTCCAGCTTCTTGCGCAGGTACGACACGTACTGGTCGATGACGTTCGTGCCGATGTTCTCCGTGGTTCCCCACACCGTCTCCAGGATGTCAGAGCGGGCGAGCGTCTTGTCCGGGTTCGTGGCGAACAGGCGCAGCAGCGTGAACTCGCGGCGGCTCAGCGGCATCTCGTGGCCGGAGACGAGGGCGCGGTGCTCGTGCGAGTCGATGGTGAGACGGCCGACCGTGACCTGGGGGCGCATCCCGGACGGCTCGCGGCGCAGCAGAGCCCGGACGCGCGCGGCCAGCTCGGCGAACGCGAACGGCTTGGTGAGGTAGTCGTCCGCACCGGAGTCGAGGCCGTGGACGCGGTCCTCGATCGCGTCGCGCGCGGTGAGCAGCAGGATGGGCATCGGGTTGGCCGCCTCGCGGATGTGGCGGCACAGTTCGAAGCCACTCATCCCCGGCAGCATGACGTCGATCGCGGCGGCGGAGTACGTGTCCGTGCGCAGCGCGATGAGCGCGTCGACGCCGTTGGTGACCAGGGTCACGTCGTAGCCTTCGGCCGTGAGGCCGCGCTCGACGAGGCCTCCCATGTCGGGATCGTCTTCGACAACGAGGAGCTTCATGGCAACATCGTGCCACCGATTCCCGTGGCCGCGCTCGGATCGGCTTTGATCCGGCAGGGCGTTTCCTGTAGGTTCTCGCAGATCATCCTGGGTTTTCAGGCATCGACCGTGCTGCGCAGGCCCTCCAGCGTCGTGGCCCAGTTGCTGCTTATCCGGTCGGCTTCTGCACGGTCGGCGCATCCGCTCTGGGTGACGGTGAGGCGGGTGCCGCCGTCCTCCTGGCGGAGCACGTACGCGACGTCCTGGTAGCTCTCCGGCACGTCCGGCTTGCCGCTGAGCGGGCTGTAGTAGCTGCTCACCAGGCGCTCGCCTGGCACGAACTCGAGGATCGTGCCGTGATCCTCGTATGGTTTCCCCTCCCACTCGCCGCGGTAGACGATGGGGCTGCCGACCCGCCACTCCGACTCGACGCGGGTGCCGTAGAGGTACCGCGCGATGATCTCCGGGTCGGTGATGGCACGCCAGACGGCGTCCGTGTCGGCGTCGACGATGATGGAGGCCTCTGCTGTCTCTGTCATCTCCCCATCCTGCGCGCGATCGGCGGCGCAGGCTTGAAGAAATGCGACGGGTGGCGCCGGCCTTGCTCAGGCGTTGCCGCGGCTGATGAGGCGGGAGAGCACGATGGCGGAGCGGGTGTGGTCGACGTTCGGCGCGAGACGCACCTTCTCCAACGCGGCCTCCAGGCTCGGGATGTCCCGCGACCGGATGTGAACGATCGCGTCGGCGCTGCCCGTGACCGTCCCGGCATCCACCACCTCCGGCACGGCGGACAGGATGCGCAACAGCTCGTCTGGCGCGACCGTCCCGCGGCAGAACAGCTCGACGTACGCCTCGGTGCTCATGCCGTCGATGGCCGGGTCGACCTGGATCGTGAAACCGCGGATGACGCCGTCCGAGACGAGGCGGTCGACCCGGCGCTTCACGGCGGACGCGGACAGGCCGACGACCGAGCCGATGTCCCCGTACCCTGCGCGGGCATTCTGGCGGAGCAGGTCGAGGATGCTGCGATCGAGGTTGTCCACGAGCGCAAGCATACGGTGGATCGTTGCGTCGTCGCCGGGTATTACGCGGAAAAGTTGCGCGGGGTGTGTAACGATTCGCTCTCGCTCGGAGCGAATGCACGGATACTGCGTGAGTGCAGGACAGAACGGCGATTACGTGCGCCAGGACGCATCCATTCGCCGACAATCGTGTGTGACACTATCCCCATGTCGATCACGCACGAAGACGCCGAGCCACGGACAGACCGGCCGGCGCGCACCCCGACGCGCCGCTCGGTGCTCATGTGCAGGCCGGAGCATTTCGTGGTGGTCTACCGGATCAATCCGTGGATGGACCCTGCTCTGCCGACCGACACCTCCCTCGCGGTGCAGCAGTGGGACACCCTGCACCGCACCTACGTCGACCTCGGGTACGACGTGCAGCTCATCGACCCGATCGACGGGCTGCCGGACATGGTCTACGCGGCCAACGGCGGATTCGTGATCGACAACATCGCATACGGCGCGAGCTTCACATACCCGGAACGCCAGCCGGAAGGCCCCGCGTACATGGAGTGGTTCCGCAGCAACGGCTACGAGGTGGCAGAGCCCCAGCACGTGAACGAGGGCGAGGGCGACTTCCTGCTGGTCGGCGAGACCATCCTCGCGGGCTCCGGCTTCCGCAGCACGGGAGAGAGCCATGAGGAGCTGGCCGCCATCTACGGCCGCGAAGTCATCTCGCTGCGGCTGGTCGACCCGAACTTCTACCACCTCGACACCGCGCTCGCCGTGCTCGACGGGACGCCGGGGCAGGAGCACGTCGCCTATCTGCCGTCCGCGTTCGACGACGCCAGCAGGGCCGTCATCGCCGAGCGGTACCCGGATGCGATCGTCGTCAACGACGAGGACGCCTCTGTGCTGGGCCTCAACTCGTTCTCGGACGGGTACAACGTGGTCATCGCATCCCGTGCCGTCGACTTCGAGCGGCAGCTGCGCGCGCACGGCTACAACCCGATCGGCGTCGACCTCTCCGAGCTGCTGCTCGGCGGCGGCGGCGTGAAGTGCTGCACCCTCGAACTGCGACGCTGAAAGGACAGCGCATGACGAACGACACCGACACGGTCGACCGGGCGGGCGCCGACACCGCGGCCCACCGCATCCACCCCAGTACGGCCGCGCCGACCGAGCGGCAGGCCGAGGCGATCGAGCGCGAAGAGGAGCACACGGCGCACAACTACCATCCGCTGCCCGTCGTGGTCGCCGAGGGGGACGGCGCCTGGGTCACGGATGTGGACGGCAGGCGCTACCTGGACTGCCTCGCCGCGTACTCCGCGGTCAACTTCGGCCACTCCAACGCCGTGCTGCTGGATGCGGCACGTGCGCAGCTCGACCGCATCACCCTGACGAGCCGCGCGTTCCACAACGACCAGCTCGGCCCGTTCGTGGAGGCGCTCGCCGCGCTCGCTGGCAAAGACATGGTGCTGCCGATGAACACCGGGGCCGAGGCGGTCGAGTCCGGAATCAAGGTGGCGCGCGCGTGGGGATACCGCGTGAAGGGCGTGCCGGACGGGCGCGCGAACATCATCGTGATGGCCGGGAACTTCCACGGCCGCACCACCACGATCATCAGCTTCTCCGACGACCCGGATGCGCGCGACGGCTTCGGTCCGTACACGCCGGGCTTCCGCACGGTCCCGTACGGCGACGCGGATGCGGTCGCGGCGGCCATCGACGACGACACGGTGGCCGTGCTCGTCGAACCCATCCAGGGAGAGGCGGGCATCGTCGTGCCGCCCGCCGGCTTCCTGCCCGAACTGCGCGCGCTCTGCGACGAGCGACGTGTGCTCCTGATCGCGGACGAGATCCAGTCCGGCCTTGGCCGCACCGGAGCGACGTTCGCGTGCGACCTGGTGGGAGTGGTACCCGACCTCTACCTGCTGGGCAAGGCGCTCGGCGGCGGCATCGTGCCGGTCTCTGCCGTGGTCGGCAACCGTGATGTGCTCGGGGTGCTGAACCCCGGCGAACACGGGTCGACTTTCGGTGGGAACCCGCTCGCTGCCGCCGTCGGGCGGGCGGTGGTCGGGATGCTCGCGACGGGCGAGCCCCAGGAACGCGCCGCCCTGCTCGGCGCGCGGCTGCACACCGGACTCACCCGGCTGATCGGCCACGGCGTGCTCGCGGTGCGCGGGGCCGGGCTCTGGGCGGGGATCGACATCGACCCCGCGCTGGCGACCGGGCGCGAGGTGTGCGAGCTGCTGATGGAGCGGGGACTGCTGGCGAAGGACACGCACGGGTCGACCATCCGGCTGGCTCCGCCGATCGTTGTCGACCCTGCCGACCTGGACTGGGCGGTCGATCAGCTGGAGGCTGTGCTGCGGGAGCTGTCCGGGCGGTAGCGCGTTCCGCCGGGGATGGGCGCGGCTGTGGACAGCCGTAGTTTCCACAGCTTCCGGATTATCGTCGCGCTGGATGCCTCCGAGTGGAAGCATGGGCGCCATGAGTGATCCGAGCGCACAGGCAACGGCGCCTGAACGGCGCGACGGCGGCAAGACGTTCTTCGGGCAACCGCGGTCGCTCGCCAACATCTTCGGTGTGGAGATGTGGGAGCGCTTCTCGTTCTACGGGATGCAGGGCATCCTCCTCATCTACCTCTACTACTCCGCGGCAGACGGTGGTCTGGGAATCGACCAGGCGACCGCCGCAGGCATCGTCGGGGCGTACGGCGGGGCGGTGTACCTGTCGACGATCCTCGGCGCGTGGCTGGCCGACCGGATGTTCGGGTCGGAACGCGTGCTGTTCTGGAGCGCCGTCGTCATCATGGCCGGGCACATCTGCCTGGCGGTCCTGCCTGGTGTCTCAGGCGTGATCGCCGGTCTGCTCCTGGTCGCGCTCGGCAGCGGCGGGCTGAAGGCGAACGCGACCCGCATCGTCGGCACCCTGTACTCGGAGAAGGACCCGCGGCGCGACGCCGGATTCTCGATCTTCTATCTCGGCATCAACCTCGGCGCGTTCTTCGGTCCGCTGCTCACCGGCCTGCTGCAGACGACGCTCGGGTTCCACTGGGGCTTCGGGCTGGCGGCGGTGGGTATGGCGATCGGCCTCATCCAGTACTCGTTCGGACGCAAGCGTCTTCCGGAGGCGTCGCACGAGATCCCGAACCCGCTGCCCGCATCCCGGCGCCCCCTGGTGATCGGCATCGCCGTCGCCGGAGTGATCGTGGTGGTCGCGCTGGTGTTCGCGGGGGTGATCACGGCGCAGAACCTCGCGCTCATCGTGATCGGCCTGGTGATCGTGGCGGCGATCGCCTACTTCGTGGTCATCCTGAGGTCGAAGCTGCTGAGCGCGGACGAGCGCAGCAGAATCCTGGCCTTCATCCCGCTGTTCATCACCAACGCGGCGTTCTGGTCGCTCTACCAGCAACAGTTCACCGTGGTCACGATCTACTCGGACAAGCGCCTCGACCGCGACCTCTTCGGCTGGGAGTTCCCGGTCTCCTGGGTGCAGTCGATCAACCCGATCTTCATCATCATCCTGTCCGGTGTCTTCGCCGCGATCTGGACGAAGTGGGGAGCGAAGCAGCCGTCCACTCCTCTCAAGTTCGCGGCGGGCACGGTGGTGATGGGGCTCGCCTTCCTGATGTTCCTGTTCTGGGCCGGCGGAGGCGAGAACAGCACGCCGCTGCTGGCGGTGGTGGGCATCCTGCTGGTGTTCACGATCGCTGAACTGCTGATCTCGCCTGTCGGGCTGTCCGCCTCCACCAAGCTCGCGCCGCACGCGTTCGGCGCGCAGATGGTGGCCCTGTACTTCCTCTCGGTGGCGCTCGGCACCGCGATGGCCGGTCAGCTCGCGAAGCTGTACGCGCCGGCGACGGAGGGCATCTACTTCGGGGTGATCGGCGGGGTCGCGATCGCCATCGGCGTCGTGCTGGCGCTGCTGAGCCCGTGGGTGCTGAAGCTGATGCGCGGGGTGCGGTGATGGCGGGGTTCGTGATGGCCGGGCGCGTGATGGTCGGACGAGTGATGGCAGGGTGAGGCAGACTGGTCGCATGGCTGAGTTGCTGGAGCTGTGCCGCGTCGACAAGCTGATTCCGGATGCGGGGAGCGTGGGGGTGACCGCGATCGACAAGCGGCCCGTCGGCGAGCCGTTGCGGGTGCGGCCGTATGGGCTGTACGGGGACGTGCAGGCCGACCGCAAACATCACGGCGGGCTGAGCAAGGCCCTGTACGCGTACGCGCAGGAGGACGCCGAGTTCTGGGCGGCTGCGCTCGGGCGCGACATCCCGGCCGGGTTGTTCGGGGAGAATCTGCGCACGGCGGGGCTCGACGTCAACGGCGCGGAGATCGGTGAGCGGTGGCGGATCGGCGACGAGCTGGTGGTCGAGGTCACCTGTCCGCGCGAGCCGTGCGCGACCTTCCAGCGGCGGATGGGGGAGCGGCAGTGGGTCAAGCGCTTCACCGAGGCAGGGCTGCCCGGCGCATACCTCGGGATCGTCAAGGCGGGCACCATCGCGGCGGGGGACAGCATCGAGGTGGTGTCGCGGCCAGGGCACGGCGTCACCGTCGCGTCGTGGTTCACGTCGGCAGACGCCAGGCAAGTGGATGCGCTGGAAACCGCTGAACGCGCGGGCTCGGTGGCGATCGTGCCGGAGCTCGCGCACGCGATGCGCAAGATCGCGGCGAGGGTGAGCGTGTGAGCGGCGTGGACGAGGTCTGGGCGAGCGAGTCCACCCTGATCGCCTTCGACGGTCGCATCCTGGAGGTGTTCGGCTTGACGGACGCGCAGCGGATGCACATCGCGTTCCGTCCGACGATCACGGTCGGCTCGAAGCTGGTGACGATCAAGCCGACCAGCGGCGCACGCCTCAGCTTCTTCTACGACTCCGCCCGCGCCGACGATATCTCCGCGTTCGCTGCCCGCGTGCACGCCGCGCATCCCTGACCCGACCGGGGGCCGCGCCTTGCGACGCTACGCGCGCGGCCGGTAGTCGGCCGCAAGCTGGCCGAGGATCACCTCGTCGAGGAACTCTCCCATGACCCAGGCGGAGGAACGGGTCACTCCCTCGCGCACGAAACCGTTGCGCTCGGCCGCGGCGAGCATCGCTGCGTTATCGGCCAGCGTCTCGATCTGCAGCCGGTTCAGGCCGCGCACGACGAATCCGTAGTGGCTCAGCACCGCGACCACGTCGGTGCCGTAGCCGTGACCGCGCGCGGCGGGAAGGAGGCCGAGCCCGATGTGTGCGAACCGGTTGTGGGTGTCGATGCCCCACAGTGTCGCCACCCCGATCAGCGAGCCGCCTGCCAGCTCGACGATCGAGAACCGGACGACGTCGTCCTCTGTCGTGTCCGCCTTGAGTCGCGGGTCGTCCGAGCCAGGGGAGACAGGGCGCCACGGGCTGCCCTCCGCCCGCGAGGAGTTGACCACGTCGTCCCACAACTCGGTCAGCAGGATAGGGACGTCCTCTTCGTGCCTGGCCCTCAGCCCGACGATGCTGCCTGTAAGCATGAGTCCTTCCTAGCCGATCGGGATGCCCAGCGGTGAACAACACGCAACCATCAGTGGATGCGGTCAAGCCGCCCTCCATTCAGTCGTACCATTGCTGAATGGAACTCCGGCAGCTCGAGCACTTCGTCACCGTGGCGGAGGAGCGACACTTCACCCGCGCGGCAGAACTGCTGCAGATCTCGCAGTCGGGTCTCTCCGCATCCATTCGCTCGCTCGAGCAGGAGCTCGGCACCTCGCTGTTCATCCGCAGCACACGGCGGGTCGAGCTGACGACGGCCGGTCAGGCCCTGCTCGCCGACTCCGTCCGCACGCTCGCCAGCGCCGCCGCTGCCAGGAACGCCGTGGCTGCCGTGCGAGGCCTGGTGCGCGGGCGCCTCACGATCGGAGCGGAGCCGTGCCTCGGCTCGGTCGACCTGCCCGCCGAGCTGGCGTCGTTCCGCACGGCGAACCCCGGCGTCGAGGTGCGGCTGCGCTACTCCGGCTCCGTCGAGCTCGTGGATGCGGTCGCGGGCGGACGCGTGGACGTCGCCCTCGTCGTCGACACCGGCCACACCCCCGCCGGAGTGCAACTGCGGCGGCTGAGCACGCAGCAGATGTTGGTGCTCTGCCACCCCGACCACCGGTTCGCGGCCGAGACGAGCATCCCGTTGGAGAGCCTGCGCGGCGAAGCGCTGATCGGCTTCCAAGAGGGCTGGGGTGCGCAGGCACTCGCGCGTCGGGCTTTCGCGGCGGCCGGATTCGACTACCGGGCGGCGATGGAGGTCAACGACGTGCATCCGCTGCTCGACCTGGTCGGATACAACCTCGGCGTCGCCATCGTGCCGACGAGCTTCGCGCGCAAGCGGCCGGACCAGCTGAGGGCCGTGGAGCTGCGCGGCGATGTTCCCGCGTGGAACGTCGCGGTCGCCGTCGCTGAGGAGCCGAGTCCCGCGGCCGGTGCCTTCCTGCGGCAGCTTCAGCCGGTGGCGACGGCGGCGTAGCGCGCCGGCTGTCCTCGTGCCGGTCGCGCTCGTGCCCTAGCGCCCTCGCCCTCGCGCCCGCACGCCCGCGTCGGCCGCCCTGCCGCCACGCGCCCGCCCGCCCACCGGCACCTGCCACCGTTAGGCTGGCGTCCGTGAGCGCCGCAGACCGACTCCTTCCCCGCCCGCGACACGTCGAGGACCGCTCGGGAGAGTTCGTGCTCGACGCCGCGACGAGGATCGCCGCTGACGAGGCCGCCGCGGAGCAGGCGGCGTTGCTGCGTGCCGCGCTGAGCGCATCCACGGGGTGGGGGTTCGACGGTCGAGGAGGCCGGGAGATCGCCCTCTCCGTCGACCCATCGCTCGCGGCGGAGGGTTACCGGCTGTCCGTCGCGGCGGAGGGCGTCCGCATCGCAGGGGGCAGCGCATCCGGGGTGGGCAACGGTGTGCAGGCGTTTCTGCAACTGCTGCCGCCGCAGGTCTACCGGCGTGCCACCGTGCCCTGGGTGCGCTGGGTCGCCCCCGCCTGCGAGGTCGCAGACGAGCCGGCCTTCCGCTGGCGCGGGGTCATGCTCGACGTGGCCAGGCACTTCCTGCCGAAGCGCGACGTGCTCCGGTTCGTGGACCTGATGGCGATGCACCGCCTCAACGTGCTGCACCTGCACCTCACGGACGACCAGGGCTGGCGTATCCAGATCAACCGGTATCCGCGGCTCACCGAGGTGGGGGCGTGGCGGTGCGAGTCGCAGGTCGGCTACGGGGCGGATGCACCGGGGGACGGCCGCCCGCACGGCGGCTACTACACGCAGGACGATCTGCGCGAGATCGTGGCGTACGCCTCGGCGCGCGGCATCACGGTCGTGCCGGAGATCGAATCGCCGGGGCACGTGCAGGCGGCCATCGCCGCATACCCGGAGCTGGGCGTGACAGGCGAGCCGCTGGAGGTCGGGACGCGGTGGGGGATCATCCCGAACGTGCTCAACGCGGAGGACAGCACGGTCGCGTTCTTCCGCAATGTGCTCGACGAAGTGCTCGAGGTGTTCCCGTCCGCGTTCATCGGCGTGGGCGGCGACGAGTGCGTCAAAGACCAGTGGCGGGCGGATGCGCGGACGCAGGAGCGGATGCGCGAGCTCGGCGTGGGGAGCGAGGACGAGCTGCAGAGCTGGTTCGTGCGGCAGCTCGACGACCACCTCACCGCGCGCGGGCGACGACTGTTCGGCTGGGACGAGATTCTGGAGGGCGGGCTCGCTCCCGGTGCGACGGTCGCGTCGTGGCGCGGATCGACAGGGGCGGTCGCGGCGGCGCGCGCGGGACACGACGTGGTGCTGTGCCCGGACGAGACCGTGTACCTCAACTACCGCCAGTCCGAGCATCCAGAGGAGCCCATCCCGTTGGTGGTGGTGATCACCGTGCGCGACGTGTACGCGTTCGACCCAGTGCCGGCGGGGCTCACCGAGAGCGAGCGGGCGCACGTGCTGGGAGGCCAGGCCAACCTCTGGACCGAGTACATCGACTCGCCGCGGACGCTCGACTACTTCGCGTTCCCGCGGCTGTGCGCGCTCGCCGAAGCGCTGTGGACGGCGGGCGACCGCGACTACGACGCGTTCGCGTCCCGGCTGGATGCGCACCTCGCGCGGCTCGACGCGCTCGGAGTCGAGTACCGTCGCGCCGACGGCCCGCTGCCCTGGCAGACCAGGCCGGGCATCCCCGGCCGTATCGACACGCGCGCCGCCCGCGCGGCCACCGTCGCCGCCCTCACCGCAACCATCGCCCCCACCCCCTGACCGAAACAATCGAGCCCGGAGTTGTTCAGTGGCGACACCGGCGTGTCGCCTGAACAACTCCGGGCTCGATTGTTTCGGGGTCAGGCGGCGTCGAGGGCGGCGAGCTCGTCGGGGGTGAGGACGAGGTCGACGGCCGTCGCGGAGTCGCGGATGGACTCCGGGCGGGATGCCCCGGGGATCGGGATGACGTGCGGGCTCTTGGCGAGGTGCCAGGCGAGCGCCACCACCTGCGGGCTCACGCCACGCGCATCCGCGACCTGCTGGAACGGCGCGAACCGGTCGCCGAGCCCGGCCGCGGAGGTGATGCCGCCGAGCGGGCTCCACGGCAGGAACGCGATGCCGAGCTGGTCGGCCAGCTCCAGCTCCGGTTCGCTCGACCGGAAGGCCGGCGAGAACTGGTTCTGCACCGACGCGAGCCGGCCGCCCAGGATCTCCTGCGCCTGACGGATCTGCTCCTGGTCGGCGTTCGAGATCCCGGCGAGGCGGATCACTCCCTCGTCGAGGAGGTCGCGGATCGCACCGACCGAATCCTCGTACGGCACGTCGGGGTCGGGGCGGTGAAACTGGTACAGCCCGATCGCGTCTCCGCCGAGCCGTGCCAGCGACGCCTTGGCCGCCTCTTTGAGGTATTCGGGGCGTCCGTCGACATACCAGCTGCCGTCGCCGGGGCGGAGGTGGCCGCCCTTCGTGGCGATGAGCACAGTGGATGCGTCCCCGCCCCAACTGCGCACGGCTTCGGCGATCAGCGACTCGTTGTGGCCGACCTCCCCGGCGTGCAGGTGGTAGGCGTCGGCGGTGTCGAAGAAGGTGATGCCCTCATCCAGTGCGGCGTGGATGGTCGCGATGGAGCGGGCCTCGTCCGGTCGGCCCTCGATCGACATGGGCATTCCGCCCAGGCCGATCGCGCTCACCTGGACGTCGGCGATGCTGCGTGTCTTCACCAGGCGTAGTCCTCCGGTGCGGTCTTGTGGCCGGGGAAGATCTCGTCCAGTCGGGCGAGAGCCGCCTCGTCGAGGGTGACGTCGAGGGCGCGGACGGCCGCATCCAGTTGCTCGCTGGTGCGCGGACCGATGATCGGCGCGGTCACGGCCGGCTGGGCGAGCAGCCAGGCCAGTGCGATGTCACCAGGCTCGTGGCCGAGTTCCTCGGCGAATGCCTCGTATGCCTCCACCGCATCCCTGTGCTTCTCGAGGGTTTCCGCAGCGCGCCCTTCGAGGCGGCGCTTGCCCTCGTTCTGCTTGCGCAGCACGCCGCCGAGCAGGCCGCCGTGCAGCGGCGACCACGCGATGACGCCGACGCCGTTCGCCTGCGCGGCGGGCAGCACCTCCAGCTCGACCTGGCGGGTGAGCAGGTTGTAGATCGACTGCTCGCTGACCAGCCCGGTGTAGTTGCGCTTGCGGGCCTCTGCCTGCGCGGTGGCGATGTGCCACCCGGCGAAGTTGCTCGATCCCGCGTACAGGATCTTGCCCTGCGCGACGGCGACCTCCATGGCCTGCCAGATCTCATCCCACGGGGTGTCCCTGTCCACGTGGTGGAACTGGTAGATGTCGATGTGGTCGGTCTTGAGCCTGCTGAGGCTGGCGTCGAGGGCGCGCCGGATGTTCAGCGCCGACAGCTTGCCGTCGTTGGGCCAGTCGCCCATGTCGCCGTACAGCTTGGTGGCGAGGACGGTGCGCTCGCGGCGGCCGTCGCCCTGGGAGAACCAGTCGCCGATGATGGTCTCCGTCGCGCCCTTGCCGCGGTGCTGACCGTAGACGTTGGCCGTGTCGAAGTAGTTGATGCCGTACTCGTGCGCGGCATCCATGATCGCGAACGAGTCTTCCTCGCTGGTCTGCGGCCCGAAATTCATGGTGCCGAGCGCGAGCCGAGAGACTTTCAGGCCGGACCGGCCCAGGTGTGTGTACTCCATACCGTCAGCATCCGCCCGCGCGAGTCAGCTGTCCAACAGGAGATCTGGATGGCATTGTGCAGGCCGGCGAATGAATGGATGCGGCACTCAGGCCGGCGGTGCGAAGCTGAGCGTATGCAGCTCCTCACCGACGGCGTCTACCGCCTCCAGAATGCCACGGGCGCCAACGCCTACCTCGTCGACACCGGCAGCGGTTCGGTGATCGTCGACACGGGAACGCCGGGCGGCGCGACGAAGCTGCTGTCCGAGCTGCGGGATGCGCGCGACCTGCCCCCGGTGACCGACATCGTCCTCACGCACTACGACCCCGATCACGCCGGGGCGGCCGCAGCGCTCCAGCGGGAGACCGGCGCGCGCGTGTGGATGGGGCGCGCGGATGCTGCCGTCCTGCGCGGCGAGGCCCCGGCGCCGACGCGCTTCCGACGTTTCCTCGGCCGCATCTATCCGGGCACGGAGGTGCCGGCCGATCTGCACGAGATCCCGGGGACGGGCGAGACCGAGATCGTGCAGGGGGTCGTCGCGATCCCCGCCCCTGGGCACACGGACGGGCACGTCGTCGTCGAGGCGCGCGGCGTGGTCTTCGCCGGGGATGCGGTGCGCGTTTCGAAGGGCCGCCTGGTGCAGATGCCGTGGTTCCTCATCAGCGACAAGCAGAAGGCGCTGGCGACGGCCGACCTGATCGCATCCCGCCGCCCGCGCCTGGTCTGCCCAGGCCACGGGGCGCCGGGGCGGATCGACGGGTGAGAGGCTGAGGCAGCGCGTCAGCGAGTCAGCAACCCGGCCTCAGCGGCCCACACGTCAGCGGCCCGCACACCTCAGCGGCTGAGCGCGGCCTCGAGTTCCGGGTCGGTCGGCTCGACCAGGTGGGAGCCGTCAGGGAAGACGATGACCGGGATGTTCGTGCGGCCGCTGATCGCCTGGGCGACGTCGGCCTTCTCCGGGGTGGCGACGAGGTCGATGTAGTCGTAGTCGGCACCAAGGCGGTCGAGGAGGGCCTTGGAGCGGATGCAGTCGCGGCACCAGTCGGCGCCGAACACGGTCACTTTGTCATACGTCTGCGCGGAAGTCATGGTTCGAGCCTAAGCGCAGCAGCCTGGGAGCCGTCCATGCGGGAGCCGTCCACGACGCGCGTCGCGTGCATCCGATGGCCTTCGATGAGCGCGGCGTTCGCGCCGTCGACCTCGCGCGCCCACGCCTCCGCCGCCTCCGGAGTGCGGCCGTGGCGGGTGTGCCTGTCGATCAGGCGGCCGAGCCGCACCGACTCCGGAGTGGAGACGAACCAGCTCTCCGCCAGCAGGTCGGGGATGCGCGACCACGGCTCGGCGTCGGCCAGCAGGTAGTTGCCCTCCACCACCACCAGTCTGGTCTCCGGCGCGATGGCGATGCTGGCGGCGACGGGTTCGTCCACGGTGCGGTCGAAGCCGGGGGCGTACACCGTGTGCTCGCGTTCCGTCGCCACGCGTTCGAGCAGCGCGACGAAACCCCAAGCGTCGAACGTGTCGATCGCGCCCTTGCGGTCGTGGCGACCGAGCGCATCCAGGGTCGCGTTGGCGAGGTGGAAGCCGTCCATCGGCAGGGATGCGGCGAACGCCGGGTGGTCGGGCATCAGGGCGTTCGCACGTTCGACAACGGCCCCCGCGAGCGTGGTCTTGCCAGAGCCTGGACTCCCCGCGATACCGACGAGCACGCGTGCGTGCGGGGACGCGAGCGTGAGATGCACGGCCGCGTCGGCCAGGTCGTCGATCACCGGACCAGTCTCACACACGCGCCGACGCGCAGTTCCGGTGAGAGCCGTCAGCTCGAAGGGACCGTGCTCGCTCGAACGACGAGTTCGGGCTGGTAGACGATCTGGCGAGGCTGGATGCCGGGGTCCGCGCTCTCCTCCAGGAGGATCTGCACAGCGGTCTCGCCGATCTGGGAGCTGGGCTGGCGGATCGACGAAAGGGGAACGACCGCCGCGCTCGCGAAGTCGATGTCGTCGTAGCCGATCAACGCGATCTCGTCCGGGACGGCGATGGTGCTCTGCATGAACAGTGCTTGAAGGAGCCCGGTGGCCAGGAGATCGTTGGCCGCGAAGATCGCGTCCGGTCGTTCCGACGCTGCTCTGGCCGCGATGTCCAGACCGGCCGCGCGCCCTTCGAGCACGCTGAGGGCGCGAACGGGGAGAACCTCGAGGGACGCGTCCGGGTACGCCGCGACAGCGCGGCGGGCGCCCTCCAGACGGTCGCTCGCCTGACGGATCTCGAACGGGCCTCCCACGTACGCGATCCTCCTCCGTCCGATCTCCAGCAGGTGGGCGACGGCCAGCTCGCCGCCGATGACGTCGTCGACCGAGACGGAGCTGAACGACGTGTCGGGGCTCGTGCGGTCCACGAGCACCGATGGGATGCCGTGGTCGCGCAGCCGTCGGAGGTGCGGAACCACATCGCCGACTGGAGAGATGAGGACGCCGTTGACGCGCTGCTGCTCGAAGAGGTCGAGGTACGTGGTCTCGCGCTCGACCTTCTCGTCACTGTTTCCGAGGAGCACCGAGAGCGAGGAATGGGCAGCGTGGTCCTCCGCCCCTCTGGCGATCGCCGCGAAGAACGGGTTCGCGATGTCCAGGATGATCAGCCCGATCGCGCGACTGTGACCTGCTCGAAGCTGGCGCGCGGCGTCGTTCCGCACGAATCCGAGCTTCTGGATGGCCGTCTGGACGCGCACGACGGTGGCCTCCGCCACGCGCTCCGGGCGGTTCAGCACGTTCGAGACGGTGCCGACGGAGACGCCGGCGAGAGCGGCAACGTCCTTCACGCTCACGCTCGGCATCGCTGTCCTGTTCTGTCGCCCTGACGGAAGTGTACGGCAGGAACGCGGCGCGACGCATCCCGAATTGAATCGTTTCTATGGCTGACGCGGGATTCCGGCGGTGTGCGGCGACGTTCATCGGTTGCTGTCCGGTAACAACCACGGATTCATTGGCCGGAAGTGCTTGACGAATGAAGACGGTCGGCCATAGAGTGCTCACGTTCATTCGATTAAAACGTTTCATTCAGACGTTGCGATCCTCACTGTGGAGGCCAGGTTCCGTCAATGCCGACCAACCCGACTGTCAACGGTCCAGCCGTGCTCGAACTTCGCGATGTCGCCAAGAAGTTCGGATCGGTGGTCGCGCTGACCTCCGCCACTCTCACGGTGCATTCCAACTCCATCCACGCGCTCGTCGGCGAGAACGGGGCGGGCAAGTCGACGCTCGTCAAGATCGTCGCCGGTCTGTACCAGAAGGACTCCGGCGAATTCCTGTTCCGCGGTGAGCCGGTGGACTTCACCTCCACCGCCGCGGCCAAAGCCGCCGGCATCGCCGTCATCTACCAGGAACCGACGCTTTTCCCCGACCTCTCTGTGGTCGAGAACATCTTCATGGGCCGCCAGCCCACGGATCGGCTCGGAAGGATCGACCGCAAGGCGATGCGGGCTGAAGCGCGCGAGATCTTCGCCAGGCTGGCCGTGCGCATCGACCCGGACCGCATCGCGGAGGGGCTGTCCATCGCCGACCAGCAGATCATCGAGATCGCCAAGGCCATCTCGCTCGACGCGCGCCTGCTCATCATGGACGAGCCGACGGCAGCCCTCTCCGGCGTCGAGGTCGAGCGGCTGTTCGCGGTCGCGCGCAGCCTGCGCGATGAGGGACGGGGGCTCGTGTTCATCTCGCACCGCTTCGACGAGGTCTTCTCGCTCTGCGACACCATCACCGTGATGCGGGACGGGAGGTACATATCCACCGACGCGACCGCCGACGTCGAAGAGGACGAGATCGTGCGGCGAATGGTCGGCCGCGATGTGACCGACCTGTTCCCGAAGCAGGAGACGACGGTCGGTGACGAACTGCTCCGGGTGGATGCGCTCACATCCGTCGGCGTCTTCTCCGACGTCTCCTTCACCGTCAGAGCAGGGGAGATCGTCGCCCTGGCAGGACTCGTCGGAGCAGGCAGAAGCGAGATCGCGCGAGCCGTCTTCGGCGTCGACGGCTATCAGAGCGGCACGGTCACCCTCGCGGGCAAACCGGTGCCCAAGCGCCGGCCGGCCGCGGCGATGGCGGCCGGCCTCGCGCTCGTCCCCGAGGACCGCCGCAAGCAGGGGCTCGTGCTGGACTCGTCCGTCGCGAGGAACACCACCCTCGCCATCCGCTCGAAGCTCGCGAAGTGGGGCTTCCTCCGGAACGCGAGCGAGAACCGTGCGGCGCGGGAATGGGCGCAGCGACTCCAGGTCAAGACCTCGGCACTCGACACGCTGGCGGGGACGCTCAGCGGCGGTAACCAGCAGAAGGTCGTTCTCGGCAAGTGGCTGGCCACCAACCCCCGTGTCCTCATCATCGACGAGCCGACTCGCGGCATCGACGTCGGAACGAAAGCGGAAGTGCACAGGCTCACCTCGGAGCTCGCCGGCCGCGGAATGGGAATTCTCATGATCTCGTCCGAGCTTCCGGAGGTGCTCGGGATGGCCGACCGCGTGCTGGTCGTGCGCGAAGGCCGCATCACTGCCGAACTCTCCCGCGCGGAAGCCACGGCAGAGAACGTCATGTACGCCGCCACCCACGCCGCAGAGGAGGTCACCCGATGACCGCCCTTCAGACCCGTGAGCCCGGCTCGTCCGCGGTCACGCGCGGGGTCAGGGCATTCTTCGGCGCTCGCGAGACGGGCATCCTCCTCGCCCTGCTCGTGGTGATCGCGGTGACGACGATCATCAACCCCACCTTCCTGTTCAGCCCTGACGGCTGGCGCGATCTGCTCCTGACGCCGTCCATCCTGGTGATCGTTGCCGTGGGGCAGGCGATGGTCATCATCACCAGGAGCGTCGACCTGTCGGTCGGCTCCGTCGTCGGCCTCACGGCCTACCTCACAGGGCGGCTGTTCATCGACTTCCCCGGCATTCCGATCATCCTGGTCTTCGTCATCGGCCTCGCGGCAGGTGCGCTGCTCGGCCTAGTCAACGGCGCTCTCGTCGCGTTCGGCAAGGTGCCCGCCCTTGTGATCACCCTCGGAACCCTGTACGCATACCGCGGCATCAACGTGCTCTGGACCGGCAGCAACCGGATCAACGCGAGCGACCTGCCGTCCGGCTTCCTCAGCCTCGGCACGAACTCGTTCCTGAGCATCCCGTACCTGACGATCCTCGCCCTCGTGGTCGTGCTCGCGGCCGGCTGGTACCTGCGCAACAAGCGCGGTGGACGCGAGCTGTACGCGATCGGCTCCGACCCCGAGGCCGCAGAGCTCTACGGCCTCAAAGTGACACAGCGCATCCTGATCGCTTTCGTGCTCTGCGGCGCGCTCGCCGGGCTCGCCGGTGTGCTCTTCGCTGCCAGGTACGGCACCACGAACTCGCAGACCGGAACCGGGCTCGAACTGCAAGCCGTCGGCGCCGCCGTGATCGGCGGTGTCGCGATCTTCGGCGGGAGCGGAACCGTCTACGGTGCGGCGATCGGTGCCGTGCTGCTCCTCACCATCAACCGCGCGCTCCCCATCCTCGGCATCCAGGACTTCTGGCAGCAGGCAGTGGTCGGCGTCCTCATTATCGGAGCGATCGTGCTCGACAGGGTTCTCGCCCTTCGATTGTCCAGACGGCTCGTGGCACAACGGGAGGTCGACCAGTGACCAGCATCGGCCTCACCCCCAGCAACCGGGATGCGCAGACACGCGCCGACCGGATCATCGCGGACTACGCCAGGCCGCTCTGGCAGCGCTGGCTGCTCTCCCGCGAAACGGCTGTCATCGTCGCCCTGATCGTGGTGGCCATCGTGGCCAGCATCGTGGTGCCCAACTTCGGCACGAGCACGACGCTCGGCTTCCTCCTTCTCGACGCCACGCCCATCCTGCTGATAGCCCTGCCGATGACCCTCGTCATCGTGAGCGGCGAGATCGACCTGTCTGTCGCGAGCACGCTCGGCCTCAGCAGCGTCATGCTCGGTGTCCTCACCAAGGCGGGGTGGCCGATCGAGGTCGCGATGGTCGTCTGCATCGTCGTGGGGATCGTGGCGGGGATGGTCAACGGCTTCCTCGTCACCGTGGTGGGACTGCCCTCCCTGGCGGTCACCATCGGAACCCTCGCGCTGTTCAGGGGCATTGCGGTCGGGATGCTCGGCACCACAGCGATAACGGAGTTCCCGTTCGAGTGGCAGAACCTGGTGCAGATGCGATTCGGGACGAGCGGCATCCCCGTGGTGATGGTGCTCGTGGTGGCCCTGATCATCGTGTTCTCGCTGGTGCTCCACTTCACGCCGTTCGGCAGGGGACTGTTCGCCCTCGGCCTGAGCAAGGACGCTGCTGCGTTCTCCGGGGTGGACGTCGATCGCACGAAGTTCATCGCGTTCATGCTCACCGGTGCGGTGTCGGCGCTCGCGGGCATCTACTGGACGCTCCGCTACGGCAGCGCAAGAGGCGACAACGCGATCGGACTCGAACTCTCGGTGATCGCCGCAGTGCTTCTCGGCGGTGTGTCGATCTTCGGCGGCAAAGGGGCGATGCACGGCGTCGTCGCCGGTGTGTTGCTGATCGGTGTGCTGCAGAGCGCTCTGCGCCTCGCCAACGTCAGTTCGGACGCCATCAACATCATCACCGGCGCCCTGCTGGTCATCTCGGTTCTCTCCCCGCGCATCCTCGGCTGGTTCTCGGCGCGCCGCGCCGCTTCCCGTCGATCGCGCAGCACACCTGCACTCACACAACCCCAATGAAAGGAACAAGGATGTTGCCTCACACAACCAAGAGTCGAGGTCTCCGTCGTGCGCTCAGCATCGGAGCAGGCGTCGTGGCCATCGCGCTGCTGGCGACGGGATGCTCAAGCGGCGGTAGCAACGGAGGCTCCACCTCCGGGGACAAGAACTACAAGATCACCTTTCTGCCCAAGAACCTCGGCAACCCGTACTTCGACACCTCGGACAAGGGCGGTCAGACGGCCATCAAGTCGTTCGGCGGCACATACAACCAGGTGGGACCGTCGACGGCGACCGCCGACGCCCAGGTCAGCTACATCAACACGCTCACGCAGCAGGGCGTCGGGGCGATCGTGCTCTCCGCCAACGACCCGACCGCTCTGGGCAGCGCGTTGACGCAGGCGAAGTCATCCAACGTCAAGGTGGTCACGTTCGACTCCGACACCGATCCGAAGTACCGCGACGTGTTCGTCAACCAGGCGACCGCCGAGGGCATCGCGAAGGTGCAGGTCGACACGATCACCAAGGAGATCGGCGACAGCGGCGAGATCGCCATCCTGTCCGCCGCCGCCAACGCGACCAACCAGAACGCGTGGATCGAGTTGATGAAGAAGGACCTGGCGGCCGACCACCCCAACGTCAAGCTCGTCGACACGGTCTACGGGAACGACGACGACCAGACCTCCTTCGACAAGACGGCCGCGCTGCTGCAGACGCACCCGAACCTGAAAGGCATCGTCTCGCCGACCACCGTCGGCATCGCGGCGGCAGCACGCTACCTGTCGACCTCGGCGTTCAAGGGCAAGGTCAAGCTGACCGGCCTCGGCACGCCGAACCAGATGCGTGAGTTCGTGAAGGATGGAACAGTCGACGAGTTCGCGCTGTGGAACCCGGAAGATCTGGGCTACCTGGCCGCGTTCACCGCGAAGGCGCTGATCGACGGCACGATCACCGGCAAGAAGGGCGACTCCTTCACCGCCGGCAAGCTCGGGAAGTTCACCGTCGGCGACAACGGCACCGTCCTCCTCGGTGACCCGTACGTCTTCAACAAGGACAACATCGACAAGTTCAACTTCTGATCACCACCGGGCCGGTGGTCGTCCACCGGCCCGGTTCCACCCCCATCCGAAGGACGTCTCATGCAACGCGCATGTTTCCGGCTACACCTGCGCCAGGACAGGATCGACGCATACCGGGAGCGTCACGCCGCCGTCTGGCCGGAGATGCTCCAGGCGCTCAAGCAGGCCGGCTGGGATAACTACTCGCTGTTCATCGCTCCGGACGGAACGCTCATCGGCTACGTCGAAGTGAGCGACTCCATCGACCAGGCCCAGGCTCGCATGGCACTGACCGACGTGAACACCCGTTGGCAGGAGCAGATGGGCGAGTTCTTCACCGAACTCGACGGGGCTTCCCCTGACGAGGGCTTCGAACTCCTCGACGAAATCTTCCACCTCGAGGACCAGCTGGCGTCCTCGGCAGGTGACGAACCGACATCAGCACCATCACGATAGGCGGACGAACAATGACCTCCCTCTCCACAATCGCTCCGATCCTGCAGCAGCAGGCGATCGAGCTGCCCTCGTGGGCGTTCGGCAACTCCGGCACCCGGTTCAAGGTGTTCGGGTCGCCTGGCACGCCGCGCGACCCGTTCGAGAAGATCGCGGACGCCGCGCAGGTGCACAAGCACACCGGCCTCGCGCCGAAGGTCGCGCTGCACATCCCGTGGGATGTGGTGGACTCGTACGCCGACCTGCGCAAGCACGCGGAGGATCACGGGGTCGGGCTGGGCACGGTCAACTCGAACACCTTCCAGGACGACGCGTACAAGCTGGGGTCGGTGACCCACAGCGACCCGGCGATCAGGCAGAAGGCGATCGACCACCATTTCCGCTGCATCGACGTGATGGACGAGACCGGTTCGCGCGACCTCAAGATCTGGCTGGCGGACGGCACCAACTATCCGGGCCAGGACGACATCAGGGCCAGGCAGGACAGGCTGGCGGAGTCGCTCGCGGCGATCTACGCGAGGCTCGGCGACGATCAGCGGATGGTGCTCGAGTACAAGTTCTTCGAGCCGGCGTTCTATCACACGGACGTTCCCGACTGGGGGACCAGCTACGCGCACACGGTGGCGCTCGGCGAGAAGGCGTACGTCTGCCTCGACACCGGCCACCACGCGCCCGGCACGAACATCGAGTTCATCGTCGCCCAGCTCCTCCGCCTCGGCAAGCTCGGCTCGTTCGACTTCAACTCGCGGTTCTACGCGGACGACGACCTGATCGTCGGCGCCGCCGATCCGTTCCAGCTGTTCCGGATCATCGCGGAGGTGGTGCGCGGCGGCGGGCTTAACAACCCGGATGTGGCGTTCATGCTCGACCAGTGCCACAACATCGAGAAGAAGATCCCCGGGCAGATCCGGTCGGTGCTCAACGTGCAGGAGATGACGGCGCGCGCGCTGCTGATCGACAGGGAGGCGCTCTCCGCCGCCCAGACCGCGGGCGACGTCCTCGGCGCCAACGGCATCCTGATGGACGCCTTCTACACGGACGTGCGCCCAGCGCTCGCCGAGTGGCGAGAGTCCCGCGGGCTCCCCGCCGACCCGATGGCCGCGTACGCCGCGTCCGGATATCAGGAGAAGATCGAGGCCGACCGCGTCGGCGGGACGCAGGCGGGATGGGGCGCCTGATGACGAACAAAGCAGCAGCGGAACTCATCGCACGGTCGAACAGGCTCGGCGCCGACCCGCGCAACACCAACTACGCAGGCGGCAACACGTCAGCCAAGGGCACGGAGACCGACCCTGTCACCGGCGAGCCGGTGGAGCTGCTCTGGGTGAAGGGGTCAGGCGGCGATCTCGGCACGCTGACCGAGGCCGGGCTGGCGGTGCTGCGGCTGGACAGGCTGCGCGCCATGACCGGCGTGTACCCAGGAGTCGACCGCGAGGACGAGATGGTCGCGGCGTTCGACTACACCCTGCACGGCAAGGGCGGTGCCGCGCCGTCGATCGACACGGCGATGCACGGGCTGGTGGACGCGGCTCACGTCGACCACCTGCATCCGGACTCCGGCATCGCGTTCGCGACGGCGTCCGACGGCGAGCGGCTGACGGCCGAGGCGTTCGGCGGTCGCGTGGTGTGGGTGCCCTGGCGGCGGCCCGGCTTCCAGCTCGGCCTCGACATCGCGGCGGTGAAGGAGGCCAACCCGGATGCGATCGGCTGCATCCTTGGCGGGCACGGCATCACCGCATGGGGCGACACCAGCGACGAGGCAGAGGCGAACTCGCTGTGGATCATCGAGACAGCAGCGGCATACATCGCAGCGCACGGGCGGCCGGAGCCGTTCGGAACCGGGTTGGACGGTTACGCGCCGCTTCCCGAGGCCGAGCGGCGCGCGAAGGCGGCGGCGCTCGCCCCGCACCTGCGGGCGCTCGCGTCGACGGATCGCGTGCAGGTGGGTCACTTCAGCGACGCGGACGAGGTGCTCGACTTCCTGGCTATGGCCGAGCATCCACGGTTGGCCGCCCTCGGCACGTCCTGCCCAGACCACTTCCTGCGCACGAAGGTGAAGCCGCTGGTGCTCGACCTGCCCGCCGACGCGTCCATCGAGGATTCGGTGGCGAGGCTGGAGGAGCTGCACGCGGCGTACCGCGCCGACTACCAGGCGTACTACGACCGCTACGCGACGGACGATTCGCCGGCCATCCGCGGCGCGGACCCCGCGATCGTGCTCATCCCCGGCGTCGGGATGTTCAGCTACGGCGCGAACAAGCAGACGGCGAGAGTGGCGGGCGAGTTCTACATCAACGCGATCAACGTCATGCGCGGCGCCGAGGCCTTGTCGACATACGCGCCGATCGACGAGTCGGAGAAGTTCCGCATCGAATACTGGGCGCTGGAGGAGGCGAAGCTCCAGCGGATGCCGAAGCCCAAGCCGCTCGCGGGGCGGGTGGCGCTCGTGACCGGCGCAGCGTCCGGGATCGGCAAGGCCATCGCCACCAGGCTCGCGGCCGAGGGTGCGTGCGTCGTCATCGCCGACCTCGACCTCGCGAAGGCGCAGGACGCCGCTGCGTCCATCGGCGGCACGGACGTGGCCGTCGGCGTGCAGGCGGACGTCACAGACGAGCGGGCGGTGCAGTCGGCCGTGGATGCCTCCCTGCTGGCGTTCGGCGGCCTCGACCTGGTGGTCAACAACGCAGGGCTGTCGCTGTCGAAGTCGCTCCTGGAGACGACCGTGGCCGACTGGGACCTGCAGCACGACGTGATGGCGAAGGGCTCGTTCCTGGTCTCGCGCGCCGCGGCGAGGGTGCTGATCGATCAGAAGCTCGGGGGAGACATCGTCTACATCTCGTCGAAGAACTCGATCTTCGCCGGTCCGAACAACATCGCGTACTCAGCGACCAAGGCCGACCAGGCGCACCAGGTGCGGCTGCTCGCGGCGGAGCTCGGCGAGCACGGCGTGCGGGTCAACGGGATCAACCCGGACGGCGTCGTGCGCGGGTCCGGGATCTTCGCCGGCGGCTGGGGCGCGAAGCGCGCCGCGGTCTACGGGGTTCCGGAGGAGGAGCTCGGCCAGTACTACGCGCAGCGCACGCTGCTCAAGCGCGAGGTGCTGCCGGAACACGTCGCGAACGCGGTTTTCGTGCTGTGCTCGTCCGACCTCGACCACACGACAGGCCTGCACATCCCGGTCGACGCCGGCGTCGCGGCGGCGTTCTTGCGATGAGCGCGGGTGCGACGGGCGCGGTCGCCGCGGTCGACCTCGGGGCGACCAGCGGGCGCGTGATGATCGGGAGGGTCGGGCCGGACACGCTCGACCTGACGGAGGCCGCACGGTTCCCGAACACGCCCGTCACGCTGTGGGAGGGCGACCGCCCCGGTCTGCACTGGGACATCGCGGAGCTGTACCGCAACGTCGTCGACGGGCTGGGGGATGCGCTGCGCGCCGAGCCGGGGATCGTGAGCGTCGGGGTGGATGCGTGGGCCGTCGATTACGGGCTGCTGCGCGGCGGGGTGCTCCAGGGCATCCCGTACCACTACCGCGACGAGCGGGCAGCGGCCGGGACGCCGCTGGTGCACGAGCGGGTGCCCGCCGGCGAGCTGTACCGGCAGAACGGCCTGCAGTACCTGCCGTTCAACTCGCTCTACCAGCTCGCGGTCGACAACGCGGCCGGGCGACTCGACGGCGTCGACACGATGCTGCTCATCCCCGATCTGATCGCGTACTGGCTGAGCGGAGAGCGCGTCGCGGAGCGCACGAACGCATCCACGACGGGGTTGCTCGGCGTCGACGGGACGTGGAACGCGCCGCTGATCGACGCGCTGGAGCTGCCGCGCGGCCTGTTCCGCCCTGTGGTGGATTCGGGGACCGTGATCGGGCCGCTGCTGCCGAGTGTGCGTGGCGAGCTGCGCATCCCGAGCGAGGTGGCCGATGTCGCTGAACGGGCCGGAAGCGGGATTCCCGGTGGGCCGGTGGTGACCGCGGTCGGCTCGCACGACACGGCGTCTGCGGTGGTGGCCGTGCCCCTGCGCTCGGAGAACGCGGCGTACATCTCCTGCGGAACCTGGGGGCTGGTCGGCCTCGAGCTGGACCGGCCGGTGCTGAGCGAGGCAGCGCGAGAGGCCAACTTCACCAACGAGGGCGGCGTGGATGGGCGGGTCAGGTTCCTGCACAACGTGATGGGCCTGTGGTTGCTGAGCGAGTGCATTCGGAGCTGGCGTGCTGCGGGGATCGACGCCGACCTGGTGGACCTGCTGGAACGAGCGGGGTCGCTGACGACGCCGGTGCCGGTGTTCGACGCGAACGACCAGCGCTTCCTGGCTCCTGGCGACATGCCGTCGCGGATCGCGTCCTGGTGCGCGGAGCGCGGGGTGGCGGCGCCGGACGGTCCGGCCGAGTACGTGCGGAGCATCGTGGAGAGCCTCGCCGAGGCGTTCGCGACGGCCGTGCGGACGGCGTCTGCGCTGTCCGGGCGGCCCGTGGACACCGTGCACATCGTGGGAGGGGGTGCGCGCAACCGGCTGCTCTGCCAGCTGGTCGCCGACCGCTGCGGCGTGCCGGTGCTCGCCGGGCCCGTCGAGGCGACGGCCATCGGCAACGTGCTGGTGCAGGCGCGGGCGCACGGCCTGGTGCACGGTGACCTGGAGGCGCTTCGCGCCCTGGTCCTCGCCACCCACCCGCCGATCGAGTACCTCCCTGCGGCCGCGGCGACGCTCTCGAGACTCCAGTAACTGTCGCACACCGCCCGGGATGCGCAGCAGTTGCGGGTGTCTCGTTGTGCGGCCGGCTCCGCGGCTCTGGAAAACCTCTGGTCAGGAGGCGCGAGCGGCAGTCGCCTCGGTGTCTGCGAGGTCTTCGCGGGCGGTCTCGCGCGGCGAGAGCGTGAAGCGCGGGCGCCAGGACGTGAAGCGGAGGCGCAGGCTGCGGTACTTGACCAGGTAGAAGACGCCCACGATCGCCGCGGCGAAGCCGGATGCGGCACCCACCCCCATCGCCCAGCGCGGGCCGAACGTGTCGGCCACCCAGCCGACGATCGGGGCGCCCACGGGGGTCCCGCCCATGAAGATCGCCATGTAGATGGCCATCACGCGCCCGCGGAGCTGCGGGTCCGTCGTCATCTGGACGACGCCGTTCGCGGTGGTCATCAGGGTCTGCGACGAGACGCCGATCACGATGAGCGCGAGTGCGAAGAGCCAGAAGTCCGGCATCACGGCGGCCAGCGCGCAGCCGAAGCCGAAGAACGCTGCGCCGGCGAAGAGGAGCGCGACGCGCGGCCGCTCGCGGCGGGCGGAGAGCAGCGCGCCGACCACGGAGCCGATCGCCATGATCGACGAGAGCAGGCCGTACTCGCCTGCGCCGGCGTGGAAGACCGACACCGACATCGTGGAGATGAAGATCGGGAAGTTGAGGCCGAACGTGCCGATCAGGAACACCATCACGAGGATCACCATGATGTCGGGGCGCCGCCGCACGTACCGGAAGCCCTCGGCCAGACCGCCGCGCTGCCGCTTCGCCCGCTCCGACCTGTACAGTTTCTCGATCCGCAGGAACTTGAGCGAGAGCAGTACGGCGCCGAACGTGGCCGCGTTGATCAGGAACACCCAGCCGGCCCCGACCACGGCGACCAGCAGGCCGGCCACAGCGGGACCGAGCAGGCGCGCCATGTTGAACGACGCCGAATTGAGCGCGACGGCGTTCGACAGGTTCGGTCCGGCCACCAGCTCGGAGACGAACGTCTGCCGCGCGGGGGCATCGAACGCCGCGACGCAGCCGAGGAGCAGCGCGAACACGTACACGTGCCAGAGCTGCACGACACCGGTGACGGTCAGGATGCCCAGCCCGAGCCCCAGCGCGCCCATCGCCCCCTGCGTGGCCATGAGCAACTTGCGGCGGTCCAGGTGGTCGGCCGCCCATCCCGTCACGGGCAGGAGCAGCAGCTGCGGCCCGAACTGCAGCGCCATCACGAAGCCGACAGCCGCCGCGTTGTTGTGGGTGAGCTGGGTGAGGACGATCCAGTCCTGCGCCGTGCGCTGCATCCAGGTGCCGACATTGGAGACGATCGCTCCCGCCGCCCAGATGCGGTAGTTCACCCCGGAGAGCGAACGGAACATCGCACTCACGAGTCGGCCAGCTCTCGGAGGATGGCCGCCGCATCCACCAGGGTCGCCCGCTGCTCGGGGGTGAGGGTGCGCAGCCGCTTGTGCAGCCAGGCGTCGCGCCGTCTCCTGGTCTCGGCGACGAGGGCGAGGCCCTGCTCGGTCGGCACGACGACCACCTTGCGGCCGTCGTCGGCGTCCGGAGTGCGGCGAACGTACCCGGCCTCTTCCAGGCAGTTGATCGTGCGGTTCATCGACGGCGGCTTGACGCGTTCGTGCTCGCTGAGCCGCCCGATGGTGCTGGGGCCTTCTCTCACCAGGAACGCCAGAGTGGAGGTCTGGGTGTCGCTGAGCTCGTCGTCCGCCTTCTCCGCCCTGAGCCGACGGGAGAGCCGCGCCACCGCGATGCGGACGGCGGTGCTGAGGTCGTGGGTGGAGAGTCTTTGAGCCATATATCGTTAGCCTAACAAATTAGTCTTGCTAAATAAATCCCGTTCGCCGCCGGCGTGCGCCAGAATGACGACGTGCCCAGCTACGAAGATGCTCACGGCGTCGAGATCACCTACGACGTGTACCAGGTCGAGACCCCGCGGGCGGTGGTGCAGGTCGCGCACGGCGTCGGCGAGCACGCTGGTCGCTACCGGCTGCTGGCCGAGCATCTCAACGCGAACGGCTACACCGTGTACGCCGACGACCACCGCGGCCACGGGCGGACAGGCATGGCCCAGTGGCAAGGGGACGCCACCCGGCTCGGCAGGCTCGGGGTCGGCGGCCTGCGGGCGACAGTGGATGCGCTGCACAACTTCTCGCGGCTCATCCGCGAAGAGAACCCCGACCTCCCGCTGGTCTTCTTCGGTCACAGCTGGGGGTCGCTGATGGGCCAGATGATCCTCAACACGCACAGCAGCGACTACGACGCCGCCGTGCTCTCCGGCACCGCGTACCGGGTGCTCGGCTCGATGAACAGCGGCGACCTGAACAAGCGGCACGCCCATCTCGGCACGACGGGCGCAGAGTGGCTGAGCCGCGACCCGGCCGTCGCGCAGGCGTTCGTCGACGATCCGCTCACCACGCTCACCCCGATCGCGAAGCTGTTCGGTCTGGCGGACGCCTCCCGGCTGCTCGGCCGTCCCGCCCGCTCGTTCGCACGCGACCTGCCGCTGCTCATCCAGGTAGGAGGGGACGACCCGCTCGGCGGAGAGGCCAGTGCCCGCAAGCTGGAGAAGGCGTACCGGGAGCGGTCGGGGCTCACCGACGTGACCACGATCGTCTATCCAGGCGCGCGCCACGAGATCTACAACGAGACCAACAAGGCCGAGGTCATGGCCGACCTGACCGCCTGGCTGGATGCGCGCATCCCGTCGCGGGAGTAGCCGGTCGATCCGGAGAGCCGCCCGGCGATCTAGGCTGTAGCCATGCACGGTGAATACAAGGTTCCTGGTGGCAAGCTCGTCGTCGTCGACCTGGAGGTGATCGACGGCAGGCTCGCGAACTTCCGCCTCGCCGGCGACTTCTTCCTCGAACCGGACACGGCGCTGGAGGCGATCGACCGCTCGGTGAACGGTCTCCCGGCCGAGTCGGATGCCGCGACCATCGCCGCCGCTGTCCGCGGCGCGCTGCCGGAGGGCGCGACGCTGCTCGGCTTCTCGCCGGAAGCGGTCGCCGTCGCCGTGCGCCGCTCGCTCGCCCGCGCGACGAGCTGGCGCGACTACGACTGGCAGATCGTGCACTCCAAGGCTGTGCCTCCTGTGATGCAGATGGCGCTCGACGAGGTGCTCGCCACCGAGGTCGGAGAGGGGCGTCGCGGCCCGACGCTGCGCATCTGGGAGTGGGACGAGCCTGCGGTGGTCATCGGCAGCTTCCAGTCGGTGAAGAACGAAGTGGATGCGGAGAACGCCGAGAAGTACGGCTTCGACGTGGTGCGGCGCATCTCCGGCGGCGGCGCGATGTTCATGGAGGCCGGCTCGGTCGTCACGTACTCGATCTACGCCCCGGCCGATCTGGTGCAGGGGATGAGCTTCGCCGACAGCTACGCCTTCCTCGACGAGTGGGCGATCGTCGCCCTGAAGTCGCTCGGCATCGACGCGTTCTACCAGCCGCTCAACGACATCACGAGCCCGAAGGGCAAGATCGGCGGCGCCGCGCAGAAGCGTCTCGGCTCCGGCGCCGTGCTTCACCACGTGACCATGAGCTACGACATGGACGGTCAGAAGATGACCGAGGTGCTGCGCATCGGCCGCGAGAAGATCAGCGACAAGGGCATCACCAGCGCGGCGAAGCGCGTCGACCCGCTGCGCAGCCAGACCGGCATGACCCGCGCCGAGATCATCGACCGCATGAAGCAGACCTTCACCCAGCTGTACGGCGCGACTCCCGGCGACATCACGCCGGAGGAGTACGCCGCCGCCGAGAAGCTCGTCGCCGAGAAGTTCGGCACCACGGAGTGGCTCTACCGCGTCCCGTAGACCGCGCCCCTCGCATCCCGTCGAGCCCAGCCTTCTTCATCGTTCAACGCAATTGCGGTGAAAAAGCCTGGGCTCGATTGCGTCTGAGGCGAGAGTGTTGTTAGGTTAGGCAAAGCTTAGTTAGCTGAGCCTTACCTAACCACACCAGTCCAGAATCCAGCGGAACGACCGTGCGTCGCTCCGCTCACAGGAGTGCCATGAGATCGTTGAGTTCCCCGTCCACAGCTGCGCACGCACCGGCGAAGAGACGCGGCGCGCGTCTGCTCGCGGCGCTGGTCGCGACCGCCCTGGCGACGCTCGGCGTCACTGCCGTCGCCGCCCCGGCGCACGCGGCAGGCCCGACCGTGTCCGCTCAGGAGATCCCCGCCGCCGGCGGCACGATCACCCTCACCGGCAGCGGCTTCACCCCCAGCACACAGGGCATCTACCTGGGTGTCGGCCCGACGGGACTCCCCGGCTTCTACCTCGGCGCCAGCAGCCTCATCACCAGCGAGACCATCTGGATCGCACCGGGCAACGTCGACGGCACCAGCCCCTCCGGCCGCACGGCGCCGATGAACGCCGACGGCACGTTCTCCGTGACCGTCACGGTCCCTGCGGCAAGCGCATCCACCCCGACGTATGCGGTCTACACGTCCAAGGGTCACGGCCAGGGGATGAGCGACACCAGCCAGAACTCGATCACCCCGCTCGTCTATGCACCCGTTCCTCCCGCGACCACCGCTCTCGCGCTGGCGACGAGCGCGGCGAGCGTCACGGACGGCTCGGCGGTCACCCTCACGGCGACGGTCAGCCCGGCCGCCGCGGGAACGGTCACCTTCCGCGAAGGGTCGGCAACGCTCGGCACGGGAACGGTCTCCGGCTCGACCGCGACGTTCAGCACCAGCGGCCTCGCCGTCGGCGCGCACTCGATCACCGCGTCGTTCGCCCCGGCGGACAGCACCGCCTTCGCTGCGTCCACCTCGCCGGCCGTCACCGTCACGGTGACCGCTGTCGGCGCCCCGACCCCCGCCTCCGTCACCGTCTCCCCGGCGACAGGGCTCGACCCGTCCGGCGCGTCCATCACGGTCACCGGTGAGAACTTCGCCCCGACGGGCGGCGCCGTTCCCGGCGTGTACGTGGGCGTCGGCCCGAAGTCGGCAGCAGGTGAGCCGTCGTGGAACCTCACCGCCTCGCTCTTCCAGGGTGTCGCCTGGGTGCGCACCATCGGCGCCGACGGCGCGTTCACCAGCTCCCTGACCGGCATCGCCCAGGCCTTCACCTCGAACGGCCGCCAGGTCGACTGCTCCACCGAGGAGTGCGGCGTCTACACCTTCGCCGCGCACGGCTCCGCCGACCGCACACAGGACACGTACACGCCCATCGCGTTCGCCGTCCCCGCCGTGACCCCTGTCGCCACCACCCTCTCGATCACCACCTCGTCTGCCAGCTCGACCGCGGGCTCCGGGGTGGATGTGACGGTCACCGTCTCCCCGAAGGCGGACGGCACCGTGAGCATCCTGGACGGCAGCACCGTCGTCGCACGCAACCTCGTGCTGCGCGACGGAAAGGCGACCACCCGCATCTCCACCCTCCCGCAGGGCGCGCGCTCGCTGACGGCCACCTTCACGCCGGCCGATCCGTCCGCTTTCGCCGCATCGACGGCCGCGCCGGTCACCCACACCGTGACAGCGTCTCCGATCGTGACCGTCCCGACCGCTCCGGACCCCGTGGTCGTCGCGACGCCGGTCGCCCCGGCCGAGCCGGTCTGCGTCGCCCGCTCCATCAGCGACGCGACGCTGAGCTGGGGGCTCAAGTCGAGCTTCCGCAACTACATCTCCGGCGGGATCGCGAAGGGCTCGTGGAACCTCTCCGGCGTGACGTACGCCGACGGGCAGTACGGTTGGAGCAACGGCTCCGGCAGCTACAACACGGCTGACGACAAGGGCATCGCACGCTTCCCCGGCAGCGTCGCGTTCACCGGTCACAACGGCGTCCTCAACCTGGTGCTCTCCAACGTCGCGGTGAAGGTGACGGGTCCGAACACGGCCACCATCGTCGCCGACGTCCACTCGACCGACATGGGCGGCGCGGCCAGCGACCACTCCGGCATCGCGTTCGCCTCCGTCGCGCTGAGCGGCGGCGCGTCCGGCCCGCGGGTCACGGCGACGGATGCTCCTGTCACCCTCACCGCGGCGGGCGCCACCGCGTTCGCCGGCTTCTACGAGGCGGGCACGTCACTCGACCCCGTGTCGTTCAGCCTGCCGCTCGGGGCCAGCGTGCCCTGTGACAGTGCGACAGCGTCCACCCTCGCCACCACCGGCGGGGGAGACGCCGGCGGCTGGCCGCTGCTCGGAGGCCTGATGGTGCTCGTCGGCGTCGCGGCTGTCGTCGCGGTCCGGCGTCGCGCATCCAGCCAGGCGGTGGCACAGGCGTGACCTCTCGCACGGAAGCACTCGTGGGCGGGGCCGTCGGCTCCGCCCGCGGGCGTCGGCGGCCGCCCCGTTCCGCCCGGCTGCTGCGACTCGCGGCCGTCGTCGCGGTGGTGGCGACCCTCTCAGGATGCGGCGCGACGGCCGCGACCTCGGCATCGACCCCCGCGCCGTCCACACCGGCGACGGCACCGGCGGCGGATGCGCGTGCCGGGCTCGCCGACCCGCGCACCATCACCGGTCCGTCGACCGCCGCCCCTGTCGCGGACGTCGTCCCGATCACGAAGACGCCGAAGCCGCAACTGCCGGTGACCGTCGATGATGCGTCCGGCACGAAGGTCACGGTCTCCGACGCCAGCCGCATCCTGGCCCTCGACGTCTACGGCACGCTCGCCGAGACCGTCGTCGGCCTCGGGCTGGGCGACCGGCTCGTCGGCCGAGGGGCGTCGAACACGCTGAGCGTGATGAAGAAGCTCCCGCTGGTGACGCAGAACGGCCACGAGCTGAACGGCGAGGCGATCCTCGCCCTGCACCCGACGCTGGTTCTCACCGACACCACGCTCGGGCCGCGCGATGTGCAGGACCAGCTGCGCGCATCCGGAGTCACTGTGGTGTTCTTCGACTCGGAGCGCAGCATCGCGACCATCGGCTCGCAGATCGAGACGGTTGCGCACGCGGTGGGCCTCGATGCGGACGGTGCGCGTCTGTCGAAGCGGGTCGCGGGCGACCTCGCGGCGGCCAAGAAGACGATCGCCGCGATGGCGCCGACCGGAGACGACCGGCTGCGCGCCGCCCTGCTCTATGTGCGCGGTCGCGCCGGTGTGTTCTTCCTCTTCGGCAAGGGGATGGGCGCCGACGACCTCATCGGGGCGCTCGGCGCTGTCGATGTGGCGACCGAGGCGGGCATCACGGGCGCGAAGCCCGCGAACAGCGAAGCGCTGCTGGCGACCAACCCGGATGTGTTCCTCATGATGACGGACGGCCTCGCCTCCACCGGCGGCGTGGATGGGCTGCTCCAGCGGCCGGGTGTCGCGGACACCGCGGCGGGGCAGCACCGCAGGATCGTGGACATGAACGACGGGCAGCTCATGTCGTTCGGGCCGACGACGCCCGCCGTGCTGCTGTCGCTCGCCGACGCGCTTTACCGGCCGGAGGCCGCGAAGTGACGCGCGCGGAGGCGCAGCCGCGCTCGGACGCGCAGCGTCGGGAGATGACGGTGAGCGCAGAGGGTGCCGCGCCGGCTGCGTCCCGCGCGAAGCCCCGCCAGCGCCTCAGCGCCGTCACCCGTGCACGCCGCCGCCGCGTCCCGGTGATCGTCGGGCTCGTCGTGCTGCTCCTGCTCGCCGTGCTGGTCTCCTCCTCCGTGGGGCAGTTCGCGCTCTCGCCGGCCGAGATCGTCGCGTCCATCGGCAGACGCATCGGCATCGCACCGGCCGCGACCGGCGCCGCGAGCTATGCGGACGGCGCCCTCTGGAACATCCGCTTCCCCCGCGTCGCGCTCGGCATCGTCGTCGGTGCCGCCCTCGGCGTCGCCGGCGCCCTGATGCAGGGCGTCTTCGCCAACCCGCTCGCCGAGCCGGCGGTGGTCGGCGTCTCCGCCGGCTGCGCGGTGGGGGCGTGCGCCGTGATCGTCTTCGACCTGCAGCAGTTCGGCCCGGCGAGCATCCCCGCCGCCGCCTTCGTGATGGGCGTGCTCACGACCGTCATCGTCTACGTGCTGTCGCGCGCCCGCGGGCGCACCCAGGTGCTGATGCTGGTGCTCACCGGCATCGCGATCAACGCCGTCGCGAACGCCGTCATCGCGTTCCTCGTCTTCCAGGCGGACACGGCCAGCCGCGAGCAGATCATGTTCTGGCAGCTCGGCTCCCTCAACGGCGCCAGCTGGCGGGCCGTTGCCGTCACCTTCCCGCTGCTGATCGTGGGCGTGGGATGCGCATGGCTGCTCGCCAAGCGACTGGATGCGCTCGCCCTGGGCGAGCGGAGCGCCAGGCACCTCGGCGTTCCCGTCGAACGGGTGCGGTTGCTCGCGATCCTGCTCGTGGCGCTGCTCACCGCCGTAGCCGTGTCGTTCGCGGGCATCATCGCGTTCGTCGGCCTGATCATCCCGCACCTGCTGCGCCTGCTGATCGGTCCGGCGCACGCGGCGCTCATCCCGGCCAGCGCGCTCGGCGGTGCGCTGCTGATCAGCGCGGCCGATCTGGCGGCCCGCACCGTCGTGCCGTTCGCCGACCTCCCGATCGGGATGTTCACCGCCCTCGTCGGCGGCCCGGTGTTCTTCGTGCTGTTGCGGCGCACGATCGCGGCGAAGGAGGGGGCGGCATGAGCGCCGGTCAACGCGGCGTCGCCGAGCTGCGCGGCGTCACCCTCACCATCGACGGACGCACGCTGCTGTCCGAGGTGGACATCGCCGTGCGACCGGGAGAGCTCGTCGCCCTGATCGGCCCGAACGGCGCTGGCAAGTCGACGGCGCTCTCCGTGCTGGCGGGGGACGTGACGCCGGACTCCGGCACGGTGACCATCGACGATCGACCCGTTGCGCGCATCCGGGTGCAGGAGCTCGGCCGGTTGCGCAGCGTGCTGCTGCAGCAGAAGGGGGTGTCGTTCTCCTACCCGGTGCGCGACGTGGTGGCGATGGGACGGATGCCATGGGCCAGCACCGCCGGCGACGCAGGCGACGACGAGGCCATCGTCGCCGAGGCCCTCGCCAGGACGGACACCACCCATCTCGCCGACCGCGACGTGACCACCCTCTCCGGAGGAGAACTCGCCCGCGTCTCGCTCGCCCGCGTGCTCGCGCAGCGCTGCAGTATCGTCCTCCTCGACGAACCGACGGACGCGCTCGACATCGGCCACCAGGAGCAGGTGCTCGCGCTCGCCGCCGACCTCGCCGCGGACGGGGCCGCTGTGCTGACGGTGCTGCACGACCTGAACCTCGCTGCCGCGTACGCCGACCGGATCGTGCTGCTCGCCGATGGCGCCGTGGTCGCGGACGGCAGCCCACGGGACGTGCTCACCGGCGAACGCCTCAGCGCGGTATACGGGCATCCGGTGGAGGCCATCGACCACCCCGTCACCGGCGCGCTGCTCGTGCTGCCGGTGCGCGCATCCGGCCCCGGTTCACCCTCGAAAGGGGGACATTCCCAGCGCGTTCGGGTACCCTGACCCGCGTGAACTGGTGGATCGTCGGCGGAATCGTCGCTGCAGTGGTGCTCGTGGTCATCGCGTCGAAGCTCGGCTGGATCGACTTCTCCGACAAGACGCGCAAGACGGGTGGCTCGTCGAGCAGCATCGTCGGCATCGGCGACGAGGTCTTCGCGCCCACCCGTCACGAGGCGCAGGTCGAGCTCGACCGCCAGTCGATGCTTCCGGCCCCAGCCCCGCTGCCCGGCGACGGCGACAAGGGCATCTGGGAGGGCGGCCGCATCCGGATCGATGTTGCGCCTAGCGGGCCTGCAGGTCCTGATACTCGGGATGCTCCCTGAGCCAGTGCCGCACGTACGGGCACGTCGCGACCACGCGCAGCTCGGTGTTGGCGCGCACGTCGTCCAAGGCTTCTTGAACGAGCGTCGAGGCCATCCCCTTCTCGCGCTTCGCCTCATCGACGACGGTGTGCGTGAAAACGATCGCGTCGTCGCGCAGGTCGTACTCGGCGACGCCGATCTGCTCGCCGTCCTTGAGGAGGGCGTAGCGGGACGATTCCGGTTGATTCACCACAGTGAGACTCATGCCGCCAGGCTAACCCGGCAGCGTCGCGACGCACAGACTGCGAGAATGGGGGAATGCTGGACGACTCCACCGCGGATGCGGCCCCTGCGGATGCGGTGCGTGCGGATGTGTCCCGTGCGGATGCGGTCCCGGCCTGGCACCCGGATGCGCCGAGCACTGTCGTGCACGCCGACAACCTCGACATCGTGGCTGCGCTTCCTGACGCGTCGTTCACTCTCATCTACCTCGACCCGCCGTTCAACACCGGCAGGTCGCAGGCCAGGCGGAGCACCACCTCGGTGCGTTCGGCGGGCGGCGCGGGCAGTGTCACCGGGTTCAAAGGCCGCAGCTACGAACGGATCAAGGGCGACCTGCTGCGCTACGACGACCGGTTCGACGACTACTGGTCGTTCCTCGAGCCCCGTCTGATCGAGGCGTGGCGCATCCTCGCCGACCACGGGACGCTCTACCTGCACCTCGACTACCGGGAGGCCCACTACGCCAAGGTGCTCCTGGATGCGCTGTTCGGCCGGGAGTCGTTCCTCAACGAGATCGTCTGGGCATACGACTACGGCGCCAAGGCGAAGAACAAGTGGCCCACCAAGCACGACACGATCCTGGTCTACGTGAAGAACCCCGCAGGCTACTTCTTCGATTCCTCCGCCGTCGACCGCGAGCCGTACATGGCGCCCGGCCTGGTCACCGCAGAGAAGGCGGAACTGGGCAAACTGCCGACCGACGTCTGGTGGCACACCATCGTGTCGCCCACGGGCAGGGAGAAGACCGGATACCCGACCCAGAAGCCGGAGGGCATCCTGCGCCGCATCGTGCAGGCGTCGAGCCGCGAGGGCGACTGGGTGCTCGACTTCTTCGCGGGCAGCGGCACGACGGGCGCCGTGGCGTCGGCCCTCGGCCGCCGGTTCCTGCTGGTCGACAGCAACCCGGACGCGATCGGCGTGATGCGGGCACGATTCGCGGCGGCGGAGCCTGCGGTGCGGTTCGTGGAGGCGTAGGCGGGACGCGCATCCACCTGCCGGTACCGGGGTCGCTGCACGACGGATTCCAGACACCCCGGAGCCGCCGTCCGGAGAACACCAAGAACGGTGTGGGAGGCTGGGGCACTATGCGAACCGCGCTCCGCCCCCTGCCCTTCCTCTGGGGCGCGCTGGGCACAGCGGTGACGTTCGCGCTCGTCTACCTCGTCTTCGTGCAGAGCTACATGGGCCAGGTCATCGACGAGCGGGCGTTCGCGGGGGCAGACGTGTGGAAGGGCGACCTGATCGAGTTCGCCCACGCTTTCCTCAACGCCCTGCCGGCCGCCTCGGTGATCCTCGGCTGCATCGCCGCGCTCGCGATCGTTGCCTTCCGCCGCAATTGGGCGGTTTTCTTCGTCGCCGTCGCGGCGGCCGCCCTCGCCAACGGCAGCACCCAGCTCCTCAAATACACCGTGCTGAGCCGCCCGTCGAAGGGCGTGGACGTCGGCCTCGCCAACTCGCTACCTTCCGGCCACACGACCGTGGCGGCGTCGGCGGCTCTCGTCGTCTTCCTGGTCGCCTCGCCGCGCTTCCGCCCGCTCGCCGCGGTGATCGGTTCGGTCTTCACGATCGCTGCTGGCGCATCCACGCTGGTGGAGCAGTGGCACCGGCCGAGCGACGTGGTGGCCGGGATGCTCGTGGTCGCGTTCTGGGGCTGCATCGCAGGGCTGCTGTACTCCTGGCTGCGCGTGCCGACCGCGGAGCGCCCCGTTCGCACCAAACTGTGGCCGCTGCTCTGGATCGCCGTGGTGTGCGCCGCCGGGGCGATCGTCGCTCTGCTGGTGACCTACTTCTCCGCGCAGGACGGCACGGGGCAGCACCTGTTCGTGGCGTACGCAGGGGGAGTGGCGGCGATCGTGGCGACGGGGTTCGTGCTCGCGGTGCTGGGCAACAGGGTGTTCAGGGCGCTGGCTTAGGGCAGATCACGTTGGGCAGATCACGTATGGCGGCTCAGCGACTGCGCTCGCGCGCCTAGCTGCTCTGCCGCACCACCAGCTCTGTCGGCAGCAGCGTCACCCTGTCCACCGGCTCGCCTTCGATGCGGCGCACGAGCACCCGCGCCATCGTCTCGCCGAGGCCGATCGAGGGCTGGTGCACGGTGGTCAGCGGGGGCGTGGCCGTGAGGCCGAAGTAGTCGTCGTCGTAGCCGACCACCGCGATGTCGCCCGGGATGCTCAGCCCCGCGTCGTGGATCGCCGAGTACGCGCCGGCCGCCATCTGGTCGTTGGCGGCGAACAGTCCGTCGATCGGCACCTCGCGAGCGAGCAGACGGCGCATCGCCTCCATGCCGGACACAGGGGAGAAGTCGCCGTACTCGACGAGCGTGGCGTCGAGGCCGTGCGCATCCATCGCCCGGCGCCAGCCGGTGTAGCGGTCGACGCCCGCCGGCATGTCCTGGGGGCCGGTGATGAGGGCGATGTTGCGGCGGCCCCGACCGATGAGGTGCTCCGTCGCGCCCACCGCGCCCGCCACGTTGTCCACGTCGACGAAGGAGGCGTTGTGCTCCGTCTCGCTCACCGGGCGGCCGCCGTAGACGATCGGAAGCGTCGAGCCGAGCTGGGCGTACGAGTGGTCGCCGGAGTGGTGGGAGACGACGAGCGCGCCGTCCACGTTTCCGCCCATCAGGTAGCGCCGCGTCTTGTCCGGGTTGAGCTCCGACGAGATCACCATGTTGAGCGTGTACTCGGTGTCCGCCAGGTGCAGAGCGACCCCCTGGACGATGGATGCGAAGAACGGGTCGGCGAAGACCTTGGCCGTCGACTCCGGCACGACCAGGGCGATCACCTGAGTGCGGCGGGAGGCGAGGGAGCGGGCGGCCCTGTTGGGCACGTAGTTGAGATCGGCGATGGCCTTGGTGACCGCCTCCGTGACCTCGGGCGTGACCTTGGTCGAGCCGTTCACCACACGGGAAACGGTCGCGCGCGAGACACCGGCGCGCGCCGCCACCGCTTCGAGGGTGGGCACGGGCCGGCCGTCCACCTGCTCCGAGGTCATCGGGTCACCTTTCTACCGCAAGACCCATGCTAGAGCCGACGCGCCCCCTGGTCTCCGCGATCAGCCTGGCGAACGCGTGGCCGGAGTCCTTCACGGTACGCTCCTGCGTCTCGTAGTCCACCCGCACGATGCCGAACCGCTTCTCGTAGCCCCACGCCCACTCGAAGTTGTCCAGGAAGGACCAGACGAAGTATCCGCGCACGTCCGCACCCTCCGCGATGGCCGCGCGCACCGCATCCACGTGGGAGAGGATGTACGCCTCTCGCTCGGTGTCGCGGATGCGGCCGTCCGGGTCGAGGGTGTCGTCGTACGCTGCGCCGTTCTCCGTGATGTACAGCGGAGGAAGCGTCGGGTACTCGCGGCCGAGCCGCACCAGCAGGGTGCGCAGGCCGTCCGGGTTGACCTCCCAGCCCATCGCGGTCTGCGGCAGGTGGCGCGACGGGAACGTCACGTACTCGCTGCCGACGAACGGCGACGACTTCGGCCGGTCGGTCGGGGTGAGGCCGGGCGCAGCATCCACCGGCAGTGGATGCGCGGAGACGTTGTCGTCGTGGTAGTGGTTCACGCCGAGGAAGTCGATGGGCTGGGCGATGGTGGCCAGGTCGCCGTCCTGGACGAGCTCGTCGAAGCGGTGCTCGCGGAGATCGTCGAGGACGTCGGCCGGGTAGCTGCCGAGCAGCAGCGGCTCCAGGAACATCCGGTTCCAGAGGCCGTCGATCCTGCGCGCCGCCTCGCGGTCGGCCGCATCCGCCTGGTCGTCCGGAACGGCATTCGTGAGGTTGAGCGTGATGCCGACGCGGAGAGCAGCGGCGCCGGCCTTCTCGCGCAGGGTCTGCGTCGCGAGCCCGTGCGCGAGGTGCTGGTGGTGCAGTGCGGCCAGAGCGGCGCGCGGTTCCCGCCTGCCAGGGGCGTGCTCACCGGCCGCGTACGCGATCAGCGAGGAGCAGAGCGGCTCATTGAACGTCGTCCAGTGGCTCACCCTGTCGCCGAGCGCGTCGTACACCGCCGCAGCGTAATCGCGGAAACGGTATGCGGTGTCGCGGTTGGCCCAGCCGCCCGCGTCCTCGAGCGCCTGCGGGAGATCCCAGTGGTAGAGCGTCAGCCACGGCAGGATGTCCGCATCCAGCAGCTCGTCCACCAGGCGGCTGTAGAAGTCGAGGCCGGCCTGGTTCACGAAGCGGTCGCCCGGCTTCACGCGCGCCCACGAGATCGAGAACCGGTACGACTGCAGGCCGAGCTCCTTCATCAGGGCGACGTCGGCCGGCATCCGATGGTAGTGGTCGACGGCCACCTCCGGGGTGTCTCCGCCGGCGACCGCGTTCGGGATGCGCGCGAAGTGGTCCCAGATGGAGTCCTCTTTGCCGTCCTCGTGAGCCGCACCCTCGATCTGGGCAGCGGCGGTCGCAGACCCCCAGAGGAAACCGTCAGGCCAGTCGCTGGTCTGGAACGTCATTCTTAGCCTTTCACGGCGCCGGCCATGATGCCGGAGACCAGCTGCTTGCCAGCGAGCACGAAGAGGATGAGCAGAGGGATCGTGGCCATCACGGCGCCGGCGAGCACGATCGAGTAGTCGACGTATTTGGCCGACTGGAGCTGGCTCAGCGCCACCTGCAGGGTGGGGTTCTGCGGCACGACGAGCAGCGGCCAGAGGTAGTCGGTCCACGCGGTCATGAAGGTGAACAGGCCGAGGATCGCCATGGCGGGCCGCGCAGCGGGGACGCCGACGTGCCAGAACGTGCGGATCATGTTGGCGCCGTCGACACGGGCCGCCTCGATCAGCTCCTCGGGGATCACGTCGACCAGGTACTGCCGCATGAAGAACACACCGAACGCGGTCACCAGGGTCGGGATGATGACCGCGCCAAGGGTGCCCGTCCAGCCGAACTGCTTCATGACCATGAACAGCGGGATGATGCCGAGCTGGGTCGGCACGGCGAGGGTCGCGATGACGAACACCATCAGGCCCTCGCGGCCACGGAACCTCAGCTTCGCGAACGCGTACCCGGCGAGCGTCGAGAACCCGACGACCGAGATCGTGATGATGCTCGAGACGATGAGCGAGTTCCCGAGCGCCAGCCAGAACGGCACGGTGTCGAGCACCTGCGCGACGTTCGTCCAGAACTGGCCGCCTGGCAGCAGCGGAGGATAGGTGGAGGTCAGCACGCTGCTCGGGCTGGAGCCGGCGACGACCGACCACCAGAGCGGGTAGACGCCGCCGATGAAGACGACGATCAGCAGACCGTATGTCAGGAAGCCGGGACGACGGTCGATGCCGAGTGCACGGCGCTTGTTCGAACGGGGCTTGGGGCCAGGCGCCTTCGCTGCGGTCGCCCTGGACGGGCGCTGCTCCGCGGAGCTGTCGCGGTCGACGGTGGCAGTCATGATCTCTTCTCCTCGCTGGCGGCGACCAGGGCGAGGTCGCCCTCGGTGGCCGAGTCGTCTCCGTACCCGCTGCCCGCGTCACCCGCCCCTGCCGTGGCGCGCTGGGCGGCCAGCCGACGTTTGGTGCGCTTGGCGTGCATCCGGGACTCGGTGGATGCGATGCGCCGCGAGATGAGGAAGTTCAGCACCCCGAACAGCACGATGATGATGAACAGCAGCCAGGCGATGGCGGACGCCTTGCCGAAGTTCTGCCGGTTGAACGCCATGTCCCAGAGGTAGAGCACGGTGGTCTGGTACTGCCGCTGCGGCCCTCCTGGCACGGCGCTCGACGGGTTGAACAGCTTGGGCTCCGTGAAGATCTGCAGTCCGCCGATGGTGGCCGTGATGATGACGAAGATCATCGTGGGCCTGATGCTCGGCAGCGTGATCGAGAAGAAGCGGCGGAACGCGCCGGCGCCGTCGAGGGCGGCGGACTCGTGGATGTCGCGCGGGACCGCCTGCATGGCGGCCAGGAGGATGAGAGCGTTGTAGCCGGTCCAGCGCCAGTTGACCATCGAGGCGATGGCGACGTGGGCGGGGAAGGTCTCGGTCTTCCAGTTGATCGGCGAGAGGTGCACGGACTGCAGCAGGTTGTTGATCAGGCCGTACTTCTCGTCGAACGCGCTGGAGAAGATGAGGGTGACTGCTACCGGGGTGACCACGTACGGGATGAGGACGCTCATCCGCCAGAAGGTCTTGGCCCGGATGTTCTGGTCGAGGATCGCGGCGATCAGCACGGCGCCGATCAGCTGCGGGATGGCGGACAGCAGGAAGATGCTGATGGTGTTGAACAGCGAGTTCCAGAAGAACGGGTCGTTCAGCTCGGCGACGTAGTTGCCGAAGCCGACCCACTCGCCTGGGCCGGTGAGGAGGTTCCACTTGTTCAGCGACACGACGAACGTGTAGACGAGCGGGAACAGCCCGACCAGGCCGAACAGGATGAAGAACGGCGCGATGTAGAGGTAGGGGGACGCCTTGACGTCGAAGCGGCTCACCTTCTGGCCGAAGGTCAGGGCGCGGCGCGCATCCCGAGCCTGGCGGCGGCGGTCGCTGCCGCCGGGTTGGCTGCCGCTGGTCTTGCTGCCGCTGGTCTTGCTGTCGCGCCTGTTCGTGCCGTCTGTCGCGGCCGGCGGTGTTGTCACGGAGGTCATGCGCTGGTTCTCCCCAGGTGCGGGCCCCCGCCGCCTGCGCGGCAGGGGCCCGATCGGTGCTGGTGGTTACTTGTTGACGACGAGCTGGTTGAGCAGCGTCATCGCGTTGGCCCAGGCCTGGTCGCCGTTGGCCTTGCCGGAGTCGAGCTCCTGCACGGACGGGCCGAAGACCTGGGACTGGATGACCGAGTCGTCCGGTCCCTTGTACTGGGCGACGACGCCCTTCGCGCGCTCGGCGAGGATCTGGCCGACGGGTGCGTTGTTGAAGAACTTCGTCAGGTCGCTCTCACCGGTCACGCCGGGGTCGGACTGCGCAGCGGTCACGGACGGGAAAGTGCCCGCCGCCTGGAAGGTGGCGACCTGCGTCTTGGCCGTGGTCAGCCAGGCAGCGAGGTCGGCGGCCTCCTTCGGGTGCTTCGACTGCTTCGGGACCGTCAGGAACGATCCGCCCCAGTTGGCTGCGCCGCCGGGGAAGACGTTGGCGAAGTCCCACCCGGTGGATGCGTCGCCGCCTCCGGCCTTGACCTGCCCCTGCACGACGCCGAGCATCCAGCCCGGGCAGACGAACGTGGCGAACGAGCCGTCGGTGAACGCCTTGCCCTTGCCCCAGTCCCACTGGGTCTGGTTGGAGGAGAGACCGGCCGCTGCGCCGCCGGCGAGCTGGCTCCACAGGCCCTTGAGCGTGGAGTTGTCCTCGATGTTGAGCTTGCCGTCCTTGGTGTAGTAGCCCTCCGGCTGCTGGTTCACCATGGCGTTCCAGAGGAAGCCGGACTGGTCGTAGAACGCCTTGCCGGTTGCGGCCTTGTACTGCTGGCCCACCTTGAAGTAGTCCGCCCAGGTGGCGTCGTCCCCGCCGAACAGCTTGGCGACGGAGTCGCGGTCGCTCGGCAGCCCGGCCGCTGCGAACAGCTTGCTGTTGTAGCAGAGGCCCTCCGGGCCGATGTCGGTGCCGTAGCCGATGATGCGGCCGTCCTTGTCGGTGGCCTGCTTGAGCTTCCAGTCGACCCAGCGGTCCTTGATCTTGTCGGCTCCGTAGTCCTTCAGATCGTTGAAGTCCGTGGAGACCTGCATGACCTTGCTGAGCCAGCCTTCTTCGACGGCCTGGACGTCGGGGAGACCGCTTCCGGCCGCCTCCTTGGTCTGCCAGTCGGTCAGGGCGTTGTCACCGGTGTCGATGTTGGTCGCCTTGATCTTGATGTTCGGGTGCTCCTTCTCGTACTGCGAGTAGAGCTTGTCGAATCCCATCGTGCCGAACGTGGTGACGGTCAACGTGATCGGGTTCGAGCTGCTGCCGCCGTCTCCGCCGCTGGATGAACATCCTGCGGCGAGGAGGGCGAAGGATGCTGCGCCGGCAACGGCGGCGACAACCTTGGTGCGTCGTGAGAACTTCACGGTCACTCCCTTGTGTGCGTGGTCTGGTGTGGTGCCGATGAGAGCGCTCTCACCTGGTGTCGTGAGAGCGCTCTCACGGGTTGCCACAGAGAATATGCAAGCATTGCGGCCGCTGTCAAGCCGAACCGTGGTCGCGCTCTCATCCGCGCGGTTCCGCGGAAGTGGACTCGCGGTGGTCGTTCGCGCGCGCATTCCGCGTCTCGCCCAACAATTCCGCGGGCTCCGGATGCGCGGGCGTGGCCCCCGCAGCGCTTCGCGCCGGCGATCGGAGCGGCCGCGTCGTGACCGAATCGTTACCAGCGCCCGCGCCGAGTCCCCCCCAAACGCGCCCTCCGTCCGGACGGAGTTCCCGGGCGTGTGGCGGCCGAATTTCCGTCCGAACGGAGTTCGCAGCGGCGTGTCGCCCCAGGTCTCCTTCCGGACGGAGTCCGCAGCGGCGAGGCGGCCGAATATCCGTCCGAACGGACGTCCGGGCGTGTGGCGGCCGAATATCCGTCCGAACGGAGTTCTCGACGACGTGGCGTGCCGGTTCTCCGTCCGAACGGAGCGCGACGCGAGCGGGCCGTGGCGCCGGGGCGCCGTTGCTCGCAGCGGCCCCGCCGCCGCCGCAACGCAGAGCAGCCGCCGCCCCGAAGGGCGACGGCCGCTGCTAACGCGAGACCTGCGTTGCCTAGTCCGTGGCCGGGTTCGTCTTCGGGCGCTGGGCGCGCAGGGAGGCCGTATCGGCTCCCGGCTCGATCAGTGCGCCGAAGTCGTCGGCCGCGCGGTGGGCGAGGATGCCCGTGTCGAGCTCCTCGTCCGCCTCCGACGCCGCGGTTCCAGCGAGCACGCGCTCGCGGTCCGCCTTGGCGTCTGCGGCGTCCGCCGCGTTGTCCGCTGCCTCCTGCAGGGCCGACTTGGCCCGCAGCGGCGGCGTCTTGAAGAACCAGGTGAGCACGAACGCGATCAGGACCACGATGAGCGCCACCCAGTAGACCTCGATGGCCGACTGGTTGAATCCGACGAGGAACGGCTTCGCGAGCCGCTTGTCAGCGCCGTTCAGGAACGACGTGTCGTCGAGGCTGGCGTTGCCCGTCGCGCCCGACTTCTTCAGCTCGGTCTGCAGGGTCGGCACCGCCTTGTCGACCACCTGCGAGCGCTGGTCGGCGTTCGAGAAGTCGATCGGGGCAGCTGGGACCTGAGCGGCGGCGACATCGGCAGGAACGCCCGTGGCGACGAGCTGCGCGACGCCCGCATCGTGTGCAGCCTTCTGTGCGTTCGCCTCGAGCGGGGTCACGATCTTGTTGTAGATCGTGTCCATGATCTGCTTGTTCTCCGGGGCGCTCGCCACCGAAGGGGTGAGGGCCGCATCCAGAGCGTTCGTCAGGGTGGGCTTGTCGGTCAGCGACGTCTGGATGTTGCCTGGCATCACCGTGAACAGCAGCGACAGCAGCACGGCCGTGCCCAGCGTTCCACCGATCTGACGGAAGAACGTGGATGCACTGGTCGCCACGCCCATGTCCTTCAGGCCAACCGAGTTCTGGCTGGCGATGGTCAGCGTCTGCATGAGCTGGCCGAGGCCGAGGCCGATGAGCAGCATGGCGCCGGCGATGAACCAGTACGAGCTGTCGAACTTGAGGAACGTCAGGTAGAAGAAGCCGCCGGACAGCAGCGCTGTACCGATGATCGGGAACTGCCGGTAGTGCCCGGTGCGCGAGATGATCTGGCCGGATGCGATCGAGGAGATCATCAGGCCGAGGATCATCGGGAGCATCTGCAGGCCGGACTCCGTCGGCGTCGCGCCGAGCACGAGCTGCAGGTAGAGCGGCAGGGTCAGCATGGCGCCGAACATCCCGAAACCGACGAACACACCGATGATGGTGGCCATCGAGAACGTGGAGGAACGGAACAGCTTGAGCGGGATGAGCGCGTCGTCCTTCATGGCCATCTCGATGAAGATGAAGGCCAGGATGCCGATGGCGCCGATCACGTAGCAGGCGATGGCGCCTGCGCTGCCCCAGCCCCAGTCACGGCCCTCTTCCGCCACGAGCAGCAGCGGGACGAGCGCGACGACGACAGCGGTCGCGCCCCACCAGTCGATGCGGGCGGAGCCGCGTTCGCGCTTGGGCAGGTGCAGGAACCGCAGCACGATAATGAGCGCGACGACGCCGATCGGCACGTTGATGAGGAACACCCAGCGCCATCCGGCGATCCAGAGGATCTGATTCGCACCGGCGAACAGGCCACCGACCAGCGGGCCGATGAGGCTGGAGATACCGAAGACGGCGAGGAAGTAGCCCTGGTACTTGGCGCGCTCGCGCGGGGCGAGCATGTCGCCCATGATCGCGAGCGGCATCGACATCAGGCCACCGGCGCCGAGGCCCTGGATGGCGCGGAACACCGCGAGCTCGATCATCGAGGTGGAGAACGACGCGGCGAACGAGCCGACGACGAAGATCACGATGGCGAGGATGAACAGCGGGCGCCGACCGAAGATGTCGGAGAGCTTGCCGTAGATCGGTGTGGCGATCGTCGAGACGATCAGGTAGGCCGTGGTGACCCAGGCCTGCTGGCTGAGGCCGTGCAGGTCGTCACCGATCGTGCGGATGGCGGTTCCGACGACGGTCTGGTCGAGTGCTGACAGGAACATTCCGGCCATGAGGCCGAAAATGACGAACAGGATCTGACGGTGCGTCATGATCGCGTTCCTCGGTGCGGCCGGGGCCGCGGATGCTTGGCTTGACATGAATCTCCGAGTCGAGAGTCTGAATGGGGACGCCCGAGCCACGGGAGTCACACCGGTGTGGGGCACAAAAAGAAATTTGCGGAGAGTGCAAAGTTACACCCAGTGCGAGTGTTTCAGCAACGTGAAGTACTTGTCATCTGTAAACGTTCGCCACGGGCGAACGCGAGCGGCCCTTCCGCCAGTTCATGCGGATGTATGGACCGAATTCGGCGGACACCTGACCCCCGCACAGGTCACGCCTAAGAATGAGGCGTACGGTGAATGAAGACCCGAATCCGACGCCCCCATCGATCTGAAGGTCCCATGCGCCGCCAGTCCCGTTCTTCCGCCTCCCGCCGCCTCCTCGCCGTGGCGGGCTTCACCGCAGCCACCGCGCTCGTCCTCACCGGATGCGCCGGAGAGCCGTCGCCGGTCACCAAGGCCGTCGCGGGAGCCGCGTCCCCGACCACGCAGGACACGAGCATCTCGACCATCAAGCCGGCCGCAGGCAGCGTCTCCGGCTCCGGCACGGTCACCATCTCCGGCAGCAACCTCGACGATGTGAAGAGCGTCCAGATCGGCGGCCAGCAGGCCACCGTCACGCACACCAGTGACAGCAAGGTCGTCGCCGTCGTTCCTCCCGCGGCCAACTTCCAGGCCGGGGCAGTGGATGTGGCGCTCACCGGCAAGGACGGCAAGGCCATCGCATCCAGCGACAAGGCGTACGACTACCAGGTGGCCACGCCGGTCGACAAGCAGCTGGCGTACGCGATGACCTACTGGAAGAACTACAACACCGCCGAGTGGGGCGACCTCAATCCGGTCGGCGGCGACTGCGCCAACTTCGTCAGCCAGACGCTGATCGCTCGCGGCTGGCAGATGAACGACGACTGGTACAACAAGAACGCCGCGGCCGACTGGAGCCCGGCCTGGGGCTACGTGCCGGCGATGGATGCGTACTTCCAGGCGAACGCCGCCTCCCTCGGCCTCACGGAGTACCCGCTCGACCAGCGCCAGAACATCAAGGTGGGCGACATCGTGATGTTCGACTGGAACGACAACGACTCCCTCGACCACGTGCAGATCGTCTCAGCGGTCGAGCACGTCGACGGCAAGATCGTGATCAAGATGGTCGGCCACAACGAGGACACCGACTACCGCGACCTCGACAACACGATCACGGTCGAGCACCCAGGCGCCATCGGTCACTTCTGGAGCCTCTCCAAGTAGGCGGCACCGCGGCTCCGCCGCAGCTGCACAGGTGCTGGGCAGCTGCTGCGATTCGGCCGTTCGTGCCGGTTCTTCGACCCGGCGACGGGTTAGGCTCAGCGCGTGAAACTGGGGGACCTTCGGACACGCAGAGCGCGTGCGACCGCTGCCGCGCTGCTCGGCGGCGCGCTCATCGTCGTCGCCACCCTCAGCGGATGCGCGACGGGCGGGGCAACGGCGGCCGAGCATCCACGTCGCTCCGGGGCTCCGCACACGAAGCCGCCGCGTCAGGCGCAGTCTCCGACGCCGTCACGCCCGATGCCGACGGTGACGCCGCCTCCGCTGGTCGTCGGCTTCGATAAGACCGCGCAGTCGATCGACGACCCGGCGAGCACCTGGGTCGTCGCCAACAAGGCTCGCGCTCTGAGACCGCAGGAGTACGTGCCTGCGGACCTGGTGTACCCCGAGGTGCGCTACGTGAACCGCCAGCCGATGCGGCAGGAGGTTGCGACGGCGCTGGTGGCCATGTTCGCCGCGGGCAAGGCGGAGGCCGGTCTCGATTTCTCCGTGCAGAGCGCATACCGTTCCTATGACTCGCAGGTGCGGGTGTACAACGACGACGTCGCGAGAAACGGTCAGGCGCTCGCCGACACCGACACGTCCCGGCCTGGGCACAGCGAGCACCAGACCGGCCTGGCGGTGGACATCAGTGCCGTCCCGGCGAAATGCTCCCTCGCCGCGTGCTTCGCGCAGACGCCGCAGGGGGAGTGGCTCGCCGCGAACGCGTGGCGGTTCGGCTTCCTGCTGCGCTACCCGGCCGACAAGGTGCCGGTGACCGGCTTCACCTTCGAACCGTGGCACTTCCGCTACATCGGCGTGCCCCTCGCCACCCAGCTGCACACGACCGGCGTGACCACGCTGGAGGAGTTCTTCGGAGTGCCAGGCGGCACGAGCTACGGACCGTAACGGTATTTCTTCGCGATGTCGCGTCATCGGCGCGACGATTCCGCGTCTCTTCGGATGACAGCGGCCGGTGGCCGCTGGACGACCCCCGAAGCGATGAAGGTATCCGATGATCATGCCGGACGGCGATGCTCCGTACGTGCTGGGCCAGCAGCGCAAGACGCTCGCCGAACTCAGAGCCGAACTCGACAGCGCGTGCACCGAGGCGGCCGAGCCGGCGTCCGCGTCCGCTGTCGAGCGCTGGCGCGCATCCATCGTCGTCGGCGCAGGAGTGGCTGTCGCCGTCGTCGCCCTGCTGAGCCTGATGGCCGCGCTCTCCAGCGCGACGGTGTGACCATGCCGGCCCTCGACCATCCGCTTGTCGGAGAACTGGTCCGTTGGTCTCGCGACGGCAATGTGCTCGTCGGACTGGCGGGCGGATACGTCGACGACTGCGACAGCATCGTGCTGCTCTCCGAATCGTTGCGCGACCTGAGCGTGCTGGTGCCCGCGATCGAGTGCAGGCTCGCCGGCGCGGCTCGCAGCGGGAAGCTCGTCGACGACGTGCGAACCGCGACAGAGCGTGACGCCTATCTGCGCGGGCTGGTGGATGCACGCAGCAGGGTCTCGCTGATCGCCGCGGAACTCGCCATGTCGGGCGACGTGCAGCGATGCGCGGGAGTGGCGAGGGCGTTCGCGGCGCTGGACGAGCTGGTGCGCAGGGAGAGCGGGCAGTAGGGGCGGCGGAGCGCATCCCGGGAGTTGGTCCCTGGGAATTCGCCGAGATCGCATCATGATCGCGTGATGTGATCGTCTCTCCTCCGTTGGGACCGTTCGCCCTCCCGAAGGGGCGCGGTCCGCTGCACCACCTGTACCCGGAGGTTGACACACATGGCGAGAGCGCTCTTCGGCGCGCGACGAGACGTCGCAGGCCGTTCAGACGGAGAGCTCGTTGAGCTGGCACGCACCGGCGACCGCGACGCGTACGGCGAACTGTGGCGTCGACACGCGTCGGCGGGGCTGGCCGTCGCGCGCTCGCACAGCCCGTCCCTCGACGCCGACGACCTGGTCTCCGAGGCGTTCGCCCGCATCTTCAAGGCGATCGAGTCCGGCGGAGGGCCGACGGCCGCCTTCCGGCCGTACCTGTTCACCACCATCAGGAACACCGCTGCCGGCTGGGGGAGGGCACGCCGCGAGATTCCCGTCGACGATGCCGACCTCATCGAGGATCCCCGCTTCAGCGAGGACGCGCAACTCGCCGCCCTCGACGGTTCGCTGGCGATGACGGCGTTCCGCACCCTCTCCGCGGAGTGGCAGGAAGTGCTCTGGTACACGGAGGTGGAAGGGCTCGCCCCGCGCGAACTCGCGCCGCTGCTCGGCATCAGCGCCAACTCGGCTGCCGCCCTCGCATACCGGGCGCGCGAAGGTCTCCGGCAGGCGTGGATCCAGGCTCACCTGGCGTCGGTCCCTGCCGACTCGGAGTGCAAGTGGACGATCGACCACCTGGGCGCCCACCTCCGCGGCAAGACCGCCAAGCGCACCAGCGCCCGCATCGAACGCCACCTCGACGGATGCGCGGACTGCACGATGGCGGCCAGGGACGCGGGAGAGGCCAACCGTCAGGTGGGACTCGCCCTGCTGCCGCTTGTCGCGGGCATCGGCGGCGCGGTGGCGTACACGGCGTGGCTGTCGACGAGCGGCGCGGGCGGCGCGGCGTCGGCGTCGACGCTGGGTGGGGTCGGGATGCTCGGCGGGGGTGCCGGGGCGCCGGGAGGTGTTGCGGGCGGGAGTGTTGCGAGCGGTAGTGCTTCGAGCGGTAGTGCTTCGAGCGGGAGCGCTGCGAGCGGGAGTGCTGCGAGCGGCGGTGCAACGAGTGGTGTGGCGGGGGTGGGCGCAGTCGGTGGCACCTCCGGCGCGGCGACGGGCACGGCCGTCCTGGTCGGCGCCGGCCTCGTCGTCGGCGCCATCGTCGTGGCGGGAGTCGCTGTTTTCGCCGCCGTCTCTCACGCTCCGGCGGAGGCGCCGGTCGCAGCGAATACGTCCGCACATTCGTCGTCGCCCGTGTCGCCGCCTGCGGTGAAGCCCGTCGCGTCGCCGAGCGCTCCGCCGACCGCCTCGCCGACGCCCGTGCCCACGGTTCCGGTGCCCGAGGATCCGGCACCGGCCGACCAGTCGGCCTCTGACGGTTCGCAACCCGCGCCGTCGACCTCCAGCCAGAAGGCGCCGACGGCCACCCCGAAGCCGACGGCCACCCCGAAGCCGACGCCCACACCGAAACCGACTTCGACGCCCACGCCCACGCCCACACCGAAACCGACTTCGACACCCACGCCCACACCGAAACCGACTTCGACACCCACGCCCACGCCGACGCCGACGGCCCCTGCTCCGGTCGTGACGACCGTGGACACTGCGGGCGGCCGCTACTTCCCGATCCTGTCCGGCACCGCCGCGCCGGGCGCGACGGTGACGATCAACGCATCCGCAGGCACGGTCGCGGTCACGGCGGACGCCGACGGTGCGTGGACATCGCCGCCGATCGGTGACCTCGCCACCGGAACGAGCGCGCTCTCCGTCACCCAGACGGACGCCCAGGGGCGTCTCTCACCAGCCGCATCCGTGACAGTCGTTCTGGACGCGCCCGAGCTCACTCTCGACGGCAGGGGAGACGGAACCAGCCTCACGATCACCGGTGTGCCACGGGCCCGGGTCGAAGGACGCCTCACAACCTCCGGCTCATGGTCCACGCTCGCCCTCGACGGCAGCGGCCGCTGGGAGAGCAGCCTCCCTTGGTGGACAGGGATCGGAACCTGGACCGTGCAGGTCCGCTACGCGGGCGACGATCGCGAGGGCCCGATCGCCTCGGCGTCGCTGAACGGTCACTGAGGCTCGATCGTCTCGACGCCGCGCGGCGAGCGCTGGGGTTGACCGCGCCCGCCCCGCTACGCTCCCGCCAGCGCCTCTGACACGATGCGCTTCGCCTCTTCCTGCACCTCGCGCAGGTTGTCGGCGCCGTCGAAGGACTCGGCGTAGATCTTGTAGACGTTCTCGGTGCCGCTCGGGCGAGCGGCGAACCAGGCCTTCGCCGTTTCGACCTTGACGCCGCCGAGGGCGGCGTCGTTGCCGGGGGCGCGGCTGAGCTTGGCGATGATCGGCTCGCCGGCGAGCTCAGTGGCGGTGATCGCTTCGCCATCGAGCTTGGAGAGGGCGGACTTCTCGGCGGGGCTGGCCGGCGCATCCACTCGTTCGTAGACCGGGTCGCCGAACTTCTCGGTGAGCTCCGCGTAGAGCTGGGACGGGGTCTTGCCGGTCACGGCGCGGATCTCACTGGCGAGCAGAGCGAGGAGGATGCCGTCTTTGTCTGTCGTCCAGACCGAGCCGTCGAAGCGGAGGAAGCTGGCACCGGCGCTCTCCTCGCCGCCGAAGCCCACCGAACCGTCGATCAGGCCGGGGACGAACCACTTGAAGCCGACCGGCACCTCCCACAGGCGGCGTCCGAGTGACTCGGCCACCTTGTCGATGATCGACGAGGAGACGAGGGTCTTGCCGACCGCTGCGTCCTTCCGCCACTCCGTGCGCGTGCGGTAGAGGTAGTCGATGGCGACCGCGAGGTAGTGGTTGGGGTTCATCAGGCCGCCGTCCGGCGTGACGATGCCGTGCCTGTCGGCGTCTGCGTCGTTGCCGGTGAGGATGTCGTAGTCGTCTTTGTGCGCGAGAACCGACGCCATGGCAGACGGACTGGACGGGTCCATCCGGATCTTGGAGTCCCAATCGAGGGTCATGAAGCTCCAGGTGGGGTCCACCGTGGGGTTCACTACCGTGAGGTCGAGGTCGTAGCGCTCTGCGATGGCCGCCCAGTAGTTGACGCTCGCCCCGCCGAGCGGGTCGGCGCCGATGTGGATGCCGCTGTCGCGGATCGCCTTCACGTCGATGATGTTCTCGAGGTCGTCGACGTACGTTCCACGGAAGTCGTACGTCTCCACCGCGCTCGGCTCGCTCATGCGCACGCCGCGCAGCTCGTCGGCGATGAGCTCGTTGGCGCGGTTGGCGATCCAGCTCGTCGCATCCGTGTCGGCAGGGCCGCCGTGCGGCGGGTTGTACTTGAAGCCGCCGTCCGCCGGCGGGTTGTGGCTCGGGGTGACGACGATGCCGTCCGCCTGATCCGAGTGCCCTGCCCTGTTGTAGCGCAGGATGGCGTGCGACAGCGCGGGCGTCGGCACCCAGTCGTCGAACTCGTCGACCAGCACGCGCACTTCGTTGCCGACGAGCACGGCGAGGGCCGTGGTCGTCGCGTACTCGCTCAGCGCGTGCGTGTCCGCACCGAGGAACAGCGGCCCCGTGATGCCCTGGGAGGCGCGGTACTCCACGATGGCCTGCGTGGTGGCGGCGATGTGGTTCTCGTTGAACGCCGTGTTCAACGAACTGCCGCGGTGACCGGACGTTCCGAACACCACCCTCTGCTCCGGGATGCTCACATCCGGCTTCAGCTCGTAGTACGCGCGCCGGAGCGCATCGACGTCGACCAGGTCGGAGGCCTGTGCGGGGGTGCCAGCTCGTTCGTTCATGGCACCCATCCTTCCACTCGGGATGCGTTGCGCCAGCGGGGAACACAAGGTTGTGGAACTTCATTCTGTGGAGAAAGGGGTTGGCTAAGCTGAGCGCCATGCCAGACGCCGTCGATCCCGCCGAGCCCACCGCCGAACTGCCAGCGTCCGTCGACGAGGTCTACAGCTTCCTCGGGCCGTCCGGCACGTTCACGGAGGCGGCGCTCGCCCAGGTGCCGGAGGCGCGCGGCAAGCACTGGCGCTCGGTCAACAACGTCGGCGAAGCGCTCGCCGACGTGGTCTCCGGCCGCAGCGTCGCCGCGATGATCGCGATCGAGAACTCCATCGAGGGCGGTGTCTCCGTCGCTCAGGATGCGCTTGCCACCGTTCCCGGGCTGCGGATCGTCGGCGAATACCTCGTTCCCGTCAACTTCGTGCTGGTGGCCAGGCCGGGCACGACGCTCGCCGACGTGAAGACGATCAACGCGCATCCCGTGGCGTACGCCCAGTGCCACCTGTGGCTGGATGAGCACCTGCCGGCGCACGGGCACCTGCCGGCGTCGAGCAACGTCGCGGCCGCCGCGTCGCTGTTCGAGGGCAGCACGGCGGACGCGGCCATCGCCCCGCCAGGCATCGTCGACCACCACGACGTCACGGTGCTCGCGGAGAACATCGGCGACAACCCGAACGCGGTCACCCGGTTCGTCCTCGTCAGCACGGAGCGGAGCGTCCCCGCGCCGACCGGGGCGGACAAGACCAGCCTCATCGCCGAACTGCCGGACGACCGGCCAGGCTCCCTCCTCGACCTGCTGGAGCAGTTCTCCACCAGGGGCATCAACCTGAGCCTCATCGAGTCCCGCCCGATCGGCGACGCCCTCGGCCGCTACCGGTTCGTGATCGACGCGGACGGCCACATCCACGACGAACGGGTGGCGGATGCGCTGCTCGGCCTCCGCCGGTTCAGCCCGGCCGTCATCTTCCTCGGCTCGTACCCGCGCGCGGACAAGGTCTCGGTCGACTACGACCGCAGATACCGCGACGAGGTGTTCACGGAGGCGCGCGACTGGCTCGCGTCGCTGACGACGCCGGTCGCGGACGTTGCGACGACCACGGACGCCACGCCGGCCCAGGGGTAGGCTGCCAGCCAGAAGAGTTGTGAGTTCCGAGCGAGGAGCAGACACGATGGCCGTGGACGACGCGAACCGGGACACCGCCGCGCGCGACTTCGACCCGCGCTACGACCCGGCGTTCCAGCGGGGGTACCAGCCCAAGCCGGGCGAGCGGCCGCGCACGAGGGTGCGTGATGCGTCGGCGGGAGCGACTGCACCAGTCGCGCCTCAGGCTCCGACGCCGTTCGAACGGCCGGCCCAGCGCCCCGTCGAGCGCGCCGCCGCTGCGACGGCGACAGCAGCCGACCCCGCACCGGCCTGGCCGCCGGCCCCGCCGAGGGCAGCGACGTCACCCTCGACCTCGGCAGCGTCCGCCTCCTCGGTCACGGAGGCACCCGCATCCCGTGCCGTCGTCGCCCCCGACTCCTGGGAGACGGAGGTCGAACGCGAGCGCGCCGACGCCGAACTCGCGGCGTTCGGCCCCACCACGCCAGGGGTGATCCCTGTGCGCGGGGGCGGCATGCTCGAGACGATCGACTTCTCCCCGCGCCGCAATCGCGCTGTGCTCACTCTGTGGCTGGTCGGCGGCGGCCTGGTAGCCCTCGGCATCGTCCTCTACGTGATGTCGGTCTTCACCTCGTACACGAATACGAGCGCGACGTCCGGTGCCGACGTGTCCGGGCTCGTCTTCAGCCAACTGGGGTGGATGCTCGCCGGTCCCCTCATCACGGTCGGCCTCGCCACTCTCATGGTGCTGCTGGGGCTGACGCTGCTGTCCTCGCGTCGCCCGCCCGCAGCAATCGAGTCCGAAGTAAATCCGGCGACACGCCGCCCGGAGGACTGAACAACTCCGGACTCGATGGCGGGTGAGGCAGGTTAGCCGGGTCAGGCGGGCACGCGGACGCGCAGGGCCTTGTGGTCGACGGTGAGGCCGACAGCGACCACGTCGCCGAACCCGTCGCCGTCCAGCTCGAACGGCTCAGGACGCTCCACGGTCAGGCGCACGAATGCGCCGCGAAGATAGGTCAGCTCCGTGCGGATGGCGCGGTCGGTGAAGCGGATGATCTTCTGGCCGACGGCGCTGCGGCGAAGTACACGGTTCTCCCAGGTGACCTTGCGCCAGATCAGCAGCCAGCCGAACAGCGACTTCGGCTGCAGCACCGCGATGTCCAGGGCGCCGTCGTCGACGGCTGCGTCCGGGATGAGTTCGATGTTGCCAGGCAGGCTGCCGCAGTTGGCGACGAGGATCGTACTCACTCTCGCCGTGCGCGTGGTCCCCTCGTCGAGCGTGTACCCGACGCGGACCTTCTGTGCCTTGGGGAGGGCGCGGAAGCCCGCATCCACGTATGCCAGCCAGCCGAGGCGGCGTTTCAGCCGGGGGCGGGTGTTGGCGATCATCGTCGCGTCGATGCCGAGCCCCGCCATCACGAGGAACACGTGCTCGTGGATTCCGCCGTCCTTCGCCGTGATGGATGCGACCCCCAGGTCGATCGGCCGCGTGGCGCCCCCGAACGCCACAGCGCAGGCGTCCTCCAGGCGCGTGAACGGGATGCCGACGTTGCGGGCGAGCAGGTTGCCTGTCCCGGACGGGATGATCGCCAGGTCGGCGTCCCTGTCGCGCAGCGCCTCCGCGACGGCGCGCACGGTGCCGTCGCCTCCTGCGGCCAGGACGAGCGTCGCTCCGGCTGCCAGCGCATCCCGTGTCTGCTGCTGGCCGCCCTCGGCCTCCGTCGTCTCGAGCCAGAGGACGTCGCGGACGCCGGCGCCCGAAGCGGCGGCGGCGACGGCCGACTTCAGCCGGGCGACGTCCACCTTGATGGGGTTGTAGACGACCGCAGCCTGCGCGGCGGTCCCCGCTCCCCGATCGTTCACGAAGCTCACGCTACCTGTTTCCACGGCGAACGCCCCGAACGTCCAGCGCCGCCTCGATAAGCTGAACCCGTGATCGATCCAGTTCTTCTCCGTGAGCACCCCGACGTCATCAAGCGTTCGCAGGAGGCCAGGGGCGACTCCGTCGAGCTCGTCGACGAAGCGCTGCAGGCCGACAAGGAGCGTCGCGCGTCCATCTCGGCGTTCGAGGAGCTGCGCGCTGAGCAGAACGCCTTCGGCAAGAAGGTGGCCGCCGCTCCCAAGGACGAGAAGAAGGAGCTGGTCGCGCAGGCGCAGAGCCTCGCCGGCCGGGTGAAGGAGGCGCAGGCCGCCGCGAACGAGGCGGAGAAGCGCTTCGACGACGTGCTCCGTCGCATCGGCAACCCGATCATCGACGGCGTCCCATCGGGCGGCGAGGACGACTACGTGCTCGTCAAGACGGTCGGTGAGAAGCCGACGTTCGACTTCGAGCCGCGCGATCACCTGGAGCTCGGCGAACTGCTCGGCGCCATCGACATGGCCCGCGGCGCTAAGGTCTCCGGTGCACGCTTCTCCTACCTGCGCGGCGTCGGCGCCCGCCTCGAACTCGCCATCATGAACATGGCGCTCGACAAGGCGGTCGGCGCCGGGTTCATCCCGATGATCACGCCGACGCTGGTCAAGCCCGAGATCATGCAGGGCACCGGCTTCCTCGGCGCGCACGCCGACGAGATCTACTACCTGCCGGCCGACGACCTCTACCTCACCGGAACGAGCGAGGTGGCGCTCGCCGGATACCACGCCGATGAGATCGTGGATGTGACGGAGCCGCTGCGCTACGCCGGCTGGTCCACCTGCTACCGCAGAGAGGCGGGCTCGGCGGGCAAGGACACCCGAGGCATCATCCGGGTGCACCAGTTCAACAAGCTCGAGATGTTCGTCTACACGCTCCCGGAGGAGGCAGAGGCCGAGCACGCTCGCCTGCTGCAATACCAGGAGGAGATGCTGCAGGCCCTCGGGCTGAGCTACCGCGTGATCGACACGGCCGCAGGCGACCTGGGGTCGAGCGCCGCCCGCAAGTTCGACGTGGAGGCGTGGGTGCCGACGCAGGATGCGTACCGCGAGCTCACGTCCACCTCCAACTGCACCACATTCCAGGCCCGCCGCCTCGACATCCGGTATCGCACGGAGAGCGGCAAGACGAGCCCTGTCGCCACCCTCAACGGCACCCTCGCCACGACGCGCTGGATCGTCGCCCTGCTGGAGACGCACCAGCGCGCCGACGGCTCGGTGGTCGTGCCGGAGGCGCTGCGCCCATACCTGGGCGGCCTCGACATCCTGGAACCGATCGCACGGTGAGCGCCGCCGACCAGGCCGACGACGGCCGCCTGCTGATCGCGCTCGACGTCGACGGCACCCTGATCCACGAGGACGAGACGATCGGCGCCGCTGTGCGGGATGCCGTCGCCCGCGTCCGCGACGCCGGCAACGAGGTCATGCTCGCCACCGGCCGCAGCTGGGAGACGGCGAGAGGCATCCACTCGACGTTCGGGCTGACCAGCGAATACGTGGTCTGCGCGAACGGCGCTCTCACGATGCAACGCGACGACACCGTCGATGAGGGTTACCGCCGCGAGTTCGTCGAGGTGTTCGACCCGACAGAGGTGCTGGAGACCATCCGCCCATATCTGCCGAGCGGGAGCTTCATGGTCGAGGACGCGACCGGGTTCCGCCGCTACACGGAGGGCATGACCGACTGGGAGCTGGTGAACGCGGTGCAGGTCTCCTTCGAGGAGCTCTCCGCGCATCCCGCCACCCGCGTCGTGGTCGTCTCGCCGCAGCACGACGAGGACGAGTTCCTCGACATCGTGGAGCGGATGGGCCTGCACAAGGTGAGCTACTCGATCGGCTGGACAGCGTGGCTGGACATCGCACCGGACGGCGTCAACAAGGCCACGGCGCTGGAGCGCGTGCGTCAGCAGCTCGGCATCCCGCTGGCGCGCGTGGTGGCGGTCGGCGACGGCAGGAACGACATCGACATGCTCACCTGGGCGGCGCAGGAGGGCCTCGGCGTCGCGATGGGTCAGGCTCCCGACGACGTCAAAGCGGTGGCGAACCGGGTGACGGAGCCGGTGGTCGAGGACGGCCTCGCGCGGCTGCTCGACTCCCTCTGATCGACGTTCCCGCGTGGCTCTGATGGGCGCTCCGTCGTGGCGCTGATCAGCATTTCCGGCGTGGCTGTCCAGAGGTTTGCCAGGGTGATCTGTAAATCTGGAGGGTAGTGCGCGCCGATTCTGAGCGCGCAAAACCCCTGATCTCATCGAAGGAAGTGAATGAGCGAGTTGCCCACCCGCGCCCAGGCGCGTGCGAAAGAAGTGTCGGCCGGTCCGAGCATCGCACGCCACGGTCGGCTCAAGCAGCGCCACCCGCTCCGCTTCCTGCTCGGGATGCTCGCGGCGATCGTCGCCGTGGTCGGCGTGAGCACCGCATCCGTCGCCGCATACGCGGTGTGGGATGTGGCAGCCGGTCTCAAGCCGTCGGTGAAGCTGGTCGACGCGAAGGGCAAAGAGGTCGTGCCGCAGGTCGGCGCGATGAACGGCGCGTTCAACGTGCTCCTCGCCGGCAGCGACAGCGGTGGAGGCAACGCAGCATACGGTGAGCGCGGCGAGGTCCTGAACGACGTGACGATGCTGCTCCACGTCTCCGCCGACCACAAGACCGCGACGGTCATCAGCTTCCCCCGCGACATGTACGTCTCCATCCCGTCCTGCCCAGACCCCAAGGGCGGCAGCTTCGACGCGATGAGCAAGCAGAAGATCAACAACACCCTGAGCTACGGCGGCCTGGCCTGCACGGTTCTCACCGTGCAGAAGCTGACCGGCCTCGACATCCCGTACGCGGGCGTCATCGAGTTCGACGGCGTGATCGAGATGTCCAACGCGGTCGGCGGCGTTCCCGTCTGCGTGGCGGGCGACATCAACGACCCGTACACCGGCCTGGATGTGAAGGCCGGCCAGAACACGCTCGAGGGCCAGCAGGCGCTCGCCTTCCTCCGCACCCGCCACGGCGTCGGCGACGGCTCCGACCTCGGCCGCATCAGCAACCAGCAGGTCTTCCTTTCGTCGCTCGTGCGCACCATCAAGAGCTCGGACACTCTCGCCAACCCGGTGAAGGTCTACGGCCTCGCGAAGGCGGCGACCACCAACATCGAGCTCTCCGAGAGCCTGAACAACGTGACCACGATCGCCTCGATGGCGGCGGCGCTGAAGAACATCGACCTCAGCCAGATGGTGTTCGTGCAGTACCCCAACCACTACGAGGGCGACGGCGTCGCGCCGAGCACGGACGCGGCGGACACGCTGATGACCGCGCTTAAGAACGACCAGCCGATCACGCTCACCGGCGACACGGGTGTCGGCTCCGAGGCGGACCCGAACGCGCCGGCAACGGGCACCCCGGCCACGGGCGCACCGGCAACGGGCGCTCCGGCGACCGGCACGCCGTCGACGGACGCTCCGACGCAGTCGACCTCCGGGTCCGTCGACCTCCCGTCGGACGTCCACGGTCAGACCGCCAACCAGTACACCTGCTCCAAGCCGTACTCCGACTAGGCGCGCGGCACGGTATGCGCGGGGCCGTGCCAGGCGCGCATCCCCTCGTCCGTTAGAATCGGGCGACGCCGGTTTGCGCCGGCGCCAGGAGGGCTGTCCGAGCGGCCGATGGAGCCAGTCTTGAAAACTGGTGGGCAGAAATGTCTCGTGGGTTCGAATCCCACGCCCTCCGCCACCGTCGAAGGCGCCATCGCCGCCCGAGTCGATGCTCGTACAACCCCAGCGGCCGATACGGCCAGGTCTCGTGCCCTGCAGTCCTGCCGGCACTACGCCGCGGTCGGCCGGTACCACTCCTCATCGATCGTCGCCAGGCGGGAGGGGCTCACCTCGTCGCCGGTCGTGAAGAACCGTTGGAACGACATCAGGAGCGGCTGCCAGCGCAGCGGGTCGATGCGGTCCGGATGCCCGTGCATCCGGATCTCCTCGTGCACGTGGACGCGCGAGACGGCCACCTCGGCGAGGATGATGCTTCCCGCCTCTGCCGGATCGTCTCGTTTCAGCTCGTGCACGTGCATGACCGCACCCTCCATCGTGGCCGGACATTCGGCGACGCGCGGGGGTGCCACGGTTTCGGATGCGGTGGGCGTGAGCCCGGCGTGCGCGAACTTGTCCCGCACATGTCGGTAGCCGACCGCCGCTTTGCGCGGTGGAACGGGATCGCGGCCGGTGGTCAGAGCAAGCCGGTCGACGGCGTCGACGAGCCGGGCGTCCGGAAGATTGATCACGCATTCGCGCGTGGAGGCCAGGTTCCGGCCCGTCTGCGAACGAGCGGCGATCCCGAGAACCGCCCGATGCCCGAGCCAGAAGATCGATGAGATCGGGGCGAGGTTCGGGATCCCGTCCGCATCGAGTGTGCTGATCAGGGCGACGGGGGTCCCGAAGTAGAGGATGGCTGGATCGATGGCGACATGGGTGCTGGTCACGGAGAGGTCCTTCGGTAGGGGTACGGGTCGGGAGCCGTTGCGGTGCACGTGGCACGGTCGGTGTGCGTTGCTCGACCGCACGTCCCATCCTTCGATCGTCCGTATCCCGATGCTCGCGGATTCCGGACGTCGCGTCAGCCGAACCGCCCGCAGCGGGCTGCCATAGTCGCGGGAGTGCGGTGCCGGCGAGTCAGTGCATCGACGGCCCTCTTCCCCGCGCGGTGGAGTGCGTCTGGATTCGGGGTATTCGTGGCCGACGCTGAGGGGCCGGCCGGCGGCCGGACGCGCAGACTCGAAAGCGAGCAGGTCCGCTGCCATCCGCATCCACTGGAGGAGAAGCTGTGTCCACCGAAGTCATCGCCGGGGTCGTGGTCCCCGACAGCAGCCTGGTCGCCGACGCGACCGAGCTGGTCCGCACCACCACGCCGGAACTCATCTTCAACCACTCCAGGCGGGTCTTCCTGTTCGGGTCGCTTCAGGCGGCGCGTGCCGGGTTGCGGCCGGATGCGGAGCTCCTCTACGTCGCCGCCCTGTTCCACGATCTCGGGCTCGTCCCGCCCTATCGCGGCGACCAGCAGCGCTTCGAACTGGATGGAGCTGACCAGGCGCGCGCCTTCCTCGCCTCGCACGGGTTCAGCGCCGCCGACGCCGAGCAGGTCTGGACGGCCATCGCGCTGCACACGACTCCGGAGGTACCGTGGCGCATGGCACCTGTCATCGCGGCCACCACAGCGGGAGTCGAGACCGACGTGCTCGGCCTGCGGCTGGATGCGCTCACCGAGGACGAGATCGCGGCCGTCGTGGCAGCGCATCCCCGCCCGCAGTTCAAGGAGCGCATCCTGGCTGCCTTCACCGACGGCTTCGCCCAGCGACCCGATTCGACCTTCGGCACCGTGAACGCCGATGTGCTCGAGCACTTCGTGCCAGGCTTCCGCCGGACGGACTTCGTCGAGGTCATCCAGAACTCCGCGTGGCCGGAGTGATGCAGCACTCGGATCCTGACCGAGCACAGCACACATCCGAGAAAGGCGAACAGGAAGGCCGCACATGAAAGCGATCACGGTGGTGGACAAGGCCCAGGGCGTCGCGGGCATGACGCTGACGCAGCGGCCCGAGCCGCACGCAGCCGAGAACGACGTCATCGTCGAGGTGAGGGCCGCCGGCTTCACCCCTGGTGAACTGGACTGGCCGGCGACCTGGGCCGACCGCGCCGGCCGCGACCGCACTCCCAGCATCCCCGGGCACGAACTCGCCGGCGTCGTCACACAGCTCGGCTACGGAACGACCGGCCTCACGGTCGGTCAGCGCGTGTTCGGGTTCGCCGACTGGGCGCGCGACGGGTCGCTGGCAGAGCAGGTCGCGGTGGAGGCGCGGAACCTCGCCCCTCTGCCGGCGGACATCGACGTCGTCACCGCGGCCAGCCTTCCCATCTCGGGCCTCACCGCGTGGCAGGGGCTGTTCGAACATGGACGCCTCCAGGCCGGTCAGACCGTGGTCGTCAACGGCGTCGCCGGTGGGGTCGGATCGGTGGTGGCCCAGCTGGCCGCAGGCGAGGGCGCCTTCGTGGTCGGCATCGGCCGACCCGCGCACCGTCAGCGCGCGACAGAGGCGGGCGTGCACCGGTTCGTCGAGACGACGGGGGACTGGTCGCAGGCGGTGGGGGAGGCCGACCTGGTGTTCGATGTCATCGGCGGCGAGATCGGCGCCCGTTCGGCCGGACTGGTGCGCGACGGCGGCACATTCGTCACGATCGTCGAGCCTCCGCCCGTTCAGCGTCCAGGCGTCACCGCCGCGTTCTTCGTGGTGGAGCCCGAACGACGGCAGCTGGACGAACTCGCTCAGCGGGTGCGCGACGGCCGGCTCCGCACCTTCGTCGGCGATGTGGTCTCGCTGGATGACGCCGCGGGCGCGTTCCTCAACGGCAGCGGCGGCAACGGCAAGACGATCGTGCGGGTCAGCGAGGGCTGAACGCCGGCCCATCCTCCGAATCGTCCGGCTGGGAGGTGCGGAATCGGCGCTGGTACGCGGCGGGAGAGATCCCGAGCTCGCGGGAGAACACTCTCCGCAGACTCTCGTAGCTGGGGAAGCCGGCCCGCTCGGCGGCTTCCGTCGCGTTGTAGCCCTGATCGAGGAGCGATCGCGCGATGTCGAAGCGGATCGACTCCACGTACCGCGTCGGCGTTGTCGACAGCTCGTCGCGGAACAGCCGGCTGAGATGCCGCGTGCTCACGTTCAGGTGCTCGGCAAGCTCGGCCTGGGTGTGGCGCGCCGTCGGATCGGCGACGACCAGATCCACGATCCGCCGGAGCGCCGGCGTCCGCGGGGGCGCCCCTTGGAGGGGCGCCGAGAACTGCGACTGGCCTCCCGCCCGCTGCAGGTAGACGACGAGTGCGCGCGCGACGTCGCGTGAGAGATTCGCCCCGTAGTCCTCCTCGACCAGCGCGAGCGCGAGGTCGATGCCCGCGCTCACACCGGCCGACGTGTATGTCTCGCCGTCGCGCACGTAGATGGCGTCGAGATCCACCGCTGTCTGCGGGTAGCGGGAGGCGAGCGCCTGGGCGACCTTCCAGTGCGTGGTCGCACGCTTTCCGTCGAGGAGGCCGGCCTCGGCCAGGATGAACGCGCCGGTGCAGATCGAGGCCAGACGGCGCGTCCTGACCGACAGTGTCCGCACCGCATCCGCAAGGTGAGAGGGGACGCGAGTGCTCGGGTATGCGTCCGCCCCGGCGACGATGACGGTGTCGGCGTCGGCCGCCAGCTCGGCGTCGCCGTCGACGGCGACCCGGATGCCGACCGACGTGATCACATCCGCGCCGTCGGGGGAGACGAGCGCGATCCGGTAATCGGCGCCGAGTCGGTTCGCCTCGCCGAAGACGTCAGCCGGGCCGGCGACGTCGAGGAGTTTGGCGCCGTCGTACACCAGGATCACGACCGTGCGGCCGACGGGGTCCGTTTCCGGGTGATTCATGGCCGGCCGCAGGCAGCGACGGGAGGCCGCACGCTGGCACCGTGGATGGTGGACGCACGGTCCGCATCCACACCCGAGGAGCATGACATGTCGAGAATTATCGCAGGCGTAGAGATCCCGAGCACCCCTGGCGCCCGGGCGGCGGAACGGCTCGTGCGAAGCCAGAGCAGCGCTCCGCTGTTCGACCACTCGCTCCGCGTGTTCCTGTTCGGATCGCTGCGCGCCAGGGCGCGCGGGCTCGAACCCGACCGGGAACTGTTCTTCCTCGCGTCGCTGTTCCACGACAGCGGACTGCTCGTGCCGCCGTCTCCGACGCCACAACGATTCGAAGTGGATGGCGCCGACCTCGCTCGCGAGTTCCTCGCTGCCGAGGGCTACTCCGCCTCAGCCGCGGAGACCGTCTGGCAGGCGATCGCGCTGCACACCACGCCAGAGATCCCGGGCAGGATGGGCCCCGAAATCGCCGCAACCAACCTCGGCGTGCTCACAGACGCTGTCGGACTCGGCGTCGATGAACTGGACCAGGAGGCGATCGAGGAGATCCTCCGGGCGTACCCGCGCGACGACTTCAAGCTCGGGTTCCTCGCGACGTTCCACGAGGGACTCAAACACCGGCCGGGCACGACATACGGCACCATCAACGCCGACATCCTGGAGCAGTTCGAGCCAGGGTTCCGCCGCGGCAGCATGGTCGATCGCGTCCTGTCGGCGTGGGAGCCGGCATGAAGCCCGTCCGGCGCGCCGAGGGCGGGCTGGTTACCCTAGGGCTGTGAACTCGAACCACGGGACGAACGACCGAGTGAGTCGCGTCGTATTGATGTGCGGGCCGGCTGGCTCAGGCAAGTCGACTGTCGCCCGACGTCTTGAGGAGGACGGCATGGTGCGTCTCTCATTCGACCAAGAGGCCTGGTCGAGGGGCATCCGCTCGATGCCTTTGGCGCCGGACGTCCATGAGGAGATCGAGAACGAACTGCGCCGCAAACTCCTGGGGCTCGTTGCGGCCGGCTCGGATGTCGTGCTCGACTTTTCGTTCTGGTCCCGGCGAGCTCGGGAGGAGTACCGCGAGCTGCTGAGGCCGTTGGGCGTCGAGCCCCAGACGATCTACCTGGCAACCCCGCGCGAGGTCGCCCTGGCACGGATTCGTGCCCGTGCTCTCGCACACGGAGACGACTTCGGTCTCAGCGAGGAGCTGGCGGCCGAGTACTTCGATCATTTCGAACCCCCCACGTCAGACGAAGGCCCGCTGACCGTCGTCCAGCCCTGACGTCGCTCGTGAGTCGGGCGACGATGTCGGGGATCACCGCCCGACGTCACAGAGGACCGAGGACGTCCTCCACGTCAGCGTTCAACTCCAATCCCTTCAGGACGGTGAGTAGTCGACGCTCTTCGTAGCGGAAGTGGTTCTCCATGATCGCGGACACGCCTTCCAGGTGCCCGTGAAGCTCGGCCCGGGAGGCCGACCGGGTGACGGCCGCTTCCAGCTCGGCGAGGAGGTGAGCGATCATGGAGTGATCCTGTTCGAGCGCGCGGAGTGTGGCCGCCAGCTCCGGGTGCGCCCTTTCGATGGCCGGGAACAGGGACCGGTCCTCGCCGGTGTGGTGGGCGTTCAGGGCGACGCAGAAGCCGTGACAGAGCAGCAGCAGCTCGCGGCTCGCCTCGCGGGTCGAGTCATCGCTTCCGGCGGCTTCGCGGGTGGCCCGCACGGCGTCCCGTAGCTGCTGATGCGTCCGCCGGAGTTCGTCGCTCCACGCGACGAGCCTGCTGGTCTGCGCCGAGAGATCGTTGGTCTCCCGAGGTGTGATGGGCATGGTTGTCTCCTTTTTGTCTCGTGTCGTTGATCTGGCATCACGAGACGGAGGGAGGCGCGCGGCCCCGAGGGCGGCTCAGCCGGCGGCCGGTTCACCGATCTGTGCGTGGCCTACGGCCGATCCGGTCATCACGGACGACAGCCTAGTCCGGTGACAGAGCGCGTCGTAAGAGTCCCCGCCCACGGGATGTGGTGGCTGGATCACTTCGGTCGAGTGAGGACGGCGTAGACGATGCAACCGACTGCAGCGAGAGCGGCGGCGATGAAGATCGCACTGGCCCCGCCGACGGCGAGGGGAGGCGTCGCAAGGGTGGCGCCCATGACGGCGACGCCCATCGTCGCACCCATCTGACGCACCGCGTTCAGGAGACCACTGGCGTTGCCCGCGGTATCCGCCGGCACCGCGCCGAGCACGGCAGACACCAACGCGGGCAGCGCGAACGAGATCCCGAACCCTGTGACGGCGAGTCCCAGAGCGAATACGACGAGCGGAAGCCCGGCTGCAATGCAGAAGCCCAGTAGCAGAGGCCCGACGGCGACCAGTGCCAGCCCTCCGACGATGGGCGGCCTGCTTCCGTGGCGCGCGACGAGGTAACCCGTGAGGAGGGGGTTGAGCGCGCAGGGGATGGTGAGCGCGAGAAGGAACAGCCCGATGCTCATCGGTGCCAGCCGAAACTGCGCAGCGAGAACCAGCGGTATGGCGAAGATCACACCGGTGAGCGCGAAATTGACGACCCCTCCGGCGAGCAGGCCGGCGCCAACGCCGCGCGCTCGGAGAATGGCGGGCACGAACACCGGGTGCGCGCTGCGGCGTTCGACAGCGACCAGTGTCCCAACGCAGCAGACGGCTGCGACGAGCAGAGGCGCTGCGACAGACGCTCGGCCTCCGCCGAGTGCGATGAGCGCGCCGCTGAGTGAGGCGAGCGACGCGCACGCGAGGAGTTGCGCGGCAACGTTGATCGGGCGCCTCGCCCGAGCGCTGGCGAAGCCACGGTGTGCAACCAGAAGCAGCACGACGATGGCGACGGGCGCATTGATGACGAACACCGCTCTCCACCCGGCGACGCCGACGAGGACTCCACCGACGAGTGGTCCGGATGCGAGGCCGACGCCGCTGATCGCCGTCCACACGGCCAGGGCGCGAGCGCGAGTGCGCTGCTGGGGGTAGAGCTGAGCGATCATGGCCGTCGACGACGGGATGCAGGCCGCCGCAACGACGCCCAGCAGAGCCCGCAAAGCGATCAGAGCGCCGACCGAGGGCGCGAAGGTTGTCAGGAGAGAGAGCGTTCCGAACGCGGCGACACCGAACCGGAACATCCGGGCCGGTCCGATGCGATCGGCGACCGCGCCGGCGGAGAGGAGGAACGCGGCGAGCGTGATCGTGTAGCTGTCGACCACCCACTGCAGCCCGCCGATCGACGCGTGGAGTGACGAGGCGATGTCCGGCTCAGCGACGGAGAGCACGGTGGTGTCCAACAACACCATGAAATAGCCGAGGGACAGGCCCATCAGAGCACGGACTCTTCCCTCGACTCTCGCTGCAGTGCCGACGTCCGACAGCCGTTCGATGTGCGATGCCATCGTCATCCTCCCTCTCAACCGGTGACCCGTGCCATCGTGTTCGCTCCGGCGCGGTCGGGCGACCGCCGATCCCGTATGCTGCCTTCGGAATATCCGAACGGAGACGCGGTGGAGCTGAAGCAGTTGAGGACCTTCAAGGTGGTGGCCAGGGAGGGCACCGTCGGCGCGGCTGCGATCGCGCTGAACCGCGCGCCGTCCTCCGTGTCTGAGCAGGTGCGCTCTCTCGAGGAGTCGCTCGGGGTGATGCTGTTCGAGCGCGGGCCGCGAGGGATGCGGCTCACGGCGCCCGGGGAGCGTTTGCTCGGCTGGGCGCGAACTTTGCTGGATCACGCGGACGCAGCCCGACGCGATGTCACGTCGAGTCCGATCGAAGTCCACCTCGCCGCGCTGGAGACCCTGATGGCGATCCATGTTCCCCAGATGCTTCGCCGACTTGCCGATCGCCGCCCCGGCGTCGTGACGCAGACGTCGTCTCGCACCAGCCGTGCGGAGCTTCTCAGCGATGTCACCAGCGGTCGGGTAGATGCTGGGCTGCTCCTCGACCTGGGGGATCGGATCGGCGACCTCGGGTTCGAACCGCCGCAGGACGACCTGACCCACCTCGATCTCGAATCCGTCGCCCTGTCCGTCGTCGTCGCTCCGTCGCACGCGCTGGCATCCGCCCAGGTCTCCTCGTCGGCGCACCTCGATGGTCACCCGTTCATCGGCAACAATCCGAACTGCTCGTTCTGGCTCGCCTGCAACCGCATCGCTCGACCAGGGGCTCAACGCATCGAGGCCGGCAGCCTCGCCATCGCGAAGGCGTGGACCGCTCAGGGCATGGGTGTCGCCCTCCTGCCCGATTTCGCGATCGAGCACGAACTCGCAGCAGGTGCCCTGGTCCGGCTGCAGGTGCCGGCGCCGGACCTGTCGCTTCGACTCATCTGGCGCCCCGATCGTGAGGTCAAGCCGGGCGTGCGGGACCTTCTCTACGCCGCCGTGGGACGGAGCGGACCACCGCGCTGACGGCAGCGGGCGACGTCGGGCGCCGACGGGTCATTGCGTCTGGGCCAGTGTTCCGAGCTGGTCGTGGGCGTATGCCGTCCGCAGCGCGGAGAGCGAGTTCTGATCGACGTTGACGATCGACTGGCCGTCGGCCGAGGTGCCGGTTCCCCCGGTGGGCATTGTGAACGTGTGGATGCTGGATGCGCCATCGAGCCGCATGCTGGCGGCGAGTCCGATGATGGTCGGGACGTCGAACTTCTCGTCCACACTCAGGTACCTGCCCATCGCCCCCACGAAGGCGGTCATGGCTGCCGGGTCGGCGAGCGTCGACCGGCTGAGGACCTTGCTGACGATGGCCCTGATGAGCGCCTGCTGGTCGGCGACCCGCTGGTAGTCGGCGGTGGGGAAGGCGTAGCGCTCCCTGGCGAAGGCGAGCGCTTGCGAGCCGTCGAGATGGTTGATGCCCTTCACGAACGTGTAGTGCGGTTTCAGGACCGTGGTGAATCCGACGGGGCTGTCGACGTCGACGCCACCGAGCGCATCCGTCATCCCGGCGAGCCCCTGGAAGTCGATGATCGCCACGTGGTCGATCGGGGTGCCGAGCAATTGCTCGACCGTCTGGACCACCAGGGGTGTGCCGCCCCAGGCGAGCGCTGCGTTGATCTTGGCGGTTCCGTTGCCGGGGATCTGGACCCACAGGTCGCGCATGATCGACATGACATAGACGTTCCGGCGGTCGGCGTCGATGTGCACGAGCATCAGGGTGTCGGAACGCTGGTTGGAAGTGCCGGTCGCACCGATGGTCGTCGGGTCGCCCCGCGAGTCGGAGCCGATGAGCAGAATGTTCATCGCTCCGGTCGAGACGGCGACGGGGCGCGTCGCCGCCGGTGGGAAGGCGTTCGGGATGTGCTTGACGGTCGAGCTGAAGGTCGAGGCGACGCTTCCGGCGTAGAGGAGGCCGCCGCCGACGATCGCGCCGCCCGCCACGGCCAGGACGCTGAGGAAAGCGATCAGCGCGATGAAGAGCGCCGACCGGCGGCGCCGTGGTTGCGCGGCGCGGCCGTGCCAGTGGGGTTCAAGGTGTCCAGCATGCGAGATCATGATGGCCGTCTCCGGCACTCCACGAGGAGCGTCTCATGTATCCGCCCAAACAACGGGTGAGATGAGGAATTCTCATCTACGTTCGAAGGTACGCTTGCCCCACCCCATTTGTCCTCATAAATGAGGACAAAGTTGTACCCCTGGTACCCCCAATTCGCGGGGGCGCCAGGGGTACACGCGGAGAACGGGTCAGGCCGTTTCCCCGCGGTCGACCTCGCCGCGCCAGGCGCCGGACGCGGTGCCCTGCGACTCGACGAACTTCTTGAAGTTCTCGAGATCCTTCTTGACGGCGTGGTCGTCCAGTCCGAACACAGCGCCCAGCTTCTCCAGCGCGCCGGAGGGCGCCCATTCGAGCTGGACGGTCACCTTCGTCTCGGCGTCGGACAGCCGGTGGAATGTGACGACGCCCGCGTGCTCGGTGTCGCCGGCGACGGACTTCCACGCGACGCGCTCGTCCGGAAGCTGCTCGGTGATGACCGTGTCGAACTCGCGCTCGACGCCGCCGATCCTCACGCGCCAGTGGTTGGTCGTGTCGTTGACCTGGCGGATCTCCTCGACCTCGTCGAGGAACTGGGGGAAGGACTCGAACTGGGTCCACTGGTTGTACGCGGTCGAGACCGGCACGTTCACGTCGATGGACGTGGTCACTGCAGTCATCGCTGCTCCTTTCGCTGCCTTCTATGGTCACGCCGGACGATAGGCCGGGCAGCGGCAGGACGCAGGGCCTTGACTTCACGAGTCGATGATGCGGCGCACGGCCTCCCGGCAATCCGACACTGCCGCTGCGGGCGGCCTTGGCTTCATCGGAGCAGTAGTCACAATCGGGGCCTTCGGCCGACGCCCCCGCGCCGGTGGCTCCGGGCGGCACATGCGTTCTGCTGGATAGGGTCCCCGCCCTGTGGTCGCTGCGTGCCTTACTCCACTTCACTAGGCAAGTGAACTAGTTGTCTTCGCCGATTTCTCGCCGTACAACACAGGTATGAACAACGACGAGCGCGCTTCCCTCCCACCCGGGCCGGACTTCGCCTATGGCGGTTACACGGTGCGGCTTGAACCAGAGCACGGGAAGACCGGACGCTGGCGGGTCGTCGACGACGAGCGATACTACGGACTGGTTGCGGCGGCTGATCCGGTCAAGGGCGAGCCGGAGGTGCATTTCGCGACGCATTTTCCTGGCGAGGAAGACATCCCGCCGATGAAGGTCGTGCCCCTGTGGACGACGGCGGTCGAGTTCCTCCTGGATGCGGGGGAGGGCCAGCCGTTGTGGGGGCTCCCGGAGGACCGCACGGCACCGCATCCGATCGTTTCCGACGGCGCTGGGAGTTCCGCTCCCTCCTGATCAGCCTTCCACGCCGGACGCTGGGGCCTCGGCTCGCTCACGGGCGAGCTGTTCGCCGGTGTACAGGAGTGCCCGTCGCGCGAAGGCGCGTGACAGCCCGTGGTCCTCGCCCTCGAGGTCGGCGATCACCGCATCGGTGTGGTCGGCCAGCCAGCGTCGCGATGAGCCGGCGAGGCGAGGGGCGATCACGTCGTCGCCGTCGCCGAGCCCGTACCAGACGTTCGGGCGCGCTCGCTTGACGCCGGCATGGGGCGTCCGATCCCAGACGTACCCGGCGACGACTGCGCACGACACATACGCGCTCGGGCTCTTCCGGAGCAGGTGCAAGGCCAGCGCTCCGCCCTGGGACCACCCGACGAGCGAGACAGAGCTCGCATCCTGGCGTGCGATCCATCCGGCGACACCACGGGCCACCGCGGACATGGCCCTGTTCCCCTGCGCCATGCGCAATTTCTGGCCGCTGAAGTCGGCCCACGCCCATCCCCGACCGGTGGCGGCCGGCCCACGCAGCGATGCGCCGACGGCTCCGGGTGGGATCGAGTCGAAATGCTGTGCCCAGTCGGTCTCGTCGTGGCCGAAACCATGCAGGAGCACGACGAGCGGACGGTCGGCGCGCTCCCCCTCAGGGGCGGACCACAGGACGGCCTCCTCATCGATGGGAACAACGTCGTGCACGATCTCTCCTTCGGGTTCGTCGATACCTGGCCGTTCGTCGGGCCCGGGTCCACCTACTGTGCGCCCGGCCTGCCGGCGCCCGTCGCACGGGTGCGCGCCGACCGCAACGTTTCGGAGGGGCGCTCGCCGAACGCAGCACAGTATGCGGCGGCGAATCTGCCCAGGTGCACGAAGCCCCAGCGGGTGGCCACCTCGGTCACGCCGGCCGTGTCCGGCGATGCCGCGAGCAGTTCTTCGCGCACCTTCTCGAGACGCACCTGCCGCAGGTAGGCCATCGGGGTGGTGTTCAGGCACCGGCGGAAGCCCTCGTGCACGCTGCGCACGCTCAGCGAGACCGCTGCGGCCAGTTCTCCGACGGTCCACGGATGCGCCGGGCTGCTGCGCAGGAGTTCCACCGCCTGCGATACCGGCCGGGCGGCAGGGGCGGCTGACGGTCGCGCCAGGAGAGCAGAGTAATTGTGCGGCTGCGCGAACAGGAGGCTGTGCATCAGCACCTGCTCCAGCCGTTGCAGCGCCAGCGGGTGGGAGAGCGGTCCCTCCGCCACGTCGGAGGCGTGGTCGATCAGCTGGAGGGTCTGCATCATGAGCTGACCACCGGGGCTCGCCAGGTTGAGCTCAGCCGTGAACTGGAGCGGCCGTGCGAGCGTCGTGCCGAGCATGTTCTCGAGTTCGAGCTGGAGCTGGTCGCGCGGGATCATCAGAGAGATCTGCGCGAACCGTTCGCTGCAGTCGAGTTCCACCGATCTCCCCGGCATGAAGACCCCGGCCGTCTGTTGCGTCCCGTAGATCGGTGTGCCGTGTGCTGCGCGCATCCTGGCCCGGCCGCCCGTCGGGATGTCGATGTGGAAGTGCTCTGCCTCGGCGGTCTCGATCTGGACGGCGTTCTGAAACCGCATGTACCCGCAGGTGACCCGACCAACCCTGAGGGCGTTGAGCTCCATGGCGACAGGCGTGGATGCGCGCGCAGCGGGGAAGTCCACGGGGAGGAACACGTTCGTCAGCGCTTCTTTGGTCTGCTCGATTCCCCGGCTCGACACGATACGCCGGCCGCGGAACATTTCGGCCGCGTTCGCTCGCATGACGCGATTCTATGCGTCGCTCGTCTGGCTCCAGAATCGAGCGCTGCGCAAAGCGGATACACGTCCGCGCTTGGCGGATATCCGTCGTTCCGGCCCCCGCATACGGTGATTCGTGTCGACGCAGATCTGCACGACGATGTGCGGCGGCCTTCTCCTTCGGGTGGAGAAGGCCGCCGTTTCCCCTATCGTCGCGGCCCGCACCACCGCAGGCGACGAACGAGCCGAAGGATGACAATGAGTCCTCGCGACCAGCCCCGCCGTCATCGAGCGAGCGGTGTTCGATGAATCAGCCGAGTCTTCCGACGAGACCGAAGTGGTGCAGACAGTGCGGGTCGCGCGCCCGTGTCGTCGTCAACCCGTACTACGGGGTCGGTCTCGCGGTCCACCAGTACCTGTCCAGCTGCACGCGATGCGGGTTCGTCGAATTCCTGCAGACCACGCGCCGCGATCGCGCAGAGGATCGCCCGACCGGCACCGCAACCGAGCAACCACGCCGGAGTCGGTTGGCCGGACTCGTTCGAGGACGGTCCCGTCGCCCGGCGCACGCGCGCTCGCACGCTGGACGGGTGCGGGCGTGGTCGATGCGCAACCGGGCATCCCTCACCGTGCTCATCGTCCTGGCCGCACTGATCTCTGCACTCGCGGTCGTCGCCTCACTGCGATAACCGTGCGAAGGTCGGAGCGGGCCGGACGGGCGCACGGTCCCGCACCTATCGACCCGGATGTCGTTTCCGCCTCGGCTCGTTCGACGTATGGGCATGAGCGAACACGAGAGCCGCCGGGGAGACCCGGCGGAATGCCAGGAGCACCCCGAGGAGGGCGAGCGCCCCCTCGACGGTGCAGCACGGCTCCTGCTGCTGGCGGGGTTCTGGCCGCACTGACCGCCCGGAATCTTCCCCCTACTCAGCCCCGTCTCCGTCGAGTAGCGTCGGCAGCACATGGCACCACCCTGCGATGAGGAGATGGACACGTGGCAAGAGAACAGGATTCCGTACAGCGCTCGACCCTCCCGATCCCGGATCTGGCCTATACCGGGACGGTCACCTACGACGCCACCGACCCGGATACGCACTATCCGCCCATCCAGCGCGGTCTTCCTCCCGCAGACGCTCCGAACGTGCTCGTCGTCCTCATCGACGACACCGGATTCGGGGCGTCGAGTGCTTTCGGCGGCCCTGTGCACACGCCCAATTTCGAGCGGGTCGCCGCTCAGGGGCTCAAGTACACCCGCTTCCACACCACCGCCCTGTGCTCGCCGACCCGCGCAGCTTTGCTGTCCGGCCGCAACCACCACACCGTGGGGATGGGCGGCATCACCGAGATCGCCACCAGCGCGCCGGGCTACAACTCGCTGCGGCCCAACAACTGCGCTCCGTTGGCCGAGACGCTCCGGCTGAACGGCTACAACACCGCCCAGTTCGGCAAATGCCACGAGGTGCCCGTGTGGGAGTCGAGCGCCGTCGGGCCGTTCGACCACTGGCCGACCCCCGGCGGCGGCTTCGAGTACTTCTACGGCTTCATCGGCGGAGAGACCAACCAGTGGTACCCGGCGATCTACGAAGGGACCATTCCTGTCGAGCCGTGGGGCACGCCGGAGCAGGGGTATCACTTCATGGCCGACATGACGGAGAAGGCCATCGTCTGGACGAAGCAGCAGAAGTCGCTCGCACCGGACAAGCCGTTCTTCACCTACTTCGCCCCAGGCGCGACGCACGCGCCGCACCATGTTCCGCCGGAGTGGGCGGACAAGTACGCGGGCGCGTTCGACCAGGGCTGGGATGCGATCCGCGAGGAGACCTTCGCGCGGCAGAAGGAACTCGGCGTCGTCCCAGAGGGTGCGACGCTCACAACTCGCAGCGATGGCATCCCCGCGTGGGATGAGATGAGCGACGACCTGAAGCCGGTGCTCGCCCGCCAGATGGAGGTCTACGCCGGGTACCTCGAGTACGCCGACCACCACGTCGGCCTGCTGCTGGATGCGCTCGAGGAGATCGGCGAGCTCGACAACACCCTCGTCTACGTGATCATCGGCGACAACGGCGCATCGGCAGAGGGCACGATGACGGGCACCACGAACGAGGCGTTCACCATCAACCACATGACCGAGATGGAGGACGACGCGTACAAGATCGCCCACAAGGACGACCTCGGCACGCCCCGCTCGTACAACCACTACGCCATCGGCTGGGCGCACGCGATGGACACCCCGTACCAGTGGACGAAGCAGGTGGCCTCGCACTGGGGCGGCACCCGCAACGGCACGATCGTCTCCTGGCCGAAGGGGATCGCCGCGCGCGGAGAGATCCGCAACCAGTTCGCCCACGTCATCGACGTTGCCCCGACCGTGCTGGCCGCTGCCCGCATCCCGGAGCCGTCGACGGTGCACGGTGTGACCCAGCGCCCGTACGAGGGAACGCCGATGAACTACAGCTTCGACTCAGCAGACGCCGACGAGCAGCACACCACGCAGTACTTCGAGATGCTGGGCAACCGGGCCATCTTCCACAAGGGATGGACCGCGGTCGCCATGCACAAGAAGCCGTGGCTCTCGTCGGACCACGGACTCGACGAGGACGTCTGGGAGCTCTACAACGTGGAGGAGGATTGGACCCAGTCCCACGACCTCGCCGCGCAGGAGCCGGAGCGGCTGGCGGAGCTCCAGCGACTCTTCCTCATCCAGGCGGCACGCTTCAACGTCCTACCGCTCGACATCCGTTCTGCCGAACGTTTCAACGCGGAGCTCGCCGGCCGGCCGACGCTCGTCCAGGGCACCTCGCAGACGTTCTACACCGGAATGAAGCGCCTCAGCGAGAACTCGGTGGTGAACGTCAAGAACAAGTCGTTCACCGTGACGGCGAAGCTGACGATCCCGGATGGTGGCGCGAGTGGCGTGATCATCGCCCAGGGCGGCGCATACGGCGGATGGTCGGTGTACGTCACAGACGGGAAGCCGGCGTTCGCGTACAACATCATGGGGATCAAGACCGACTTCACCAGGTCGGACGACGCGCTGGCACCGGGAGACCACGAGCTGGTCGTGCACTTCGCATACGAGGGAGGCGGCCTCGGGAAGGGCGGCGCGGTCACGATCTCGGACGGGGACGCCGTGCTCGCGGCCGGAACCGTCGAGCGCACTCTGCCGTTCTTCTTCTCGATGGACGAGACGGTCGACATCGGCGAAGATCTCGCGTCGCCGGTCTCCAGCGACTACGGCCCGGCGGGCAACGGCTTCACCGGCAGGATCGCCTGGGTCCGTCTCGACGCAGGGGATGACAGCCACGATCACCTGATCGACCCGGAGCACCAGATGCAGATCGCGATGACGCGGCAGTAGCGGCGCCGTCACGCGGCCGTCGCGCGGTGAAGACGCGCGGCGGTCGCGTGCCGTTCAGCCGATCGCGGCAGCCGCCATGAATGCCAGGATCGCCCCGGCGAGCAGCAGCGCGTGCAGGATCATGTGCTCGAGGTTGGGCCGCGGCCGGTCGCCGATGCGGGGGAGCGCGATGATCGTCCGCGCGTATGTGCGGGCGTGAAGCTGCTCCCAGGTGTCCGCTGTCCCGGCCGTCGCCCACGGCACGGTGATGCTCGCCAGGTACGGCAGCCACCAGAGCAGGAGACCGCCGGCAACGACGATGGTCTCGATCGCGCCGCCGACGACCGCGAGGACGGGGGCTGCGAACACGCCGGCGAGGCCGACCAGGATCGCGGGGAGGAGCATGATCGGGCCGTTGATGGCGACCTCGGTCGCGCGTTCCCTCCGGGTGGCTGCGCGCACATTGTTCAGCGGCGCGAGGTCGACGAGGGTGGTGACGACGAAGTAGACGTCGGCGGCGAGCAGGACGACGACAGCGGCGATGACCACGGCTACTCGCCTCCCGTCGCGAGCTGTGCGGCGATCCCGTCGAGGAAGGTCGTCGTGGCGATGCCGAACCAGGTGTCGTAGAAGTCGCGGGATGCGACCGGCGCGTTCGGCACGTCGCCGAACTCCGCGAGCGCGAGGCCGACGACCAGCACGTACAGCGACTGCACCGTGAGGAGGGCGTGCTCCACCGTCGTGCGCAGCTCGCGCGCCAGCGGCGGCCCGAAGTCGTCGGCCATCCGTTGCGCGAGGGCGGGTGAGATGTTCACCGTCGCAACGACCTTCGTCGATCCTGGATGCGCTCGCAGCGTCTCGCGGAGCCGGTCGGCGAGCGTGGTCAGGATCGTCCGCCAGTCGTCTGTCGGATCCAGGGTCGCCATGACCTCGCCGGCGATCGCATCCACCGTCTCCTGCAGCAGCTCGTGCCTGCTCCCGATGTGGTTGTACAGCGACGCGGCCTTGACATCGAGCCTGGCCGCGATCGTCCGCATCGAGAGGGCGGTCTCGCCCTCTGCGTCGAGGATGGCCCGGGCTGTGTCAAGGATCAGTGTGCGTGAGAGCGGGGTGGGCATGTCACTCCAATCGTCGACTAACGGTGTTAGTTAAACTAACGCCGTTAGTTCCCGAACGCAAGAGGCAGTGCAACGGTTGGTCGTCGCTGTCCGTCGTCGCTGTCCGTCGCCGCTGTCAGTCGCCGTCCGACGTCCGCAGCCCCGCGAGCAGCAGGCGCACCATCCGCTCGGCCTGGCCGGACCCCTCGGTGGATGCCGGACCTCCACCGTGGCAGAGGTTCGCGACCGCGCCGAGGAACTCCGATGGGTCGACGCTCTGCACCACGTCCCCGGATGCGGTCGCGGCGGCGAGCAGGCGCGCCAGCGTCGGCGCGAGGCGTGTGGAGAAGTACTCGGCGAGGGGTTCGTACGCCGCGTCGCCGGAGTGCAGGGCGGCGGCGAGACCGCGCTTCGTGGCGACGAACTGGGTGTAGCGCATGATCCACCTGTCGAGCGCTTCTCCGGGCGGATAGCTCCCCTCGATCTCGGTGGCCGCGTCGACGCACGCGTCCATCTCGCGCCGGAAGACGGCGGAGATGAGGTCGGAGCGGAGGGGGAAGTGCCGGTAGAGCGTTCCGACGCCGACCCCGGCGCGCTCGGCGATCGACCGCACGGGGGCATCGACGCCGGACTCGGCGAACACGGCCTTCGCCGCCAGCACGAGGGCGTCGACGTTCTGGCGGGCGTCGGCGCGCATCCTTGGACGCTCGGGCTGCGCCGCGTGGTCGGCAGTGGTGGCGGAGGTCGGCATACAGGTCCCTCTTGTGATCGGAACGCTGTTCCCCGTAGAGTGAAACTAAACGGAACAACGTTCCGCTTAGTCGGACGGAAGCTATCCGGAGTGATGTTCCGGTTGCTCGATTCTAGGGCACCGACCGCCTCCGGCACCACGGGCATCCGACTCGAACGCACACACAAGGAGCAGGCACCATGCAGTACCGCACACTCGGCCGCACCGGCATCAAGGTGACCCCGTACGCTCTCGGAGCGATGATGCTGGGTTCCCTCGGCAACCCCGACCGGCAGGAGGGCATCGCCATCATCCACAGGGCACTCGACGCAGGAATCAACTTCGTCGACACCGCCGACCGCTACGGAGACTCCGAGGAGGTCGTCGGCGAAGCGCTCAAGGGCCGCCGCGACGATGTCGTGCTCGCCACCAAGTTCTGGGGCCCCGTCGACGACGACATCAACCACCGCGGCGCATCCCGTCGCTGGATCGTGCAGGCGGTCGAGCGCTCGCTCCGACGCCTGCAGACCGATCACATCGACCTCTATCAGCTTCACCGGCCAGACCCGGAGACGGACATCGACGAGACGCTCTCCGCTCTCACCGACCTCGTCCGGCAGGGGAAGGTGCGCGCGATCGGCTCGTCCTCGATGCGCGGATCGGAGATCGTCGAGGCGCAGTGGATGGCGGAACGGCGCGGTTTCGAGCGCTTCCGCACCGAACAGCCGAACTACTCGATCCTCGACCGCGAGATCGAGCGCGAGATCCTGCCTGTCGCCGAACGCTACGGGATGGGCACGCTCGTCTACAGTCCGCTCGCCGGCGGAACGCTGACGGGCAGATACCGGGCAGGCCAGGAGAACGACAACTTCCGCTCGACCAGGACCGGGATGCGCCACTTCCGCGACGAGCGCCGCCTGGCGGCCGTCGAAGAGCTCGTGAAACTCGCCGACGAGTCCGGCGTGAAGCTGACGCACCTCGCCATGGCGTTCGTCATCGCGCATCCGGGTGTCACCTCCGCGATCGCCGGGCCGCGCACGATGGAGCAGTTGGAGGACACGCTCGCGGGCATGGAGGTCTCGCTGTCCGACGACGTGCTCGACCGGATCGACGCGATCGTGCCGCCCGGCGAGAGCATCGGCGCGATGGACATGGTCTACCGCGGGCCGGAGGTCGGCGACCCTTCGCTGCGTCGCCGGCCGGTCGCGGAGCGCTCCGCGGCGTGAGCTCACGCGGGGGAGGAGAGTTGCGCTGCGCCGCGTCCGGTGGTGCAATTCGACGGTGAACGATGAGCAGAGCCCCGCGTCGGACGCGCACGTGACCGGACGTGTCCCCGCGGGGCTGACGACGACGGAGTTCGTCCTCCGCCCGATCGTGGCGGGCGACGCGGCGAACGATCACGCCGCGCTGATGGAGACGCGGGACGAGCTGCGGCTCTGGGAGCAGTCGAGCTGGCCGGAGGACGACTTCACCGTGGAGGCGAACCGCGACGACCTCGCCGGACTCGAAGCGCGCCACAATGACCGGCGCGCCCTCACGTACACGGTGCTCGACCCGGCCGGGCGAGAGTGCCTCGGCTGCGTCTACGTCTTCCCCACCGGAGCATCGTTCCTCACGAAGGCCACGGTGACCCCGGTCGGCGACGACGCGTGGGTGGAGGTGGACCTCGTCGTCTACTTCTGGGTGCGGCGGAGCAGGATGGCCACGGCGATGGATGATCGACTCCTCGCTGCGCTGCGCGCCTGGTTCGCGGACGAGTGGGATGCGGAGAAGGTCATCTTCGTCGTGAGTGAGCTGTTCGCGCAGCAGGTGGAGCTCATCCGGCGCACCGATCTCGCCCTGCGGTTCGAGCTCGTCGAGCCGCAGAAGCCGGGGAGGTTTCTGGTCTTCGGCTGAGCCGGGAGCCGGGAGCCGGGAGCCGGGAGCCGAGAGCCGGGAGCCAAGTGCCTCGGTCAGCCCAGTTCGTGCGCCGACCCCGCGCGCTAGTCTGAATCCGTTCCGGTACCGGACGGGGCGACGCGACACGTGACACTGGCACACCTGGGAAGGAACCACTCCATGCGCATCCACCCTCGACACTGGATGGGTTTCGTCATCTGGGCCGGCTACGTCGTCGTGATCTTCCTTGTCACGAAGCTGATGGGCGTTCCGTACACCCGCATCGGCGCCACGGCGGAGGAGACCTGGAAGGGTGCGGTGGTCGACCTCGCCGCGGCCGCTGTGCTGCTCGCGATCACCACCTCCCTCCTCGGCTGGTGGCGGCCTGCACTCTTCGAGCGGAAGCGCTCGCACCACAAGTGGCCCATCTTCGTGCCGATCGTGATGCTCCTGGTCGCGTTCGCGAACCTCGTCAACACGGACTGGTCGAAGTTCGACGCGTCGTTCATCTTCGCGCTGGTCGCCCTGGGCATCCTGGTCGGCTTCAACGAGGAGCTCATGACGCGGGGTCTGGTGCTCACGGCGTTCCGTTCGCGCCTGCCGGAGGGCTGGGTGTGGTTCATCTCCAGCGTGCTGTTCGGCGGGATGCACCTGGTCAACGCAGCGCTCGGCGCGCCCATCGGCAGCACGCTCGTCCAGGTGCTGATGGCGTTCGCGTCCGGCACCGCGTTCTACATCGTGCGGCGGGTCACCGGTTCGCTGATCTGGGCGATGTTGTTGCACGGCCTGTGGGACGTCTCGGTTTTCGCGGTCGGCCATGCCTCCGTTGGTCCAGCAATTGCGAACATCCTGGCCCCCGTGGTCGGCCTGCTCGCGCTGGCGGTCGTGTACTGGGTGATCACGGGGACGGACGAGAAGCCGGTGGATGTGGGGGCGTCCGAAGCCAGGCTGGCCGCCTGAGCGGTTCCGTCGCGGCCACGACCGTCACGCACGCACGCGCGCACGCGCTTGCGCACGCGCTTGCGCCCGCGCTTGCGCCCACCGGGCAGAGCGCATAGCATCGCAGAAAACCATCCACTTAACGGTTTTTCACCACGCCAACGGAGACGCACCTCGATGACCGACCAGCTCACCCGCAGCCCATCCGCCCTGCGGGTCGTGCTGCAGAGCCCCCTGTATCGCGGCGCGACGCTCGCGCTCTTCCTGTCCGGTCTCGGCACGTCGGCCGCCGCACCGCAGATCGCGCAGTTCCTCGTCAACGATCTCGGCAGTTCGCTCACCGTCGCCGGGCTGTACTACCTCACCAATCTCACTGCCCCCGTCGCCGGCTACCTGATCGGGCGTCGCTCCGACCGCATGGGCAGGAGGCTCGGGCTGTTCCGGCTGTGCGCGGTGGCCGGCGGCGTCGGCTGGCTCGCCATCGCGTTCTCCGGTCAGCTCTGGATGCCGTTCGTCGTCAGCGCCGTCATCCTCGGCTTCGCGGGAGCAGCGGCATCGCAATTGTTCGCCGCCATCCACGACGAGCTCGCTGCCGCCCCCACCCCGGTCGGCGACGGAGTGGTCTCCATCGTCCGTATGGCACTGACGTTCGGCTGGGTGATCGGTCCCGTCGCCGGGTCGTACCTCGCCGCGCAGACGAGCCTGCGGGTGACCCTGATCGCGACGGCGGTCTGCACCATCGCGCAGCTCCTGCCCATCGGAACGCTGCGCGAACGAGTGGATGCGGTCCCCACCACAGACACGCACGAGTCCGCCGCGACCGTGGCGCGGTCGCACGTCCCTGTACGGGCGATGCTGCCGCTGCTCGTCTTCACCGGCCTGTATGTGCTCGTCTACGCAGGAGAGCCGATCAAGTACGCCTACCTGCCGATCTACATGAACGATCAGCTCCACTTCCCCGGCGCGCTCAGCGGCGCGATCATCGGCATCCAGCCCCTGGTCGAGCTCGCACTCATGCCGGTGGCCGTCGTCGTCGCCCGGCGCACAGGGATGCTGCCGCTCATGGTCGTCGGCGCGCTCTTCGGCGTCGGCGCCAACCTGCTCTTCGCAACGACAGCGACGGCGGTCGGGCTCTTCGCCGGCCAGATCCTGATGGGCGGCGTGTGGGGTGTGTTCGCCGGGCTCGGGATCATCGTGGCGCAGCGGCTGCTCCCCAGTGCCATCGCGACGGCGTCGGCGATCTTCATCACGGCCCCCGCCCTCAGCTCGGCGCTGGGTGGCCTCGCGGGCGGGATCGGGGCCGGCACGATCGGGCTGCCTCTGGTGTTCGTCGTCCCCGCTGCGCTCGCCCTGGTCGCCTCGGCAGGACTCCTGGTGCTGCACCGGCGGGTCGTGGCGGAAACGGGACGACGGCTCTAGCCGGTCACCGCGCGCGTCTGCTCCGGACGACGCCGACCATGATCAGCACGAGACCGATCACGAGCAGGATCGGGCCGATGGTCCCCCAGAGCGACGACCCGCTCATGGCGGAGCCGCGCAGCACGTTGAGACCCTGCAGGGTCCACACCAGGCCGACGAGACCGAGGATCACGCCGGGGACGACGAACGGCCAACTGCGCTTCATGGCCTCACCCTAGACCTGTCGGGACGCGCGCGGTCGGCGGATCTTGGAGGCCGGAAGGCGACCGGTTAGCATTCTGCACACGGGGCGCGCCCGATTCGCTCGGTGAGGGGGAGCAATGCCGGACGGGATCGCGACAGACGAACGCCTCGGCCTGACCTCGGCCGAGGTGGCGGAGCGGGTTGCGGACGGCCGCACGAACGCATTCCGGCAGGATGCGAGCCGCAGCGTCGGCAGCATCGTCAGGGCCAACGTGCTCACCCTGTTCAACGGCATCATCGCCGCCTGTTTCCTCGTGCTGCTGGTGCTCGGCCACTGGCAGGATGCGCTGTTCGGCCTGAGCGCCATCGCCAACACGGTCATCGGGTCTGTGCAGGAGTTCCGTGCCAAGGCCGCACTCGACCGGCTCGCCGTGCTGCACGCACCGAACGCGCGCGTGCTGCGCGACGGAGCGGAGGCATCGATCGCCGTCGCGGACGTCGTGCTCGACGATCTGCTCGTGCTGCGGGCGGGAGACCAGGTTCCCGCGGATGCGCGGGTGGTGGAGGCCGGGCACTTCCAGCTCGACGAGTCGCTGCTGACCGGCGAGTCCGACCCGATCGACAAGGTGCAGGGCGACGAGGTGCTGTCCGGGTCCGTCGTCGTGGCGGGGGAGGGGAGAGCGCAGGTCGACAAGGTCGGCGCCGACTCGTTCGCCAACAAGCTGTCTGCGCAGGCCAAGAAGTTCTCGCTCGTCGCCAGCGAGCTGCGCTCGTCGATCGACAGGGTGCTCCGCTGGGTGACCTGGGTGGTCGGCCCGATCGCGCTGCTCGTCTTCAACGCGCAGGTGATCGCGCTCGGCGGCTGGTCGGCCGAGACGTTCTCGACGGGCGCCTGGCGCCAAGCGGCCGTGAACACGATCGCGGCCGTGGTCGCCATGATCCCGCTCGGCCTGGTGCTGATGACGAGCATCGCGTTCGCCGTCGGCGCGGTGAAGCTGGCGCGCCGGCAGGTGCTCGTGCAGGAGCTGGCGGCGGTGGAGGGGCTCGCCCGCGTCGACCTGATCTGCCTCGACAAGACCGGCACGCTGACCGAGGGCGACATCGAGTTCGACGCAGAGCACCCGCTGTCCGAGACGCAACCGCGCGGCTGGCGGTCGGTGCTCGCCTGGTACGGCACGGAACCGGATGCGAACGCGACCGCACGCTGCCTGGTCGCCGAGTACGCGCATCCGGTCGACGGGGCGCCGACGGGGCGCATCCCGTTCTCGTCGGCGCGGAAGTGGAGCGCCGTGTCGTTCGCGGCTGCGGATACCCCCGGTTCGGCGGATGCTCCCGGTTCGGCGGATGCCCCCCGGAAGCTGGGTGCTCGGCGGCCCGGAGATGGTGTTCCCGGACGACCGTCTTTCGAGCCGCTCTGCCGAGCTCGCCGCCTCCGGCCGCCGCACCCTCGTGCTCGCGTACAGCGCGCAGCCGCTGGGAGACGACGAGCGGCTGCCGGACGACCTGGTCCCCGTGGCGCTGCTCACCTTCCGGGAGCGCATCAGGCCGGACGCGGCGGAGACCCTGCGCTACTTCGCCGAGCAGGGCGTCGGCGTGCGGGTGATCTCCGGAGACAACCCGCAGACCGTCGCCGCCATCGCCAGACAGGTGGGGCTGGACGCGCCGGACGGCTACGACGCCCGCTCGCTGCCGGACGACCAGGCCGAGCTCACCAGGGTGCTCGAGCAGCACATCGTCTTCGGCCGCGTCACGCCGGACCAGAAGAAGGCCATCGTCGTCGCCCTCAAAGCGGCGGGCCACACGGTCGCGATGACGGGGGACGGGGTCAACGACGCCCTCGCCATCAAAGAGGCCGACATGGGCATCGCGATGGAGTCCGGTGCGGCAGCCACCAAGGCCGTCGCCCGGATCGTGCTGCTCGACGGCCGGTTCTCCCACCTGCCGAGCGTGGTGGCGGAAGGGCGGCAGGTGATCGCGAACATCGAGCGCGTTTCGATGCTGTTCCTCACCAAGACCGCGTACGCGACGGCGCTCGCGGTGCTATTCGGCGTGTTCCTGCTGCAGTTCCCGTTCCTGCCGCGCCAGCTCTCCGTCATCGACGGTCTGACGATCGGCCTGCCCAGCTTCTTCCTCGCGCTGATGCCGAACAAGCGGCGCTACATCCCCGGCTTCCTCGCGCGTTCGCTCTCGTTCGCCGCCCCGGCCGGCGCGGTGATCGCGCTGATGCTGCTCGCGTACTCGTGGTCCGCGACGCAGGCGGGCATCCCGGAGGCGGAGCTGCGCACCGGCTCGACGCTCATCCTGACGATCGTCGGACTGTGGGTGCTCGTGGTGCTGTCCCGGCCGATCGACGGCTGGAAGATCCTCATCATCGGCTCGATGATGATCGGGCTGATCCTGGTCTACTCCGTGCCGATCGCCAGGGACTTCCTGGTGCTGGTGGACCCGTCGATCGTGACGGCAGCGCTGGTGCTGTTCTTCTCCGCGGTGAGCGTCGCACTGATCGAGATCATCCGGTTCGCTCATCGGCGGTATGTGCGAAGGAGCGAGCGACGCGCCCTGTCCACAGCACGATGATCACCGCCGCCGAGATCGCCAGGTCGGCGATGCGGAAAGCGGTCACCTCTCCGTCGGAGACCAGCACGACGATCCCGAGCGCGATGGTGATCGAGATCAGGATGGTCAAGAACAGCCGTGCATCCCGTCTGGCGCGGGTGAGTCCTGACGCGAGCGCGCACACCAGCAGCCCGAGCAGGATCGTGCAGGCGCCGACGATGGTGACCACCGTCCGCTCCACAGCGGTGAGCCCGTCCGCGTAGCGCACGAAGATCAGCGCGATCCCGGCCAGGATCTGCAGCACACCGACCAGATAGCTCAGGATCACGCTGATCGTGAGCTCGATCGGGATGCCAGACCGCCGCTCGGTCCCCACTCGTGGCACGTCGCCCGCCCTTCGCCGGATGCACCGACGATAACAGGATGCGCGCCGCGCGCTAAGGAGTCAGCCGCTCCGTTTCCGGCTGCACCCGGCCGCGCTGCTCCGCTTCGAGCCGTTCCGCCTCCTCGCCGGAGATGGCTTCGCCTCTGGCGACGAGTCCCGCCTGGTCGGAGAGCGGGATCTGCTTGAGGAAGAGAGCGAGCAGGAAGGCGGCCGCGATGAACGGGATGAGGTACCAGAACACCGGGGCGAGCGCGTCCGCGTAGGCGTTCACGACGCCGGTGTGCACCGCATCCGGCAGCGCGTTGAGCGCCTCGGGACTGAGCGTGGCCGTCGCCCCGGCCGCGTCGGACGGCGAGGCGCCCGCTTTGGTGAACACGTCGGTCAGGTTCTCGGTGAGGCGCGTGGTGAACAGGGTGCCGAAGACGGCGGTGCCGAGCGCGGCTCCCACCTCGCGGAAGTAGTTGTTCGTGGAGGTCGCCGTGCCGATCTGCGCGGCGGGGACCGCGTTCTGCACCACGAGCACGACCACCTGCATGATCAGGCCGAGACCGGCTCCGAAGACGAACAGGTAGACGCAGATCAGCCAGATCGGCGTCGATGCGGCGAGCGTCGTCATGCACACCATGGCGATGCCGGTGATGATCGTGCCGAGGATCGGGTAGAGCCGGTATCGCCCCGTCTTGGTGATCGCGGCGCCGGACAGGATCGACGTGCCGATCAGGCCGACCATCATCGGGATCATCAGCAGCCCGGATGCGGCCGCGGACGTGCCGGACGACATCTGCAGGAAGGTGGGGACGAAGCCGATGGCCGCGAACATCCCGATGCCCAGCGCGAGGCCGATCGCGGTCGCGTTGATGAAGATCGGGTTCTTGAACAGGCTGAGCGGGATGATCGGGTCCTTCGCCCTCGCCTCGGTGATGACGAACGCGACCGCTGCCAGCAGCATCCCGATGCCCCAGGCCCACGTCGCGAGCGAACCCCAGCCGTGCGTCTTGTCGCCGCCGAAGTCGGTGAAGAAGATCAGGCAGGTCGTGGCGATCGACAGGAACAGGATGCCGAGGATGTCGATCGGCTGCGTCGCCCGCTTGCTCGGCAGCTTGAGGGCGAGAAGCGCGATCACGAACGCGGCGATGCCGACGGGGATGTTGATGTAGAACGCCCACTGCCAGGTGAGGTGGTCGACGAAGAAGCCGCCGAGCAGCGGGCCAGCGACGGCCGAGAGGCCGAAGATCGCGCCGAGCGGCCCGAGGTACTTGCCGCGCTCGTTGGCGGGGACGATGTCGGCGATGATCGCCTGCGAGAGGATCATCAGCCCGCCTCCGCCCAGGCCCTGCATCGCGCGGAACACCACGAACATCCAGAAGTCGGACGCGAAGGCGCAGCCGATGGATGCGGCGGTGAAGACCGCGATGGCGATGATGAACAGCCAACGACGCCCGATGACGTCGCCGAGCTTGCCGTATACGGGCATGACGATGGTGGTGGCGAGGATGTACGCGGTGGTGATCCACACCTGGTTCTCGACGCCGCCCAGGTCGCCGACGATGGTCGGCATGGAGGTCGACACGATGGTCTGGTCGAGGCTGGAGAGCAGCATCCCGGCGATGAGGGCGCTGAAGATGATCCAGATGCGCCGCTTGGTCAGCAGCATCGGCGCAGGGGCGATGGCGGTCATGTGGTCCGTTCGGTGGTGAGGTCGGTCAGGCGAAGAGGTCGCGGACGGCGTCGAGCCGACGTCGCATGAGGGTAGGGAAGTCGTCTCCGTCATCGGTGCGGAAGAACTCCTCCGCACTCGCGCGCAGCACAGCGCCGACGAGCTGCACGGCGGCAGCGGCACGGAGGTCGCCTGCCGGCAGCCCTTCCCTGCGCTCGACCAGCTCGATGTCGTCGCGCTCGCCCCTGCTCGCAAGCTCCAGCATGTGATGCAGCAGACGCGGCTCGCGCTCGAACGCGGTGAACAGCTGGTGGACCTCCTCGGCGGTGATGCCGCCGAACGCCCACCGGTCGAGGTGCAGTTCGAGAAGGTCGTCGATCAGGTGGCCGAAGCCGCGCGCACCAGCGGCGGCGAACCGCTCCGCCGCTCCGGACTCGTCCGCGTCGACGGGCACGCCCATGATGGCGTTCTCCTTGGATGCGAAGTAGTTGAAGAAGGTGCGCCGCGAGACGCCGACCTCCTCGCACAGCTCCTCGATGGTGAAGCCGCTGAGCCCGCGCTCGATGGTCAGGCGACGGGCCGCATCCTTGAGCCCGCGAGCGGTCTCGGCCTTGCGGCGCTCGCGGATGGAGGTTGCACTGTCGGGCATAGAGTGCATTCTTGCACTTTTATCTCGATAGTGCATCTTCGGCTCAGCCGGCGAGCACCGCCTCCACCCCCAGCTCGCGGAGCCGCGCAGGGTCGGCCAGCACGTCCAGCGCGACGATGCGGTCTCCGACGATGTCGAACGCCATGATCGACGCGACGACGCCGTTCATGACCGCGGCGACGCCGGGGCGCCCGCCGATCAGGATCGGGGTGGAGTGCGCCGCCAGGCGCCCGGAGAGGACGGCCTGCTCTGCGATCGACCGCGCGCCTTCGACGAGTTGCGTGGATTCGCCGTAGTCGGCGTGGAGTACGGCGCCGTCGTCGAGCAGGGAGAGGAGCGAGGTCAGGTCGCCGTCCTGCGCGGCGGCGAGCCACGCATCCACGATCCGCCTGGTGCTGCGGTGCCCGGAGGACACTGGGGTGGATGCTCCGCGCACCCTGCGCCTGGCGCGCGACGCGAGCTGGCGGGCTGCCGCCGGGGTCTTGTCGAGCACGGTCGCGATCTCGTCGAACGACTGGCCGAAGACGTCGTGCAGCACGAGGGCGATGCGTTCGGCAGGGCTCAGCGTCTCCAGCAGGACGAGCAGGGCGGTGCTGATGCGGTCGCCTTGTTCCACCAGGTCGGCAGGGTCGAGGTCGCTGGACACCGGCTCGTCCCGCCACGGCTCCACCTGCCAGGAGCGCTCGCGGGTGCGGCGCGGGGCGCGGAGGAGGTCGAGGCTCACCCGGGAGACGACGGTGGTCAGCCAGGCCTCGAGGTTCTGGATGCTCGCGACGTCCGTCCGTTCGAGCCGGAGCCAGGTCTCCTGCACCGCGTCGTCCGCATCCGCCGTCGAGCCGAGGAGGCGGGTCGCGATGGCGCGCAGCCTCGGCCGCTCCGTCTCGAAGCGTCTCGCCAAGAATGTCTGGTCGGTCATGTCACATCTCCTCGTTCAGGATCGTCGGAATGTCGACGAGGGAACACCCTCGAATGTGACAGGGAAGGCGACCACTCATGAATGCTCCACTTCTGGTGACGGGCGGCACAGGCACCATCGGCAGCCGCGTCGTGCCGCTGCTGCGCGCGGCGGGCCGCGACCTCCGCATCCTCTCCCGGCACCCGCGCCAGGACGAACCAGGCATCCAGCATGTCGAAGGGAATACCGTGACCGGCGCCGGACTCGCCGCAGCGCTCGACGGGGTCGAGGTCGTGCTGCACCTGGCAGGAGGGGCGAAAGGGGACGACGTCGCCGCGCGTGCCATCTCCGCGGCGGCGCGGACCGCCGGGGTGCGCCACCTCGTGCTGATCTCGGTGGTCGGTGCGGACCGGATGCCGATCGGGTACTTCCGCGCCAAGGCGGAGGCCGAGCGGGTCATCGCGGACTCTGGTTTGCCGTGGACCGTGCTGCGTGCCGCGCAGCTCCACGATTTCGTGCTCCCGATCGTGGCGGGGATGGCGAAGCTGCCTCTGCTGCCGACACCGGGCGGCCTGCGGTTCGAGCCCGTGCACGGCGACGAAGTCGCCGCCAGGCTCGCCGAACTCGCGCTCGGCGACCCCGCGGGGCGCGTCGCCGACATCGCGGGGCCGGAGGTGCTCGGCATCCGGGAGCTCGCGGCCGCGTACGCCGAGGCGAACGGACGGCGACGGCGCCCGGGCCTGCCCGTGCGCATCCCAGGAGGCGTCGGCCGCGCGTACCGCGCAGGCGAGAACCTGGCGGCGGATGGCGCGCTGCGGGGCGAGCGGACGTGGGAGGCGTTCCTGCGACAGCAGCTCGCGGCGAACCGGTCGCCGGTGCGATCATGAGCGCATGGCCGGATACGTCGCCCTGCTGCGTGGGATCAACGTGGGAGGGGCGAACCTGATCGGGATGGACGCGCTCGCGGAGGACTTCCGCGCAGCGGGGTACGAGAGCGTGCGCACCCACAGCCAGAGCGGCAACGTGCTGTTCACCGCGAAGCCGCAGACCGCACCCGACCTCGAGGCCGCGCTGGAGTCGATGCTGCGACACCGGCTGGATGCGCCGCTCACCGTGATCGCCCGGTCGAGGGACGAGCTGGCGGCGACGGTCGCAGCAGCCCCTGCCGACCACGGCTCCGACGAGCTCCGCAGCGAGGTGTTCTTCCTGAAGCACCCACTGACCGCCGACGAGGTGATGGCGCAGCTCCCCGAGCTGCGCGACGGCGTCGACCGCATGGCTGCGGGGCCAGGCGCGCTCTACTTCTCGCGCACCAAGGCGCTCGCGACGAAGACCCGCATCCAGCGCCTGATGGCGATGCCGGTCTTCAAGCGGATGACCGTGCGCACCTGGCGCACCACCACCCGTCTCCTGGAACTCCTCGACGCCTAGCCCAGGCGGAAGGTGGAGCGGGGGATGTCGTCGACGAGGCGGTGCGCGATGGCGAACGCGTCCTCCTCCGCGAGCTGGTGGGTGACGACGAGGGAGGAGAGGAACGACGCATCCACCCGGCGGGACATGTCGTGCCTGGCCGGGATGGAGCAGAACGCCCTGGTGTCGTCGATGAAGCCGCTGGTCTTCGTGAAACCGGCGCTGTCCGTGATCGCCTGGCGGTAGCGCAGGATCGCGGCTGGGGTGTCGATGAACCACCACGGCGCACCCGCGTACACGCTCGGGTAGAAGCCGGCGAGCGGCGCGATCTCGCGCGAGAACGTCGTCTCGTCCACCGTGAACAGCACGATCCTGAACGTCGAGCTCGTGCCGAAGTCGCGCAGGATGGGCGTGAGCGGCACAGTGAAACCGCCCACCGCCGGAAGGTCGTGGCCGGTGTCCGGCCCGAACGCGTCGAACGTCGGACGGTGGTGGTTGCGGATGACCCCGGGGTGCAGCTGCATCACCAGGCCGTCGTCCGCCGCCATCTCTGCCAGCCGGTAGAGCATGTTGCGCCGGTAGGCGACGGCCTCCGCCGCGGTCAGGCTGCCGTCGATGGCGGCCAGGTGGATGCGCGACGCCTCCGCCTCGGAGAGCGGATCGCTTCCCGCGTCGATCACACCAGTGTCCGTCGCGGTGCCTCCCGCGGCGATGAACGCCTGGCGGCGCGCGCGCAGGGCGGAGAGGAGGCCGGGGTAGGTGGAGGTGTCGATGTCGGCGCGGGCGGCCAGCGCGTCCAGCTTGCCCCGCCAGGTGGGCTCGTCCGGGTGCATGTACCTGTCGGCGCGGAAGGTGGGGACGACGCGGCCGGTGAAGGTCGGGTCGTCGCGGAGGCGCTGGTGGGCGGACAGGTCGTCCGCCGGGTCGTCCGTGGTCGCGAGCACCGAGATGCGGAACCGGTCGAACAGCGCGCGCGGACGGAACTCCGGGCGGGTCAGCGTCTCGGCGAGCTGGTCGTAGAGGGCGTCCGCGCTCGCGGCGGACGGCTGCTCGGTGAGCCCGAACACCTCGCTGAACTCCGATTCGAACCAGAAGCGCACCGGGGTGCCGAGGAAGACCTCCCAGTTCTCGCACAGGCGACGCCAGATCTCCCTGCCGGAGGCGGTCGGTGCCGCGCCGTCGCGGGAGAGGCCCAGCTCGTCCAAGGGGACGCCGACCGCGTGCAGCATCCGCGTCACGTAGTGGTCCGGCGTGATGAGGAGCGCCGACGGGTCTCCGAACGGCTCGTCGTCGGCGAGCATCGCAGCAGGAACGTGGCCGTGCGGCGACACGATCGGAGCGTCTGCGACCGCCGCGTGCAGGCGCCTGGCCAGGTCGCGCTCCGCCGGGTCGGCGGGGAACAGGCGGTCTGGATGCGGGGCGAGCGTGGTCATCGGCGTCCTTTCAGTTCCGCGCGGGCCCGGTGGAGGACCGCACGGTGAGGTGGGTGGGGAGGGTGGCGCCCTGGCGCATCCCGAGCGTGCTCTGCTCGTCGAGCCTGGCGAGCAGCATCGACACGGCCGTGCGCCCCGCCTGCTCGATCGGAGCGGTGAGGGTGGTGAGCGGCGGGTTGCAGAAGTCGGCGCCGAAGATGTCGTCGCAGCCGACGATGCTCACGTCGCCCGGCACATCGACGCCGCGCTCGCGGAAGCGGGCGAGCATCCCGATGGCCAGGAGGTCGTTGAAGGCGATGCAGGCGGTGACGCCCGCGTGCAGCACGGCGTCCGCAGCAGCGGCGCCAGCGTACTGACGGGGCGAGAACGGGCCGAGTCTGGTGGCCGTGACGCCGTAGCGCTCCGCCGCCCGCACCATCGCCCGCCAGCGGCCCTCGTTCGACCACGACGTCTCCGGGCCGGAGGCGTAGCAGAGCTGGGTGTGGCCGAGGGAGACGAGGTGGCCGACGGCCTGCTCGATGCCGCTCGGGGTGTCGATGAAGATGTGCGGGACGCCGCGGGTCTGCCGGTTGATGGCGACCAGCGGGATCTCCTGAGCCAGCGTGGTCAGCCGTCGGTCGGTGAGTCGGGAAGCGGCGAGGATGGCGCCGTCGAAGGAGCGCCGGAGCTTGTGCAGCATCCCGTCCTCCAGCTCGTCGGACTCCTCGGTGTCGACCAGGATCTGGGTGTAGCCGGCGGCCTTCAGCTGCTGCTGGGTGCCGCGGATGATGCCGAAGTAGAACGGGTTGGTCACGTCGGAGACGAGCACGGCGATGGCGCGCGTCTTTCCGCTGGTGAGCGCCCTGGCCTGCGAGTTGGGAACGTAGTTGAGTTCGCGGGCTGCCTGCTCGATGCGCTCGCGGGTGATGGCGTTCACCCGGCCGGGATTCGAGAGGGCGCGCGAGACCGTCGAGGTGGCGACGCCGCTGGCCGCCGCCACGTCTGCGAGGGTGGCTGGGCGATCCGACCCCGCTCCGGCGAGAGGTTGCATGACGACATCTCAGCACACGATGGCAAATTATGGCAATCGGTTGCACCATCCTTGCCGCGCTGCTTAGAGTCCTCAGCAACCATCCTCCATGCACCAGCTGAGGGTGCTGACACTCACGTCCCTGTCTCAAAGGAGAGTCACGAATGAGATCTCGCATCGCGCTCGGCGCGGTCGCCGGCCTGGCCGTCATCGGCCTGGCATTGAGCGGCTGCTCCTCGTCGGGGAGCACCGGCTCCTCCACCTCCGGGAAGGTCGACGGCAAGGGCAAGACCCTCGACGTCATGATCGCGGCCAACTCGCTCTACCCCACCGAACAGCAGCAGTGGTTCAAGGATGTGTCCGCCCAGTTCCAGAAGGAGACGGGCGCGACGGTCAAGTTCGAGACCTTCGCATCCGCCAACGACGAGCTGACCAAGATCCAGACCTCGGTGCTCAGCGGCCAGGGTCCGGACATCTACGACCTCGGCACCACCTTCACCCCCACCGCGTACTCCACCGGAGCGTTCGTGAAGCTCACGGACGACGACTGGAAGAAGGTCGGCGGCCGTGACAGGTTCGTGCCCGCGACGCTCGGCATCTCCGGGCCGGACGAGAAGAACGAGGTGGGCATCCCCTTCCTCAGCCGTCCGTTCGTGATGGCGTACAACAAGGACCTGCTGAAGGCCGCAGGCATCGACAAGCCGGCCGACACCTGGGATGGGCTCGCCGACCAGGCGAAGAAGCTCACCTCCGGAGACGTGCACGGAATGGCCGTCGCGTACGCGGACAGCTTCGACCCCTGGAAGTTCGTCTGGGCGATGGCGATGCAGCAGGGCAACACCATCCTGGATCTGAAGAGCAAGAAGGCCACGATCGACGACGACGCCGTGAAGAAGGCGTACGAGACGTACTTCGGCTGGCTCACCGACGACAAGGTGGTCGACCCCGCCGCGATCGGCTGGAAGAACGCCAACGCCGTCGCCGCCTTCGCGGACGGCAAGGCAGCGTTCCTGCCGATGGTGTCCTCGTCGTCGCAGGTCTCGCTCGACAAGTCCAGCGTGGCAGGCAAGTACGGCTACGCCGTGATGCCGACCATCCCGCCGGGGGAGACCAAGCTCCCGAGCGACGGCAAGGCCGCCGCGACGATCATCTCCGGCGACAACATGGTCGTGGCGAAGTACTCCAAGAACCAGGACCTCGCCTTCGCCCTCGTCAAGATGCTCACCAGCACCGACAACCAGGTGAAGTACACCAAGACGTTCGGCGACCTGCCGACCAACGCCGATGCCGCCAAGCAGATCGAGAGCGGCAACGAGCTCATCGCGCCGATCCTCGACGCGGGCACCAAGGCGTACGGCACCCCGTTCAGCGGAGCGTGGGGTGACACGCAGCTCGCCCTGGTGAACGTGGTGGTGCAGTCCATCCCGTCGCTGTCGAACGGGTCGGTGTCGTCCTCCGATCTCGAAGCCAAGCTCAAGACGGCGCAGGACACCGCGCAGAGCTCGCTGAACAAGGCCAAGTAGCCGGAACCGATCATGTCCAACCCCACCCTGGCCGCGCCGGAAGGCGCGACCGGCCACGAGAGCGGTTCGCCCGCGGGGAACACCCCCGCGGGCGGCCGCCCCGGCCGGAACGAGCAGCACGCCACGCCGCGTCGCAAGCGGAAGTACGAGCGCAACCGGCCGCTCTGGATGCTGCTGCCCGGCGGCATCCTCATGCTGGTCATCATCGTGGTGCCGCTCGTCGTCGCGGCGATCATGTCGACGCTCGACCTCGACCAGTACACGCTGCAGAGCTGGCTGCAGGCCCCGTTCATCGGCCTGCAGAACTACGTCGAGGCGATCGTCTCGTCGTCGCTGCTGCGCTCCATCGGGATCAGCGTCTCCTTCGCGCTGATCGCGGCGGTCGTCACGATGCCGATCGGCCTCGCCGCCGCCCTCGCCACGCAGAACAAGTTCCGCGGGCGGGCACTCGTGCGCTCGCTGTTCCTCATCCCGTACGTGCTCCCCGCGTTCGTGGTCGGCACGCTCTGGCGCACCATGCTGCAGCCGGGCGGTGTCGTCGACTCGACGCTCGGCGCGATGGGCATCCACACCGGGCTGTTCCTCAACGGCCCCCTCAGCTACTGGTCGCTCATCGTCGTGCAGATCTGGACGTCGTGGCCGTTCTTCTACCTGCTCGTCCTCGCCGGTCTGCAGTCCGTCGATCACGAGGTGCACGAGGCAGCCGCCATCGACGGCGCCACCTGGTGGATCAAGCTGCGCTCGGTGATCCTGCCGTACCTGCGCGGCCCGATCCTGCTGGCGCTGATCATCGCGTTCCTGCACAACATCAACGCGTTCACGCTGCCGTTCGTGCTGTTCGGGGTGCCTGCTCCGCAGGACGTGGACGTGCTGCCGGTGCTCACCTACGTCACGAGCTTCCAGAGCTTCCGCTTCGGGCTGAGCGCCGCGATGGCGATCTGCTCGCTGGTGCTCATCGCCATCCCGCTGTTCATCTACCTGCGGGCCGTGAAACTCGACTCAGGAGAGGAGGAGCAGCGATGACCGCCGTCAAGCCGTCCTCGGCCGACATCACCCGGCTGCTGCCCCGGCCGCTGCTCGTCGCGGTCATCGTGGTGCTGCTGGTGATCGTGCTCGGGCCCGTGCTCTACATGCTGTTCGCGTCGATCAACTCGGACGTCGCCGTCGCCGGCGGCGCGTTCTTCCCGACAGAGCTGCACCTCGACAACTACCTCAAGGTGTGGACGACGGTCGACCTCGGCACCGGGCTGATGAACAGCGTGATCGTCTGCGTGGCCGTCGCCATCGTCTGCGCGTTCCTCGCCGTCGCGACGGCGTACGTGCTGGTCCGCTACGACTTCCGCGGTCGCCTGTCCTTCCTCCGCGGGCTGCTCGGCCTGCAGTCGATCCCCGGCACGCTCATGCTGCTTCCCGTGTTCGTGCTGTTCTCGTCGACCGCGAGCCTGCTCGGGGTGCAGATCATCGGGACGCGCTGGGCGGTGTTCATCACCTACCTCACGTTCGCGCTCCCGTTCTCGACCTGGGTGATGGTCACCTACCTGCGCGGCCTGCCCAAGGCGCTCGAGGAGGCGGCGCGCATCGACGGTGCGTCGTCGTGGCGCATCCTGACCCGCATCGTGGTGCCGCTCAGCTGGCCGGGCATCGTCGTCTCCGGCATCTTCGCGTTCCTGCTCGGCTGGAACGACGTGCTGTTCGCATCCGTGCTGACCAACCCCGAGACCCGCACCGCCGCCGTGGCGCTGCAGGTGTTCGGGGCGACGCAAGAGGGTGGCGCGATCCCGCTCTACGGGCAGATGATGGCGGCGTCCCTCATCTGCGCCGTGCCCGTGGTCGCTCTGTACCTCGTGTTCCAGCGCTACCTCGTCGGTGGCCTGACCTCTGGAGGAGTGAAGTGAGCCAGAACGCTCAAGAATCGGTGAGCTGGGCCCTGTCGGGCTTCGGCGACGAGATCGACCAGGACCCTGTAGTCCAGGTCGCGGTGCTGCAGGCCCTCGGTGCGAACCACATCGAGGTGCGCAGCGCCTGGGGCGTGAACATCGTCGATCTCGACGACGAACAGCTCGCCCGGCTGGCCGGGATCTTCACCGAGCGGGGGATGGGCGTCTCGGCCATCGCATCGCCGATCGGCAAAGTGGATGTGTCCCTCCCCGTCGAGCACGAGGTCGAGCGTCTCGGCCGCGCCATCGCGGCGGCGCAACGCCTCGGCACCCGCTACATCCGGCTGTTCTCCTTCTATCGCGGAGACGACGTCGCGGTCGAGAGCATCCGTGACGACGTGATGCTCCGGATGCGCGCCCTCGCGGACGCGGCGGAGGCCGCGGACGTCGTGCTGCTGCACGAGAACGAGAAGGACATCTACGGAGACACCCCGGAGCGCTGCCTCGACATCGTCGAGACGGTCGGCTCTCCGAATCTCCGGCTCGCCTGGGACAGCGCCAACTTCGTGCAGGTCGGCGTCGCCTTCCCGTTCGACGACGGCTATGCCGCCCTCCGCCCGCACCTGGAATACCTGCAGGTGAAGGACGCCGTCGCCGCCACCGGCGACGTCACCCCGGCCGGGGAGGGGGACGGGCAGCTGCTCGCCACCCTCACCGCGCTCCGCGACGACGGATACACCGGCTTCGCCTCCCTGGAACCCCACCTCGCAGACGTGAACAACATGGGCGGCTTCTCCGGACCGGAGGCGTTCGGCCGCGCAGGCCGCGCGCTCCGCCGCCTCACCGACCAGATTGGAGTGCAGCTCGTATGAGCTCTCGCCTGAACGTGGCCATCGTCGGCTGCGGCATCATCGGCCTCAACCACGCCAGGGCCATCGCCCGGCACCCCGACCTCGCGATCACCGCCCTGGTGGATGCGGTCCCCGCCGCCGCCAGCGCCCTCGCCGACCAGATCGTGTCCGAGTTCGGCGGGGAGCGCCCCGCGGAGTTCGAGACCCTCCCAGCCGCGGTCGCCGCGGCCTCTGTCGACATCGTCGTCATCTGCACGCCGAGCGGACTGCACGTGCAGCTCGCGGAGGAGGCGCTCGCCGCTGGCAAGCACGTGGTGATCGAGAAGCCGCTCGACGTCTCGATGGCGCGGGCCAGGCGAATCCTCGAGCTGTCCAAGCAGGCGGAGGGCCGCGGTCTCGTCGTCTCCGTGATCAGCCAGCACCGGTTCGACCCCGCGTCCGTCGTCGTCGCAGACGCAGCCCACAGCGGCGCGTTCGGCCGGGTGACCAGCGGGATCGCCTCCGTCGCCTGGTGGCGCAGCCAGGACTACTACGACTCCGGCCAGTGGCGAGGCACCTGGGAGCTGGACGGCGGTGGCGCCGTGATGAACCAGGGCGTGCACACGGTCGACCTGCTCGTCTGGTTCCTCGGCCGGCCCGTCGAGGTCGTCGCGCAGACGGCGCTGCTCGCGCACGAGCGCGTCGAGGTGGAGGACATCGCGGTCGCGACCGTGCGGTTCGAGTCCGGCGCGCTGGCCGTGGTTCACGCGACGACCGCCGCGTACCCGGGAGGGTCGGTGCGCATCCACGTGCACGGCGACCGCGGCTCGGCGATCATCGAGGACGACCAGCTCGAATACTTCGGCACAGCAGATCCGGCGGCGTTCGACGCGAGTGGCGCCAGCGTCGTGAACCGCGCGGCCGAGCTCGTCGAGGCGGGGGAGGTGCGCGGGGGAGAGCGTGGAGCGGACCGCTTCATCGTCGGCCACCTGCGCCAGTACGAGGACGTGGTGGATGCGATCCAGCAGCACCGCGCACCCGGCGTGACGGTCGAGGACGCGTTCGTGTCGCTCGCCGTCGTCCGCGCCATCTACCTGTCGGCCACTCTCGGCCGACCGATCGCGTTCGACGAGGTGCTCTCCGGAACCCTCGACGACATCACCGTCACGACAGGAGCCTGACCGATGAAGTTCTCGGTGTTCACCGCATCCACCCCCGACTGGACCCCCGCGGAGGCGGCGCAGACGCTCGCCGCCCAGGGCTGGGACGGCATCGAGTGGCGCGTCATCGACCAGGACGACGCCACCCCGCCCGGCTTCTGGGCGGGCAACCGTGCCACCTGGCCGCTGACAGGGCTCGAAGAGTCCGTGCCGGAGATCGCACGGCTGACCGCCGAGTCCGGCCTGGAGTTCTCCGGCATCGGCGGCTACGCCCGCTGCGACGACCACGAGAACGTCGACAGGATGCTCGCAGCGACCGCGGCTCTCGGCGCACGGCAGGTGCGCGTCACCGTGCCGCGCACCGACTCAGGCGACGATTACCGCGAGTTGTTCGCGTCCGCCCGCCGCGACATCGAGCGGGCAGCGGCCCGCGCCGGCGAGCTCGGCGTGAAGGCGCTGATCGAACTGCACCACGAGACCATCACGCCCTCGGCGTCCGCCGCGTTCCGGATGGTCGACGGCATCGACCCGCAGACGGTCGGCGTGATCCACGACCTCGGGAACCTGGTGATCGAAGGGCAGGAGGCGACCCTCGCCGCCTTCCAGCTGCTCGGCCCGTACCTGGCACACGTGCACGTGAAGAACGTCGTCTGGCTGCCCGGCGAGCCCGAGGCGGACGGCACGGTGCGCTGGCACCACGAGTGGGCGCCGCTGCGCACGGGCGCGGGGGACGTGGAGGCGTACTTCGAGGCGCTGCACGCCTTCGGCTACGACGGCTGGGTCACGGCGGAGGACTTCTCCACCGAGCTCCCGCTCGCCGAGCGCACGCGCGACAACCTGGCATACCTGCGCGAGGTCGATGCCAGCACGCGTTCGCTGGTCGCGGCCCGCGCATGACGACGCCGCCGCGCTCCGAGCGTCACCCCGTCCGCATCGTGCACCTCGGCCTCGGCGCGTTCCACCGTGCCCACCAGGCCTGGTATACCCAGCGGGCGAACGAGCGCGGCGGCCGTGCGGGCGAGGCTGGCTGGGGGATCGCGGCGTTCACAGGGCGGAGCCCGGAGGCCGCGCGCGTGCTCGCAGCACAGGATGCGGTGTACACGCTGATCGAGCGCGGCCCCGACACCGACGCGGCGATCATCGTGGATGCGCTGAGCACCGTGGCAGACGGAGGCGACACCGCGCGCTGGCGTGCGGCCGTCGCCGACCCTGCCGTCGCGGTGCTGACGCTCACCGTCACGGAGGCAGGCTACCGGCTGTCAGCGGCGGCGCTCGACGCGGACCGGGCGTCGCTCGCCACGGGGGATGGCGCATCCACCGCCCCCGGCCGGCTGGTGGACGGGCTGCGCGCTCGCCGCGCCGCCGGGGTCGGCGCCATCGCCGTGGTGAGCTGCGACAACCTGCCGGACAACGGCAGGGTGGCGCGGGACGCGGTGCTCGGCCTCGCACAACACGTCGACGCAGAGCTGGCCGAGTGGATCGAGAGCTCGGTCTCGTTCGTGTCGTCGATGGTCGACAGGATCACCCCGGCCACCACCGATACCGACCGCGCGACGGCAGCGCGCCTGACCGGCTACGACGATGCCGCTCCCGTGGTCACTGAGCCGTTCAGCGAGTGGGTGCTGAGCGGCGCCTTCCCCGCCGGCCGCCCCGCCTGGGAGACGGTCGGCGCGCAGTTCGTCGACGACATCGAGCCATACGAGCGCCGCAAGCTCTGGCTGCTCAACGCCGGTCACTCGCTGCTCGCGTACCGCGGGCTGCTGCGCGGATACGCCACCATCGCGGAGGCGATGGGCGACGACGCGATCGTGGCCGACCTCGAAGCGCTCTGGACGGAGGCACGAACAGAGCTCCCGTTCGACGCAGACACCGTGGATGCGGCCGTCGCCGCCCTCCGCGACCGCTTCGGCAACGCGCGCATCGAGCACCGGCTGGCGCAGATCGCGACCGATGGCTCGCAGAAGCTCGGGCCGCGCATCCTCGACCCGCTTCGGTCGCGGCTGGCGGCAGGGCGCGCGCCAGGCGACGCTCAGGCAGGGGTGCTCGCCGCCTGGGCACTGCACCTGCTCGGCGACGACGTGCGCGACCCTGCCGCTGCGCCGCTCGCCGAGCGGCTTCGCGCACACCCGGACGACGACGCGTCGCTCGCCACCGCCGTCCTCACCGAGCTGGCTCCCGACCTCGCGGGAGACGCGTCGCTCACCGACCTCATCCAGAGCCGGATCGCGCACCTGCGCACCGGCGTCACCACCGAACCACCGCTACCGACAGGAGCACACTGACATGCGCATCACCTCCGCCGAGGTTCTCGTCTCGAGCCCCGGCCGCAACTTCGTGACACTGAGGATCACCACCGACGACGGGTTCACCGGCCTCGGCGACGCCACCCTCAACGGCCGCGAGCTCGCGGTCGCCGCCTACCTGAGCGAGCACGTCGTGCCGCTGCTGATCGGCAGGGACGCGCACCAGATCGAGGACACCTGGCAGTACCTCTACCGCGGCGCCTACTGGCGTCGCGGCCCGGTGACGATGGCGTCGATCGCCGCGGTCGACACCGCGCTCTGGGACATCAAGGCGAAGGCGGCTGGGCTTCCGCTGTACCAGCTGCTCGGCGGTCGCAGCAGGGAGGGCCTGCTGGTCTACGGTCACGCATCCGGCGCTGAGCTGCCCGAGCTGTTCGACTCGATCAACGAGCACCTGGAGGAGGGCTACCGCGCTGTCCGCGTGCAGACGGGCATCCCAGGGCTGCCGTCGGTGTACGGCGTCGCGTCGAGCAAGAACGCGGCGGCCGGCGCCGGATCCGGCTCGGATGCGCGGTACGACTACGAGCCTGCTCGGCGCAGCGCCGTGCCCGTGGAGGAGTCGTGGGACACCCGCGCGTACCTGCGGCACGCGCCGACGGTGTTCGAGGCCGTCCGCAACGAGTTCGGCCCTGAGCTGCCGCTGCTGCACGACGCGCACCACCGGCTCACGCCCATCCAGGCTGCCAAGCTCGGCAAGTCGCTCGAGCCGTACGACCTGTTCTGGTTGGAAGACGTGACGCCGGCGGAGAACCAGGCGGTGCTGCGGCGGGTGCGCGAGCACACCACGACGCCGCTCGCCATCGGAGAGGTCTTCAACACGATCTGGGACTACCGCGAACTGTTCGAGGAGCAGCTCATCGACTACGTTCGCTCGCCCATCACGCACGCGGGCGGTGTCACCGGGCTGCGCCGGATCTTCGATTACGCTTCGGTGTACCAGATCAAGTCAGGGGTCCACGGCCCCACCGACGTCTCGCCGGTCGGCCTGGCCGCCGCCATCCACCTCGGCATCGCCATCCCGAACTTCGGCATCCAGGAGTACATGAAGCACAGTCCGACCACTCACGAGGTCTTCCGCACCACATACAGCTTCGAGAACGGGATGCTGAAGCCGTCCGACGCGCCAGGCATCGGCGTCGACTACGACGACGTGATCGCCCAGTCGTTCCCGTACGAGGCGGCGTACCTGCCGGTGAACCGTCTGCTCGACGGTTCCATGCACGACTGGTGACCGGCGAGGGCGCGGCGCCGATCCGGGTCGTCGTGATGGGGGTGTCCGGGTCTGGCAAGAGCACGATCGGTGCCCTCATCGCGCACGAGCTGGGAGTGCCGTTCGTGGACGGGGATGCCCTGCATCCGATCGAGAACGTGCGGAAGATGGCAGGGGGCACCCCGCTGGACGACGCCGACCGCGCGCCGTGGCTTCGCGCCGTCGGCCGCGCGCTGGCCGAGGCGGACGGCGGACTGGTGATCGCGTGCTCCGCCCTCAAGCGTGCGTACCGCGACCTGATCGCGAGCGAGGCGCCCGGCGCGGTGTTCATCCACCTCGCCGGGTCGCGCGCCGTGCTCGCGGCCCGCATGGAGGGCCGCACCGACCACTTCATGCCGGCCGCGCTCCTCGACTCGCAGCTCGCGACGCTCGAACCACTCGCCGCCGACGAGCGCGGCGCGACGATCGACATCGACGCTCCCGTCGACGACGTGCTCGCGCGCGCCGTGCTCGCCGCGCGCGAGCGCTAGATCGGCAGGTTGAAGAGGCGCTTGGCGTTGCCGGAGAGCACCAGCTCGCGGTCGGCGTCGCTGAGCTCGAGCTCGTTCTGGACGAACTCGACGCCCTGGTTCATCCAGGAGCGGAAGACGGGGAACGACGAGCCGAACAGGTAGTGGTCTGCCCCGCTGACCTCGATGGCCGCCTCGACCTGCGTCTTGCCCCAGGAGTGCGGGTGGGTGAGGTCGAAGAAGATGTTCTCGTCCAGGTACTGCTTGATCTTCTCGCCGCCTGTCGGGTCGAGGCGGGCCATCGCCTCGGCCTTGTTGGGGGCGTGCGGGGTGAGCAGCGCTGCGTTCGCGAACCAGTTGCCGCCGAGCATCGTGTGGATGAAGCGCAGGTTGGGGTACTTGTCGAACATCCCGCTGAACAGCTCGCGGCCGACGGCGGTTGCCTGGTCGACGATGCGGCCGTACTCACGGCGGAGGTTGGTGTAGTCGATGACCGACTTCCACTCGACGGGAAGCGGGGTGTGGTGCACGATGACCGGGATGTCGAGGTCGTTGAGCACCGTGAGGTACGGGTCGAACGCCTCGTCGTCGAGGTAGAGCTGTCCGTAGTGGCAGGCGAGCTGCACGCCCACGACGCCGAGCTCCTTGATGCAGCGCTCCAGCTCGTAGATGTTCTCCTTGCCGCCCCACGGCGGAACGCAGGCGGTGGCGAACAGGCGCCCGTTCGACTTCTTCACGATCTCGGCGGCGTTGTCGTTGACCGCCTTGCAGGTCTCCAGGCCGAGCCATTCCTGCCACACCGGGACGCGCATGATGCCGTAGTCGACGCCAGCCTCATCCATCGCTGCGAGTTTGGCCTCCGCCGAGTAGTCGCCCTCGACGTAGTTGAGGTTCTGGTATCCCTTCGGCTTCTCCAGGATCAGCTGCTTCTGGCCGCTCTCCATCGTGATGACCCTGGCGATCTCGCCGAAGCCGCGCGGCGCTGAATCGAGGAAGCCGTTGAGGATCTTCTCGTTCGTGAAGAGGTCCTCCGGCAGATGGTGGATGTTGATGTCGACGACCGTCATGGCCTGAACTCCTTTGTTTCGTACACCGTTGTGACGTCAGCATACGTGATCCTGACAGGATCGTGCTGGAAATCGTGTGCGATCCTGTGTACGATCACACTGCGCCTCACGGTCGAGCGACGTCGCCGACCACCGCGCGGAAAGGCAGTGCAGTGAGCGAGCTCATCGAGCGGGACGTCGAGTACACGGCGGGTGGCGTTGCCATGACCGGGTACTTCTGCGTACCGGAGACGGCCGGCCGGCTCCCCGGCGTCGTCCTACCCGGCGTCGTCCTCCTGCACGACGCCTTCGGCCTCGACCAGGCGTTCCGCGCCACGGCACGCCGGCACGCCCACTCCGGAAGGGCGGTCTTCGCGGCCGACCTCTGGGGCGGACGCCGCAGCCCGAGCACCGGCGACGAGATCGGGCAGCTGATCGGCTCGATGGTGTCCGATCGCGACACCTGGATGGGCAGAGTCCACGCGGCGCACGAAGCCGCATCCGGTCAGCCGGAACTCGACCAGGACGCCGTCGCGACCGTCGGATACTGCTTCGGCGGTTCGTCGGCTCTCGAGTACCTCCGCAGCGGAGGGCGCACGCGCGGCGTCGCGAGCATCCACGCCGGGCTCGACCTGCTCATCCCAGGATGGGAGTCGTCCGACCGGGATGCGCGCGTGCTCGTCTGCACCGGCGCCGACGACCCGATGGCCACCCCTGCCCAGTGGCAGGCGCTCAAGGCGGCGCTCACCGGACGCGGCATCCACTGGGAGCTCGACCTCTACAGCGGTGCCAAGCACGCTTTCACCGACCCACGGGCCGACAGCCTCGGGATGCCGGGGGCCGCGTACGACGCGCGAGCCGCTGCCAGAGCGCTGGGGTCCACCGACCGATTCCTCGACGAACTCCTCGCACAGTAAGGGACACGAATGCTCGACATCGCCATCATCGGGGCAGGGCCAGCCGGGCTGCTCACGGCGCTCCGCCTGCACAAGGCGGGCTACAGCCCGACGATCTACGAATCGGTTCCAGAGCTGAAACCGCTCGGCGTCGGCGTGGACATCAAGGTTTACGGGACCAAGGAGATCGAGGAGATCGGCCTGCTCGACGAATTCCGCGCCATCTCGGTGGATGCGGAGGACTCGATCTTCTTCAACGCCCACGGCCAGGAGATCTACGCCGAGAAGTGCGGTGTGCACATGGGCTACCTGAACGAGCAGCGATTCGTGCATCGCGGGAGGCTGCAGATGCTCTTCCACAGCACGGTCGTCGAACGGCTCGGCGCCGGCGCGGTGAAGTCCGACACCCGCGTCACCGGATACCGCCAGGACGGCGACCTGGTCACCCTCGACGTCGTGCACAGCGACGGAACCACCGGCCAGGTCGGTCATGACGCCGTGATCGCCGCAGACGGGATCAACTCCGCCGTGCGCAAGCAGATGCACCCGGAGAGCTCGACCCCGCACTACTCGGGCATCACGATGTGGCGCGGCGTCACCGTGCACCCGCCGTTCCTCAACGGCCGAACCATCCTGCATATCGGTGACCCGCGGGTCTCCTCGATGATCGTCTACCCGATCCAGGACGACGTGGACGGCCAGGGCAACCAGCTCATCAACTGGGTGGTCGAGTACGAGCGCGACGAGACGGCGGAGGACTGGAACCAGAAGGGCACGGTCGACCAGATCCTCCCGCTCTACGACACGGTCAAGCTGCCGTTCCTCGACGTGCAGCAGCTGATGCGGGATGCGCGCGAGGTCTACCTCTTCCCCCTTATCAGGCACGACCCGCTCGACAACTGGGTGGACGGCAGGGTCGTCCTGCTCGGCGATGCAGCGCACGCGATGTATCCGCGCGGCGGTAACGGCATCTCCCAGGCCCTGGTGGATGCGCATGTCATCACGGACCAGCTGCTCGCGCATCCGGACGACCCGCACGCGGCGTTCGTGGCGTACGACGCGATCCGCCGCGAGCCGGTGAACCGCATCGTCATGAACATGCGCGGCGAGGGATACGAGGTGATCCGCCGGATGGTCGCGGAGCGCACGGACGGTCAGCCGTTCGAGGACATCGAGGAGGTGCTCCCGCTGGCGGAGGCCGACGAGATCTTCAGCAAGTACCACGCGCTCGTCGGCGCGCCCCGGCCGGGCCGCGAGGCCGGCGAGGCGACCGGCTACCGCACCTGGGCCGCACCGAAGGCGACGGCATGATGGGCACGGTCGAGGAGGTAGACCAGGCGACCAGGAATGCGATCCTCGCCGTCGAGGACACGCGTCGGCGCGCGCTCGTCGACGGTGATCTGGATGCGCTCGACGCGATCTTCGACGACGCGCTGATCCACATCCACGCACCGGGGCTGGTGCACACGAAGGCCATGCTGCTTGAGCACGTCGGAACGCGCCGCGCCTACCTGGCGGTGGAGCGCGGAGAGCTGAGCATCCGGCGGATCGGCGACGTCGCGATCGTGGTCGGGCCGATCACCAACCACCTGAGGAACCCGGACGGGTCGAGCAGGCTCCAGACCGGAACGGTCACCCAGGTGCTCCGCCTGGCCGGCGACGGCGCGTGGCGGTTCGTGAACTTCCAGCTCACGCCGACCGGCGAGGAGATCTGGGGCGCGCTCCCGTCCGAGCGCGCGGCGGCTGCGGGGGATGACGCAGCATGAGACTGGCTCGCTACTGTGCAGGAACAGAGGATCGCGTCCGGCTCGGCCGCGTAGACGGCGACACCGTGACCGACCTGTCCGGCGTTCGGGGGATCGGATCGTCACTGAAGGCGATCCTCCCCACACTGCAGGAGCTGGAACCCGCGATCCTCGCGGCGGAGGGCGACACCCACGCGCTCGCGGAGGTGACCCTCCTCGCGCCGGTCGACGACCCGCAGAAGTTCCTCGGTATCGGCATGAACTACCGGGAGCACGCGGCGGAGGCGGCGCTCGCCGGCATCCCGACGCCCACCAGTCAGCTCTGGTTCAACAAGCAGGTGTCGTGCATCGTCGGCCCGTTCGACGATGTGGTGAAGCCGGACGTGTCCGACCAGCTCGACTACGAGGTGGAGCTCGGCGTCGTGATCGGCCGGCGCTGCAAGAACGTTGCCGTCGAGGATGCGCGCTCGGTGATCGCCGGGTACGTCGTACTCAACGACGTCTCGGTGCGCGACTGGCTGCAGAAGCGCTCGCCGACGTTCACGCTCGGCAAGTCGTTCGACACGCACGGTCCCATCGGGCCGTGGCTGACCACCGACGACGAGATCGCCGACCCGCTCGCCCTCCGGATGACGCTGACCGTCAACGGCGAGGTCCGTCAAGACCACGTCACCGACGACATGATCTACGACATCTACGAGCAGATCGCGTATCTGACGCAGGTGATGACGCTCCTGCCAGGCGACATCCTCGCGACAGGGACGCCGCAGGGGATCGGCGCGCCGACGGGGAACTTCCTCCGGGTCGGCGACGTCGTCGCTGCCGGCATCGACGGCCTCGGCGGGATCGAGAACCGGATCGTGGCGGAGGTGCGTTGAGGATGTCGATCACGCTGAAAATCGCATACGATGTCACACACGATCAGGTTGCAGGCGCATCCCGATCGGCCACGCCCGCAATGACGCGAACCAGGGAGCACGACCGATGACCACACATGAGAGCGCGACCGCCGCGATTTCCCGGGTGACCCCCGACCGTCAGCGCCTCGGTTTCGGCTGGTGGTCGTCACGCTACGCCGTCATCGTCGTGTGGCTGGCGCTGATCATCCTGTTCAGTCTGCTTGAACCGAACACGTTCTTCACAGCCGGTGCGTTCCGGGTGATCTTCGGCGGCCAGCTCGAACTCGTCTTCCTCTCCGCCGGGCTGCTGTGCACCATCATCGTCGGAGAGTTCGTCGACATGTCCGTCGCGTCGAACTTCGGCCTGTCCGCAGTACTCATCTCGGTGCTCAACGTCACGTACCACTGGGATGTCTGGGTGTCCGCCGTCGTCGCCGTCGCGGTCGCCGCGCTGGTCGGCCTGATCAACGGGCTGCTCGTGGTGCGCGTCGGCGTCAACACGATCGTGGTGACCCTCGGGATGAGCACGGTGCTGCTCGGGCTCGCGATGTGGGTGACGAACCTGCAGCCGATCAGCGGGCTCCCGCAGAGCTTCGCGCAGCTCGCCCTGTTCAACTTCGGCATCAAGGGCGGCCTGCCGATCGGCTTCTTCATCGGCCTCGTCCTGATGCTCGGCTTCGCGTACATCCTGCAGTTCACGCCGCTCGGCAGGAACATGCGGTTCGTCGGCGAGAACCGCGAGGTCAGCCGCCTCGCCGGAGTCAGGGTCAACCGCATCCGGCTCGGCGCGTTCATCGCCGCCGGCGTGATCGCCGGTCTCGGCGGAGTGCTCGCCGCTGCCAAGACGGGCGGGTTCGACTCGTCGGTCTCCCAGACCTACCTGCTGCCGATGTTCGCCGCCGTGTTCCTCGGCACCGCGATCCTTCAGCCAGGGCGGTTCAACCCGATCGGCACCCTCATCGCCGTCTACTTCCTCGCGACCGGCGTGCTCGGCCTGCAGCTCCTCGGCGCCACATCGTGGGTCGCCAACGTCTTCTACGGCGCGGTCCTCGTCACGGCCGTGACCCTCTCGACCATCCTCAACCGGCGCGCGAGATAGCCGTGCCGGCCCGAGGACGCACCACCCCATCCACATTGCCAACGTTGTCAAGAAGGAGCTAGAAACCATGACCACCACAGCACACAGGGCGCGCCGCAGTCTGATGCTCGCCAGCGGCATCGCGGTCGCGGCGCTCGCGCTCGCCGGCTGCTCCGCCGACGATGCGGCCGCGCCGAGCTCCAGCTCCGCCGCGGGAAGCTCCGACCTCGCCAAGGCCGTCGCGGCGGCGGAGGCGCTCCCCACGTCGTACCCGATCCCGGCCGACCCTATCTCCGGCGTCAGCGCTCTCAAGGGCAAGACGGTCTACTACATCCCGATCACCCAGCAGGCGCCGCAGTTCACGGTAACCGGCACCGCGCTCAAGAAGGCGCTCGGCACGGTCGGCATCACCGTGCAGACCTGCGACGGCAAGGGTACGCCGACCGACATCGGCGCCTGCATCGGCCAGGCGCAGGGTGCGGGAGCCGCCGGCATCATCCTCGACGCCATCCCGTACGAGCTCGCCGCGAACGGCCTTGACGCCGCCCGCGCGGCCGGCATCCCGGTGATCGTGTCCGACCAGGGTCCGACCGACGACAAGTACCCGGCGGATGCGACCCTCGCCTACCTGCCGGCCCCGGCCCCCGCGACCGACACCGCCCTGCTGCAGTGGATCGCCAAGGACTCGGGAGGCAAGGCCAACATCCTGATCAACCAGGACGCGGACGGCCCGTGGCCCGCGGCGTACATGAAGACGGCGCTCGCCCAGCTGAAGAAGGACTGCCCGGACTGCAAGACGACGATCAACCAGGTGTCGTCGGCCAACTTCGCGCAGGTGGCGCCGTCGACCTCGGCCGCGCTGCTCGCCGACCCGTCGATCGACTACGTGTTCACCGACTTCGCGCAGTTCCTGCAGCCGACCCAGGGCGGCATCCAGTCCGCGGGCGTCGCCGACACCGTGAAGGTCGTCTCCGGCGCAGCGGTGCTCGGAACCTACCAGGCGGTCAAGGCGGGTCAGCTCGCCGCCGCGGCCGGCCAGGCGGCGTCGTTCCAGGGCTGGAAGGCTGGTGACATCATCCTGCGCCTGATCACGAAGACCAAGGTCGGGGACTATGCGATCCCGACCAGGCTCTTCTCGCCGACCAACATCGACAGCGTCACCCTCACCGCCGCGGCGGAGGCGTCGGGCGAGTGGTTCGGCCCGACGACGTTCCCAGCCGACTTCAAGAAGCTGTGGGGCGCCGAGTGACGGACGAGCACTCGACGGTGGCGCGGGCGGCGACGTCCGCGCCATCCGTCGCGCCGCGGCTGTCCGTCGAATCGCTCTCGAAGACGTTCGGCAGCAACCGCGGCCTCAAAGACGTCGCGTTCGACGTGCGGCCGGGGGAGATCCACGCCCTGGTCGGCCAGAACGGGTCCGGCAAGTCTACGGTCGCGAAAATCCTCTCCGGGCTGTACACCCCCGACCCAGGCAGCAGGGTCTCGATCGACGGAGCACCGTTCCCCCTCCCCGTGCAGCCCGCGCACGCGCTCGCCAGCGGGATGGCGGTCGTGCACCAGAGCCTCGGCCTCGTCGACTCGTTCACCGTTCTCGAGAATCTCCGCGTCGGCCGGTTCGCGGCGTCGAAGGTGTTCCGTCGCATCGACTGGAAGCACGAGAGAGCGGAGGCCGAGGCGGTCTTCGCCCGCATCGGCCGGACGGTGCCGCTCGACGTGCCCGTCGGGTCGCTCCGCGAGGAGGACCGCGCCACCGTCGCGATCGCCAGAGCGCTGCAGGACGCGACGCCCGGCCGCGGGCTCATCATCTTCGACGAGTCGACGCGCGCACTCGGGCGTCGCTCGCTCGAGCACTTCTTCCGCATCCTGCACGACATCGTCGCGACGGGAACATCCGTCCTCCTGATCACCCACAGGCTGGAGGAAGTGGTCGATGCGGCCGACAGGGTCACGGTGCTCCGCGACGGCGCGACCGTGGTCAGCGGCAAGGACGTCGCCGGCATGACGGAGACGGAACTGACCGCGCTCATCCTGGGCCGCGGGCTGGAGGGGCTCGGCACCAAGACGCCCGTCCATCCGGCGCCCGGCGCCCCGTCCGTGCGGATCACCGGGGTGACGGGCCTCGGCGTCTCCGACGTCGCGTTCGATGTGCGCCAGGGCGAGATCGTCGGACTCACGGGACTCGCCGGGTCCGGCTACGACGACATCCCGTACCTGCTGAGCGGCGTCAGCCGCGCATCGGCCGGTTCCCTCGCCCTGCCGTCGAAGATCGTCAACATCGCAGGTCTCACACCGCCGACCGCGATCGAGTCCGGCATCGCGCTGGTGCCGGAGGGCAGGGAGCACGCCGGGATCGCCGCAGGCATGTCGATCGAGGAGAACATCGGCTTCCCGCAGACGGCCCGTGCGAAGCGCTCTCTGCTGCCGATCAGGGCGAAGGGCCAGCGTGCGCTCGCCGCCGACTGGATCGAGCGGCTCGACGTCCGCCCTCCCCGGCCGTCCGCGCACGTCGGCACGCTGTCCGGCGGCAACCAGCAGAAGGTGTTCATCGCGAAATGGCTCGCGACCGACCCCACCCTGCTCCTGCTGCACGAGCCGACCCAGGCGGTGGATGTGGGCGCCAGGCACACGATCGCGACCGCCGTCAGGGATGCGGCGGCGTCCGGCCGGTACGTCGTCGTCGCTGGATCGGACGAGAACGAGCTCGCCCTCATCTGCGACCGCGTGCTGGTCTTCGACGACGGCGTGATCGCGCGCGAGCTCACCGGCGCGTTCACCCCGGACGACATCGTGGCGGCGATCTACACGAACGGGTCGCGGGGCCGCCTCCGCGACCGCGAGGCGGCGACGGAGTGACCGTGCACGACGAGGACATCGACGGATTCTTCTCCACCGCCCGCGTCAGCGGTCGAGACGAGGCGGTCGTCCTCGGAGAGGAGGACTACCGGGACTTCCTGATCGGGCACGACGACCCGGAGCTCGCCGACTGGCGGCAGATGACGTACGAGAAGTTCGCGGCGACCAGGCAGCAGAACGAGTTCCTCTCCGCTCTCCTCGCCGACTGGGACGAGCTCTACGCCGAGCCGTTCGTCGGCGTCACCTCGGACGGTGTCGTGCGCGACGGCCTGTACGACCTCCGGAGGGGCGGCGAGACCGACCCGGAGCTGGTCGCCGCGGCGGAACAGGCGCTCGCGGCGCTCTCCGCCGACCAGCAGCGCCGGGTCCGCTATCCCGTGGATGCGCCGGACTGGCGCGGCTGGAGCAACCCGGAATTCGTGTTCCACCGCAACGGGCTGCGGCTGGAGGACATCGCGGACGACCAGGCGGAGGCGATCCTCGCCCTCATCGCCGCATCCCTCAGCGCTGACGGCTACGCGCGGGTGCGCGAGGCGATGGCGCTCAACGGCTTCCTCGGCGAGCTGACCGACCTGCCCGGCATCATGAACGAGCGCAGCTACTGGTTCGCGTTCTTCGGCGCCCCGTCGCCGAGCGAGCCGTGGGGCTGGCAGCTGTCCGGGCATCACGTCTGCCTCAACTTCGTGACGGTGGGAGGGCGAGACGTGATCGCGCCGGTGTTCATCGGCGGCGAGCCGGCGCTCACGGACGCACGGCCCCCGCTCTTCGACGAGCGCGAGCGGCTCGCGATCCGGCTGGCGTCCTCGCTCACGGCGGAGCAGCGTGCGGAGGCGGTCGTCTACGCCTCGGTGCTCGACCCCGCCATGCCGGAGGGACGCGTGCACCCGGCCGACGAGCGGCACGTGGGCGGAGCCTTCCGCGACAACCGCGTGGTGCCGTACGAGGGCATCCAGGCGTCGCGGCTGTCACCGGACCAGCTCGGGATGCTCAGGGCGATCGTCGCCGACTTCCTCCTGCTGCTCCGCGAGCCGCAACGCGACCTCACGCTCGCCGAGTTCGACGCGCACCTCGACGAGACGTGGCTCTCCTGGTACGGCGCGACCGACGGTTCGCAGCCGGTGTACTTCCGCATCCAGAGCCCGGTGATCCTGGCGGAGCTGGACAATCACGCCGGTGTCTGGCTGGCCAACCGCCTCCCGGCGCGGTTCCACGTGCACACCACGCTGCGGATGCCGAACGGCAACGACTACGGCAAGGCGTTCATCGCGTCCTGGTCGGCCGACGGGGCCGCTCAGGACGAGCGCTGAGCGCCGAGCGACTCGTCGTAGTTGGAGATGGCCTCGAGCGTCTTCACGTCGTGATCGCGCGCCGTCGCCTCGATCACGTCGGGGTCCGCACCGGCCTCGATGAGGTCGAGGATGCCGTCATGCTCGTCGATGGACTCCAGGGCGCGTCCTGGCGCGTACCAGTACGCGGAGCGGCGGATGAGGTCCATGCGCACCCACTCGGCCATCACGAGTTCGTTGAGCCTGGGGTCGTCGCACTTGGAGCAGACCAGCTCGTGGAACTGCCGGTTCAGGATGCCGAACTGGATGGTGTCCAGGTTCTGCAGGGCTTCGCGCATCCTGACGTTCATCTGACGCGCCTGCGCGATGTCCTCCGCGCTGAGGTTGGGTGCGGAGAGGGCGGTGGCGAGGCCTTCGAGGCGCGCGAGCAGCCGCATCGTGCGGTGCCAGGAGTTGGTGTCGAACGTCTTGACGGTGGCGCCGGCGTTCTGGACGATGTCCACCCAGCCCTCGGCTTCGAGCCGCCGCAGCGCCTCGCGCCACGGCACGGAGCTGATCTCGTGCTCACGGGCGAGCTGGTCGATGACGAGGCGGTATCCGGCACCGTATGTGCCGTCCATGATGCGCGCCTTCAAGATGTCGTAAGCCTGCACCGCTCTGCTCGACGCCACTGTCCGCCCTTCCCGTATCTCCCGATAATATCAGAAATCCTATGCGATCCGGCTGTTCGGCGCAGCGAATCGCAGTCGCTCAGACGCCGCGCACGAGCTTGGTGAGCTCGGTCATCGCCCCGCTCGCCGCTTCGAGCGCGGCCCTGTCGCGTGCGCCGAGCTGCGCGATGGCCTCGGCGACGGCGCCGGCCCAGTCCGCGGCGATGGCCTCGTGCTCTGCACGCCCGAAGGCGGTCGGGACGATCCGGACGGTGCGCTTGTCCGTCTCGTCGGCAGCGCGCTCGACCAGCCCCTTGCCGACGAGCACCCGGATGGCGGCGCTCGCGTTCGGCTGACGGAGGCCGAGGGCTGCCGAGAGCTCCCCGACCGTCGAGCCTGGCGCATCCACCACCTGTTTGAGCAGCGCGACCTCCGTGGTCGGCAGCGGGCCGACGCCCGCGCGGTCGGGGGAGCGTTTGTGGATCGTCCACGCGAGCTCGCGCAGGATCACTGGAAGACGCGCGCTCACGTTGTCTGGCATGGCACCATTCTCACCCAGTGGCCGCACCGACGCTCAGAGCGGCTGCGCCATCACGTCCAGAACGTGCCTGGTCGCGGCCACGTTGTCGAAGCCGGGGAGGCGCCCCATCTCCCACTCCGCGATGTTGAGCGAGGTCTCGACGACGAGCCTGCATCGCTCCAGCCGCCGGTCGGTGTACTCGGCGAAGGCGCTCTCCAGATCGTCGTGCCGTGCGAGCGCGTCGGCGAGCACGACGCCGTCCTCGATGGCCTGGGCTGCTCCCTGCCCGAGGTGCGGGGTGATCGTGTGCACGGCGTCGCCCATCAGCACGACGCGGCCTCGGTGCCACGGCGTCGGAACGCCCATGGTCTCCTCCGGGCGGAGGACGATGTCGGCGTCGTCGGTCACGAACTCGTCGCGCACGCGCCCTGCGAGTCCGCCGAACGGGGCGAGGTACTCCCGCAGCCGGGCGGCCAGCTGGTCGCGCGGGATGCGTTCCTGAACCTCCATGTGGGCGTTGTAGAACATATAGGCCAGGTCGGGGCCGATCGGCACGAAGCCCGCCATGTCGCCGGTGGGGGAGACCTGGAGGACGATCCTGTCGATCTCCGGAAGCCGGGGGATGTTGAGGCGGAAGGCGGATTGACCGATGTACCTGGTCTCGATGTCGTCTCCGAGCACGTGCGGTCGCACTCTGGAGCGGACGCCGTCGGCGCCGACCACGATGTCCGCCTCGATGACGTCGCCGGTGGCCGTCGTCACCCGCACCCGGTCGCCGAGATCCTCGAGGTTCTCGAACGCTGTCGAGTAGTGGATGACGACCCCCACCTCCCTCGCCCGCTCGGACAGGATGTCGTGGAGCTGCGGGCGGGTCACGCCGTTCATCGGCGGGAAGGTCGTGCCGTCGATCTGGATGCCCTGGATGTCGTGGAGGTGGTTGCCGTCGACGTCGATCATCTCGCCCCAGGCCTGCGCCGCGAAGCCGACGGCGACGCACGCGTCAGCGCATCCGATCGCGTCGAGCGCGCGCAGGGCGTTGCCGGGCTGGATGATGCCGACGCCGAAGATCGAGCTGTGCAGGTCGGCCGACTTCTCGACGACCTGCACGTGGTGGCCACGCTGCCGGAGGGCGATCGCGGCGGAGAGGCCGCCGATTCCGGCGCCGACGACGAGGATGTGGAGTTTGCCCATGATGGTCCTACTTCGCTGTAGTGGGGGCGTCCGTGGGTTCATGAACGCATATGAAGCAATATATATACACACATATAGAACGAGTCAAGTGTTCCGTGGAAATCGCGTGCGATCGTGTGTACGATCGCCAGCATGTCGCGCCGCACCGCCATCCACCTCGCCGGGTTCGCCCACACCAACCCCGTGCCGGTCGCCAGCCGCATCGGCCAGCACGTCTACTCCGGCGTGCTCACCGGCCGCGACCCGCAGACGAAGGAGTTCCCCGCCGACCTCGAAATGCAGGTCGCCAATGTGTTCGACCGCATCCGTGAGCTGATGGATGCGGTCGGCGGCAGCACGGACGACATCGTCAAGCTGACCTTCTGGCTGGCGGAGTACCGCGACAGGGACGCCATCAATCGCGCGTGGCTGGCGATGTTCCCCGATCCGGACGACAGCCCGGCCCGACAGGCGATGGCGGCACAGCTCGACAACGGCGCGCTGCTGCAGTGCGACCTCGTGGCGATCCTGCCGGAGGGTGGGTAGTCGCTACTCCGGGAGAGGCCTGGCCCATCCGCTGATCCGCTCCAGCAGCCGCCCCACCACAGGGTCGGCTGCGGCACCAGCGCGGGCGAGGACGAGTGCGCGCAGCGTTCCGGGGTCCGGCTCGATCCTGCGCACCACCACGTCGAAACGGGCCAGACTCGCGTGATCGGGGTCGGGCAGGATCGCGCGCGCCGCCCCCGCCTCGATGAGCGGGAGCGATGTCTGGATGGTCTCGACGGTCCGGATCGCGGACGGCACGACGCCGTGCCGCCGGAGCGCATCCTCGACCGCCTCGGGCAGGCTGGGCACCGCGGAGGTGCGACGCGGCAGCAGGAGGGTCCGGCCGTCGAACGCTTTCAGGGGGAGCGGGTCCGGCGCATCCACCTCTGTGGGCGGAAGGGCTGCGACGAGCGGGATGCTTCCCCAGTCGACCACGTCGAGCGTTCCGCGATAGCGGCTGACGAAACGTCGCGGATGCGCGACCATCACGGCGGCCAGATCCACTGTGCGCTGCTGCAGCATGTCGATCGCCGTCCACGGCGGAGGATCCACCAGCCGGATCTCCACCTCCGGTGCGTCTGCGAGATGCGCCTTCAGCAGCTGCGGCAACCGGCGCCACATCAGGGCAGGCACGGCGGCGAACGTCAGAGAGCCTGCGACGCCCGCGCCGAACCGGCCGAGCGCCGCGGTCACCTCGTCCACTTCGCTCAGGATGCGCGACGACGCGTCGAGCAGGTAGCGTCCTGCGCTCGTCGGCTCGACCCCGCGCGGCGTCCGCACCAGGAGAGGAACGCCGACGTCGGCCTCGAGCTTGGCGATGGCGACGGACAGGGGAGGCTGCGACATCCTGAGCTGCACGGCGGCGGCCGTCAACGACCCTGCCTCGACGACGGCGGCGAAGTACCGCAACTGGCGCAGCTCCATGCGTCGAGTGTATGCCTGCGGTGTGGCCATAGTCGTTCGCTATGGCGTGTAGAGCGCATCGGTAGTTCCCCTGGCGCGCATCCCGCTGTCAGTCTGGAACCACAGCCCGACCGAGCAGGAGACGACGATGTTGCCCACCGCGAACCCCACCCCTCCCTTCGCCATCACGCGCGCCAGCCACGTCGCGCTCGCCGTGACAGACCTGGAGAAGAGCCGCGATTTCTACCGCGACACGATCGGCCTCGTCGTCACGGAGGAGACCGACGACGCCATCCACCTGCGCGGACTGGAGGAAGCCGCCCATCACAGCCTCACCCTGGAGCGCGCCGACGAGGCGAAGGCGCTCGCGATCGGCCTCAGAGTGCGCGCAGACGCCGACATCGTGGCGGCCGAGAACCACTTCAAGACGAACGGCATCGAGTACGCCCGCGTCGAGAAGGACCACCAGGGCCCGACCATCCGGTTCCGCGACGCGGTCGGCACCCACATCGAGCTCACGTCGTCCATGGACGTCGTCGAACGCAAGATGCAGAACTTCGACGAGTTCCGCGCCGGTTTCCCCCAGCGCCTCGACCACTACCAGGTCGTCACCCACGACGTGCAGAAAGCGACCGACTTCTGGACGGGGCTCGGGATGCGCATGTCCGAATACACCGCCACGGACGGCACGGACGAGCTCTGGGGCACCTGGATGGAGGTCAAAGGCAACACCCACGACCTCGTGTTCACCAACGGTCGCGGCCCGCGCCTGCACCACTTCGCGTTCACCGTGCCGGACGCCACCTCCCTCCTCAACGCTGCCGACGTCGCGGGCGCCCGCGGCTTCGGCGAGGAGATCGACCGCGGCCCTGGCCGCCACGGCATCAGCAACGCGCTGTTCCTCTACCTGCGCGACCCCGACCAGCACCGCATCGAACTGTTCACCACGCACTACCAGTTCATCGACCTGGAGACGCCGCCGCTGCGCTGGGAGGTCAGCAACCCGCGCCGCGCCCAGCTCTGGGGGATGCCGGCGTCTCGTCGCTGGTTCTTCGAGGCGAGCGAGTTCCCAGGGGAGCAGGTGCACGAGCCGCTGCTGCAGGCGACGCCGGCGACCCTCGAGGACTACCTGAGCATCCACTGACGCGATTGAGGCTCGTGCGGAACGCGCGCTCCGCGCCCGCCGGACCGCGTGTTTCGCACGACTCGTGGGCGCATCCATAGGTCGCGGCGGTAGCATACGAGCCGGGCGGCCGGTCGAGCCGCAGAAGCGGAGCCGCACGCATGAGCAACACCAACGCACCCGTCCCGGCCGGGTGGTACCCGGACCCGAGTGGCGCACAGCAACTGCGCTGGTGGGACGGAGCCCAGTGGACGGCGCACTACGCGCCGCTGGCGGGAGCGGCGCAGCAGCAGGTCCCGGTGCAGCCGGCGCAGCAGCAGGTCCCGGTGCAGCCGGCGCAGCAGCCGGTGCAGCAGCCCGCGTACACACAGGGATACGGGCAGCAGCCCGCATACGGCCAGACATACGCGCCGGCGCGCCCGCGGCTGGCCGACGGCGCGCGCATCTACAACGCCTACATCTGGCTGGTGGTCGCTCTCCCGTTCCTGAGCGTCGTGCTGCTGCCGTTCTACCAGCCGCACTTCGACTTCGTCACCAGCTCCGACGGCAGCGTCGTCTACAACGGCAGCCCGCTCGCGATGTTCGGCCCGATGTACTTCGTCATCGTCGGCGTCGGCTTCCTGACGTACGCCCTCAGCGTGGTGTTCGCCTGGCTCGACTACCGCGAACTGGAGCGCGTCGGCGTCGTCCGCCCGTTCCACTGGGCCTGGACGTTCCTCAGCGGCCTCGTCTACGTGATCGGCCGCAGCGTCATCGTGCGCCGCGTCGCCCCCGGTCGCGGCCTCGTCCCGATCTGGGTCACGATCGGCCTCTACGTCCTGTCCATCGTCATCTCGTTCGCGTGGGGCATCTCCCTGGTCTCCTCGATGATGCACAGCATCCCGAACATGCAGAACCTCGGCGCCTGACCCCGGATGCACCTCCCGCACCCTGGGAAGCCGGTGTCCGACCCAGCCTGAATCGTCCGTTATGATGGCTGTCGTGCGTCCGTCATGCGGGCGCTCAGGAGACGTCGCATAGTTCGGCCTAGTGCACCACCCTGCTAAGGTGGAGTGCCCTTTACAGGGCACCGTGGGTTCAAATCCCACCGTCTCCGCACTGTACTTCTCGCCCGAGTTCAGGGAGCCCGTTCCACGCGATCGGTCCCGAACGCGAAGCGCGGCGACCACTCCCTTCGGAGATTCCCCCTGACGGCATACGCGTTCGGGCTGTCCGATGCAAGCAACATGACGTTTGTTAATCACCGCGTCGTATTGTGACGGCCTTTGATGGCGGCCGGGTTCCAGCGATCTTAACGTCGGCGATGCATCCACATCCGCGTCTCCGCCCTGCATCGACTCGAAGGAACCCCATGAATCGTCTCCTCAGGAGTGTGGCCGTCGTCTCCGTCGCCACCCTCACCGCCGTCGGCCTCGCCGCGTGCGCCAGCGGCTCCGCCGCATCGTCCGACAGCTCGTCCGGCGCGAGCCCTGTCTACTTCGGCGTCTCCTCCGCCACGACCGGCCAGTACGCCCAGTACGGCGAGCAGTTCAAAGAGGCGTTCGACCTGGCGGTCGAGGAGGTCAACGCCGACGGGGGCATCAATGGCCACCCGGTCGCGCTGAAGTACGAGGACTCGCAGTCCGACCCGAAGCAGTCCGTCGCCGTTGCGCAGAAGTTCGTGGGCGACGACAGCATCAGTCTCGTCTTCGGCGACTACTCGTCTGCCGCATCCATCCCGGCGTCGCCGATCTACACCGCGGGCAAGCTGGTGCAGTACGGCTTCAACAACTCCAACCCGGACTTCACGGCCAAGGGCACGCAGTACCAGTGGTCGACGTCCATCACCACGAGCGCCACGTACACCTGGACCGCCGACTACATCAAGAAGCAGGGCATCGACTCCGTCGGAGTGTCCTACCTCAACACCGCCGACTGGGGCATCCCCGCGTTCAACGCGTTCAAGGCGGAGGCCAAGAAGGTCGGGCTGAAGATCACGGACGCCGAGGGCGTGCTCGACACCTCCGACGACTACCGCCCGTCGCTGACGAAGGCCGTAGCCGACAAGCCGGACGCCTTCGTCCACATCGGCTACGGGCCCGACGCCGCGAAGATCGTGACGCAGCTGCGCGCGATCGGCTATGACGGCACCTTCTACGGCGGCCAGGACGAGGAGTCGTTCGACGGCACCAAGGATGCGGAAGGCGCCATCAACGGCGCTGAGTTCCTCGCATCCAACCCGGCCAAAGAAGTCCAGGACTTCGTGAAGGCGTTCAAGAAGAAGTACCCGAAGGAGACCGAGGTCACCGGATTCGAGGCAGGAGCATACGACGCCCTTCACGTCGCGGTCGAAGCGGCGAAGATCGGCGGCACCAGCCGGGAGGGCATCCTCGCGGGGTTCAAGAAGGTCAAGGACGTACCGAGCGTCGTCTACGGGAAGATCACCTTCGACCAGTCGACCCGCAGGGTCGCGTCGCCGCAGCTGACCCCGAGCATCCTGAAGGACGGCAGCTGGGTCGCGTACAACGGCTGATCCGTTGACGCTTCCACCGAACGCACCATGCTCGACACTCTGATCGCCGGCCTGCTCCGAGGGAACGTCTACGCCCTCGGAGCGGTCGGCATCTCCCTCGTCTTCGGCGTCATGAACGTCGTCAACTTCGCCCAGTTCTCGTTCTTCGGGCTCGGCGCGATGCTGTCCTGGTTCTTCATCGTGAAGATCGGGCTCCCGTTCTGGCTCGCGCTGATCGTCGTGCTCGTCATCTGCGGCGCGCTCGGACTGCTCATCAACGTGACCGTCGTCCGCCCGCTCGCGAAGTACCTGCCGCTGGCGGCCATGCTCTCGACGTACGCCATCTCGCTGATCCTCGACAACGCCTCCCAGATGGCGTTCAGCGCGCAGTTCCGCGTCTTCCCCGACGTTCTGCCGACCTCGAACCTGCAGCTTGGCAACATGCGGTTCGGCACCTCGGACGTCGTCATGCTGGGGACGACGGCGGTCATCATGGTCGTGATGACCCTGTTCCTGAAGTACGGCAAGGTCGGCCGGGCCATCCGCGCCACGGCGCAGGACCAGGAGGCGGCCCTGCAGATGGGAATCCCCGTCGGCCAGGTGCAGCACGTGTCGTTCGTGATCGCGTCTGCGCTCGGCGGTCTCGCCGGTGTCTTCATCGCCCTCTACGTCGGAATCGCGAACCCGAACTCCGGCCTGGATGTCGGACTCACCGCCTTCGTCGCGGCCACCCTCGGTGGGCTTGGTTCGCTCGTTGGGGCGGTGATCGGTGGCTTCGTACTGGGCATCCTGGAGGCGTTCGGCATCCACTTCTTCGGCGACACCGCGCGCGAGATCATCGTGTTCGTCATCCTGATCGTGGTGCTCATCGTGCGGCCGGGCGGCCTGCTCGGCAAGGTGCCGCTGGTCTCGAGCGAGCCGTTGACGGGCACCTTCCTCGGCAAGGGGCGGCCGATCCGCATCCCGCGCTGGGTGTGGCTCGCCGCATTCATCGTCGGCGGCGTGCTCATCCCGCTCGTCGCGAACGACTACGTGCTGACCACAGGAACCCAGGTGCTGATCTACGCGATCATCGCCGCGGGATTCACCGTGACCGCGGGGCAGGCGGGCGTGCTGGCGCTCGGCCAGGCCGGCCCGATCGCGATCGGCGCGTACACGTCGGCGCTGCTCTCCCTCTACCTGCACTTCCCGTTCTGGGTCGCGCTGCCGGTCGCCGGGATCGTCGCCGCCGTCGTCGCCTCGATCCTCGCCTCGCCGATCTGGGGCGTGAAAGGCCACTACATCTCGATCGCGACGCTGGGTCTCGGCATCGCCATCGTCGCGGTGATCCAACTGGTGCTGCCGCAGGGCCTGTACAACATCCCCGTGCCCGAATGGTTCGGGACGCCGCTGAACACCCCGCAGGCGTACTACCTGATCGACTTCGGCGTGCTGGTGCTGACGCTGCTGGTGATGTGGCGAATCAGAGGATCGCACCTGGGGAAAGTGATCTCGTCCGTCGGCTCCGACGAGGTCGCAGCGCTCGCCTCCGGCGTCCGGGGCCGCAACTACAAGGCGCTCTCCTTCGCCGTCTCCGGCTTCTTCGCCGGCGTCGGCGGCTCCCTGCTCGCGCACCAGTACACCTACATCGACCCGACGATCTTCACCATGCTGATGTCGCTCCTCGTGGTGACCATCGTGATCCTCGGCGGCATCAACCTGCCGTACGGGGCGGTGATCGGCGCCATCGTGCTGATCGGGGCGATGGAGCTGCTGCGGTTCACGCCGGAGCTGCGCATCATCGTCTACGGGCTGGTCCTCATCCTCGCGGTGCGGTTCCGGCCGGGAGGGATCCTGGTGAAGAACGCATGAGCGAACCATTGCTGGACGTGCACGACCTCGAACGGCACTTCGACGGCGTCAAGGCCGTCGACGGCATCTCCTTCTCCGTCGCACACGGGGAGGTCGTCTCCATCATCGGCCCCAACGGTTCCGGCAAGACCACGACGCTCAACCTGGTGACCGGCACCTTCCGGCCGAACAGCGGGACGATCGCCCTGGAGGGGGAGCGGATCGAGCGCTCAGACAGCGCACGGATCGCCGAGCACGGCATCGCCCGCACCTTCCAGAACGGGCGTGTCTTCGCGACCCTCTCCGTGGCGGACAACATCGAGGTCGGATTGCACACGACCCTCCGCGCGAACCGCCCGTTCCGTCGCCTCTCGAACGTGTTCCTGCTTCGCTGGATCCCGCTGCTCGCCGAGCTGTACATCGCGATCGTCGGCACGCCGGCCTCGCGCAGGGAGCAGGCGGAGATCGCGGAGGTCGTCGAATCCGAGATCGACCGGTTCGAGGCACGGCTCGGGCCCCGCCGCGACGACCCGGCGTACTCACTCAGCTACGCCAACCGGCGGCGCACCGAGATCGCCCGCGCGCTGGCCCTCTCACCCAAGCTGCTCGTGCTCGACGAGCCGACGGCCGGGATGAACCAGTCGGAGACAGCCGAGGTGCTCGAGCAACTCCTGGAGCTCAAGACGACGGGGCAGGCCATCCTGTTGGTGGAGCACAAGCTCGACCTCGTGATGGCGGTCTCGGACCGGGTGATCGTGATGGACGGCGGTCGGATCATCGCCGAAGGCCGACCTGACGAGGTCAGGACGAATCCCGCGGTGATCGAGGCGTACCTCGGCCGCCGTCGCGGACTGGGAGGGGTGGACCTCAAGTGACCGAGCTGCTCGCGCTGGACGACGTCAACGTCTACTACGGCCCGTTCCACGCGCTGCGAGGCAATTCGCTGACGGTGGGGGAGGGAGAGATCGTCTCGCTTCTCGGCGGCAACGCCAGCGGCAAGTCGACCACGATGAAGACCATCCTCGGGCTGGTCAGGCCGAAGACCGGCACCGTCCGGTTCGCCGGAGAGGACGTCACCAACGCACCCACGCGCCGCCGCGTCGCCGCCGGCATCGCGTCCGTGCCGGAGGCCAGGCGGGTCTTCCCCGAGATGACCGTCGACGAGAACCTGATCGCCGGCGCATACACGCGGCGCGACAAGGCGGGCGTCGCCGACGACCTCGACAGGATGCGCACCCACTTCCCCCGGCTCGCGGAGCGCCGCCGCCAGCAGGCAGGGACGCTGTCGGGAGGAGAGCAGCAGATGCTCGCATTCGCCCGAGCGCTGATGAGCCGACCACGCCTGGTGTGCATGGACGAACCGACGATGGGACTGTCGCCGAAGCTCGTCGACCAGGTGCTGGACGAGATCGTCCGCATCAACCGGGAATTGGGCGTGGCCGTGCTGTTCGTCGAGCAGCAGGCGGAGCTTGCGCTCTCCATCGCCTCCCGCGGCTACGTGCTCGCGACGGGCGCGATCGTGCTCGAAGGAACCGCGCAGGAACTCCTCGACGACCCTCAGATCCAAGAGGCGTACCTCGGAAAGGCGGGACAGTGACCGGCACCCCTCAGCAAACCCGGCGAGCCAAGCGGCTCGGATTCTTCACCCGGCTGCTCGACGACGGGAGCGCCATCGACCGCTACCGCAACGCGCTCGACCAGTTCGTCCGCGCGGAAGAGGTCGGGCTCGACTCGGTCTGGGTCGCCCAGCATCATTTCCACGAGAACGAGGGCGGACTTCCGTCGCCATTCGTGCTTCTCGCGCAGGCGGCGGCGCGTACGTCCCGCATCCACCTGGGCACGGGGATCGTGACGCTTCCGTTGGAGGAGCCGCTGCGCGTCGCCGAGGACGCCGCCGTGCTGCAGTTGCTCTCCGGGGGCCGACTCGAACTCGGGATCGGCTCGGGAGGGACGCCATCGTCGTTCCCGCCGTTCGGCCACGAGTCCGCCGACCGCGCGGCGATCTACGACCGTCATCGCGAAACCCTGGTGGCGGCCCTGCGTGGAGACACCCTGACGTCGGATGACGGCGCCCTGTATCCCGCTGCCCCCGACCTGCTCGGGTCGGTGTGGGAGGCGACCTTCTCTGCGGCGGGAGCGGAACGCATCGGCCGCAGAGGCAACGGCCTGATGCTCTCCCGCACCCAACCACGGAAGAACTGGACGGACCCGACCTCCCCTGAGTTGCAGGAGGCCGTCGTCGACGCATACCTGGCCGCACTCCCCGACGGCGTCGAGCCGCGCATCCTCGCATCCCGGTCGGCGCTCGTCGTCGACACGGAGGAGGAGGCGGCCCGCTGGGTGCGTCGCGGAATCGACCGCGGTAGGACGTTCGTCGACGCCCAGGGTCTTGAGGTGCCGGCCGGCGTCTCCGAGACCGAGCTGCTGGCCTGGCTCGACATCCACATCGGCACGCCGGAGCAGGTGCTGGCGACCTTGCGGACGGACACGATCCTGGCGCGCGCGACCGACGTCGCCTTCCAGCCGCATCCCATCGACCCGCCGCACGAGACGGTGCTCCGCTCCATCGAGCTCATCGCGGCGGAGGTCGCGCCCGAACTCCTCGACTGGGCGCCCGCCCTGCCCGTGCCCGCGAACCACTGAAAGGACAGTCCATGCCCACCGACGTCATCGATCAGCTCGTCGGCATCGCCCCAGGCGACGCCCTCGACACCCTGCGCGACCAGCGGCCGAACGCGCGCGCCAACGCGCAGGCCAGCTACGACGCACTCTTCCACTCCGACGAACGGGAGGAGGTCAGCCAGCGCGAGCGGCTCGCCGTCGCGTTCTGGACCGTCGCGCTCTCGCAGTCGCCGACCGCCTCGCACTACCGCGACCTTCTCGCTGCCGAGGATGCCGGGCTCCTCGCCGCTCTGCAGGCCGCTCTGCCCGGGGCCGTCACGGAGGGACCGTACGGCGAATACCCGGCAGGACCGCTGACCGTCGAGAACGTCGCCGGCCTCATCTGGACCCCCGACGCCACCCTGACCGCGGAAGCCGGCGCACGTCTCGCCGCCGCCCTCTCCCACACGCACCTCCTCGTCTACCGCCCGCGTGACTCGTCGGCCGACGCCCTGCAGGCGCTGCTCGACGCAGGCTGGTCCACCACCGGCATCGTCACCCTGTCTCAGCTCGTCGCATTCCTCAGCTTCCAGCTCCGCGTCGTCGCGGGGCTCACCGTCCTGAAAGGAGAGCTCGCATGAGCGGCACCATCATCCAGCACGACTTCGTAGCACCCAACGCCTTCACCCAGGCCGAACTCGGCTGGGAGGCGTGGCTGGAGCCGTTGCCTCTCGACGAGCTGACCGACCGCCACTACGAGGGCCTGGTCGACAAGGGGCGCGCGAACAGCCCGTACTTCCGACTCCTCGTCCGCGACCCAGACATCCTCGGCGCCCGCACGCGAACCGACAACGACATCTTCTACAACGAGAAGGGCGGCCTCACTCGCGCGCTCCGCGAACTCTCGGCCGCCAGCGCATCCCGCACGAATGGATGCATCTTCTGCGCGTCGGTCCACTCCCGCTTCGCCACGCACAAGTCCAAGCGACCGGACGACGTGCAGCGTCTGCTCGACGAGGGCCCGGCCGGGCAGCAGGACGACCCGCAGTGGCGCGCCGTCATCGACGCCTCCGTCGCCCTCACCGTGATCCCCAGCGCGTTCGGCGCGGAGAACGTGCGGCAGCTGAGGGAGTCCGGGCTCGACGACCTGGCGATCATCGACGCGATCAACGGCGCGGCATTCTTCAACTGGGCGAACCGGCTGATGCTGTCCCTCGGAGAGCCGACGCCGGCGGCGAGCTGAATCTCGGACCGATCGACGGGCGAACCGTCGGCGGCGACGTGCGGCTGCGCGATCAGAGGGCTTTGTTCTCCGCCTGCCGTCTGGCCTCATCACGGAGCGTGGCGCGGCCTTCTCGGTAGAGACGGATCCCCTGACCGAGGCTGACACCCGCCCCGACGAAGACGGCCGTGGTCAAGAATCGGACGAAGTCATCCCAGGCACCCGCATCCCATCTGGCGAAGTGGAGGGCGATGCCGACGGGCAGGATGACCACTCCGAGCCAGAGCAGCAGCTTCCCGTTCCGCAGTTCCTGACGGCCGATACCGACAAGCGGCGTCTGCTCGAGCTCGGATGCGGCGACAGATGCGTCGAACGCGTGGCGGCCCCGCCGGTTGTCCGTCATCGTCAGCCGTGCCGTCGTGCTTCGGACAACTCGGGTACTCGGCGGTGACGTCGCGTCTTCTGATCCACGGCGGGGAGTGTACCCCTGCAGTGAGCGACCCTCAGGTTTTAGGAGCCTGCTGAACGCGTGGATAGAGCAATACGCTGGTGACGCGAGACTGCTCTGGCTCACGTTCGCTGACTGTTGGGAGCGCTAGTGGCTTCGAAAGACGGTATCGATGGGGTGTCGACATCCCATGTGATCAAACCGCTGACGCCCGAGACCTTCTCAGCGTGGCTGACGCTCGCCCAGAAGCACAACGGGGTGTGGGGTGGATGCTATTGCTCGTGGTTCCACGGCGACACCGAGCAGACGGTGAAGAGCGCGTACGACGGGCCGACCTTCAAGCGGCGTCTCGTGGAGGAGGGGGTCGCGCACGCCGCGCTCGTCTTCGAGGGCGACGACGCGATCGCGTGGTGCGAGTACGGAAGCCCGGCCGAACTGCCGCACATCTACCACCGCAAGGAGTACGACGCGGGCGAGACCTCGCCGGCGCCGTGGCGGATCACCTGCTTCTTCGTCGACCGCGACCACCGGCGGTCCGGGGTGGCCCGGGAGGCGCTGGATGGCGCGCTCGACCTGATCGCGCTGGCGGGCGGTGGTGAGGTCGTCTCCTTCCCCAACGAACTCGTACCGGGCAAGAGGACGTCGTCCTCGTTCCTCCACAACGGCACCCGCGCCATGTTCGAGAAGGCCGGATTCACGTTCGAGCGACACATCGGCAAGAGCAAGACCGTGATGCGCAGGACAATCCTTCCGAATCTCGGGTAGCACTGCCACGCGACCGTAGGATTGTCCAGGTGATGCGTGGGAACGCATATTCTCCGCAGTCGTCGACTCCCATAGGGTCCTGGTTATGTCCGATCTGCAGGCTTCGTTTCCCCTTCCGCCCGTTCCAGATTCTCAGCGTGCACTCGCGGTCGCAGCGTGGGGTGAACCCGTCGAACTCCGCACGTACGAGCCGGGTGAACCCGGTCGTCTGCCGGCCTTTCTGGAATCCCGCGTGTACCAGGGGTCTTCCGGCCGGGTGTACCCCCTGCCGTTCATCGAGTCCGTCAGCCACGATGCGACGATGCGCACCTGGCAGGCTGTGCACCTGGAGAACGAGTACCTCCGCCTGGTGATCCTTCCGGAGCTCGGCGGGCGCGTCCACATCGCCGTGGACAAGACGACGGGGCAGGACTTTTTCTACCGCAATGACGTCATCAAACCGGCACTGGTCGGACTCGCAGGGCCGTGGATCTCCGGCGGCATCGAGTTCAACTGGCCGCAGCACCACAGGCCAGCGACCTTCCTGCCGATGGACTGGACGATCGAACGGGAGGACGACGGCTCCGTCACCGTCTGGTGCTCCGACCACGACCCGTTCGCGCGGATGAAGGGGATGCACGGCATCCGGCTGCGCCCGGGGAGTGCGGTGCTCGAAGCGCGGGTGCGGCTGTTCAACCGGACGGACACCACCCAGACCTTCCTCTGGTGGGCGAACGTGGCGGTGCGCGTGCACGACGAGTATCAGTCGTTCTTCCCGTCCGACGTCCACGTGGTGGCCGATCACGCCAAGCGCGCAGCGACCGCGTTTCCCGCGGCCGACCGCCCGTACTACGGGATCGACTACGCGGCCCGCGCCGACCCGTCCGATCCGGCCTTCGTCGCCGACGACGCCGACCGGCTCGACTGGTACCGCAACATCCCGGTGCCGACGTCGTACATGTGCGTCGCGAGCGAGGACGACTTCTTCGGAGGCTATGACCACTCGACAGCACTCGGCTTCGCCCACGTCGCCGACCACCACATCGCGCCGGGCAAGAAGCAGTGGACCTGGGGCAACGCGCCCTTCGGCTGGGCCTGGGATGCCAACCTCAGCGACGACCGCAGCGCATACGTCGAGCTGATGGCCGGGGTGTACACCGACAACCAGCCCGACTTCACCTACCTGGCTCCTGGCGAGACCAAGACGTTCAGCCAGTTCTGGTTCCCATATCACGGCATCGGCCCGTTGAGTCAGGCGTCCACCGACCTCGCCATCAGCATCGCGGAGGACGACAGCGATCAGGCCGTCACGGACGGCCGCGGCCGCGTCGTGACCGTGGGGCTCGCCGCGACACGCGTCTACGACGAGCTCGACTTCCGGCTGCTCGACGCGGACGGTGCCGTGGTGTGGGAGCAGCGCTGCGCCGTCGCGCCAGGGCGCCCCGTCGTCGCGCGCGTGACCGTAGCGGCAGCGGGAGACCTGGATGTGGTCGCCGTGGGAGACGGTGTCGAACTGCTTCGGGCGACGACCCGGTTCCGTGATGCCGCCGCAGACGGGTTCGAGGTCGCCACCGAGCCGCCCGCCCCGTCGGACATCGAGTCCGTCGACGAGCTGTACCTCACCGGCGTGCACCTGGCCCAGTACCGGCACGCTACCCGGTCCCCGGAGCCGTACTGGCGTGAAGCGCTGCGGCGCGACCCCGGCGACTCCCGCACGCACATCGCCCTGGCTTCCGCCGACCTCGGCTCCGGCCGGATGCCCTCTGCCGAGGAGCATCTGCGCGAAGCGCTCCGGCGGCAGACCCGACGCAATCCGAACCCCGCCGACGGCGAGGCGTCGTACCTCCTCGGCGTGGTGCTGCAGGAGAGCGGCCGCGACACCGAAGCGGACGACGCGTTCGCGAAGGCGGCCTGGTCGCACGCGTGGCGCGCGGCGTCCTCGCTCGCTCGCGCGCGCATCGCCGCTCGAGCCGGGCGCTGGGTGGACGCGCTCGAACAGGCCGAGCTCGCCGCGCACTTCGATCCCGATCAGCTCCAGGCGGCGGCCGTGCGTGCGATCGCGCTGCGGAAGCTGGGCCATGACGCCGATGCGCTCCAGGTCCTGGATGCTGCCCGTGCGCTCGACGGACTGGACGCGTGGCTGAACGACCTCGCGGCGGCGCACGTGTCCGGGGATGCCGGCACCCTTCGAGACGTCGCGGGGGAGTATCGCTCCCTCGGCTTGACCGTGGAGGCGTTGCGCGTGCTCGACACGGCCGCTCAGGTCGCCGTCGACCGCCCCATCCCTGGCGCTGGCGACCCGCTCGCCCTCATTCACTATGCGCGAGCGGAGCTCCTCGAGGAGCTCGGCCGTGCCTCGGAGGCAGCGATCGCGCTCCAGGCGGCGCGCGCTGTGTCCGTCGACAGGTGCTTCGCCGGCGGCCGTGAGGATGCGCGCCTGCTGGAACGACGCATCCGTCGCACAGGGGACGGCCGCGCACACGCCCTCCTCGGGCACTGGCTCTACTTCCACCGACGCTACGACGAGGCGATCGAGCACCTGACGCGAGCCGTCGATGAGCAGCCGGACGACGCGGTGTCTCTGCGCGGCCTCGGCCTCGCCGCATACAACGTTCAGGGCCGCCCCGACGAGGCCGTGCGCTGGTACCGGAGCGCGGTGGCGGCCGCGCCAGGCGACGCGAAGCTCCGGTATGAGGCCGACCAGCTGGCTCGCCGGATCGGGGCATCACCGGAGCAGCGCCTGGCGCAGCTCGTCGACGCAGGCGACCTCATCGCCGAACGCGACGACCTCGCCCTGGCCTACGCCGAACTGCTCGTGCTCGTCGGCCGCCACCACGACGCGGTCGCGCTGCTCTCCTCGCGCCGGTTCAGCCCGTGGGAGGGAGGCGAGGGGGAGGCGATCCGCGTGTGGACGCTGGCCAAGCGCGCGGTGGCAGCCGAAGCCGTCGACCGCGGCGACGCCGAGTCGGCGGTCGCCGCCCTGGCGAGCGCTGTGGATGTGCCGGATTCGCTCGGAGAGGCGCCGCATCCCCTGGCGAATCGTTCAGAGCTGCTGCTGGCGTACGGCGATGCGAATCAGGCCGCCGGACATACTGAGGCGGCGGAGGCATCCTGGCAGGCGGCGGCCAGCAGCGCAGGCGACTTCACCACCATGGCCGCCGTGTCGCACTCCCCGATGACCTTCTTCTCCGTCCTCGCGGCACGACGACTCGACGACCGCTCTCGGGCGGAACAGCTCACGGCGGAGTTCGCGAACTACGTGGAGGTCGCGCGCCGGGAGAAGCCGGCGATCGACTACTTCGCCACCTCGTTGCCGACGATGCTGATCTTCCAGGAAGACGTCGAGAAGACCCATCGCGACCTCATCGCCGTGATGGACGCCGAACTCGCCCTCCTCGCCGGGGACACAGAGCGCGCCACGGAGATCCTCGCTGCGCTCGCAGAACACGATCCTGCCGCCTCGCTCGTCCGCGAGCTGCTGGAGCAATCGCAGCGTCTGTTCGTCGCGTAGCCGCGCCGGGTACCGCGATCAGCCCTTGTGCTGCTCGCGGTACTCGCGTGCGGTCATGCCGTGCACCTTTCTGAACTGTCTGGCGAAGTAGAACGAGTCCGGGTATCCCACCTCGGCAGCGATCGCGGCGACGGTGGCGGAGGTGGTGTCCAGCAGCTCGCGCGCCCGCGACATCCGCAACATCGTCTGGTACTGGAGCACGGGATAGCCGACGTGCCGTTTGAACAGGGCGCTGAAGTGCGACGTGCTCAGGGAAGCCATCGCTGCCAGCTCGGGAATGACGACGCGGTCGGCGAGGTGCGCCCGCAGGTACTCCGTGGCGTGCTCGATCACGTCTCCGGCCTCATCGGAGCGCGAACGCTCGGCAGCCAGCAGGGTGAGCGCGTGCCAGGCGGCCCCTGCTGCCGCGTTGAGGCTCGTGGTGGTGCTGTCCCTCTCCATGCGAGCCAGCACCTCCGACATCAGGGACACCACCGGATAGAGATCTCTGGGGCGGCGGACGGGATTCTCCACGGTCATCCCTGCCGCCGCCAAGTACGCCTCGACATCCGGCCCTGCTGCGTGGAACCACCACAGGGTCCACGGAGTCTCCGTATCGGAGCCGCACGCGTGCGGCTGGCGAGGAGGGAGGACGATGACCTGGCCCTTCTGCACGGGGAATCGTCCAGCTTCCGTCTCGCACCAGCCTGAGCCTTCGACGCAGGCGATGACGACAGCCTGCGCGATCGGCGTGGTTCGGCGGCGACCGTGCGAGGTCGCTTGTGGAAAATACCCGCTGTCCGTCACGACAAGACGAGTGGTTCCCGGCTGTTGCAGAAACTCGCGAACGCGCGGCCGGGGGAGCACCAGCATCCGCTGGCCAGGGAATCCGTCGGGGATAAGCACGGGATGATTGTGTGCCAATGTCAGTGAATTGTCCAGATACACCAACGGTTTCTGCTACGGCGCCCGGTGATACCGACATAGCGTTTATGTCGTTCGGACATAGGATCTTCCTTCGTCCGGCCCCTCGCGATCACACCACGAAATGGAGTCGAAGATGACCCGTAAGACCACCCGATGGCTCACGGCGCTCGGCAGCGCAGCAGCTGCGACAGCGTTGCTCGTTGGCTGCGTCTCCACATCGGGTGAGGCGCAGCAGACGAAGAGCGGCCCGGATGCGTCCGGCCCGCTGATCCTGCAGTCGCGCTTCACCGACGCGGAGAAGGGAGGACTGGACAAGCTGGTGAAGGACTTCAACGCCAAGGGCGAAGGTCAGGTCAAGGTGAACACCATCCCGACCACCACGTTCAACCAGCAGCTCCCCTCCTACCTCACCGCCAAGAACCCGCCGGACGTGTACACCTGGTACGCCGGACAGGCGACCCGCGACTTCGCCGACCAGAACCTCCTGCTCGACCTGTCGAGCGTGTGGAAGAACCACGAGAAGGACTTCCCCGAGGCTCTGAAGTCGCTGAGCCAGGACTCCTCCGGCAAGGACGTCTTCGTGCCGACCGGCTACTACTGGTGGGGCGTCTATTACTTCAAGAGCGACTTCCAGAAACTCGGGATCACTCCGCCGAAGACCTGGGATGAGTTCCTGGCCGCGTCGGAGAAGATCAAGAGCCAGGGCGTCACCCCGTTCACGGCCGGCCTCAGCGACAACGCGTGGCTCGCCTCAGCCTGGTTCGACTACCTCGACCTCCGGATCAACGGCGCGGACTTCCACCTCAAGCTGCTGGCAGGCAAGGAGAAGTACGACAGCCCAGAGGTGCGCAAGGTGTTCGCCGCCTTCAAGCAGGTGCTGCCGTACTTCGATCCAGCGGTGCTCGGCACGACGCAGAACCAGGCGATGAGCGACTTCTCGCAGGGCAAGGTGTCGATGTATCTGCTCGGGGCGTGGGCGCAGCCATCGGTTCCCGCCGACAAGCAGGGCGACCTCGCGTTCTTCCAATTCCCGATCATCGACCCCAAGGTGCCGGTGGCGGAGGAAGGGCCGACGGACGGATTCATCGCCAGCGCGAAGACGGACAAGCCGAACCTCACCAAGAAGTTCCTCGACTACGTGGCGAGCGCGCAGGCGCAGTCCGACCTGGCGAAGAGCCAGCAGGGCACATACCTGCCCGCGAGCTCGAAGGCGACGCTGAGCCTGGATGCGCTGTCCAAGCAGGGCAAGGACATGCTGGAGTCGGCGAAGCAGATCACCCAGTTCTACAACCGGGACGCCGGTGACGCTCAGCAGACGCCGGCCGACACTGCGATGACGAGCTTCATCGCGCATCCGGAGAACCTGGATCAGATCCTCAAGGACTGGGATGCAGCCTCCCAGAAGATCAGGGCCACTTCGTGACGACCATCACCTCGGTTCGCGGTCGGCGGCGGATCTCCATTCCGCCGCCGATCGTGTTCGCGCTCGTCCTCATCCCGTTCCTGATCGAGGCCGTCGGCGTCTTCTGGCCCGCCTTCCAGGGCATCAGCCTCTCGTTCCTCCACTGGAACGGCATCGGCCCCGCCACCCCGGTCGGCGCGCAGAACTACGTCGATCTGTTCTCAGACCCGATCTTCCTCACAGCGCTCAAGAACACCGCGATCTGGATCGTGCTGTTCGGCGGCATCTCGTTCGTCGCCGGGCTCGGCGTCGCCATGCTCTTCCAGTCGGAGCGCCGAGGGGTGGGCATCTACCGCACCGCGCTGTTCCTCCCGATCGTGTTCTCGCTGGTCGTCACCGCGTTGATCTGGGGCGCCTTCTTCCAGCCGAACGGCGTGCTCAACAACATCCTCGACGCCGTCGGGCTGCACAGTTGGACGCACGTCTGGCTGGGTGACTCGAGCACCGCTCTCTACGCGGTGATCGTCGCCGCGCTGTGGCGCGAGATCGGTTACGTCATGGTGCTCTTCATCGCCGGTCTCAAAGCGCTCGACCCCGCGGTCCAGGAGGCCGCCAAGGTCGACGGCGCCACGGCCTGGCAGCGCTTCTGGAACGTCACCATGCCGCAGCTGCGCAGCGTCAACCTCGTGGTGCTCTCCGTGCTGATCATCGACTCGCTCCGCTCCTTCGACATCGTCTGGGCGATGACCAGGGGCGGCCCATACCATTCGACCGAACTGCTCAGCACCTACATGTTCTCCACCGCGTTCGGTTCGCACGCTCTCGGATACGCGTCCGCCATCGCCGTGGTCATCTTCGTCCTCGCGATCGCCGTCATCGTGTCCTACCTCGTGCGCGCACTCTCCGAGGAGAAGGAGTCATGACGACGACCACGGCCCCGGCCAGAACCGCCACCTCCCACGCTCCGACGACACTGCGCAGACGCAGCAGGCGCCGGACAGCAGCGACCGTCGGCTTCCACACCACAGGAATCCTGATCTCGCTCGCCTGGTTCGCCCCCATCCTGGTGGTGCTGATCACCTCGTTCCGCACGTTCGACGACATCTCCGCCAACGGCATCGCGAGCCTCCCGCGCACGTTCACCATCGACACGTACGTGCAGGCGTGGAACCAGGGCGGGCTGTTCCAGGCGCTGGTGAACAGCATGATCGTCACCATCCCCACCGTCATCCTGACCCTCCTGCTCTCCGCGGCAGCGGCGTTCGGGCTCAGCCGCTTCCGCATCCCGTTCCGGCGGACGATCCTTCTTCTGATGCTCGCGGGCAACCTGCTCCCGGTGCAGATGCTGCTGATCCCGGTGGCCCGCCTCACGCAGCAGGTGAACGTCTATGACACGCTCGGGGCATTGATCGCCGTGCAGGTCGCGTTCGGCATCGGCTTCTACACGTTCGTCCTGTACGGCTTCATGCGCACCATCCCGAACGAGCTGCAGGAGGCAGCCACGCTCGACGGCGCTGGCACGGTCAGGATCTTCCTCCAGGTGATCCTTCCGCTCACCCGGCCTGCCCTCGCAGCGCTCGGAGCCCTCTCCTTCACCTGGGTGTTCAACGACCTGCTCTGGTCGATCACGCTGTTGCAGACCTCGGAGAAGCTGCCGATCACGGCGGCCGTGCTGTCCCTTCAGGGCCAGTACGTCTCGAGCTGGTCGGTTATCGCCGCAGCCACCGTGGTCGCCGCCATCCCGTCCACCATCGTCTTCCTGCTCTTCCAGCGCAGCTTCATCGGGGGCCTCGCCCTCGGATCGGTGAAATAGAACACATGCTCGTCGACACGGACCTCGTACATCTGCGCGCGGGAGGAACGAGCGTCGTCGTCCTCCTCGACGGCAACCGGCTTCCGCGCATCCTGCACTGGGGCGACGACCTCGGCGAGCTCGATGCCGGCGAACTTCGCACGATCGCGCAGGTCTCGCTCCCGGCGGTCGGCGACAGCGTGGTGACGTACCCGCAGCCGGTGCCCGTGCTCGCCCAGTTGCACGAGGGCTGGCTGGGGCGTCCCGGCCTCGTCGGGGATTCCGGTGGCCGCCGCTGGGCGCCGGTCTTCCGTACGGCGCGGAGCGAGCTCGTCACGACGGACGCGAGCGTCGCCCTGCACACGGAAGCGACGGATGACGCGTACGGCTTGGCCCTCACGATCGAACTCGACGTGCTGGCAGAGAGCGGGCTCGTCAGGCAGCGAGCGCGACTGCGCAACCTGAATGCGGACGTGTTCCGGGTGGAGAGCCTCGAACTCGCACTGCCGGTGCCGGCAGAAGCCGACGAGGTGCTGGATCTGACCGGGCGCTGGTCGCTCGAGCGGGTGCCGCAGCGGCGCGCATTCGATGTCGGCGAGTGGGTTCGCGCGTCGCGCGGCGGCAAGCCCGGGCTGGAGCACACGCTTCTGCTCGCAGCAGGCGAACGCGGCTTCGGCTTCCGCTCTGGACGGGTGTGGGCCACGCATCTCGCCTGGAGCGGAAATCAGACCCTCGCCGCAGAGCGCACCCCCGCGAACGTGCGGCGCCTGTCGGCCGTCGAGGGTCTCGCGGCCGCAGAGGTCGAACTCGCCGAAGGCGACGAGTATGTGACGCCGTGGCAATACGGCGCGTGGGGCGACGGGCTGGATGAGCTCGCTGCGCGGTTCCACCGGCACCTGCGAGCGTCGAACGCTCACCCGACAGGTCGCCGTCCCGTGCTGGTGAACACCTGGGAAGCCGTCTACTTCGACCACGACCCGGCGGCTCTCACCCGGCTCGCCGAGGAGGCCGCCGCCGTCGGGGCCGAACGCTTCGTGATCGACGACGGCTGGTTCACCGGCCGGCGCGACGACACCACCTCGCTCGGCGACTGGGATGTGGACATCGAGCGCTGGCCGGACGGCCTCGCCCCGATCGCCCAGCGCGTCCGGGAGCTCGGCATGGACTTCGGCCTCTGGTTCGAGCCGGAGATGATCAACCTCGACTCACGGCTCGCCGTCGAGCATCCCGAGTGGATCTTCGACGCCGGCCACGGTCCCGGCCTGCCGTCGCGGCAGCAGCACGTCCTCGACCTCGGGCACCCGGAGGCATACGCGTACCTGCTCGACCGGATGAGCACCCTCATCGCCGAGCTCGGCATCGCCTACGTGAAGTGGGACCACAATCGCTACCTGCTCGACGCCGGACACACCCCCTCCGGGAGGCCGGGGCCGCGCGAGCAGACCATCGCCGCCTATCGGCTGATGGACGAATTGCACCGCAGGCACCCCGGTCTCGAGATCGAGTCGTGCGCCAGCGGCGGCGGACGCATCGACCTCGGCGTCCTCGAACGAACCCAGCGTGTCTGGCCGAGCGACTGCAACGACCCGCACGAACGGCTGGAGGTCCAGCGGTGGACGGGGCTCCTCGTCCCGCCCGAACTGCAGGGCACGCACATCGGAGCGGAGGAGTCGCACACGACGCACCGCGTGCATCCGTTGTCGTACCGAGGAGAGAAGGCGATCTGGGGCAACCTCGGCGTCGAGATCGACCTGCTGACCGCCGACGACGAAACCAAGCGCGAGCTGGCGGACTGGATCGACTTCCACAAAGAACACCGGGAGCTGCTGCACTCGGGGGTCGTCGTCCACGCCGACCTCGCGGAGCCGGCCGCCCGGCTGGAGGGCGTGGTGAGCGCGTCTGCCGACGAGGGCCTGTACGCGTTCTCGATCGTCGAGCGGCCGAGCACCTGGCCCGTCGGCCGAGCGGGTCTGCCCGGTCTGGACGACGCGAAGACCTACGCCGTCCGCGCGGTTTTCCCCACCGGGGAACGGCCGGCCGGCGCGCAACCGCCGTGGCTTGCCGACGAGGTCGTTCTGAGCGGTCGCGTCCTGCGCCGCGTTGGCATCGAGATGCCGTCACTGGACCCCGATCGATCCCTGCTGCTGCATGTCCGTACGGTCTGACCCTGTCCGCCTCTCCCGCACGTCAGACGGTCGGAGCATCGAAGCGACTGTTTCGCGCGTCGGGGCCGGTCTTCAAGCTCTGAGCGTCGACGGGCTCGACCTCGTCGCCGGCGGCCTCGAAGGACCTGTCGCGTATTCCGGAGCGGTTCTCGTCCCGTGGCCCAACCGCATCCGGCGCGCGACCTGGACGCTCGATGGCGCGACGCAGTCGCTCGACGTGACGGAGTCGACCGGCGGAAACGCCCTGCACGGCCTCGTCGCGACCACGCCGTTCGAGGTCATCGAGCACGACCAGGACGTCGTCGGTCTGGCGGCGTCCGTGGACAGTCCCGCCGGCTACCCGTTCGAGCTCGATGTCGAGGTTCGGTATCACCTGATTCCGACGGGGATCCGATCCGAGATCACCGTCGTCAACCGGAGCGACAGGCCGGCTCCGGTCGCGGTGGGCGTGCATCCATACCTGCGGGTCGGGGATGCACCGTCGACGGACCTTCGGATTCAGGTCGCCGCGGAGACGACGCTGGTGCTCGGCGACGACAATCTGCCACGAGCTTCCGAGCCGGTCGCCGGCACGCCGTACGACCTGCGCACACCGACGGTGCTGGAGGACGCCCCTGGGCACGCCGCGTACACCGGGTTGCACTCGGAAGCGGGCCGAATCCGGATGCGACTGTGCGACGACCGCACCGGGGAGTCGGCGACTCTGTGGGCGGACGAGCGGTTCCGCTGGGCGCAGGTCTATGTCACGGATCGACCGCCAGGCCGCGGCCCAGGCGCGCCCGCAGTGGCCCTCGAACCGATGACGGGCCCGCCTGATGCGTTCAACTCCGGCGTCGATGTCCACTGGATGCCCCCGGCCTCCCGCTGGACGCTCGAGTGGGGCATCGACCGTCGGCGCTTCCGTCCGTGACGGGTGCGGGCCCCGGCGCCGCCGGAACCCGCACCCGTCAGGAACGTCGCCCGCTCAGGCGCAGGTGATCAGCGGTGCCGCCCAGTCTGCGCGGTCGTTGTAGCCGCCGTCTCCCGCGTCTCCGACGTGCAGCACGAGCTCGCGCACACCCGTGAGGTCCGCGTCGAACGCTGCGGCGGTGCCCCTGGCGACCGTGCCGCTGTCCCAGACCGTCGTGCCGTCCGCGATCAGCGAGAAGGTCGCCGTTCCGCCGTCCGGGCCGACGTTGTCGACGACATCGTCGATGCCGGCGATCCCGGTCAGCCGAGTGCACGTGCCGCCCAGGTAGTAGCGGATGTCGGACGGGCTGGCCACGCCGAGCCCGGTGGGGTACGTGCTGCCCGCGACCCGGATCGGGTTGCCGCCACCGACGCTCTGGTCGATGGCAGGCGTCATCCAGCCGCTCGTCGCCGACACCCAGGGCTGGTGCGACAACGGCTGGTTCGCGCCGGATGGCGGTGCGGGCGCGATCGTCACGGTCGATGCCGGCGATGTGACGGTCACCGGCCCACGGAGGCCGACGAACCGGACGGATGCGGTGACCGCCGACGCTCCGACGGGTGCGCTCGTCGGCACGGCGACAGTGAACGCCACATCGACAGAACGGCCGGGCTGGATGAGCGCCGGTTGCCGGCCCTTCGTCGTGCTCGTCCAGCCGTCCGGCGTTGCGAGCGTCGTCTTCGGAAGAGCGACGGGCGTGGTTCCGTCATTCCGGACCGTCACCCTCACGTCGAGTTTCGACCCAGCCGCGGCGAGCAGATTGACACTGGGACTCACGGCGGTGCCGTTCACGGCGGTGACCGCCGGCGCCCCCGCGGTCACGCGCGGACTGTCAGGGATGCCCGTGCTCTTGCTGACGACGAGGACGGACACGCCGTGGGCGGGCACCTGGGAGCGGATCGAATCCTTGGCTTCGCTCACCTGGTGGGTCCACGCATCCTTGACGGTCACGCGGGTGGCTTTCAGGCCGATCGTCGCCGGCGTCGTCGCGATCTCGGTCGCGGTGTCTCCGCGGTTGACGAGCGCGACGGCTGTCGTCCCGTTCGCGAGCGGCTTCGTCCAGGTCTCCGTCGGGCCGGCCGGCCCGACGCGGACCGCCTGCTTGCCGAGAGCATCCCGATCGATCGCGAGCAGGTCGGGGTTGGTGAGCGCGGCGATCGTCGCCTGGCTGAAGGTGCGCGGGTCGCTGCCGACCACCAGGGGGGCGGCCGACATCGACCACAGCGCCATCTGCGAGCGGAACTCCTCATCCGTCATGCCCAGTTGCGGCCCCAGGTAGTCCGGGTCGTTCCAGTGACCCGGCCCTGCGACCTCCGGGTGCCGTGCGTTGGCGTCGAAGTTGCGGAGCACGTCGGTGTATTTGATCGAGTTCACGAAGCCGACGTCGGTGTATGTGCGCCACGACTGGGCGATCGCCGGTGCGTAGCTCCAGGTGTTCGTCGACTGCTGCGACTCCGGGTAGTTGCCCCAGTCGGGCGACGTCACGGGGTTGCAGAGGTTGAAGATGATCGGCCGCCCGCTGCTGTTGTGCCGGAGGGCGTCCGCGAACTGCGTGTACACGGTCTTCGGGTCGAGGTTCGCAGCGATTCCACAGAGGAAGTCGACCTTCACGGCGTCGAACCCCCACGTCGCGAACGTGTCGGCGTCGGTCTGGTAATGGCCGTAGCTGCCGAGCCCGCACGATCCGGGGATGTACGGGCCGGCGTCGGTGTAGATGCCGGCCTTGAGCCCCTTCGCGTGGATGGCGGCGGCGAGAGCGGCCATCCCGTCCGGGAAGCGTGCCGGGTCGCCCTGCAGCAACCCGTCGGCGCCGCGCGGGGTCGCCGCTTGCCATCCGCCGTCGAGCCAGACGATGTCGTACCCGGCTTTGGCGAGGCCGCTGGAGACCAGGTGGTCGGCGACGTCAAGCACCTGAGCTGCGGTGTAGTCGCCGCCCAGACCGAAGTACGTGTTCCAACCGGCGTACGGGGTCGCGGCGAGCGGGGCAGAAGGCGCGGCGGCGACCGCCGTGGGCGGCGAGGCCGGCTGAGGCGCAGCGGCCGCTGGCAAGGCCAACGCCGTCGACGCCGAGAGGCCGAGCAGCGCCGCGACGCCGAGCCCCAGTATGCGTTTCGTCAACATCAATACTCCTGACTTCTTTGTCGCCTGGCAGACCCAGGCACCTCATCAGACCGCAGGAGAGCGATGGCCGAAATGCAGGAGATCACGGAATATCTGGACAAGTCGACGATTGAGCGCACCGATCCGCAAGCCGGTCGGGTCGGTCGCGAGCGAAACGGACCGAGCCCATTCCGCCCCTCCTCACACCCGCGTCGGCGCCCCGAGCCCCGCGGCCGCCGCCGTCATGGCCGCCTCGGCGGACTCCACCGTGATCAGGCTGTTCCCCGCCACGATGTGCAACCCGTACGCATCCTCGAGGGCCACCAGGTTCATCGCCAGCGTCGCCACGTCGAGGCGGGGGGCGAATGCTCCGGATGCGGTCCCTCGCTCCAGGATGGCGGTGTATGTGGCGAGCTGGCGCAGGTACATCTTCTCGACCAGGTCGTCGTGCAGCTTCGACGTTCCCGCCAGCACGTCGAACTCGTAGAGGAGGCGCATCAGGGCGTCGTCCGGGCCGCTGGGCAGACCCTCGCGGATGGCGGCGGCGAGCTGGAGCTGGGGCTCTGCGATGGCGGCGACCACGGCGTCGCGGTGGTCGCAGAAGCGTTCGAGACCGGCGCGGTGGGCCTCGACCAGGAGGGCGTCGAGGTCTTCGTAGTAGTAGAGGATCGCGCCGCGGGTGAGGCCGGCCTTCTCGGCCACGTCCGCGAGCGAGAGGGAGCGGAGGCCGTGCTCGGAGACGGCGGTGAGCGCCGCCTCCACGAGGTCGGCGCGGCGTTCCTCCTGCCTGCGCGGTCTGGCCATTCCTTGACACTATCCGATCGGCGTGACACACTTTCGGAATTATTTGACACAAGCGTCAAAGAATAGATCCAGTTCACCGCCGAGAGGGATATCCGTGACCGACCTGCTCATCACCAACGCGTCCGTCCGCACATTCGACGACGCCCGTCCCTGGGCAGAGGCCGTCGGGATCACCGGTGGGAGGATCAGCTACGTCGGCTCCGTGGACGACGCACCGGCCGCCGCCGAGACCCGCGACCTCGGCGGCGCGTCCGTCACGCCGGGCATCATCGACAGCCACAACCACCTGCTGCTCGGCTTCGATCAGGATGCGGTCAGCCTCGAAGGCGCGGACACGCTCGAGGAGGTGCGCCGCCGCATCCACGAGCTGGCGGAGCGCCGCCCCGACCTCGACTGGATCTGCGCCGAGAACGCCGTCTATTCGATCGTCTCCGGCCGCCGCCCGAACGCCGACGACCTCGCCGGACTCACCGACCGCCCGATCTTCGTCACCACCTACGACCAGCACTCGGTGTGGCTGGACGAGAAGGCCATGCGCATCCTCGGGATCGCGGACGGGGGCGACATCCCGTGGGGCCGCCCCGAGCGCCGCGACGACGGCACGGCCACGGGGTGGGTGACCGACTTCTACACCAGCGCCATGACCACGGCCGGGCTCGCGGGGCTGCAGCGCGACATCCCGATGTACTCCCCGGAGCGCCGCTACCGCAAGCTCGTCGGCAGCCTCGGGCTCGCGACCGCGAGCGGCATCACCACCGTGGTCGAGCCGCAGGTGCCGCTCGCCGAGATCGACCTGCTCCACCGCGCGCAGGCGGAGGGCCGGCTGAGCTCGCGCGTGATCGCCGCGCTGTTCCACCCCATCGACGCCGACGCCGCCTTCCGCCGCGACCTCCGGGATGCGGTCGACTCCGCCGCGCAGAACGACCTCCTCCGCTTCGGCCCTGTCAAGCTCTACGCCGACGACGTGATCGAACCGCACACCGCGTGGATGCTCGACGACTACGCCGACCGGCCAGGCCACCGCGGCCATCCGAGCGCGCCGCTCGGCGAGCTGACCAGGATCGTCACCGAGCTCGACCGGCTCGGCTTCCAGACTCACACGCACGCCACAGGAGACGGCGGCATCCGGCTGGCCCTGGATGCGATCGAGCACGCCGGCAGAGCCAACGGCACGGTCGACCGGCGTCACGGCATCGTGCACGTCGAGTGCCTGCACCCGGACGACCTCCCGCGGTTCGCGGCCCTCGGCATCACCGCCGCCATGCAGCCGCGGCACTGCTCCCCGGACCTCGTCGCCGGCACCTGGATGGAGAACGTGGGCGAGCAGCGCTGGGACCGCGCGTGGCGCATCCGCTCCCTGATGGCCTCCGGGGCGCACGTCGCCCTGTCGAGCGACTGGCAGGTGGGGGAGATGGACCCCCTCGTCGGCTTCTACTCCGCGCTCACCCGCGCCGGTCTCGACGGGCGAGACGCGTGGACGCCCGATGAACGTCTCTCACTCGACGACACCATCCGCGGCTACACCAGCGAGGGTGCGTGGGCCTGGCACTCCGAGCAGGACCTCGGGGTGATCCGCGTCGGCGCGAAGGCCGACGTGGTCGCCTGGTCCGACGACCTCTACACGCACGAAGGCGACCCGTCCGGCCTGCTCGATCAGCGGGCGGACCTCACCATCGTGTGCGGTGCGGTCGTGCACGACGTGGCCGCCGCATCCGCTGTCCCGTCCGTCTACGGCGGGCTCGCGCACTGCTCGGCGACCCACGCCGAGACGGTCAGCACCCCTCACTGATCCGTTTTCCCCCTGATCCGTTCCTCCCACCGTCGCGAAGGAAACCCCCATGTCCCAGCTCGACCCGGCCATCGCACCATCCCGCACCGCGGAAGCACCTCCAGCACCGGGGGCTCCCGGCCTCCGCAGAACCCTCAAGCTCCGGCACATCGTCTTCCTCGGGCTGGCGTACATGGCGCCCCTCGCGGTCTTCGACACGTTCGGGATCGTGGCGGACGTCACCCACGGGCACGTCCCACTCGCCTATCTCGTCGTGCTCGTCGCCGTCCTGATCACGGCGCTCAGCTACTCCAGGATGGTCAAGGTCTTCCCGTTCGCCGGCTCGGCATACACGTACACCAGGGAGGCGATCAACCCGCACATCGGCTTCCTGGTCGGCTGGGCGGCGACCCTCGACTACCTGCTGCTGCCGATGATCAACGCGCTGCTGTCGGCGATCTACATGTCAGCGGCGTTCCCCGGCATCCCGTCGTGGGTGTGGATCCTGTCCACCATCGTCATCTGCACGGTCCTGAACCTGATCGGGGTGCAGATCGCGGCGAAGGTGAACGTGATCCTGGTGGTGATCCAGGTGGTGGTCGCCGTGGCGTTCGTCGCGCTGACGATCAAGAACATCGTGGATGGCGCGAACGGCGCGTCGTTCTCGATGTCACCCTTCTTCTCGCCGGGGCTCGACCTCCCCGCCGTCGCATCGGGAGCGGCCATCCTCGCGCTGTCGTTCCTGGGCTTCGACGCGGTCAGCACGCTGGCGGAGGAGGCGGAGAAGCCGAAGAGGGACATCCCGAGGGCGATCCTCATCATCGTCGCCGTCGCCGGGGTCTTCTTCGTCTCGGTCACCTACGCGATGCAGGTGCTGTTCCCCGATGTGGCGAAGGTCGGCAACATCGTCGGAGCGTCGCCGGAGATCGCGAAGTACATCGGCGGCGCCGCTTTCCAGGCCGTCTTCATCGGCGGATACATGGTCGCCGTCCTCGGCTGCGGCATCACCCAGCAGATGAGCGCAGCGCGCCTGCTCTACGCGATGGGGCGGGACGGCGCGCTCCCGAAGCGCTTCTTCGGCTCGCTGAACCGCGCGGGCGTTCCTGCGGCGAATGTGCTCCTCATCGCCGCGCTCGCCTGCTCCGCCGTCTTCCTCGACCTCGGCCGTGCGGCATCCCTCATCAACTTCGGCGCGTTCGTCGCCTTCATCTTCGTGAACCTGTCGGTGATCTTCACCTACCTCCGGTTCGTGAAGAAGCGCGGCTGGCGTGCTGCCATCGGGTACCTGGTTCTCCCAGGGCTCGGGGTGGCGATCAACGTCGCCCTCTGGTTCAGCCTGGAGCCGAGTGCGATGATCGTCGGCGGGGTCTGGGTGGCGATCGGTCTGGCCTACCTGCTCTGGCGCACCCGGTTCTTCCGGGTGAGCCCACCGCCGCTGCGCGGGCCGAGCGATCTCTAGCTCAGGCGGCGTATGCCGCCAGCGGGGCGAGGTCAGGTTGCGACGACGGGTCGGCGACCGCCGCGGCGCCGACCGCGCAGGCGGTGGTGAGCGCGTCGACAGGGCTGAACCCTTCGCGCAGCGCGAGCGTCAGAGCAGCGCAGAACGCGTCGCCTGCGCCGACCGTGTTGACGGGGGTCGTCGCGACGGCGGGCACAGAGGCGATCGTCTCGCCGCGCTCGAGCAGCGCAGCGCCTTTCGATCCGTACGTGACGGCGACGAGCGGCGCATCCCGCAGTTCGGGCATCAGCGCGTACTCGGTCTCGTTGACGATGAACAGGTCGACCCGGTCGAGCACGGCGCGGGGCAACGGCTGGGCAGGCGCGGCGTTCAGTGCCAGATAGCCGGGAACCGTCTCGGCCAGGCGCGTGATGAGTTCCATCGAGATCTCGAGCTGCGCGAGCACCGTCTCGTCGTCGGCGAACGCGACGCCGTCGATGGTGACCAGTGCGTTGGCGCCCTCGCACACCGCGATCTGGTTCTCGCCTGCGGCGTCCACCACGATGAGGGCGGTGCCGGTGGCTTCGCTCACGGAGGCGATGTGCGTGGTGTCGACCCCGGCGTCCGTGAGCGCTGTGCGCATCCACTGGCCGTCGGCGTCGTCGCCCACCGCTCCGACCATGCGCACCTCGGCGCCGAGGCGTGCGGCGGCCGCGGCCTGGTTGGCTCCCTTGCCGCCCGCGTCGCGCCGCAGCCGGCCGCCTCCGATGGTCTCGCCGGGCTCCGGCAGGCGGCTGGTGATGGCGGTGAGGTCGACGTTGACGCTGCCGACGACGGTGAGTTTCTGCACGCTGGTGGGTCTCTCTGCTGCGGGGGACGGCGGTGGAATGTCTGGGACGGCGTGGTCAGGCCTGCGAGGCCTGCACCACGGAGAGGTGGGCGACCCGCGACGACACGATGCACTTGGCGAGGTAGATGGGCGTCCCGTCGATCTCGGCGGTCTGCGTGAGGATGAGCACGGGGTCGTTGGCCCCGAGGGCCAGGAGCTTCGCGCGGGATGCCCCGGCGACGTTCACCGCGATCTGGCACACGCCGGAGCTGAACACCGGGCCAACGCGCTCGATCAGCTCGGCGAGGAGGGTCGCGGGAGCTGCGGCGGCCGCATCCAGATGTTCGGCGATCGCCGGGCTCACGTCGCTCAGGTAGCGGCCGGCCGGGAAGTGCTCCTGCACGATTGCGATGGGCTCGCCGTCGCGCTCGATCACGCTCTCGCGGAACCAGGTGTTGGCCGCGAGGTCGATGGCCAGCTTGTTGGACACGAAGTCGGTGGTCGGCTGCATCGCGAACTCGACGGGACGCACGACCACCCGGCCGTCGCCGTCCGACAGTGCCTGCTCGAACGGCCGCAGCTCCTCCAGGCCGACCCTCGGGATGCTCGTGGCGACGAAGCGCCCCACCCCGCGGCGCGTGACGATCAGGCCGTCCTCCTCCAGGAGCATGAGCGCTTCGCGGACGACCGTGCGGCTGACTCCGAGGGATGCGCCGAGCTCCGTCTCGCGAGGAAGCGCGGATCCGAGGGGGAAGACGTGTCCCCGGATGCCCTCGGCGATGCGCGAGTACACGGCCACGCGCAACGGCTGACCGACCGTGGTGGTGAGATTCCTGTCCAGGAACTGGTCGACGGTCATGGTCATTTCGCAGGCTCCCTCGCTCGTCAGGTCTCCCATATTCAATCACGAAAATCTCCAGTGGTTCGCATGTCGCACCGGAGAGGTATAACATCGTACCCGCCGTGCTCCACACGGCCCTGTACCCCGAACAGTCAGACAAAGGAGTCGCCCCGTGAGTTCCCCCACGCTCGACAGCGCCGCCACGGCCGCCGCACATCCATCGGCCCCGCCGTTGCGCGGAGGAAAGGCCGTCGCGCTCGTCGCCACGCTCATCCTCGGTGTGCTGTCGTTCCAGCTCAACGCCAGCATGATCACCCCCGCCCTGCCCGATATCGCCCGCGACCTGCACGAGAGCGTCGGCGCGGTGTCGCAGGTGTCGTCGCTGTTCTTCCTCGCCGGAGCGATCGGCGGTGTCGTGCTGTCGCGCTGGAGCGACTTCATCGGCCGCAAGCAGGCGCTCGTGCTCGTGCTCGTGGTGCTGGCGGCGGGAACGCTGCTCTGCATGTTCGCGCCGAGCCTTCCCGTGCTGCTGATCGGCCGCGCGCTGCAGGGGGCGTCGAGTGCGGCGTTCCAGCTCTCCTACGTGATCCTGAGCGAGCGGATGAGCGCCAAGGTCTTCGGCACGACGCTCGGCATCATCACCGCGGTGAACGGCGGAGTCGGCGGCGTCGACGGCTACTTCGGCGGTCTGCTCGCCGACACCTTCGGCTTCCGCTCGATCTTCGTGGTGATCTTCCTCGTCGGCCTGGTCGCCCTGGCCTGCGTGCTCCTCGTCGTTCCCAAGACCTCCAAGCCGGTGTCGCCAGGACGCATGGACTGGTGGGGCGCGGCCGTGCTCTCGATCGCGCTGGTCTGCGTCACGTTCTTCGTCTCGCAGGGCTCGTCGGCCGGCTGGGCCGCGCCGATCACGCTGCTCTACCTGGCGGGCACCATCGTCTCGCTTGTGGCGTTCTGGTTCGTCGAGAAGAAGCGCACCACCCCGCTGATCGCCGTCGAGCACCTGCGCTCCCGTCAGGTCTGGCCGGTGATCGCCACGACCATCCTGACCTTGTCCGGCGTGTTCGCGGTGATCAACTTCACCGTGGTGCTGCTCAGCCAGGATGCGAAGGTCGGCTTCGGTCTCGACGCCGCGACCTCCGCGCTGCTCTTCCTCGCGCCGCCCGCCCTGATCGGTGTGTTCGCCGCACCGCTCTCCGGCTGGCTGGCGGGCAGGCAGGGCTGGATCCGCATCCTGCGCATCGGCATGGTGCTCTGCATCCTGGCCCTCGTCGTGATCAGCCTGCTGCCGCAGAACCAGGGCGTCGTCCTGGCCATGATCGCGCTGCTCGGCCTCACATACAACGGCCTCGTGCTCACCACGATCAACGGACTCGGCGTGCTGCTCTCCCCGCCGGACGCCCCGGCCGCGCTGCCCGGCCTGAACGGCGCAGGGTTCGGCATCGGAGCGAGCCTCGGCATCGGCATCGTGGCGCCGTTCGTCGCCCAGGGCACACTCGCCGGTTACGGCATCGCGCTCTGGATCAGCGTGGGGATCACCGTCCTCGCGCTGATCGCCAGCCTGTTCATCGCGCCGCGCCGCGGGCAGACCATCTAGCCGCCCAGCCGTCGTCCTCGCACCACCCTCGCGGGGCGTCCGGTTCGGCCGGATGCCCCGCATCACCACCAGAAACACGGAGCACCACGCATGACCACCACCGACACCCGACGCCGTCCCGTCTACTTCGACTGCGACACCGGCATCGACGACTCGCTCGCCCTCGCGTACCTTCTGGCGTCGCCCGAGATCGACCTCGTCGGCATCGGCACGGTGAGCGGCAACGTGAGCGCGGCTCAAGCCGCAGAGAACACGCTGCGCATCCTCTCGCTCGCCGGTCGTCACGACATCCCGGTCGCCGTCGGCGCCCACGACGCCCTCACCCGCGCGTTCGAGGGCGGCGCGCCCCACGTGCACGGCGCGAACGGGATCGGCGACGTCGAGCTGCCGGCCTCCGGCCTCACCGCGATCGACGAGGACGCCGCCCACCTGCTCGTGCGCCTCTCGCACGAGTACGACGGCCGGCTCGAGGTCATCACGGTCGGGCCGACGACGAACATCGCCCTCGCTCTGCGCCTCGACCCGACCCTTCCGTCGCGCGTGGTCGAGCTGACCGCGATGGGCGGAGCGGCGCACGCGTCCGGCAACGTCACCCCGGTCGCCGAGGCCAACATCTGGAACGACCCTGAGGCGGCGGCCGAACTGCTCGCCGCGCCGTGGCCTGTCGTGCTGGTGCCGCTCGACGTCACGGTCGAGAACACGCTGGAGGAGTCGCACCGCGCGCAGCTCCTCGACTCCGACCGCCCCCTCGCCCGCGCGGTCGGCCAGATGCTCGACTTCTACTTCGACTTCTATGTCGAGCTCTACGGCCACCGCAGCAGCGCGCTGCACGACCCGCTCGCCGCCGCGATCGCTGTCGGCGGCATCACGGCCTCCAACGCGCCGCTGGTCGACGTGGTGGTGGATGCGACCCAGGGCCCCGGCCGCGGCCAGACGATCTGCGACCTCCGCGGCCAGCGCCTCGGCCCCGTGGACCAGCCGGGAGCCCACGTCCGCGTCGTCCTCGGCACCGACCGCCCGCTCGACGCGCACCTGGTGGGGCGGCTCGTCGGGGCGGAGTGACCCGCTCGCTGTATTGAGATCGCGGGCGATCAGGCGGTCAGGCGGTCACCTCGACCGCCAGCAGCGCCGCCTCCCACATCCCGTACAGTTCCTCCGCCGCAGCTGGCGCCGCGACCAGCACGCCGCCTCCGGCCGGGAACAGCGTGCTGCGGCCGTCCTGTCCGAGGACCACGGCGCCGGCCTCGTGCGCGATGAGGGTCGCTGCGAGGTGGTCGATCGGGCTGAACCGGTGGATGATCGCCCCGGTTCCGCGTCCGGCGGCCGGGCCGAGCAGGGTGAGGGTGCCGGAGCCCATCACGCGCAGCGTGCAGTACGCGTCGGTCAGGCGGTGCGCGAGCTCGCGCATCCCCGGCCACGCCCTGTGCCCGGCGAGCTCGCTGCCGACCACGCCTCCACCGAGCGAGGACCGGCCAGTGGATGCGCCAGCCTCCACCCGGAGCACGTCCCCGTTCCGGCGTGCGCCCTGACCGGCCACCGCGTCGAAGACGGCGCCGTGCCACGGGTCGGCGACCACGCCGACCAGCGGGCGGTCGTCGATGGCCAGGGCGAGCGAGAAGGCCGTCCACGGGATGCCGTTGGCAAGGTTCGTCGTACCGTCCACCGGGTCGAGGTACCAGGTCGGGTGTCCCGGCACCGCTGCGCCGCCGTACTCCTCGCCGACGAACGCGTGGCCGGGGAAGCGGGCGAGCACCTGTTCGCGCACCCGGAGCTCGATGGACCGGTCCAGTTCGGTGACGAGGTCGGCGGGGTCGGCCTTGGTGGAGATCGAGGTGACCCTGTGCGAACGGGTCTCCTCGGCTGCCCAGGCGCCGAGGTCGAGCGCCAGCGTTCGGGCCGCGAGCAGTTCGTCCGCGTGCATCGCCTCGGGCGTCATCGCAGCACCTCCGGCATCCCGGTGTTCGTCGCGTGTGCCGCGATCATGGCCTGCAGCCTGTCCAGCCGGTTGGTGGTGATGGTGTCGACGCCGAGCTCGAAGGCGCGGGCGAGGTCGTCCGGGTCGTCCAGCGTCCAGACCGTGACGGGCAGGCCGAGCTCGTGCACGCCGCGGACGAAGGTGTCGTCGGCGATGGGGAACGGGACGTTGACCGTCACCGGCGTCAGCTCGGCGAGCTCGGCCGCCGTCGGCACCCGCAGCGCGCGCCAGGGCAGCCAGATCCGCGCCTGCCGGTCGAGTGAGCGGATCACGCGCATCCCGTCGAGGTCGCCGCACCAGTCGACCAGCACGCCGGATGCGGCGACGACCGCGTGCGCTGGAGCGGCGAAGCGGACGTCGTCCATGTCGATCACCAGCCTGCTCCCCGTCCCGGTGAAGAGCGGCAGCACCTCGGCGAGCAGGGGAGGTCGGTCGTCTGCGCTGCCGAAGGAGGCGAGGTCGGTCGTCGGCACCTCGTCGATCGGGCGGTGGTCGTTCCACAGCCGCTCGAGGGTCGGGTCGTGCAGCACCACCACGTCGCCGTCGGCCGTCAGCCGCACGTCGATCTCGACGACGTCGGCGCCCTTGGCGATGGCCGAGCGGACGGCGGGGAGGGTGTTCTCGCGGATGACGGAGGAGTCGCCGCGGTGCGCGGAGGCGTGCGGGATCATGCGACGCCCGCCTCTGTGCGCTCGACCAGCCGGCCGTCGCGGTAGAGCAGCGCGGCCTCGACCGTGGCGAATCCGACACTCCCGAGGCGGGGAGGCGGGCCGGACACGTACGCGTTCAGCGTGACGTCCTCGCGCCGCAGTCGCAGCTCGTGGAAGTGCCCGTGCGGCACCACCCGCTCGACCACGGCGCGCATCCCTCCCGGGCGGGGCGCCTGGGAGAACGCCACGTCCTCCGGCCGGATGCCGACCACGCCGGGGCCGTCGACCACCCGTGTCCCGTCGAACGACCCGTCGAAGCGGTTGAGCGCGCCGATGAAGGTCGCCACGAACTCCGTCGCCGGGCGCGCATACAGCTCCGTCGGCGTGCTGAACTGCTCGATGCGACCCGCGTTCATCACCGCGACCCTGTCGGAGATCGAGAGCGCCTCCTCCTGGTCGTGCGTGACGATCACCGTGGTGATCCCGAGACGCTGCTGCAGGTCGCGGATGTCCTCGCGCACCTTCACGCGCAGCTTCGCATCCAGATTGCTGAGGGGCTCGTCCAGCAGCAGCACGTCCGGCTCCTGCACCAGGGCGCGGGCGAGCGCGACGCGCTGCTGCTCGCCGCCGGAGATGCGCGGCGGGCGGGAGTCGCGGTGGTGGAGGAGGTTGACCAGGGCGAGCATCGCATCCACCCGGTCGGCGACCTCCGCGCGCGACAGGCGGCGCAGGCGCAGTGGGTACGAGACGTTCTTGGCCACGGTCAGGTGCGGCCAGAGCGCGTAGTTCTGGAACACCATCGCGCTCGGGCGCTTGTCCGGCCCGAGGCGGGTGACGTCGCGGCCGGCCATCGCGATGCTCCCGGCGTCCGGTGAGAGGAACCCGGCGATCATCCGCAGCGTCGTCGTCTTGCCGCAGCCGGAGGGCCCGAGCAGGGAGACCAGCTCGCCGCGCTGCACGGCGAGGTCGAGGCTGTCGATGATGGTGCGGCCGCCGAGCACTTTGCTGAGGCCGGAGAGGCGCAGGCCGTCCGGAACGTCGGCAGCGTCGGCGGGGGCCGGCGCATCGGCCACCGCAGTCGCGGGGGAGGGGGAAGTCACGGAGCGCTCCTTCATTTGAGTTGGAAGCCCTCGGCAAGCTGGCCGCCCATCACGTGCTTGCGCACGGCGAGCAGCAGCACCACCGATGGGACGGCGAGCAGGATCGAGAACACGGCGGCGACCTGCTTGGGGAAGTTGAGGACGAGGCTGTACATCTCGGTCGGCATGGTCAGGATGTCCGGCGCGCCGACGAGGTAGGTGCCCTGCGCCTCGTCGAACGCGGCGAGGAACGCCATGACAGCGCCGACCAGGATGCCGGGCAGAGCCATCCGCAGCGTCACGGTGAAGAAGACGCGAGCCCTGGATGCACCGGCGTCGCGCGCCGCCTCCTCCAGCGACCGTGGAACGGCGGAGAACGCAGCGGCGGGGATCCAGGTCATGAACACGATCGTGCCGAGCAACTGCACCACGACGACCCCGGCGATCGTGTTCATCAGGCCGAGCGCGTAATAGAGGGAGGCGAGCGTGGCGAACAGCCCCATGCGCGGGAACGCGTTGGTCGCGAAGAGACCGATCAGGAACAGGCGGCGGCCGGGGAACTCGAACCGGGCGAACGCGTACGCGGCCGGAAGGCAGACGACAGCGGAGACCAGCACGACGATCGGTGTGATGAGCAGCGAGTTCTGGATGGACGCTCCGAGTGACGGATCGCCGAACACCGTCGCCCACCAGCGCAGCGTCCACGAGTCGGGCAGCAGGTGCGGGTACGTCCAGGTGTCCGCGAACGCGTGCGCTCCCAGCCAGACCAGCGGGCCGAGCACGAACACCAGCAGGACGATCGCGAACAACCAGGCACCGGATGCGCGGAGCACGGCGGAGACGGGACGCTGCATCAGATCCTCCCCTCGCGGCGGGCGCTGCGGAAGTTGGCCCAGACGTAGAGCGCGCCGATGCCGGCGGCGGCGATGAACACCACGAACGCCATGACGAGCGACTGCTGCGGCTGGTTGTACGAGGTGAAGTAGCTGGCGAGCGCGACGCCGAGCATCGTGGGCGCGTTGGGCCCGGTGAAGTACGGCACCGTGTACGACCCGATCACTCCGATGGCGGTGAAGGTGACCGCGATGACGATCGGCACGGCGCTCATCGGCAGCAGGATGGTGCGCACGATCCGCACGGTGCCTGCGCCGGCATCTCGTGCCGCCTCGATCAGCGCGTCGGGGACGGACTGCAGCCCCGACACGATCATGAGCACGGCGAACGGCAGGGAGGTCCACGCCGAGCCGATCACGATCGCCGTGGCGGAGTACGCCCAGACCGGGCCGTCGATGCCGACCTGCGCGAGCAGGCTGCGCAGGAAGCCGTCGGCGGAGTAGAAGGTGAGGATCGCCCAGGAGGCGATGACCACCGGGATGAACAGCGGTACGATCGCGACCGCCGACAGCAGCCTGGCCAGCCAGCCACCGCGCAGGCGCAGATAGAGGCCGATCCCTCCGGCGAGCACGAGCACGATCGCTGTGCTGGCGACGGTCACCCCCAGCGTCAGCCCGAGGTCCTGCCAGAACGCCTCCGTGGCGAACACGTCGCCGTACGCGGCGAAGGTCGGCACGGCGCCGTCGGCGTGGTGCACGTTCTGGCCGACCGCGGCGATCACGGAGTTGAGGCCGCCCGTGAAGCCGACGCTGAACGCGAGCGCGAGCACGACGGGAACGCCGACGAACAGGGCGATGACGACGACGGGAGGGAGGGCGAGCAGGAAGCCGGTCACCGCGGTCCGCGGCGCCCGGCGGGCGCTGCGAACCGCGGTGGTGGCCGCCCGGTCGGCGGTGGCGGTGGCCATTACTTGCCTGGGACCTTCTGTGCCCACGCCTTGTTCAGGTCGGCGGCGGTCGTGGCGAAGTATGCCGGACGCAGGTTCGCGATGTCGGCATCCTTGAACAGGTCCTGCACGGAGGAGGGGAGCTTGTCGAGCGCGATCACCGGGTACCCGGAGATGCTGTCGGCCACGAGCGCCTGGGCGTCGGGGGTGAGCAGCCAGGAGACCAGCTTCTCCGCTCCCGCCTTGCGCGGGGAGGCGGAGGGGATCCCGAGGTAGCTCGCACCACCGGTCAGCGACGGGTCGGAGATCTGGGTGTACGCGATGTTCGCGGGGATCTGGCCGTTCTTGTGGCCGGTGACGAACTGGTCGCTCCAGACCGGGGCGATCGAGATCTGGCCGCTGGAGAGGAGGTCGAGCACCTGGTTGTTCCCGTTCGGGTACACGCCCTTCTGGTACACGTACGGGTTGAGGCTCGCGAGGGTCGCGAATCCCTTGTCCCAGTCTCCTTCGACCTCCGGCGCGGAGCCGGTGACCAGCTTGGTGCGGTCGGCGGCGGAGACGTTCTGGTCGAGGACGGTCGTGACGAACGACTGACCGCTGCCGCCGGTGTCCGGCGAGTTGTATGTGAACTTGCCAGGGTTGGCCTTGATCCACGCGAGCAGGTCGTCCAGGGTCTTCGGCGGGGTGGCGACGGTCTTGGTGTCGTATGCGAGGACGACGCTGGAGCCGCGGTACGGGATGCCGCCGTTGCCGCCGGCGGCCACGAGGTCCTTCGGCACGTCCTTGAGGCCAGGGACCTCGGTGCCGGAGACCTTCTCGAGCAGACCGGATGCGGCCACCTGGGAGACGAAGCCGGCGTCGACGAGGTCGTAGCCAGGGTCCTTCTTCTGGATGGTCGCCGCGGTGAGCTTGGCGACGGTCTGCTGGTCGTGCAGGCCGTGCAGATCGAAGTCGACGGAGACGCTGTATCCGGGGTTGGCCTTCTCGAACGCCGGGATGAGCGTCTTCTGCCAGAGGTCCTGGATGTTGGTGTCTGCGCTGAGGAAGACGGTGAGCTTCTTGTCTGCGCCGTCCGTTGACGACGCGGCCGAACTGCTCTGCGCGCAGCCGGTGAGGGCGAGTCCGACCGCAGCGATGGCTGCGACGGAGGCGATCAGGCGAGGGGATTTCACGGAGCACTCCTGGAGGGAAGGGTGTCGGGGGAGCGTTCGCGCCGATGATCGGGGCGAACGGTTTTCACGCTAACCGGGCTGCGCGTTCCTGGCGATAGCTGCGCGTTAGGTTTCAAATGAGCGCTAGGGACTGTTCATACGGCGTTAATATGAGCGCAAATGAGCACCGCGAGACTGTGGGTGTTCACATCTGCGAAAGGGTCGAGAATGCTGACACATCAGCGAGAGGCGGCGATCGTCGAACGGCTCCACGCCGTGGGGAGCGTGACCGTCGAAGAGCTCTCACGGCTGCTCGTGGTCAGCGGCACCACCATCCGGCGCGACCTGGAACGCCTGGAACTCGCGGGGCGGCTCCGGCGCGTGCATGGAGGAGCGACCGTCCCGCTCAGCGAGGAGTCAGCGACCGGCGGCGACCTCGACGACGACACCCGCGAGAAGGAGGCGATCGCAATCGCGACCGCCGCACTCATCGCGGACGGCGACGTGGTGCTGCTGGACATCGGCATCACCACCCTGCGCCTTGCCAGGCACCTGCGCGGACGGCCGGTGACCGTGATCACGAACAGCCTGGCCGTGCTCGACGCCCTGCGAGACGACGACACCATCTCGCTCGTCCTGCTCGGCGGGATGGTCGGCTCGAAGCCCAGAACGCTGGTCGGGCCGCTCACCGAGGAGTCGCTCGCGCTCGTCCGCGCCGACATCGCCGTGATCAGCAGCACAGGAGTCAAGCCGGACGGGGCCGTGGTCACCGACCTCACGCAGGAGGCGAGCATCAAGGGCAGGATGCGTCAGGCCGCAGACCGCGCGATCCTGGTCGCGACCGCATCCAAGTTCCCCGGCAGCGGCTCGTACCGGATCGCCTCGATCGTCGACTTCGACACCGTCGTCACCACGGCGGGGGCGGACGCCGCGACACTGGACCTCGCGGTGCAGGGAGGGCGGCGGGTGGTGGTCGCGCCGCAGGGGGACACGCGCACTGTGTGAGGGTGCCGTCGAGTCACTCCGCACCGGCGACGTAGAACGGATACGTCCCGGCGATCACCCCGTCCGCCTCCACCTGCCAGCGGTAGAGGCGGCCGGGCGGGAAGTGCAGGCCGTTGGGGAAGTTCGCCGCAAGGACGTGCATCGGCGGCAGGTGGCCGTCGGGGAGGTCGATGGGTGTCATCGTGGCGAACGTGGCCGACTGGGTGATCCGGACCTCGCTCGGCCGTCCGGAGGCGTCGTCGAGCCGCACGCTGGTGCCGTCCGGTGCGGTGAGCACCAGCTCCACGATCACCGGATGCGCCGGCACGTCCGCGAGGCTGAGCGTCACCCACACGGCGAAGGGAGACGATGCCGACGTCCCGGATTCGTGGCTGAGCACGCGGATGCCCGCCCCGACGAGGTTGGCCTTGCCGTTCGCGTCGATGTTGACGTAGTCCGCTATCGTCATGGCGACGATCGTGTCGGCGGGATGCGTCGACTCTGACGGTTCCATGACCCGCAGCTAGCGCCACATGGCGAACTGCAACCACTGGTCCCGGCGCAGCCGGCGCTGCTCACCGGAGGTGTCGACGATCCACTCGTCGTGGGTGCTGGCGACGTAGGTCGCGAGCACCGTCTCCGGGCACCACCCATCACCCGTCTGAGCCCAGCGCACGAGATGGATGTCTTCGCCCTTTTTCGGCGCGTTGCCGAGGGGGATCTCGAATGTGGCCATCAGTGCTCCGTCCGATCGGTTCGGGGGTTCTGCTACTGCGCTTGATTGAATGGTAGAGGGCTCGTTCTATCTCCTCTAGTGGGGGTTTTCGAGGACACTAGACGCTCGCTGCGGACGCGGGCTAGGTTCGTGTCCATGACGGCGGCGGCACCGAGCGGGGCGGATGCGGCGGGTTTCCTCTCCGGCCTGGACACCTGGGACATCGTCTTCGCGCTGCTCGCCGTCGTCGCAGGGGTCGTGCTCGGCATCGTCGCCAAACGCGGTGCAACGGTCCTGCTGCGGAAGCTGCCTGGCGTCACGGACGATGTGCGGGCCAGGATCGCCCGCTCGGTCAGGCTCGTGATCATCCTGCTCGGTGTCGGGGTGGCGATCGCGTTCCTCGGCGCGCCCATCCAACCGGTGATCGCACTGGCGATCATCGTCGCCGTGATCGCCGTCCTCGCACTGCGAGGCGTGTCGGAGAACTTCGCCGCCGGGGTCATCCTGCAGACGCGCCGACCGTTCGTCGTCGGGGACAGAGTGACGATCCAGGGCTACACCGGCACCGTCCACGAACTGAACGGGCGGTCGGTGACCGTGCGCACCCTCGACGGCAGGACCGTGCACATCCCGAACAGCGTGGTGCTCAGCGGCCCGTTCGTCAACGAGTCGGAGACCGGAGAGCAGCGCAGCGAACTGCAGGTCAGGATCGCCAACGCGGATGGGAACGAGAGCGTCGACGACGAGACGGCGCAGCGCATCCGGTCGGTCTGCCACGACACGGACGGCGTGCATCACCGCGAGGCCGTGCAGGTGCTCACCACCGCCGTCGAGCCGACCAGGACGGTGTACGCCGTACGGTTCTGGCACCATCCGTCGCACGGGCCGCAGGTGCGGTCGGCGGTCATCGACGCCCTCGCGGCGGCGTTCGCGGACAGGCGGGTCGTGATCACGTCCGCCCTGCCGGACACGCCGCTGACGCCGCCAGGGGAGCTGTGACATGGGCCAGCTTCTGCTCTCCCTCGTGCCGCTCGGCTTCGGGATCCTGCTCAGTCCACTCGCGATCATGGCGCTCATCGCGATCCTCGTCTCGCGTCGCGCGAGGATCAACGGCGTCATGTTCGCGCTGGGCTGGGCGGTGGGCATCGGCCTCGTGCTCGCGATCAGCTACCTGGTGTTCGGTGCGCTCGAAGTCCACGAGAAGTCGGTGCCGCCGGTCTGGGTTCCCGTCGTGCGCATCCTGCTCGCGGTCATCCTGCTGGTCAGCGCGATCTGGGTGTACCGCAGAGGCAAGGCGCACATCGTGGCGATGGCGGCGGCGCGCACCCCGGCCGATGTGACTAGGGCAGCCCCGCAGCTGCCCGGCTGGCTGCGCACGGTCGAGAACTTCACGGTTCCTCGTGCGTTCGTCCTCGGTCTCGGGCTGTTCGTCCTGAACCCGGTCGACGCCTCGTGCGCGGTCATCGCCGGGCTTGACGTCCGGCTGGCGCTGACGGCGCCGGAGTCGATCTGGACCCTGGTGATCTTCGGGGTCGTCGGGGCGCTGCCGATCATCGTGCCCGCCGTGCTCGTGCTCGTGCGGGGGAAGGCGGTCGAGCCGCTGCTCGCCCGCGTCCGCACCTGGGTCGCGGGGAACACGCACGTGCTCAACGCTGCGCTCCTGCTGGTGATCGCGGTGCTGCAACTGCAGAAGGGCCTCTCCGAACTGCTCAGCTACTAACGGGCGTGGCCGTCCGCTCCTAGACACCCGGGCAGCACCGCAATAGCCTCCAAGCACGCAGCTTTCTTCACCGTCGATGCCGGGAGGGAGAGTCAGATGAGCGAACGTCGCGCGTGGTGGCCGTTCCACCGGCGTCCGCGCGCCCCGGAAGCAGCCCCGCCCGCCGACGCCGACGCCGATCAGCAGGACAACCCATCGGGACGCGGGGTGCGTATCCTGCTCGGCCTGGCCTGCGCGGTGGTGATCGCTGTCGGGATGCACGCGATCGGCAGCATCCTCGCCCCGACGCTGCTCGCGCTCGTGCTCGTGATCTGCGCGCAGCCCGTGCGGGTGTGGCTCACCAGGCACGGAACCCCCGCCGGCGTCGCGACGGGGGCGGTCGCGCTGACCACGTTCGCGTTGCTCGCCGCCTTCGCGGGCCTGTTGCTCCTGGCTCTCGCCGACTTCATCGGGATGCTGCCCGCGTATCAGGCCCAGCTCGCGGAGTTCGGCGCCCAGATCGGCGCGTGGCTGCAGAGCATCGGGATCGGGCCGGACGAGGTGAAGGCGGTGACGGCCGGGTTCGACCCCGCCCACTTCCTCGACTTCTTCACCGGGCTGCTCGGCGGAGCGTTCGGCCTCGTGTCGTTCGGGGTGGTCGTGCTGACCATGCTCATCCTGATGCCGGCCGACGCCGCATACGCGCCGACCCTGCTCCGTCAGCTCCAGCCGAAGAAGCCCAACCTCGTGTACGCGCTGTCGGCGTTCGCGCGGAACGTCCGCCGCTACATGGTGGTGACGACGGTGCTCGGCATCGTGCAGGGCGTGATCAACGGCATCGCGCTCTGGCTGCTGGGGGTGCCTGCCGCCCTGCTCTGGGCGATCCTCGCCTTCCTGTGCAGTTACATCCCGAACGTCGGCTACTTCATCGCGATCGTGCCGCCGCTGCTGTTCGGCTACCTCACCGGCGGCTGGGGAACGGTGATCGCGATCATCGTCATCTACGGGGTCATCAACGCCGTCGTCCAGTCGGTCGTGCAGCCGAAGGTCGTCGGAAACGCGGTCGCGCTGAGTCAGACGCTGACCTTCTTCTCCGTGCTCTTCTGGGCGGTGGTCCTCGGGCCGATCGGGGCGATCCTCGCCATCCCGCTCACCCTGCTCGGCCGCGCCGTGCTCGTCGACGCCGATCCGCGCGCCCGCATCTGGCGGGCGGCCATCGGAGATCTGGGCGAGACCCGCCAGCTGATGAAGGCGGATGCGGAGCAGCGGAAGAGCGAGAAGCGTGCGAAGGACGCCGGGCACGCTGCCGAGTGACCGGACGCGTCCGGTGACCGGACGGTGACCAGACTCATCCCGACGCGGCCGCTGTCACAAACCTCCTGGCTGCCCGGTCTGAGCTTCTGAAACCATCCAGCGAAAGGATAGTCATGAAGTTCGTGGTCATCGGCGGCACAGGACAGATCGGAACGCCGCTCGTCGAGCTGCTGCGTCAGGCAGGGCACGACGTCGTCGCGGCGTCGCCGTCGACAGGAGTGAACAGCGTCACGGGAGAGGGGCTCGCGGATGCGCTTGCCGGCGCGGACGTCGTGCTCGACATCCCCAACTCGCCCTCCTTCGAGGACGCGGCCGTGCTCGACTTCTTCCAGCGCTCGACCGCCAACCTGGTCGAAGCGCAGAAGGAGGCGGGCGTCGGGCATCACATCGTGCTGTCGATCGTCGGCGCCGACCGGATGCACGACATCGGCTACATGCGAGCCAAGGTCGCGCAGGAGCGGCTCGTCAGGGAGAGCGGCCTGCCGTTCACGATCGTGCGGGCGACGCAGTTCTTCGAGTTCATCCCACGGCTGGCGGAGGGCGCAGCAGACGGCGACACCATCCGGCTGTCCCCTGTGCTCATGCAGCCCATCGCCGCCGCGGACGTGTCCGCGGCGCTCGCCGACATCGCAACGCAGGCGCCGACGAACGACGTCATCGAGCTGGCTGGTCCCGAGCAGCTCCGCCTGGCCGAGCTCGGCCGGCGCGTGCTGGAAGCGCGCGGCGATGCCCGCACTGTCGTCGCGGACGAGTCCGCCGGCTACTTCGGCGGCACGGTGACAGACACCTCGCTGGTGCCGGGGAACGACGAGGCGATCACCGCGCTCCGGATCGCGCCGACCAGGTTCGAGGACTGGCTGCGCGCATCCGGATCGCTCTGACCGGCCGGAGGACGCCTGTCGTCATGAGTGCGGCGACCATCCAGGCGTACCCCGCTCCCGCCCGGCCGGTCGCCGGGCGGGAGTACCATCGGTGGATGCGCGACGAGCCGACCGCCGGCGCCGAACTCGACGAGGCGGCCGACACGTTCCTCCAGGTGCGGCCCCGGCTGTTCGGGATCGCGTATCGCGTGCTCGGCAGCGCATCGGACGCCGAGGACGTGGTGCAGGAGGCGTGGCTGCGCTGGCAGAGGTACGACCGCTCCACCGTCGACGACCCGCGCGCCTTCCTCGCCACCACGACGACGCGGCTCGCCATCAACGTCGCCCAGTCGGCCCGCGCCAGGCGCGAGACGTACATCGGCCCGTGGCTGCCGGAACCGGTCGACACCAGCGCGGACCCGACCCTGGGCGCGGAACGTGACGAGGCGCTCGGCTTCGCGGTCATGCTGCTGATGGAGAAGCTGACGCCCACGGAGCGTGCGGCGTATGTGCTGCGCGAGGCGTTCGACTACCCGTTCTCGCAGATCGCGGAGATCATCCAGACCAGCGAGGCGAACACGCGCCAGCTGGTCAGCCGGGCGCGCAAGCACCTCGCGGCGGAACGGCAGGCGAAGCCCGTCGACCCTGCGGAGCAGCGGCGACTGCTCGACACGTTCCTGGCGGCGGCGCAGACCGGCGACCTCACGGAGCTCGAGAGCATGTTCGCCGCCGACGTCGTCAGCTATGCGGACGGCGGCGGGATCGTGCGCGCATCCCGCATCCCTGTGCGGGGAAGAGAGACCGTGGCCAAGTACATCCGCGCGTTCGCGCCCCGGTTCTGGGTCGGGGTGTCGCTTCGTCCTGTCGAGACCAATGGCGAGCCGGCGGTCGCGCTGGTCCGCGACGGCGCGATCTTCGCCGTGGTGGCCCTCTCCTCCAGCGCAGAAGGAATCGACCGACTGCTCTGGATGATGAACCCCCAGAAGCTCGCGCGCGTCGCGTCCGTTTCCGCCTGACGGTCACATTCGAGCCAACTGTCACATTCGCGCCGTCTCCACGGTCTTACTAGTGAGACTGGAGGTCGTCGTGCGAAGGATTCTCGGTGTGGGTGGCGGTTCTTCCGCCAGGACGAAAGGGTCGCTGACCGACCGTGCGGCGTCGGCCATCGCGACCAGGACCGCGTTCGGCCGTCGGCTCACGGCGCTCGCCGCGGAGCTCAGGCAGCGGCACATCGCGCTGCACTGGACGAACCTGTTCGGCGTCGTCTCGCTCGCCTGCGTGGTCGTGGTGTTCCTCAGCGGGGTGTTCCTGATGTTCTTCTACGCGCCATCGAGCACGCAGGTCGTCTATTCGGGCGCATACACGCCGCTCGACGGGGCGACGATGTCGAAGGCGATGCGATCGACCCTGGCCATCTCGTTCGAGGTTCCGGGCGGCCTGCTGATGCGGCAGGTGCACCACTGGGCGGCACTCCTGCTGCCGGCGTCGCTCATCCTGCAGCTGCTGACCACGTTCTTCACCGGTGCGTTCCGGCGGCCGCGGCGGCTGAGCTGGGTGCTGCTGTTCCTTCTCCTGATCGTCTCCCTGGCCGGCGGCTGGAGCGGGTACGCGCTGCCGGACGACATGCTCTCCGGAACCGGACTGCGCATCGTGGAGGGAATCGTGCTCGGGATCCCCGTGATCGGGACGTGGGCATCGACACTGCTGTTCGGTGGCGAGTTCCCCGGACAGATCATCGAGCACCTGTACCCGATCCACGTGCTGATTGTGCCAGCGGCCCTGATCGCGCTGCTGGTGTGGCGCATCCGGATCGGCTACGTGCAGCGTCCGGCGCAGTTCGCCGCGCCTGGCGCGACCGAGCGGAACGTGGTGGGGGTGCCCGTGCTGCCGAACGCCGCCGTCCGCGCCGGCGGGCTGTTCACGATCGTCGCGGCGCTGCTGTTCCTGGTCGCGGCGACGGTGACAGTGAGTCCGATCTGGCTCTACGGTCCGTCGTCGGCCGGCGACGCGTCGGCGGGCAGCCAGCCGGACTGGTACACCGGCTTTCTGGACGGGGCGCTGCGCCTCGTTCCTCCCGGCTGGGAGTTCGTCTGGCTCGGCCGCACCTGGACGTTGGCCATCCTGGTGCCCCTCGGCGTCATCGGCGGGTATCTCCTCGCCGTGCTGCTCTACCCGTTCGTGGAGGAACGCATCACGGGGGACAGGCGGGAGCACCACATCCTGGACCGCCCGAGGAACACCCCGACGCGCACCGGCATCGGGGTCGCCGGGATCGTGTTCTACGGCGTGCTCTGGGGTGCAGCGAGCGCCGACCTGATCGCCACGCACTTCCATGTCGGCATCGAGACGGTCGTCCTGACGTTCCAGCTCGCTGTGCTGCTCGGGCCGCTCGCCGCGTTCGCGATCACGCGCAGAGTCTGCCTCGGCCTGCAGAAGAAGGACGTCGGACTCCTGCTGCACGGCGTCGAGACCGGGCGCATCGTGCGGCTGCCTGGCGGCGAGTACGTCGAGATCCATCGGCAGCTCGACGAGTTCGAACGCTGGAGGCTGGTAGACCCGGGCGACGGTGCGCCGCTGCGGGAGCACGCGGACGAACGGGGCCGCGCGCTCAGACGGTGAGGCCGTGCCGCAGCGCCAGCGGATGCAGCCGGATCCAGACGACGCTGACGAGCGCGCCGGCGAAGTCGATCGTCATCGCCGCGGTCGGCTCGCCGTCGGCGATCAGCAGGAGACCGGACTGACCGTTGACCTGGCGCTCGACCACGTCCAGCCCCGGCTTCCGGCGGAGGCCGTGCAGCAGCAGGGCGACCGCGTCGAACGTGCCGGTCACCATCCGCAGTGCCGGCTGCTCGTCGTCGCCCCCGTCGACCACCACGGCGACATCCGGGGCGAGCATCGACTCCAGCCTCGCGGCATCGCCGGAGACGGCCGCACTGCGGAAGTCCCGGACGGCGCGGTGGTGCAAAGGGCGGGGAAGCCACGCGGTGATCTTCATACCCTTAAGACCGCGCGAGCGAGGGAAATGTGACGAGGACCACAATGGTGCCATGCAGCAACGCATGCAGCAGCGCATCGGAAAGCTGACGACGGCCGACGGCGCCACCGTGGCGTACGCGTCGGTGGGCTCAGGGCGGCCGCTGCTGTACGTCTCCGGCTGGCTCAGCCATCTCGAACTGAGCTGGGAGCTGCCGGAGGAGCGAGCTCTCTACGAAGGGCTCGCCGAGGGGTGCAGGCTCGTCCGCTACGACCGGCTGGGATGCGGGCTGTCCGCACCCACAGATCGCCCGCCGTCGCTGGAGTGCGAACTGGAGCAGGTCGCGACGCTCGCGGCGGCGCTCGGACCGGAGCCGTTCGACCTGATGGGCGTCTCGCTCGGCGCGCCGGTCGCGGCGGCGTGGGCTGCCGCGCATCCGGAGACCGTGCGGAGGCTGGTGCTCTACGGCGGCTGGGCGACAGGCTCGGCCATCGCGTCGCCCGAGGTGCGCGACGGCGTGCTCGGCCTGGTCGAGTCGCACTGGGGGCTCGGCTCCGATGTGCTCACCGACATCTTCGCGCCGGATGCGCCGGCCGGCTCCCGGGCGGCGTTCGGCCGGTACCAGCGGGCGTCGTCCGATGCGGCGACCGCTCGCTCCCTCCTCGAGCTCAGCTACCGGCTCGACGTCTCCGGCGTTCTCGCCGGGGTGCGCGCGCCAACGCTGGTCGTGCACAGGGAGCACGACAGGGCGGCCCCGGTCGCGCAGGCGGCGGCGCTCGCCGACGGCATCGCCGGGGCGCAGCTCATCGTCCTGCCAGGACGGTCCCACCTGCCCTGGGCGGGAGACAGGCACGCGCTCGTGACGACGGTGCGGCGCTTCCTCGGGCTGCGCGCATCCCGGACGGGCGCCGGCCGGTTGACCGCCAGGCAGGCCGAGGTCGCAGCCCTGGTCAGCGCCGGCTGCACGAACCGCGAGATCGGCGAGCGACTGGGCATCGACGAGCGGTCGGCGGAGGGCCATGTGGAGCGCATCCGGTTGCGGCTCGGATTCCGGTCGAGGGCGCAGATCGCGGCCTGGTACGCCGCGGCGCACGACCGGGCGGCGGACTGAGCGCGGCGAACCGGCGCGCGAACTGAGGTAGTTCCACGCCTGACCGCCTCCATCGCGCCGCGCACGCTGGAGGCATGACCGAAACGAACACCACCACCCCGACCCCTTTCGAGCAGCACGCGGGTCGAGGCCGCTTCAACGCGTCCTTCTTCCACGTCATGGGGCCGTACCTGGAGCGCAGCCTCCGCGATCACAAGTCGCGCGTCTTCGCCGGCCTGCCCGCTGAGGTGGTCGAGCTCGGCTCCGGGGTCGGCGCGAACCTCCGATACCTTCAGGACGGCGCGACCCTGGTCGCTGTCGAGCCGAACCGCGCCATGCACAGCAGGCTGCGGGATGCGGCACGTCGCCAGGGCGTGCGCCTCGACCTGCGTGAGCGCACAGCAGAGTCGACGGGCCTCGCGGACGGAAGTGTCGACACCGTGATCTCATCGCTGGTGCTGTGCTCTGTGCACGATCCGGACGCGGCGCTCGCCGAGGTGAGGCGCATCCTGCGGCCGGGCGGCACGTTCCGGTTCGTCGAGCACGTCGCCGCGGAGGAAAGCACGCCGACGCGGGCGGCGCAGCGGCTGTTCCGGCGCCCCTGGGGCTGGACGTTCGAGGGATGCTCGTGCGAGCGTGACCTGGAGGGAGCGGTTCGGGCGGCCGGGTTCGCGGCCGTCGAGGTCGAGCGCTATCGGCTGCACACGCCCTTCCTGCCGTTCAACACGCAGATCGCCGGCACGGCGACGGCGTGACGGTGCGCATCCACAGTTCTCCCCGGGTCACGCCGTACATCACGGCATCTCGTGGCAGCGCCGATCAGGCGGCGCGGCCGGTTTCGCGCAGGGTCTGGAACCAGTCCGTGCGTTCGAGGACGGCGAGGACCGCGGGCGCGAAGCCGGTGAGCGTGAGCGCGATGCCGCGGCCGGCGAGTTCGCGGTCGAGGTCGCGGAGGCCGTCGATGACGGTCACCGAGATCTCCCGCAGCACCGAGCAGTCGAGCGTCACGCGGCGCGCGCCAGGGGCGGCATCCACCGCCTGCAGGATCGCCTGCTCCGTGCCCAGCGTGCTCCCGGTGTACAGCGGGGCGAGCAGCGTCACGTCGAGCTGTTCCTCCGTCGGCGACACCACCCGGATGCGCGGCTTGTTCAGCGCGGACAGCAGCAGGATCAGGGTCAGCACCACACCGACCACCACGGCTTGCAGCAGCCCCGCGACCAGCCCGACCGTCATCGTCACGATGGCGACGGCGAAGTCGCGGCGGCTGATCCGCCACAGCAAGCCGAGGCTGCGCACGTCGATCAGGCCGAACACCGCGACGAACACCAGCGAGGCGAGCGTCGCCTGCGGGAGGAGACTCACGACAGGGCCGAGCCACAGCCCGACCAGGAGCGCGAGCGCCGCCGTCACCAGGCCGCTGATCTGCGAGCGTGCCCCAGCTGCCCGGTTGACCGCGCTCTGCGAGAAGCCGCCGGCTGCCGGCAGGGTCTGGAAGAAGCCGCCGACCAGGTTGGCTGCCGCGTCGGCCAGGAGCTCCTGGTTGTTGTCGATCGCCCTGTCGCCCGCGTCGCGGATGCCTCTGGCGACGGCCGTGGTCTCGAGGAACGCCATCACGGCGATGGCGAACGCGCCGGGGATGAGGGCGAGGATGTGCTGGAACGACGGCAGCGCAGGGAGCGGGACGCCCTGCGTGACGGGGGCGATACGGTCCACGCCCGCGTCCGGAAGCCCGGCGAACGCGCTGAGCAGGATCCCGGCGACCACGACGATCAGCGGGCCGGGGATGCGCGGGGCGAAGCGCTTGACGATGAACAGCGTCGCGACGGAGCCGACGGACAGCAGCACGGTGGCGAGGTTGGCCTGCGGCACCGCCTCGACCACGGCGACGAACGAGCGGATGAACCCGCTGCCCGTCGTCGTCTCGGAGACGCCGAGCAGTTTCGGAAGCTGGCCGAGCGCGACGGTCGCGCCCACGCCCACCTGGATACCGAGCAGGGTCGGCTTGTTGATGATCTCCACCAGCGATCCGAGCCGCAGCAGCCTGGCGACCCCGAGGATCGCGCCGACGAGCAGGGTCAGCGTGACCAGGTCGCGCGGGATGTCGTCCGAGCCGGAGACAACTCCGGCCGACACGAGGGTGGTCGCGGTGAGCGTGGCGATCGTGGAGGTGGTCGAGACGCTCATCGCGCGCGAGCCGCCGAGCAGCGCGTACACGATCATCGGCACGATGCAGGTGTAGAGGCCCGCCTGCACCGGCAGGTTCGCGATGGTCGCGTACGCCATCGCCTGCGGCACGACGACCGCCCCGGCCGAGATCCCGGCGAGCACGTCGCGGCCGATCCACGACCGCTGGTAACCGGAGAGCGTCGGCAGCAGCCAGAGCCGCGATCTGCCCGTCGGGGTGGTCGTCACGGGATGCGCCTAGAAGCTTCCGATGCCCTTGCCGACCACCGAGACGCCGATGACGAGCAGCAGAACGGCCATGACGGTGGCGTTGTTGTGCACCAGCCAGCCGCGCAGGGCGTCGAGGGGCCCGCGCATCCGGTCGGAGGCGACGAGGTAGGCGATCACCGGGGCGCCGACGGAGACGGCGGCGATCACGGTGAAGATCGCGATGGCGAGGATGGTGAAGCCGACGGACAGGGTGGCGGAGCCGATGCTGACTCCGGCGCTGACGGCCAGCAGCAGGTTCTTCGGGTTCACGGCCGCCAGGATGAAGCCCAGCGCGAACCCGCGGCCGGTGTTCATCGAGTCGATGGCGCTCATCCACTTGGGCAGGGCCGGCTCTTCGCCGTGCTTCGGCCGCGACCGCCACTGACGGACGGCGAGCAGGAGCAGCAGCACGCCGAGGATGAGCTGGATGACGCCGACGATCGGCTGCGACGCGTCCGGGTCCTTCTCCGGCAGCACGGCGGAGAGCAGGACGAACACGGTCACGGCGACCAGGATGCCGACGATCCAGCCGAGCAGGAAGCCCACGCCCGTGCTCTTCGCCCTGGGCGAGAGCAGCATCAGGATGGCCGCGATGATCGGGATGGGGCTGATCGCGATTCCGATCGCCATCGGGAGGATGGCTCCGATCACCTGGGTCATGGTCGTCTCCTTCTGTCAGGCGTCTGCATGGCTGGCGTCTCCGTGCCCGCGGGGCGGCGGGAGCGTGGCGAGGGCATCCCTGTTCGTGTCGTAGACGGTGACGCCGTCGAGCAGGCCGAGGTGCCGCATCCGGTCGGCGAGCCCTGGGCGGAGCCTGGTGAGGCCGAGATCGAGGTGGCGCGATGTCAGCCACGCGTGCAGGCCGGTGAACGCCTCGGCGCCTGTCACGTCCACATCCGTTACCGCCTCCATGTCGAGGACGACGTGCTCGACGCCCTCGACCGAGTCCACCGCGCGCCGCACCGCCTTTCCGAAGGTCTCGGCGTTGGCGAAGAACAGCGGTGCCGCCAGCCGGACCACGACGACGCCAGGTGCTGTCGCCGTGCCGGGCTCCGCGGCGTCGAGCAGGGAGCTCTGCGGGTCGCCGTCGGCGGCGAGCGTGTCGATGGCCGGGGCTGCCGCACGGCGGGTGACGTTGATCACCGCGAGCACGAAGGCGACGACGATGCCGGCGATGGACCCGACGAACAACGTCACCAGGAAGCAGACGGCGCCGATGGCGAACTCGAACCTGTCCTGCCGCCACAGCTTCGCGAAGTCGGCGATCCCGAGCAGCGGAACGACGGCGACCGCGACGATCGCGCCGATGGCGGGCGACGGGATGTGCTCCAGCAGGGCCGTGCCGAAGAGCAGCAGGGCGAGGGTGCCGACCGCGGTGACGATGGTCGGAAGCTGCGTGCGCGATCCTGCCTGGTCCATCGCGGCCGTGCGTGAGGTGGACGACCCGACGGTGAAGCCGCCCGCCACGCCCGCGGCGATGTTGGCCGCGCCGAACGCGAACAGGTCCCTGTCCGGTTTCGTCGGGTATCCGCGCTTCTCGCCGTACGACCGGGAGACCAGCAGGCCCTCGCCCATGGTCACGACCGTCAGCGCGATGGCGGACGGGATGAGGGCCAGCCACATCGACCAGTCGATCACCGGCCAGGTCAGCTTCGGCGGTCCGGCGTCGACGGGACCGAGCACGGAGACGCCCGCCTTCTCCGCGCCGCTGAGCACGACGACGATGGTCGCGACCACCAGCACCACCAGCGCCCACGGCACCGCCCGCGCCAGCACCCGGCCGACCAGCAGGATGACCAGCGCGCCGAGCGAGATGAGCAGCGACCACGGGTTGAGGTGCCCGAGCCCGGTGAACAGGCCGACCAGCTTGTCGACGAACTCACCACCGGAGTCGATCTTGACCCCGAGCATCTTCGCCACCTGCGACACCAGGATGTCGAGCGCGAGGCCGCCGACGAATCCGACGAGGATCGGCTTCGACAGGAAGTCGGCGAGGAAGCCGAGCTTGAAGAACGAGCACAGCAGGAACAGGACGCCGCAGATGAGAGCCTGGGCGAGCGCGAGCGTGATGTAGTCGGCGCTGCCTGCGACGGCGAGGCCGCCGATCGAGGATGCGACGAGCGCGGCGGCGGCGGCATCCGGAGACGCGACGAGCTGCCGGGACGACACGAGCAGCGCCCACACGATGCCGGGGAGCACGAGCGCATACAACCCTGCGGTGGCCGGCAGCCCCGCGATCTGCGCGTACCCGATGTTCAGCGGGACGGCGATGGCCAGCAGGGTGACGCCCGAGACGAGCTCACGCACGGTGTTGCGTCCAGTGAGCCCGGCGAGTGGTCGTGTCGAAATGTCGATCCCCTCCAATGCACGCAACACGGCGAGTGTGCTCGAAGGCTAACCATCGCCGGCATTCCGCGTCTAGGGGTGCCTCGCGCGGCGCGTCGGGATCGCGGCTAGGGCTGCGGTGCTCCCTCGCGGGTGATGATCGCCGCCTCCCCGTCCTCTTCGAGCTTCACGCCGAGGCGTCTCCGGAAGGCGCGGGTGAGGACCAGCAGGGTGATGACCCCGACCGTCAGCCAGATGAGGCCGTACGTCAGCGCATCCACGTGGAGGTTGGCCCAGAGCACTCCGGTGAGCACCATCCCGATCGCGGGCAGCACGATGTTGCGCAGGATCTGCTTGGCGCCGTGCCGCTCTCCACGCCGGATCGCGAAGTGGATGATGACGGTCGCGTTCACCACTGTGAAGGCGATCAGTGCGCCGAAGTTGATCATCGACGACACGAACTCCAGCGTGAACGCCGCCGCGAGGAGCGACACTGCGCCGACCAGCAGCACGGCGGTGGCCGGCGTGCGGAACTGCGGGTGGATGTACGACAGACCCCGCGAGAGACGTCCGTTGCCGTTCCTGGCCATCACGTAGATCATGCGCGACACGCTCGCGTGCGACGCCAGGCTGGAGGCGACCGCTGCGGCGACCGCGGCCGAGATGAACAGGATCTGGAAGAGCAGGCCGCCGGTCTTCAGTGCGATCTCGGGGAGCGTGTCGTCGGTGAAGCTGAAGCCCGCGAGGGTGGGGAAGCGCGACTGGGCGAACCAGGCCGCCGTGAAGAAGATCGCGCCGCCGATCATCAGCGCGAGCACGATCGCCTTCGGCACCGTGCGGCTGTCCTTGGCCTCCTCGGTGTACATGGTGATCGCGTCGAAACCGATGAACGAGAAGCAGACGACCGTCGCACCGCCGATCACCGCGGCCAAGTGCACGCCGGAGTGGAACAGCGGCGTCAGGCTGAACGCGGTCCCGTTGCCGGCGCCCGAGCTCAGCGCAGTCCAGGTCAGTGCGACGAACACGCCGATCAAGACGATCTGGAAGACCACCAGGATGCCGTTGACCCGCGAGGTGGACGACATGCTGAACAGGTTCATCGCCGTGATGGCGGCGACGTAGCCGACCACCCAGATCCAGCCGGGCACCTGCGGGAAGAACGACTCAAGGTAGAGCCGCACGATCAACGCGTTCACGAGCGGCAGCAGCAGGTAGTCGAGCAGCGACGACCAGCCAACCAGGAAGCCGACGTTCGGGTGGATGGTCTCCGACGCGTATGTGTACGCGGACCCCGCAGACGGGAACACCCTGGTCATGCGGCCGTAGCTCACGGCGGTGAACACCATCGCCACGAGCGCGAACAGGTAGGCGGACGGGACGACGCCGTTCGTCTCGCCGGTCACGATGCCGAAGGTGTCGAACACCGTCATCGGAGTCATGTAGCCGAGGCCGAGACCGACGATCGCCCACAGGCCGAGGGATCGTCGCAACGCGGTGGGTGCGGGGGTGGATGACACGCGAGCTCCTTTGCTGCAGACAAGCCGTGTCATCGTAAGCCGTTCCGCGACGAAATCCGAATCGAGAGGTGCGGATTACGTCGCATAACAACGAAATCGGGTGCTGAAAGCGTGGTTATCAGCGGTATCGAGTGTCGAAACCGTCCGTGACAATACGGGGCGCGGAAGCCGGGGAGCTCCGCGACCGCTCCCTGCCGGAGGCTCCCGGTTCGAGTTCGAGGGCGGTACCATCACGAAAGTCGTCTTCGAGATCGCGGACGACGCATCCATCGACGTCGAGTCGCACGACGCGGCTGCGATGGCACGCGACTGAGAAGGACGGAGCCCACCGGATGCCAGACTCGACGGTGAGCTCGCACCCGACGGTGGGCGCGCATCCGACCACGATGGTGCCGATCCCTGCCGGTTCGTTCCGGATGGGCTCCGCCGAGTTCTATCCGGACGAGCAGCCGGTGCACGAACGCACGGTCGATGCATTCCTGATCGACGCGCATCCGGTGACGAACGAGCAGTTCGCCGCGTTCGTCGACGACACCGGTTACGTCACCGTGGCAGAGCGCCCGCTGGACCCTGCCGATTTTCCTGGAGCCGACCCGGCCGATCTCGTGCCGGGCGGGATGGTGTTCACGCCGACCGCCGGTCCCGTCGACCTGCGCGACTGGCGGCAGTGGTGGCGCTGGGGCGCAGGGGCGTACTGGCGTTTCCCGTTCGGCAGGGAAGCGTTCGACGCGGTCGTCTCTCGTCCAGCGCATCCGGTTGTGCAGGTGAGCTTCGAGGACGCCTCAGCGTACGCGGCATGGGCGGGCCGCCGCCTGCCGACCGAGGCCGAGTTCGAGTACGCGGCCCGCGGCGGCCTCGACGGCGCGCGCTTCGGCTGGGGCGACGACGAACGGCCGGACGGCGCGCTCATGGTCAACCGCTGGCAGGGCAGCTTCCCGTACAACAACACGGGAGCATCGGGTTTTGTCGGCACATCGCCGGTGATGACCTTCCCCGCGAACGGCTACGGCCTCTTCGACACGACCGGCAACGTCTGGGAGTGGACGACCGACTACTACACGCCCCGCCACCTGCCCCCGGACGCGGCGGCTGCGGCAGTGGATGCGGGCGCCCGCCCCAGTCTCCTCGGCCCGGCAGGCGCGGAGCCGGGCTCGGCCACCCCGCGCCGCGTGCTGAAGGGCGGCTCCCACCTGTGCTCGCCCGACTACTGCCTCCGCTACCGGCCCGCCGCTCGCTCGCCGGAGTCGGAGGACTCGGCGACGACGCACATCGGATTCCGGTGCGCTGCGGACGCTTAGGGCAGCGGGGTGGTGTGGCGCAGAAGGTTCCTGTCGCGAACATGGAAACTACCAGGTGTTGTGCCATTTGGTACCATGCCTCAAAGTAGCCCTCGCCTGAAACCCTCCGCCACGGCGGCCGCCCTGTCGCCCACGCCGAGCTTGGCGTAGACGCTGAGCAGGTGGGTCTTCACGGTCGCCTCGCTCACGTGCATCCGCGTTCCGGCCTCGCGGTTGGTCGCGCCATCGGCGACCAGGGCGAGCACCTGCAGCTCGCGCGGGGTGAGCAGGCTCGCCTCCGGGGTGCGCACGCGGTCGACCAGCCGGGATGCGACGGACGGCGCAAGTGCTGAGTGCCCCTTCGCGGCGGCGTGGACGGCTCTGACCAGCTCGTCGCGCGGCACGTCTTTGAGCAGGTAGCCGGTCGCGCCCGCCTCGATCGCCGGCAGGACGTCCGCATCGGAGTCGTAGGTGGTCAACACGACGATCCGGCACGGCACGCCGAGGCGCAGGAGCTCGCGGATCGCGCTGACCCCGTCCGTGCCCGGCATGCGGAGGTCCATCAGCACGACGTCCGGCTGCAGCGCGCGGGCGAGACGGACGGCCTCTGCGCCGTCCGACGCCTCGCCGACCACCTCGATGTCCTGGTCGGAGGAGACCATGCCGACGATCCCGTCCCTCACCACGGGATGGTCATCGGCCACGAGGAGGCGCACGGGGGTCATCGCGGCACCTCCGCCCGGATGGAGGTGCCGCGGCCGGGGTGGGAGTCGACGATCAGTTCGCCCGCGAGGGCGGTGATGCGCTCGCGCATGGCGATGAGCCCATAGCCGCCGCCTTGGTCGGCGGTGGGCGGGGCGTCCGCGGCCGCCGCGTCCGCGCCCGCGGCCCCGCCGAGCCGCGGTTCCGCGTCGAACCCGCGACCGTCGTCCCGCACCTCCAGCCGCACCCCGCGCTGGTCGTGCGCGAGGGTGAGCGCGACACTGTGCGCATCCGCGTGGCGTTCGACGTTGGCGAGGGCCTCCTGCGCGGTGCGCAGCAGAGCGACCTCCGCATCCACTGCCAGCGGGCGGGCGGCACCAGTGGTGCGGACGTCGACCGGGATGCCCGTGCGCCGCGACCAGCGTCGTGCCGTCTCGCGGATCGCCTCCGGCAGTCCCGCCGTGTCCAGGGCGGCCGGCCGCAGCGCCTGGACGGAGCGCCGCGCTTCGGCGAGGCCATCGCGGGCGAGCGAGAGGGCGGCGTCGGTGTGGCGGTCGCGTGCCGTGTCGTCCGCGGCGTGCTCCGCCGCCTGCAGCTGGGTGACGATCCCGGCGAACCCTTGCGCGAGGGTGTCGTGGATCTCCCGCGCGAGCCTGGCCCGCTCCGCCTCGGTGGCCGTCACTTCGAGCTGTTTCTGCGACAGCCTCAGCCCCCAGGAGAGCCCGCACATCGCCACGATGTTGAGCGCCACCACGAGCAGCCTGCCGATCGTGCCGGCCGCGTTGTCGCTGAAACCGGATGCCTGCGCCAGCCCGGCGACGACAGCGGTGGCGCCGACGGCGACGAGCTCCCACGGCCACGGGACGAGGGAGTACGCGATCGAGAAGGTCGAGATCGTCAGGAACGCGAACCAGCCCTGGTAGAGCACGAGCGCCAGGTTGATCAGGATGAGGCACGGCATCAGTACCGAGATCGCCGCCGAGCGTCCGCGCCAGGGCGTCGGCAGGTCGCGCAGCACCAGCACCAGCACTGCGTACCCGGCGCAGAGCACGAGCTCCGGGATCAGGTGCCGGGGGTCGGACCACTGCATCCCGAGTGCGAAGGCGACGAGCATCCCGAGCACCAGATACGGGGCGACCGCGAGCACGGTCCGCCAGCGCGGGTCGATCATAGGCCGACCCTACGCGCTCTGCGGGAAGTGCCGCCCCATGCGCGGCCGATTGAGCAGAATGGCCGCCGGCAGCACGAGGAGACCGCACAGCGCCTGCTCGATCCGCACCCAGTCCGGCAGGAAACCGGGGATCGACACGATGACGATCACGGCGACAAGCACGATCGGGCTGATGATCCGGATGCGCACCCAGGCTGCACGCGACCCCCGCGACGCGCTGCGCGCGATCAGCAGCATGACGACCCCGCTGGCGAACACCAGCGAGCAGCGGATCCAGACGGCGGTGTCGACGGCGATCCCCATCACGCTCTGCGCGATGAGCACGGCGATCATCGCGAGACTGACCGCGGTGAATGCGGCCAGGAGCACGAGAACGGGACGGAAGGCCGCGCGGCGGGCCGCTGCGGTCTCGGGACGGACGGCGGACCGTGGGGCGGTGTTTGCGTTTGTCATGCCTCCAGCGTCGCGAGCGGGAGCGCCCGCCGGATCAACCGGTCGGCTGGACCTGGCCGCCGATCAGTGGATGCTGCCCGGCAGCGGCGGACGTACCGCCCATCACACCGCATCCACCGGGAACTCCGCCGGGTACGGCTCCCCGAAGTCCGCCGACCTGCTCACCGCCGACCAGGCGAGGTCGTCGGAGAGCAGGCGGCGGTCGTGGGCGACGCTCATCTCGGTCGCGGTGACGCCGAGGGGGAGGTGGTCTGGGATGTTCGCGCGCTTGGCGACGGTCACCAGGATATCGGCGGCGCGCACAGGGTCGCCTGCCGGACCGGAGGTGGTCTGCCGCATCCGCTTGTTCATCGCGCCGACCGTGCTCTCGTAGTGTTCCGGCACGTCGCGGACCTCCATCGACGAGCCCGCCCAGTCCGTGGCGAACCCGCTCGGCTCGACCACGAGCACCTTCACGCCGAAGGGGGCCGTCTCGACGCGGAGCACGCGGCTGAAGCCGTCGATCGCGAACTTCGCCGCCTGGTATGAGGCGATTCCGGGGGAGCCTCCGACGCGGCCGCCGACCGACGAGAACTGGATGACCAGTCCTCCGCCCTGCGCCCGCAGGACGGGGATGGCCGCCTTGGAGACGTTGTAGACGCCCCAGAAGTTCGTCTCGAACTGGGTGCGGAAGTCGGCGTCGTCCGTCGTCTCGATCGGGGAGACGTTCGCGTAGCCGGCGTTGTTGACGATGACGTCGACAGAGCCGAAACGCTCTCTGGCGGTGTCGAGCGCATCCCGGGCCTGGGCGGCGTCGGTGACGTCGAGCCGCAGGGGGAGGATGCGGTCGCCGTAGGTGGCGACGAGGTCGTCGAGCTGCTCCGGGCGGCGGGCCGTCGCCGCCACGCGGTCGCCGGCCTCGAGGGCGGCGACGGCGAGGGCGCGGCCGAAGCCGCGGGAGGAGCCGGTGATGAACCAGGTCTGGGTCGTGGGGTTCTGTGTCATGGAGTTAATGAAACATCGTTTCTTTAACTAATGCAACTCGGTTGCGGTAAACTCTCGGCGTGACCACCACCGAACCAGCAGCGGGCACGTTCCGGCGCGCCAGATCCCCCGAGGCGAAGGCCGCGCGGGAACAGGCGATCCTGGATGCGGCGCGAGCCCTCGCAGCCGAGCGCGGCATCCGAGAGGTCACTCTCACCGACATCGCCGACGCGGTCGGGATGCACAAGTCGGCCATGCTGCGCTACTTCGAGACCAGGGAAGAGATCTTCCTGCGCCTGACCGCTGACGGGTGGCGCGAGTGGACGCCTGTCGTGTGCGCCAGGGTGCGCGCGGCGAGCGGAACCTCCGCCGTCGCCGCCGCCTTCGCGTCGTCGCTCGCCGAACGAGGCGCGTTCTGCGACCTGCTCGCCCAGGCGCCCATGAACCTCGAGCGCAACGTGTCCGTCGAGGCCGTCCGCGCCTTCAAGCTGACGACCGGGGAGTCGCTCGCGCTGATCGTCGCAGCCGTCAGGGAGACGATCCCCGGCCTGAGCCCGGCCGCAGCCGTCGACCTTGTCGCCACCGCCACCTCCCTCGCCGGCACGTTCTGGCAGATCTCCACCCCACCTCCGGAGATCGCCGAGCTCTACCGCACCGACCCTCGGCTCGGGCACGCTCTGGTGGACCTGGAGCCGCGGCTCCGGCGCATCCTGGCCGCTTACCTCGTCGGGGCGGTCGCGGAGTAGCCGCGCGTACCGCGAAGCGCGCTCACCGTCGTCGCAGCGAGCACCACCACCCCGATCGCCTCCACGATCACCGTCTCCGGCACCAGCGTGAAGTCCCACGACTCTGTGATGCCGAACAGCCCGACGGTCAGCGCGAGGAGCAGAGCGGCGAGGCTCGCGATCACGAAGAGCAGGCTGAGCACCGTCGCGAGGGTGAGAAGTCTGCCGCGGAGGAAGAGCATCCCGAGTGCCAGGACGATGCCGGCGATGCCGTTCAGCACGAAGAGAACGCCGAGCAGACCGCCGACGCCGTCGAAGATCAGGAAGATGTGGATGGCGGCGATCACGAGGAGCACGATCGCGCTGATGATGCGCAGGACCCTGAGGGCCGTTCCGCTGTCGTTCATGGGTGTACCTGCTTCCGGTGAGTGCTGGTGGATGGGGACCACAGGGAGAACACGAAGGGGATGCGTGGAAGGTTCACGAGGTCACCCTCCGTACGCCGAGAAGAACCGGTTGCGGAACGCATCCATCCGCCACACCGGCGCCGTCGGCGACGGGAGCATCGTCGGCTGCCAGCCCCACGACGCGATGCGCTGCGTCACGGCTGGGTCTTTGGCGATGATGCTCACCGGCACGTCGTGGTCAGCGCCTGCACCGCTGACGACGCTCGCCGGCTGGTGGTCGCCGAGGACGACCATCACGAGGTTCGGGTCGTCGAACGTCGTGAGGAACGAGAACAGCGAGCCCATCGTGTACTGGATCGACTGGCCGTAGAGCTCCTGGACGTGCTGCCGGCTCTGCCAGACCGTGCTGGGCGGAAGGCCCTGCGCCGGCTGGGAATCGTAGATCGAGCCGTCGCCGATGGCGTCCCACGGCACGGGATGCGGGAGCGGCGTCCACGGGGTGTGCGACGAGACGAAGTCGATCTCGGCCATCAGCGGGGCGTGGGGACGGGCGAGCTCGTGTCGCTGGAAGTAGGAGAGCGTGTACTGATCCGGCACCCTGGCATAGCTGAACTTCGGTCCCTGGTATCCCACGTTGGTCGCGTTGAGCTGCGTGCCGTAGTGGTAGAACGAGCTGCCGACCGGCCACGGCTTGGTGTCGGAGGGGACGTCGCTGATGGTGCGCCAGCCAGCGCGGCGGAAGGCGTCGCTGAGGGTGAGCCGGTGACCTGCGGTGACCTGGTCGTACTTCTGCTGCGAGTCGACCCAGAGCCCGGTCTGCAGGGTTGCATGCGCGAGCCAGCTGATGCCGCCGAACGTCGATGAGGTGAGAAAGGCGCTTCGTTCGGAGTACCCGTGGGCGGCGAGCTGGGCGTCGCCGTCGCGGAGCACCGCATCCACCCCCGAGGAGAACGGCGTGCCCTGCACGGCGACCTGTCCGTAGCTCTCCACGAACGCGATGATGACGTCCTTCCCTTTCAGCCCGGTGAGCAGATCGGATGCGGGGAGTTGCGCATACGGGTCCGTCGCGCCCGCCCGGTCGAACGCGGCCTGGTCGCGCTCCGCGGCGGCGGCCTGGTCGACCTTGGCCACCGTCTCGGAGAGCGCGTCGGCCGCGGCGACCGGCTGGCCGGGCACGAGCTGCGCGCCGACAAGGGCGAGGGCGAGCCAACCCGCCGTGACCGCGGAGGCGCCGATCAGGCTGGGCGCCCGGCGCCGCCCGAGGACGGCGGCCAGGTGCAGCAGCGACGCCGTGACCGCGACGGTCGCTCCGATGGCGGCGGTGGCGAGCAGCACCACCAGGAGCACGGCGAGGACGGGACCGGTCGAGTCGCTCACCACGCCGTAGCCGTCGGACAGTTCCGGCCAGCCGGTCACCACGTCGAACGTGCGGCCGACCGTGGCGGTGAACGTGCGGTCGAGGGCGGTGCCGACGATCGAGAGCACGATGAGCGTCGCGGCGAGCACGGCGACGATCCGGCGGGCAGGGCGCCAGGGGAGGAGGACGAGGACGACGAGCGCGACGACGGCGTCGAGCGGGATGCGCAGCAGGGCGAGCGGCGACCAGGATGCGATCAGCCCTGGAGCGAGGGACGCCACGAACACGGTGACGGCGGCGAGGACCGTTCTGATCGTCGCCGCGGCGCGACGGCGCTGGCCGGGGTGCCGGCGGGGGTGCTGGCGGTCGGGCATCATCGCCTCCCCGGAACCGACGGCACGACCTCGGCCGCACGCCCGGTCTGCACCGTCGCCTGACCAGTCGTCCGCGCGGTCGCCACCTCCTCGAACCGGCTGGACAGCGCGTACCGCAGCAGCACCACATCCCCGATGGTGCGGGTCTCCGCCAGGGTGGCCCTGTGCTCGCCCGTCCACGGGAACAGGGCGTCGCCGACGAACCGGGGCGCGCGCCTGTCGCCGACGAAGATGGGCGCGATCGCGAGCTGCAGCTCGTCGGCCAGGTCGCCAGCGAGGAACTGTGTGAGCGTCGTCCCTCCGCCCTCGACCATGAGCCGCCGCGCGCCGCGGTCGCCCAGGTCGCAGAGCACGTCGGCCATCCGCACCTCGTCGCCCAGGGCGATGACGCGTGCCGCAGCGCCCAGCCGTCTCCGGATGCGCCGTTCCTCCCCGCGCGGGCAGTAGACCAGCTTGGTTGTGTCGCCCTCGGTGAAGAAGGCAGAGCGCGGGTCGAGGTCGCCGGAGGCCGTGACGGTCACCTTCCACGGCGAACGCCCGAGCCCCGACTGCGTGCGACGCCCCTGGCGCGCCGCACTGCGGACGAGCAGCCGGGGGTTGTCGAGGCGGATCGTGCGTGCGCCGACCAGGATCGCGTCGCTGTCCGCCCGCACCTGGTCGACCCTGTCGAAGTCCTCTGCGTTGGAGAGGGCCAGCCTGGGCGGGCGCGCTGTGTCGAGGTAGCCGTCGAGCGAGACGGCGCAGCTCAGGGTGACGTACGGGGTGGCTGTCACGGTCGTTTCCTCCTCTGGACGATGGTGGCGAGCATGGTCCCGAGCACGCCGGGCACCAGTGAGACGATCGCGAGCACCCCGAACAGGGTGGCCGCGGAGACCCCGGCCGCCGTGCCGAATCCGGCGACGGCGAAGGCCCAGCCCGCGGCGCCCTCGCGGGGACCCCATCCACCGAGATTGAGGGGGATGGCCGCGGCGAGCAGCACGACGACCGCGAGCACGAGCATCCGCACAGGGGGCACTTCGGCGCCGACCGCTGCTGTCGCGATGGCGAACGTGGCGATGTGGCAGCAGCACACCACGATGGATGCGCCGATCGCCTGGGCTGCGACCGCCGGCGACCCGAGGCCGACGCGCAGCTGCGCCGCCTCCCGCCTCAGCACGTTCCGCACCCTGGCGCTCGCGACGGCCGCGATGGTCGCGGCCAGCACGACCACGGCTGCCCCGATGCCGAGCGCGGGGAACACGACGCCACCGAAGTCCGCCGCTCCCGCGTCGACGCCGCCCGCGGTGGCGCCCGCGGTGCCGAACGCCGCGCCCCCGGCGACGATCACGAGCACGGTGATCGCGACCTGCACCACCTGACCGACCGAGCGCTCCACCGCGACGGCGCGTGCCGCCGTTCCCAGACGCTCCGCGCTGCGGCCGTGGTCGACGGCCCTGTGCACGTCCCCGATCACCCCGCCGGGCAGCACGGTGTTGAGGAACTGCGACCGGTAGTACATGCCGACGGCCCTGGACCACGGCAGGCCGACACCCAGCCGGCGCGCGATCACGGTCCAGCGCCAGGCCGCCGCGGCCGTCGCGATGGCCGCGAGCACGATCGCCGCCCCCACTGTCCCCGCGTCGAGGCTCTGCACGCCGTGCAGGAACGGCCCCGTGCCGACCCGCGCGACGATGGCGGCGAGCACACCCGCGCCCACGACCGCCCGCGCCGTCACGCCGAACCACCGCGACCGCACGACCGCCAGGGCGGGCGCGCGCCACCGGTGGCCGCCGACGACCTGGCCACGCACGGTCGTCGGCGTCGGCGCCACTGTGTCAGCCATCAGCGCGGCCACGCCAGCACATCGAGATGGTAGACCACGGCCGAAGCGTCGCCGCGGTCGAGCTGGTCGTGCCGGAGGGACCGATATCCGGCGAGGTCATCTCCGAGTTCCGGGGACTGCTCCTCCGCCGCGTCCACCCAGCCGTCGAACCACTCGCGCAGGAGCCGCGGCTCGCGGTCGTCGAGCCGCCAGCTCGTGCGGGCCTGCCGCACGTTCCAGCCCGCCTGCTCGAACAGCCCGCGCACGATCGGACCGCCGTAGCGTCCGAGCAGCCTCCTGCCATGCACCTCCCGGCGCTGGTGCGCGTTGAAGGCGTCGCCGACGCGCTTGTCCAGCGCATCCCACGGCCGCAGCTCGACCTCGCCCGTCACACTGAGCGAGACGAACGCCGGCGCTGCCACCTGGATGCACGCATCCACGATGGCGTGCGCCTCCGCTGCGGTGAGCACGTCGAGCAGCGCAGAGGCCGTCACCAGGGACGCCCCGCGCAGATCCTCCGCACTGAGGCGGTCGAGTTCGCCGACCCTGGTGCGGATGGACACGGGCCGGTCGTCGCGGTCGAGCGGGGGAGGCGGGTCGAGGGCGCGGTCGGTGAGGTCGGCGTTCCAGTCGTGGAGCACCCAGGTCTGGCCGCCGGGCAGCATGGGTGCCAGCCAGCGCATCAGCGAGCCGGTGCCGCTGCCGAGATCGTGCACGGTGTACGGGCCGACGCCCAGCAGGGGTGGGATGGCCTGCGCGAGGTCTCCGGAACGCGCCCGCGCGTCCTCGGCCTCGCGCAGCGCCAGCCAGTCGCTGCTGACGTCGAGGATGTCGCTCACGATCGCACCTCCGCTCCGGTCGAGGCTCGTACCGCTTGGGCACGCCTGGTCGGGATGGTCGCTGCGGCCGAGAGCGCCGCCGCCACCGCCCGCGTGGTGGCGGCCCAGCTCGGCTGCGAGCCGCGCGCATCCATCGCCGCCGCGCGCAGGTCCCGTCGCCGCGCAGCGTCCGCCCACCACTGGCGCAGCACGAGTCCCAGCGCCCACGGGTCGTCCGGCGGCACGATCATCGCGGCACGGCCGTCCCCGATGGACTCGGAGATGCCGCCGACCCCTGTCGTCAGCACCGGGATGCCGTGCGCCAGCGCGTCGGCGACCGCCATCCCGTAGCTCTCGCTGCGCGACGGCAGGACGGCCAGGTCGGCCTGTGTGTACGCGTCCTGGAGCGCGCGGCCGGTGATCACGCCGCGGAAGGAGACACGGTCGGCGATCCCGCCCGCCACCGCCGCGGCCCGCACGGCGGCCGCGAACTCCGGCTCCGTCGCGAGCGATCCGGCGAATGTGCACGACCAGCCGCCGATGTCGGCCGCTCCGGCGAGCGCCGTCACCAGCAGGTCCTGCCCCTTGTGCGGCGCGACCGCGGCGACGCAGAGCAGCCGGGCTCCGGACGCGGAGGGCACAGAGGCGACGGCGGCGTCTGTCCCCGGATGCGCGACCACGATCCTCCGCGGATCGGCCGCGTCCTGCGCGATGAGTTCCGCGCGGGTCCACCTGCTCGTCGCGATGATGCTCACCGCCGACCGCAGCGCGTCGCGCTCGTGGTCGCCGAGCTCGTGCGCGACCATGTGGGCGAGCACGAGCATCCGGAGGCGGGGGCTGTGCGCCACGATCGCCGCCGGTTCGCGGCCGACGAGCAGCCCGTCGACCAGCGCGACGGCGTCGTCGGGGAGCTGCGCGAGCGCGTGCGCCAGGCCGCCATCGGTCTCCGGGACCAGGAGGGTGCTCACGTCCCAGCCGTCCGAGAGCAGGCCGTCGCGGACCCGCTTGTCGTAGACGTTCCCCCCGCTCACGCGCTCCGGATCGTCGAGCATGTCTGGGACCACGAAGAAGACGGGCGCACTCACAGCGGCCTCGAATAGCTCGCCCACGCGATGTGGGACTCATGCAGAGTGACGGAGACGGAGGCGATGCTGTTCGTCCCCAGGCCGCCGTCGGCTGCGCGGGCGGCGAGCCGGTCGGCGATGACCCGGCAGAGCACCTCGGTGGTGGTGTTCGTCCCGGCGAACTCCGGTTCGTCGTCGAGGTTGCGGTAGGTGAGCGAGCCGGTGATCTCGGCGAGCGCAGCGGTCGCCAGGCCGATGTCGACCACGATGCCGTCCGCATCCACGTCGTCGGCGCCGAACGTTGCGTCCACGATGAACGTGGCGCCGTGCAGCCGCTGGGCGGGGCCGAACACCTCGCCGGTGAAGCTGTGCGCGACCATCAGGTGGTCCCGCACGGTGACGGTGTAAGGCATCAGGCGTCCGTCCAATCGATCGTGTGGCAGATGTCGGCGGTGCGACCTCCGGCGAGCGCGGAGAGCACCTGGGGGAGGTCCCGCCACGACGACGCGGAGGTGAGCAGCGCGTCGAATGCGGCGTCGTGCAGGAGGTCGAGAGCGAGCGTCAGCCGGTCGCGGGTGGTCCGCCGGTCTCGCCGCCGAAGGGCGACCGCTCCCACCTGGCTCGACCGGATGGTGAGGCGCCTGGCGTGGAAGTCCGCGCCGAGCATGATGCTGACGGGGCGGTCGCCGTACCAGCTCGCCTCGATCACCTCGCCGTCGTCCACGACGGTCTCCAGCGCGAGCCGCAGCCCAGCCTCCGAGCCGCTCGCGTTGACCACGATGTCGCGGTCGCGCGGCGCCTCCTCCGGCAGGGCGAAGCCGACGCCGAGCCGTTCCGCGACCGCGCGCCGCGACGGGTCGGCATCCACCAGCACCACCTCGGCACCGGGGATGCGGTGCGCGAGCCTGGCGACGCTGCAGCCGATCATGCCGGCGCCCACCACCGTGATCCTGTCGCCCAGCAGCGGTGCCGCATCCCACAGCACGTTCACCGCGGTCTCGACGGCACCGGCGAGCACCGCCCTCCTGGGCGGCACTCCTTCCGGCACGGGAACGACGGCATCGCCCGGCACCACGAACGCCGACTGGTGCGGGAACAGTGTGAACACGACACGCCCCCGCAACTCGGACGGTCCGCCCTCGACGGTGCCGACGTTCAGGTAGCCGTACTTCACCGGCCACGGGAAGTCGCCGTCCTGGAACGGGGCGCGCATCCTGTCGTGCTCGCTCACCGGCACGTGGCCGCCGAACACCGTCGACTCCGTGCCCTTGCTCACCGCGGTGTGCAGCGTGCGGACGAGCACCTCGCCGTCGCCCGGCTCTCCGACGGGCTCGCTCCGCAGCGACCCGGAGCCGGGACGTTCGGTCCAGAATGCTGTTGCCTCCACCACGTCCCCTCCTCGATGAACCATCTGTGCGCTCGTGGCGTGTTAACGAACAGGTGCCATACAGGGAAGACACGAGGCGAACGTGAAAAGGGTTCAACGAGCAGCAGCGGGATGGGCGGCAGCAGCGGCATGGGCGGCGGCAGGCGCGGCGCTGGCGCTGCTCGCCTGCGCGGCGGCCGACGCGATCACGCCGCTCCCCGCGCTGGGCTGGATCGCCACGGCGACCTACCTGATCGTCTCGAACGCACTGCTCATCGCCGGACTCCGGCGCCGCGGCGCCTCCCGGTTCGGCCAGGCGAACATCGTCACCTCGCTCCGGTCGTCGGTGGTCGGCGCGATCACCGGCCTCGTCGTCGCGTCGGCCTTCGCCGCCGTCCCCGTCCCGCTGCTCGTCGCGCTGATCGTCCCCGCCCTCGCGCTCGACGCGGTCGATGGCTGGGTGGCCCGCCGCACGGGGTCGGCGAGCGAGCTCGGCGCCCGGTTCGACATGGAGGTGGATGCGTTCCTCCTCCTGGTGCTCAGCGCGTACGTCGCGGGGAGCATGGGCCTCTGGGTGCTCGCGATCGGCGCCATGCGCTACCTGTTCGTGCTGGTCGGCTGGGCGGTCCCGTGGATGCGCAGGCAGCTTCCGTACCGCTACTGGCGCAAGGTGGTGACGGCGGTGGCGGGGATCGCGCTGGCGCTCGCCGTCTCCGGTCTGCTGCCCGGCGTGGATGTGGTGCTCGTCGGGGTGGCCCTGCTGCTGTTGCTGGAGTCGTTCGGGCGCGATGTGCTGTGGCTCATCGGGCGGGCGGAGTTCAAGCCTCGCGTGAGCGGCGCAGGCGGGCGCGACTGGTCGCGTCGAGAGGGATGACGCCGGCGCCTCGCCCGCCCCGCGAGAAGACGACCCAGCGCTGGTGGTCGGCGGTCTCCAGCACCCACTGCTGACCGGAGCGGGGGTCCCTGGTCCAGGCGCGCGAGAGGGCGTCGCGGGCTTTGCCGGTGGCGGTGGTCCAGGCGTCGAGGAGTTCGCCGGGCACCGCATCCACGATGGCGGCCTCTCCGTCGAGGAGCCTGGGCTGTGGATGCGCGCCCTGGCCCGGCCGACCGGGGCGCGTCGCCGGGGTGGCCGGGCGGGTGGACGGCGCGGCCGGCCGCTCCGGCTCGGGTGACTCCTGGGTCGGGGGCGCTTCGTTCGTCTCCGCTCCCGTTTCGTCCGCCGTCTCCTCCTCCGGTGCGGCGAGCGCGGTGGCGAGCTGCTCGTGGAGGTCGGCGATCTGGTCGAGGACCTTGTCGGTGTCTCGAGCGGTCAGCAGGTAGATCATGACCGCGAAGAACAGCGCCCACAGCGTCGCGACGAGGGAGACGATCGTGGTGGCGTCGCCGTCTCCGTCGATCAGGACGACGCCGACGGTCACCACCGCGCCCGCCGCGAACGTCACGGCCGTGACCCGGCCGGGGAACTTCGCGAGGTGGTCGAGGAACCAGTGGTAGAGACGGCTCGTCGCGGACACCCGGCCATCGGTGACGACGATCTCGTCGTCCGTGGGGACAGTCATGGCCCGACGCTACTCGGGATCGGAACCGCAAACACTTTGATGGTTGACAGTTAGAACTCAAACAGTTAGAGTTCTGATCATGGAAGCACCAGACAGCATGTTCGAGAGCAGCCTCCAGTTGGTCCGCTGGATCGGCTGGGCGCAGCGTCAGGCAGGCGACGAGTGGATTCGCGCACGCGAGCTCACCCACGAGCAGGCCTTCGCACTCGGCTTTCTCGAACAGAACCCCGGTGCCATCCAGCGAGACATCGCGCAGCTGACACGCACGAGTGCGGCAAGCGTCTCGAGCCTTCTGCAGGGGCTCGAGAAGCGCGGCCTCATCGAGCGCCGCACCGAGAACGGCAATGAGCGCAGCAAGCGCGTCTACGCCACGGCAGAGGGCGCCGCCCTCATCGCCGGTTTCGAGGAGGCCATGGCCGCCGCCGACGAGACCATCCTCGCCCCGCTGGACGAGGACGAGCGGGAGACGCTGTTCGCCCTGCTCACCAAGATCACCTCCGTACTGCCCCGCCCCACCCGGTAACCCCGGCCTGCCGCCCGGCGGCATCTCCCTCTTCTCCCACCGTCGCTCCGACGTCTCGTCGGCGCGCGCTCCACCCTGCCCGGAAAGGAGCAGTCATGAGCACCACGACTCCCGAAACCACCACCGCCGACGCTGTCGGCACCAACCGCTGGTATCTCTCCTCCGCACCGATCATCCGCGCTCTCGTGCACCTGTGTGTGCCGATGGCGGCAGCGATGATCGTCGGCGCCGTCTACAACGTCATCAACGCGGGCTTCATCGGCTCGCTTCACGACAACGCGCTCCTCGCCGCCGTCACGTTCGGCACGCCCATCCTGGGTCTCGTCATGGCGGTCGGCGGCGTGTTCGGCGTCGGCGGCGGCGCGCTCATCTCGCGGCTGCTCGGCGCGGCGGAGCGCGAGCCGGAGAAGGCGGCCGAGATCAAGCATGTCTCGTCGTTCGCCGTCTGGGGCGCGGTGATCGCCGGGGTCGTCCTCGGCGCCGCCGGCCTGCTGTTGCTCAACCCGCTGGTGACGCTGCTCGGCGCGGATGCATCAGCGGTCCCGGCGACCAGTGCGTACGTCGCCGTCATGCTCGCCTTCGTGCCCGTGCTCGCCGCGGCGTTCTGTCTCGAGCAACTGGTCAGGGCGGAGGGCGCATCCCGTCAGGTCATGATCGGGCTGATCGGCTCCACGATCGCGAACCTCCTCTTCGATGTGCTGTTCATCCTGACGCTGCACTGGGGCGTCGCCGGCGCGGCGCTCGCGATGGGCCTGTCGAACCTCGGCGTCGTGATCTACTTCGTGGTCTGGCTGCAGCGCAACAGCGAGAACGTCAGCCTCGCGCCGCGCTGGTTCACGCTGTCGCCGTCCGTGCTGAAGCCGGTCTTCGGCGTCGGCGTCGGCGAACTGCTGCAGGCGTCGTTCCTGATCGTGACGTCGCTGGTGCTCAACAACCTGGCCGCGGCGTACGGCGACGGGCCGCTGGCGGCGATGGGCGTGGCCGTGCGGATCGCGCAGGTGCCGGAGTTCCTGCTGATGGGCGTCACGCTCGGTGTGCTCCCGCTGCTCGCCTATGCGTACGGCAAGGGCGACAGGGCACGACTGTTCTCGGCGCTGCGCGCATCCGGGATCGTGGTGGGCGGCGTCGGGGTGCTGTTCTCGGTGCTCGTCTTCGTGTTCCGCGACCAGGTGTTCACGGCGTTCGTGCCGGACAGGACGGTGTTGGCGATCGGCGTCAGCATCCTCACGGCGCAGCTCGTCGCCATGATCGCGAACGGCTTCGCCGGCCTCATCACGTCGCTGTTCCAGGCGACGGGCAAGGCGCTGGCCGCGACGGTCATGTCCGTGACACAGGGCGTGCTGTTCATCCCGATCGTGCTGCTCGGCAACCTCTGGTTCGGCCTGCCTGGCATCATCTGGGCGCTGACGGTGACAGAGGGCATCGTGTTCCTCGTCGGGATCGTGCTCTGGCTGGCCTACCGGCGCTCGATCGACCGCGGACTCTTCGAAGGCAGCGCCGAGCGGGCGGATGCCGCGCTGGAGGCCGCCGCCTGAGGCACCTGGCCGAGCGGGTCGGCTGGCGCCTCCGCGACCGCCACCTGCTCGGCCTCCGTCCTCTCCGAGCGCACGAACCCGATCCCCACCAGGATCAGTGCGCCGCCGATGAACTGAAGCAGCCCCAGGCTCTCGCCGAGCAGCAGCCAGGCGTAGAACGTCGCGGCCACGACTTCGAGCAGGCCGGTGAACGATGCGAGGCGGGAGCCGAGGATCTCGGTGGCCGTGATGCTGGCGGCGTACGCGATGGCCGTGGCGAAGACGCCGATCACCAGGATGGGGATCCACGACGCTGTCTGCTGACCGAACAGCTGCACAGGGGAGAAGCTCACTTGGAACGGCACGAGCCCGGTCGCGCCGACCGCGCCGAGCGCGACACCGCCGATCAGCAGCCCTGACGACGCGAGGGCCACCGGGGGAAGCCCGTCGCTCGGGCGCGCGGCGATCAGATAGAAGGCGGCGCAGCCGACCATCGCGGCGATGGCGAGCGCCAGGCCGAGCGGGTCGATGCTGCCTGAGCCGTCTGGCGAGACCACCATGACGAGCCCGCTGACCGCCACCACGGAGCCGATGATGACCACCAGTTTCGGCGCCCGCCTGGTCCGCGCCCAGGCGAGGACGACCAGCAGCAGCGGGGCGATGTACTCGATCAGGATCGCCGTGCTGACCGGAATGCGCTGGATGGCGGCGAAGTAGAGCAGCTGCGTCGCGGCCACGCCGACCAGCCCCATCCCGAGCACCCGCCAGCGTCCACGCCAGAGCGCCGACCAGCGTCCGCGCAGCAGCAGGATCGCGACGGGGGCGAGCACGATGCCGCCGGTCAGGGCGCGCACCGTGACGGCGGCGGCCGGGCTCCAGCCCGACTCGAGCAGCGGCTTTACGAACGCGCCGGACAGGCCGAAGGTGGCCGCCGAGATGACGGCGATGAGAAGTCCGAGCGAGGTCCGGCTGCGCTTCATGGCGAATCCTGGTCAGGGTCTAGATGGATGATGCTCCTGACGCTAGTCTTGTCGCGAATAAGGAGTCAACTTGCATTTTGCCCCTGACACCGAGGACGCTCTGGTCTTCGCCGTCGCCCTCTGCAACACGGTGCCGACCGCATCCCGGAGCGGAGATGACGAACTGGCGACGGCCGACCAGGTCGCCGACTTCGTGATCGCCCAGCAGTACTCCGGCCGCATCGACAGGAACGCCACCGAACTGGGCGAGGTGCACGAGACCCGCGAGCGCCTCCGCCGCACCTGGTCGCTCTCCCGCGACGACGCAGCCGTCGAGGTCAACGCCATGCTCGCCGACGCGAACGCGCGTCCGTACCTGATGCGTCACGACGGCTTCGACTGGCACCTGCACGCCACCGCTCAGGATGCGCCCCTCGCGGAACGCATCCGGGTGGAGGTCGCGCTCGCCCTCGTCGACGTCATCCGCTCCGGCGAAACGGGCCGCCTCCGCGTCTGTGCCGCCGACGACTGCACCGGCCTGCTGCTCGACCTGTCCCGCAACGGCTCGAAGCGCTTCTGCAGCGTGCGCTGCGGCAACCGGATGAACATGGTCGCCTTCCGCAAGCGACAGGACGGGGAGCAGGCGCAGGGATAGGGAAGAGCCCTCAGGCGTCGCCGCCGAGCCCCAGCTCGCGCCGCCAGTGCGCCAGGAATTCCGCACCGGCGTCGTCGTGGATCGCGTCGCCGATGGTGATCACCTCGTACGGCCGGTCCAGGATGCCGTCCGCCGGCCGCACATCCACGTGGGCCACGTCGAAACCGGCGTCGTGCACGTAGTCGGCCATCTTGTAATCGCTGCGCGAGTCGCCGATCGAGCGCCAGCGGCGGGGGAGCGGGCCGAGCCCAGCGAAGTAGTCGAAGGCGCGCTGGGCGCCGCGGTCCTTGTCGAGCAGCACCGACTCGATGTCGGTGGAGATGATCGTCTGGTCGATGCGGAAGGGCAGCTCGCCCCGCGCATCCTGTGCTGTGCGCTCGCCGTAGCTGAGCCCGATGCCGAGGCCCGTGAGCAGTTCGAATGCGTCGTCCTGGAAGCGGGCCTGCGCATCGGCGTAGGTGTCCGCATCCACGTCGGTGCGCTGCTCGACGGAGATCATTGCGCGCTTCGTCTCGTCGAAGAACATGGTGTCCGCGTAGCGTTCGCGCACCAGGTTCCTGACGCCGTCGACAGCATCCGCACCGAACGCCACCGTCTCGTCGACGGTGACCTCGCCCATGCCGTCACCGGTGATGGGCGCCCACGCGCCGCCCTTCTCGAACACGCCGAACATCCGCGCGCCCTGCTGGTCCAGCGCGTCGCCGAGGCCGGCCTCGCGCAGCGGCGTGACCACCTGGTGCCGGATGAAGTCGCCTGAGCGGCCCGTGATGAACGCGATCGGCACGCCGGCCGCAGTCATCGCGACGAGGTCGGTGACGATGCTCCTGATGTTGATGGTCCTGGTGACCGGGCTGGCGATGGGGCCGTCGACGTCGAAGAGGAGTCCGAGATTGTGCACACCCCATTGTCGCCGACAGCTGCGGCCACCGTTGGAGGGGCTACATGTTCGCCGCCAGGCTCACCATCGTTGCCGACCGCGGATCGGCTCGAGATCCGCAAGCCGGTGCAGGCGAGGGCCACTAGCCGCTCCCTCCAAGCGAACGGTCCAGAAGGATCGAAGCAACCAACGGGAGGCGATCAAAGGTGGAACGTCGTCCGAGCTCAATAGCGCACTGACCAATCTCGTTCCGAAGCCAGAAGACAACGATCGTTGCTGGGGGTGCTCGAGGAATTCGGCCACCTCGTGTGAGATGTCCGTGCGGCCGCCATTCTCAAAATCGACGAGAACTGCATTGAATCCGTCCCACAGAATATTGTCGAGCGCCGGATCTCCCCTCCCGACGCACGGGCGCCGAACGTCGGTTGAAAGCAGGTCGACGATGCCCGAACGTTCGGCGGCTCTGCGCCACTCGGCTGCGAGATCCGCCCCGACCGAATCAGAGATCATCACGGTGACCCGTTCGTACATGCGCTGAGCCGACCAGGGCACCTCAGGGAGCTCAACGCCTCGAACATCGATCGAGTACAGGGTGTCGAAGAGATCGAGGATCTGGGTCTCGACTCCATCGTTCACCTCCGACCCGACAAGCGGTATGCCGGGGAGCTTCGACATCAGGATTCCCGCGTCGGCGTGTGACGCAGCCAACAACCGAGGAGCATTCTGGGGCATCCAGTTGTGCAGGGCGGCAAGCATTGCAACCTCGCGAGAGAAGTTGTCGATTCGCTGCGGACTGTACAGCTTGATGCACAAAGGCTCGGAGGCACCGAGAACCTCAAAGACGTCGTTGTTCCTGCCCCCTACGAGCTTGGAACCGAGAGAGAGCTCCTCGCTGATGTGGGCCGATTGTCGCAGTCGGTCGAGCACACCACGAGCGCCGCTGCTGTCGCGGGTGAATTCTCGACCTGGCGGCAAGCGTCGATCGCCCTCAGTGCTTCAGGTCGTTGCGCAGCCCGTCCAGGATGTGGTCGAGCGACGCACGCTTCTGGTCGGTGTCGACCACGCTCGACGGGATGGTCAGCTCCAGGCCGGACCCGTATGTCGCCTTCAGCCGGAACTTTCCCGGCCATTCGCTGAACTCGGTCGGGTCGAACGCCGGGATGCCTCCGGCGATCTCGAGGCGCACCAGGTCTGCCCTGCGCTGCAGTTTCGTCGTGACCGACGCCTCACCGACCGCGCCCCCGCGTGCTTCGCCGACCGCGATCGTGTCCGGCGTGAATGCGCCGACGCGGAACGTGAACCCCAGCTCCGACTGCTCCATCGCCGCACCCAGGTAGACGATCTGGTCGTCGCCGATGGCGAGAGTCAGACCGGTCAGCAGGCGTCCGTACCAGCTCGGTCGTGCGTCGAGCATCGCTTCCAGCCCGGTCTCCCCGGAGATGAGGCGGTGCAAAGCGTCTCTGGTGTCCTCGAGTGTTGCCATGCAAGCAGCGTACGCCGAGGTCGGCCGGTGCCCAATGGATGCGGGGGCATGCCGATCGCGCCCGGCTCCGCTACTGCAGCGCCGAGGTGAGCCGCGCAGCGTTGTCAGCGACGCGTTCCAGCACCGGCCTGGCCCGCCACTCCGCCAGCGTGAGCTCGCGGCTCTGCGCCCGGTAGTGGTCTTCGACCGCGCGCAGCCTGTCCACCGCATCCCGGCCGTGGAGGAGCAGGGACACTTCCATGTTGAGGCTGAACGACCGGATGTCCATGTTGCTCGATCCGACGATGGCCACGTCGTCGTCGATGGAGAAGTGCTTCGAGTGCAGCACGGTGGGCGAGCGGTACAGGAACACCCGGACGCCCGCGCGCAGCAGCGCCTCATAGTACGAGCGCTGCGCGTGGTAGACGAGCGCCTGGTCCCCGACCTCCGACGCGAACAGCTCCACCTGCACCCCGCGCGCGACCGCGGTGGCGAGCGCGAGCATGATCGACTCCTCGGGCACGAAGTACGGGCTGGCGATGCTGATGCGCCGCTCCGCCTTGTGCAGGAGGGCGGCGAACAGCTTGAGGTTGTTCTCTGCATCGAAGCTGGGTCCGCTCGGCAGCACCTGCACGTCGAAGCGGTCTGCTCCGGATGCGACGCTCACCGGCGACTCGTCGAGCGGCAGCAACTCCCCGCTCTCGCTGAACCAGTCGGTGACGAAGACGGCGTCGAGCTCCCGCACGGCGGGCCCGTCCAGCCGCACCATGAGTTCCAGCCAGTGCAGCCCGCGCGCGATGTTCTTCCTCTTGTTGTAGCTGGCGTCCACCAGGTTCTGCGAGCCGGTGAACCCGACCCGCCCGTCCACCACGACGAGCTTGCGGTGGTTGCGGAGGTCGGGGCGCTGCCACTGTCCGCGGAGCGGGCGGAGGGGGAGCATCCCGTGCCAGTGGATGCGGTTCGCGGCGAGGAACCGCATGGTCGCCTTCCTGCCGGGGTTGAGGAATCCCGCCAGATGGTCGGACAGCACGCGCACGTCGACACCGCGCGCTGCCGCGCGGGCGAGCGCGTCGAAGAACGGCGCTGTCGCGTGGTCGCGGACGAGGATGTAGAACTCGACGTGCACGAACCGCTCCGCCGCGTCGATGTCGGCGATCATCGCGTCGAACGACCCGGCGTAGTCCTCGATGAACTCGACCGTGTTCCCTCCGACCATCGGCAGCGCGCCGAGCCGCTCGGTCATGGCGACGACCCCGGGAAGCCACGCCGGCCACTGCTCCCGATGCCCGACCGCGGCCAGGCTCGGCACCCGCTCGCGCATCCTGCCGGTGACGAACGCCTGATCGGCCCGCCGCCGCGCTGGCAGCCTGGTGCGCCCGACCAGCAGGAACGCGATCAGCGCGATCACGGGCAGGAACACCACGGCGAGCAGCCACGCGATGGCGGCGGACGGCCTCCGGTTCGCCGACACGACGACCGCGGCGAGGATCACCAGCACCCCGTGCGCGATCAGCAGCAGGATCGCCAGCACCTCGCCGTCGATCATGCGGCGACGGAGGGGGAAAGGGACGTGCGGGGGATCACAGCACGGAGCCTAGCCGGTGAGGTGAGCCGGACCCGCGCCTGGCATCGTCGACCGCAGCCTGCCAGGCGCCCCCTGACGCATCCGTGAGAGAACGTCCAGGTTCCTGACAGCCCGGAATTCCCGCGCCCCGGCCACGTTGCACCCGGCATGACCAACGTAGGAATCATCGGAGCGGGCCACATCGGCACCGCTCTCGCACGCACGTTCATCGAGCACGGGTACACCGTCACCATCGCGAACTCGCGGGGGCCGGAGACGCTAGCGGAGCTCGTCGCCGACCTCGGGCCGTCCGCGACTGCGGCGACCGCGGCGGAGGCAGGTGCCGCAGGCGACTTCGTCGTTGTGACCGTGCCGCTCAGGGCGCTCGGGGACATCCCGGTCGAGCCGCTCGCCGGCAAGATCGTCATCGACACCAACAACTACTACTTCGAGCGCGACGGGCACATCGCCGAGCTCGACGACGGCACCGCCACCGTCAGCGGCCTGCTGCAGGCGCACCTGCCCGAGTCCAGGGTCGCCAAGGGCTTCAACCACATCGGCGCAGGCGACATCCAGACCACCGGATCGCCCGCCGGCACCCCGAACCGGCGTGCGCTCGCCACCGCGAGCGACTTCGACGATGCCGCCGCACTCGTCTCCTCCATCTACGAGGAATTCGGCTTCGACGCCGTCAACGTCGGACCGCTGTCGGAGAGCTGGCGCTTCGAGCGCGACCGCCCGGCATACGTCGTGCGCCAGAACCGCGAAGAGCTCGAGGCCAACCTCGCGAAGGCTCCCCGCACCGTCTAGCCGCCGCTCGGTCGAGCCCAGGGCGCCGCTGCAGGATGCGTTTCTGCGGTGAGCGGGCCCAGGGCTCGACCGTGACGCAGGGTCTTGCCGCTGGGGGATGCGCGGCCGTACGCTCAGGGCGTGACCACAGCCCCAGAAGGTGTCGCCACCTCGCTTGACGGCAGGCAGTTCCGCTTCCGCAGCCCGGTGGGCACGCCGTTCGTGCCCGGCGGGTTCGTGACGTTGAGGGACGGCGCGAGCGTCGACGCGACCAGCCGCGGCGGCGACGCTGCCGGCGGCTCCACCGGCGGCTCCACCGGCGGAGAGCAGCTCGGTCAGGTGGACGACCTCGACTTCGATGGAGACGACACCCTCGCCGGCACAGGCAAACTGCTGGGGGAGCGGCGACCGGACGGTTCCCTCGACACAGGCTCCACGCATCCGTTCGCCTGGGCCAGCGTCGACACCGCGGACGACGACGCCGTCGAGCTCGTCTTCCGCGCGGCCAAGGCGACGCTCGACATCGGCTCGCTGATCGGGGTCGCGGATGTGCGTGCGCGGCTGCTCGCGCACCGGTTCAACCGGCACACCTTCTGGTGCGGGCAGAGCGGGTCGGGCAAGACATACGCGCTCGGCGTGCTCCTCGAGCAACTGCTCGTCGACACCGCACTTCCGATGGTCATCTTCGACCCGAACGGAGACTTCGTTCGGCTCCGCGAACTGCGCACCGCCGTCGACACAGACGACGAGCGGGAGCTGGCGCGGAAGGACATCAGAGTGCTGCGGCCGGGAGACGCCGAGAACGCCCTGCTGGCGAGGTTCATCGACTTCCCGATGCGGTCGAAGGCCGCCGTGCTGCGGCTCGACCCGATCGACGACCGCGCGGAGTACAACGCCCTCGTCCACCTCGACGTCAAGACCGAGGCGCAGCGGCCGGAGGGGATCGTCCCGGCGCTCCTCGCCTCGAACGACCCGGCGGCGGAAGAACTCGGCCGGCGCATCGAGAACCTGCGGCTCATCGACTGGGACGTCTGGGCCGAGGGCCGGGATGCGGTCACCGACGTCCTCGACGAGCGACCGGATGCGACCGTCCTCGACCTCGGCGGGTTCGCATACCCGGACGAGCACCTGGTGATCGCGCTCGCCGTGCTCGACGACCTGTGGGCAAAACGCGAGTCCAGGCGTCCACTGCTCATCGTCATCGACGAGGCGCACAACCTCTGCTCACCCGACGACGACCGGCCGCTGCAGCGTGCGGTGCGGGAGCGGATCATCCAGATCGCCGCAGAGGGACGCAAGTTCGGCCTGTGGCTGCTGCTCTCGACGCAGCGGCCGTCGAAGGTGCACCCCAACATCATCTCCCAGTGCGACAACCTCGCCCTGATGCGGATGAGCTCCCCGCTCGATCTGGAGGAGCTCGGCACGATCTTCGGGTTCGCGCCCCCGTCGCTGCTCGCGCACGCGCCCGGCTTCCGCCAGGGCGAAGCGCTCCTCGCCGGCGGGTTCGTGCCGGCGCCGATGCTCGTGAAGGTGCGCGACAGGCTCACAGAGGAGGGCGGCGCGGACGTGCGCGTTCCCCTCCGGTCGCCAGCGCGCTGAGTTCGCAATCCAGACGTTCAGAGCGAGCCGAGAGGGGACCCGTTGTCGACCCAGGAGCCGTCGTCCGCCCCGTTGCCCACCCCGTCGTCGGTCCACGAACCACTTCTCCGCGCCCCGCGAGCCCACGACGACCCGCAGCGCGCGCATCCCCTCTCGCGCATCCTGCGGCGGCCGATCGGCACCGTCGAGTCGATCGAGTCGTCCGCGCTGCTCGTCGGCGCCGCCGTGTTCGTCATCGGGGGAGTCGTCGCCCTGTTCGTGTTCTGGAACAGGGACCTGCCGATCTCCGGGCGGGGATCGATCGGCGAGTACACCGCGATCGGCGGTGCGGTCACGGCAGCGGTCGTGTTCGCGCTCGGGCGCATCCTGGTCGGCGTCCTCCCACAACGGGATGCGGGCGCCCACCCTCCGCTGCACCTCGCCGTGTTCGATGTGGTCGCGCTCTCCGTCGCGGTCGGCCTAATCGCGCTGCTCGCCTGGACGGCCGTCTCGGACGTGGTCGAGCGCAGTTTCCTCGGCGCCGTCGTGTTCACCCTGCCAGGGGCGGTGCTGGCGGGCGTCGCGCTGGCGCTCACCGCATACGTCGTGTTCCTGACCTCCGTGCAGCTCACCTCGATGCTGCTCTCCCTGGTGCTCGCCGTGTTCCTCGTCGTCGGCGTCTTCACGAGCATGCTGAGCTCGTCCGACCCGCTGTGGTGGCAGAAGAACCTGTCCGCACTCGGGATGACGGACGACCTGTCCGCGTTCGCGTTCAACCTGACGCTGATCGTCGGAGGTGCGATCGTCGTCATCATCGCGCGGGTGGCGACGGCGGGCATCGCGACCCCGGATGCGGCCAGCAGACGCGGCAGGGATCTGGTGCGCTGGGCGTTCGTGCTGATCGGCGTGTTCCTCGGCTGCGTCGGGGTGTTCCCTGTCGACCGGTTCTTCGTCGTGCACAACAGCGTCGCCACCGGGATGGCCGTGGTGTTCGCGGCTCTCGTGGTCGGGCTGCGCTGGTGGGTGCCCGCGATGCCGCGCGTGTTCATCCTGCTCGGCTACGTCTACGTCGGGGTCGTCGTCGTGCTCGCCGTCTTCTTCGCCACCGGCTACTACAACCTCACCGCGGTCGAGCTCGTCGCCGCGATCCTCATCTTCTCCTGGATCATCCTCTTCCTCCGCAACTCCCAAGCGATCGAGCCCAGGCGTTCCCACCCGGAGAACGCGGCATAGCGTCACAGGGTGGAAAGCGCGTCACACGGTGGAAAGCCTGGGCTCGATGATGTTGGCGCGGAGTTACAGCGCGATGATGCGCGGGCTGCGCGCCGGAACGGTGAGCGTACCGGTGACGGCGGCGCCGCTGAGCAGCTCGCGGCCGGACGCGGCGACCGTGAGATCGGCGTCGGTGTGGTTCAGGTACACGCGGTAGCGCGCGCTCCCCGCTGACCGCTCGACGACCTCCAGCCCCTCCGGCGGGCCAGGAATCTCGACGCCTGCTTCGCCCAGCACGCGCGCGACGAGTCCGCGCAGAGTTTCGGCATCCGGGCGGGTCGACACGTACCAGCCGACACCGGCGCCGAACGCGTTCCTGGTCACCGCCGGTTCGCCCGCAGCACGCCCATCGGCGAAGCGCGTGACGACCTCCGCGCCGTCGAGGCGGATGTCGTCCGCCCACACGGTCGCGGTCCCACCGGTGTCGAGCGCCGCCGTCTCGCCGGAGCGGAACGGCAGCAGCTCCTCGATCGTGAGCCCGAGCGGCTCGCTCAGCGGGCCGGGGAAACCTCCGGGATGCACGGCGTCGAACTCGTCGACCAGCCCGCTGCCGAACGACACCAGCAGGTGGCCTCCGCCGCGCACGTAGTCGGTCAGCGCGGGGCCGCCGCGCGAGGTGACCGCGTACAGGCTCGGCGCGATCAGCGCGTCGTAGCCGGACAGGTCGCCCTCCGGATGCACGAAGTCGACGGTCACGCCGAGCTGCCAGAGCGCGGTGTAGTACGCCTCGATGCGCTCGCGGTGCCGGAGGTCGACCGATGGCCGCCACTCCAGGTCCTGAGCCCAGAACGACTCCCAGTCCCAGAGGATCGCGACGCGCGCATCCACGGTGCTGCCCCGCATCGAGGCGAGGGCGGCGAGGTCGCTGCCGAGCGCCGTCACCTCGCGCCACACGCGGGAGTCCGTGCCGGCGTGCGGCAGCATCGCCGAGTGGAACTTCTCCGCCCCCGACCTGGATGCGCGGAACTGGAAGAACATGATCGCGTCCGCCCCGCGCGCGAAGTGGCCCATGCTGTTCAGCGCCAGCTCGCCCGGCCGCTTGGCCAGGTTGCGCGGCTGCCAGTTGACCGCGGAGGTCGAGTGCTCCATGAGCATCCACGGGCGTCCGCCTGCAAGGGAGCGGGTGAGGTCGGCATCCAGCGCCAGCAGGATGTGGTTGTCCTCGCGCTCGGCGGTGAGGTAGTGGTCGTTGGAGACGACGTCGACCTCGCGCGCCCACTTCCAATAGTCCATCGACGGGCAGCTCGACGCCATGAAGTTCGTGGTGACAGCGAGCTGCGGCGTGTGCGCCCTGATGATGTCGCGCTCCGCGACGAAGCACTCGAGCAGGGCGTCGGAGGTGAAGCGGGCGAAGTCGAGGCGCTGCGCCGGGTTGATGACGGTCGCGGCCAGGCGCGGCGCGTCGATCTCCGACCAGTCCTGGTAGCGCTGGCCCCAGAAGGCGGTGCCCCACGCGCTGTTCAGCGCGTCGACCGTGCCGTAGCGAGCGGCGAGCCAGCCGCGGAACGCGGAGACCGAGTGCTCGTCGTACGACTCGCCGACGGGAGCTCCGTACTCGTTGTGCACGTGCCACATCGCCAGCGCAGGGTGGTCGGCGTAACGGCGTGCGAGCTGCTCCGTCACGGCGGCGGCCGCTCTGCGGTAGTGCGGCGAGCTCGGCGACGCCATCCCGCGGGAGCCGAAGCCGAGCGGCACGCCGTCGCGGGTGACGGGCCGGGAGTCCGGGTACGCCTTCCAGAACCAGGCGGGCGGGGATGCGGTCGGCGTGCCGAGGTCGACGTCGATGCCCGCCCCGGCCAGGAGATCCATGATCTCGTCGAGCTGTGCGAAGTCGTACTCGCCCTGCCGGGGTTCGATCAGGCCCCAGTTGAAGATGCCGACGCTCACCAGATTCACCCGCGCCTGCTTCATCAGCTCGATGTCTTCGAGCCAGGTCTCCCTGGTCCACTGCTCCGGGTTGTAGTCGCCGCCGTAGCGGAGGTCGGCTGTTCCCCTCGGCCAGCCGAGGCGGGCGGGCTGCGGGGCTGGGGCGGTCTGCGGGGCTGAGGTGGTGGTGGGCTGTGGTGACAGCGTCATTGCTTCTCCTGACTGTGTGCGCTCCCAGGTATAGCACATCGAAATACTCCGGCGTGTTATGGGCTAAATGAATTGACAAGGTACAAACGCATGTGCGTTACTGTAACCGCTCACAGCCGCACTCAACGAGGAGAGATCTTGCGAACATCACTGAGGGTCGGCGCTGTCGCCCTGGCAGCAGCCCTGGCCTTGACCACAGCAGCCTGCAGTTCCAGCGGAAGCGGGGGCGACAGCTCCGGACCCGTCAAGCTCACATACTGGGCCTGGGCGCCCAACATGGACAAGGTGGCCGCGATCTGGAACAAGTCCCACCCGGACATCCAGATCACCGTCAACAAGCAGGACGGCGGAGACGCCGCCGTCACCAAGCTCCTCACCGCGATCAAGGCGGGCAGCGGAGCGCCGGACATCATGCAGGCCGAGTACCAGAAGATCCCCACCCTGGTCTCCGCCGACGCGCTCGTCGACCTGAAGGATCAGGGCGCAGGCGACCTCAAGAAGGAGTTCACCGACGGCACCTGGAACGCCGTCACCCTCGGCGGCGACTCGGTCTACGCCGTCCCGCAGGACTCCGGCCCGATGATGTTCTACTACCGCAAAGACATCTTCGACCAGTACGGCCTCAGCGCCCCGAAGACCTGGGACGAGTACGCACAGGATGCGCGCACCATCCACCAGGCGGACCCCACCAAGTTCCTCGGCACGTTCTCCTCCGGCGACCCCGGATGGTTCGCCGGTCTGTCGCAGCAGGCAGGCGCATCCTGGTGGGGCATCGACGGCAAAGCCTGGAGCGTCGACATCGACTCGGCGGCGACGAAGAAGGTCGCCGACTTCTGGGGCGGCCTCGTGCACGAGGGCGTGATCGACAACAACCCGATGTACACCCCCGCGTGGAACACCGCGCTCAACGACGGCACGCAGGTCGGCTGGGTCAGCTCGGTCTGGGGTCCAGGCGTGCTCGAGGGCAACGCAGCGGACACGAAGGGCAAGTGGGCGGCAGCGCCCCTGCCGAACTGGGATGCGTCGAAGCCGTCCAACGGCAACTGGGGCGGATCGTCGACGGCGGTCACCGCGCAGTCGAAGCACCCCAAGCAGGCGATGGAGTTCATCACCTGGCTGAACACCGACCCTGAGGCCGTCAAAGCGCTCGCGCAGGTTGCGAACATCTACCCGGCCGACGTGAACTCCTCCGCGGCGCTCAGCACTCCTCCGGCGTTCTTCGCAGACCAGGCCGACTTCTGGTCGATCGCAGCGCAGTCGTCGAAGGACGTCTCGTCGTTCACCTACGGCCCGAACGTCAACGTCGCGTACAGCGCGTACACGGACGCGTTCGCCAAGGCCGCGGAGTCGAAGGATCCCGCCCAGTTCGATGCTGCGCTGAACACGATGCAGTCCACGACAAAGAACGACCTGGTCAAGTCGGGTTTCACCGTCAAATGAGCCGACGGCGGACGGGAGGGCTCCCCGCCCTCCCGTCCGCCTGACCTCGCACAGCAAAGGACCAAGCGTGACCACCACCATCACCCGCGCCAAACGCGTCGCCATCCCGTACGCGATGCTCACCCCGGCCATCGTGCTCTTCGCCCTGTTCATGGCCGCCCCCATCCTCTACACCGTCGTGATGTCGTTCCAGACGGTCAAGGTCGAAGGCCTCGGGCTCGGCTCCGGCAGCAAGAAACTGCAGTTCGCCTGGCTCGACAACTACGTGGATGCGGTCACCGACCCCGAGTTCCTGGCCAGCGTCCTCCGCGTCCTCCTCTACGGCGCCATCCTCATCCCGGTGATGCTGGGCCTCGCACTCGTGTTCGCGCTCCTGCTGGACTCCCGCCGCTCCCGAGCCGTGCGGTTCAGCAGGGTCTCGATCTTCCTGCCGTACGCGGTGCCTGCCGTGATCAGCTCGCTGCTCTGGGGCTTCCTCTACCTCCCGTCCGTCAGCCCGTTCGCCTACGTGCTGAAGGCCGTCGGCATCGCCCCGCCGGACATCCTGAGCTCCGGCCTGGTCATCTTCGCCGTCGCGAACATCGCGCTCTGGGGCGGGGTCGGCTTCAACATGATCGTCATCTACACCGCGCTCCGCGCCATCCCGAGCGACATCTACGAGGCCGCACGGATCGACGGGGCGTCCGAGGTGCAGATCGCCTGGCGCATCAAGGTGCCGATCGTGCTGCCGTCGCTCATCATGACCGGTCTGTTCTCGATCATCGCCACACTGCAGGTGTTCGCGGAGCCGACCACCCTCAAGCCGCTCACCAACTCCATCTCGTCGAGCTGGACCCCCTTGATGAAGGTGTACCGCGACGCGTTCGTCCGCGGCGACATCTACTCCGCGGCGGCGACCAGCGTGCTGATCGCGCTGGGCACCTTCGCCCTCTCGTTCCTTTTCCTGCGGGTCGTTCAGCGGCGCGCCTTCGGTCAGGAGGACTGACATGACCGCCACCATCACACCGCAGGCCGTTCCGTCGCTGGCCCCGCCAGGAGGCAGGGGCAGAGGCCGCGACCGCAGCGCAGCGGAGCGCCCGAGCGCGTTCGGCACGGCTGTGCTGCTGCTCGGCGCCGTCTACTGCCTGCTGCCAGTGCTCTGGGTGATCACCGCATCCACCAAGGACGGCTCCGAGCTGTTCTCCACCTTCACCTTCGCGCCAAGCTCGCACCTCTGGGACAACATCGTCGCCCTCACGCAGTACCGGGACGGCCTGTTCTGGCGCTGGATGCTCAACACCGCCCTCTACGCCGGTGTCGGCGCGCTGGTCTCCAGCTACATCTCCGCGCTGAGCGGGTACGTGCTGGCGAAGTTCGAGTTCCCCGGCAAGGGCAAGGTGTTCGCCATCCTGCTGATGGGTGTGCTCGTGCCCGGCGTCATCCTCGCCATCCCGCAGTACTTCCTGCTGGCGCAGATCGGGCTCACGAACACGTACTGGTCCGTGCTGCTTCCGCAGCTCATCAGCCCGTACGGCATCTACCTCGCCCGCATCTACGCGGCGGCGGCCGTGCCGACAGACGTGGTCGAGGCCGCACGCACCGAGGGGGCGGGCGAGATGCGGATCTTCACCAGGATCGCCCTGCCGATGATGGCGCCGGGGCTGGTGACGATCTTCCTGTTCCAGTTCGTCGCCATCTGGAACAACTTCATGCTGCCGTACATCATGCTCGGCAACGACCAGCTGTTCCCGATCACGGTCGGTCTGTCCGGGCTGCTCAACCAGGGCGCCACCGTCCCAGCGCTGTACACGCTGGTCATCACCGGCGCGCTGCTGTCGATCGTGCCGCTGGTGATCCTGTTCCTGCTGCTGCAGCGGTTCTGGAGGGTGGACCTCGCTGCGGGTGCGGTGAAGGCCTGACCGGCCTCGCGCATCCCTAGAATTCAGTCATGGCCACCGACCCGCCCAAGAGGCGACCGACGATCAACGACGTCGCAGACGCGGCAGGGGTGTCGCGCGGAACCGTCTCCCGGGTGCTGAACGGCGGCCACTGGGTGAGCCCGGATGCGCACGCCGCCGTCACCGCGGCGATCAAGAAGACGGGCTACCGCATCAACGCTGCGGCCAGGAGCCTCGCCACCAACCGCGCGCACTCGATCGCGTTCCTGCTGACCGAGCCGCACGACCTGCTGTTCGAGGACCCCAACTTCTCCATTCTCATGCGCGGGGCGGCCGATGCGCTCGCCGAGCGCGACGTGTCGCTCGTGCTGATCATGGCGGCGGCGGAGGACGAGCAGCGCAGGGCGCTCGACTTCATCGCGGCCGGCTCGGTGGACGGGGTGCTCCTGGTGTCGTCGCACAGCGGAGGGCAGGCGTTCGTCTCCGCGATCAACAAGCTCGGCCTCCCAGCGGTCGCCTGCGGCATCCCGCTCGGGTTCGAGCGGAGGATGGGCTACGTCACCGCGGACGACGAGCACGGCGCGCGCACGATGGTGGAGTATCTGCACGACAAGGGCAGAAGGGTCGTCGCGACGATCGCCGGCCCGCAGGACACCTCCGGCGGCCAGCTCAGGCTGGCCGGCTACCGCGCAGCGCTCGGCGACGACGTGGACGAGTCGCTCATCGTCGAGGGCGACTACGGCCGGGCGAGCGGGGCAGCGGCGATGCGCGCCCTGCTCGAACGCCGGCCGGATGTGGATGCGGTCTTCGCGGCCAATGACCGCATGGCCGCGGCCGCCATCGCCGTCATCGAGGAGAGCGGCAGGCGCGTTCCAGAGGACATCGCCGTCGCCGGCTTCGACGACTCGCCGGCGGCCGTCCAGTCCTCGCCGACGATCACCACGATGCGCCAGCCGTTCGGCAGGATCAGCAGGGAGATGGTGCGCATGCTGCTCGAACAGATCGACGGAGGAGACTTCGCCGCCATCACCGTTCCGACGGAGCTCGTGCCACGCGAATCCGCCTGACGGCATTCCGTGCTGCGAAGCCTGAGGATTCGCCTGGGCCGACCGCGGCTCTCAGGTGGCCCGGGATATGGTTAGGCCATCCGGGCGCGCAGCCCACCACCATATTGGCTGGGAAGTCGATCCGACCGAACGGCCTGCCCATGGTTACGCTCGCCCCTACGTCCGCACCCTCGGCCTCCACGCTCGGCCCCATCCGTCGCACCGGCGCCCGCATCGACGCGGCGCCCCCGGTCACGCAGAGCTTCAAGATCCTGCTGAACACCGTTCGCGACCAGGGACTGCTGCGCAGAGCCCGCCTCTTCTACGCCCTCGTGGCCGCCGGTCTCGTGCTGGCTCTCGGCGGCGCCGTCGCCGGCATGATCCTGCTCGGCGACAGCTGGTTCCAGCTCCTCATCGCCGCGGCCCTCGGTCTGATCTTCACCCAGTTCGCGTTCCTCGCCCACGAGGCGTCGCACCGCCAGATCGCCAACTCCGGCCCGATGAACGACCGCCTCGGCCGGATGCTCGCAACCCTGGTCGTCGGCATCAGCTACTCGTGGTGGATGACCAAGCACACCAGGCATCACGCCAACCCGAACACCATCGGCAAAGACCCGGACATCGAGACGGACACCATCTCGTTCGTCGAGGAGGACGCCGCCAAGGCCAAGGGTCTCATCGCCGCCATCACGCGCAAGCAGGGCTACCTCTTCTTCCCGCTGCTGCTGCTCGAAGGCTTCAACCTGCACGGCCGCTCGTTCGGCACGCTCTTCCAGCGCGGCAAGGTGGATGGTCGCGGCAAGGAGTTCACCTTCCTCGCCATCCGGTTCAGCCTCTACTTCGGCGCCATCTTCTGGCTGCTCCCGCTCGGCATGGCGTTCGCGTTCATCGGCGTGCAGCTCGCGGTCTTCGGCCTCTACATGGGTGCGAGCTTCGCCCCGAACCACAAGGGCATGCCGCTGATCGGCCGCGGCGTGAAGGTCGACTTCCTCAGCCGCCAGGTCCTCACCTCCCGCAACGTCGTCGGCTTCGGCATGACCGGGCTGCTCGGCGGGCTCAACTACCAGGTCGAGCACCACCTGTTCCCGAGCATGGCCAGGCCGCACCTGCGCAAGGCCGCCGCCATCGTCCGCGAGCACTGCCACACCGAGAACATCCCGTACACCGAGACAACACTGCTGAACTCGTACGGCATCGTCATCGAATACCTGAACCGCGTCGGCCTGTCCGCCCGCGACCCGTTCGACTGCCCGGCCGCCGCCTCGATGCGCTAGCGGTCTTCGGTCCGAACGTCAAGCATTGTCCGCTCGCCCTCACGTGTGAGAGTGTCGGCAGGGAGCGGGCGGACCACCGAAGCTCCACCCGCGCCGTTCTGCGACGAAGGGTGGGGTATGTCAGAAGTACTGCCGGGTGCCGTTCTCCCGACACCGGATCAGGTCTATGTCGGACCGATCACGATGGACGAGAAGAAGCTCGACGCGACGCGTGACCCGATCGAGGTGAAACGCCCGCCGCGACAAGCGCCCAACGTGTTGATGGTGCTGCTCGACGATGTCGGGTTCGGCGCATCCAGTGCCTTCGGCGGCCCTGTGCCGATGCCGACGGCCGAGCGGCTGGCCGGCGGCGGCCTCCGCTACAGCCGCTTCCACACCACCGCGATCTGCTCGCCGACCAGGGCGGCCCTCCTGAGCGGCCGCAACCACCACCAGGTGGGGATGGGGCAGATCACCGAGACGGCGACGCCTGCTCCCGGCTACCGGTCGACGCGTCCGAACAGCTGCGTGCCGCTGCCGGAGATCCTTCGGCAGGCCGGATACAACACCGCTCAGTTCGGCAAGTGCCACGAGGTGCCGGTGTGGGAGAGCGGCCCGACCGGCCCGTTCGATCACTGGCCGGCCTTCAGCGGCTTCGAGAAGTTCTACGGTTTCATCGGTGGCGAGACCAACCAGTGGACGCCCGCCCTGGTCGACGGCGTCTCCCTCATCGAGCCGCCGGACGACCCTGACTACCACCTGATGCCGGACCTGGCCGACAAGACCATCCAGTACATCAACCAGCAGAAGGAGCTGACCCCGGACAAGCCGTTCTTCGTCTACTTCGCTCCGGGAGCGACGCACGCGCCGCATCACGTGCCGAAGGACTGGATCGCCAAGCACAAAGGCGAGTTCGACGACGGCTGGGATGCGCTCCGCGAGCGGACGTTCGCACGCCAGAAGGAGCTGGGCGTGATCCCGGACGATGCCGTCCTCACGGAGCGCTCCGCCGGCATCCCGGCGTGGGAAGAGGTGCCGGACGAGCGCAAGCCGATCCTCGCCCACCAGATGGAGGTCTACGCGGCCTTCCTCGAGTACGCGGACCACCACACCGGCCGGGTCGTCGACGCCATCGAGAACCTCGGCATCCTCGACGACACCCTGGTGATCTTCATCATCGGCGACAACGGCGCATCCGCGGAGGGTGGCCTCGAAGGCGCGTTCATGCTGTCGACAGCCGCCAACGGCGGTGCGGAGTACGAGACGGTGGAGTTCTGGCAGGAGCACCTCGACGAGATCGGCGGACCCGAGGCGTACAACCACTACGCGGTCGGCTGGGCGCACGCCATGTGCACGCCGTACCAGTGGACCAAGCAGGTCGCCAGCCACTACGGCGGCACGCGGAACGGCACCATCGTGCACTGGCCCAACCGGATCTCCGCCCGCGGCGAAGTGCGCGATCAGTGGCATCACGTCATCGACATCGCCCCGACCATCCTGGAGCTGGCGGGCCTGGCCCAGCCGCACACGGTCAACGGCGTGACCCAGGTGCCGATGCACGGCGTCTCGATGCAGTACAGCTTCGACGACGCATCGGCGGACGAGCGGCATCACACGCAGTACTTCGAGATCATGGGCAATCGCGGCATCTACCACAACGGCTGGACGGCCCAGACGAAGCACCGCACGCCGTGGGACGTGGTCGGCGCCGCCCCCGACTTCTCCGAGGACGTCTGGGAGCTCTACGACACGACAGTCGACTGGACGCAGTCGAACAACCTGGCGAAGTCGAACCCGGACAAGCTGGCCGAGCTGCAGCAGCTCTTCCTCATCGAAGCGACGCGCTACAACGTCATCCCGATGGACGACAGGGCAGCGCAGCGGATGAACCCGGAGTTCGCCGGTCGCCCCACCCTGGTTTCCGGGACGAAGCTGCGACTGCACGAGGGGATGAAGCGCCTCAACGAGAACGTCGCGATCAATGTGAAGAACCGGTCTTGGTCCGCCACGGCGCAGCTCGTGATCCCGGACAGCGGGGATGCGGACGGCGCGATCCTCGCACAGGGCGGCCGCACGGGAGGCTGGGCGTTCTTCGCGGAGTGCGGCAAGCTCGGTTTCCACTACAACTACTGCGGTCTGCTGCGCAGCACCGCGCTGTCGGACAAGGCGATCGGAGCGGGAACCCACCAGGTGCGCGCCGAGTTCGCGTACGCGGGCGGCGGCATCGGCCGAGGCGGCACCGTCACCCTCTACATCGACGGGGATGCGGTGGGAAGCGCCGAGGTGGAGCGCACCCATCCGATGTACTTCTCCTTCGACGAGGGGCTAGACGTCGGCATCGACACCGGGATGCCGGCGTACGAGGGCTATCGCACGCCGCACGGCGCCTTCAGCGCACGCATCGACTGGGCAGAGATCGACCTGGGGCTGGACGACCACAGCCACCTGCTCGACCCGGACGAATGGCTCGCGGCGGCGATGCGGCACCAGTAGCAGCACTGCTCACCGCACTCGGCGGCGGCGCTCCCTCTCGCTGGGAGCGCCGCCGCCGATCGGGGCGAGACGGCTCACGCCCCGATCCTGCGCACCTCCACCGGGGCGAAGCGCGCCTCGACGAAGCGTGACGCCAGGTCCACCGCACGTTCGATCGACGCGACGTCCACCAGGTAATAGCCCCCGACGAACTCCTTGCTCTCGGTGAACGGCCCGTCGGTGACGTCCCTGCTGCCGCTGCTGTCCGTCCGCACCACGCGCGCGTCCGTCACGCTCAATTCGGCGGTGTCGACCAGCTCGCCGCTCGCGGTGAGCTCGCGCTGCAGGTCCTGATGCGCCGCCTCGAACTCGTCCTTGAGATCGGTCTCCATCCTGGTCACGAACTCGTCGGTGTTGTAGATCGTCAGCAGATACTTCATCGTCGCCTCCTCGGCACTCGTACACTCACCATCACGTCGAACGGGGTGGCGTGATTTCGACAGGCCGCCACACCAGAATGTACGCACGCTCAGGCTCGCGCACACCGCGAATCCCGATTTCCGGTGACCTTTCCACACGCCTTTGCTACCCTCGAACGGGTATGCAGTCCGCATCCACCAGCCCCCGCAGTCATGGCCGCCGCTCGGCGGTCCGTCGTGCTGCCGTTCCGGCCGCCGAGCTGAGGCTGCCCGTCCACCACAGGATCGGCGTCGCTCTCGCGGTCATCGCGCTGGTCACCGGCTTCTCGATCGTGCCGACGGACGCCGCCCTCGCGGCGACGCTGGCCGCTCCGGCCACCACGCTCGCCCCGGGCCGGGACGCGCCGGCGCACACCCCGCAGCAGCGCATCGACGTGGATGCGACCATCGCCGCCCCCGTCGTCTCCCGCGACCAGCTCTCGGCGACGGACGGGGTGCAGACCCTGAGCAACAACGGCACGAACGCCGACTGGGCCAAGCTGGTGCTGATGTTCGGCGGCTGGCCGCAGACCGACGCGAACGTGCAGGTGATGCTGCGCTGGATGCGCCAGGAGAACGGCCCGCCCGACTGGTGGAACCGCAACAACCCGCTCAACAACGGCTACGGCTCCGGCGGTGGCGCCGGCCTCGGCAGCTACCCCGACCTCACCACCGCTGCAGAGTACGCCGCGAAGAACCTGCAGCGCGGCTACCCCGGCATCGTCGCGGGCCTGACAGCGGGCACGTCCGCCGACGCGACGGCGGCGGCCATCTGGGCGTCACCGTGGGCCACCAGCCACTACGGCAACGGCTCCCACTGGAGCACCGCCCCGGTCCAGCTCGTCAAGGCCCCCGCCTCCGCCTGGGGCAACTGACCCCTCCCGTCCCCCTCCCGACTCGATCATGCGGGGGAGAGCCAGTCGCGGAGGCGGGGGAGCGGCCAGGTGGTGATGATGCGGTCGGGCGGGACCTCGTTGGCGGCGGCTCGGGCGGCGCCGTAGGCGAGGAAGTCGAGCTGGCCGGGGGCGTGAGCGTCGGTATCGATGCTGAACAGGCATCCCGCCGCCAGCGCCACCTGGATGAGGTCGTCCGGCGGGTCCTGCCGCTCCGGCCGGGAGTTGATCTCCACCGCCACGTCGTTCTCCGCGCAGGCCGCGAACACCCGCTCTGCGTCGAACTCGGACGGCGGCCGCGTGCCGCGCGACCCGCTGACCAGCCGCCCTGTGCAGTGCCCGAGAACGTTGGTGTGCGGGTCGCGGATGCCGCCGAGCATCCTGGCGGTCATCGTGGCCCTGTCGGAGCGCAGCTTGGAGTGCACGCTCGCTACCACAACGTCGAGCCGCCCGAGCAGCTCGGGGGTCTGGTCGAGCTCCCCGCTCTCCAGGATGTCCACCTCGATCCCGGTGAGCAGGGTCACGGCGCCGGTGTCGAGCGCCGCGATGACATCCAGCTGCTCGGTGAGGCGTTCGGCGCTCAGCCCGCTGGCGACCGTGAGGGTGGGGGAGTGGTCGGTGATCGCCTGGTACTCCCGGCCGAGGGTCGCAGCTGCAGCGGCCATCGCCTCGATCGGGGTGGTGCCGTCCGACCAGTCGGTGTGCGCGTGCAGGTCGCCGCGCAGGGCGGCGCGCAGTGCGTCCCCTCCCTCGGCCAGTGGATGCGCGTTCCGCTCCCGCAGGTCGGCCAGGTAGTCGGGCACCACCCCGTCCACCGCCTGCGAGATCACCTGGAAGGTGCGGTCGCCGATCCCTTTGGTGCGCTTCAGCCGCCCGTCCGCCACGCGTTCGCGCAGTTCGTCCTGGCCGAGCGGAGCGATGGTCCCCGCCGCCCTCCGGAACGCCTGCACCTTGAAGGTCGGGGCGAGTTCCCGCTCCAGCCAGAAGGCGATCTCGTTGAGGGCGTCGACAGCATCCATGGAGCCCATCATGCTCCTGTTCAGCGGCGTCGGAGCAGGACGGTCGCGCCCGCTCCGATCACGGCGAGGGCCGCTGCGCCGACGAACAGCCAGGAGAAGCCGTCGGACAGCGCTGTCGCCGTGGAGGCGCCCGCCGCGAGCCCGGTGGCAGTGCGTCCGGCCGCGATGGTGCCGAGCACGGCAAGGCCGAGTGCTCCGCCGATCTGCTGGCTGGTGTTGACCAGGCCGCTGGCGAGGCCGGAGTCCCCGGCGGATGCGCCGTCCACCGCGAGCTGGGTCGCGGTGACGAAGCCGGCGCCGAGGCCGACGCCGATCAGGATGCTCGGGCCGAGCAGCCCTCCGACGAACGCGGCGTGCGGTCCCGCAGCGGCGAGCCAGAGCATCCCGGCGGCGAAGACGGCGAGGGCGGTGGCCAGGGTCGGCCGCACGCCGACCCTGGCGACCACGGACGGCACGACGGCGGCGACCACCACGAGGGCTCCGGCGAGCGGGAGCTGGCTGATCCCCGCCGTGAGGGCGTCGTAGCCGAGCACATCCTGCAGGTAGACGGAGAGGGCGAAGAACAGGGCCGTGGTCGCGCCTCCGGCGAGGAGCATCACGATGTTGCCCGTGGCCGCGTCACGATTGCGGAAGAAGCGGAACGGCACGAGGGGATGCGCTGCCCGGCGCTCGACCAGCACGAACGCGGCGAGGAGCACCAGAGCGGCGGCGGAGGTGCCGATGGTGACCGGGCTGGCCCAGCCGAGCTGCCCGGCGAAGCTCAGGGCGGCGACGAGGGCGGTGAGCCCTGCGGTGATCGTGGCGGCACCGGCGACATCCATGCGCTGACGCTCCCCGGACGGGTCGCGGGAGACGAGAGACGGCAGGACCGCGAGTACGACGATGCCGACCGGCACGTTGACGAAGAACACGGCCTGCCAGCCGAGCAGCGCCGTGAGGACTCCGCCGAGCAGGACGCCGGCCGCGCTCCCGATGCCGGCGACGGCTCCCCAGACGCCGAGTGCCTTGACGCGGTCGGCGCCGGTCACGAAGAGCTGGGTGACGATGGCGAGCGACGCGGGGGCGAGGAGAGCCGCGGACGCGCCCTGGAGTGCGCGGGCCGTGAGGAGCATCCCGCCGCTGACGGAGAGCCCTGCCAGGGCGGACGCCGCGACGAAGCCGGCGACGCCGACCAGGAACATGCGGCGATGGCCGAACCGGTCGGCCAGGCGTCCGCCGAGCAGGAGCAGCCCGCCGAAGGGGAGCACGTATGCGGTGATGACCCAGGCGAGCGCTGCCGTGCCCAGCTGGAGCTGGGCGCCGAGCGCCGGGAGCGCGATGTTCACGATGGATGCGTCGAGCACGACGAGGAACTGGGCGAGCGCGAGCACGCCGAGCGCCCACCAGCGGTGCTGGCTGCGCGTCGTGGTGGGGGCGGATGCGGTTGTGACGGACATGAGCGGTGCCTTTCGATAGTGAGTGACTGATCAGTCACTCTTATGGGTAGAAAAAGAAACCCGGGGGATGGGCGGGGGCGGCTACGGGTGGCGGATGCCGGCGGTGACGATGCGCGCCCAGTCGGACGAGTCGCCGTCGATGCCGGTGGTGACGATGAGGTGGCAGAGCTGCCCGAAGGCGATGAAGCGCTGCACGTCGTCGTCGGGTGCGCCGGAGCGCGTCTTGGCGAACCTGGTGACCCTGGCGAGGCCGCGTCGCAGCGCTGCCCCGATCTCCGGGACGGACGCGGCGGACTGCGCGTGCACCTGCAGCATGAGCAGCGATCGGTCGGCGATGAGGTCGGCGTACGCGTCGCCCATCGCGTAGAGGATCTCCGCGGGCGACGGACCGGCGCTCGCCGCCGCTCCGAGTTCCAGAGCCTCTTCGATCCGGTCGAAGCAGCGGTCGAGGGCCGCGACGAACAACGTCTCCTTGCCGGGGAACAGCTTGAACACGTACGCGGTGGAGATGCGCGCGTGCTCGGCGACCGCCGAGATCGGCGTGCTGCTGTATCCGGAGGCGCCGAAGACCTCGATGGCGCTGGCGATCACGCTCTCGCGCCGTTCTTCTGCGGTCGAGAGGGTGGAGCGCGACGTGGTTGCCATGTGAGTGACTGTACACTCACTTCTTCTGCACGGTCAAGCGTTACGTCCCCTTACGCCGCGCAGAGCCGCCGTCGCCGCGCCCCCGCTAGCGTCGGAGAGGTGACCGCCACCATCGAGAACCTGGGCCGGGAGTCTCGGCTGTACCCGCCGTCCGAAGCCTTCGCCGCGCAGGCGAACGTCGGGGCGGACGCCTTCGACGACGCCAGCGACGCCGTCGCGTTCTGGGAGCGGCAAGCCGCGCGCCTCGACTGGGCGGAACCGTGGCACACGGCCCACACCTGGGAGCCCGCGAGCGTCGGCGCGGACGGCGAGCTGAGCATCCCGCGCGCCGAGTGGTTCGCCGGCGGCAGGCTGAACGCTGCCGTCAACTGCGTCGACAGGCACGTGGATGCCGGCAACGGCGAGCGCGTCGCCATCGACTTCATCGGCGAGCCCGGCGACACGGAGACGATCACATACGCCGACCTGCAGCGCCGCGTCGCGAAGGCGGCCAACGCACTCACCGCCCTCGGCATCGGGAAGGGCGACCGCGTCGTCGTCTACCTCCCCGTGATCCCGGAGACCATCGTCATCACTCTCGCCATCGCTCGCGTCGGAGCGATCCACTCGCTGGTGTTCGGCGGCTTCTCCGCCGAGGCGCTGCGCTTCCGGGTGGAGGACACAGGAGCGAAGCTGCTGGTCACTTCGGACGGCCAGTTCCGCCGCGGCACCGCGGTTCCGGTGAAGGCGAACGCCGACGCCGCCGTCGCAGGCGACAACGCCATCGAGCACGTGCTGGTGGTGCGGCGCACGGGCGACCTGACCCCAGGCATCCCGTGGCAGGACGGCCGCGACGTCTGGTGGCACGACGTGGTGGATGCGGCGCAGGACACCCATGAGCCGGAATACTTCGACGCGGAGACGCCGCTCTTCATCATCTACACCTCCGGCACGACCGGCACGCCGAAGGGCGTGGTGCACACCACGGGCGGCTACCTCACGCAGGCGTCGTGGAGCCACTGGGCGCTGTTCGACGCGAAGGAGTCGGACGTGTACTGGTGCACGGCCGACCTCGCCTGGGTGACGGCGCACACCTACGTGCTCTACGGCCCGTTCTCCAACGGCGCCACCTCGGTCATCTACGAGGGCACGCCGAACACTCCGCACGCCGGGCGGCACTTCGAGATCATCGAGCGCTATGGCGTCACCACCTACTACACGGCGCCCACCCTCATCCGGACCTTCATGACCTGGTTCCCGGACGGGCTGGGCGACGGCTGGGACCTGTCGAGCATCCGGTTGCTCGGCACGGTCGGCGAGGCCATCAACCCGGAGGCGTGGGTCTGGTTCCGCGAGCAGCTGGGCGCGGGCAGCGCTCCCGTGGTCGACACCTGGTGGCAGTCGGAATCCGGCTCGGCGATCGTCGCGCCGCTGCCGGGCGTCACGACGCTGAAGCCGGGGTCGGCGACCAACGCTGTGCCGGGGGTGACCGTGCGCGTGGTCGACGAGAACGGCGTGGATGTGCCGCGCGGTTCCGGCGGCTCGATCGTGATCGACGGCACCTGGCCGTCGATGGCCAGAACCGTGTGGGGCAACCCGGAGCGCTACCGCGACTCGTACTGGAGGGCGTTCGCCGCGCAGGGCTACTTCCTCGCCGGTGACGGAGCGGCCGTGGACGAGGACGGCTACATCTGGCTGCTCGGCCGCCTGGACGACGTGATCAACGTCTCAGGGCACCGCCTGTCGACGATCGAGATCGAGTCGGCGCTTGTCGCGCATCCACAGGTCGGCGAGGCTGCGGTGGTCGGCGTGGACGACGCGACCACCGGGCAGGCCGTCGCGGCGTTCGTCGTGCCGAGCGGGGATGCGCCCTCCGAGCAGGTGCTGCGGGATCAGGTGACGCGCGAGATCGGCGCCATCGCGAAGCCGCGCCACATCGTCGTCGTGCCCGACCTGCCCAAGACGCGCTCCGGCAAGATCATGCGCCGTCTGCTGGTCGATCTCTTCGACGAGCGCCCGCTCGGGGACACCACGTCCCTCCAGGACGAGACCGTCCCCGACACCATCCGCACCCTCCTCAGCAATCGAGCCTGAGGTTATTCAGCCGACACGCCGCTGTCGGCCTGAACAACTTCGGGCTCGATGATGGGGGAGGTAGCGGGGGCAGCAGACGCGGGGACCGGCTCGGAGGAGATGACGGCGTCGCGGAAGGCGGCGGTGAGCGCCGCGAAGTCGGGGCGCGTGGCCGGATCGCGGGCCGTCATCGCGGTCAGCAGCGCCGTCCAGTCTCCCGGCAGGCCGCTCGGGATGGGCGGATCGGCCCGCAGCCGCGCGAGCGCAGACTCGACCGCGGTGCCGGGGAACGTCACCGTGCGCGTGAAGCACTCCAGCAGTACGAGTCCGAGCGAGTAGACGTCGCTCGCCGGCGTCGCGTGCTCCCTGGATGCCTGCTCTGGGCTGAGGTACGCGGCGGTGCCCGTCGTTGCTCCCGACTCGTCCGGCTCCGGTCCCGCGATCCCGCTGGCGATGCCGAAGTCGGTGATCCGCGCCCTGGCACGGAAGCTCGTGGTGCCGTACGACACGAGCATGATGTTGGACGGCTTGATGTCGCGGTGGACCACGCCGTTCGCGTGCACGTACTCCAGCGCCTCCGACACGTCGTATGCGATCTCGGCGATCTCCCTCACCGTGAGCGGCCGCTGCGCGATGGCGGTCTGCAGGTCCGTGCCTGAGACGAGCTCCATCACCAGGAACGGCCGGGGATCGTCGAGCGACGAGTAGTCGATGCCTGCGTCGATGAGCGAGACGATGCCGTGGTGGCTGAGCCTGGCGAGCGCGCCCTGTTCCCTGCGGTACTGCTGCATCTCCTCCTCGCCGCCGGCGCGGTACACCTTGATGGCCACCTCGCGGTCGAGGATCTCGTCGGTCGCGCGGAACACCCGCGCCTCCCCGCCGCGCCCGATCAGGGTGTGCGGTCTGTACCGGCCGAGGAGGGCCGGGATCTCGTGCTCCGTCATCACTCCGCTTTCGAGCGGAGCAGCGCGAACGCGGTGTGGCCGACGATCAGGGTCTCCGGATGCTCGAGCGACAGTTCGGGGTCGCTCGACAGTTCCAGCTCCCACGCGGCGCCGTTCGTCTCCGGCAGCACGAACTCGACGCCGTTCTCCGATGCGTTGAGGAGGAGTAGGAACCTGTCCGCTCCCGTATGCCGCAACTGGAATGCGATGGATTTGGCGTCGGCGACGTCCCAGTCCTCGTCGGCGAAGAGCTCGCCGTCCGCGCGCACGATGTGAACCGTGTCCGGTGCATCCGTCTCCGGACCCTGCCGGTACCAGTCCGGCCGCAGCGCAGGCTCCTCGCGGCGCAACCGGATGAGCCTGGTCGTGAATTCCCGCAGCTCCGTGTCCTCCGCCGCCCAGTCGAACCACGAGATCTCGTCGTCCTGGCAGTACGCGTTGTTGTTGCCCTGCTGGGTGCGGCCCAGCTCGTCGCCACCGAGGATCATCGGCACACCGGCGGAGAGCAGCACGGTGGCGAGGAAGTTCTTCCGCTGCCTGGTGCGTCGCGCGAGGATCGCCTGGTCGTCCGTCGGTCCCTCGACTCCGTTGTTGCTGGACCGGTTGTCGGATTCGCCGTCCGCGTTGTCCTCGCCGTTCGCCTCGTTGTGCTTCTGGTCGTAGCTCGTGAGGTCGGCGAGGGTGAAGCCGTCGTGCGCTGTGACGAAGTTGACGCTCGACAGCGGGGAACGGCGGGATTCCTCGTACACGTCAGGGCTGCCGAGCACGCGCTGCGAGAGCGTGGCGAGCATCCCGTCGGTTCCTCGCCAGAAGTCGCGGACGTCGTCGCGGAACTTGCCGTTCCACTCCGACCATCCGGCAGGAAAGCCGCCGACCTGGTAGCCGGCGGTGTCCCACGGCTCGGCGATCAGCTTGACCTGCGCGAGCGTCGGGTCCTGCTGCACGAGGGCGAGGAACGCGCTGTGCACGCTCGCGTCTCCGCCCTGCCTGGTGAGGGTGGTGGCGAGATCGAACCGGAAGCCGTCGACGTGCATCTCGGTGACCCAGTAGCGCAGCGAGTCCATGATGAGCTGCAGTGCTGCCGGGTGGCTGACGTTGACGCTGTTGCCTGTGCCCGTGGTGTCGAAGTAGTGCTCAGGGTCGTCCTCGACCAGCCGGTAGTACGACGGGTTGTCGATGCCCTTGAGGCTGAGCGTCGGGCCGAGGTCGTTGCCCTCCGCTGTGTGGTTGTAGACGACGTCGAGGATCACTTCGAGTCCGGCGGCGTGCAGCGCCTTCACCATGCCCTTGAACTCGTCCACCTGCTGACCGGCGTCGCCGGAAGCCGAGTACTCGTTGTGCGGGGCGAAGAAGCCGATGGTGTTGTAACCCCAGTAGTTGCGCAGCCCCTTCTCCTCCAGGTGCGCATCCTGGAGGAACTGGTGCACGGGCATCAGCTCGACGGCGGTGACCCCGAGCGACGTGAGCTTCTCGATGGCTGCCGGATGCGCGAGACCGGCATACGTGCCCCGCACGTCCTCCGGCACCGCGTCGAGCTGCTTGGTGAAGCCTTTGACGTGGGTCTCGTAGACGATCGTCTCTGCCAGCGGCGTCGCCGGCGGCCGGTCGTCGCCCCAGTCGAACGAGTGCGGGTCGACCACCACGGAGAGGGCCACGTGCCCCGCCCCGTCCGTCGGGTCGAGCTGGTCCGGCTGGTTCAGGTCGTGCCCGAAGACCGCCTGCCCGGTGTCGAAAGCACCGGTGACGGCGCGGGCGTGCGGGTCGAGGAGCACCTTGGCGTCGTTGAAGCGCAGGCCGGATGCCGGATCCCACGGTCCGGAGACGCGGAGTCCGTACCTGGTGCCGGGGGTGAGGTCCGGCACGATGCCGTGGAAGACGTGCGCCGTGCGCTTGGTCAGCTCTGTCCTGGTCTCCGTGCCGTCGTCGGCGAAGACGCAGACGGTGACAGCATCGGCGTGCTCGCTGTAGACGGCGACGTTCGCGCCGCCATCGACCAGGGTGACGCCGAGCGGGTACCGCCGCGAGGTGTACTGGGTCATGCGCGTCCTGCTCGGTGTTCGGTTGTGCTCATGCCCGCCTCGCCCATCGTGGTGAATAGTTAGATTATCTAGACAATCGAAGGGTTCACCACCCGTTGACAGGCGAGGCGCGGTCAGCTATCCGTCATCGTCACCCGCACGGCATCGTCGAACGCCAGCATCGCGTCCGGCTCCGCGCCCTCCAGGTCGGTGCCGCTCAGGCCGGCGCCGCTCAGGCTGACCCGCACACGCATCCCGCCCCTGCTGAACGCGAAGACGTCGCCGTCCGCCGTGATGTCGGTCGCCTGCGCATCCACCTGGATGCCGCGGCGCAACGCGATCAGGTCGCGGTAGAACGCGAGCAGCCGCGCATGCTCCTGTCGCTCCGGCTCCGCCCAGTCGAGGTGGGAGCGCTCGAACGTCTCAGGGCCCTGCGGATCTGGCACGATGTCCGGGTCCCAGCCCATCTTCGCGAACTCCGCGATCCTGCCGCGTGCTGTCGCTTCGCCGAGCTCCTTCTCCGGATGCGACGTGAAGAACTGCCAGGGCGTCGTCGCGCCCCACTCCTCCCCCATGAACAGCATCGGCGTGAACGGCCCGAGCAGCGTCAGCGTGGCCGCGACGGCGAGCTGGCCCTGATTCAGCGTGGCGGTGAGCCTGTCGCCGACCGCGCGGTTGCCGATCTGGTCGTGGTCCTGGCTGAACGCGACCAGCCGGGTGCGCGGGATGTCCGCATCCAGTGGCCGCCCGTGGTGCCGCTCGCGGAAGCTCGACCAGGTGCCGTCGTGGAAGAACCCGCGCTCGAACACCTTGGCGAGCGAACCCGGCCCGGCGAAGTCTGCGTAGTAGCCCGTCGTCTCCCCGGTGAGGTTGCTGTGGATGGCGTGGTGCACGTCGTCGTCCCACTGCGCGGTGATGCCGTAGCCGGTGCGCGCGCGCTCGCGGATGACCCTCGGATCGTTGAGGTCGCTCTCGGCGATCAGGCCGAGCGGTCGCCCGAGCTCGGCGCTCAGCTCGTCCACCTGGGTCGCCAGCTCCTCCAGGATGTGCACGGCGCGCGCGTCGTGGAGGGCGTGGACCGCATCCAGTCGCAGGCCGTCGACGTGCAGCTCGCGCAGCCAGTACAGCGCGTTGTCGACGATGTAGCGCCGCACCTCGTCGGACTGTGGACCGTCGAGGTTGACGGACGCGCCCCAGGTGCTGTGACTGTCGCCGAGGTACGGACCGAACACCGGCAGATAGTTGCCGCTCGGGCCGAGGTGGTTGTACACGACGTCCTGGATCACCGCCAGGCCGCGCGCGTGGCAGGCGTCCACGAAGCGCTGGTATGCGGCCGGTCCGCCGTACGGCTCGTGCACCGCGAACCAGAGCACGCCGTCGTAGCCCCAGCCGTGCTCGCCGTTGAAGGCGTTGACGGGCAGCAGCTCCACCGCATCCACCCCCAGCTGCACGAGGTGGTCGAGCCGGTCGATGGCGGAGTCGAGCGTCCCGTCCGGTGTGAAGGTGCCGATGTGCAGCTCGTAGATCACGGCCCCGAGCAGCTCGCGGCCTCGCCACTCCGCGTCCTCCCACACGTGCGCCGACGGGTCGAACTCGCGGCTGAGCGCGTGCACCCCGCGCGGCTGCCGCAGCGACCTGGGGTCGGGATGCGGTCCGTGCCCATCGACCACGAATCCGTAGTCGAGCGCCCCGCGGGCGGCGGGCAGCGGCTGGTCCAGCCACCACCAGCCGTCGTCCCCCCGGGTCAGCGGCCGGTCGTCCGCGCCCTCGACCACCAGCGAGACCGTGGATGCGTCCGGCGCCCACACCGGGAACCGCCGGTTCACAGCACCACCAGCAGCGCGACGGGGTAGTGCTCGAGGATCGTCGCCAGCCTGGTCGTGCCCGTGTGCTCCGCACCCGTCAGTTCGTCCCGCATCCGTTGCCCTCCGAGGTCGATGGTGGTGTCCTGCCATCCTCCCGCAGCGGCGAGGCCGATCGGCAGGCGGGTGGCGATGGCGATGGCGCCGCCGCGGTCGAAAGCGATCGCGTGGTCGGCCTGCGCTCCGGTGGCCACGAGCGGCCGGTATGTCGTGAACAGCTCCGGCCGGTCGCGGCGCAGCCGCAGGGCGCGGGAGGTGACGAGCACCTTGACGGCGCCGGACGAGTCGATGTCCGGCAGCCACCCGTCGTCGATGCGGGCGAGCAGGGCGTCGGCGGCGTCGAAGCCGACCGGCCGCCGGTTGTCCGGGTCGACCAGCGACTGCTCCCAGCGCTCACTGCCCTGGTAGACGTCCGGCATCCCCGGAGAGAGGAGCTGCACGAGCTTGGCGCCCAGGCTGTTCGACGCTCCTGCGGCGTCGACCCGTGCTGAGATGGCCTCGACCTCGCCGCGCACGATGTCGTCGTCGTACGCCGCGTCGACCAGCGAGAGCAGGCGTTGCTCGAACTCCTGGTCGCCGTCCGTCCACGACGTGCCCGTGCCGGCCTCGCGCGCCGCTTTCAGCGCGTACTCGCGCAGCCGCTCCCGCGAGATCGGCCAGGCGCCCACCGCCGCCTGCCACAGTCCGTCCTCCAGCGAGGCGTCGCCGATGGATGCGCGTGCCGCGACCTCCCGCAGGAACCGCGCCCACGCATCCGGCAGCTCGGCCAGCGCGCTGACGCGCGCGCGGGTGTCCTCTCCGCGCTTGGTGTCGTGGGTGCTCAGCGTCGTCATCGACTCCGGCAGGCGCTCCTGCCTGTCCAGCTGACGCTCGTGGAACTCGGCCACGGGCACGGCGAACTCGGCGGGCTCAGCGCCCACCTCGGTGAGCGAGATCAGGCGGGTGTACCGGTAGAAGGCGTTGTCCTCGACGCCCTTGGCCATGATCATGCCGCTGGTCTGCTGGAAGCGGACCGCAGCGGGATCGGCCGGGTCGGCCAGGCGCTGGACGACGCGGGCGAGCGCGTCGGCGAGGTCGGGGCGGGAGGCGAGAACTGCATCTCGTGCCGCGTGCAGCTGGTCGATGCCGAAGGGGAGGTAGCTGCGGTACACCGGGAAGCAGGCGGCGAGCTCTGCGACGGCGTCGATGGTGGCGTCCTGCGCTCCCGTCTCTGCGTCATCGAGCAAGCGCGCGATCCGCCGCACCTCCGAGTTCAGGATGCCGTCGGCCACCGCCCGCTTCCTGTCGTGCACGAGCGCTGCCCAGTTCGTCTCCGCATCCCCGGCGAGCTCGGTGAGCGTGTCGGCGCCGGCGGGATCGACGAACACGCGGTCGATCAGCGCGAGCGCGTCGTATCCCGTCGTGCCGCTGACCGGCCAGTCCGGGATGCGCTCATCGCCCTCCAGGATCTTCTCCACCCACACCGGCCGTCCCTCCGCCAGCGCCGCCAGTCGCTCCAGGTAGCGGCCTGGGTGGGCGAGGCCGTCCGGATGGTCGACTCTGAGCCCGTCGACCAGACCCTCGCGCATCCACCGGCCGATCTCGGCGTGCGACGCGTCGAACACCCTGTCGTCCTCCACGCGGATGCCGGCGAGCGTGTTCACCGCGAAGAACCGGCGATAGTTGAGGTCGTGGTCTGCGCGGCGCCAGGAGACCAGCTCGTAGTGCTGCCGGTCGTGCACCTCGGCCGGCGTCCCGCCCTCCGTGCCCGCGGCGATGGGGAAGCGGTGCTCGTAGTAGCGCAGCTCTCCGTCCTCCACGCTCAGCTCAGCGGTGTCGTCGTCGTGGCCGAGCACCGGGATGCGCACCCGGCCGCCTCCCGCCGCCCAGTCGATGTCGAAGTGGTCGGCGAACGGCGACTCCTGGCCGTTGCCGAGCACATCCCACCACCAGGCGTTCAGCGCGGGGGTCGCGATACCCATGTGGTTCGGAACGATGTCGACGAGCACGCGCAGTCCGCGCCGGTGGGCGGCGTCGCTGAACGCGAGCAGCGCATCCGGACCCCCGCGCGCGGCGTCGACGCGGGAGTGGTCGACGACGTCGTAGCCGTGGGCGGAGCCAGGCTCGGCCTCGAGCAGAGGGGAGAGGTACACCCAGCCGACCCCGAGCCTCCTCAGGTATCCCAGGATCTGGGCGGCGTCGCGAAGGGTGAAGTCGGGGGAGATCTGAAGGCGATAGCTGCTGGTGCTCACGACTGCCATCCTCTTCGCGTCAGACCGTGCATGGAAGGGGTTGGCATCCTCAGAGAATGCTGGCAAGGGGGTAGTACCGGCCGCCGAGGCGTGGGAGCGTCGAAGGCAGGTCGGCAGTACTGCCGACGCGAACGCGTGAGAAAGGGAGGATCGTCATGGGACTCGACGACAAGATCCAGAACGCTGCCGAGAAGGCCGGGGGCAAGGCCAAGGAAGCCGCAGGCAAGGCCACCGACAACGAGCGCCTCGAAGCAGAGGGCAAGGCGGACCAGACCAAGGCGGACCTCAAGGGCGCCGGCGAGAAGGTCAAGGACGCGTTCAAGGAGTAGCACTCGGAACGCACGGTGAACGGCCGGACCCGGAAGCGGGGTCCGGCCGTTTCGTCTGTCCTGTCCCATCTGCGCTGCGCAATGCACTGAATCTTCACCGCGCGTTCACCTGGCGTTCACCTCGTTCCGGGAGTAAATTCCGGTGAATGGGCGACCGTATTGATCGCGTCAGAGCGTGGCGCGGAGTGGGCATCGGGATCGCGCTCGCCGTGGCGACGCTGATCGCGACCGTTGCGCTCGCCGTCGCCATCCCCACCCAGGGCGAGAATCCGCGGGCCTGGGGGGTGATCGTGTGCGGTGTGCTCACCGTGGCGATCTGTGTCCAGCTGGCGGTGCGGAACTGGCGCAGAATCCGCCACTACCGAGGTGACGACCTCCCGCAGACACCGGCAGGGCCAAGAAACCGTACGACCGGTTAATGCTAGGATTCTGCACACGAGGCGCCGGTTTTCAGGGTCGACGCCGTCACGGGGGTTATGGCGCGCCCGCCGGCGCCTCTTCTCCGGTGCGGGCCCTCCATACAGAACGTGAGGCCGCGTCCAACCCGCTAGGGCAGCAGGACGACCTTCCCGCCCGGGTGTCCGGACTCCACCAATCGCTGCGCGTCCGCAGCCTGTGAGAGCGGGAACGTCCGCGCGATCTCGACCGTGAACTCTCCGCGGTCGATCAGGTCGAGCACGACAGGGTACGCCTCGTCCCGCCAGGCCTGCTCCTGCGGCGTGAGCGGGACGGGATTGCCGCCCGCCCAGGCCAGGATGCCCAGCTCGGCGGCGCGAGCGCCCATCACGATGGTCCCGATGTGCGAGCGGTCCTCGACCAACTCGAACGACGCATCCAGTGCCTCGTCGGTGCCGATCGCGTCCAGGACCCTGTCGTAGCCCTGCGGTGCAGCCAGGCGCAGACGGTCCACCACGCCGGGTCCGTACGCCACGGGGACCGCGCCGAGCGCCAGCAGCGCGTCGTGATTGCCCTCGCTCGCCGTGACCACCACGGTGGCGCCATCGCGCACGGCGAACTGGATCGCCGCGCGCCCGACGCTTCCGGAGCCGCCGTGAATCAGCAGCGTCATCCCGCCCTCGACGCCGAGGGAGCGCAGCGCCTGATACGCGGTGCTCACGGGCACACCGATCGCCGCAGCCTGCTCCCAGGTCACCCCGGCGGGCTTCCGCACCAGCTGGTCGGTGGATGCGGTGAGATGCGTCGCGTACGCGCCGTGCGCCCCGCGCACCACCACCTCGTCGCCCGCCTCCCAGCCGCTCGCTCCCTCCCCGACCTCGACGATGACGCCTGCCGCGTCGCTGCCGAGTCCGCGCGGCCCGGTGATCGGCCCGCTCGACCGCAGCGCCGACCGGATCTTCCCGTCGATCGGGTTCACCCCCGCCGCCTTCACCGCGACGACGACGCCGCCCTCCGGCGCCGTCGGCGTCTCCACCTGCACGACCTCGAGCACCTCCGGCCCGCCGAATCGCTCGTACTGCACCCGCTCCGCCATGCCCTCTCCCATCTTCTCTCCCCGTCCCCTCCGAAACTATCGAGTCCGAACTTGTTCAGGCGACACGCCGTCTCTGGATGTGAACAAGTTCGGACTCGATGGTTTCGGGGTCAGCCGGCGGGAACGGACTCGCGCTGGGTGAACGCGGCGCGGTAGCGCGTGGGGGCGACGCCCACCTCCGCGTCGAAGTGGTGGCGGAGCAGGGTCGCGCTCGCGAACCCGGACTGCCGCGCCACCTCGTCCACCGGGAGGTCGGTCGTCTCCAGCAGCAGCCGGGCGTGCAGGATGCGCTGGGTGGTCAGCCACTGCATCGGCGACACCCCGGTCTCCGCCACGAAGCGCCGCGAGAAGCTGCGGGTCGACATGTGCACGCGCCCGGCCAGCGCGCTCACGGTGTGGTTCTCGTCGAGGTGGTCGGAGAGGTGGTCGAGCAGTTCGGTGAAGGTGTCGTCCGTGCAGTCGGACACCGGCCGCTCGATGTACTGCCGCTGGCCGCCGTCGCGCTGCGGGGGCACGACCATGTTTCGGGCGATGGTGTTGGCCGTCGCGCTGCCGAGCTCGCGCCGCACGAGGTGCAGGCTCGCATCCACGCCTGCCGATGTGCCTGCGCTGGTGATGAGGTTGCCGTCGTCGACGAACAGCACGTCGGGGTCGACGTCCGCGGCGGGGAAGCGGCGGGCGAGCGCGTCCGCGTATCGCCAGTGCGTGGTGACCTTGCGCCCGTCGAGCAGCCCGGCAGCACCGAGGATGAACGCGCCCGAGCAGACGCTCAGCAGGATGGCGCCGCGGTCGGCCGCTCGACGCAGGCCGTCCAGCAGTTCCTCCGGGTAGTCGTCCCGGATGCGGGCGGCCGGGACCGCGATCAGGTCGGCATCGTCCATCGCATCGAGTCCGAAGGGTGCGATGATCGACGCCCCTGTCGGGTTCGGGATGGGGACGCCTGGCTCGATCGCGCAGATGCGGAAGTCGAACGGGGTGATTCCCGCGTAGCTGCGGTCGAGGCCGAAGACCTCGCAGACCACGCCGAATTCGAACATGGCGAAGTCGTCGATGAGCGGCACTGCGACAGAGCGGATCATGTCAGAAGCATAGTGGCCGAATCTTTGCGAAGGAAGACCTAAAGCCATCTCGTGGCCGAATCTTTCCCTCCGTAACGTTAACGTCATGGCTCAGGGAATCTTCACACAGGGAATGGAACACGGATGGGTCGCCAGGGCGGCCCGCACCCAGAACGCGGTCGAGCGCATCCCACGTCGTCGGCGGTTCGTGCTCAGCGAGTGGCTGCCGGCGGCGTTGCAGGCCCGCGGACAGCGCATCGGCCGCGAAACCGAGCGAGCGTACTCCGACCTCAGCGCTGCGCGCGACGCCCGCGAGGCCGGTCGCTGACCTTCAGGACGCGACCGCGAGGCCGCTCCGGCGCCGCCGTCACATGCGCGTCATACGGTCTAGACGCACAGAACGCGTCGCGCTACTCTCAGCGCATACCCAGGCACGCTTCGGTCTGGGGTACGGAGGGTGGGGAACATTATGTGGGACAACTTCTGGAACATCATCTGGCTCTTCTTCTGGAGCTTCGCGTTCATCGCCTACCTGTTCGCGCTGTTCGCGATCATCGGCGACCTTTTCCGCGACCACAAGCTCAACGGGTGGTGGAAGGCGCTGTGGATCATCTTCCTGATCTTCGTGCCGTTCCTCACCGCGCTGGTCTACCTGATCGCTCGCGGGCCAGGCATGGCGGAGCGTAGCCAGAAGGAGGCGCGACAGGTTCAGAGCGCGACCGACGACTACATCCGCACGGTCGCGAGCTCCAGCCCGGCCGACGAGATCGCCAAGGCCAAGCAGCTTCTCGACCAGGGTGTCATCACGCAGGAGGAGTTCGCGCACCTCAAGGCCCGCGCGCTCGCGCACCCCGGTGCTGCCGCCCCGGCCGCTGCCGCCCCGGCCGCTGCCGCCCCGGCAGCGCCGACGCCGCCTGCGCCTCCCGCGGCCTGATTCACGCATTCGTGCCCAGGGTTCCTCGCCGCATCCGGCGGGAAACCCTGGGCTCGATGACGCTGTACGCCGGTCCGAGTTGACCGACCGGTATGGAAAGCTGTTTGCTTAACGGGTCGGCTGGTGCTGCCGCCGGGGATTTAGGGGCCCTTCGGAAGCGCCGGCTACTTACCCGAATGCGTGTGTGGGAGCGATTCGCTCCCACACACGCCGGGCACGGTCGGATGCACTGTATCGCTTCGGTCGATGACTCCCTTTTCGCGTCGACGTCCAGGGCTGAGTCACCCCTCCCGACAGCCCGAGGGCTTCACCGTCCGGAGACCTGCCTTGTCCGTGTGGCCGCTGACTGGTGCGTGGCTATCCCGGCCGCTCTGGGAACGATGTGTCAGGCGTGTTGAACGCTGGCGCGGATCAGCGAAGCGGCCGCACCCCGAGCCCAGTTCTCGAACGTGTGCGATTGCGTGATGATCTGGCATTCGCCCGCGGAGGAGAACGTGTGCTCGTCGAAGCTCTCGCGGATCCGCTGCTCGTACAGGTCGAAATCGGTCACGGATTCGCCAGCGACCAAGATGATGCTCGGACCCACAAGATTGGCCATCGTGGCAAGCGCTGTCCCGATGATACGGGCGGCCTGCTCGAAAATCGCCACGGCGTCGGGGTCGCCAGACCGTGCAAGTTCCACGGCTTCGCGCATCGAGAGCAGAAAGTCGTTCTTGGCGGTGCGGATCGCCTGCAGGATGGCGCTGGAGGAGGCTACCGTCTCCACGCAGCCTCTTCGGCCGCACGAGCACACCAAATCGCTCGGACCGAGCGGCAGGTGGCCGAGTTCGCCCGCCACTCCGTATGCGCCTTCCACCACGTCGCCGTTGATGTACAGCCCGCAGCCGATGCCGGCCCCGATCGTCACGATCGCGAACGAGTCGGCGTCCACACCGATCCCGAACCACTCCTCAGCGATCGCGAGAGCGCGGACATCGTTGTCGATGATCACCGGCAGGGCCAGCCGGTCCCGGAGGATGCGTTCAAAGGGAACCTCGGACCAGTTCAACCTCGGCGAGCTCCGAACGGTCCCCGTCTGTTTGTCGACGTCGCCGGAGACGGAGACGCCGACCCCCATAACGCGCTCTGCGTCTGCGCCCAACGCCTTCGTGAGGGTGTTCACCGCGGCAGCGATCGCATCGGTTACGGCGTCCACCGTCGTGCCGAGCAGCGACCTGTGCGCCGACTGGACGACGTTGGCCCGCATCGTGGTGGCGACGGCGAAGATCTCGTTTGCCCGAACCTCCACACCGATCGCAAGCTGCGCTTGTTCATTCACGCTGATGGGCTGCACCGGACGGCCGGGCTGCGTCAGGCGCATGTTGTCGTGCGCGGAGAGAAGACCCTGGACGATGAGGGGCGCGACCGCTTTTGTCACCGCCGCTTGAGAGAGGCCTGTCCTCTTGGCGATCTCGATGCGGGCGATCGGGCCGCGCTTGAGGACCTCCGTGAAGACGTCGACCACCGCGGGGGTGTCGAGCGGGAATCCCGCCAACCCGTGCAATGCCTGCGTATCACTCACCGATATCGATCCTGTCTGGCATGCATGCCGGGAATCATCAGCGACCCCCGAAAGTGCAGAACTGCAACGCCTCTCACCACAATAGTTTCCGCCATCAAGCTACGTCAACAGAGTCTCCTCCGCAATCATCGGCGTCATTGCTTTACGCGGTCACGTATTCCGATCGTGGTCGGGTCGCTGCCTCGAGAATCTCCAGAACGTGCCGGTATGGGTTTCCTGTCGCCCTCGTCATTCCGATCTCGCAGGTTCGGTTGGAGGAAACGTACGCGTCGTACTTCTCTGCCGCAACGGTTTCTGCTTCTGCCGCGGTCGCGGCCGCCGTCAATTCGGGGTGAAGCATTCCACGATCCCCGGCGAAGGCGCAGCACCCCCAGTCCTCTGGAGTGACGACGCGGTCCGCGACGGCGTTGGCGACGCTGTGCAGTGCTGAGGTAGTGCCAAGAGCAGTGGTCGAACATGTCGGGTGGACGACGACCGAACCGAGACGCGAGGTCACCGTCAGATTCGGGACGAGGAACTGCTCGGCGAATGCGACCGAATCAACGATCCGAAGCTCGATCCCACGCTCAGCGGCGGAGCGCGTCATCAGCTCCAGGCCCTCTGTGCACGAGGATGCGTCACTGACGACAGGGATCCGCCCATTGTCGGTAGCTTCGATCAGGAGGTCGACAGTCTTTCGCGACATGTGTGCGTACCCATCCACGAAGCCTTTGGACTTCCACGGTGTGCCGCAGCAGACGCTGTCGATTCCCGACGGGACGTGCAACGGGACGCCCGCGCGATCCGCCAGGGTCACCAGAGCGTCCTGCACGCCGATCCCGCCCGTCTCTGGTCCGAACATCGTGCCGACACACGCGGGGAAGTAGACAGCGACCGCGTCCGCTCGTGCGTCTCCTGCGAGACGCTTGCGCGCGTGGCCACCGGCTGGCAGTCTCGCGTCGTAGAGCGGAACGCGATCCTTGCCGAGCACCGCCCGTCCGACCTGCGTGGCTGGAATCGCCAGCGCCGCCAGCGGCTTCGCAGCGGACAGCGCGACGGCTCCCGCGCGGCTGATCGGGCCCCACGCCTCTGCTGCAGCTGACGCGACCGCGTTCGGGATGGTTCCCTGCCGTTCTGCGCGCAGACGCCTCACGAGGTCGCCCGTGTTGATGTCGACGGGGCAGGCGACGGCGCACATGCCGTCCACGGCGCACGTCTCTTCGCCCTCGTACTCGTAGTCCGCTTCGAGTGACTCCAGGAGCACCGTGTCGCCATTGGCTCTGGCCGACTCCATCTCTCGGCGCAGCACGATGCGCTGCCGCGGGGTGAGCGTGAGGTCGCGTGACGGGCACGCGGACTCGCAATATCCGCATTCGACGCAGCGGTCGACCTCGCTCTCGACGGTCGGCGTCGTCTTGAGGTCTTTGAGGTACGAGGTCGGGTCGTCGTTGATGAGGACGCCGGGGTTGAAGATGCCGGTCGGGTCGAACAGGTGTTTGATCTCGACCATCAGCACGTAGAGGGTGTCACCGTACTGGCGCCGTACGAACGGCGCCATGATCCGGCCTGTGCCGTGCTCAGCCTTCAGAGTTCCTCCGCGCGCGAGGACGAGGTCCACCATGCGTTCGGTGAACCGGCGGTAGCGATCGACGGCGCCTGGCTCGTCGAAGCGCTCATTCACCATGAAGTGGATGTTGCCGTCTTTGGCGTGTCCGAAGATCACACAGCCTTCGTATTCGAACTCGTCGAACAGGGCCGTGAGCTCTGTGCAGGTGGGAAGGAGCTCGGCGACGGGGACCGCGATGTCCTCGAGCAGCGCCGTGGTCCCGCTCGGCCTGGCGCCCGCGACAGCCGTGTACAGGCCTTTGCGCACATGCCACAGGCTGGCCCTGCTGTCGGCATCCCGTGTAAGACTCGCCGGTACGGCGAGGGGCAGGATCTCGAGGAGTTCTGCTACTTGGTCCACCTGCCTATCGAGTTCGGGCTCCGTCGCCCCGTGAAGTTCAACGAGCAGCGCCGCGTGACCCTCGACGTTGATGCCGGCGATTTCCTCTGGGCAGTCCGCCTCGGTCTGCGCTACGCGGAGGGACAGAGCATCCATCAGCTCGATGGTCGCGAACCCTGCATCGACGAGGGCGGGAAGTGATGCGGTCGCCCCCGCGAGATCCGTGAACACGAGGAGGCCGGTCGCGGCGTGAGCTTGCACGGGCACGGTGCGGAAGACGGCCTCCGCAACGAACCCGAGAGTGCCTTCGCTGCCGACGATGAGGTGCGCGAGGATCTCGGCGGGGGAGTCGAAGTCGATGAGCGCATTGATCGAATAGCCCATCGTGTTCTTGATGGAGAACTGCCTGCGCACCTCGGCGACCAGCGTTCGGTCTCGTTGCAGCGTGTCCCGAAGTTTCAGAAGCCCGGCGACGAGCTCCGGTTCCGCAGCGCGAAGTGTCTCATCGGCGTTCGCGGCCCCCGTGTCGATGGTGGTCCCGCTCGGAAGGACGACGGTGAGCGATTCGAGCGTGCGGTACGTGTTCTGTTCTGTTCCGCACGCCATACCGCTGGAGTTGTTGGCGATGACGCCACCGATCGTGCAGGCGATCTCACTCGCCGGATCCGGCCCGAGTTTGCGACCGAACCGGGCAAGCCGCACGTTCACCTGGCGTACCGTCGCTCCCGGCTGGACCCGGACCCGCGCGCCTTCGTCGAGCACGTCGATGCGCCGGAAGTGGCGGCGGGTGTCTGCGAGGACAGCGTGCGTGCTCGCCTGTCCGGAGAGACTGGTTCCTCCGGAACGGAAGGTGATCGGAGCGAGGCTCATGCGTGCGGCCGCGATCACCTGAGCCACTTCATCCGTCGTCTTCGGCGTCACGACAGCGTCCGGAACGAGGAGGTAATGGGAGGCGTCGTGTGCGAGTGCGCGCCGCAACGTCTGTCGTTGTGAAACGGCAACAGCTGACTCGGTGAGCTCTGCTTCGAACGCGACCGTGCTCGGTTTACTCATTCCGGCCGTCTCGGTCAGACACTGACCGTGCCGCCGACGCCGGCGATCTGCCAACGGGAGCGAGCGACGGGGTCGATTGCGGTGGATGCGCCAGGAAGCTGGGGCCGCGTGAGGTACCCCTCGCTCACGACGCTCCGTTCCAGGAAGGCGTCCTGAGTCCAGGGAATGTACTCGATCAGCGGAGGAACTTCGGACAGAACCGTGCCGACGAGGTGCTGGTGCACCTGCATCATGTCGCCGGCGTGCGGGGCGATGCGGAGCCCCTTCGCCGCGGCGTGCGCGGCGACCTGCAGCCACTCTGTGACGCCCCCGACACGGGTCGCGTCAACCTGCACGACACGGAAGGCGTCCGCCTCGATGAAGCTGGTGAACTGCTGATACGAGTAGATGCTCTCGCCGGCCGCGATATCGAGGACCGTGGACCGCTGCAGTTTTGCATGCCCGCCGAGATCGTCGGCGTGCAGAGGCTCCTCCACCCAGTCCATCCGCGCCTCCTCCAGGAACGGGAGGATACGGCTGGCCGTGGCGAGATCCCAGCGCTGGTTCGCGTCGCACATCAGGGTGACGTCGTCGCCGATGGCTGCACGAACGGCGCTGACCCTGCGAACGTCCTCGCGCCAGTCGGCCTTGCCGACTTTGATCTTGACCCGCTGCCAGCCATTGTCGATCAGCGACAGGAGGTCGCGAGTGAGTTCCGCCTCGGAGAAGTTCAGCCAGCCGCCGTCGGTGTTGTACGCCTCGATGTCGCTGGACGTGCCGCCGAGAAGCTGCCACAGGGGAGCGCCGGCGCGCTGCGCGGCAAGGTCCCACAGTGCGATGTCGACCATCGCAAGGGCCATGTGCATGACGCCGGCGCGTCCCATCCAGTGGGTCGGGAGCCAATAGAGCCGTTTCCAGGTTCCGAGGATGTCTTCCGATGAGGAACCGAGCAGGGAGGGGGAGTAGTACTTCCCGATGACATCGGCCAGCAGTTCCGGCGCACAGTGCACACCGGAGATCCCTGTTCCGACCCGGCCGTCCGCTGTACGGATCTCGACGACCGGCACTGTCCAGTGCGACATGGCAGCGGTCGAGTCGGCGATCGGCTTCGCGAGAGGCACAGCGAGCGCATACGTCTCGATCGAAACGATGACGGCTCCGTCGTCGCCTCGGTTGAGGTCGCCGGTGTCTGCTGACAGGACACCACGGGCGCTGCCGAGCGAACTCTCGATGGTCATAGTTGTCTCCTTCGGCTGCGCTGAGCGCAGATGTGCACGGTACAGTTCATTGCCTCACGACCGACCCGACTGGTCAACGACGTTTGCCGAATACGGTCGATCCGGATCCCAGATGCGTGTCATGGCCGTCCGTCCGTCGCAACTAGGATCGAGCCACCCTCGGACTCGAGCAAAGGGAGGACTCGTATGACGCTCGAACTGACGTGGCTGCGGACCTGGGTCGAAGTGGTTGATGCCGGCGGATTCGCGCGCGCAGCCGAGCTGGTCCACCTCTCGCAACCCCGCGTATCGGCCCACATCTCCAACCTCGAGAAGGAGCTCGGCTGCTCGCTCATCGAACGACGCGTCCGGCCGCTGACGCTCACGGACGAGGGAAAAGCGCTCCTGCCTCGCGCGAGGGCGGTTCTGGCGGCCGCTGACGAACTGACCTCTGGCGTGCTTGCTGAGAAAGGTGTCATTGCGGGGACGGTGCGAGTGGCGAGCTTCGCGAGCGCGAGTGCGCAATTCCTTCCGGCCGTGGTCACGCGTCTCGACGAACTCCACCCGCACATCGAATTGTCGATCCTCGACGGAGACGTCGGGATCATCGAGACCGCCCTGAGCGAGCGACGCGTCGCGGTCGCCCTCCGTCCGATGCGGCCAGAGCCAAGGGATCGGTCGTTCTCGGTCAGGCCGCTGTGGCGTGAGCCGTTCGTCGTGGTGGCTCCGGTCGGGCACCCGCTGCTCGAGAACGACCTGGTCGATCCCCGCCAGCTCGGCGGTGAACGGATCATCACGATCGGGAACCCACTCCTCGACGAGACGGTGGGATCGGAAGCCGAATCGGCGTTCAGCGCGCTGCGGCGCGGATTGCCGGCAGGATCGGTGTCGCACCAACCGTCGACACTGGGCGCGATGGTCCGTGCGGGGCACGGGATAGGGATCATGAACTACCTGGGGTTCGCGATGATCCGTCAGGACGGGCTGGAAACCCGTGAACTCGCCATCGATCAGTATCGCGACGTCGGCGTATGGTGGCACAGCGAGCGCCCTCTCAATGCTGCCGCGCGTGCGTTCATCGACATCGTCACCTCCTCACCACGCCCGGAAGGGACGTGGGAGATCCCCGTCACCGCCTGACCGAGCCGACACATTCGCTTGCCGGATACTCTCCATCCGCTAGTCGTCGTTGACCACCGCAACTCGTCCCTGGACGCTTAGGAGGCAGTCTGCCTCGTGACCCGGGACGACGTCGTCGGTGTATGGGGCGAATCTAGGAGAGCAATAACGATGAAATTGATGCGTATCGGACCGGCCGGCGCTGAGCGTCCCATTGTCCGCGTGAACGAGACACAGTACGTGGACGTCTCGGACGTCGCTCGGGACTTCGACGAGGCGTACTTCCGTTCCGGCGGACTCGACTCCCTCCGCGACGAAGTCGGTCGTCGGATCGCGGACGGTCGGATCGAGAGATTCGGCGACGAGAGGATCGGCTCGCCTATCGGGCGGCCGCACCAGGTGCTGTGCATCGGCTTGAACTTCAGCGACCATGCAGCAGAGACCGGGCAGGCGGTCCCCGCGGAACCGATCGTGTTCAACAAGGCTCCGAACACTGTCGTCGGCCCGTACGACGACGTTCGGATCCCCCGCGGGTCGGCGAAGACCGACTGGGAAGTCGAACTCGGCATCGTCATCGGCCGTCGGGCGAGCTACCTGAACAGCCCGGAGGAGGCGCGCGACGTGATCGCCGGTTTCGTCCTGGTCAACGACGTCAGCGAGCGTGCGTTCCAGATGGAGCGCGGAGGCCAATGGGTGAAGGGCAAATCGGCGGAGACCTTCAACCCGACTGGCCCGTGGCTGGTGACGCCCGACGAAATCTCCGACGTCAACGACCTGGCGATGTGGCTGGACGTCAACGGGGTGCGCCGGCAGACCGGCAGCACGGCCACGATGATCTTCGATCCGTACACGATCGTGCACTACCTGAGCCAGTTCCTCGTCCTTGAACCGGGCGACCTGATCGACACAGGGACACCTCCGGGAGTCGGCATGGGGGCGAAGCCCCCGGTCTACCTGAAGGCCGGCGACGTGATGGCACTCGGGATCGACGGTCTCGGGGAACAGCGACAGAACGTGGTCGGTGCACGATGAGCGGCTTCGACGGTCTCGCCGCGATCGTGACGGGTGGCTCCAGCGGAATCGGCGCGGCAACGACCCGGCTCCTTCTGGAGCGGGGAGCTCGGGTCGCCGTCCTCGACCGGAATCCGGCCGAGGACTCACGCGTGCTCTACGTCCCGTCGGATGTCACCGACTCGGCGAGCGTCGAATCGGCTGTGGCGGCGGTCATCGAGACATTCGGACGTCTCGACATCGTCATCAACAACGCGGGCGTCGGCGCGGTCGGCGATATCACCGCGAACTCGGACGACGAATGGCACCGGGTGCTGAACCTCAATGTCCTCGGGGCGGTGCGTGTCACGCGCGCGGCGGTGCCGTTCCTGCTGAAGTCCACCGACGCCGCAGTGGTCAACACCTGTTCGATCGTGTCCAAGGTGGGAGTCCCGCAGCGGGCGTTGTACTCCGCGTCGAAAGGAGCCCTCGAAGCCCTCACGATCGCGTCCGCTGCCGACTTCGTCGGTCGGATCCGGGTCAACGGGGTCCTTCCAGGGACTGCGGACACACCGTGGGTCTCCCGGTTGCTGCAGGGCGCAGGCGATGCGGACTCAGCCCGTGAACAGCTCACGCGGCGCCAGCCGCTCGGCCGGTTGGTCTCACCGGACGAGGTCGCGCACGCGATCGTGTATCTCGCCGATCCCGGCAACGCATCCACGACCGGAACACTGCTGACTGTCGACGGCGGGATGGGCGCGCTGAGGGTTCCGGAAGCTGTGCGTGGATCCTGACTCACGCACAGAAGAGCGGGCCGTGATGTGGGGCGGCCCGCTCTTTTCGTGTCTTCGAGCCTGTCAGCGCGCGTGCGCGACCACATCGTGCCCGGCAGCAGCGAGCGCGCGGACAGTGGCAAGACCGATCCCGTCGGTGGAGCCGGTGACGAAGGAGCGACCCATCAGTCGTTCTCGAGCCGGTACCAGCGGATGGCGTTGCCGCCGAGGGTGTCTGCCTCCTCGTCCTGGCTCAGGCCCGCGAGCAGTTCTGTCACCGTGTCGACGACCTGCGAGTATCCGGAGGCGGCGAGGAGGCACACCGGCCAGTCCGACCCGAACAGGACCCGGTCGGTCCCGAAGACCTCCAGGACGTGTTCCGCGTATGGGCGCAGCGTGTCGGCGTTCCAGTCGTCCCAGTTCGCTTCGGTGACCATCCCGGAGAGCTTGACGGCCACGTTCGGTCGTTCGGCGAGCTCACCGATCAAACGGGCCCAGTCGGGACTCCACCCGTCGGCGATGGGCGGCTTGGCGATGTGATCGAGAACGAAACGCTGATCGGGCAGGTCCGACACCAGACGAATCGCGGAGGGGAGTTCGCGTGTGCGAACAAGCAGGTCGTAGGCCAGCCCGGCACTCCCGACCGCTTCGACCCCTGTGCGGACATCGGGCCGGTCGAGCCAGGCGGCGTCAGTCTCGTCGTGCACTTGATGGCGGATGCCGACCAACTGGCCGGGGAAACGCTCATCGAGCGCTGCCAAAGTCCCGTCCGTCCGCCCATCCGTCAGGTCGACCCAACCGACGACGCCGCGCACAAACGGTGTGGTCTCGGCGAGTTGAAGGAACTGTGTGGTCTCATCAAGGTCGGAGACCGTCTGAATCAGAACCGTCCCGTCGATCGTGTTCGCCTCGAGTTCGGGCGCGAGATCCTCCGGCGTGAACGCACGCCTGACGGGATCCATCGCATCTCCGGCCATCCACGGGTAGTCGAAATCTGCGGGGTCCCAGAAATGATGGTGCGCGTCGATTCGCCGCGGCCTCATCGGCGTGCGCTTTCGAGGCTGGGGATGGGGGCTCCTTCAGCGAGAAGACCCTCTCGCTGAAGCTCGAACCACAGCTGGTCGGGGATCTGAATGGACAGCAGCTCCAGGTCCTCGTCAAGCTCCTCCACGGAGCGCGCCCCGATCAGGACGGTCGCGACTTGCGGGTGCGCCAGCGGGAACTGGACGGCCGCTGCAGCGAGTGGAACGTCGAAGCGGTCGCAGACCGCGCGGATGCGACGGGCTTTCTCCACGATCCCCGAGGCCGCCGGCACGTAGTCGAACCGGGCGTCGTCTGACGGATCGATCAGGATGCCGCTGTTGAAGACGCCCCCGACGACGACGCTCGTGCCGTTGTCACGGCACGCGGGAAGCAGGTCGCCCATCGATCCCTGGTCGAGCAGGGTGTAGCGGCCTGCGAGGAGCACCATATCCAGGTCGAGGTTGGAGACGAGCTGGGTGAGCACCGTGGTCTGGTTCATCCCGGCGCCGATCCCGCGAACGACGCCTTGGGTGCGGAGGTCCCGAAGTGCGGCGTATGCGGTTGTGCTCGCCTCCGTGTAGTGATCGTCCGGGTCGTGCAGATTCAGGACATCCACCCTGTCGAGGTGCAGTCGTTCCAGGCTTTCGTGGAGTGAGGTGATGACGCCGTCGTAGCTGAAATCCCAGACCGGTCCGGTCTCGGGAACATCGACATAGAAGGGCTCGCCTTCGAAGTACTGACTCTCGTCTCGTGGAGCGTCAGAGCGAAGCAACCGGCCGACCTTCGTCGAGACGACGAATGAGTCTCTCTGTTCGGTGCTGATCGTCTCGGCGATCCGCTGTTCGGACAGGCCGTGCCCGTAGAGCGGGGCCGTGTCGAAGTAGCGGATGCCGGCATCCCAGGCGCGACGCAGCGTCGCCGCCGCTTGCTCCTCTGGCACGACCGACAGGAAGTTACCGAGAGCTGCAGTGCCGAGTCCAATGCTCGGGAGGGTCAGGCCATGTTCGCCGACGTCAGTGGCGGGGAAGTCGAGCATGGAAAGCCTTTCGATGTGGGGATGGGGGGTTAGAGGACGGCGCCGATACGCCAAGGGACGATCTCTTCCGTACCGAAGCCGAGCTGTTCCGACTTGGAGGGGTTCCCGGACGCCATGTCGATGATCGCCTCGAAGAGTTGCGCGCCGGTTTCGAGCTGCCGGTCGTGACCAAACGCCTGTCCGGCGTCGAAGTCCATGTCCCCTTCCATCCGTCGGTAGAGGCCGGACGTGGTGCTGATCTTCAAGCAGGGAACGGGGCGGGATCCGAACACCGACCCACGGCCGGTGGTGAAAGCGAGGACGGTGGCGCCTCCGGCGACCATACCTGTCGCCGACACGGGGTCGTATCCAGGGGTGTCCATGAATGTGAGACCTGGAGTGGTCACAGGGGCGGCATAGTCGACGATGTCGTTGAGCGGGCTGGTGCCGCCCTTGAGTACGGCCCCGAGCGACTTCTCCCAGATGGTGGTGATGCCGCCAGCCCGGTTTCCCTTCGAGGGATTGTTGTCGAGCTCGGCCCCGTTGGCCTCCGTGTAGTGCAGCCACCAGTCGATCGTCTGGTCGAGTTGCTTCGCGATCGACGGGGTGGCCGCGCGAGCGCGCAGCAGGTGCTCCGCGCCGAAGATCTCCGGAGTCTCGCCGAGGATGACCTTGCCGCCCGCGGCGACGAGCATGTCAGCGGCGACACCGAGCGTCGGGTTGGCCGTGAGCCCTGAATAGGCATCGCTTCCCCCGCATTGCAACCCGAGGGTCAGCTCGGCCACTGGGATCGGCTCCCGCTGCAACTCCGCCAGCTGTGCGACGAGCGAGCCGATCTGCTTGACTCCTTCTGCGACGGTGGCGGCAGTGCCGCCGAGTTCCTGAATGGTCAGCTGTGTCAGCCCTGGGATCACGTCGGGGAGGAAATTCTCCGGCTGGTTGACTTCGCAGCCGAGACTGACCACGAGCACGCCCGCGAAGTTCGGGTGCGTGGCGTAACCGTGCAGTGTCCGGCGGAGGATGTCATCGCCGATGGTGTGTTCCGCGAGCGCGCAACCCTGGTCGTGAGGAAGCGGGACGATGCCGTCCAGGCCAGGGGCCCCTGCGAACTGTATCGAGGCGGCCTGTGCGATCAGCTTGCTGACCGTCGACGAGCAATTCACGGTCGGAACGATTCCGATGTAGTTGCGGGTCGCCGCGCGCCCGTCAGGTCGTCGATAACCCATGAACGTGCGCGCGGTCAGGTCCTCCGACGGCTCGTATGCAGTTCCAGAACTGACCGTCGATGCGCCGCGGGCGGACAGGTCGAGGAGTCCGACATTGTGGTCGTGTACGTGGGCGCCGGCCGGGATCGGCTCGATAGCCGCACCGATCACCTGTCCGTACTTGATCACCGGTTCTCCTGCCGCGATGCCTTTGAGCGCGACCTTGTGCGCGGGCGGTATGTCCGTCACCGCGACGATCGTGGTCTCGCCCCCAGCCAGCGACTCACCCGCGGTCGCGCCGTCGACGATGATGCCGACGTTGTCCGTCGATGGACGCGCGACGATCAGCGGGACAGCCGAAGCGACAGGGGTGGGAGTGGAGGGAAGAGTGCGTGACATTTCAGCGTCCTCAATGCTCGTAGTGCGATCCGATTCAGGCTATGCACGGGCGCGGAGGAGTCCCATGCCGGATTGCGAATGACCGACATCCGCTTGTCGATTGAAGCCCGCGTCGCCCGGCGCGGGATGCACCGGGTTCGCGGTCGGGCGGGAACTTTCGTGCGCCATTCACCGTCTCGATTCCCCCGTCAGTTCCGCGGAATCACGCGCAATTCTTGAAACCGTCGAGGTCCAGGCCCTGCAGTTGTCGAGGGTGGAAGCCTATGCGTTTACTTTATTGCGTCAAGCCTGCGCGCCCAAGCTGATGGCAGAACCCGCATTACATTAGTTGACAGGAAAATATAAACCGAGTTAGTCTCTCGACACGTTCTCGGGCCGACGCCCGGTACCCCCGCCGTTGAAGTCCACGGCGAGCAGTTCAAAGGAGAGCACATCGTGGTCATGACAGCTGCGAAACCGACCGTCTCTGCCGGTCGAGGCAGCCGCCAGGTCAGGCGCAACCCATCTCACAGAGGGGACTGGCGCCTCGCCCTGATTCTGATCCTGCCCGCGACGGTGGGCTTCATCATCTTCGCGCTCTACCCCCTGGTGCGCGGCATCTACCTCAGCTTCACCGACTTCCATATCCTCACTCCTCCTGTGTGGTCCGGCATCGCCAACTACCAGCAGCTGCTGTCGGACGGCGTGTTCTGGAACTCGCTCGGGGTGACGGTCTACTTCGTGATCCTCTCGGTCGGCTTCGGACTCGCCATCTCCCTCGTGACAGCGGTGATTCTTCATCGGCTCACGAAGTCGAGCGTCATCCGCGGCATCGTGCTCCTCCCGTTCCTGATCTCCGGTGTCGTCGCCGCGCTGGTCTGGCAGTGGATGCTGGACCCTGGACTCGGCATCGTGAACGCACTCATCAAAGCGTTCGGCGGCCACAGCATCCTGTTCCTCGGGTCGCAGGACTGGGTGATTCCGACGCTCGCGTTCATCAGCATCTGGAAGGCGATGGGCTACAACGCCATCTTGATCTTCGCGGGACTGCAGACCATCCCGGGTGAAATCTACGAGGCAGGCCGCATTGACGGCGCCGGCGAGATCCGGATGTTCACCAAGCTCACTCTGCCGCTGCTGCGACCGATCATGGCGATGGTCGTCGTGCTGACGATCATCAGCTCGTTCCAGGTCTTCGACCTCGTGGCGGTCACGACCAAGGGAGGCCCGGCCAACGCGTCCAACGTGCTCCCGCTGTACATCTACAAGACGGGATTCGCCGAGTTCAACTTCGGCTACGCGCTGACGATGTCGATGGCACTCTTCGTGATGCTCCTGATCATCACGTTCTTCCAGATGCGCCTGATGCGCGCGAACGACACGGACACGAACTGAGACACCCATGACCAGCACACTTCTCCCAAAACCCGAGGTCGCGGCGGCGCCGATCGCGCGGGCCAAGTCCGGCCGTCGCTTCTCCATCGGCAAGGCCATCGCCTGGGTCTACCTATCCCTGTTCCTTCTGATCACTCTGTTCCCCTTCTACTGGATCCTGCGCACCGCACTGTCGAACAACTATGCGTTGATCAGCAACCCGACCTCCCTTCTCCCTGTCGGCTTCACGCTCGGCCCCTTCCTCCGGGTCCTCGGACTCGCCTCACCCTCCGAGGCGATCGCCGAAGGCGGTTCGGGCGCCTCGATCGACCTGGCGCTCTTCGTCCGCAACTCGCTGATCTACGCCACACTGCTGACGGTCATCGTCGTCTTCTGCTCGCTCCTCGCCGCATACGCGTTCTCACGACTTCAGTGGCGCGGTCGCAACATCGTCTTCTCGATCTTCCTCGCCGCGCTCATGATCCCCGGGATCATGACGCTGCTCCCGAACTTCGTGCTCATCCACGACCTCGGCTGGACGAACACGTTCGCCGGCCTGATCGCTCCCAGCGCCCTCTTCTCAGCGTTCGCCATCTTCTTCCTCCGGCAGTTCATGCTCGGCCTGAGCTCGGAGATCGAGGAGGCGGCCCTGATCGACGGCCTCGGCCCGTTCAAGATCCTCTTCCGGATCACGGTCCCGATGACCACGGGGCCGATCATGACCCTTTCGCTCCTCACCTTCATCAACGCCTGGAACGAGTACTTCTGGCCCTTGCTGATTGCGAACGACCCGAGCGTGCGCCCTCTCACGGTCGCGCTCGGCGTATTCCAACAGTCTTCACCGCAGACCCAGCCCGACTACGCCGGCCTGATGGCAGCTTCGCTCGTCGCGGCATTGCCGATGCTCGTGCTCTTCATGATCTTCGGCAAACGGATCGTCAATTCCATCGGCTTCACCGGAATCAAATAAGACCCCACACACTCGATCACAACCTGCTGACGTGACCCACGCCGGCCAGGCGAGTGCGCTCCAAGCCGGGTGGCACTGAGGCCATTCGGTCATCGCAATCCAGAAAGAGGCACATCGTGAAACTCAAGAAGTTCGTCCCCGTCGCCGCGGGCGCCGCAGTGCTCATGGCACTGGCCGGCTGCACCGGAGGCGGGGGCTCCAGCGACAAGGCCACCGTCAACTGGTGGACGTGGGACCCGAACCAGGCGGCCGCATACCAGCAGTGCATCCCCGGCTTCGAGAAAGAGAATCCGAACGTCACCGTCAAGATCTCGCAGTACCAAGTGAGCGACTACTTCACGAAGATCACCGCCGGATTCGTCTCCGGCGATGCCCCGGACGCGTTCATGAACAGTGTGACTTTCCTGCAGTCGTACGCCAGCCAGCACCAGCTTCTGGCGCTCGACGACAAGATCAAGCAGGACAAGGTCGACATGAGCCAGTTCGCCATCGGCGCCGACGCCTGGAAGTACACGGACGGCAAGCAGTACGCCCTCCCGATGGACTGGTCGACCGGCGTGCTCTACTTCAACACCGACCTCCTCGCAAAAGCCGGCTACACGCCGGAGGATGCGGCGAAGTTCACGTGGAACCCGCAGGACGGCGGCACCCTGTGGAAGGCCATCAAGCACCTCACGGTCGACAAGAACGGTGTCCGCGGCGACGAGCCCGGCTTCGACTCGAAGAACATCGCCACGTACGGGATGAGCAACCTCGAATCCACCGGCGACCCCTTCGGCCAGAACGCGTGGGGATGGATCCTGCCGAACGATGGCGTGAACATTCCGAACAAGAACCAGTGGGCGACCGTCTTCAACTACAACGACCCCAAGGTGGTCCAGGGTGTCAAGCTCGTGCGTGACCTGGCGAACGACGGGTTCACGCCTCAGCTGAACCAGTTCACCACCGCGAGCAACGAGCAGCTGGCGTCCGGCAACGTGGCGATCACGCTCGGCGGCACCTGGGAAGCGTCGACATACGCCGCGCTGAAGGACGCCAAGGTCGGAATCGCTCCGATGCCCGCTGGCACCGACGGCAAGCGCCATGCGATGTCCAATTCGAACGGCAACAACATCTGGGCAGGCGGCAAGCACATCGACCAGACCTGGAAATGGGTTTCGTACCAGGAGAGCGAGGCGTGCCAGACCAAGACAGCTACGTACAACGCGTCGTTCTTCCCGTCCATCGGTGCGTCGATGGAAGCGTTGACGAAGCAGGAGAGCGCCAAGCTCCCCGACTTCCACGTGTTCTCCGACTACGTGAAGAACGACGAGCTGTTCCCGAGCCCGATCTACAACAACGGCTCCGCTCTGACCAACGCGATGGTCCCGCAGTTCGAAGCGTACTTCACGAACAAGGCGGATGAGAGCATCTTCCAGAAGATGCAGGACCAGTCCAAAGAACTGCTCGCCAAGAAGTAGCAGCGAACATCTGAGCCTGCGGCCGCGCGGCAGCTGACCCTCCGCGCGGCCGCAGTTCCACGCACCAGCACCCTCAGGGTGAAGAGGAACACATTGAACACGACGAATCCGATCATCACTCTCCGCGGCGGCGGCACCGCGCTCATCGTCGAGCTCGCCCATCCGCGCCCTCGGATCATCCATTGGGGCGCCGACCTGGGCGACCTGGGTGCCTCCGACCTCGACGCGCTGGTGACGAGCGCCGACCCCTCCGCGACCCACAACTCGACCGACGAGCCGCGCGATCTGACGATTCTCCCTACTGAGGCGGACGCCTGGTCTGGCACTCCGGCGATCGAAGGCGTCGTCCGGGACGGAAGCCCGTACGCACGGTTCGTGCTCGCCTCTCATCGCTTCGACGAGGCAGCGGGAGAGCTCGACGTCACGCTTCGGGACGAACGGAACGGACTCGTCGCGACGGTCCGCTACCGGCTCGATCGATTCGGAGTGCTCGACGTCGGGACGACCGTCGCCAACGAGTCCGACGATGAAACGGTGTACGACGTCGGCGCCGTCACCGCCCTGCTGCCGCTGCCGGATCGCGCGACCGAGTACCTGGACTTCACAGGCAAATGGTCGCGCGAGCGCAGTCCGCAGCGCGGTGCGATCGATCTCGGCACCCGCCTGCGCGAAAGTCGCAGGGGCCGGTCCAGCCTTGATTCGCCGTACCTCCTCATCGCGGGCACCCATGGCTTCGACTTCCGCAACGGCGAAGTGTGGGCGGTGCACGCGGGCTGGTCGGGCAACCAGCGCTACCTCGTCGAGCAGCTCCCGGAGGGCGCAGGAGTGTTCCGCTCGATCCTCGGCGCAGGCGAGCTGCTCCTCCCTGGGGAAGTCGGGCTCCGCCCAGGTGAGTGCTACCAAGCGCCCGAAGTCTCCTTCATCTGGTCGAACGCGGGCCTCGACGGCCTCTCCGGTGCGTTGCACAGGAAGCTGCGCGCGCGCGACACGCATCCGCGCTCGCCGCGTCCGTTGACGCTGAACACCTGGGAGGCTGTCTACTTCGACCACGACCTGGCGACGCTCGAACGGCTGGTCGATGCCGCGTCGCGCGTCGGCGTGGAGCGCATCGTCCTCGATGACGGCTGGTTCGCCGGACGGCGGAACGACACGAACGGCCTCGGCGACTGGATCGTCGACACCGAGGTGTGGCCGGACGGACTCTGGCCGCTGGTGAACGCGGTACGCGAGAAGGGTATGCAGTTCGGACTCTGGTTCGAGCCGGAGATGGTCAACCTCGGCTCCCGGTTGGCGCAGGAGCATCCCGACTGGATCCTCGCCCCGTCGGACGGGGTCGGCACGGCGATCCGGCACCAGTACGTGCTGAACCTCGCGCATCCGGATGCCTGGGAGCACATCCTGGGCAGGATCGACGCGCTTGTCGCCGAGTACGGCATCGACTACATCAAGTGGGATCACAACCGCGAGCTGCACGAGGCCGCGCTCCGCAACGACCGTGACCGGGCGGGAGTGCACGAACAGACGCTGGCGCTCTACCGGATGCTCGACGAGCTGAAACGGCGCCACCCTGCGTTGGAGATCGAGTCCTGTGCATCCGGCGGCGGGCGGGTCGACCTCGGGATCCTGGCGCGCACGGACCGCGTGTGGGCGTCGGATTGCAACGACCCCGTCGAGCGTCAGAACATCCAGCGCTGGACGGCGCAGCTCATCCCGCTCGAACTGATCGGAAGTCATGTCGGGGCCGAGGAGTCGCACACGACCCACCGGGTCACAGCCCTCTCGTTCCGCCTCGCCACGGCGCTGTTCGGTCACGCCGGGATCGAGACCGATCTGACGCGTCTCTCCCGCGAGGAACTCGACACCGTCACGGCGTTCGCCGCCCTTTACAAAGAACTGCGCCCGCTCCTCCACAGCGGCGACCTCGTCCGTGGTGACCTGGCGGACCAGGAGAGCGTCCTCACCGGCGTGGTCTCCACCGACCGCTCGGAGGCCGTCTTTTCCTGGGCTCGGCTCGGCACGTCCGCTCCCGCGCAGTCCGGCCGCGTCCGGCTGCCCGGCCTCGATCCCGACCGTGGCTACCGCATCCGGGTCCGCGACGAGATCGGCCGCACCTCGCTGCACGAGAACCCGCCGGCGTGGCTGGTCCAGGCGGCCGGCGACGGGTTCTCCGTCAGCGGCCGCGTGGCCGGAGGGGCCGGCCTGCCGCTGCCCACCCTGGACGCCCAGCAGGCGATCCTGATCCACCTCACCAGCCACTGAAGGAGTCCAGTACCGACATGCTGACCATCACCGACGACGCATCCGACGGCCAGATCCCGGCGGCGCGCTCCGGATCCCTCCACTACGAACGTCCGGCCTCGAACTGGTTCGAGGCGTTGCCGATCGGCAACGGCAGGCTCGCCGCGATGGTCTTCGGAGGGATCGAGACCGAACGCATCGACCTCAGTGAATCGACAGCCTGGTCGGGAGCGCCGGCATCGACAGACGTCAATCCGGCGGCAGCCGGCTCGCTCGGGCGGGTCCGTGAGCTCCTGTTCGCGGGCGAGGCGAGGCAGGCGCAGGAGCTTGCAGTGCGCGACCTCCTCGGGCGCCCGACCAGTTTCGGCACGAACCTGCCACTGCCGGATGTGGTCGTCGCGTTCGGCCACGGCGATCGCGCCGAAGGCTACTCTCGGCGACTCGACCTCGACGATGCGATCGTGACCACCCGCTATCTGGTGGATGGCGCCGACATTTCGCGCGAGGTCTTCGCGTCCCATCCGCACGGACTGATCGCCGTTCAGCTCCGCAGCGGCTCCGCGGGAGCGCTGACGTTCCGCGTCGGATTCGCGACCGATGTCATCCCGGGGGCCGTGTCCTCGGATACGGACACGGTGACGTTCGACGGCCACGCATTCGAGACGCTGCACAGCGACGGCACACAGGGCGTCCGCGTCCTGATCAGAGCAACCGTCGCGTCGACGGATGGGACGATCACGGTATCCGGCGACGCGCTCGAGGTCGCCGACGCCACGGTCGCGACCCTCTACATCGCGGTTGGGACGGACTGGCGTGGCGAGCATCCGGACGACAGGGTGGATGCGCTGCTCGCGCAGGCCGCGGCAGACGGGTACGAACGGGTGCGCGCCGACCATATCGCCGACCACGGAGCGCTCATGGCCCGCTCGACTCTGCGCATCGGGGAGACCGATTCCTCCATCGCCGCGCTCCCCACAGACGAACGGCACCGGAGGCTCGCCAGGGGTGAGCGCGACGACGCCCTGCTAGCGCTCTACTACCAATACGGCCGGTATCTGACGATCGCGGGGTCGCGGGCGGATTCGCCTCTCCCGCTCGCTCTTCAAGGCCAATGGAATGACGGCCTCGCCAGCAGCGCCTCGTGGACGAACGACTTCCACCTGGACATGAACACGCAGCAGAACTACTGGGCTGCGGAGCCGACGGGCCTCGGCGAATGCCAGGAGCCGCTGTTCGGTCTGCTGGATCTCCTCGCCGAGACGGGCCGGGTAACGGCTCGCGAGATGTACGGCGCGGACGGCTGGGTCGCGCACACCGTGACGAACGCCTGGGGGTATACGGCCCCCGGTTCGGGCGCCGGCTGGGGGATGAATGTCACCGGCGGCGCGTGGCTGGCGCTCCAGCTCTGGGAGCACTTCGAGTACAGCCGCGACCTGGCGTTCCTCGGTGAGCGGGCGTATCCGGTGCTGCGGGATGCTGCGCGTTTCCTTCTCGACTACCTGGTGCTGGACCCGGAGACGGGTTGGCTCGTCGCCGGCCCGGCCGACAGTCCGGAGAACTGGTACGTTACGGAAGACGGCAGCCCGGCATCGTTGGCGATGGGCAACACTGTCGACCGGGTCTTCTCCGAAGCCATCCTCCGGATTGCGGGGGAAGCCGCGAAACTCCTCGACGTGGACGAGACTCTTCAAGGGCGCATCCTGGTGGCCAGGGAGAAGCTGCCGCCGTTCCAGGTCGGTCGTCACGGCCAGCTCCAGGAGTGGCTGCTGGACTACGAGGAGCACGATCCCGCCCACCGCCACACCTCGCACCTCTGCGCGCTCTACCCCGAGCGGCAGATCGGTCCCCGTGCGACACCAGAGCTCGCTGAGGCTGCTCGGGTGACGATCCAGCGGAGGATGGATGCGCCGGGGTGGGAGCAGGTGGAGTGGGTGGAGGCGAACTTCACCGTCTACTTCGCGCGTCTCCTCGACGGGGATGCGGCACTCCGGCACTACACACGACTCATCACGGACACCAGCGAGGTGAACCTGATGTCGTACTCGGCCGGTGGCGTCGCCGGTGCCACGCAGAACATCTACTCGTTCGACGGGAACGCGGGCGGCACCGCGGGAGTCGCCGAGATGCTGCTGCAATCGGATGGCGAGGTCGTGGAACTGCTGCCGGCGCTTCCCGCGGCATGGAAGGACGGGAGGATCACCGGGCTACGGGCGAAGGGCGGGTACGTGCTCGATCTGTCGTGGAGCGACGGCGTCCTGGACGAGGCGCGCATTGCGGTCGCGCCAGGTGCCACCGCCAAGCCGATCATCGTCCGTTACGGCGATGAGACGCTGCCGCTGGAGCCGACACCCGGGCTCACGACGACGATCAGCCCGCGATAGGTGATGACCCGCGCCCGGATCGGGCGCGGGTCGTCATCATCTCGAACGATGCGCCCCGGCTTTCACGCTTTGCGGACGGTGGTGATGACCGGTGTCGCGTTGGCGAACAGGTCGAGCACAGGGCAATGGGCGTCGACGGCTGCGCGGAGTTCCTGATAGCGCTCCTCGGTTGCCGGACCGGACAGCTCGACGATCAGGCGGACCTCTCCGAAGCCTGCGCGGACCGACTCGTCGAGCCCGAAGAGGCGCGCAGCGTCGAGGTCTCCTTCGGCGGTGACCGTGATGTCGTCGAATGGGATGTTCAGCGCGTGAGCGTAAAGCCGGAATACGACGATCTGGCACGAGATGAGTGCGCCGAGCGCGTACTCGACGGGGCTGGCGGCGGCGTCGTCCCCCGCGAGCGCGGCCGGCTCATCGACAAGGAACGTGTGCTTTCCTGCCGTGATTCGGCTAGCGACGGCACCCGACCCTTCGCCGCGGACCTTGTAGGTGAGGTGAGCGGCGGTTCGGTCAGCGTCGATCCGCGAACCCCACGCCGTCCCGGCTTCAGTGAGCCGCCGGGCGCGTTCAATGGTCTCAGGCGTTGTCTCTTCATCTGCGATGGTCATGGCCACCATGTTCGAGGTGGACTGCTGGTCCGGTCAAAGGCGTCCGTCACACGACGACATCGTCACTGTCCATGGCTTCCGTGAGCGCGCCAACGCCGATCGGGACGACGATTCCGCGTTCCGCATCGACGAGGACCCGCTGGCCATCCGACAGGATGCGTGTGCCGTTGCCGGTGCCCATGATGGCCGGGATTCCCACTTCTCGCGCGACGATCGCGGCGTGCGACGCTGCTCCTCCCGAGTCGACGACCACGGCCGCCGCGATCGAGAAGAGGGGCGTCCAGGTCGGATTGGTGAACGGACAGACCAGGATCTCGCCGGCTTGAAGGGTGGCGAACTCCGCCTCGTCATGAATGATGCGCACACGCCCGACGACGCGCCCGCGGCTAGCCGGCATGCCACGCACCCGTCCATCCGCGTCCGCCGGTATGAACAGCTCCGCCGGGATGACGGTGTAATCATCGAGCGCCGCGATGCGGGCCGCCTTTCGTTGTTCGACGAGGCGCAAAGATGTTTCGTTCGATACTGGGGCGAGCTCGTCGATCGTCAGATACGCGATGTCGTCAGGGCTGGCGAGAGCGCCGCGAGCAGTCAGCCGGCCGCCCAGCTCGAGCAGGATGCGCCGGGCGACGGCCAGAGCGATCTCGAGCACGTACTGGCTGTCGTCACGGAATCCGGCACCCGATCGAGCCGCGCGTAGCTGCCGGTCGATGATCGGTCGGGCGACTCCGGCGCGCCATCCTGGTTCCGCGGCCAGCTCGTTCCTGGCCCGCGCGAGGCGCACCTCGACGGCTCGATCCGGTTTCTGCTCGAGCCCGGCGAGACTCTTGATGAAGCCGTGCACGATCCAGGGCGCATCCCGCAGGGGAGGCAGACCGACCGTGAAGATCGACACCGACCGGTACCCGTATGCGCGAAGATGGTCGTCCACTTCGGCGAGCAGGCTGCGGCCCCCCTCCGACTCCCGCAATCGTGCAGCGATATCAGCCGGCTCCTCTGTGCGGTACACGTCGCGCAGCTCGGGCGTCGCCCGCACGATGGCAGCGATGCGTTCGAGGTCGGCGTTCGTCGAGGTCATCACGCACGGAACGCCTGACATGAGATCGGCGCGAAGGGCCTCGACCCGGTCTCGTCCGACGACCCAGCGCAACAGACCCGCGGCCGTTGCTTCAGCCGCCATGCCGCCGATCAGCGCTCCGAAACGAGACGGCATCAGGCTGCCGACCGTGTCGATCAGCTCGTGGACACGAGCGATCAATGCAGAGTCATCGACGGTGGTCAGGTCCTCTGTGTCGAGACGATGCGCGAGCGGGCGGAACGATTCATCGGTACGGGCGTTCCAGTCGGCCGTTCTCGTGCGCATCAGCCGAAGTGCCTTGGGCAGCACAGCAGGGACACGCCAGATGGCGCGCCAGGTCGGGCGGATCCGAGGCGGCGCGATCTGCGTGACCCCGTCGTCGATCTCGACCAGTACGTCGTCGAGCGTCGGCGAGGTGAATCCTGCCGACGCGATGGAGCCGAGAACCGCTCCGAGCGCCGGTCTGAAGACGAGAGACACATCCATCGGGAACGGTGGGTATGGCATGTGATCCGCGGTGATCGCGAAGGTGCCGAGGCTGTTCGTCAGGCGATCCGCGTCGCGTTTCGCGGATCGCTTCGCGGAACGCATCGACGGGCGACCTGCCTCGGCCGGGCCGCTCGGCGGAGCCTCGGGGAGAGCCGTGAGCGGCCTGGCCTGAACGAGTGCGCAGCGCCCGTTCGCGTATGTCCACTCGATGTCCTGCGGTGTGCCGAACCGTTGCTCGACGTCGCGGCCGAGGGCGACGAGTTGCCTCACAGCGGCGCGTGGGATCGCCGGGTGGCCGGCGACCTGTGCTCCAGTGATCGTGTCGACCTCGAAGTGCTCGCCCGTTGCTTCTCCCGAGACCAGGGCCTCTCCCAGACCGCGAACCGCCTCCACCACGATCCTGTCCCGACGCCCCGATACCGGGTCGGCAGTGAACATGACACCCGCCCACTCCGCGTCGACCATGCGCTGAACCACGACAGCGAGTGCGAGACCTTGTTCGTCCCACGAGAAGCGATCGCGGTATGCGACGGCCCGTGTCGTCCAGAGAGACGCCCAGCAGTCTCGTATAGCGCTCACGACGGCGTCGGCCCCGTGGACGTTGAGGTAGCTGTCGTGCTGGCCCGCGAAGGAAGCACCTGCCAAGTCTTCTGCCGTGCCGGATGACCGGACGGCGACGACCGGCGACCCCAGCTCCTCGTACGCCATCACGATCTGCCCGACGATGCGGTCGGGCATGGAGAGGTTCGGGATGCCGGTTCGTAGTGCATCCGGTTCAGCGCCCGCCAGCCCCGCCTCCTCGACGGACTCGACGTAGGCGGCTGTGGTCACGACGAACCCGTCCGGCACGGGGAATCCGGCGTCGACCAGGGCGCTCAGGTTGGCGCCCTTTCCGCCGAGGAGAAGCGGATCGGCGTGCTCTCCCAATCGAACCGTGTACTCACTCATCGCATCGCTCCGTATTCTTCACCACTTGATGGAGTTTCAGGCTAGTCGTCGCCCGGGTATTGTTCAACAGCCGATGAAGTATGCTGCGGACGTGGAGAATGCGAGCAGCCGACCGGGCAGATGGCGCTCCGGAGAAGACAGCCGGAAGCGCATCCTCGACGCCGCGCGCCGTTGCTTCAATCGCACGGGATACGACCGGACCACCGTGCGAGCGATAGCGGCAGAGGCGCAGGCGGACCCGTCGATGGTCTACTACTTCTTCGGCACGAAGGCGAGGCTGTTCTCCGTGGCGATGGAGCTTCCGCGCAACGTTCCGGAACGTCTCGCGGCGCAACTGGACGGAGAACTCGACGGACTCGGTGAACGGATCGTCCGGCACTTTCTGGAGATCTGGGATGAGCAGGCGAGCGTCGGTCCGTTGCTCGCGCTCATACGCTCGGCACCGACGGATACAGCATCCGCGTCGATGTTCGTGGAGTTCATGAAGCGAGAGATCGTCGTTCGATTGAGCGAGGCGATCGGCGGCGACGACGCAGAACTGCGCGCCGAGATGATCGGGTCGCAGCTGATCGGCCTGGCACTGATGCGCTACGTCGTCGAGATCGAACCGATCGCCTCGGCTCCGGCAGAGGCGATCGCGGCCCGCATGGGCGGTGCGCTGCAGAGCTACATCACCGATGCGGGCCGGACGGACCGCGTTCGACCGCACGAGATCTCTCGTGGTGCCTCGAGACCGTGAGCCTGGGTCCTCAGGCCGTATAGCCCCCGTCGACGGCGAGGGACGCGCCAGTCACGTACCGACCGCCTGGTCCTGCGAGATAGGCGACGGCCGCCGCGATGTCCTCGACCTCGCCGTAGCGACCGAGCGCGGTGAGCGACCGCTGGAAGTCGGCGGTGTCGCCGTCGGCGGGGTTCATCTCGGTATCGATCGGCCCAGGGTCCACCATCGTCGCGGTGATGCCTCTGGGGCCGAGCTCGCGAGCGAGACCGTTCGTCAAGCCGATCAGCGCGGATTTGGCCATCGCCTGGAGTACGGCGCCCGGACCGGGCACCCGGCCGTTGAAGCAGGACCCGATGCTGATGATCCGACCTCCCTCGCTCATGTGCCGCGCCGCGGCCTGGGACGCAAGGAACACCGAGCGGAGGTCGACGGCGAGCACGCGATCCAGTTCGGCGACAGAGACGTCCTGCAGAGGACCGGATGTCAGGAAGCCGGCGTTGTTCACCACGATGTCGATTCGACCGAAATCGTTCACCGTCCTCTCGACGGCGCCGCGCGCAGCATCCGGCTCCGCCAGATCCGCATGGATGGCGGATGCGATACCGCCGTCGTCGCGGATGCGGTTCGCCACCGCGTCGGCGCGATCGGGGGAGTTCGCATACGTCAGCGCGACTTTCGCGCCGGACGATGCGAGCGTGACGGCGATGGCGGCGCCGATCCCGCGGCTGCCTCCGGTCACCAGTGCGACTTTTCCAGCCAGTTCGGCCCCGGACGGCCGCCGGGCGTACAGATCGTTGTTCGTCATATCGCCATCGTGAAACCTTCACATTAGTGTGAGGGTCAAGTGTCCCGCAGGGAGAGGATCAGCATGCGCATCGGAGAGCTGTCCCGGCGCACGGCGACGTCGCGGCGTCAGCTGCGCTACTACGAAGAGCAGGAGCTCATCTTCGCGGAGCGGGAATCGAACGGCTACCGCGACTATCAAGAGGCGCTCGTCGATCGAGTCGCCCAGATCCGCGGCCTGCTCGACGCCGGCCTGCCCGTCAAGATCATCCGGCAGATCCTCCCGTGCCTGCGCTCCCCGTCCGCCATCCATTTCGAGTCGGCGACCCCTGAGATGGTCGCGACGATCGAGGAGCAGCGAGACAAGATGGACGAACGCATCCGCTGCCTGACGCAGAACCGCGACGCCCTCTCCGCCTATCTGGGCGCTGTGACACGACAGGTCGCTCCGGCGAGCCCGCCGGCGCGGTGAGTCAGCTCGACGACGAGGATTCCTGCCCCTTGTCGGCAATCGTGGTGAGAGCAGTCCTCAGCTGCCCGACGGCGTTGCTTCCGAGCATGCCCTCGAGCCAGGCTTCGTATTCGCTGACCACCATTTCTGCTGCGACCAGCAGATCCCAGCCCCGCTGCGTCGGGAGATACAGGCTCGCCCTCCCGTCCGCGGGGTCCGGTCGGTTCTCGACGTAGCCGCGAGCCAGAAGATGTCCGGCGAGCTGGGCGGTGGCCTGCTTCGTGCGTCCTCCGCGCTCCACCAGCGTCGAGAGGCGGGAACCTCCGGGGTCGACCGCTGCGAGCACCGATACGTGTGCGGCGCTGATGTCGGCGTATCCGGCATCGACCAAGCCCTCGTCGAGGAACGCCATGAGTCGTTGGCGCGCCTGCCTCATCAGATCGCCGATCGGGCGCGGCCGCCCGGCAAGGGGATTGGTCAGGTCCTTGACTATCGCAGCAGCATCGGGCATTTTAGTCATGTGCCTGACTATATCTCGAATCCGAGCCATCCTGAGTCGACCCGTGGACCCCGCATGCGCGACCGATTCATCGTCGTGAACGACTGCCGATTCCATGTGATCGAGGCCGGTAGCCGTCAGGCCGAGCCCGTGCTCCTTCTCCACGGCTTTCCGCAGCACGCGTACGCCTGGCGTCACCTCATCGCTCCCCTCGCCGACGACAGGCACGTGATCGCCATTGATCTGCGGGGATGCGGCTCCACGGACGCACCACGACGGGGGTACGACACGTCGCAGCGAGTGGCGGACGTCATCGCACTCCTCGACGCGCTGAAGGTGGCCCGTGCCGATATCGTCGGGCACGATTGGGGAGCGTGGCTCGGGTTCCGGCTGGCGCTCGACCACCCCGATCGGGTGCGACGACTGGTGTCCGTTTCGATGGTGCATCCCTGGGTCATGCAGCGCCATCTCATCCCTCACCTCTGGCGATGGTGGGTGACCGCGTTGTTCGAGATCCCGGGCGTCGGTGAGTGGGTCTTGCGTCGCCGTCCCGAGGTGGCGGGGTGGCTACTCGCCCGCGATGCCCCGGATCGCGGGCTCTGGACGCACCAGCTCCGCGCGATCTACTCGGGCCCGGCGGCGGAGCCGGCGCGCGCTTCGGCCGGGAGGCGCTTGCACACGCAGCTCGTGCTGCGTGACATTCCCCGGCTTCTGCTGGGAGTCGATCGGCGGCGTCCGTTCACGACGCCCACCGTGATCATCGGTGGGGACGGCGATGCGCTGCTGCCGCCGTCGGTGCTGACTGTTCCCTTGCGGCTGGCTGACCGCGTCACTGTTCGCGTGGTCCCCGGCGGCCACTTCCTGCTCGATGAGTCCCCCGAGGAGGTCCTGAACCTGACGGTGCAGCATCTGCGATGACCGGCACCTCAGTCGAGCGAGGGCTCGCCCTCCGCGGGGTCGATGAGCTCTGCGATGACCGGCCGCAGCAGTTCCGCCACGGCGTCGGTGTGTTCGGGCCCGAGCCCATCCAGTTCCAGGATGTAGCGGCTCACCACCACGCCGATGGTCAGGGCGCCGACGAGGCCTGCTCGTGTGCGCGGGTGTGGTGCTGTCAGCTTCTCGGCCACAGCCGCCTGCTGCGCCCGCATCACCGACACGAGGTCGGATGCCGAACCGCGATCGGAGTGCACTGAGCGCAGCGCCGCAAGGAGCTCGACGGGCGGAGACGTGAGCTTCTCTTCGAGGGAGGCGACCAGGTTGGACGCGAGGACGCGGAGGTCTGCCGTGTCGTCCAGTTCGGGCTCGAGGCCGACGGCGCGTTCGTAGAGGTCGGCTTTCGAACCGAAGTTCCGAACGACGAGCGCTGGATCCGTTCGAGCCGCGGCGGCGATGTCGCGCACCGTAGTGGATTCGTATCCACGCTCACTGAACAATCGTCGAGCTTCAGCGAGGATGCGGCGGTCGGTCTCCCTCCGCTGCTCTCGTCGCGTGTTCGCCGGTACGGGGGATGCCATGCATTTGAGTTTACCGCTGTTGACTGAAGCGCTTCGTCGGCTATTCTTGGCTCGATCAACAATTGATGACTGAAAGATGGAATTCGCGAGGAGGATCCATGATTCAGACGCTCGTCCTGGGCTTGGCCGGAGGGGTACTCGTCGCGAACGGCATCCCTCACTTCGTGAAGGGCATCACGAAGGAGCATTTTCCGACACCGTTCGGCGGCTCTCCGGTCGTCAACCTGGTCGGCGGGTGGGTGATGCTCGTCGGCGGTGGAGCATGCCTGGGCTTCGCGGACCTGGGCGGGCAGCCCGTCGGATGGGTCGCCGTGGCGGTGGGGGCGCTCTGTATGGGTCTGTTCCACGCATCCATCGGAGCCTTCGGCCGACGCGACTAGACAAGTCGGACAGCTGGTGCCACCCTGGCGCTTCCGATGCCTCGGTCGGCCTTGCCCAACCGGAACCGAACCTTCCCTTTGAGAACGGTGCCGGACGCCACCTGCCCGTCGACGAGGGGTTCACCGGGAAACAGGGTGAACGTCCACGTGACGTTGCCGTCGCTGTCGGGGATCGATCCTGGTTCGGATTGAAGGAGGCGCGCACCCCAGAGCTGCCGGGTCATGGCAGCACGAGTGTCGACGCCGTCGACCTCGAAGCGCTCGCCGGGGGACCGCGCGATGTCGTCGTAGCTTCCGCCGGCGAGGCCATACGAACCCACGACGGAGACGAACGGCGTCCACGGCAGGGTCGGCACAGTGAGATCGACGCCGGGATCGAGCGACGGATCGACGAAGTCCGATGTCAACCCGGAGTGTTGACTCGCGCGCACCGCGTCGGGAACCCGTCCTCGCGTGTCCAGATGATGGGGCGACGGCACGAGAAGGATGCCGAACTCGACGTCACCGGCGAAGCGGAACCCGTCGAAACGAGCACGGAGTCGGGCTTCGACGTGCGCCGCCGCCTCCCACGCCTCGTCATCCATGAGGTCGGCGATGGCGTCCAGTGGCGAGGGAAGACCTGACGTCTCGACGAGGTCCCTGATCGCCGGGGCCGTGATCCATCCCGATCGCTGCAGACGGGCGAGCTCGCGCTCTCGATAGTCTGACGTCACCATCCGACGATCCTGTCACCCGAAGATCTTGTCTGCCGATATACCCAGCATCTCGCTCGAGAGCTGCACTCCGAAGTCCTCGGAGACCCTGCGCCTCCACGGGCGCGAGACGATGGCGTGCGTGAAGCGCCGCGCGGCGCGGGGCTGCTTCATGATGAGCGACGCCAGCTCGTGGGCACGATCCATGATCTGGTCTCGCGGCACGATCTCGTTGACCAGACCGAGCTCCAGCGCCGTATGCGCGTCCACCGGTGCGCCCGTGTAGAGATGATAGGCGGCACGCTTGGTGCCGAGAGTCTCCTGCAGCGCCAGACCGAGCCCGTCTCCCGGCGCGGTCGCGGCCGCGAAGTGCCCGTCGGAGAACACGACATCGTCGGTGGCGATCGTCAGATCGGCCATCAGCGCGAACTCGGTGTGGAATCGGCTCGGTCCGTTGATCGCGGCGATGGTCGGGACGTCAATCGCGTGCACGAAGTTCTCGATCAGCTTCAGGCCCTCGTAGTAGGTGTTGTACGCGAACTGGTCGGTGGCGCCTTCCGGTTGGAGTCGGCTCAGGTCGTCGGCATTGGGAAAGTCGAGAAAGAGATCGCCCGTTCCGGTGATGATGATCACCTCGTTGGCCGGGTCACCGCCGATCTCTCGCCACGCATTGCCCCATGCGCGGTGCACGTCGAGGTTGAACCGGGCCGGCCCACCGTCCGTGTGCAGGCGAAGCGTCAGGACGCCATCGTGCCTGTCCATGACGAAGTAGTCGGCGAACTCGAGGGAGTAGTGCTCGAACACGGGCTGACCCGCGACCGGGTGACGAGTGGGCATTGGGTGGCCTTCCTGATGATTATCGATGTGCGGAGCAGTGCTCCGTACATCAGAGTACGGAGCAGCGCTCCGGAGATCAAGTGCCATCGACTAAGATCATCCCGACATGAACGACCGGACTGAGACTCAGTGACCGAGAGCGGCGATGTCGGCTGGTCGGCCGCCCGTGCCCACGCGGCGCGAAATCGAGACAGACTTCTGCAGAGTGCCGCAGAGGTCTTCGCGCGCGACGGCGTGAATGCCTCGCTTCGCGACGTCGCGAGACGGGCCGGCGTCGGAATCGGAACCCTCTACAGGCGCTTCGAATCGCGCGAGGCCGTGCTGGCAGCCTTGCTCGCGGACAGTTTCGCGTCGCTCAATGCTCTCGGCGCCGAGCTCGAATCGCGCGACGACGCCACCGGGTCTTTGATCGAGTGGTTGAGCGCGCTCACCGACGAGATGCGCGCGTTCCCCGGCGTTCCGGACCTGGTCGTCAGGGCGATGGTCGACGACGACTCACGACTCCATGAGCTTTGTCGGAACATGGCCAGAACCGGAGGTGCGCTGCTTGCTCGTGCGCAGTCCAGCGGAGGCATCCGCTCCGATCTGACGATCGCCGACCTGCTCAGGGTGTCGGCCGCGATCGCGACGATCGAAGAGCAGGGCGCCGAACGGCGGAAGTCCGACGAGTCGACGGCATCACCCACGGCATCCCGGATGCTCGACATCGTCCTCGACGGCCTCCGCCCGCGGTCGCCCTGACCCTCTGTCGCGGCCCTCGCCACCCAATCCCGCTCCGAGGGGATGGTCTCAGTGCGAATCGCCGCGGATGCCCGCGGTATCCGTGCGCTCGAGTCCCCTCAGATACGCGCCGAGCACCTGCCGCGCATCGACGGGGGCGGCGCGAGCTGCTCTGTACATCAGCAGGGCATCGACCAGTCCGACCAGGTCGCTGGCGTGGGCTGCCGCATCCGAGATGCCGGCAGCGGTCAAGACCTCCTGGGCGGCGACGTTCAACCGGGACCGAACGGGGGCGCCGACGGTGAGTCTCGATCGCAGCTCTTCGTCGTCCCGCAGTTCGAACAGGAGCGCGAACCGGGCGGCCTGCGCATCCTCGCGCAGGGCCAGGCGGTCGAGGAAGCCCACGGCGACATGTGTCGCCTCCTCGGTGGAGAGAACGGTCGGCACGACGAGGACGCTCACATCCTCCTCGGTGTATGCGGCGAGACGATCGACGACCAGGGCCGTCAGCTCGTAGCGGGTTCTCGCGTAGTACGACGTCGATCCGGCAGCGAGCCCGGCCTCGACATCGACAGCGCGATGCGTCATGGCGCGGATCCCCTGCTGCGCGATGAGCCGCACCGCAGCATCCGCGATCTGTTCGCGTCTCGTCATGTACCTCACCCGTTCGTGCCTCTACAATCATAGAGACCTCTACATTTGTAGAGGATGATCGAGGAAGGAGTCGCGCATGAAGGTTGCTGTCGTCGGGGGAGGGCTTTCCGGCCACGCGATCGCTCGAGCGATCGCCGCCAGGGGTGCATCTCCCGTGCTGTTCTCGCGCTCGACAGGGTTCGACGTGACCCGGGATGACGCGATGCTCCGGCTGCGCGACGCGGACGTGATCGTCGAAGCGACCGGACGATTCACCACCAGCCGTTCGATCGCCACACGGTTCTTCACACAATCGACTCGGGCGGTGGCCGCCGCAGCGAACGCGGTGGGTGCGCGGCATGTGCTCCTCTCCATCGTCAACTGCGAACGTGCAGAGGTGCAGGGGTACGGGTACTTCGCCGGCAAGCGAGCGCAGGAGGAGGCCGCCAGGGACCTGAGCCGTGACCTCGCCATCGTGCGTACAACGCAGTGGTTCGAATTCGCAGGTCAGACACTCGAAAGGATGGGGCTCGGTCCAGTGGGGCTCGTGCCGCGAATGCTCATCCAGCCTGTCGCTCTCGACGCCGTCGCCGCGGTCGTAGCAGACGCCGCAGTGGAACCAAAGACTGTCGTCCAGCGAGAGGTGGCCGGCCCAGAGATCATGACCCTCGCAGAGATGACCAGAAGGGTCAGGCCGACGAAAGTCGTGCGCATCCCCCTGCTCCCGCCTGGGCCGACCTGGAGGGCGATCCGACACGGTGCCTTGCTGCCCTCCCAGGATGCCGCCATCGTCGGACCGACGTTCTCGGACTGGCTTGCTCACGATCGGACGCACGCCGAGGCCGATGGCATCGGAGATGCTTCGTCGGCCTGAGGCCGGGCTCACACGGCTGACGCGCGCCGGTCCACGGGACGGGTGCCTTGCACAGGCTTATTTTATGACTTACGATAAGTCATGAAATAAGCCTGTCACTGTCGATGGAGACTCCCGTGAAAGAACTCACCACCCGTGATCTGAGGAAGCGTAACCGATCACGCGTTCTGCGCTTGATCGTTCGCGACGGGGAGACCTCACGGCGGCATCTGGCCGCCGCGCTCGGCCTGTCGCTCGCGACGGTGACGAACGTGGTCGCCGATCTGGTCGGCGAGGGTCTCGTCAGAGAGTCCGGCGCGTTTCCGTCGGATGGCGGCCGCCCGACCGCCATGCTCTCGGCGAACCCGGAGGGCGCATACTTCGTCGGGGCGTCAGTCCGCGAGGACGGAGCCACGGCGGTGATCCTCGATTTGAGCCTGTCCGTGATCGCGCGAGTCGATCGGGTCGCTGGAGCGTTCTCCGATCCGGAGGCAATGGCTGCGACCGTGACCGAGGCGATCGATGAGGCCATCCGCGCCGTCGACCGTCCTGCGGCGATCTATGGTGTCGGTCTGGGAATGCCAGGGCTCATCCAGGTGAAGGGTGACTCGTGGTCAGGCGCCGCCGACTACGTGATGACCAGCAACGGATACGGCCAAGGCCTCGGCTGGGCGACCACCCCGACCAGCGTGAGCCGGATCTACGAACATGCCGACCTTCCGACGTTCGCCGACAACGGTGCGAAGACCCAGGCGATGGCAGAGTCGTGGTTCGGCGCGGCTCGAGAGCTGGACGACGTGCTCATCGCCCTCGTCGGTCGCGGGCTCGGGCTCGGCATCATCAGCGACGGCCGGCTGCTCCGCGGCTCTGTGATGGGTGCCGGCGAATGGGGGCACACGAAGATCTCCACGGGAGGACCGACCTGCAGCTGTGGCAGCAGGGGGTGTCTCGGCACGTACATCGGCGCAGGTGGAATCGCCCGCAGGTGGCGCGAGGCCGGCGGGCAGCCGGCGGACGATCTGTCCACGGCCGTCGACGACCTCATCGCCTCGGCGAGCTCAGGAGACGAGCGTGCGGCAGGCGTTCTCACAGAGACGATCGAGCTTCTCGGGCTCGGCCTGTCGAACATCGTGAATCTGTTCAATCCGGAGCGAATCGTTCTGGGCGGATGGGTCGGCCTGAAGCTGACCGGGTTCGACCTCGCCGCCATCACCGGGGCGACGCGCCAGCGCTCGCTTCCCCAGCTGGCCTCCGGATTCGACTTCGTCCCGGCCGCGCTCGGCCGCGACTCGAGCGCTCAGGGCGCCGCACTGCTCGCGTTGGAGAGCCTCATCGACCATCCGGTCCGCAGGACAGTGACGGCTGATTCCGACCTCATCACCGTGACCCACTGACCCGCTCGACCACCCACGACCACCACACGAAAGGAACCGCGAATGAGTATCGACCACCTGCGCACCGCCGCCGTCTGGCCCGTCATGCTGACACCGATGAACTGGGATCGCACCATCGACTGGGAGGGAGTCGACCGGCTCACCGACTGGTACATCGACGCCGGAGTGACCGGCCTGTTCACGAACTGCCGATCGAGTGAGGTCGAGTTCCTCACTCCGGATGAGCGGGTGCAGCTCGCAGAGCGCGTCGTCAAGCGCGCGAACGGCCGCGCCGCCGTCGTGGCGACGGGGACGTTCGGCGCGCCGGTCGAAGACGAGATCGAGTCGATCAAGCGGATGGACGACGTCGGAGCCGACGCAGTGGTCATTCTGACGAACCACCTCGGCGAGCCTGGCGCGTCCGAGGCCCAGTGGTCGGGGAAGCTCGAGCAGATCGTCGAGGGGACCGGAGACATCAAGCTCGGTTTCTACGAGTGCCCGACTCCGTGGAAACGCGTGCTCCCCGCGAACGTCTACGGCTGGGCCGCCGACACCGGACGTTTCGTCTTCCACAAAGACGTCAGCCACTCGGTCCCTGATATCGCGGCGAAGCTCGAAGCGTCGGCCGGGACGCCCCTGCGCCTCTACAACGGTCAGATCTCCTCTGTGATCGAGTCCATGATCCTCGGCGGTTCCGGACACTCCGGCTATGCGTCGACGCTGTTCCCGGAGTTGGCGGTCTGGCTGTGCGCGAACGGAACGCGCGACGACGACGACACCCGGAGGGTGCAGCGACTGCTGACCGTCGCCGAACGGATGATCAATGTCGGATACCCGACATCGGCGAAGCAGTGGCTCGGCTACACGACCGACCTCGGAATCGCGCCGGTGAGCCGGATGCCAGGCAGCTACATCCTCGGCGCGCACGAGTTCGACCCGCTGGCGAACATGGTCGACCTCGTCAAGTCGCTCGAGCTGCAGCTCGCCTGATCCACCTTCCGGCCGGTCGCAAAGCCTCCGGCCGGCCGGAAGTGTGATCTTCCATCGACGTTTCAACCGACAGAAGTGAGGAGGCGCAATCGTCGCCCACGTCACTGGGCGCCAGCTGTACCGTCTCGCGGGGCCGCTTCGGCCCCGAGCATTTTCAGACAAGGAGGTCTTCAATGCATTTCCACTCGACACACTATCCCGTCGCTCGTCGATCGGGTCACTACCGTGCCCGCATCGGCGGCGTGGTGGCAGCATCGGTCGCCATTGTGCTGGCGATCGCCGGATGCTCTTCACCGGCCACCACCAGCGCGACCGCACAGAACAAATCCCTCACACTGGCGGCATCCATCGACGCGGGCTCATTCGATCCTGCGCTGATCCAGAACGGCAACCAGGCCCAATTCTGGACACCGGTCTACGACACGCTCCTGCTGCTCAAGCCCGATGCCACGATCGCTCCGGGGCTTGCGGAGAAATTCGAGTACAACGCCGATAAGACGGTGCTCACCTTGAATCTGCGGAAGGGGGTGACGTTCAGCGACGGCACGCCGTTCAATGCGGAGTCCGTCAAGGCGAATGTGGAGCACCTCAGGAACGGAAACGGTCAGAACAGCTTCATGGTCGGTTCGATCAAGACCGTGGTCCCCGTCGACGATCACACGGTGAAGCTCGAGCTCAGCCAGCAGGACCCGGCGCTGCTCACCTATCTCACGATGGCCGGCGGAGCCGAGGGGAGCCCTGCGGCGCTCGCGTCGCCGTCGATCGCCACGAATCCGGTCGGGTCCGGCCCGTACGTGCTCGACACGAAGCAGACCGAACTCGGCGCGACGTATGTCTACACGCGCAATCCGGACTATTGGGACAAGAAGTCGTTCCCCTTCAAAACGGTCACCATCAAGGTGATGTCGGATCTCACCGCGCGGATGAATGCGCTGCAGTCTGGACAGGTGCAGGGCGCGATTGCGGACGGTACGAGCGTCGCGACAGCGAAGGCGGCAGGGTTGAACGTCTCGTTCAACCCGGTGAACCGTCGCGGTCTGATCATCGCCGATCGGGCGGGCACGGTCGTTCCTGCTCTGGCCAACCCGCTGGTGCGGGAGGCCATCAACTACGCGATCGACGCGAAGGGATTGCTCAAGAGCATCCAGCAGGGTTACGGCACGAGGTCGACCCAGATCTTCAACCCGCTCAGCGTCGCGTACGACAAATCGCTCAATGACGAATATCCGTTCGACCCAGCCAAAGCCAAAAAGCTCATGGCCCAGGCCGGCTATGCGAACGGCTTCGATGTCGTGATGCCGGAGAACCCGACGGAGAAATCGAACCCGATCGTGGCGCAGCAACTCGGTGACATCGGCATCCGCGTGAAGTGGGCCAAGGTCGACGCCACGAACTACGTCAGCGAGGTGCAGTCCGGCAAGTACGGCATGTTCTGGATGTCGCTCAGCATCGGAGACCCGTGGTGGGACCTCACGAAGCAGGTCCTGCCCACTGGGCCGTGGAATCCCTTCAAGACGACGGATCCTGCCCTCGATCCGCTGATCACCAAGGCCAAGACGGCCACCTCCTCCAGCGCGTATCAGACCGCGATGCAAGACGTGAACCGGTGGCTGGTGAAGAGCGGCTGGTTCAACATCTGGTACGTCGAGCAGGCGGTGTACATCACCTCGAAGGATGTGAAGGCCACGATGCACGCCGAGAACACCGTCCCGTACATCAGGGACTTCGCCCCGGCATCCTGATCGGTCGGGGCGGCGGCTCAGGCTGTCGCCCCGGCTCGTCCCACCGGCCGTCAGAACGAAAGTCATCACCATGCTCCTGCTCTTCGCGAGGCGAGCGCTTGCCGCGGTCGTCCTCCTCTTCGCGATCACGTTCGTCGCCTTCCTCCTCATCTACAGCGGAGGCGGCAATGTCGCCCGAAACATCCTCGGCGAACTGGCGACCCAGGACCAGGTCGACGGGCTCTCGGATCAGCTGGGCCTCAACCAGCCGATCCTGGTGCAGTACGCCACCTGGCTGGGGAACGCCATCCACGGCGATTTCGGCGTCTCCTGGTTCTCCCAGGCCCCCGTCGGCCCTGCGCTGCTGAGCCGACTGGCCGTGACCCTCTCGATCGTCGCGGTGGCGGTAGCGCTGGCCGCCATCGTCAGCGTCGCGCTCGGCATGACGGCCGCCGTGCGCGGCGGGTGGCTCGACAGGGTCATCCAGCTCTTCGCCGTCGGCGGCGAGGCGCTTCCGAACTTCTGGATCGGTCTCTTCCTCGTCTCGGTTTTCGCCGTTTCGCTGCATTGGTTCCCTGCGACAGGCTTCGTGCCGTTCTCCACCTCCCCGATCGGCTGGTTGCAGACGATCACCCTCCCCGTCATCGCCCTCGTGATCGGCGGGGTCGCGTCAGGTGCTCAGCAGATCCGCGGAGCGGTGATCGACGTGCTGGAGAAGGATTACGTCAGGACTCTCCGCGCGCGGGGACTTCCCGAACGGTCCGTGCTCCTCCGGCACGTCCTCCGCAACGCCGCGTCACCGGCGGTCACCGTGATCTCGCTCCAGTTCATCGGCCTCCTCGGCGGAGTCGTCCTGATCGAGCGGGTCTTCGGGCTGCCAGGCCTCGGAAGCTTCGCGGTCACTGCGACGATCCAGGGCGACCGTCCCGTTGTCATGGGAGTACTCATCACCATGTCGATCATCGTGGTGATCGTGAACCTCATCGTCGATCTGGTGATCGGCTGGATCAACCCGAAAGCGAGAATCCGATGACAACGCAGCCGATCGCAGCGATCGAACGCAGACGCCACGGCGCGATCTGGCGCTTCACCAGGAACCCGCTGGCCATGACGGCCAGTATCGTCCTGATCCTCATCATCCTCGCGAGCGTGTTCGCACCTGTGCTGGCGCCACACGACCCCAGTCGCGCCGTGCTCGAACTCACCAACGCGCCTCCAGGAGGCACGTTCCTGCTCGGTGGAGACGGCGCGGGTCGCGACATCTTGAGCCGGTTGATCTTCTCGGGAAGGCTGACTCTTCTCGGAGTTCTCATCACGGACTGCGTCGCCGCCGTGATCGGCGTGACCTTCGGTCTGCTGGCCGGGTACTTCGGCGGCATCCTCGACAACGTCAGCGGATGGCTCGCCAACTTCCTGATCGTGCTTCCCGGCACTCTCGTGCTCGTTTCGCTGTTCACGATCATCGGGCCCAACATCCTGCTGTCGATGGCTGTTCTCGGCGTGCTGATCGCGCCCAACTTCTTCAGGGTCACCCGCAATCAGGTGATCGCCGTGAAGAACGAACTCTATGTCGACGCGGCGAAGGTCTCCGGGCTTTCGAACGCACGGATCATCGGACGGCACATCCTCTCCGTCGTTCGTGGACCGATCATCATTCTGTTCGCCACAGTGGGCGGGATCGCCATCGTCGTACAGGCCGGGCTCGAATTCATCGGTCTCGGCGATCCGGCGACGCCGACGTGGGGAGGGATGCTGCAGGACGCCTTCACGAACATGTTCGTCGCCCCCCTCGCATTCCTGCCGCCCGGACTCGCGATCGGCGTGACCGTCGCCTCCTTCATCCTCGTCGGGAACGGCGTCCGCGACGCGCTCAACGACACCGCTCCGCCGAAGAGGAGGGCGCCGCGAGTCCCCGCAAGCGCTGCGGTCGAGCCGGCGCAGACCGCACCGCATCCGACGGACACGCTGCTGAGCGTGCGCGACCTGGAGGTCGGCTACCAGACAGCCGACGGCGACCACGTGACCGTCGTGCACGGCGTGAGCTTCGACATCGCACGCGGCGAGGTCTTCGGACTCGTCGGAGAGTCAGGATCCGGAAAGACGCAGATCGTCCTGTCGGTGCTCGGTCTGCTTCCGAGAGGAGGCGCGGTCGAAGCCGGGAGCATCCGTCTGGCCGGAACCGACCTGAGGAGCCTCAGCGCATCCGAACGCCGTTCGATCCTGGGGCGCCGCATCGGCTACATTCCGCAGGAGCCGATGAGCAACCTCGATCCAGCGTTCACGATCGGACGTCAGCTGGTCGAGCCGTTGCGCAGCGTCGCCGGGCTGTCGCGCTCCGAGGCTCGCAAACGATCGCTCGACCTCCTGGCCAGGGTCGGCATCACCGATCCCGAGCGTGTCTTCCGTTCCTATCCGCACCAGGTGAGTGGAGGGATGGCCCAGCGGGTCCTCATCGCCGGGGCGATCTCATGCGATCCCGACCTGCTCGTCGCCGATGAGATGACGACCGCGCTCGACGTGACGGTCCAGGCGGAGATCCTCGACCTGGTGCGCGACATCCAGATCGAGCGCGGCCTCAGCGTCCTTCTCGTCACGCACAACTTCGGCGTGGTAGCCGACCTGTGCGACACCGTCACCGTCATGAAGGACGGACTCATCCTGGAACACCAGAGCGCAGCCGGGCTCTTCGGTTCGCCTCAACACCCGTACACCCGCGGTCTGCTCGACTCCACTCTGGAGGGCGCGCCCCTGCGCGAGCCACTGGACAGCGACGCGGAGACCGCGCAGATCTCAGGAGGCGCCCGATGACACTGCTCACCGTGGACGACGTCGTCGTCGAATACACCCGCGGCCGGACCCGTTTCAGGGCGGTGGACGGAGTGTCCATCTCGATCGCCGAAGGCGAGACACTCGGGTTGGTGGGTGAGTCCGGTTCCGGCAAGACCACGCTCGGTCGGGCAGTGCTCGGGTTGGTGACGCCGGAGTCGGGTACCGTGCGTTTCCGGGGCCAGGACATCACATCGCGGACCAGAGCGCTTCGGCGCAGCCTGGCCAGGGAAATCCAGGTCGTCTTCCAGGATCCGTACACGTCGCTGAATCCCATGCTGTCGATCGGTGACATCCTGGCCGAGCCGTTGCGGGCGCAGGGGGCGACGAGGAACGACGCCAGGCGCAGGATCGTGGAGCTGCTCGACCAGGTGCACTTGCCGGCCGGGTCGATCTCGCGGGTCGCGCGCGAGTTCTCAGGCGGTCAGCGCCAGCGGATCGCGATCGCACGCGCCCTTGCTGTGCGGCCATCGCTCATCGTGTGCGACGAACCGGTGAGCGCGCTCGACCTCACGACGCAGCTCCGCGTCCTCGAGTTGTTCAAGGAGATCCAGGAGAGCACGGGGGTGGCGTACCTGTTCATCTCGCACGATCTGGCTGTCATCCGGGCGATCAGCCATCGGGTAGCAGTCCTCTACCGGGGCAAGCTGGTCGAGCACGGCTCGGCTGAGGCCATCACGGCCACCCCAGCGGACCCGTACACTCGGCGACTGCTGATGTCGGCACCCGTCCCAGACCCTGTCGAGCAGGCCAGACGCAGGGCAGAGCGGCACGAGCTCCTCGTGGCGGGCACATGAGCGCCACGGAGCGGAGCGGTCGGCTGCGCGTGTTCATCGCCAACCGCATCGACGAAGCGCTCTGCGCGGTGATGACCGAGCTCGAACCGCGGATCGACCTGCTCTGGGAACCGGACCTTCTGCGCCCCCGACGGAGGATGGGAGACCACCACGGCGACCCGGATTTCACTCGCAGTCCCGCGCAGCAGTCCCGGTTCGAGACGCTGGTGTCGCGAGCTGACGTGTTCTTCGGTGTGCCGGACGAGTCTGCCTCGGTCCTCCGGCGTGCGGTGGATTCGAATCCTTCGCTGCGCTGGGTGCACACGATGGCGGCAGGCGGAGGGTCTCAGATCAAAGCCGCCGGGCTGTCCCCGGTTCAACTCGAGTCGATCGTCTTCACCACCTCCGCAGGTGTTCACGCGGATCAACTCGCAGAGTTCGCCCTCCTCGGCGTGCTCGCCGGGGCCAAAGATCTTCCGCGTCTCCTCTCCGCGAAGGCCAGGCGGGAATGGGAACCACGATGGCCGATGGGCGCGGTGCGTGGCCGAACAGCCATCGTCGTCGGTCTCGGGAACATCGGGAGGATGTTCGCACGGAAGGCATCGGCGCTCGGCATGCGTGTCGTCGGCGTTCATCGCTCCGCGACCGAGGTGCCGGGGGTCACGACGGTCGTGCCGCCCGCGAAGCTCCGCGACGTGCTCCCCGGCGCGGACGCGGTCGTCGTCGCCCTTCCGGGAACGGATGCCACGTTCCACTCCATCGGCCGTGCCGAATTCGCCGCGATGCGCGATGGAGCGACATTCGTGAACGTCGGCAGAGGCGCCGTCGTCGACGAGAGCGCCCTCGTCGAGGCCCTCGAGGAAGGCAGGATCGGCTTCGCGGCACTCGACGTGTTCGAGACGGAGCCCCTCTCTTCCAAGAGCGCGCTGTGGTCCATGACCAACGTCATCCTCAGCCCGCACACCGCGGCTCTCGACCCGCAGGAGGACAGGAGGATCGTCGAGCTCTTCGCGGGCAACGCCACCCGTCTGCTCGACGGCGACCCACTCGTCAACCGGGTGAACACGGTCGACTTCTACTAGCAGCACAGCTCGCTGACGATCATGCTCGGGGCGCTCGCCGGGATCAGCCGACGGGCGGTCGACGACATCGGGGGCTTTGTGCGACCCCGCACCCGGACGTGTGCGTCATTCCGGCATCGTGACGACCACTTTGCGTCCGCGCTCCGCCCTCTCCGCCGCCCTGTGCGCATCCCACACCCGGTCGAACGGGATGGCATCGACTGCTAGCGGCGTCAGCTCGCCAGCCGCGAGCATCCCGAGCAGCGTCGTGAGGCCGCGCCGGTAGTCGTTGCGCCTCGTCAGGACGAGACCGGGCACCGAGCACACGCGCTGCCGCTGCCCGCCCCAGCGATGCGCCGCCGACGAGAGCGAGCCCAGCAGCGAGTCCGCGCGCTCGTGCCCCGGTCGGCCGACGAACGCCGTGTGCACCCAGGTGCCGTGCGGCGCGAGCGCGCCGAGCACCTCCTGCGAGCCCGTGTGGTCGATCGCGGCGTCGACGCCTCCGCCGCTCGCGTTCTTCACGCGCGCGGCCCAGAGCGGGTCGGTGTAGTCGACGAAGGCCACGCCGAGTGCCTCCGCCGCCGCACGCGATCGGGTGGATGCGCTGCCGAACACGGTCAGCCCGTCGCGCTGGGCGAGCTGCGCCGCATACGAGCCCACCGGCCCTGTGACTCCCTGCACGAGGATGCTGCCGCCCGCATCCACTGCTGCGAGCTGCAGGGCGTGCCAGGCGGTGATCAGGTCCAGCGGCGCCGTCGCGGCCACGGCGGAGTCGAGTGCGTCCGGCACGGGAGCGAGCAGCGTCGCGGGGATCACGATGCTGGTCGCGTGCGCTCCCATGCGGGGGAGGACGCCTGCGACGCGATCGCCTGCGCGCATCCCGAGCACCGCGGAGACGGCAGACTCGGTTTCGAGGACGCCGACGAAGTCGTAGCCGGTGACGAAGCCGGGGAGCGGCTGGAAGACGTAGCCGCCACGGCGGGCGAGCACGTCGGTCGAGCCGAGGGAGGCGTGCGTGATGCGCACGGCGACCTCCGTGCCGCGGGGCGCGCGCATTTCCTCGTCGACGAGCGCGACGCCGTCGGCGTCGCCGAAGCTGGTGACTCTGGCGGCCGTTCTGCTCTGCATGCGCTCAGCCGGCCCGGCGTGCGAGCAGCCCTGAGCGCTCCTGGTGCGCCTCGAACCAGTCGGCGACGTACCAGCACATCGGCACGATCTTCAGTTCGGTGTTCGCCTCGATGTCGTTCACGGCGTATTCGACCAGCTGCGCCGCATACCCGTTTCCGCGTTTCGCCGGCGTGGTGAACGCCCGCGTCAGCGAGATCGAACCGCCCAGAATGCTGTAGTCGAGCACGCCGACCAGCTCGCCGTCGATGCGCATCGCGTACCGTTTCGCATCCGTCTCGTTGCTGAACTCCGTGGCCATGCGCCCATCGTACGTCCGTCGCGTGCGAAGGGAACCCGGGGTAGGCTGACGACGTGGGATCCCGACCCGCACCCTTCGGGCTTCCGCGCGCAGTTCCGCGTTCGAGCCACAGCAGGCCAGGCCGCAGGCGACGTCCGTCGCGTGTGTAGCGAATGACTCTGGAGCCCGCTGTGACGTTCGATTCCCCGTCGCCTCTCTCGCCAGCCCACCAGGCCCTGCTCGCTCAGGTGCCGATCAGGGACCACACGGTGATCGAGGCGGAGACCATCCTCTACGAGCACGAGGGGGTCGCGCTCGAGGGCTATCTGGCCAGGGATGCGCAAGCCGACGAACGTCGTCCGGCCGTCCTGCTGCTGCACGACTGGCACGGCGTCGGAGACACGGTGAAGATGCGCGCCCAGATGCTCGCGCGCCTCGGTTATGTGGCGTTCGCCGCCGACCTGTACGGCGTCGGCGTGCGCCCGCAGGGTGAGGCGGCGTCGGAGGAGGCGGGCAAGTACTACCGCGACCTGGCGCTGTTGCGCACGAGGGTCGCCGCCGGATTCACCGTGCTGCAGCAGCACCCCACCGTCGACCCTGCCCGTCTCGCCGTGATCGGCTACTGCTTCGGCGGGACGGCCGCGATCGAGTTCGCGCGCACGGGCGCGCCGGCCAGGGGAGTCGTGTCGTTCCACGGCGGCCTGATCGCGCACGAGCCGTCCGACGCCGCGGCGATCGCAGCATCCCTCCTCGTCCTCACCGGCGGGGACGACCCCGTCGTCCCTCCGGAGGCGGTCGTCGCGTTCGAGAACGAACTGCGCGGAGCCCCGCACGTCGACTGGCAGGTCACCACGTACTCGGGAGCCCCGCACGCGTTCACGATCCCTGGCTCCGACCGCTACCGGCCGACAGCGGATGCGCGGAGCTGGCGTGCGCTGGTCTGCTTCCTCGACGAGGTGTTCGCCTGAGCGGTACCCTCGCCTGATGGACCACCCGGAACTGTTCGAACCTGACGACCCGTTCGTCGAGCGGATGCGCGCCATCTGCCTGCGCTTCCCCGAAGCGGTCGAGGTCTCGGCGTGGGGCCGCCCGACGTTCCGCGCCGGCAAGAAGGTCTTCGCGCTCGCCGGAAGCGGCCTCGCCCGCCCGTACTCGCTCGTCTTCAAACCGGACCCTGACGAGGCCCGCGCCTTCCATGAGGACCCGCGATTCTTCGTCCCGAAGTACTGGGGCGCATCCGGGTGGCTGGGCATCGACATCGACCCTGCTGCGCCCGATTCGGTGTGGAAAGAGGTCGCGGAATTGATCGAGACGTCGTACCGCCAGGTGGCTCTGAAGCGCCAATTGGCGGTACTGGACGAGGTCATGTAAGCTCTAATCCGGCCCGCGAGCAGGAATGTTCGAAGGCATTGCGCCCGTAGCTCAACGGATAGAGCATCTGACTACGGATCAGAAGGTTGGGGGTTCGAATCCCTCCGGGCGCACACTGGTTGAGACAGTAGACACGGCCCCCGCTTCGGCGGGGGTTTTGTCGTTTAAGCGACCGCTCTGCGCGGCCGCATACCGCCCGGCCAGCACCCCGAACGCCTCCCGCAGATCCCTTGGCTGCACGTCCGCCAGCGCCGCGTCGAACCGGCCGAGCGATGCCGCCAGCGCCACCCACGACCACGACCCCACGTGGATGCGGCACCGCCCGTCCCCGAGGTCATCCACGACAGCGTCGCCCGCGAACGGCAGCACCTCGGCGGCGGAGATCTGCAGCACCGCGCTGCCGCGGCACGGCCACTCGTCCGCCGTCTCCGATCCCGTGAACCGGGCGGACACGAACGCGCGCACATCCGCTCCCGGCAGCTCCCGCGGCGAGAACCTGCGACCGTTCGGGATGCGCGGACTGATCCGGTCGACCCGGAAGATGCGCCAGTCGTCGCGGTCGAGATCCCATCCGACGAGGTACCAGCGCTCGCCGGAGACGACGAGGTGGTGCGGCTCGACGCGGCGGGGCGCATCCGACGTCGCCGCCGCACTCGCCGCATCCACCGCCCGGTAGTCGAACCGCAGCGTCTCCCGCGCCCGGAGGGCCGCGGACACCGCCACCAGCACCTCCGTCGACACCGGCTCGACGGCGGCGTTCAGCGCGTTGGGCATCGCAGTGAACTGCAGCGCATCCAGCCGGTGTCGCAGCCGCGACGGCATCACCTGCCGCACCGTGGTGAGCGCCCTGACCGCTGCCTCCTCGATGCCGACCCCGCTGACCGTCGCCGCCTGCAGGGCGACCGCGACCGCGACCGCCTGGTCGTCGTCGAAGAGAAGGGGAGGGAGGTCGGAGCCAGCCGCGAGGCGGTACCCGCCGTCCGGCCCCTTGGTGGCGCGGATGCTGTAGCCCATCTCGCGGAGGCGGTCGACGTCGCGCCGCACCGTGCGCCGGCTGATGTCGAGCCGCTCGGCGAGAAGCTGCCCCGGCCAGTCCCTCCTTGCCTGCAGCAGGGACAGCAGCACGAGGAGGCGGGAGCTGGTCGCTGTCATGGGTTCAGCGTAGATCGAGTAGAGGACCGTAACTGTCCTCTACTGCTGTGAGAGTGGGCGTCGCCCGGATGGTCCGGGCACACCATCAGCGAGGAGCAGCCATGTCCGTCACCACCACACCCCATCTCAACTTCCGCGGAGCCGCGAAGGCGGCCCTCGAGTTCTACCACTCGGTCTTCGGCGGCCGGCTCATCCTGGTCAGCAACGCCGACGCCCACTCCGCAGAGACCCCGGCCGAAGCGGATCAGATCAAGTTCGGCCAGGTCATCGGCGCGGACGGCTTCCAGATCATGGCGTACGACGTCCCGGCCAGCGCCTCGTACGACCAGGGCGAGAAGTCGGTCTTCGTCTCGGTGCGCAGCGATTCCGCGGACGAGATCGCCACCCTGTGGGGGAGGCTGGCACAGGGCTCGACCATCGTCGAAGACCTCGGCCCATCGGTGTTCTCGCCCGCATACGGGATGCTGAAAGACCGGTTCGGCGTCACCTGGGTGCTCGACGTCGCGGTGGCGTGGGACGCGGCCTGACCTGACCGGGGTCGCCGCGGCGTCACTCCGCCGCGGTCGGCCCCACGGTCTCCGTGCTCGCCACGCCGGCCCCATCCCCTTTGAGCTCGATCAGGATGGTGTGCGTCGGCGTCGAACCCACGTTCTCGCCGGAGTGCCGCTGCGCGGGCAGCCAGACCGCGTCGCCCGCATCCAGATGCACAGAGCGTTCCCTGCCAGGTGTGCGCAGGTGCCGGTCGAAATCGGTCAGTGCGACAAGCACGCTGTTCGGATGGTCGTGGTCGTTGGTGCGAACGCCTGGCGTGTCCGTGTAGTCGAGCACGCGCACGAACTCGTTCTCCCAGAGCAGGCGGTAGTTCTCCGGGTCGGTGCGGATCGGGTCGTCGGTGACCATGCCGCGAGGATACGCCGATTCAGGCCGCGTGCACCCACTCACCCCGAAGTGCGCCCTTCCGTGCCCGCCGCGGCCTCCATACGCTGGCTCCATGAGCACCAGCAGCGCCGGCACCAGCACGCCCGCCACCGCCCCGGCCCTCGCTACCACGGGGTCCACCGGCATCCTGGGCGGCTACGTCGCCGGGATGCTCGCCGATGCGGGAGTGGCGCAGCGCCTTCTGGTGCGGGACCCGTCCAGAGCGCCCGAGCTGCCAGCATCCACGGTGCTGCCGTTCGCGTACTCGGACAGGGAGGCGTCGCTGCGAGCGCTCAACGGAGTCGAGACCCTGTTCATGGTGTCTGCCGCCGAGAACGCCGAGCGCCTGGCCGAGCATCGTGCGTTCATCGACGCTGCTCGGGATGCGGGGGTCCGCCACGTCGTGTACACCTCCTTCGTCGGGGCGGCGCCGGATGCGACGTTCACGCTCGCCCGCGACCACTTCCACACTGAGGAGCACCTGAAGCAGTCCGGCATGGCGTTCACCTTCCTGCGCGACAACCTCTACCTCGACTTCATGGATGCGATGGTCGGGGAGGACGGGGTGATCCGCGGTCCAGCAGGCGACGGGCGTGCCGCGATCGTGGCGCGGTTCGATGTCGCCCGTGTCGCCGCCGCGATCCTGCGCGACCCCGCGCAGCACGACGGCATCACTTACGAGCTGACCGGCCCGGAGGCGCTGACGATGACCGAGGTGGCGGCGATCCTGACCGCGCACCGGGGCACGCCCGTGCGCTTCCACGACGAGACCGTAGACGAGGCGTACGCCTCGCGCAGAAAGTGGGATGCGCCGCAGTGGCAGTATGACGCGTGGGTGTCGACATACACCGCGATCGCCGCCGGCGAGCTGAAGCGGGTGACGGACGACGTGGAGAAGGTCACGGGCACGGCCCCGCTCAGCCTGCAGCAGTTCCTCGAGCGCTGAGCCGCGGCGGCCGGGGCGCGTGTAATCTCGCAGAAGATCGCTCCCGCAACGGCTGAGCAACGAAAGAGCTGAGCAACGAAAGGAATGGCCGTGGTCAGCTTCAGAACCACCCTGCTGGGCGCAGGCGGCAACAACGTCGGCATCGTCGTGCCGGAGGAGGTCGTGCTCGGCTTCGATCGCGGCAAGCGCGTGCCTGTCGTCGTCACCATCGACGGCGGATACACCTACCGGAACACCATCGCATCCATGGGCGGCCGGTTCCTCATCTCGTTCAACGCCGAGACGCGGGCGGCCACCGGCAGGGGAGCAGGGGATGAGGTCGAGGTCACTCTCGAGGTCGACGACGCCCCCCGCACCGTGGAGGTCCCTGCCGAGCTCGCGGCGGCGTTTGCAGCCGACCGGGATGCGGCGAAGGCGTGGGATGCCCTCTCGTACAGCAAGCAGCGTGCGCACGCCACGGCGGTCGAGAGCGCGAAGAGCGACGACACCAGGGCGCGGCGGGTGCGGGGTGTGATCGAGGCGCTGCGCCCGTAGTCTCCCGATTCAGCTCAGCGATTTACCTGCATTTCGGCGCCGAAAAAATGCGACGCCGCAAATTTCAGGTGCGGTGTCACGAATGTCGGAGGCGTCTGCCAAACTTCTCAGGTACTGAAAAAGCCACCTGGGGGAACTGTGATCCTGCTCCGTCTGACCCTGCGTCACGCGCGCCCATACGTCTGGGGCATCGTGGGGGTGGTCGTGCTGCAATTGCTGTCCACGATCGCCGCGCTCTACCTGCCGAGCCTCAACGCGCAGATCGTCGACAAGGGCGTCGTCACCGGCGACACCGACTTCATCTGGAACACCGGAATGACGATGCTGGTCGTCTGCCTCGCCCAGGTGGTCACCGCGGTCGGCGGCATCTACTTCGGCGCCAAGGTGTCGATGGCGGTCGGGCGCGACCTGCGCCGTGAGGTGTACCGCAAGGTCGACTCGCTGAGCGCGCTCGACGTCGGACGCTGGGGAACGGCGACGCTCATCACGCGCAACACGAACGACGTCCAGCAGGTGCAGATGCTCGTGCTGATGACGCTCAACTTCATGGTGTCCACCCCGATCATGTGCATCGGCGGCATCATCATGGCGCTGCGCGAAGACCTCGGGCTGTCCTGGCTCGTCTGGGTGTCCGTGCCTGTGCTGTTCCTGGTCGTCGGCGTTCTCGTGGTGATGCTGCTCCCGCTGTTCCGCGAGATGCAGGAGCGCATCGACAAGGTCAACGGCGTGCTGCGCGAGCAGATCGTCGGCATCCGGGTCATTCGGGCGTTCGTCCGCGAGCCGTTCGAGTCAGAGCGCTACGCAGAGGCCAACCTCGCGCTCACCAGGGTGTCCGTCAAGGTCGGCAACATCTTCGTCCTGATGTTCCCCATCATCATGGTCATCCTGCACCTTGCCACGGCCGCCGTCCTCTGGTTCGGCGGGCAACGAGTGGATGCGGGCCAGATGCAGGTGGGCTCGCTCACCGCGTTCCTGCAGTACCTCCTCATGATCCTCACCGCCGTCATGATGGGCGTCTTCATGGTGATGATGATCCCGCGTGCCGTCGTGTGCGCCGGGCGCATCGACGAGGTGCTGTCCACCGAGCCGTCCGACGCCGGGTCCACCGGGGACGCGCCGCTTCCGTCGTCCGGGCGGGTCGAGTTCCGCGGAGTGACCTTCGGCTACCCCGGCGCTGAGAAGCCCGTGCTGAGCGACATCGACTTCGTCGCCGAGCAGGGCAGCATGACCGCGATCGTCGGCTCGACGGGAGCGGGCAAGACCACGCTCGTCAATCTCGTCCCCAACCTCTACACGCCGCAGCAGGGATCCGTGACGGTCGGCGGCGTGCGCGTGGACGCGCTAACCAGGGCGCAGCTCGCCGGCGTCCTCGGGCTCGTGCCGCAGCGCCCGTATCTCTTCTCCGGCACGATCAGGTCCAACCTGCGTTTCGGTCGACCGGACGCCACGGACGACGAGCTGTGGGAAGCGCTGCGCGTCGCGCAGGCCGACGACTTCGTGCGTGCCAAGGAGGGTGGCCTGGATGCGCGCATCTCGCAGGGCGGCACCAACGTCTCCGGGGGGCAGCGTCAGCGCCTCTGCATCGCGAGGGCCCTGGTCTCCCGGCCGCAGGTGTACCTCTTCGACGACTCGTTCTCCGCGCTCGACGTCGCGACGGACGCCCGCCTCCGCGCGGCGCTCGCCGACGCCACCAAGGAGTCGGCGGTGATCGTGGTGGCGCAGCGCGTGTCGACCATCCGGGAGGCGGACAGCATCATCGTGCTCGACGACGGCCGCATCGTCGGCCGGGGAACCCATGACGAACTCCTCGAAACGAGCGAGACCTACCGCGAGATCGTCGAATCGCAGCTGAGCCTGGAGGTGGCCTGAGATGGCACGCGACAAGCGCGCAGACGACGTCCTCGAACGCGACGACGTCACCGCCCCCGAGGTCGAAGACTTCGAATACACGCCGACGGAGGCCGACGGCGACATGTTCGGCGGAACGCCGGCCAAGAAGGCGCAGCACTTCTGGCCGTCGCTGCGCCGCCTGCTCGGCCTGCTCCGGCCGGAGCGCGTCAAGTTCACGTTCGTCGTCGCGCTCGTGGTGGTCTCGGTGATCCTCACGGTGATCGCGCCCAAGATCCTCGGATCGGCAATGGATGTGATCTTCCGCGGCGCGATCGGGGCCAACCTCCCCGCCAACGTTCCGCTGGACCAGCAGGTCGCCGCTGCCCGGGCAGCCGGCAACGATCAGCTCGCCGACATGCTCGCCACCACCAAGCCGGTCCCCGGTGAGGGCATCGACTTCGTGCTGCTGAGCCGGCTCATCTTCATCGTGCTGGCAATCTACCTGGTCGCCTCGTTCCTGATGTGGGCGCAGGGCTACGTGCTCAACGCGCTCGTCATGCGCGTCGTCTACCGGCTGCGTGCCGACATCGAGACCAAGCTCAATCGGCTGCCGCTCAGCTACTTCGACACCCGCCAGCGCGGCGACCTGATGTCGCGGGTCACGAACGACGTCGACAACATCCAGGCGGCACTCCAGCAGGCGTTCTCGCAGCTCGTGCAGTCTGTGCTCACCGTGCTCGGCATCACGATCATGATGTTCATCGTGTCGTGGCAGCTTGCGCTGATCGCCCTCATCGCCCTCCCGCTGTCCGGCGTGATCGCGGGCGTCATCGGCTCGCGGTCGCAGAAGCTGTTCGCGGCGCAGTGGAAGAACACCGGAACGCTCAACGGCCACATCGAGGAGTCGTACTCCGGCCTCGAGCTGGTGCGCGCCTTCGGCCGCGACGAGGTGATGCTCGCCGAGTTCGACGACCGCAACGAAAAGCTGTACCGCGCCTCGTTCGGAGCGCAGTTCGTGTCGGGAACGATCATGCCCGCCATGACGTTCGTCTCCTACCTCTCCTACGTGATGATCGCGGTCGTCGGCGGCCTCCGTGTCGCGACGGGCCAGATGACCCTCGGAGACGCGACGGCGTTCATCCAGTACTCGCGCGAGTTCACGCAGCCGATCAGCCAGGTCGCCGGCATCGCCAACATGCTGCAGTCGGGTGTCGCGTCCGCGGAGCGCACGTTCGAGTTCCTCGACGCCGACGAGCAGGAGCCGGACGACGTCAAGGCGGAACTGCCGGAGCGCACGGACGGCCACGTCGAGTTCGACCGTGTGTCGTTCAGCTACTCGTCGACCACGCCGCTCATCGAGGACCTGTCGCTCTCCGTCGACCCCGGCCACACGGTCGCGATCGTCGGTCCGACGGGCGCGGGCAAGACCACGCTGGTCAACCTGGTGATGCGGTTCTACGAGCTCGACTCCGGCCGCATCCTGCTCGACGGCATCGACATCACGGAGCTGTCTCGGGCTGAGCTGCGCGAGCAGGTGGGCATGGTCCTCCAGGACGCCTGGCTGTTCGGCGGCACGATCCGCGACAACATCCGGTACGGCCGGCTCGACGCCACGGACGAGGAGGTCATCGACGCGGCGAAGGCCACGATGGTCGACCGTTTCGTCCGCCAGCTCCCCGAGGGCTACGACACGGTGCTGGATGCGGACGGCGGCAGCGTCTCGGCGGGCGAGCGCCAGCTCATCACCATCGCTCGCGCCTTCATCGCGAACCCGTCGCTGCTGATCCTCGACGAGGCCACGTCGTCGGTCGACACCCGCACCGAGCTGCTGGTGCAGCAGGCGATGGCGGCCCTCCGCACCGATCGCACGTCGTTCGTGATCGCGCACCGACTCTCCACGATCCGGGATGCGCACACCATTCTCGTCATGGAGAACGGCGCCATCGTCGAACAGGGCAACCACGAGACGCTCCTCGCCCGCCGCGGCGCGTACTACGACCTGTACATGACCCAGTTCCGCGGAGAGGATGCAGAGGCAGACGCCGAACTCCTCGAAGCGGGCGGGGTGCAGGGCGGTGCTCCTGGCGTCGCCCCTGTGGCCGATGCCGCTGCCCCCGCTGCCGCTGCTGCTGACGCCGCCGCCGTTGACGCTGCCTCCGCTGCTGCCGACGCCGCCGCGGAGCGGCACGACGATGCCGCCGGAAGCCAGGACGACCTTGCCGAATTCGCAGGGGAGGACCGTCCGGCCGGGAGCTAAGCTGTCCCCGACCGGCGCTGTGA
>NZ_JBIWKN010000006.1:0-123099 GCF_044765685.1 Leifsonia sp. NPDC102414
GGTCGCCGATGACGGTTGGGTCGATCCAGTGCAGCCACATCTCCTGTGGCAGGATCACCGGGTTTCGGTCGTGGATGTCGGCCAGGGTCCGCACGGCGTCGGAGGTGACGATCGTCGCGGTCAGGTGCCAGCCTTCATGGTCGTCGCTGTTGCGGGTGCTCGGGTTCCCGCCACCAGGAGTACAGGGCGGCCATGCCCATCAACTGGCCGTCCGGGTAGTGGATGAAGTGCGGGATCTTGTTCCCCTTCTCCGCGTGCCATTCGTAGTAGCCGTTGGCGAGGATGATCCCGCGGCGCGACTTCACCGACGCCTTCCACCGCCCGTTCGACAGGAGCTTGTCGGCGCGGGCATTGAAGGTGAATTTCGGTCTCATCTCCGCCGCTCCCGGCGGCACGATCGTCTAGAACGCCGTCTCGAACCGCAGCGTGCGCTGCCCGTCCCGCTCGGACTCCAAGAACAGCGGCACATCCTGTGTCGGGGCGATATTCCACGATGGCCGCCACCCTGGCTTCCAGTCCTCGGGCTTGCGCTCGGTTGTCTCGACGAACTCGGTGATGAGCTCGTTGACCGTGTCGTCCATCGCGAACCGTCCGCACATGCCCGACAGACTACGCGCCACCTCCGACCACGTCCGCGATCTCAGGCGGCATCATTCCGCCGGCCGATCGAATGGTGGTTCCTCGCCGCGGCGTGCACGGAGTTTGGCCAGCAGTGCATCTCGTCGCTGCGCCCACCGCACTGCCTCGATGAAATCTCCCTGTTCCTCAGCATCGAGCATCCTGGTGGTTGCGTAGATGAGCCCTCGGTTCGCGCGTTGTCCTGCCATGCACCCGACGTTCTCAAAGACCGCGACCAAGACGCCAGAGCCCTGGCGCTGGATGGGTGGAGAACTCCCCCGTCCGCTGCAGCGCCACATCGACGTTACCGCTCCTCCCTCTGCGCCGACGCGGGAGTGGAGCGCATCGTCGAGGTGCTGTCGGCGACAGCGAGGGATCACGTGCGGCGCACCCCGACGGCCCACGCCTGAGTCAGCCCGGCGCGGACTCCAGCTCCGTGAAGCACGCAGCGGTCGATATGCGGCCGCCCATGCACAGTGAAGCCAGCAGAGCCAGCGCACACTGACGCTTAGTGTTCTCGCTGGGCAGGAAAGTCGAAATGAACCGTGTTGAATCAGCCCCTAGTGTTCCGGGGCCTCATCGCCTAATTTATCTGCTTTTGGAGCGTTCCGACGAGCGAAAGCCGGCCGAACAAGGGCCAGGGCGACCCAAAGTCCAAGGAGGACCAAGAGTACAAAAACGGCACCGAGCAGCGCGAATGTGAATGAAATCAATCGACACTCCTACAGATCACCAGAACTGAAACTATCAGTCCCAAAATAGCCCACTTCCGTCTCCTGCCGACGTCTAATTAGCCGGCCGCGGAGCCGCCTTGGGCGTCTCGCGGGGTCGTCCCCGCACCCCTACGGGCCGCGGCGCGCAAGCGCGCCCCCGGACGAGGAGTGAGGCAGCTCGCCGCGTCGAGAGGCGAACGGGGCTGGCTGGGTGCTGCAGGCGGGTATCAGTCGGTCACGACTCGGGGAAGGAGGCACCAGCCTTCGGGGACCAAGGGCTTCAGGGTGGTGTTCGTGGTCTGGTAGTCGGGGCCGGTGGCGTGGATTTGGTCCGTTTCGGTTGCTTGGATGGTCGCTGTTGCGGTGATGATCCCGCCGGACATGGTGTGCTGCACCTGGGTCAGCTCGAACCCGTCGGGCAGCTGCTCGCTCTCCAGTGCACGCCAGCTCGCGCAGAACACTGCTCGGTGCCTAACGGGCGGCAGCGATCGGCAGCACGCCGGCTGCCAGCTCCGCGGCCTGGAGCTGCCCGTCGACGAGGCGAAGCGTGCCGGTGCCGCCGCCGCCGCGGCCGCGGACGTCGAGCTCGTGCCCGCTCAGGTGACCCCATCCGGCGCCGACACCGTGGACGCGGCGGCCGGAGATGGTCAGGGTGGCGCGTGCGCCCGGCCACTCGCGGTCGACCACGAGCGCGGTGTCACGGCTACGCATCCTGCCCTGCAGTCTGGCGAAGTCTCCCGCTGCGGGAAGCTTTCGTGGGTGCGCAGCGATCACGGTCGTGGTCTCCACCAGGGCGGACAGGGCAGGCCGCTCGCCCGGATGAGGGACGAGGATGAGCCGGTCAAGGTCGATTCCCGCGGCCGCCGCCTCGAGGCCGAAGTCCGGCATCCTGATCACCGCACACCATCCGCCGGCGAGAGAAGGCCCAACGAGCGCCCGCCTGCAGCAGCGCCGTCGACCACCGCCTGGACGGCACCCATCAGCCGCTCGCCGCGATAGTCGGGGGTTTCCCGCTGCGCGGGTCCAACCCTGCACGCCAGCGGGCGCGCTGCTCGGCCGGGTCACGATCGACCCGTCTGGTGCGGTCGCCGGGGTGATGAAGTTCGGCATCCCCAACGCCGTCGCGCACGCGTCGATCGCCTGGTTGAGCTCGTCGTAGTAGCCGAGTGGCCACCGCTGCTCCCGTTTGAGGACCCAGTGGTCGACCCTGTACATCATCAGCGACTCGTGCGTGTCCGGGCGCACCGCCAGCCGGTATTCGATCTGGAACCGGATCTGCAGGGCGTCATCGAGCACCAGCCACACCGTCTCCCCCGGCCTCAACACCCGCACACTCTTCGCTTCCTCCCGTCCAGAGCATCGAACATATGTTCGAAAGCGTGGTGCAATGGTGTGAGCTCTTCGAACCCGTTCGGAGGCCGTCATGAGCATCGCGCCTGCCGCTGACATCGTCCATGTCTGGACCGATGCTGGCGCTCCTGCCCGTCTCGTCTGGGCGGGCCGACGATTCCGCGTCGTCGCCGCCGTGGAGCTCCACCAACACTCGCCGCTTGAGGAAGCGCGGTCGACCGGGTGGGCGTTGGTCGTCGTCGCCGAAGCAGATCCGGCCGAGGTGCGCGCCCTGCAGGTGCAGCCCGGCACAGGTGACACGTGGTGTGTCGTCGACACCGACTCGGCCTGATCCGATCGTGGGGACGTCGAAACGGTACGACCTGTATAGCGGGCAGCTCAGCGCCCAGACGGAATCTGACGCCCGCCAACCGCAACCGGTCAGCCTCCCGGACGCGGTCGTGGTCGCGACTGGGCGGCGCAGGGACGAGGACCGGCCGGTGCCGGTGCGGGCGCATGTTCCGGTGGAGGTCGCGTATATGGATGTGCAGCTCGTCGACGCGATCGCGATCGCATCGACTCCTGGTTGGGCGGTGTTGCTACGCTTTACCCCGGACGGTGAGCAGCGTGCCGTGTATGTGTGGGTGTGGGCATCCAGCGTCCGCCGACGCTAACCGTCCAGGACGGCGGCTCGGTCCCTTCTACGGGCGTTCGTCGGTGTCGGTGGTGGTCCGTGGGATGAGGCCGGTGTGGTCGTAGATGGCCTGGTCAGGCCAGCCGTCGTCGTCGTCGAGCTCGTACACGTCGTACGCGGCCGCGCCCGCGTACAGGGCCGGGATTCGCAGCACGATCGGTGCGGTGGATCCGGCGGTCGGCACGAGCACGGCATGGTCGCGTACGGCGTCGTCGTGGAGCAGCACTGCACGGAACATCCGCGTCATGCGCTCACTCTAAAGCCCGCCGTCTACCGGCACCGTCCAACGATTGCCGTCCTGTGCGCGGCGGCGTGTTCGGGCGCCCATCGAGGGCGCCCATCGAGGGCACCCGGACACGATGACGAAACCCCGGCTTCTGTAGACCGGCCTCGAGCGGGTGAGCGGTGAGGACCGCCGTGCCGGCGGATTGTTCTGACTAAGTGGACCCGCGCAAGCGCGGGACTGTGTTGTGCCCTACGGGCGATTTCGCCGCCATCTTGGCAGCCCGAACCTATCGACTCCGGTCGCTGCGGCCAACGCGCCGCCTGTCACTGCGCGGAAATATCAGCCCGGATCCATTCGCTGTGCTCACTCCACCGGGCAAATATTTCGGCTCCGTTCGGGCTCTGCTTATGGCCTCCACTCCCTCCGCCGATCGGTTAGGTCTCGCCAAGGTGGCACCGAAAAACAATCGGCAACAGGAAGGAGAGCGAATGCTTTCAGGGATTGTGATCGACCCGCACGGGGGAATCGCGAACGTGTGGTGCAGTTTCAGGTCGGAGGGGCAGCGGCAGGAATGGATGCGCGGCCACATCGACTGCGAACGCTTCGAGTGCGTCAGCCTGCCGGAGAGCATCGACGTGTGGGTGGACGAGGAATTCCTCTACAACGGCGCACCCGTCAACGACGAGCTGACCCGCATCGTCGGCAGGCACCAGCCCAGCACCCCGATCCGGGGAAACGGTCTGATCCTCGGCGTCGACCCCGCTACCGGTAACACGGTGTCGCTGACGCTGGATCAGCAGGCGTCCGTGATCGCGTGGTGGCGGACGTTCACCACGGGCGGCAACAACCCGGAGGCCCTGCGCCCCCGGATGGCGCTCGTCTAACCACCCCATCCCATAACAAAGGTCCGGGACCGAAGCAGTCGAATTGCCTCGGTTCCGGACCGGTTACCCACCACCCTACCGAAAGAAGGAACATCATGGCGAACACCGCCAAAACCCGCACCACGAAGACCGCGGCGACCGAGCAGCCGACCGCGGACCTGTCCGCGCTGGTCGCGTCCGGGCACGTCACCATCGAGGTTATCGACGTGGCCACCGCCGAACTGGACCCGAATATCCGTACTGAGTCCACGTACTCGCCCGAATTCGTGGACTCGATCCGCGCCGAAGGTGTCAAGGAGCCTGTGTACGCCCGCCGTGGTGACGACGGCACCGTGTACGTGTGGGACGGGCAGCGCCGCACCCTCGCTGCGAAGGAAGCAGGCGTGGCGACCATGCTCGGCCTGTTCGGCCTCACCCCGGCCACCGTCGCCGGTTCCGCGCGCATCCTGGACCAGTTGCGCACGTTCAACCGCGCCGACCTGTCCCAGGCAGACCGGATCGCCGCGTACGAGCAGTTGGCGCTCGATGGCATCAAGGTGGAGCAGATCGCCCGTGCCACCGGCCACAGCAAAGACAAGGTGAAGGCCACGTTGACCGTGGCGAAGTCGACCACTGCCACCCAGGCGGCGAAGGACTACGGGCAGGTGTCGCTGGACCGGTTGCTGCTGATCGCGGAGTTCGACGGGGACGAGGCTGCATGCGACACAATCCTGAACGTGGACGACGAGGACGATCTTGCCTATGTGGCGCAGGAAATCCGTGACAGCCGCGCCACCGCGCAGGCGGAGGCCGCGTTGGTGGAGAAGTTCGCCGCTGACGGATATCAGGTGTTCACCAAGTGGGGCGGGTTCAGCTACCTGTCCGGGCTTACGGACGCCGCCGAGGACATGACCGAGCGGCCCGCACTGACAGAGGAAACCCACACCAGCTGTGAGGGCCGCGGCATCTACCTGTCGGTGTGGGGCGCAGGTGAGGACGACTACCGTGCCGATCAGGTGTGTGCCCAGTCCGCCCTGCACCGCGACCGCTACGCCCGCACGACCAGGGCCACGCTGCCAGACGAATCCGACCAGGAGCGTCAAGCGCGGGAGGACGCCGCAGCGGAAGCGGCGCGAACCGAACGTGCCCGCGTGCTCCGCAACAACAAGGCGTGGCGCACGGCGGTCAAGGTTCGCCGCGACTGGATCACCGGCCTCCTGGCCCGCAAGGCACTGCCGAAGGATGCGGGCGTGTTCGTCGCACTGTCGTTGACCACCCACGCGGCGACGATCACCGGCTATCAGGCGGCCGACCTGGTTGGTTCGTTCCTCGGCCAGAAAGACAGCCACTACCGAGGCGACGCGGCGAAGCTGGTCGACGCCACCCCGACCAAGGCCGGTCACGTGTCCCTCGCCGTGGTGCTCGCCGCGCGGGAAGCCTGCGCCGAGGACGTGAACGGGTGGCGACACCCCAGCCAGACGGTCTCCAGCTACCTCCTGGCGCTGGAAGCGTGGGGATACAAGCTCTCCCCCGTCGAGAAGATCGCAGCCGGATACTCCGAAACAGACAACGAGGCGACCGACGCCGAGGCCGACACGACCAGCGCGGACGCCGCTTAAACCTCACACAGGGGCGGCGACCATCGGTCGCCGCCCCTGGACCTGAACGGAAACAGATCATGGCACTCAGCGACACCGCCGCTCTCGACCGGCTCGCGCACCTGCTCGGTACCAGCCCAGAGTGGTCCAGCCCCGCCGACTATCTCGAAGACATTGCGAACCTGGTCGCCGCGAGCGGAAGGCAACACCCCGGAGACGCCGACCCAGATACCTACAACCCTCACCGTCCCGACTAGCCAGGCTCAACGGGAGGGCGACCCGCAAACCGGGTCGCCCTCCCCGCGTGCGGCATCCCGTCCCGACCGGGCCGGAATGTGAGCGGGGCCTGCGGCCCCCTCACAGCTCCCCAGCCGCTGTGGTCACCACATGCCGGCCGGGTGGTTGCCCCCAATGGGCACAGTTCACGGGCGGGCGCCGCCGCGACCTGCACCCAGTGGGGAAAGACAGCCACACCCCCGCAGGCGGCCGGGTTGGTCGGCCGTTGACCACCTGTGCACAGCACAGAGATCTCCTCCGGTCTGTCCTGCACCCAGGTGGACAACGGCCTCCGCACCGCGCGCACGCGGTGGGCCGGCCGGAGGCTGGCGGCGGTCGACGGAGCGCCCGCATGGAGTTCGCAAGCTCGCACCTCTTCTTTGCCATTTCCGCCTGACGAGCTTATGCACGCCCGTCGCCTCGACCGACGAACCCGCCACCCGCACCCACGGATGCCCGGGGAAGGTGCTCCGCACCTGTGCGCCCACACTCCCGCAGGCAGGCTGAGAGGCGGAACCCCCGCCCGGGGCGACGGCCGCGCATCGGCGAGATCCCCCGGAAATGGCAAAAGAACGATCCAGGGAGAACCAACTCATGACCACCCTCACCCCGCCCGCCCGCTCGCCCGACACAGGTGGACCCGACCACGGCACGGCTGACAGGACAGGCGCGCCTGGTGCGCTTGTTCCAAACCATCTACCGCGTCCACGCTGTCTACCTGACCGTCACGGTGCTCGCCCTGGCGGTCACGATCGGCGTGGCCGCGACCACACACTCGGCCGCCCTGCTGCCGGTGATCACACAGCTCGGGGCCGGGTTCATCGCCGGGTTCGTGACCCTGTCGCTGACCGCAGCGGCCGACCTGAGACTCACCCACTGACCCCGCATACACGAACGGCCCGGGACCGAAGCATTAGAGCTGCCTCGGTTCCGGGACCGGTCGCCAACCACCCTACCGACGAAAGAACACCATGACCGCACTGACCATCACGCACAACCACGAAGAAGGCACCATCATCCACGGCACCGCCCGCGGCGACGGCACCGCCGACATCCTGAAAGCACAGAGGTGGCGGTGGGGCCGCAGCATCACCGCCTGGTACCTCCCCCCACAGTCGCGACAACCTGGCCAAGACCTACGAGATCCGCCGCACCGCCGCCGCGCTCGAAGCGGCAGGGTTCACCGTCACACTCGACATCTCGAACGACTTCCGGCCCGCCGCCGAGGTCGAAGCCGACAAAGCCCACCGGGCGGCCGCGCGAGCGGACGCTCTCGACCAGAAGGCCGACCGGAAAGCGGCCGCCGCCGAAGCGGCGGAGGCCGCACAGATCGCCGCGTTCAATGCCCTGCCGCCGGGTGGTGAGCCAATCAAGGTCGGCCACCACTCCGAACGCCGCCACCGCAACGCGATCGACAAAGCAGACCGCGCGATCGGGCGCAGCATTCAGGCCGATCGGGACGCTGCTGAAGCCGCCCGCCGTGCCCGCATCGCGGCCGACGCGACCGACCGCCGCAACCGGCCGCTGACCGTAGCGAACCGGATCGACAAACTCCACACCGACATCCGCGACCGCGCCCGCCGCCTCGCCAGCCTCGGAGATCCCGCGACGGACACCGAGCAGCAGGCCGAGTACCGGGAACGGCTCACCCTGATGCACGCCGAGCTTCACGACAAGGCAACGTACTGGCAGGCCGTGCGCGCGCAGCAGATCGCCGACGGCCTCACCGTCGACGCCAGCCGGAACACAATCAAGGTGGGCGACCGGGTGCAGATCAAGGACCGCGAGTGGGAACGCGTGGTCAAGGTGAAGGCGAAGACTCTCGACGTGCACACCCCGCACATGCCCTGGCCAATGCGATACACCTCCGGCGAAGTCACCGCGCACCAACCCGAACCCGACGAGGCCGCAGAGGCCGGGTAGCACGCCGGACCGGGCTACAGATCAGATTGTTCTGTAGCCCGGCCTCGGGCATCGAGGCGCGGGGGCCGGCAACCGGCCGGCCGCGAAGGTGCCCCTTCGGCCCCCTCGCACTCCCCCACGCTGGCAGTCACTTGATCGAGCATCATATGGCGCAGCTCCCCCGGGGTAAACCCGGCCCCTCTCGCTCCACGAAAATTCTTCGACGCGGTCGCAAGCTCCCTTATTTCGCCGAAGATTTTTCGCTCCACTCGGTGTCCGGGTTGACCCCTCCTCCACTGCACCATCTGGTCCCCGTATCAAGTAACTGCCCAGGACTAGCAACGGCAGTTCATCACGACCCAGAAGGAGCATCCCATGTTCGAGAACACCACCAACGCGCAGGCCGGAACGCAGACCGTCGGCGGGTATGAGGTCCCGACAGACCCAATGGACCTGCTGCAGTGCGAGTCCTGCCAGTAGCCGCTGCGCACCCCACCCCTTCTACCCACTGACGAGACCGACGAGAGGAGCGAACGATGTCCCGGTACACGCCCACAGAGATCCTGACCGCAGGACTCAACGACACCCGCGAAACGTTCGCCCACCTCTACGTCGTCCTCGACAAGCTGCGCGCGGCCGCCGCGTACAACTACCACCGCGCCTACGTCGACATCGACGTCGACAGCGACCAGCCCGGACGCCTGCCGTTCCACCCCGCACCGGCCGGGTTCGGCGGCAACGAGCTCGCCATCCCCGCCCGGAAGGTGAACCTGACCGGACTCACTGACGCCGGGCTGCAGCTCTACATCCACGGCGTCCGCGCCGCCCACACTGGGCGCGTGCAGCTGCTCGAGCAGATCGAGACCGCCGGCCACGACCTCGAGCGGATGCTGATCGCTCTCGACGGCACCGCCACCACCACGGGCGCCCGCATCGCCCACCTGATCGACGTCGCGGAAAGGCACGCCAACTACGTTCCGACCGGCCACCACGTGACCGGGTGGGACGTGCCCGTGCGCATCCCCGGCACCACCACCTACACCACCTGCTGACGGACCCCACCATGCCAACGACCGACGCCTGCACCACTCAGGTCGCGCGGCTCGCGCATTCCATGCATGGAAACGCGTACGGCAGGTAGGACGCCTGCGCTGCTTGCGCTGCACTCAGATCACACGATTCCGACGCGCCAGAGGTAGAGGATTGGTGGGGTGGGTGCCGTGGAGGGCCGGTTACGATTCGATGGTGGCTGTGGACGAGAACGATGATGTGTACGCGCTGCTTGGTGTGCAACCGATCCGCGCGGAAATCTTGCGGGTCACGCTCGCTCGGCACCAGGTGACTGCGGCCGAGTTGATGGAAGAGCTCGATCTGACCCGCAACGGTGTCGGCAAACACCTGACCGAGCTCACGAATGCTGGGCTGCTCGTCGAGCGGCGTGCGACCCATCCGCGCGGTACGGGCGGGATCATCTATTGGTCAGCGGATCGCGCGGCAATTACCAACGCTTTGCTCACACTGGTCGGCAGAATTCTCAGTCACCCGCGCATCTAATTGCACGCTGAGTGCATACCGGTTAGGGTGCGGCCATGTGTTGCTTACGCTTGTGCCTGTTCACCCACTGCCCCGGGACGACCCTGTGAAGGCGGTCGCGGCGGTCTTGGCCGGCGTGCTCGGTCTCCCCTTGTCGTTGATCCTTGCGCTCACCCTTGCCGGGTCGACGTCGGCGTCGGCGCTGTGCGGGGGCGGGGCGGGAACGGTGAACGTCGCGGCGATTCCTGCGACGGCAACCGTCGGCGGCTACAACGCCGGCCAGCTGGCGAACGCGGGACACATCATGAACGCCGCGGCAGCGTTGAAGCTGAGCGTGAAAGCGGAGCAGCTCGGGGTGATGACCGCGATGGGCGAGTCGTCGCTGAACAACATCGGCCACGGCGACAACGCGCTCAACCCGGAAGGCAGCGTTGCTGACTCGATCGGCCTGTTCCAACAGCAATCCTCGTGGGGATCGACCACTGACCGGATGGACCCGGAGATCAGCGCGACGCTCTTCTTCAAACGCCTGGTCACCGTGCCTGGGTGGGAGAGCATGGAGCCGTCCCTGGCGGCACACACGGTCCAGGTGAACGCGGACCCGAACCACTACACGAGGTGGTGGCAAGACGCGGTCGACGCCACGAACGAGCTCGCGCAGAAGTACGCAGCCGCCGGCCCGACAACGTGCACTAGCGAACAGGCCGCGTACCCGTTGAACACCCCGTACGTGATGACTGATGACTTCGGCCCACGGCCGGCGCCGGGCGACGGCGGTTCGACCTGGCACAAGGGCGACGACTTTGTGGGGCAGTGCGGCGATCCGATCTACGCGGTGCTGCCGGGTGCGGTTGTCGAGTCGAGCTCGTACACGCTCGGCGTGCAGTCGCCGGATGGCTTCACCGTCCTCTACCTGCACTCGTACCCGCAGGATCGGCTGGTGCACGTCGGCGACCAGATCACTCGTGGTGAGCAGATCGCGAAGGTCGGCTCCGCCGGCCCGTCCACCGGCTGCCACCTGCATCTCGGGATCAACATCACCGGCAACAAGAACCCTCAGGTCGCCGCGCTGCCCACGGACCCGAACGCGCCCGGCTACGTGGACCCGGAGACGTTCATGGACCTGTTAGGCATCACCCTGTGCCCGGCCGACTGGTGCACGCGGGACTACTGATGCGCGCGGCGGAGCTCGATCGGTTCTTCTCCCACGTCATCAAGGGGCCGTTGCCGGAGGACTGCTGGTTCTGGGTCGGCGCGATCGGTGACGACGGCTACGGCCGGTTCTGGATCAGCCGGGACGGCCGCCAGCGCGCCGTCCGCCCGCACCGCTACCTCTACGAGCACGTCACCGATCGAGAGATCACCCCTGGGGACGTGCTCATGCATGACTGCGACGTGCCGATCTGCGTCCACGTCGACGCCGAGCCGGCGCGATCGCATCTGGCGCTCGGCACGCGCGCCAGCAATATGCGCGACCGCAGCAGCAAAGGCCGGGTAGCGAACGGCGGCAGCGTGCACCGGATGCGGGGCCTCGGCCGCGCGGTCCTTTACGCGCACTCCCGCGCGCTGCGCGCGCAGCTGCTCGAGCGCGGCTTCGACCGCGGGGCGATCGGTGCGATCCTCGCCGACATCGACCCCGACCAACCGACCCTCTTCTAACCCCGGCGCACACAGTTGAGCCCTCCTCGACGCGTGTCAGGGAGGGCTCAACCATGTGGGTTCCTAGGATGCGAACGCGTGCGCTTCTTCCTGCTCGGTCGCGTACGCGTCGCCGAGAGCGTCGCCGCCTGCGCCGCGTGCGCCGCCCGCGACGCGCGCGTCGGGGTCGGTCTGCGGCGCATCCGCGGCCGCGTCGCCGATGCTGATGGGCTGTGCCGGCGGGCGATCGGGCTGCGCCGCGGTCGCGCGCCGCATGTCCGCGGGCGTGCAGCCGAGCCGGTCGATGACCTCTCCCCGCTGCACGCCCGCGTCGAGCATCGTCCGCACCACCTGGTCGCTGGCCGCGACCGCATCCGCAGCCGTGCGCTCCGCCTTCGCCTCGGCCGCCTCAACCTCGCGGTCGCGCTGCGCGTAGACCTTCTCCATCAGATCCGCGGCGGTGAAGTACTCCACCGCCAACGCCTCCAGCCTGTTCTCCCGCTGCCGATACTCGGCCGCTTTCGTCCGCGCCCGTTCGCGCGCGGACACCTGCCGCGACGCCGTCGACTTCTCCGCCATACTGTGCTCCTTTCGCTTGCACGCACAACCCAGTATGCACTGTGGGTGAATTGCGGCAGTCGATCGCATTGCGTGGCTTCCGACGCCTGCGGCTCCGGCGAGGGGCGAACCCCTCGCGCTCCCCCAGTGCTATCTGACCGCCACCAACATTCGCGCAGCGTCCGCCGACGCATCGGCGCGCGTCGCGAGCCCACCGGGCCGCGACGTGCGGGGGCGAGCCCCCGCACGCACCCCCAACACGTCGCCTCACGTCTGTGTCCGCGAAGCGGGGAGCCCGCCGGGCCTAACGGCTACCGGCCCGGCGGGCGCGCGAAGGACCCTGCGGTGCGCCCGACGACGGGCGCCCCTGCGGGGCTGTCTTGTGCGGGATAGGAAGACGACCTGCACGCAGGTCTTACTTCTTCTCCCGACTACGACAGACATGCGTCGTCGTAGTTCTCTTCTCTGTTGAGCGCCGTCTGAACGACGGCGTTTTCGAGCAGCAAGCTGCCGAAGAGGCCCCACGGAGAAGGAAGCACAGTTGGCATTAGTAATGAACGAGGTAAAGTGTCGATATGCACACCGCACGCAAAATGCCTTCTGTCGTGTGTTCTGTGTGCGCTGGGCGGCCGTTCCGCGGCGGTCGCCCGGTTAATCGTGCGGGCGGGTTTCGCGCGCGTCAGGCGGTGGTGTGCCGATGATGGGCGCGCAGCCACTGTCGGCGGGAGCCGGGTACGAGTACTACCTGAACGACATCGCCCCCGGTGACGTGCACCGGCAGCCGGGAACACCGCTGGCGGACTACTACACCGCCGAAGGCAACGCCCCGGGTGTGTGGGTCGGCGGCGGAATCGGCAACCTGGGCGTGTCGGGGCAGGTGACCGAGGCGCAGATGAAGGCGCTCTATGGAGAAGGCCTGCACCCCGACGCCGACGCGATCACCGCCCGCATGGTGACCGAAGGTCGCAGCGAGAAGGACATTGCCGAGGCGATCAAACTCGGGCGGGCGTACTACAAGTACGACGCGAAAGACACGTCGCTGCGGCAGGCGGTGTCCTATCAGATCGACGAATTCACCCGCGCGATGGGGCGCAAGCCGGAGCGGGCCGAGATCCGGCAGATCCGGATGCAGGAAGGCGCGATCGCGTTCCGTGACGCCTACAACCGGCAACCGATCGACAGCGAAGAGCTCGCCCGGTACGTGAACGCGGCGATGAAGCCGGGACAGAACGCGGTCGCCGGATTCGACCTCACCTTCTCCCCGCCGAAGTCCGTCACCCTGGCCGCCATGCTCGCCCCCGACGAGACCACCAAAGCGATCCTGGACGCCCACGAGGGAGCGATCGCGGACACCATCGAGTGGCTCGAGCGCGAAGCGGTCGCCACCCGCGCCGGCGTCAACGGCGTCCGTCAGCTGCGCGTGAAAGGCGGGCTGATCGCCACCCGGTTCCGGCACTTCGAGTCCCGCACCGGCGACCCTCACATCCACGACCACCTCGTCGTGGCGAACAAGGTCCAAGGCGTCGACGGGAAGTGGCGAACCCTCGACTCCAACCTCATGCTGAAGATGACCGTCGCCGCATCCGAGCATTACGACATGCGCCTGTTCGACCGCCTCCACGAGGCTGGACATCACTCCGTCGAGCGCGTCGTGACCCGCGGGAAGCGGCCGGTGACGGAACTCGCATCCATCCCCACGAAGCTCATCGACGTGTTCTCCTCCCGCGGCAGGAGCATCAAAACCGCGACCGAAACCCTGACCAAGCAATACATTTACGAGCACGGGCACGCCCCCGACACCGCCGCCCGTCGCGGCATCGACGCGCAAGCGTGGCGTGACACCCGCCCCGAGAAGGCCGCGCCCCGCACGGTGCGGCAGCTGAAGAAGGACGTCACCACGCAGGCCGCCATCCAGGCAGGTGAAGACGCCACCATCGTCTTCACCAACCTCGCCGGCGGCGACCTGCCGACCATCGAACCCGGTGTGCCGATCGACCTGAACCAGGCGGTCGATCAGATCATGATGACCGTCGAGGAAGCCCGCTCGACGTGGCGGTACAACCACGTCCACGCTGAGGTCAGCCGGTTCTTCCACCACCACCGCGCCCGCCCGTACACCGTCACCGAGAACGGGGTCACCCGCACGCTCGGACGGGATGAAGCCCACACGTTCCTCCTCACCCACGCGCTCGGCGAGAACGCGATCAAGGTCACCCCCGACCCGGTCCACGGTCGCTTCCAACCCCTCACCGAAGGCCACTGCACTGACTTCGCGGTCGACCGATCCGCCGTGTTCACCTCCACCCGTGTCCTCGACGCCGAGCACCGACTCCTCACCGCCGCTCGCACCGAACACGCCCAACCTGTACCTGTCACCGAAGCCCAGTTCGCCGCCGCAGTCGCGGCGAACCCGGGCAACGACGCCGAGAAGGTCGCGCTCGCTCGCTCCTTTGTGACCACTCGGACGCAGCTCGTCGTCGGCGTCGGGCCGGCCGGCGCAGGAAAAACACGCACAATGCGCCTAGCCGCGGCCGCGGTCCACGAAGCCGGCGGTCGCTTGATCGGACTGGCCCCGTCGAAGCAAGCGGCGAAGGTGTTCGCCCGCGACGTGCGCGTACCCGCGTACACTGTTCACGCGTTGCTGACCGCGCACCGGGAAGCGGCCCGCGAAGGCCGCACTGTGTCCGACAAGTACGCCATCCGACCCGGCGACGTGTTCGTCATCGACGAAGGATTCATGGGCACTACCGGCGTCCTCGACCCCGCCGTGAAACTCATCCTCGACGCCGGCGGATACGTCCGCGGCCTCGGCGACCACGCCCAGAACGCGGCCGTCGGCGGTGGCGGCATACTCCGCTGGATCGCGAAAGACGTCGGCGCCGTCGAGCTGGAGAACATCTACCGATTCACCGACCACGCCGAACGCGACGCGTCGAAGATCCTCCGCGAATCCTCACCCGCCGTCGACCCGTTCGCCTGGTACAAGGACAACGGCCGCATCATCGCCGGAACGAAAGACCGCATCGCCCAAGTGCTGTTCGAGGACTATCTGGCCGACCTCGCCGCGGGGAAGGAAGCGGTCATGGGTGCCCCGACCCGGGACTACGTCGACGAGCTCAACGCCCGCGCCCAAGCCCACCATATGGGTAACGGCACCGTCCGCGGCCGCCGCGGCGCACGCCTGTCCGACGGACACCAGGCGCACGTCGGCGACCGCGTCCTCACCCGACTCAACACCCAAGACCTGCTCATGAACGGCGGCCGCGACCGGGTCGACAACGGCGACCTTTACACCGTCACCGCCGTGCACCGTGACGGGTCGCTCGACGTCCGTCACCTGCACCACGGCGGCACCATCACCCTCCCCGCCGACTACGTCACCGAGCACACCGAACTCGGCTATGCGTTCACAGGCAACGGCCTCCAGGGCGACACCTACGGCGGCAAGGGCGACGACGGCCTCTGGGTCGACGGCACCGGCCGGGTCATCCTCACCAAGAACACTACCCGCGCGAACGCGTACGTGCTCGGCTCCCGCGCCACCGACCTCAACGTCTTTTACGTCGAGGTCGAAGAAGGCCAACACCCCGACGAAGTCCTCGCTCGAATCGCAGGCAACGTCGACACTAACCTGTCCGCGCACGAGATGATCGAGGTCGAATCCGACCGCATCATGAACTTCAGCAACTTCGTCGACGAGCACGCCGACCTGGTCGCCCAGGCCAACGAGCAACGCTTCGCCAACCTTGCCCACCGTGTTCTCGGCCACGCGGCGAACGCATTCACCGGCGGTGAAGCGTGGGATGCCGTCGCGGCCGGACTCGCCCGGGCCGAACGGTACGGACTCGACCCCGCCGACGTCCTCACCACCACCTACAGCGAACGCAGCTTCGACCGAGCCGAAGACATGGCCGCCGTCCTCTCCTACCGCATCGAGAACCACCTCGCCGAGCTCGAAGAAGCCGAGATGGTCGAGCCGTTGCCGGAGCTGGGACTGGACACCGGCTGCTACGAATGGGCGGTCGACCGCGCCACCGTGTACAGCCCCGACCTGCCCGACGAAGTGCGCGAACAACTCACCGCCCGCGCCGAATACATCGACCAGCGGATGACGCTACGCGGCGCGGAACTCGCCGCCGAACAACCTGCTTGGACGAAGCAACTCGGACCGGTCCCCGCCGACGCACGCCGCCAGAAACGGTGGATGCGGCTCGCCGCAGAGATCGAACTGTTCCGCACTCGCTACAAGGTCGACCCGACCATTGCGGACGCGATCCCCAAGGAGTTGCGCACCGATCATGAACTCGGCAAGAACCTCGCCGTGCGGGTGATCGCCCAGCATAAGTCGACCACGATCAGCAACGCTCGCGGCAACACCAGCACCCTCGACACCACACACATCGACCGTGTTCAGGCGCTCCGCGACATAGTCGAAACTCGCCGCCCGATCGCTCCCGCCGAGACCGTCGCCAACACTCTCGACCCCGATCGTCAGCGACGCGCCCGGGCCAAGCAGCTCGCGGACCTCGACGCCAGCATCAACGCTGCCGTCGAACAGGTAATCAAACGCCGCTCCGATCCCGAAGACACTGCCGCCCTCGGCGACGCCCCGCACGCAAGCTTCGTCCGGGAGTCACCCCCTGTCCGAGGCCGCGGGCCACGACTCTAGGCGGGCCCCTTCTAGGCTGAAGGCGCGACCAGGTATCGACCGAGCCGTTGGGTGCGGTGTTCGCCATCCAGTAGGACGAGGCTCGCCGCATCGCCGCCGATGAGCGGTGCCAAGGCAGCCTCACCTGCGGCAACTTCATCGACCCGTGTACCTGATAGCTAGACCTGGCGTACAGCGCGCCCTCCGGGAGGAGTGCGGCGATCTCCAATACGGTCTGGTCTGGCCGACCCCGTAGCTGGGCAGTTGATCAGGTTCAGCCCGTCTACAGGCCTGAGCGGACTTGCAACGCGGGAAGCCTCCTTTGGTCGATAGTCCAGGTGTGCTCGGCCCGGTTCCAGACTGCCGCCCCATCTTCAATTGACTGAATCGACCACGTGATGAATGTGCACAGTGATCGGCCTCGGAACATGTCCGTTGTCGCGGGATCCCATGATTCAGGATTGGTGCGGCGGACCAGCGGGGGCTCCGCTATAGGACCGTTGCAAAAAACGAATCGTCCCCAATTGTCGTGGCTGAGGGGCAGCCATCCCTCCGTGAAGTCGAGGACGTCGGTGGCAGCATCTGAATTGATCCCGGGGTCCTGGACGAGCGCTTTGTATAGCGTGAGTGCGTCCTCCAGCGAGGAGTTCTCTAAGAAAGGGATGGGCGCCGAAGATGGGCCAGAGGTGGTGGGAGGGTGCCAACCGTTTGCCCATCCGAACCAGACGACAAGTTCGTCGGGAGCGCCCAGCCCTGCTTCTCTCAGAAGACGAGCTATCTGCGGTGGAGTCAGCCCTGGTTCCATCATCTCGCTCAGCGGAACTCCGGCGTCCACCAATGTTGCGCTGAGTTGCTCGAGAAGTGAAGCAAGCGCGTCCGCTCCCGATGGGTTTGCAGTCGGTCCGTCAGGGGTGTCGAGAATCATCACAACCTCACGGTCGGGCGCAGACAGGGGGCGCAGTTGGTATTCCAGGCGGAAGAGGAACGACTAAGAATTTCCTTCCAGCTTGGTCCGTTGGAGGTACCGACGCGAAGCACTGCTTGACGAACGCGCTGTACTTGCCGCCTTGGGCTGCATTGTCTGCGGAGGGAATCATTTTGAGGGAAGGTGCACCGTCGGGGTAGCCCTCATTGGTCGCGAAGTATGGATACTCGTCGCATTGCATACCGGCCTCCGGCGCTGGGCATCCCGGTGCTCCGTACCAGGATGAATTCCTTGTCTTGCCTGCCGCAGCCTTCTCCGCAGCACTTGCATAAGTGAGTTTGAACCATGACGGATTGGCAGCAATCGCTTCCCGGTCGTGCTTTGTGCCCTCGGGCGAGCTACTGCCGGTGAAGAAGATCGGCGATTTATCGCACGCGTCGTCGGAGACGCCGGCGGCATCCTGGTATGCCGCCAAATATTGCTCACAGGTCTCCTGGCGGATCACGTCGATGTCGCCAGGGGACGCGCCGCTGATAGGAGACGTCGCAGGCGGCGGGTCGTCCGCTGGGTCGGGCGGGGTTGGGTTCTGCTGCGCGCGACCTTCTACGTTGGATTCCCAGACCGGGTCTTGCCGAGGCGGCGCACTCTTCGGCGCGATTTGCACTGTGCCGGACGAGGTCGAGCAAACGACGTTGTGCAGATCAACCCAACTGCATCCGCTCGGGAGGGGAAGGTCGTAGTCGATGTCGAGGGAGGGATTCGCGGCCTGGGTCGACGACGCCTGTGCGATCCCGGCCGCGACGAGCATGTTAGTGATTTGTCTCGCCGAAAGGGTTCGGAGGTAGGGGCTCAGGAATTGCGCAACAGTCTTGCCCTCATTCGTGGCCTCCAGGCAGGCGAGCTGCTGGTCGTTCACGGATGACCCTTGTTGATGGGACCCGACGGGAAACAAGGTAATGCACGCTTCCATCGGTTCCATCCCGGATATTGCGGCAAGAGCCATCGATAGCGCCGAATCTAGGTCGTGTCCGCCTTGGATGTTTTCACTCACCGGAACCCAGGCAGACGCGAGGTCTGGGCCTCCCCCACCACTAACTCGTGCTCGCACGGCCGTAATCGATGCTGACGTTGGTGTCGAGAACTGGGCTGTCCCTGTGCCTGGGCCGCCGTACACATCCTTTGAGGCGAGCGAATGCACCGTGCCATCGCCCGAGTATCGAGCGTCGAGATAGACCACACAGAAGGACCACACAGCGGAGCAAACCCCGCCGTACTCCATCAATCTGGCGTACGACGCCGTGATGCTGTATAGAAGCGTGCCGGAGGAGTTCCGACTCATCGAATCGATTGCTAGGCCCACCGACGGTGGCGCCCAGCCGTCGGCTACTGAGATCCAATCGGTTACGAGGTCTGGGCCACCGCCACCGGTGATCCGCGTTCGCACCGCGGCGACCTGCGGCAGAGAAGTGACCGACGTGAACTGAGCGCTGCCCGTGCCGGTTCCGCTGTAGAGATCCTTCGAGCCGAGCGAATGAACGCTCCCGTCCCCCGCGTACCTGGCGTCGAAGTACATCACGCAGTACGACCACACCGCCGAGCAGACACCGCCCGCTTCCATCAAGTGGGAATATGTGCCGGTGAGATCGAACGAAATCGACCCGTTTGTGGTCCGGCTGATCGAGTTCACGCTAACCCCGACCGATGGAGGTTCCCATGGGTCAGCTACCGGTACCCAATCCGAAACCAAATCAGCCGTATCGGTGCGGCCGACAGTAACCCGAGTCCGCACCGCCGAAATCTTCGGAAGCGATGTGGTCATTGAGAACTGGTTAGAGCCTGTGCCGTTGGTGCTGTAGAGATTCGCAGAACCGATCGTGTGGACCGTGTCGTCGGCAGCATACTTCGCCTCGAGGATTAGGGCGCAGTTTTGGAAATACGCGGCACATACGTTTCCACTCGCCGCTACCCGCGCATATGACCCAGTGATGTTGTAGCTGATACCGCCGCTCGTGGTCCGACTGATCGAGTTCACGGTCAGCCCCACGGATGGCGGTTCCCACGGGTCAGCTACTGGCAGCCAATCCGACACAAGGTCGGGTGGGTCCGAGCGTCCCACTGTGACGCGCGCCCTTATCGCCGAGATCTTCGGAGCTGAAGTAGTCGATGAAAATCTCGTGGAGCCAGTGCCGTTGGTGCTGTAGAGATTCGCAGACCCGAGCGCGTGGACAGAACCGTCCCCCGCATACTGGACCTCCACGTAGACGTTGCAGCTTCGAAAGTCCACCGCGCATATATTGCCGCTTGCCGCTAGGTCCGAGTAGTTGGCATTCACGTCGTAGGCCAGAGATCCAGAGGCTGTTCGGCTCAGGGCGTTTACCGTGACCGAAGCCCCTTGTGAGGCGTAGGCAGGGGATGACCCACCCAATGTCCATGCCAATCCCGCTACCGCAGCAACGGCCACCATTATGCCGACCACTCGTTTCAAGCTGTCCCCCGGACTTTTCGAAATGGCTCGTATTAAGGCGAACCTAGGGGGCCGGAACGAGCGCTGTCCATAACCCTCTTCGAGTCACATGTCGACAGTCGCAACATGAACCTCGTGACCGCCTAGCGAAGCTACGGCGACCCCTACGCCGCCGGGAAGCTGTGTGCACGGGGCGAGAGGTCCAACGGCTGCTCAGGGGTAACACCCGAGAAGAGGAAACGTGACGATGCCGACGACCGTGTGGCCGTCGGCATCGTCACGTCCGGTCCAGCCCGGCCTAATCGCCGCGAGCATCCACTCCGGATGCGTCGTCAGCGTCTCTGGTTGGGCTGGGCGGCGTCGGTGCTGGCGAGAGCGCGTCGTTCACAAATGCGTTGAACCGATCGTCGTCGCGCCGGTTCGGGCGCACGGTCGGACCGTCCCAGGTTTCGCTGTCGGTGGCGGTCGGAAAAAGGCCCAACTGCTCGAGCCTGGTGAAGGTGGGGAACAGGCAGCGTTCGTGCCATTCAACGAGCGTGAACGACGGTTTCGACGCTTTCCGTTGGTACGCGGATTGGTGGGCGACCATCAGTGCGGTGAGCAGTTCGACCGCCACCGGGTGCCGGTACCAGTTGGGGACGAGGCGCACCTTGTCGGCGCCGATGTGGCGTAGGTAGCGGTCGTCGAGCCAGGCCACCCACGCGTAGAGCTCACGCCAGAGCTTCCCCTTTTCCTCCGTTTTCAGAGACGCCCATGCCCACTTCCCATCAGGGAGCGCGTTCATTTGCTCTTCGAACTTGTCCTGGCGTTCGGACTGCGCCTTGACCGCTTCGGACAAGGTCTTCAGGTGTCCGGCCATGATCGCGAATGGGTCGTCCGGGTCAACGATCTGACCCGTGCCCGGGTCCACGTACGGCTCTGTGTCGTCGTGCTCGCCGTCGAAGTAGGCGTCGTATTCATCGTCCGGGGTGTTGTCGCTCATGCTGCCATGTCCTCCGTTTCATCGGTTGCTCCGGCCGCTTCTCGGCCGGCGCGTTCCAGGTCCCGCACGCGACGTTTGCCGTACTCGTACAGGTCGGCGTCCTCTGTCTCCCAGTAGGCGGGCAGGTGGATGCGGGCGGCCCGGCGGGAACGGTAGAACAGCAACGCGTCTCCATCGCGCAGCTCGTGCAGGTCGTCGGGTCGGATACGTCGCTCCCATTGCCCACCGGAGGCATCCGCGTGACGGATGCGCCGATCGCCGGCGAGCTCGGACATGTCCCGGAGGAAGGCGATGTCTTTCAGGCCGCCGAGGATCAGCAACTCGGTCGCGTTATTGATCACCGTGCGCGCCGATGGTTCGCCGTAGCGAGCGACCAGCTGCGGGAAGTCCTGGTAGATCGTGGTGAGGAAGATTCCCTCACCGCGGCCGGTGGAGACGAACCGTTTCAGCGACGGGATCGGGCACACGTTGTCGGCTTCGTCGAGGATCGGCGACAGCGGCGGGAACAGGAATCCCCGCTCGCTGCGGGTCGCGGCGATGGATGCGGCGTTCAGCATCGACTCGACGAGCGCGGTGAACACGGTGGAGGCGGGTGAGTCTTCGCCCTTGCAGATCAGATAGAGCGTGTCTGTCGTGGCGTGGAAGGTGTCGCTGTTGAGCATCTCGTCCGGGTCATCTGATGGGCACACGGCCTCGAGGATGGACTCGACGGCGAACGCGTTGAGGATTCCCGACGCGGACATGTCGGTCGAGGACACGGTCTCGTCCGCCTTGCCGCGGCAGTATTTCATCAGCAGCCGCTCCCACGAGCGTCGTGCTTTCGGGTTGTCGGTGAGGATCGTGTACGGGGTGTCGTCGGAGAAGTCCGACATCCAGGTCATCACCTCCCGCATGGTGAGGCCTTCGACGGCGGCCGCGTGAAGCATGCACTGCAGCACGATGATCACTGCCTTGTGGAAGAAGCCGCTGTTCGACGATGACGAGTCGCCCTGCAGGGGCCGGGCGGCGACGATGGCCGTGGCGCGACGGATCGCTTCTTGCGGGTCTTCGCATCCGGCGACGATGTCCCACCGCACCTTCCATGGCCAGTACGTGAGTCCTTCCGGGTCGAACACCACCACACGAGAATTCGGGAACAACTTCATACGGATCCCTGCGGTCAGCCGCAGCACATCTGGTTTCGTCGACGTCGTCACCACCGGCCCGACCGCCCGCAGAATCTCTCGAACGACGAACCGGACCGTCTTACCTGACCCGGACGGAGCGAACATGATCCGGATCTCCTCGTACATGTCCCGGAACCAGACCCGCCAAAACCGGCCGATGCGGCCAAGGGGCTGGCTGTGCCGGGCGGTCAGTGGTGCGCGGCCCGGGTGCGACTTCCGGCGCACGTACCGGTTCAGCGCACGACCCGACGCTAACCCGTCCCGGCCACGCCAGCCGACGAACACGGCCGCCACCCCCAGCAACGTCAGCAGCAGGAACACACCGACCCAGACACCGGTCCCGGCCGGGACCGGGGTGCCAGTGATGAACCGCGGCAGCAGGGTCGGCAGCCACAACGGGTAGGCGTACCCGGTGGCCGCGAACAGGTTCGCCAGGTTCACGGCGATCGGGATTCCGACGAGAACACCGGACCCGAGCACCAGAAGCGCGACAGCCCGGCGGGCCAGCAGGAAGAAGGTGCGGGGGATGTTCAACGGTTGTCTCCTCGTTGTTCGCGGGCGTTGGTGCGCCACCGTTGGTTCGTGTCGTGCAGCTCGAGCTCTTCCGGGGTGGCGACGACGTGTACGGGGATGCCGGGAGCTTTGGCGACCTTGATCAGTGCGTTCCCGGCGCCGGGTGGTGTTTTCGGTCGGCCGCTGTTACGTCGGCGGGCGCGGAACGAGCGGAGCGTACGCCAGCCCGCGACGGCCTGGTGCTCGACGTCGGAGAGGCTGATCGCGGTGGCGTCGAGCGCGTGCAGGTCCGTTTTCGCCAGCCCGAACAGGCGGATAGGGTGTCGGGAAGGGTGAACAAACCGGTCGGTCATCACGGAAAGGAATCTATGGTCTCGACGATGCGGCATCAGCGGTTTGCGCGTGATGAAGACGGCAATGTGTTGGACGCCAACGTGGTAGCCCCGGCGGGGCTCACCGGACCGTGGAGTTGCACAACCGTGGGATGCTCTGTCCGGTATGACAGGGTCAGGGGTGCGTTCTCGCGGAGCAGAAATGGGAACCAACACACCGTGAACGGTTCGTTCGGGGTTGTCCGAGGCGACGTTCACGATCTGACACTGCCGCATGAGGTCGTGCCGCCTGCGCAAGGTACCGTCCATGTCGACGATGGCACCCGCCGGCACATCAGCCGCATCTTCGGTTTGCAAGGCCCCGAACCTGATCCGCGCGAGACCCCCGCTACCCAAACTGGCGCCGTACGGACCGAGCATCAGTATGGACCCGACGTGCACGGGCTGCGGGCACTGGTACGCACCGCCCGCGAGTACGAGGCGAACCCGGCCGCTTTTCGTGAGCGCAAGTTCAGCGTGCCCGGTAGCCGTGCAAGGTACTTCTGGAACGAGTTGTGGACTGGCCCCGATCGTTACGCCTATCGGCGCACTCTGACCCAGATGAATGCGCAGGTCCAGGGCCTGGATGTCGCTGCATACTTTGTCGAAGGATTCGCTCGCGACTCGATTCAGGTCGTCCGCGCGGCGGCAGAACGGTGGATCAAGCTGAAGTTGGACACCGATTTTGAGGACAGCGCCAGGGAAGAGATTCAGTTGCATCTGCCCTACTCGGAGGAGAATCACGACCATCTGCAGCACATCACATGGCAAACCCCGCTGGCCATTTGGTCCCATCGCGTCTATCGCACGGACGCGAGCTTCGTGCTGCTGACGGCACCGGATTGGAGCCATGTCCTGGCCGACGGTAGCGAGGGAATGATCACCGCACCGCGACCACAAGGCGTGAACCATCGGCAGCTCCCTTCTGCAGATGAAACAACGGCCGGATAGCTCGCGGATCGTATTCGGCGAACGTCTCGTCGTCGACGGTCTGGAACCAGGTCAGTACGTCAGCGAGTGTGGCGAACCCCTTGCCGGCCTGGTGGGCGTGATTTGCAGCGCATGAGGTTGTCTGTGCCTCCCACGTGCCGTCCTTGTTAGATCGGACGATGAGGGTCGCCCCAGCAACCATGGGCTCGACCTCTCCGTGCTTTGGAGCTGGGATGACAGCTACCCGTTCGCTGAGGTATGTCCCCCACGCCAAGCGAGACCCGACAAGGTTGTCGAACGACCTCTCGGCTGAGACGGTGGCGACATCGACCACCGGTCCGCAGACAAGACGCAGCGACGGTCCGGTGTCGGTGTCGTCTGGATGGTACAGAGCTGTGGTCGCTTCGAATTGACAGATCTCGGCGATCCCGGCGGATGACATCACCTGTTGGCAGGCATCAAGGACATCCTGGAGGTGGGGCCCCGTGACGGCGACCGTAAGCGTCGACGGCCATGCAGGGTGACTTGAGGACGTGGCAGGTACACGGTTCAGCCGGGCCAGACCGGAGGTTCTGAGATCAACAACGTAGTCCGGCCGAGCCTGTCCCGTGTCAACCAGGAACTCGGTGACGACACCAGGGATTCCGTTCCAATCGACATGTCGGACCTTACCTGCGGCCTCGCCAATAGTGAGTTCCCGGTCATTCTGGCGGCGAGCAATGTCCGGTGCAGTTGCGCGGCCGGTGCCCTCGGTGTTCATCGGTTGTCTCCTCGTTGTTCGCGGGCGTTGGTGCGCCACCGTTGGTTCGTGTCGTGCAGCTCGAGCTCTTCCGGGGTGACGACGACGTGCACGGGGATGCCGGGAGCTTCGGCGACCTTGATCAGTGCGTTCCCGGCGCCGGGCGGCGCTTTCGGACGCCCGTTGTTTCGTCTCCTGGAGCGGAATGAGCGGGGGGTGCGCCAGCCGGCGACGGCCTGGTGCTCGACGTCGGAGAGGCTGATCGCGGTGACGTCGAGGGCGTGCAGGTCGGTCTTGGCCAGCCCGAACAGGACGAGCATCCCGGCCTTCTCCGCGAACGACAGGGCGAGTACCCGGTCTGTGCGGGTCGGCAGGGCGTCGGCATCTTTCGGGGAGTGGGTGATCTTCACCTCGCCGACGCCGGCGGAACGGTTGGTGCGGGCGAGTTGGTCGATCATCTCGGCCAGGCCGGGAGCGAGGCCCATCGGTTTCCAGAGTTCGTCTTGGACGATCAGCGGGGTCACCCATTCGGCCAGGCCTGCCTGGGACAGGTCCCAGAGGGCGTCGACGGCGGCGAAGCCGTGCGCCCACACGGCGATCATCAAAGCGGCGAGGACCTTGTTGTCCGCTCTGGCCATCGTGGAAATGTCGACGCAGACCCCGCCGGGGATCCCGGCCGGGATCGCCGTGGTGGTGCGGCCGCCGAAGATTGCGCCCATCGGCCCGTGCAGAATCGACCGCAGTGTGCGCAGCAGCCGCCTGGTCGCTTTCTGGTATTGGCCGGTCGTGTAGGTGACGGCCGCGCGTTCCAGCGCCGGGTGCCCGCGGGTGAGGATCTGGTCGAGCTCGTGCAGCGACGGTTTGGTGTAGCTGTCGTGCGCGATCGCCACGGCGGTGGTGATCAACGTCTCCTCGAAGTCGGCCAGGTCGCCGCCGCGGGTGAGACGGCACAACGCGATCACCAGGGTCGCCGCCTGCTGCAGCGCCAGCGCACGCAGCTCCCCCGCGACTTGGTGGCCGGGCTTGTAGAGGTCGGTGCCGTTGTCGTCGACGCCGGCGTGCACCTGCTCGACCTGTTCGATCTGCTCGGCGGCGTCATGCAGGGCACCGAGGGCGAGCGGATTGATCGAGAACTCGCCGGGGGTTGCTTCGATGACCAGGCCGCCGAGCGCGCGGATCGTTTTCGCGTATTCGCCCTTCACGTCGCCGAGGACCATCGAGGGGATGCCCTGGTCGGCGAGGCCGATGATCCACCGGGTGACGAGGGTGGACTTGCCGAGGCCGGGGAGGCCGAAGATCATTGCAGACGGGTTGGAGATGAATCCGGCCTTGAACCAGGAGATCGGGTCTCCGTAGACGAGGGACGAGTTGGTCATGTCGACGCCGAGCGGGACGCCGGTGTCGGGGCGGGAGGAGCCAACGATGAACGGCCAGAGCCCGCACACCTGCACGCTGGCTGCGACGAACGTGGCGGGGGCGGGCATCAGCCGCCATCGGCCGCCGCCGACGCCGGCGTAGCCGCGCCGGGTCAGCGGCAGCCGCCGCGGCGGCCGGTAACGGTGTGCTCGCCGTGTGTGACGTGGAAGCGCAGCAGGGTCGATCGGCTCGTGTCGGCGCGGTCGGAGGCGGGAGGTGGAGGGTGTCGTCATCGGCTGGTCCTACTTCCAGAGGGGGTTGTCGGTGAATTCCCACGGGATGATCCCGAACGGGAGGGTCATGTGGAAGGCGGGGGCTTGGAGTCCTTTGACTTCGCGGACCCGCATCCGGGAGGAGGTCAGCAACGATTTGAGGGTGTTGCGGGCGCGGCGTTCGATGTCGGTGGCGAGGGCCGGGTTACTGGGGGTGGCGTAGGTGGCGGTGGCCATCATGGCGAAGGGCACCAGGGAGGCGCCTTCGGCGAGTTGGTCATCGAGCGCGGCGGCGACGCGGCCGTCGCGCCGGTTCGTGGCAGTGCGGCGGCCCTTCTTCTGCGCTTGGGTGAAGTCTTCGGCTTTCACCGCGGACTCTGCAGTTGTTTGGCCCTTCTCGATCGTGACCGGCTGGTAGAAGATCGTGACTCGTTTCCGCAGGAACACCGGGTTCGGTCGGAGGAGTCGGAGGAGGTGGTTTTCGTAGACGATGCCGCGCGGTGGTGTGCGCATTTCGAGGGTGAAGGATGCTCCCCCGTCGTGTTGCAGGGTTTCGCGGGTTTCGGCGAGGAACGCCGGTCCGGCGTCGTCCCAGCCGAGTTCGATGGCCTGGTTACGGGCGCGGAGCCGGTCGAATGCGTCTTGATGGGCGGGGTCGTAGGCCAGGCGTGCAGTTTCGACGAGATCGGCCTCGAGCATGGGTTCCGGGTCTCCTGCCCCGGCGGCGGCGAGGGCGTCGACGTGGTCGGGCAGGCGTTTGGCGAGCTCGACGACGACGTCGTCGTTGTTCCCGGTTTCGATGCCCATCGCGGACCGTTTCCACACCAACGTCACATACCCGGTCAAGTCGGACGTGTTCGCGGGGAGCACGTCGACGAGGACGTCCATTATCTGGGAGGCGGTTGCGGGTGCGTTCGGGTGGCGGGCGCCGGCGACGTTCTCCTCAAGATCCACGCCGGTGGCCGGGGCAGTGTCGATGGTGACGGTTGCGCCGACGAGCCCGTCGTCGGGGCTGACCCGGTCGTGCAGCCAGGCGGCGAACTTCGCCACCATCAGGTCGACGTCGTCTTGGTCGGTGGTGCCGACACCGTCCGGGTAGCAGCGCAGGGTCACGGCGAACAGACCGCGGGAGCGGTAGTGGATGACAGCGAAGTCGCCGTTGCGTCCGTCGCGACCGTGCAGGATCTCGGTGTCGGCAAGCACGCCCGGCAGGGGGTGGCCGCCATAGTTGCCGGCGAGAGAGTTCATCACCCCGGTGATGTAGTCGGTCTCACCCGCTTTTGCCCGCTTCTTCTGGTTGTGCTTCTCCGACCGGCGGCGGGCGAGGGTTTTCCCGTCGTACTTCCACCCGTAGAGCGCTTCGAACACGGTCAGAGCTGCCACCAGCACGAGCGTGGCAATCCAGGACTGGGTGCGGGCTTGGACGACGAGGATCAGCAGAATCCCGACGAAGAGACCGGCGGTGCCGAACAGGGTCAGTTTGAACAGGCCCGGCGACTTCTTCTCGAACCAGCCCCCGTAGGTGAGTCGTCGTGTCATGAGTGTTTTCCTCCGATGGTTTCGTCGAGGTCGTCGAGGCTTTCGCGGGCGGTACGGCCGACGCCGCCCGAGATGGCTTGCGCGGCCTGCTGGCGGGCGTAGATCTTTTCCAGACCCCCGTCGCTGCGTCGTCTCGGCCCGGGGTCGTCTCGGTCAGCGGGAGAATTCGTGTTCGCTGCCGGGTGTTGTTGCGCCCCTGCCGGTGCAGACCCTGACGTAGCCGGTGGAGTCGTGGTGGTGGTGCTGCCGCTGGCCGCGGGGGCGCCGGAGGGCGTGCCGGTAGTCGCGCCGGGGGCTGTCTGGCTGTCAGCACCGGTCACCGTGCCCGTGTCTCCGCCGACCGCCGCACCGGCGCCGCTGGATGCGGCGGCCCCGTTCGGCGCAGTCGCGGCGGAGCTCTGCGCGGCCGCCCCGGCACCACCGGCTTTCGCAGCACCGAACGCTGCCACAGCGGCGCCGGCGGTGAGGACTGCTGCACCGACAGCGACCGCGGTCTCAGCGACGGTGATCGCGGCTTTCAACGCGATCGCGCCGCCGTAGGCCTTGCCGAGCGCTTCGGTGTGCGGTGCGATGATGCGGAAGATCGCGGGCAGAGCGAAGATGGCGAGAACTTCGAGGATCATCCCGGCGATGGAGCCGCCGATGCCGTCGTACCCGGACTTCAGCCGGAACGCGGTGACGTAGACGATCGCGGCGGCGACCGGGTAGATCAGGAATGCGATCAGCCAGGCGGTGATCTTCTGGAACATGGCGGGCGCTTTGCCGCCCAGGGTGGCGACCGCTGCGGACAGCGGCCACACGCCCACGAACAGCGGGATGAGGGTGGCCCGAACGAGCATGATGCCCCACTGGATGAGCACCCCGATAATGGCGATGAACGCGGCGATCAAGTACACGCCCGGCATCGACGCGAAAGCGACCGCCTCGGTGGCTGAGGCGTTGGCGGTGATGTCGCCTTGCTGCAGGATCCAGTTGGTGATGCCATGCACGGCTAGGTCGAGGACGTAAATGATGGCGGGGCCGGCGTTGCTGACGATCAGCACGGCAACCAGGGACACTCCGTATTGGCGGGCGCGATCGCCACGGAGCGTGACCATCAAGTACACCGAGGTGATCAGCATTCCGATCAGGGTGAACAGGCCGGTGAACACGAGCAGCACCCCGGACAGCCATTGGGCGGTCCCGTCGGGGTTGTTCAGATCGACCAGATTCGGCATCTGCGTCCAGGACGTCAGAAAGGACAACTCGAACTGCTGCCACGACACCAGGAACGCCGAGGCGATCCCGTTCAGGACCGCGTTGCTGCCATCGGTGACTGCGTCCTGGACACCGGTTTGGATGTTCGCGCCGATCTGCGCCACTCTGCACGCGCCGTCGAACCATCCACAGTTCAGGTTGACGTTCTCCGCCGGCGCGACGACCGGGATGGTCATGGTGGAGCTCATCGGGTGGTTGCCGGGGTTTCCCAGCGGGTGAACCCGGTCGGGTCGACGGTGATGTCGCCGTTGCGGGAGGTTTGGCCGTCACTGGTCAGCTGCACTTTCCAGTCGCCGTCAACCCAGGCGACGGTGACGTCGTAGCCGGTGTACTGGCCGCGCTGCGGCCAGTACTCCACCAGGAGCAGCACCGCCTGATCAGGCCGGTACGACTCGACCTTGAACCCGACGACCCGGCCCCATACCCGTCCCTCCGGCGGTTGCGTGGCGTACGTCTTCGTCAGTTCCGCCGTCGCGGTTTCGAGACCTGCGTTCTGCACGAACTGGGTGGCGAGGATCTTCTGCGCGGTGACGGTGTCGACCGTGCGGGTGGACTGAATGATGTTCACCGCCGCCAGAGCGGCCCCTGCCGGGGAGTGCTGGAAGCACTGCGCGATCCCGTCGACGGTCTTCGTCGGCCCGATCGCGGCGGAGGTAGGCCAGGCGTTCCCATACAGTGCCGTCCAACTGATGTCGGCTGGGCCGGCCTGCGGAATCTCCGTCGACTCGACCGTCGCCGGGCACACCGATGCAGATGCCGGTGCGGACGGTTTTGTGGTCGTGGCTGGTGCCGGTCCTGCAGCCGGCGTCGGTGCACGGTCGGGGAAGGCTACCCAGATCGCCGCGCAGACCAGCAGCAAACCGCCGACGACGCCCCAGGACGCCCACCGGGTCCACTTCTGGCCGGGACCGCCGGCGAACGTGGACACGTCCCGCCACGGCCGCTGCCCGGCCTCGTGCTTATGCTGACGATTCTTCTTCGATGTGCCCATCAGTGGTCCTCCTCTCTTGGCGGTTAGGCGCCGAGCCCTGCGGCTGCGGGGAAGAAGGCGCCGGCGATGGTGGTGGCGAAGGAGGCGACGATGGCACCGGCGATGAACCATTTGAATTTCTCGACGAAGTGCTCCATGCCGTTGTGCCGGTACGCGAGGACGGCGCCGAGGGCGAGGCCGAGGATGCAGAGCACGGCGGCGATTCCGAGAACCCAAATGGTGTAGCCGATGATGTTGTTGACGGTGTCCCCGACGCCGGGGATCGCTTGCGGGGTGATGGTGAGCTTCAGGGACGGGAAGAAGATCTCCACGATTCGGGGCGCGTTGGAGCCGATGATCGCACCGATCAGCCACCATTTCGCCTTTTCCATGAACTGTTCGCCTTGGCTGTTCTTGTAGGACTCGAACCCGGCGAAGCCGATGAACAACAGCCCGAACAGGGACGCCACCGACACCAGCCAGAGAATCCAGCCGAGGATCGTGTTGATGGTGTCGGAGACGCCGGGGATCTCCTTGCCCTCGATGGTTGGCAGCAGCCCCGTCGCGTGCAGGTCGGTGAGCAGCGTGATGGTGTTCATGAGTTCTCCAAAGAGTTGGCGTAGTGGTTGCGGAAGCGGGTGATGAATGCGGTGGCGTCTTTCGCCGTGGTATCGGTGGGGTCGGCCCGCCAGGCGGCGACGAAGGGGCAGGTGATGGTGGCGTTGGCGGTGCCGGTGATGATGTAGGCGCGGTCGGTCAACGGTTTGGGCATTCGGCCAGGGCTGTCCCGGTTGAACACGACCAGTTCGAAGAGGCCGCCAAGGCTGCCGAGCGCTTGTTGGATCGCTTCGAGACCGACCAGGTGGGTGCGGCCGACCAGGACCGGCAGGTGTCGGCGAGGGACGGCGGCCGGGTCGATGGTTGACCAGTGGCCGCCGTCGACGCCGAACAGTCCAGCGAGGAGGGATGCCCCTGCTCCCCCGTGCGCGGCGTAGAAGGTCGGCAACGGACGTCCGCAGCCGATCGAGCAGAACCGGACATCCCGGTCAGTGAGCTCGTGCCCGCAGTGCACACACGCCCGGGTCATCGTTCCGCCACCGGTCGCGGTTCGAAACCGAGGGTGCGCAGGTCCCGCCCCACCCAGAACCCGGCCGGCCAGCCGGCTACCGGTGTTGGGATGGGGAAGATGCCGTAAATCAAGTGGAATCGGGCGGTGTAGGTGGTGCCGTCGCCGAAGACCCACACGTCCGCATCCGCGACGCCGCCGCGGTCGCGGATCGCGCGGATCAGTCCGCGCACCCTGTCCGTGTTCGGATGATTGTGGACGGTCACGGACAGCTCGGCGGGGTGGGCGTCCTGCAGGGCGAACCATTCGTCGACGAGCTGGTGCGTGCGAAACAGCACCGGCCCTTCACTGGTGGGCTCGTGCTGCATCCGGCCGTTGACGGCCGACGTCAACCAGGACGGCACCCCACAACCGGCCGGCAGGCTCTGCGCCCACCCGCCACCTGTCACCGAGAGTCCAACACGGGACGCGTGCTCGAGGTCGGCGGCCGAGAACCCAGCGCTGTCGGTCGCCGGTCGCCTGGTGTGAATGCTGGTCATGAGTGCTCCTGATTGACGGCGGGTGAGAGAACTAGCGGATGGTGGCGGTGTGTCGGCCGCGGCCGCGGAGCCGTGCCCCCACCCCGATCGCGCCGAACCCGGCGGCGAGGAGCGCCGCCCCAGCAGCGATCAGCGAGGCGTCGTTCAGCCCGGTGCGAGCCAACTCGGGTCCACCCGTGCCACCGCCCGAGCGGCCACCAGTGGTGCCGGACCCGGTATCGGCCGGGTCCCCGGTTCCGGGCGGGAACATGCCCGTGTCGACCGCTAGGTCGTTGTGGTCCGGGCCAGGGAGGTCCACATTGGGGATCTCGACGTCGATCGGGTCAGCGGGGTCGGTCGGATCGACTGGGTCGGCGGGGTCGATTGGGTCGACTGGCGCGGTGGGGTCCGGGAGGGGATCACTGGGGCTGATGTCGTCGTCGCCGGCATCGTCGTCGGCGAGGGTCGACTGCAGGTGCGCGCTTTCCTGCGGTGGTGGAGTGTCGGCGGTTGCGGTGAGCGCCGGGCCTGTGAAGGTGAGTGCGGCGATCGCGGCGGCGGTGAGGGCCGCTTTGAGAGGGATGGTCATCGGTGTTCCTTTCCTGACGGTGCCCGTGCTGGGCGGTTCAGCGGGGTGCTGAAGTTGAGGGGAAGACAAGGACCCGTCCGGCGCCGGTAGCGACCAGCGCTCTCGCGGCGATCGTGCCGACGGGGGTGATCGTCGGGGTCGCGGCTGTCTTCTCAGCGGTACCGGTGGCGGTATGGAAGAGGGTGGGGGTGGTGCCGGTAGCGCCGTAGAAGGTGTCACCGATCGCGGTCGACGCAACAAAATCCGTGTCCGTGGTCGCGCTCACGGTCCCGTCGTCCAGGGTGATGATCGTGTCGCCGATCATCGCCGTCGACCGGTCCGCGGTAACCACGAGCGGCGCCATGACGGATGTTTCGGTGAGCGGATGCGTGCCGGTGAGGTTTCCGGAGCTGTCGTGTGCGCCGAGAACGGTTGTCCCGTCCGGCAGCGACCAGACCACGACGATGATGGTGGGCCTGCCGGCCAGCCACCGTGTCACGGTCGCGTGCTCGACAGGCGGGGTGAGGGCGGTGGTGCTGATCAGGGTGCCGGCGGCGGACGCCGTCAACACGGCTCCACGGGCGGATGCCCACTGCATCGCACCATCCGGCAGCGCCGCCAGCGGCACCGTTCCCGGCCGCGGCGACCCATACGGGGCGAGGCCATCCACAGTGAGGACCGACACCTGAGTGGGTGTGGTGACGAGGACCCCGCCTCCGCGGACGATGACCTTCGCATTCGTGTCGATCGGGACCGTGCGCGGGCTGATGTCCTTCCCCGCCCAAACCAGCAAGCCCGTCTCCCCGACCGCAACCAACACCGGCGTCTCCCCGACCTGGCCGGCAAGCACACCGGAAGCGCCAGCGAGCGTGCGCGTGAAGACAGTGTCCCCAGCAGTGTTGACCAGCCGGATCGTCGTCCCAGTGCGCGCCAGTAGTCCGGTGCCGTCGACCGCGACCGCCACCTCGTCGACGTGGAAGCTGCTCGACCATGCCGGCGACGTCGACCAGCCCGGCAACGTCCGCCAGGCGCCCGGTCGCGGGGTCGACGACTGGGCGTGCTTGACTGCCGCGTCCGGCAGACCGGTCATCGCGGCCGCGACCCCGGCAACACCGCACGCGAGCACGCACGCCACCGCAACCGACACCGGAATCAACCAGCGACCCCGTACCCGCCTGCTCTTCATCGCGGGCTGCGGCACGTGCACGAGCGCCCTGGATGCAGGAGCCACCGCAATCGGCTTGGTTGCCGCCGGCCGTGTCACTTCCATCTGCGTCTCGGGGGTGAGGGAAGCCGCATCCGCAGCGTCCTCGGGGCTGTCCTCGGTCGCTGCGACCATGGCGCGCACCGTCGTACGCTGCACCGTCTCTTCCATCGCAGGGTCAGCGGGCGTCTTGTCATCTGCCGGCGGTGCAGCTGGTTCGTCGTGATGGTGCTGCACAGGTTCTCCGCAAACCCCGCAGCACACTGCGTCAGCGGTGAGCTGTCCATCGCATTCAAGACAGCGCGCGGGCTGCATCATCCGGCCTCCTCATCAGGCGTCAGGTCTGGTGAGGGTCAGCCGTGCCGGGGATGAGGTCCGGCACGACTGCCCTCACCACACAGAAGGGAGCACACGCGCAACACCGAATGCGCTCCCGTCCCCTTCTGCCCGATGAATCAGACAGGAAGGACGACACCATGACCACACCCGAACGCACGCCAGTCCGCACCTATCCAAGAACCGTCGCCCAGTTTGGATCGGCGTACCCGGAGCCACCGGTCGATCCGATGGACGACCTGCAGTGCGATTCTCAATCAGGTTGTCAAGGTGGGTTGGGGTGCGGCGGGGTTGAAGGTTGTGCCGTCGCGGAGCATGGCCCAGATCACGTTCATCCGTCGACGGGCGAGAGAGATGATGGCTTGTTTGTGCGTCTTCCCTTCCTTCCTTTTACGGGCGTAGTAGGCGGCCGAAGCCGGGCAGTTGGTGGAGGCGATAAACGCGGCGAGGAAACACGCGTTCATGAGGCGCCGGTCGTAGCGGCGCGGCCGGTGGTGGTTGCCGTTGATCTTCCCGGAGTCGCGTGGGGCGGGCGCGAGGCCGGCGAAGCTGGCGAACCGGGCGGCCGTGCCGAACGCGGTCAGGTCCGTGCCGGTAGAGGCGAGGAAGTCGGCGGCGAGTCGTTTTCCGAAGCCGGGGATGGACATGAGCTGATGAGCGAATGGATGCTCGTCCAGTCGCGCTTCGATCTGCGCGTCGAGTTGCATGAGCTCTTCGCGGAGGCGCAGCAGGTCGGCGGCGATCTTCGCCACCAGCGCCGCGGCGGCGGCTTCGCCATGTACGACGGTCAGCTGAGCATTTGCAGCCTCGAGCGCTTTCGCGGCCATCGGGGCGGGCATACGGACGCCCTGCCTTTTCAACCAGCCCGTCATTCGGACTTGGCCGGATGCGCGCATCGCGGTGGCGGTCTGGTAGCGGGTCAGGAGGATCAACGGGCCTTTTGTCGCGGCATAGTCGAACGCGCCCTCCATGCCAGGGAAGTAGTGCAGCAGCATGGCGCGGAGTCGGTTGATGGTGCGGGTCCGGTCGTGAACGAGATCCGCTCGACGGTGGCTGAGGATCTTCAGCTCGGCGGTGACATCATCTGGGACACGAATAGCTTCAAGGTCACGACGAACGCGTGCTTGGTCGGCGATGATCGACGCGTCCTTGGCGTCGGTCTTAGCTTCACCGCGGTAGGTCTGCGAGGCATGGTGAACCACGCGCCCGGGGATGTAGAAGAGCGTCTGGCCGTGGTCGGCGAGGACGGCTTTCATGAGTCCGGCGCCGCCGTGGTTGAGGTCCGTAGCCCAGAGGAGTTGCTCACCGTCGGCGACGGCAGCGACGTCGCCCAGCAGAGTGAGGATGTCGACCTCAGTGTTGGCAAAGCGTCGCGAGAGGCGCTTGGTTCCGTGCTCGTCTATGACGAAGCAGTGATGGTGTGTCTTTCCGGCATCGATTCCGGCCCACAGTCGTGGCACGCAGATATCCCTTCTTGTTCATGGATGCGGTGCGCGCCATCAACGACCAAGCCGGCATGTCCTTACGCAGCGATTGATTCGCGTTTCTCAATTAGCGGTCGTGCCGTTGTGGGCTCCCGGGTGGCCAATCGCACTAAGCCATCGGAAGGCAGATTCCATGCCAGCCATACCCGGAAACCCTGGCGCGTTCCGAAGCTTACAAATGCCCCGGACCCGCGTCTCAACGGTAAGGATTCCTGCCAGTGAGCGCCGCAACATCAGACTCCGAGCCCATTTCCCCAGCGGCGCAGAACGGTGAGCTCGCGGAGTTGTCCGATCAGGAGCTCACCGACCTGGTCATCGGCCTGCTGGCCGAGGGGCAGAAAGTGATCGCGTCCCGGCTACTTCCGCCGGACCCGGAACGCGAGTCGGGTCGGCGTGCCCAGGCCGAAGGGTTGGCCGAATGGTACGAGGAACAGAACGAGCTGCTCGCCGCCGGGTACCGGACGGTGCAGTGGTCGACGATCCGGCACCCCGAGATCCGCACTGTCCAAGAAGTCGCCATCCTGCGGCCTGTGCGGGTGAGTGAGCGTGGAGGTGGCCTCTGATCGCACGATACACACAGCCACGAACTGACCACACACGCAGAAGCGACCCGAAGCCAGTGGCTTCGGGTCGCTTCGTTGTTTCTGGGGCTACTCGCCCGCTAGCTGATCGGGATCACGGAGTCGGAGGGGTCTCGTCGGTAGGGCTCTCCCCCAGCTCAGCGTGCGCGGCTGCAATCGTGCGACTGCGGATCCATGGTGAGAGTTTCATCCCTGCGTGAGCTGCCGCCCGGACAACGAGCTCCTCCTCGGCCGCGGTGAAGCGCACAGGCCGTGCTCGCCCCAACGGGTTATCGGCCGGTGGCCGACCCGGTTTGTTCGCCATGCTCACCACATTACCGTATCCCCGATATTGACGCCCTGCGCATTATCGGTATACATTAATAGTTAATGGGATACGAAAATTGTTGAGTCCACCACTGCGCGAACATTCCCTTCTTGTGAGGGAAGGAACCGAGATGAAGGAGGAGCTGTATGTCGACGATCGCTATTACGTCTGTTCCGGTGTCGATGCCGGATCTGTTTGTTGTGCCGTTGGGTGATGGGCGGGCCGGGATTCTGGATGAGGAGGCGGCTGCCCGGCTGTTGCGCGCTATTTTTCGGCCCGAGCGCGGGATGTCGCCGCGTCGTCGGGAACGGGCGGAGGCTGCTGGTCTTCGGGTTAGTGAACGCGGGACGGTGGCGAAGTGATGCATTGGACGGTGCTTGTCGGCCTGATCGGTATTGCCAGCCTGATCCTCTGGCTGGGAGTGACGGAGCTGCGGGCCGCGGCCCGTCGGGATGACACGGCGCTGGCGTTCATCCGGGACCCGGCCGACCGGGAGCGCCTCGCCGATCGGACGGCAGCGTCCTTCCGGGTGAACGTGTGAGTGCCCGGTTCCGGACGTCCCGGGCGAACGCGCTCAGCGGTGGTGTCGCTGCGGTCGCAGCGGTCGTCACGGCGGCTCTGCTGATGGTGACTGACCCTCCGGTCCGCGCGGACGGTGCGGGCCGTGGCCTATGGGGCGTGTGTGCCGGCGGCGCAGGGAACGCAGCTGCTGCTATGGGGACTACTCGACCGCTTTGGGGTAATGACCCAGCTCCTGATGAGTCCCTTCCGATAGGAGCCGCGTGACTGTGCGCTCACGAGGAGGAAATCAACATGCAAACATTCGGCCAGACCGACACGATTGTCGCCTTCATGGCGGGTCTGCTCGTGCTGCTGATCCTGCTTCTGACCTACGGCTGGATCTGGGAATCGCGGCAACGAAAGAAGCGGCAAGCCGGCACCATCCACCACCCGATCGCTCACCGCGGCCGTCGACGAGCGAAGCCCTCCGGCCGCCGAGCGAAACGCGCTGGCCGCCGAGCAGCCACCCACTAGTCACACCCACAGTCACACCCCAGAACGGACAGCACCATGAACAGCACTGACAACAGCACTCCCCCGGCGCCGGAGCCGGACACCTATCCCCCAATCGAAGACGACCGAGGCCTGCTGAGCGTGTGGGGGCGGGGAAGCCGGAAGACGATCCGGTTGAGCATCGCCGGCAGTGTGGCCGCACTCGTCGTGATCGCGGGCGCGCTCGTCGTTCCCCGCCTGATCGGGGTCATGCAGCACGCAGCTGCGGACGCCGAATACCAGAACGCCCGCACCGAAGCGGTCGCCCTCTACAAGTCTGACGTGAAGGCGCAGAAGGACTTCACCGTCGCACACACGAAAGTGACCGACCTCCACGGCCAGGTGAAGACCATCCACGACCAAGCACAGGCCGGCCAGTACCTCCCGCCGGGCCAGCTGCGAGTGCTGCAGAAACAGGTCGGCGTTCTGGGCATGTACGCCGGGTTCACCGCCGGCACCACGGCGACCGATCCGCGACCGGCCGGGACCAGCACCTCCACCACGACTGACCTGCAGGCAGAGACCAGCCGCCTCACCGCATACGTGAACCGACAGACGACCGTGACCGAGACCACCACGAAGGCCGCCCGCGGCGCTACCGGCCAGATCCCCCGCACAAACGCGCAGCTCACCGCGCTCATCACCGGGCTGAAAGGCACCGCAACCGTCGACGCGACCCCTGGCCTGGACCGGCACGCGGCCGGGATCGTCACCGCCCTGGCCAAAGCCGACCAGCCGTCCAAGGACGCTCTGACCGCATCCGCGGCCGCTGCGATCAAGGACGCGGGAACCGGCACCCCCTCGACGCTGCTGCTCGAGTTCCTGACCAAGGCGGCCGCCGTGACCACCGCGCACAACGCCCAAGCCGCGGCAGAACAAGCAGCCGCGGCCGCCGCAGCAGAACAAGCCGCAGCGGACGCGGCCGCCCGTGCCGGAGCGACCACCTACGCCGACCCCTCCACCGGACAAACCAAAACCACCCCCCGCACCAACAACGGCGGCGGTAACGGTGCAGGTGCCCCCGTGACTGGCGGCGGAAGCACAGGTGGAGGATCCACCGGCGGCGGCGCACCCTCCGCTGGAGGCGGAGGCACGCCAGGCGGCGGGAGGGTCATCGACCACACCCCGCGCGTGGTTGCGAACGGCAACTATCAGCGAGGCTGCGACGGTGGGAAGACCTACTCGCAGTCCACCAGCTCCGGCGGCACCATCATCATCAATGTGCCGTATCCGTACACGTACAGCACCTTCACCACTTCTGACGGATGGGGCCTTGTTGTGTATGCCTGCATGTAGCGGGCATGAAGAAGGGCGCCGTCTCCACGTGATCGTGGGGGCGGCGCCCTTTTCGTTTCCTCTTGGGGTTAGGTGAGGTTGATGTCCTCGGTTGTTCCGGTGGTGTCGACGGGTGCGATGGTGGTTGTGCGTCGTCGACGAGTGATGGTGATGATCACGCCGAGCGCGATCACGGCGATGGCTGCTGCGCCGCCGGCCCAGATGATGCCGGTGGTGTCGCTACCGGTGTTCGCGAGTGCCGGTGGGTTCGGCGGGGTCACGACGACTGGCTTGGTGCTGACGGTGAAGGGTTCGTCGTGGCAGCCGCCGGTGACGATCGCGTTCTTGTCCTTGTCTCGCAGCGTCTCAACGTATCCGTAGTCGCCTGCGGGGAGGGGGCCGGATTCTGGGGAGGTGTACTCGGCGTGTTCCGCCATGCCCGGGGTTACCGGGATCGGGGTGGTTGTTTCGCCGACCTTGTGGTCGTCGTCGCAGACCAGGACGGTCTCGCCGGGCTTCTTCCCGTAGATGTCGAACTCGAGGGTGGAACCGTCGCTGATGGGGCCGTTGACGATGGCGGTGTCGGTGGCGGTGTCTCCCTCGACCAGTCCCGTGGGCGGAACGGTCGTCACTGTCGGCGGGATGAGAAGGGTGGTCTCGCCGGGCTGTCCGCACTTGCCAGTGCTGATGACCGTGTCGGTGCCGGGCAGGGTGGTGGTCTCCACCCAGAACACGGTGCCGAGCTGCCCGTCAAGCACGGGGAACTTCTCCGACGGGTAGTCGCCTGGCTTGTCCGCGTGGACGGGCTTGGTCGACAGGTAGATCCGGTTCTCCTCGGTGCAGACCGGTGACGTGCTGTCCTCAGGCTGCAGGTAGCCGGCGAAGCTGGTGTCGACGCCGCCGTCCGGGATCGGGCCGGTGATGGTGGCGGTGTCCTGGACAGTCGAGCCGGGACCGGACAGCGGTTGTGCTTTGGTCGTGACGGTCGGGCCGACGACCTGGACAGTCTCGGCAGGAACACCGAAGTCGTCCGTGAACTCGGTGAAGTAGCCGGCATACTTCGCCGGCTGGTCGGACTGCTTCAGCGACCACTGCACCGTCACGTAGCCGGGACGGTTCCCGACGCTGAACGAGGGCGACGTCGCCGCGGTCGGCCCGCCGAGGGTCTGAGAGACCGTGCCGATCAGTTCCGCGCCCGCGTTCGGGGTGGGGGACTGAACCGGCTTCGTCGGCATCCAATACACCTGACCGGTCAGCTTCGCCGGAACGCGTGCTCCGCCGTCCTGCAGCCAGGCACCGTTGTGAATGGTCGGGGTGATCGTGTCAGTGACCGTTCCCGTGATCGCCTTGCTCGTGTCCGACAGCTTGGTCGAGAACGAGAGCCCGGTCGCGACCACACTCGTCTCAGCAACCTGACCAAACCGATCCGTGAACGAATACGCGTCCGGGAGGAACAGCTGCGTGCTCGCTGGCTGAGCCGAGCCATCGATGCCCCACACCCACGTGTAGTAGCCCGCCTCCACCACAGCGGTGTCACTGGTAGCGGTGTACTTCACCGTCGGGCCGGTCTTCTTGTCCGTGGTCACTGTGGCGTGGCCTGCGACCAGCGCACCTGCCGGCACCGTGTCCGATTCCGCAAAGGGCACAGGGGACGGCCCATACAGGGTTCCGGTCGCGGTGACTGGGAAGTATGCCCCCGAGCTCGACTGGTACCACGGGTTGTTGCGGCTATGGTCCTGGTGGTCGAACGGGACGGTCGAGAAGGTGACGTCGTCCTGTGGCTTGTCACCGACCTTGTAGAACTTCGTCGTGACAGCCGTGCCGAGAACCGGAGCAAACTTCGACGTCCGGGTGACTGGGTCGTGGCCGCTGATCTGGTAGTCGGCGGAGTTGGTCGCGCCGGTACCCGCGATCAGGCGCTGCTGCGACCCGGTCTCCCACTGGGTGAGCTCCGCCTTCGCACCGCCCTGACCATGCACGGTCGCTACCGCTGAGATCTCCCAGTCCGGTGTGTTGTCGTCGGGCGCCACTCCACGTACCTGCACAACGGCCCCAGCAGCGAGACCGGTGATCGTGTTCGTCCCTGTGGCAGGGAATACGCCGTTCGTCAGCAGCACGTCGACCGAGCCGAGAACGTCGGCTGGAACTGTCATCGTTCCGGTGTAGTTGTTCGCGTCCACCTGGAACGTCAGCGGGGTGCTGGTTGTAGCGCCGCTGGTGGGCGTGTTGCGGGCGAGGTAGTAGTTCCAGACATCGCTGTACGCGGCGAGGATCTCGGGGTGGCTGTTGCTGATGTAGCCGGCGCCCTCCTCGAAGGTTCCGCGCTCGACGCCACCGCCGAGGTTCGAGCCGGTGAACGCGTACACGAACGCGTTCAACGCCGCAGCAAGCGTCGGGTTGTTCGTCGAGACCGCCTGAGGAATCAGCGCGGACAGGGTTGCGTTCGCGCCAGTGAGCTCGACGTCGGACATGTTGTAGCCGGAGTCGGAGGTGAACGACGTATTGACGCTGGCTGGGCCGGTCGTTCCCGATGGCCACGCGCGCGCCGAGTCGGCGCAGATCCCGTACTGGTTGTTGCCGGCATCGTAGAACCCGAGATCGCCGCCAAAGGTGGAGGCGCCGTGCACCATCAGCGGCGTTTCCGTTGCCGCGTCCGCGGTCTGCACGGAACTGATCGGGGCGACAGCGGAGACGGTGCCGATGACGCCGCCGGCTCCGATGACGAGGCCGAAGCTGAGTCCCGCAGCGACGAGGCGGTTGCGTCGTTTGCCGAGGTGGCGGGCGCTCGGGTTCCCCAGCCGCTGGAGCATCGTGGGTTTCTTCGTCTGGGTTGGTGGTGGCAGGTAGCTGTCTCGTCGTGGGTGCGCAGCGGTGGATCGCTCGCGGCCACGGCGAGTGTTCTTGCCTGGTGCTGCAGCACCGGACTGTGTTGACTCGTCCAAAGAGGACTCCTTCGTTGTGTTCATGCACGGCGATCTGCCCGTGCACTCACCACATAGAAGAAGCCCGGCGCGCAGTCGTGAATGCGTGCCGGGCTGCGTTGGTGTCGTGGTTTCTAGAAGCAGTACGTCTCGTCCGAGCGGATGTCGTCGGTCACGCTGGCATCAGCTGTCGTTTCTGCGGGGTGGGTGCTGTTGTGGCTAGTCCTGGTTGGAACAATTCGCACCGGTAACGGTGCAGAACGCGTCGGTGCTCGCTGCTGGTGGCGGGGCTGAAGCCGGGGATCCGGAGGTAGGCCGCGATAAGGGACGTTTCCGTAGATCGGTTTCGTGCGCCCCAGGTCGCGGCTGCGATCGCTTTAACTTCCAGGCCGTGCAGCTGCGGGAAGGCATCGGTTGCGGCACTCAGGGTGAGGTGTTCGTAGCTGCGCCGCGGAGGCCAGTTCATGGTGAGCCAGTTCACCGCGGGGAAGACATGGTCGACGACCCGGTCGGGGCTCAGCTCCTCCAAGAGAGTTGCCGCGCGGTCGATCGCCTCGGTCAGAGTCATCTCAAGGTCGTAGGTCGCCGATGGCGACGGGATTGATAGTCCTGGCGTGTCGATGTCGACATGATCGACCCACAGGGTGCGCTTATGGCGCTTCCCATTGCCATCCACATAGCACTCCTGGTAAGTGCGATCGGTCTGCTTGTTCAGGCTGCGAACGATATCCGTGTATGCCACCCCGAACGGGGAGGTTGTAGCTTCACTGACCGCTTCGGCCAGCGCTTGCCTGGAGAGCAGCGTCAGAATGTGCACGATCGCGTCGTCATCGACTTTGCCGACATCGTTGACTCCGACGAACGGGATGCCTTTGCTCGCGGCGTATGCGCGCGTTTGCGGTGCCAATCGGCGACTGACCAGCTCGCGAATGCCCTCCAAGTCTTCCTTGTTCTGGAAGAACACACGTGGATCGACGCTGAGACGGCGGGCGTACTCACGGATCAGAAACTCGTCAGCATCGTCGGTCGGGTGAACGTTCATGCTGTCGCAGCTCGTTTCATCGCGCGGACGAGCTCGGCAACTTCATCCACCCACGCCAGAGCCCTGTACGCGGCAGGCACCTGCGCGTCTTCGAATGCCTCCACATCCAACGCCGACGAGCGAACTAACTCCGCGAACTCCGCCGCTCCGTGTTGTGCAATGAACCGGTCCAGGGCCGACACCGCATCATCGAACTCTCGCAGCGTCCGGAATCGGAGCGCCGCCTGCCGATCCTCTTCCGATGCCGTGTCTGCCAAATGGATCTTCTGAGCCGCCAGGAGATGTGGGGTCACCTTGCGGTCGGTGTTAGCTGCTTCGATCTCCTTCTGGATACGGCGACGGCCAACCTCCGAAAGGTCCGGATCGGCCGCCAGGCGTTGCATCTTCTGCATCTTCTCGATCTGGTCACGGCTCGCGCCAACCAAGTTCGCCGCCACAACATCGCGCCACGACCCAGCCCCGACCGTTGAAGTGGCGGATTCCGCCAGTTCAAGAGGCATGCTCTTCTCGGACACCGTTTGCGCGCGTGCGAGTGTTGAACTGGCGGAATCCGCCACTTCAACGCTCGCGTTGCTCTTACCGAGGGTGCACTGCGCCTTGGCGCTCCGAGCGTTCGCAGCGTTCTGCTGCCTCGAGACCTCACGTCGCGCCTCGAACGCCGGCCGCACGACCTCCTCCACGTACGCCAACTCGTCCAACAACGTCGGGAGCGAGCCGGACTCGAGTGCGCGATCCATCGCGATCTGAGCGATCACGGCAGGATCGTCCGCCTCGGCGAACTCTCTAACCCCGAGGTGTGACCAACCCAACGCCATTGCGATCTTCAACTGCCGCTCCCCCGCGAGCACGACACCCGACGGCGTTATCGCTGGAGGGATCAGCAATGCGGCCTTCTCGGCGGCGTCGTCGATCGCTTCATCGGCGACGGGATGCTGCATCCGCAGATCCGACAGCGCACGCACCGTCCAACGGGAACTCGCGGCCGTTGGAAAGTCCTCAATCATTGATCCGCCCGCCTCGCCTCGTCCCATCGATCTCGACTCCACAGCGTCGAACGCGGATAGGTTCGTCATGCCATTAGCCTACCTAAATAGGGTCTGACATGTCTATATGGGTCGCGAGTGTGTCACAAGCTGGCCTTGACCGGTACGCTGGGGGTGTGGGACGCGCACGAGTGGGCACTGGAGAGCCGGGGGAATTCTCGCGTCGAGTGGTGGCAAACCTTGAGCGTCTTCGCGACGAGGCCAATCTTTCAAACGCGGACGTGTTCAATGCCTCGGGGTTCTCGGGCAATTACTACTACACGCGCCTACGCCTCGAGAAACCGTTTACGACCGACGATCTCGGACGACTCGCAACGACGTTGAACGTGAGCGTCGATGTGCTCACCGCGGACCACCCACAGGGCCACGCGAGCCAGGCTAAGTTTGACGGCCAAAAGCTTGCGCAACGTCTCGGTCAACTCGTCGAGAGCGCGGACAAGTCGTTCAGCTACGTTGTTCTGGATCGCGAGCTTCGCCGAGTGGGAGTCAGCGTTACCGAGGAAGTCTGGAACGGCCTTTGCTCCGGGGGCGGTCCGGATCTCGTGTCGGAGGTAACTCTCGTCGCGATTGCAGAGTTCTTTAAGGTAGATCCGCGGTATTTACTCGAAACCAGGTTCGACGATGTCGCTGATCGCGTTGAGGCTGAGCTGGAGTTCAAGGCAGCGCTTCGCGAAGTGGGCGCCAATTCGATGTCGTCTCGCGCCCTCGGCGCCGTATCGCCGGAGGCGCTACGGGCGGTCGCCGAGGCGATTCGCGGTCGTTCGTGAGCTTCGGCCGCATCGACAACGCTCCCTATGTATTCCAATAAGTAATCTATAGTATCACCTTAGATTTTACTGCTAGATCATGAGGTGGGCAATTGGGGTACTCGGACGTTGAAGACATGCGTTCCCAGCTTCGGTGGGACGTGATAGCGAAGGCGCGGAACCTCATCACTTCGCAGCCGTCGGGCTCCACGCTTCCGGCGCTATTGCGACTTGTCTCGCGTGAACTTGACCTGTCCCTAACTGTTGAGCGCGTCGGGGACTCCCGATGGGGTGCGCTTACGGGAGTCCTTGTTGTAACGCCGAAGCAAGCGCGGATACTTGTGCGCGAGACCGATCCCCTGACTTATCGGAATCGGTGCATTCTCCACGAGCTGGGACACCTTCTGTGCGGCCATCGCGAATGCGTTGCATTCAGCGAGCCTGTCTTCAACGACTCGAGCTACTATTTCGATCTGTTGCGAGGCCGCCCGACAGCGGCCGTAGCTGCGTCAGCCATGTGCGAGCGGCCGGTCCGCTCTCTGCTCAATGAAAGCGAGGCGGAAGAAGTCGCGCGAATCGGTGAAGCGCACCTTCTGAGGCCGGCAAGCTCTCGAGACGAGCTCGCCTGGGCAGTCGGATGAGAGTGTTGCAAGACGTTGCGCTCGTGGCGTTGACCCTGACGTTCCTTCTTCGCTTCCGTCTGCTACTTGACTTGAGTGGCGGACAGCGTGCCTTCTTCTCCCGCAGGGGCATCTATCCCTGGCTAGCGTGCGGGCTCGGCGCACTGGCGATCCTCACGCAAGGCGCAATTTGGCCGCAAGAGACTCTCGATGCCCCGCTTGGTGGCGCGAATGTTCTGAAACTGATTCAGCACATGCTTACGGTGGCTGCCTTCACGCTGCTCGTCTGGAATGCCATCGATTTGAGCGCACCAAGACCGCCTATCCCTTCAAAGGTTGTATTTCGTTGGCTGCTAACGGTGGCGATGCAAGCGGCTCTGGTCATGAGTTTTGTCATGATCGAAAATCCGGGCCGTACTGACTACTACTTCGTAGAGAACAATCAGGGCCGACAGGATGTCTGGCTATTTGCGGCGATCTACATGATCGAGATGCTGCTCATCTCGATTCTTCTGCTCGTGGCAATTCGAGGGCACCGGGCACGACCATATCGTTGGTTCAGGATCGGCTGTTCGCTGGTCATAGCGGCTTGCTTGGCAGAGCTCTTCGATCTGTGCAGTAGCCATATTCCGGCGTTGGCCCCCATGATAGGAATCGGGAGAGCCCTCTTCGATCCGTTGTTCTACCCTGGCGCACTGGCCATCATCGCTACGGTTGCCTATTTCACGACGACTCGTTGGCGCCGCCGGCACCACCTGCGTAAGTACTATGGCGAGCTCGTCCTGATCTGCGAGGCGCACCGGCTCTCGCCTTTGACTCGACCAACGACAGTGGAGGGACCGGACCTGGCTGAACTTGCCACGGTCGTTCGCGATGCCCACGTAGGCCAGGCGGTTGCCTATACGCCGGCTGAGATCGCGAAACTCAACAAGGCAGAGGAATACCTTGAGCGCGAGTTCGGCGACTTGCTGGAACTTGGTGCGGTGCGTGTCACGGTCGTAAACGCTATGGCGGCTTCGTGATCGTACTGATCATTTTGCCCTCGGTCGGCCTTGTTGTCATTGTCAGCGCGATTGCAGTGCTACTTGCGCGTCGTGTCATTGGGGATCGGAAGCGCTCCGCGACCCCGATTCTTTGGGATACCGGAGATTCAATTACAGTGCGGGCTACCGCGAGGACGTTGGCTCCCGGCATTTTCGCGCTCGTCCTGGCCGACGGCGCGAAGGCGATCGTTGGACCGATACTTGAGTCCACGTTGCAAACCGTCACCCGCAAAGTGGTCTGCCGTGTTGGTGTCTTCCGCGATGAAGCTTCCGCAGCCGCATGGACAGGCGAAATACTGGATGCTAGCGATCTCGGCAAACTGGACGACGTTTCGATTTGTACCCCACATGGCACAGCTCAAGCGTGGGTTATCCATCCTGCGGTTCGCGGGGAGCCTGACACCTGGGCTATCCACATTCATGGCCTCCGGTCGTCACGAGAGGGTGCCCTGCGATCGGTGCCCGCAGCCTCCGCTCTCGGAATGACCTCTCTGGTGATTTCGTTCACCGGCCATCACGCCCAGGCTGGACGGCGGCCTTCTGCGACGCTCGGCATCCGCGAGTCCGATGACGTTCTGGCTGCTGTCGAATTCGCGGTTACTCATGGAGCCCGCCGAGTCGTGCTCTTCGGATGGTCGATGGGGGCAACCGCAGCGCTCCTTGCCTCGGAGTGCGAAACGCGCGGGGCCCTCATTGCCGGGCTTGTCCTAGTTGGCCCTGCGACGACTTGGCCCAACATCCTTCGACACGCTGTCCGACGTGCTGGCTTGCCCGGCATATTCGGCGCGATGACGATGCTGGCGCTCCGTGCGCCGGCGCTTCGACAGCTTGCTGGAGCTCCTCAGCCGATTGACATGCGAAGCCTCGACTGGAGCATCAGCAAGCGGCTTGGTGTCCCCGCCTTAGTGCTCCATTCGCCGGGCGACGGGGATATCCCGCTGAGGTTCTCCGAACGCTTTGTGAGCGCGCAAGCGCCAGACGCAACACTCATTGTGCTGCCGCCAGCGCCGCATTGCGCCGAATACAATGTCGACCCGACTGCGTTCAACACTGCCATCATCGACTGGTGGAATAATCTACCAAAATAGGCTGAATAAAACCTATTCGGGTATGCTTTTGGCATGTTTTCCGCACACCCGGTTGGCCGCGCCTGCGATCTGCTTGAGGTCGGCACGCGATGAATCGCTTAGATCCCCCAGTCTCAGAGGACTGTGACGGAGGGCCGAGTGAGTCGATCACGCCCGTGACCACATTCCCGTTTCGAGATTGGTTCGCCTCTGATCGGCGTGGCTCCCGCAACGCATGTGTTAACTCGGAAGTATGTGAACATGGCGAAGACGAACAGGCATTCAGCGCAAGCGAGTCCCGCGTCGCACGACAAGAAGCAGGAACGGCGAACGGGCATCGTAACCACTCCCAAGCAGTTTCGCCTCACTCCCACCCTGGTGCAAGAGGTCAAGCTGGCTTCCGCCCAATCCGGAATCAACGAGTCCTACTACCTCGAGACGCTTCTCAACCAGATCCGCGCGACGAATGGATCATTGCCTGTTCTGTCGAGAGAGCTCGAACTACTCGGGGAGGCCAGATCCTCAGCGGCGTAAATCAAATGGCCCGCCACCTGGGTGACGGGCCGAAGCTTGATGCTTCACACCTGACTAGTTTGGCGACCGGGACGGTGAGAAGCGATTTGAAGGAGAACCAGGAAGAACCTGGGGCTCTGTTTTACCTAGAACCGGGAAGAACTAGGAGTGATCACATGGTAACCCCCAACGCCTGCTTGCGCACGTATCTAAACGTGCCGTCGGCGTGTCGCGCGACCGTTGCCCACGGATCTACCACTTCCCACGCCCTCCAGATTTCTCGCCGGCGATCGCTGACGAGCGCCCTCCTCAACCACGGAGGGGAGTCGCTGATGAGCAGCGCTTAATGAGAAAGGGCCGCCTTTCGGCGGCCCGTCCCAGAAATTCACTCTGGAGCTCAAACCCTCTCCGCCTGGCAGCAATGAGGTTCGAGCTTCTTCCCTCACCTAGAGGAGTCAGTACCGGTAACACGCCGGTGGCTTCGTCGTTCTCACTGAGAGGAGTTGGCAGCATCGTAACCCAGATTTCTGGTTCGCGCACGCTCGCACGTAGTCCGCGTGTCGCTATTCCGCCGGCCCCTAGCTCCGTCGCGTATCCCACCGGCGTTGAGCTGACGCGCTCCCTCTCCCCCGCTACTGACCCGCTGCAGCCACACACCGTCGTGCCTTACTGTCAGCCGCCGCCAACTTGCATCCGTCGTCGACTTCGTCGGCGGTGGGTGCGTGCAGCTCTCAACGATGGGGAGGCCGGCAATCCCCGAGTAGCGCAGAGACCGTGGCCGGCGCCAGACGCACGCCCTCACCCGCACCGGTCGGAGCCCCTTGATGGGCCCGGCACATCGCATCGATCGAACGCCGATTGAGTGTCGGCGGTCTTGTTGTGCCCATTTTCGAGTTGGAGGTGAATCGCCCGTGATGATCGAGCAGACGTCTGTTTCATCGCGTTGGGAGGCTGCATGGCAGCTGACGCGGCTGATTTCGCCGCGCCCGGAGGTGCACAAGGCGGAGCGGGATGCCTACGGGGAAGCGATCAACTCGTACACGCTCGCGCACGGTGTGGGCCCGGTGGTGCCGATGTCGCCGTGGCTGGTGCACTTGGCGGATCTGGAGGGCCGGTACTGGTTGGTGCCGTTCGACTTTGACGTGGTCCCTGGCGATGCGGATGGGGTGGAGCAGGCGCAGGATCATGCGGATGCGCTGTCGATCTTGCTGGGTCAGCTGTCGATCGCGCACGTGGTGTGCGAGTCCTCGTCCAAGGGAGGCCGGCACGTGTGGGTGGGGTTGGCGGAGCCGGCGCCGGCGGGCCTGATCGACGAGCTCGGCCGGGCGGCGAAGGCGGTCCTGCCGGCATTGGACCGCGGCATGCTCTCCAATCCGCGCCGCGGCGGCGCACGTCCGCCGTTGTCGCCGCATCGCAACGGGTCGTTCTCCCGGGTGTTGCGTGGCACGGTCGACTCCCTGGTGATGCCGTCGACGACCGTCGAAGATCTCCGAGCCCTCGTGGCGGCGCTCCTCGAGCGGGCGCCGGCGCTGGATCCGGCGGACACGGTTCTCGCCGGTGAGAGGCGCCCGGTGGCGTTCATCGGCCGCCGGCACCTCTCCCCCAAGGCTGAGGCTGCCCTGCAGGTTCACCGCGGCGGCGATGACCCGTCCCGCACCGCCTGGCACGCCCTGCTGATCCTCGCCTCGAATGGATTCACCTTCGAGGAAGCGGCGGCCGCGGCCGCGACGGCGCCGAGCCTGGAGCACTTCCGCACCCGCCGGGCAGGCGACCGCGGCGAACGGCGGCCGCGCACCGCGGCCGAGACCCGCACCCGGCTCGAGGACGCGTGGGAGAAGGTGCAGAAGCACGTCCGCGTACGCCGTGCGGCGCCGTCGGCCGAGCCGAAGGACTGGGCCACCCTGCACCGGCAGGTGGCGATCGCCGAGGACCTCCTCGACGGATTCCGGATCAACCCCGGCCGGTGGGGCGGCCACTACGGCGCCCCGACCCGGCGCACCGTCCTCACCGGGCTCGCCTACCTGACCCTGCGCACCGGCAAGAATGCCGTGGCGGCCGCCACACGCACCCTGGCCGAGCTGTGCAACATCGACCACTCCACCGCCGCCCGAGCACTCCTCGCCCTCGAAGACGACGGCCTGGTGCAGCGCATCCAGGACGCTAAAGGACTCAACGCCGCGACCTGGTCCCTCACCCCGACCCGCGACTTTTCCACAACTCCAGATCTTGGTGCGACACAACCCCTAAACATCACACCCCGCCCCCCGTCAGATCTGGCAGAGCCGCGGTTGTTGTATGCGCGCCGGGCCGCGCTTCTCGAGGAGCTTGAAGGGTTCTTGAGCGGCGTGCAGCATGATGTCTTCAGCTACCGCGGATTGGGTCATCAGGCTGGCCAGTTGTGGGCGCTGATGCGGGCCGGCGCCATCTGGACGGTCGACGGCGTCGCGCGCACGTTCCAGATGACTCACGAGCATGCGACCAAGCTGTTGTCTCGGCTGAGACGCGTGAAGCTCATCCGATTTACATCGGAAGGCTGGACGAGTGGGCGCCGGGATCTTCGACGCTCGGCCGCGGGCCGGCTGGGCGTGGTCGGCGTGCTCGAGGAGCGCATGGCCGGCCACGAAGTGGACCGAGAACTCTGGCGATGGTGGCGCAGCGAGTACGAACGGATGACCTCTCCCCCACGGCGCAGGCCCAAACGCAGACACATCACCGACCGGCCCCTCACCTGGGCCGAAGCACCAGCTCGCGGCGGAGAACGTGAGTGGCCGATGTACCCGAGGATCGGCGATGACCCTCGAGCTCGCGCGGACCATCGTCGAGCGCGTCTTGACGTCGACGCCGGCCTACTCGAGCCAGGCTCACGGTGGACTCCCGCCGATTACGTAGCAGCGTAGAGCGAACGCTGATGACTCGGCGATGGACAGCGCCAGTCTTCATCGGAGGTGCGCCCGGTCAGGTGTGGGAGATGAAGGGTGAAATTAGCTGCCAATTGCTGCGATGCATAGGCGCCAGCACCTGACAGGCTGTCCACTCGTTGGTGGGTGTGGGGTTTTCAATGGTCAGCACCCATCGTGGTGGCGTCGCAGTCTTTTCGTAGGGGCAGTTGGCGCCACCACGTCAAACTCGACGAGCGCGGCTGTCGCGAGAAACGCTGTGCGCAGGCGAACGTGGCTAGCACTAGCAACGCTCTCGCCCGCGGGCACCCACAGGCGAAGGAGCTTGCCCTCAACCCCAGTTGCGAAGATCGCGCATCCGCGCTTTCGCGGGTGAAATCGGGGAACAGACGGAAACCCGGCCCGACGCGCCGAGCCCGGCCTGATTGGCTAGCGCCGGTGCGTCACTCTGTTGCAAGCGATCACCGCACCACGGTGGTGCCGACCCCACACCCGGTGCAGGGAGGGGCGGCACCACCCTCGCCTCGCCGCCCACAGAGCTCGAGGACGGCCGTTAGCCGAAATGCCGTGCACAGGGGAAGATGGCTACGAGTGAAGGGAACCGGTGAATGAAACGTCCCACTCCCCCGCGGAGGCCTCGTGGCCGTCACGTCGCGGTCCAGCCTTTGATCGCGATTCCAGCAGAACCGCGGGTCTCGTTCGAGGTGTTCTACGTACCCGCTGGTCGTTACGCCGCGCCCGTCACACCTCGCCGCACCGAGAAGCAGCGTCAGACTATTGCGGCCAGCCCACGCGGATGCTGGTGGACAGTCCAGGAAATCGGACCTGACAACCCACCCCGATAGGCGCATCGCCCGAGAAGATCACGATGGGTGGTTCAGCAACGCGCTGGTCGCTCATTTTGGAGGGTCACAGTCGACCTGCAGCGCAGTGGGGGCACAGCTTCCTTTTGCGACAGATTGCCCCTGCCCCGAGTGCGATCCCGACGGGAGCGGCCAGTGCGATCACTAACCACGGCAAGGCGAAGGAGACACCGCAGCGGAAGCAACTTCATTCCGAATCGCTCGAGGTCCGTTCGTCGGGGCCTTTCCCGATCGTTCGACGCAGCAGCTCGGCATTGTGAGCTGCTGCCTGCGCCATGGCGAGTGACGTTCCAGTTGCCAGCCCGCTGTGGGCAGCGTGAGTCACAAGGTTTCGGAGGCTTTGGCACAGGCGCGGATCCAAGCGGTGAGATCGCGCCCAGCAGCTTCTGTGAGCTGAGACGACTTGTGTGTCTGGTTCATGTGTTCCAGTCAAGGTCAGTTCACGGATAGCCACATCCGCCGCAGGTTCCGACTCGAATACAACTCGAGGACTACAACAGCGTCGCAGCATGGGCTACCCGACGAGCGTGACAGCGTGCGCCGATCTCCCCAACAAGCGGGCGGTGAACGTCACACCCGCGCCCACTGTTCACTCCCCCGCACACGGGCGCGGACCGCGACGATAGGTTCTGAACCTCGGCGGCCTCGCCCTCTACCGCCCGGATCGTGAGAGGGCGCGGGTAACGGCGGGAGTGATATCGACCTGGATCGCACCGGGAATGGACCAATGAATAACGGAAGGTGACGACGAGTTCGTGTTCATACGTCCAGTACACCCAAACCACTCAATGTGTCACATCCTCCTCACGGGTCCTTCCAGTCAACCTGAGGTACGAGTTTCGACCGACCGCACCATGACTCCCCGCCGTTAACGCACCTGCGAGTTTAGTGCTGAGAGACGTTGGCTTGTGGCCGGAACTGCTACGCGGTGCTGTTCTCGCTGTGCCTTTTGTCTGTCTGCCGTTCATCGTAGTTCGCTCCGCATCTACATTCCGGGCTCTCGCGGCATATCCACGCCCTTCACAGCGTAAGGATTAATGAGCCCTCCGCAACGTGTGTAGCTATAAGTATAGCAAGTGATATAGCTAGCGTTCTAGCGATATATGGTGCGGTAATTTGAGCATGGCGTATGGCTATTCCCAACGCACGGCGTGTCGCTACTAAATTAGCAAGCAAGTAAACGATAGAAATAGCTTGGCTTGTTGCGAGGTGACTCGCTGCAACCGCTGCTAGGAACAGTGCAAGGGAGATTGCAATGAGTATTGCGAGAGCGTGCGCAATTGAGAACGGTAAAGGCGGAGTTGGAAAGACTTCGATCATCTGCAATGTGGGTGGCCTAGCTGCCGCCGACGGTGCTCGTGTATTGATCGTTGACCTTGATCCCCAGAACAACACCAGCAAGGACCTCGGCTATCCAATGGGGGATGGGGCCGCGCTCTTCAACGCGTTCGTAACAGACGCGCCGCTTCCAATCCTCCGGAATGTGAGGCCGAACTTAGATGTGGTCGTTGGGGGAGAGCAGGTAGGCGATATTCCTGCCATGTCGTTTGCATGGAGCCAGCGAGGAGCTGGCGACTTTGCCGATCGGCTCCACGCGAAGCTCGACGACATCGCGGGGGAGTACGACTTGATCCTCATTGACACCCCGCCAGGTGACCGCATCATCAGCGAGGGCGTACTGGTCGTGGCGACAAGTGTCGTAATACCGACCCAGTCAGACGACGGGAGTCTCGATGGGGTGATGGCAGTGGCCAAGCGGTTCCTCGCGGTACGTGATCGGAATCCCGAACTCCAGCTCGCCGGTGTGGTCCTGTTCGACATGGAGCACCGCGCGATGCGTCTTGAACGAGGTGTAAGGCGAGATCTCGAGGAAATGCTTGGGGGAGTGGCCCCAGTCTTCCAGCGGCGCATCCGCCATGCGAAGAGCCCGGCCAAGGATGCAAGGGCGCGAGGGTTGTTGGCGCACGAGCTGGAAGACGCCGCTGATGCCGATCGGAAGCAGCGACTTGTGGCGTTGCGGGCAGGGGAGAAACCCGTGGACGGCATGTACACGCGCGACGCGACCGGGCTTGCAGAGGACTACCAGGAGTTGACGCGAGAGATCATCCGCGCCGTTGCCCGCATTCAGGCAGAGGTTGACGCAGCATGACCGAGGGATCGAAGCGAGAGAGCCTGGCAGACGCGTTCAGCCCGACACGGAAAGACTCCAAGCCACCGCGTTCCGAGGGCCTGGCATCACTCCTCACACCTAGACGTGGAGCAGGCAGTGTGGAGAGCAAACGACCGAAGCGAGATGTGACTTTCGACGCGGTCCGGCCACAGTCGGACAGCCCGAGTGTTACCCAGTCGAGTGCCACCACATCACGCAAGCCGGCTCGCACTCAGAAGGCAGCGAGTTCGGAATCGACTGGGGGAGTGGGCAATAAGGCCGTCTACCTCCGTCCGACCCTTCTGGAGAGCTTGCGTATCTACAAGCGGTCCACCGGCCTCACATATGCCGACATCCTCGTAGAGGCGTTTGACAACATCGACGATGCCAAACTGATCGACGCATTCGCAGTGCAACCACGAATCTCGAAGTCGGGCATGCCGGTCGCGACGACCGTGCAGCGGGGCGGAGAGGGACTGCAGATCAACCTTCGCCTCAATGCCGCTCAGGTCGAATGGCTCAGTGGAAAGGAAGAAGTTGTGGGAGCACCATCCCGCTCGGCGCTTGTCGCGAAGGTCTTCGAGCTCTTCTTTGAGGACCGCAACGTTCAGCTGCATCGCCGAGACTAGTTTGTTGTAGCGTCGCTGCAGCATGAACTCCACACGTTGTCGTGCGGAGGTCGAACGTGGACCAGCGGCGGTATCTGCGGTGCGGGAGGTTTGAATTCGACTCCTGAAAGCCAGGCGGGTTGTCCTAAGAACGAGTTGCTAGCGGCGCGAGGGAATGTCGCAGTCGTCCGAGGTACAACGGGGGAGTGGTGTTCGAGATCACAGAACAGGGTGTGACCCGGGTGTGGCCCCTAGGTAACTGACCGCTCAAGGGCCTTCCTGCTTAGGGGCTCCAACGGGCGAGTCGGCAAGGATGTGGTGGATTGCACGGTCCATTCGTGTGGCGATGCGTCGGTTGAGTAGCGGCGCCATGGATGCTGCGAGGACGAGGGTTGCGCCGGCGGCCGCGTAGTAGGTGGTGGGGGAGGCTAGCGCCGTGATGGTGCCGATGCTGGCGGTGAATCCGCCAACGCTCCAGCCGATGGGAGGCAGGGGGACCCGGATTGGGGGAGCGGCGGGGGTTTCGGGGGAGGTAGTGTGGGCGCGCTGGTGCAGACCCTTGATGGGGCCCGACGCCTTAAGGCCTGCACCAGCGCCCACCCTTGTTGGGTGGCCTGCAGGACCCGAACCGTGCAGGGCGGTTTGGATGGTCCAGGTTTCTAGTTGGGCCATCCGGGAGGCATCCACAGAACGGATGCCGAGTTCTTCGTGTCGCTGCCTCAACTCCTCGAGCAGGCGCGGCGCGGCCGTGTCTGCGAGGGTGGTTCTGGCCCTGTGATCGGGGCCGGTCAGCGTCATCGCACTCCGTTCCGATGATGAAACCTCTTGGTGGAACCATCGTTCTATCCAATGTGTCGCCGATAGTCCCCTTTCAGGGGGCACCCTGCACAGCCAAGTGCGGTAGCGCTGGTAGGAAGGGTGCACGTGTGTGGGCGGTATGTATGCGGTCTTCTTCTGTGGTCGTGAATAGCGTGTCGAGTTGTGCTTGGACGGAATGTGGATTGTGTCGTGTGCGTATGGTTGTTGTGTGGATGTGAGTGGGGTGTGGGTTGTTGATCCGGTGACGCAGGTGGAGTTGTGGGTGTCGGAGTATTCGACTGTGGATGCCACGATCCAAAGGGCGGCATGTGAACGTGCGGGGTTACTGGGAAAGAATCCGATTCTTTCCTGAGTACGGATATCCGTGGCCGTTGTGGGAGGTGGGTCAGGATACGGTTGAGACCGCCGAGTATGGGTTGTGCGCTGAGCTGATAGCGACGCTTGAGGCGTGGGTGCGGGATTGGAATCACACGCCGTGGGACGCTGGCTGGGACAGTGACGAGGCCCGGTTGCGGGGGGAGCGTGAGGGCGAAGTGTTGGTTATGTGGGTGCAGCGCGAGGTATGGGATTTCGCAAGGGTTGTCACAAAGGTTTCGTCCAGCTTGAGCGATGTGCTCGGGCGGAACGAGCCAGATTTCGTCGCGCCGCCCGAACCCATCGAGATCAGCAGACTTGTCGGCTGCTGGGGAGCGCGGTGATTAGTTTGTGGTCGCCGTCGGCCGCCCACGCTGCTTCTGCTCGGAAGGAGTAGACAGGGTTTCCTGTTTGACGTCTTCCAGAAACAGTTCGGTGTTGCTGCACCATTTGTTGTGTCCTGTGTCATCGGTGGCCGCTAGTCACTGCGCCCAGCAGGTGAATTCAGTGAACGCTGTTAACGCCGGAGTAGTACCCGTGCACGATGCCCCGGGCTAGCGCTACACCGCGACAGGCGGCGGCTCCTTCCATCGGCAGGATGATGTACGGGGGTGGCGGCTGTTCATTCGTTCTGGGTGGGGCTGATGAGCAAGCTGTTCCCACGAGCTCAGTCGTCCCTGCTGTCCCCGGGCGGGGTGAGGATCCAGCGGCGGAGAGCCGGCCAGCTGGCACGGATAGCTGATGCAATGGCACAGATGGCTGCGACCGCCAGCGTATCCGTGACAAGGAGCACCAACCACGACGGCGTGAGTGTGTATGAGCGATCGTTGCTACCTGTAGAGCACTCAAGCCCCGTAGGAAAAACGGATGGATGTATCGACTCGCACGTTGCGGCCCAGTCTTTCGCTGCATCGTCCTTCCATGCAACGGTGAAGCTAAGTGCTAGCCAAAGCGCCAGACACGTTCCCGCGGTCACAGCCAACAGGGTGGTCGATCTCCGCTTCGCGAGCTCGGACGATGCGGCTTGCTTGCCGGTACGTGCCAGGAGGGTTACTCCGGTGATGAGGGCGCCGATGCTGGTGAGGAGCCAGTTGGACAGCAGCACCATGTCAAACGATGAGGTGGCCGCATATGAGAGAGGGGGGCTCGCTGAGCTGCATACAAGCTGCGTGGGGAAGAGCTGCCGCGAAATGGTCACCTGCCCGGTGGCGACCCCCAATGGCGATCCGCATGTCTGTGCCAGGGTGGCGGGATGGAGCGAGAACGGATACAGCGCCAACGTCGATGACGCCCACCAGATGGCGAGGAACGCGACGCTGCAAAGAATCAGGCCTATGCCGGTTGACCTTCGGCGGATGGATGTCCTCAAAGCTGGATAGTGATTTGGTGGATAAGCGCTCGGGAAAGCTCGGCACGCTCGTCGTCGCTCGTGTCCGTGATGCTGATGCCCGCCTTGGTCAACAGGCCGGTCCGTAGCAGGCCGAACTCCGCGTCCTGGACCGTATACGCCAGCGCCTCATGGAGAGCATCGGCAAGGGCCTGACGATCGCTATTGAATCGCCTAATGAGGGCAAGGTCGTATCGCGAAGCGGATTGTCCGTTTGGTGTGTAGTACTGACGGATAGCGCTCGAGATACTGGGGGAGGGTCGGCCCTTAGGAGTTCTGCTCCGAGGTTTAGAGCATCGATGTCCTGGGTGAGGTCGTCCCACCCAAAGGAAAGGCTGTCACCTGCGATTGTCCCGAAATACGTCGTACCGAAATCGTACGGTGCCAAGTGTTGGGGGTTGTTCTTGATGTAATCGATCAGCCCGGCAATTAGATCAGCGGGATCGCCTGGCGAGGCGGTCATGGGTCGGCTCCTCATCCTGGTGGGGCTTGCGTGGGTTGAGGGACGAAGCTGGCAATTGTGATCGCGATCCCGGCCAGCGTTGAGAGCAATGAGGCGATGAACAGGCTTGTTAGGGTGATCACAGTTCCTTGAGGTGTTGCGACGACGCTACCCAGGTTGAGGTATTGGCAGGAGAGCTCGGTAGGCAACATGTTGCTGTGGTAGCCGTTGGGTATGGCGCCGGGTGGTGTGACCGCTTTGTATGTTGCGGAACCCTCCATGAACGGCCAAACGTGGATGAATGCGTACACCCACCAGACCGCGACTCCTGTGAGGCCGAGGATGATCATGGCGGCGCCCAACAGACGTGCCCAGCGACGACTGCTCATGACCTACTGAGGATTTGGTCGATGCGTGCTTGTGAGAGGTTCGCCCGATCAGAATCGCTGACGTCGGGTCCCTGGATGATGTGAGCGCGAATTGCCCACAGGAAGTCTGCGAAGTCATCAACGAATGTCGATGGGTAGTCGCTATCGCGAACGAATTTGGCCTGTGCGTCCGTGACCTGGTGCCCTTCATACCCATTAGCTGCGGGGTTGAGTGCCCACCGCCAGCTCGCATGTGTGGCTTGCCCGTGCGAGTTCATCGCAGAACTCGAGTGGCCACTGGCCTCTACTTTGCAGCGCCCAGGAATCGACACGGTAGGCATTAGTTGGTTCTCAACTATCGATCGTTTACCCTCGCCCGAGTCCGAGGTAGATGGTGATCGAGCCGTCCGGATGATGCACTTGGGCGGCGACGGCTTCGGTTCGGTAGGCGCCGAAGACGGTGTTCTTGTTGACTCGCCAGAGTGCATGCCGTAGGTCCGCGTCGGGGAAGTGGGTGCGCTGGTATCGGCTGGCGAACATGTCGACGTCCCCGTCGGCTGCTGCTGGAGGTTCGTAGTTTGGGCTGATCGTCACCGGGGATTGTGTTCCGGCAGGTAGTTGGACTTCGGCCCAGAGAAGGTAGTCGTTGCCGAGGGTCTGTTTGCCCGAGTTGCGGATCTGCGCGCTAGGTGGCAGGGAGAGTTGGAAGACATTCTCCACGACTGTTTTGGTGAGGCTGTCGCAATGGTCGGGTGCCGCGGTTGTACACGCAGCGGTGGCTTGCGCGCCGAGTTGGTGCTGCACGGAGGTGATAACCCACGCAGTGACCAAGCCCACGCTTCCACCGAGTAGCAGTGCAAGCCCGAGAGTGAGGATGAGTCCCCATCCGAGACCGTTGGTCGGGTCTGCGAGGCGTTTTCGTTGCTGTGTCTTAGCCATTCTCGGCTCGGCTACTGATGATTTGGGCCCATGCGTCGCTGAGTCCTTTGAGCTGGTCTTCGGTGAAGTCCGATACATGGACGCCGCTCGAGTAGAAACCGAGGAGCTTAGTGCGGGCTGCATTGAACGCGAGATGCTCGGCGGTGTCGCCGGGGAGGAGGAAGACCTGTTCTGCGCAGTTCTTCGCAGCGGCTAGGTCGCCGCCGAATCTGTTTGTCACGAAGTCGGCGTAGCGATGACGGAATCGGCCGTTTTGAATGTTCACGAGATCCCGGAAGAACTGGGCGATTGTCCTGGTTGAGTTGGCGGCGTATTCAGCTGCGTAGTTGAACCCGTCCGTATCTTGGATGAAATCGTCGTAGCCGAAGGAGTACTCGTTGGGTGGGAATGCCCCGATGCATCGCATGCCGAACTGCAAGGTGGTTTCGCCGGCGAGCTTGTGGAGGGTGTAGTCGGCGAGCGTGGTGACGAGGTCGCCGGCCCAGCCTCCGAGGTCCGTGAGGACTGGTTCCAGTCTGGAATCTGGTTGGTCATGGTAGAGGTTGCCGTTCATCGTTGCGAAGAAGTGGTTGAGGTCCATCCGCGCTTGTACGGCGGGTTCGAAATAGTCGACCGGAATCTGGATACCAGCTGCAGCTGCTGCATTGTCCACCTTGGTTATGAATTCGGGGTTCCTCTCTCCACCGAAGAGGATCCACTTCGCGTCGTCGTACTTTGTGCCGCGCATGTACTGGGCGATCAGAAGCGGGATACTCGTGATCTCGGAATGAGTTGACGCGAACTGTTCCGCTTGGATCTGTATCCACGCCAAGAACTTGAAGACATCTTCGTTGGGATCAACAGGGGGGTTTGTGTCGACAGTTCCCTGTCCGAGGTCTCGCCCGGAGGCCACATCCTTGTCGATGTCCACTGAGCTGTCTCCACTGCCGACGGTCAGCCCGTCGATCTGGTTGAAGGCCCAGTTGCCGGGGAGAGGGAACCCGAGATTGCCGGACCACCCGGTCGACAGGCCCGCGACGAAGCCGAGCTGTGCCAGACCGGCGTTGATTGCTCGGGAGCATACGTTGCGGGTGCCATACACTCCGACCGTGTAGGGGCTGCCGAGCAGTCCCAGGCCATCGCGGACTCCCCGGAAATACGGCAGGACCAGCTCGTCGATGTCGTCGTCGGTAGCGTCGAAATCGACGGCGAAGTAGATCACGGTTCCGTAGAGGAAGCCGTATCCGCGTGCGGCGCTGTCGGCGCTTTTCGCGTCGGTGACGCCTTGGTTGTAGGTGAACCAGGTTTGGTCGTCTCCGCCTTCTTCGAAGATGGGGAACAGGCGCAACCCTGCGCCGAAGATGGTGTCGAGTTCGCCGGGTTTGATGTTCTTGTCGAGGGCGCCGGGAAGCTGGTAGTTGGTGAGGTAGCGGCCGACGTATTTGTAGCCGGCGGCGACCAAAGCTTGTGCGCGGGCGGGGGTGATGGTGGAGGCCATGTCGGCGGCGGTGCCGGGCCGGTCGGGGTCGCCGGTAGAGACGAGGAGTTCGCACCAGGTGGCATAGTCGCCGATCCCGGTTTGGGCTGCGGCTTGGAATCCTGCGAATTTCTGGAATGCCAGGGTGACGGCGGAGTCGTCGGCATCGAAGGTGTCGTCGAAGTACTTCACTGGTTGCTGGTTGAAGATCAACGCCCCTTGGAACAGTCGCGCCCAGTTGCCTGCGGCACCCACTGTGATGGGGTGTGCTTTCAAGCCGGCCTTTGTGCCCGGGCCGAAGTTCCCGTTGGCGACTCCGTCGGCCATGCCGATCTCGTATTGGATCGCGTACAACAGGTAGGTTTGCACGTTCCGGGAGAACAGCCCGTCACAGGGTACGTAGAGGAAGTCTTCCCGGTCGATGTAGGTGGAGTTCATCCACTGCTGTACCTGCCGGGCCATCTGGTTCCCGCCGGGCAGGAGCACGAACGCGTCCATGTTCAACAAGGCACGGAACAGTTTCGGGGTCACATCGTAACTGGTGAAGACATGGCCGTTCATGTCTTTCAGCAACCCTTGGATACCTTGCTGGGTTGCCCGGTCCCACACCCCATCGATCTGTCCGCCGCTATACCCCTTGCAATACAGGGCGCACTGGATCAGATGCGTGAACCGGTCAGTGGTGTTCGTCGCAGTGAAATCACCATGGGCTTGTAACAGACGCCACGTCGTGGGCCCGAAACTGTCGACTACGGGGCTGATTCCGAGCTCGTGCTGAAGCCCTTCGATCAGACAGTCGATGGTCTCCCAACCGGTTTCCCCATCCTCCGGGCATGGCGTGTACCCATCCACGCCGGCGTAGGTGGCATTCACCCATTTCTGCGCCTTTAACACCATCTGATCCACCATGGGGCCTCCTAAGGTAGCGAGCTTGAAGGAAACCAAGCCAGCCAGCGAAGACGGGATTCAGGTGCCAGACTTCGCCAAACTTCACCCGTTGGTTAGGCGAAGTATCGGGGACTCCGGATCGGTTGAGGTCTGGGTTTGGTCATTTGGTGGCCCAGGTCGCGTATTCGGTGAGCTCGGTGAGTTCCGCCCCGTTTTCTGGAGTTCTGGCGGCGCGGTCTTCGATTGAGTGAGCCCGCTCCGTGCAAGCCGTGATCTGTGTCGCGCAGTTCGCGGTTCGGTACGTTCCGGAGCGGTAGAAGGTGGCGGCCAGCCGGTGAATGGCCAGGTTTACCCTGTCCTGGGCGTCATCAAGTTTTGTGATCGCTTTGCGTCTCGCTTGGGATTGGCGGCCGGGAGACCCGGCTGTGTTCGCTGTTGCGAGAAGGTCGCTGACCGCGTCCATGGTGTTTTCTAGGGAGGTTGTGGAATCCGCTAGTGGTGCCAACGCGTCGGTGGGAAGGATGCGTTGGGCTGGGGTGAGGAACGCTTGAACAGCGTGCAGCAGTGTTGATGTGCTCACTTGTTCAGAGTCGATGCGCTCCGCAAGACGAACGCTGGAGGCGGCGTGCGGCGTCGCACCGGATTGCACGCACCCGCTCAGCAACAGAGGCGCCGCAATGACCCCGGCTATCGCCGCCAGCAGTGCCCTGTTTGAGCGGCCGTTCACCAGCCTCCGAAGAACATGGTGTTCAGCTCCCGGCAGTCGCCTTTCCAACTGTTCGGCCCCATCACACCATCGATCGGGCCGGTGTATCCGCCATCGCGGGCCATCCGCTGCATCGCTTCGTAGGTCTGCGGTCCAGGGATACCATCAATCGCACCGGCGTATCCGTCAAAGTTGCGAAGATACACCTGGAATCCCTTCCAACTGTTCGGCCCCATGATCCCGTCGCTTGGGCCGGTGTATCCGCCTTGGATAGCTGCGAGCTGTTGCACTTCCGACCAGAAGCATCGGTCCGGCGTACCAGTTGCCCATGTATAGCTCTGATGCTGATACGGCGGCGGTGAGCAGTCGTAATCACCAAAGCCCTTGTCGTGTGGCCCCGATTCCGCCCACGACGCTGGGGCGGCCTGCGCCGCCGTGGCGGTTGCAGCCAGCGGCATAGTGAGGCCCAGAGCGATTGCGCTGATTAGGCCGAGATTGGATCGCATCAAATCAGGATCGGTCGCGTGCCCCTTGTCGTCCCCCAGAAACCAGGCCAAGGGTGCTCAGATTCACCCCCTAGCCTCCCGGACAGTCTTTTCCCGACACGGTGCATGGCCACAGATTGGTCTGGGTGGCCTGCGGCGTCGGCGGCGTCTTCTTCGCCTCAGGTAGGCGCCGGTTGCCTAGTCCGGGTGATCAGCGTCTCGGGCCTCGATAATGCGGCGTGCTAGGTCGCAGTTGATTGTGTGTTCTTCCGGGGTGCGGCCCCAATCTTTGAAGTGGGCCCAGGCGTAGCGTTCGGTTGCGCCGGTGGTGACGGGCCGGTCGAGCTCGTGGGCGATTCTGCGGGCGAGTGCACGCCAGGTGCTCAAGGGGATGTGGATTTGGTCTGCGTCGACGTGAACGCCACCGGTGAGAAGTCCGAGCTTGATGTGGTCGCGCAGCCGCTGCAGATCGTCGTCGGGGTGGGACATGCTGTGATCCTAACCACGAACGACAGGGCGGGTTAGAACGATCGGTGTCATGTAAAACCAGCATTGGCTCGCTGGACTGACTTCGATCGTGAACGGCGTGCTCGGGCTGGCAGAGGCTCTGAGTAGGTTCCATAGGGTGGGTTGTTCAAGCGCGTGACGGTACAGGTTCACAGGGGCTCCGAAGTGTCGTGGATTCCGATCGCCGCTGGATGCCAGGGGTTGCGTCTGTTTAGATTCCCGAGGTTGAGCGGATCCACTCCCTGCTTGCGCCGATGTTCGCGTAGAACGAGTTGCCGTTCATCTCTCCCAGAGAAGTGCCCGTGGAGAGGGTTCCGATAAGTTCGGTTCCGATAATGAGTGGGCCTCCGGAGTCGCCAGGCATCGAGGCTCCTGTTAGGCCCTGCACCTCGATCGTTGGCCCGTCCTGTCCTCCAGGATTCGCCCCGATCACGCGAACCTCTGCTCGCTTCAACGAGTGAGGTTGCTGGTCAGCGGCCCCGAAACCAAAACCATAAATAGTGCCCTGATCGCCCACATGAACGTCATAGGCGCTGGCCAACCGGGCGTAGCCGGCTGGGACCGTGATGAGGTGTTCCAAGTTCAGCAGAGCCATGTCCGTGTCGGGCGAGACAAAGATAGCCGTACTGGTAACGGACGGAGATCGGGGAGGGTAGTTGTTTGTTGGGAAGATGCGGATACGCGATGGAGTTTGGAGATAGTCGGCCACTGCGTGCCGGGCGGTGAGGATCCAACGGCCAGAGATCAGATTCGCCGTGCACCAGAAGTGATCATCAAGCCAGAGCTGGGCAAGCCACGGCATGATCGGTGCGCTTTCACCGCGGGTGATCCGTTCGTGAGGATGCTTGTCATCAGGTTCTGTCGTCTTGTTTTCGGCCATGCGCACAGGTTTCCACGGATGGGGCGCCAGGCGTTCGTGGTCATGACCCACGAGCCTGGGTTCACCCGCGACTCTCAATTTCGGTGGACGGGCGCGGACGCCGCTCCGAGGTTGGGGATGCTGAGGGCGGTGGCGTGTGCCACCGCCCCAACCATTTGGCGCTACTTGTGAGTGTTCGAGCGTAGCTGTCGCAAGCTGAGCAGTGCGCCGCCGAGGAGGATGGTGCCGGCTGCTACCCAGAGGACCCAGAGGGGGAACTGGCTACCGGTGTGGGCCAAGGTTCCCGTCGGGGTCGACGGGTTGCCTGTGGCGGGGGTGCCGGTCGATGGGGAGGGTGCAGGGGCGGGTGTGGATACTGCCATCCAGTGGGCATACAAGGTGGTGTCTGCGGTCACCGGAGTGTTGAAGTCCCAGGCGGATCCACTGGTTGCGGCGGTGAACCATCCATCAAAAGTGGACCCTGCTCGGGTTGGGTCGGTGGGCTTGGTTGCTTTCTGGCCGGGTGTCACGCTTTCCGGCGCGACCGCTGATCCGCCCTGGGTGTTAAAGGTGACGGTTACTGGTGCCGCCACATACGTGAACCCGTTCGTGGAAGTGGTATCGCCGCCCGGGTTGAGCACCACCACACTCACCGGCCCCGCCGTGTGTGCTGGGGTGGTCACGGTGAGAGAGGTTCCCGCGGGATTGACAGTGAGGTTCGCGCCTGGAATGCCGCCGAAGTCGACCTGTGTTGTATCGGTGAGGGCGGTTCCCGTGATGGTGACCGCTGTTCCTCCTGTGGTGGGGCCCGACCCAGGGTTGATTGCGTTTATGGTCGGGGCGATCGCTTTGACGGCGATCACGGAAACGGTTCCGGTGTCCACGTTGGCGACGTACGCTTTCGTCCCGTCCGGGGTGATTGCGACGGAATCCGGACTTACGCCGGTGTAGTTAGCGATCGTGCCCGTTTGCTTCTGCTGGGCGACATCAATCACCGATACCGTGCCATTCCGGCAGCTGGCGTACACCGTGGAGTCGTCGGGGGTGAAGGCAAGGCTAGCGTAGCCGACGCCTTGGGTGTATCCGGTGACGGTGCCGGTTTGAGTGTTGGTGGCGGTATCGATCACGGCGATGGTGCCGTCCCCACTGCTGCTCACGTATGCCTTCGTTCCATCGGGTGAGAACGCGATGTTACTTGAGTCGGTTCCGGTGCGGCCGCCGATCGTGCCGGTTTGAGTGTTGGTGGCGGTATCGATCACGGCGATGCTGTTGTTTAGCTGACTGCCCACGTACGCTTTCGTTCCGTCAGGAGAAAACGCCACGCTGTAAGGGCGACCGCCGGTGTATCCGCTGACCGTGCCGGTTTGAGTGTTAGTGGTGGTGTCTATGACGGAGACGATGTTGTTGTAGCTGGCGACGTACGCTTTCGTCCCGTCCGGAGAGAATGCGACCTGCCACGCGATGTTGCCGGTGAAACCACTGACCGTCCCCGTCGAGGCATTCGTTGCTGTGTCGATCACGGCAACTCTCCCGCCACTATCGGCAACATAGGCCTTCGTCCCGTCCGGAGAGAATGCGACGGAATCCGCGCTACCGGAATACCCGCTTACATTACCGGTCTGCGTGCCCGATGCAACATCGATCACGGACAATGGTCCATTGGCTTGGTCGGTGACGTAGGCCTTGCTCCCATCCGGGGAGATGGCGACGGCTCCCGGCAACGTCTGTGCTGAGTAGTTTGCGACGGTGCCTATCTGCGTGTTCCCGGCCGTTGCGAACGCGGGAGACGGCAGTAGGGCCGTAGAGGCCACCGCAACGGCTACTACGGCAACAACGCCCAGCGACTTGGAGCGGACAGAATGAGAGGTGGGCACTGGGGTAACTCCTGACGCGGGATGGTTGTGACGCACTGCGTCAGCCATTCTTCCGAGAGAGACGTCCTGCGTACAGGCTTGAGGGCACCTGGGTCCGGTCTTAGCCCTAGCTTTCACCCAGAGATTCGGCATACACGCTATGACAAGCTGCAGTACCAGAGACCCGCGGAAGTAGTGATTTCAAGCCGGCCAGTCCCTCGGGGCTCACTTCCCAGGAGCCAACAAGGGGGGCAGTCCGTTCTCAATTCAGTTGGCATGGCTGACCGGGGATAATGCCATCTAGGTTGCGACAACCGAGCGCGGTTTGTCTCGGTTTGGTTGGCATTTCCATCTTCTGATTGTCCGGCGCGGGGTGACGCGATCATTCGCGGAATGCGAACATAGCGAGGTTATCTAGTGTGGGGTGTACTCGAAGCTGAGCACACTCAGCTTCTCTCGTTGGATGGGTGTTTGGGCTTGGGGTGAAGTGGGTCGCGTATCCGTGCGGACCGGACGGATTTGCCGGCGCCGCATTTAGGCTTTCGCGGTGAGTGCAGGCGAGCCCGGTCAGGGGCGGGGAACGCATGGGTGGTGGCGCCGATGGTTTGCGGTGTTGGTGCTCTTCACAGCGTTGGCGGGGGATTTCTGGCGGAATTTGATCAGTTGGCCAGGGTTCTTTGTGCTCGCCTTCTTACTGGTGGCGGGTTGTAGCGTTCTTCTGATCCGCGCGAGACGATTCGTCTCTTTGCGTCAGGGGCCAATGCTCATGGCTGTTTTTCTGGTGCTAGCGACTGTTTCGATCGCGTGGTCGGCGTATCCGGTGGCGTCGGTGCTGGGCGTGGTGGCGCAGTGGTCGACAACGGTTGTGGCGGTGTGGTTGGCGGTCTGTTTGAGCTGGGCGGAGATCGTCAGGGCGCTGGCGTCGGCGTTGCGCCTTGTTCTCGGTTTGTCTCTGCTGTTTGAACTGGTTGTGGCGGTGGTGGTTAGGCATCCGGTGTTGCCGTTGTGGGTGGATCGGGGTCCCGGGAAGCTGCCCGCGGCGTTCTTCTGGAGCAGGGATCTGTTGCTCCACGGTGGTCAGATTCAGGGCGTCGTGGGCAACAGCAACCTGTTGGGCATGGCTGCGCTGCTGGCGTTGATCGTGTTCAGCGTCCAGCTGGCCGCTGGAATGGTGGGCCGGGTCACGGCTGCCTGCTGGGTGCTGGTCTCTGTGGTGTGTGTGGCGCTGACGCGGTCGTCGACGGTGACGGTGGCCGCAGTAGTCGTGGGGATTGTGGCGGTGTTCGCGTGGTGGTCTGGCCGGGTCGGTCCTGGTCGCCGCAGACCTGTGGTGTTGACGGCGGTCGGGATGCTGTTCGCTGGCGGGGAGCGGTTGTTGCGTTCTGGGCGCGGGTTCCGGTGTTGCTGGGTAAGAGTGCCGATTTCACCGGGCGGGTAACGATCTGGGAGTCCGTCCTTCACCTGATCTCGCGACGCCCCGTGTTCGGATGAGGGTGGGTCAGCTATTGGGCCCCGTGGGTGTACCCGTTCAAAGGGCTTGCCGAACGGTCGGGAGTCACGTACCTGCAGGCGCACAACGGATGGTTGGACGTGTGGTTACAGCTCGGCGTAGTGGGGCTGAATGTGTTCGTGTTGTTGGTGTCGACCACGGTCGTGCGGGCGTGGCGATTCGCGACCGCGCACACGGCGGGGGTTGCGCCTCAACTGTGGCGGCTTGTCCCGATCCTGGTGTTGGCGGCGTTGATCGCGCAGAGCGTGGCGGAGAGTCGCATGCTGGTGGAAGGCGGCTGGGTCCTGCTTGTACTGATCGCCGTCAAAGCGACCATCGAAGACCGACCTGAGATGGCCGAGACCGTCAGTTCACCCCGGGTAACTCGAGCGGGTTCTTGAAGCACGCAACAGCGGCAGGTTTGCGCGTGCTGAACGTGAAGGTGTTCTCGCGCATTTCCTGCTCGTACCTTTTCGGAGTGTAGGACTTGGCGACGATCCCGTGTTTGATGAGACACTTGACGACAATGGTCGCCTCGTTCAGGTGTTGAGGGTTGCGAAGCATGCGTCCGTAGAGGCCAGCGATCGCTTCGAACGGGGGTTGACACGACTGAAGAGCCGGGTCGATCACCTTCTCGTCCTGAGTGTTGCCATTCGTGTTTGGAATCGAGAAACCTCCACCGCGACCGTCAACTTTGACGGTCGCGTTTCGTGCAGCCATACACGCGACGAAAGTCGCGCCTGCAGCGTCAGAATCCGCAGTGGTAATGACGCTCGCGGCCAACACTTTGCGAACGGTCTTGTCGGTGCTGGTCTGATACTGTGCGGCGAATTCTGCCGCCCAGGGACCCACGAACGAGGTCCCGTCGGCGGTTGGCGTCGACGATCGAGGGGCTGCTGGGGGCGGAGCCATGGCACATCCGGCCATGCCGGCGCCTAAGAGGACCGTCATGGTTGCCGCGGTCAGGAATCGTGCCTTTATCGGTACTCCGCCCTCCAACGACTTAGGGAGTGCGGATGTTGACGGTGTAGCTGTATACGGTCACGGGACAGTTCGGCTCGTAGGACCATTCGCCGGGACCGGCCCAGTTGCCGTACTGCCATCCGGCGGGCGACTGGAGTTTGTGCTGAATGTGGGCGGTGGAATCCGCAAAGTCATATGCGCTGTACGTGTGCAGCGAGTAGTGCGCGGCAGCCTGTGCCGGAGCTGCTGCCAGCAGCCCACCCAAGCTCACAACCGCGGCCGCGCCGATAACGGCAGAAATGCGCGCTTTCGAAATCTCCCCTTCAACAGGCGGGGACGGATCTCCCCACCGCGACGCTAGGGTCGTCGGCTGCGCCCATGCCAATGCGATCTGCATCCCGTATCAATATCACCCGGAAGCGATCCAATGAGGCATGTCGCGGTGTAGCCCGCCAGGTGGTTCCGGTGCGTGCGGCACGGTTAGTCATGACCATGGTGGAGTAGCAGGGAAGCGCGAATCAGTGCTGGTGCGGTGCGGTATCAGGGGCGGGTGCATCGCAAATAACAAAAGATCATCTGCTACATCCACTTCCTCTACGCGTGCCGTCAGATCGATTGGGTGTACTCTTGTAATACGAGAAGGTAATCTCGTAATACGATAGGAGTAGGTGATGCCCACATTGAATGTGAGGTTGGACGACGATCTTGCTAGAGACCTTCGGATGCTCGCCGAAAGCGAAAAGCAGTCGATGAGCGAAATGGTCCGCGATGCCGTGGCCGCCCTGGTGCGCCCAGTTGTTGAAGTAGAGAGGGGGAGGCCCGGCGACGAGCGGGCGCCGGAATCGTTGCGCTTCATGGATCGTAAAGTCCTCGCGATGCTCCACCGGATCCTTGCCCTGGCCGCTGATGGTGATACTGAAGCGGCTGACGGCGATCGCGTAGACCACCTCCAACGTGCGAAGGTACTGGAGCGAGGGTTCGCGGGAGAGTACTGGGGGGAAGCTGCAGGCTTCGCGACGGAGCTAAGCCATCGCGATTGCGACCGGGTATTCGAAATCATGGACATGTTCAGGACCCTGAACTCCAGCATGCTGCAGCTTGAAGTGGACGGGTCCCACGTCGGCGACGACTTGAACCGCAGCCTCACCTTTGGCGGGTTCGATCACAACGATGGTCTCGAGGGCCACATGGCTGACTACGTCAAGTATCTGACCGAGACCGATCGCTACACCGACCTCATCCCGGCTATCGAGTCACACGATAGGGGCAACTCGCACATGCGGATGCTGGACGTGTACTCGCGTATGCTCGCCGTCTACCGACCGATCTGGACATCGAGGTCGCGCGGCTACCCCGACGGGTTGCTGTCGATCGAAGAGCTAAAGCAGATCGCAGCGGCCCGCGTCCACCCTTCGAACCGATGAGAGACGAGCTGGTAAGCGACGCAGAATCCCCAGATTCTTTTCACGGTCTCCCAGCGGTCCAGAGCGCCGCTGGCCGACATGCAGTAACCCAGGATGGAAATGTAGTTCGGGCGCGCAAAATGGTGTGCATTGGAGCCTTGCTAGAAAGCTGATCGATTGCAAGAAGTAAAGCCGATCAGCCTTCATTCTGACATAATATCTATTATCGGCCATAAATGATTGGGGCATTTAAGCTTGACGCGCGACCGTGTGTGTGCGCCAGGCGCGCCCCGATCAGGGTGATGCGACAGCGTTCCTTGATGAGGCTGCAGGCTGCAGGTGGCAGGTGGCAGGTGGCAGGTGGCAGATGGCTCGATGATGACCGCGTGCACTGCTCATTGTTTGCAGTTTCTGGGGCTGGTAGAACGACTCGACTAGCGGCTGGATCCGGGCAACCCTCCGCTGAACGCCCGCATCGAATGACCCTTCTTGGCTGCTTTCCTCGCTGCCTTCTGCTCATTCGTCGGTGGCTTCCCTCCCGGGCACCAGCGACGGTCACCCTGGAAGAAGTGCGCCACGAACGTTTGCTCACCCACAAGCCACACCTGCTGCAGGTGGCACACAGGGCATTCGCGCTTTCGGCTCGCCATGCGGCGAGGATATCGCCTATCGCGCTGAGGAGTGTGTAGATCGTGACGAGCACGAGCGGCTTGAGGATTAGGGCGGCGAGGAAGCTAAGATCGAGGAATTGCCGAGGCCTCTGTAGATGCCGCCCTCGATGTAGCGATATCGCAGTATCGACATTCGGGTCAGGCTCGGCTAGAATCAATGGGCAGGCTCGCCCCACTCTCGTGGATTGGCGGGCCTAGCTGTTTAACCCAATTGCTGCGGCTCTCTGTCTGGGTCGAGCAGCGACAGGTAGTTCCGATACCAGTCCCAGGCGAACTCGTTGTACGGGTGAGCATTGACGTGGGCGTGCGCTGAGTATGCCACCAAGTCGGCCATCTGAGTCCACTGGGAACGCTTAGAGTCGTGGAACATTGGGTCTTCAATGATGTGTCTGGTGTCCAGCGCGAGTGCGCGGTGTGCATTGAAATAGGAGGGATCGGAGCCGTCACCGTCCATGCTGACGAAAGCGAAGTCACCAATCGCGCGATGTTCGTCATCCCATCTTTTGACGAGCTCCGCATACACGCGGCCGCGCTCTTCGTAGTACTCCGTTCCGCGGAGGTCCGTCTGCTCCCACACCGCACCAATGCGGATGTGTGGGCAGTCCAGCAACGTCTCTAGACACCGCCGCGCAACCTCTCGGCCGAGATCCTTCCAGAGCACCGTAGTATCGCGCATGAATCGCGCTGGAGGGTTTGTAGAGATTCGCCCGCGGCCCTGCGCGTATTCGGTGGTGTGCAGTTCCTGCGCGGGCGGAATCGCATAGTCACGCCATAGTTCCTTGCGAAGTTCCAGCCATTTGCGCAGCGCCAATCGCCACTCGGCTGGTGAACACTCAACCCAGCCATAGATGATCCAGCCGCGATTCGGGTCACCAGAGTCATCCACATAGATGAGTCGAGAGAGCGCGCCTGTCATACGTTCAAGCTACTAGCCACCTACTACAACTACAGTCGACACGAGATGCTTTTGGTGGGCGCCTGCCGAGGGGTTACGGCTCGTTCTCTCGTCATTTCAGGCGCAGTATGCCGAGGATCGTGGCCAGGATGACGCCGGCGATGACGGTGGTGGCGATCCCGCCGATCCATCGCCAGACGCCGGCGTGAACTTCACCGCCTCCTGAGTCGCTCGAAGAGATCCCGGTATCGGAGATCTCGATCGATCTCCCCGCCAGGTGAGCCTGCAGGCCGGGGTTCTTCGTGATTCCCTCGGCCAGCGATGACCGGAAGTCCTCGACGGCGACCCGGTCTCGTCCGCTGATGTAGATGTCGATGCTCGGCCGGGTGCCCCAGTACGCGTAGATGGAGACGAGGTCGACTTTCGCGCGACCGATCGTCATTCTGATCGAAATGTCGAGGGAGAGCTCTGGCGCTCCAGCGCTCTCCATTGCCGCCCGCAGCTGCTCGAGAGTCTTGCGATAGTACGTGCGGTCATTCGCCGTCCGACCGGAGTAGTTGGCGATCCAGGTACCGCGAGCAAGCTTCTTGTATTGGGCACGACTGGCATCTTTGGCGACTCGCACGACGTCCCACAGTGCTGCCCTGCCCAAATTCTCGATGCGAATTGTGCAACGAAAGCTGTCCGTCATGCACACAGGCTATTCGGTGAAGCCTCCGCTGCGGGCTGACGCAGGTGCCGCATCCTGTAGCGGAGCCGCCTTCGGCGTCTCGCGGGGCCGTCCGCCGCACCCTACGGGCCGCGGCGCGCAAGCGCGCCCCGAACGAGAAAGCGGAAAAGTCGCCACAGGGTGGAGCTGTCGGAGGTTCGACGTCCCCGGCGCTGGCGTGCTCTACGGAGCCACCGACCCAGAAGGAGGTTACGCCGAGACTCTGGCGGGGTTCCGTCCGCGCGCGTCCATGATCGTGGCGCTCTCCCGGGTCGGTGCCGACCCCGGCCGGGTTGGGCCAGGTGAGGTCCGGCGAGTTGGGTGACCACGCGGCGCCTGCGCGCATTCGACGTCGACGGCTCTCTCCCGTTTGTCAACTTGGAGGCACCTGAGACGCACACCTTCCTCACCGGTGAGGCGGCTCCGATCCTGCTGCACGAGGGAGTGGAGGACTTCGACGTCGCAACCGTGCGCGGCCCCAATCGACTTTTCACGCGCGCGATCGAGCTGGCTCTACTCGCGTACGAACGACCACGGCGAACCCTTCTATGCAGGCGTCCGCTATGTCTCGCGTCTCGGCGACTTCGAGTGTTGGGCAGACTTCGACGGCACCCCTGTCGAGCTCCGCAGCTCCATCGAGTTCGACCCGTCCGATCGTGTGCTGCGTTCCGTGCTTGCACTCTACGAAATGACGGTCCGATGACCGAACCGAAGTCGCCGTCGGTGCATCGCGTGCGAACGCCCTGACGGTGACAGAATCGCTGGCGTGAATGACTTCGTTGGGGCCCCGAGGCCGCGCGTACTCGCCGTCGGCCTGACCGAGAAAGAACTGGAGCAGATCAAACCACTCGCGGGCAGTCTTCGGGTCACCGAGAACCCCTACTCGGAGTACCCCGAAGAACACGACGTGCTCGTCATGACGGATGGCCAGTTCCACGATGCAGCGAATCTATTCAATCGCCGACTGACCTTCGCGCCGCCCGTCGTGACAGCGGAATCCGGCATGGGAGTTGCCATCATGTCCAGTGGGTTCGGCTCGACTGTTGCACCTTTCACCAAGAGCACCATCCAGACCCGACCCGCCCTACAGCTGGAGGTGACCGCATTCGCCACCGAACTTGGGTTGGCATCGCTGGTGCGGAGGAGTTGTATCCCATCTGAGGGACACCGCTACGCAGGTTTCAGATTGCCGGTTCATCCGTACCGGGAGGCGCATGTCCTGCTGCAGGAGCGTCTGGATCGTCCGATGGTCTTGGCAGCAATTCTCGAGGATGCGGATGAGTTGTCAGGTGAGACTGATTCGGTGTTCTGGCTCCCCGATATCGCACGAGCCGAACTCATTGAGTGGGTGCAGCAGGCATTCGCCTGGTGGCGACAAGCCGAGCCAGAGATGTTTCCGCAGACTGCTGAATGGGCACGTTCTGAGGAATGGGCGGCGCCGGACGAACTCGTCGCAAGAGCCGGGCTTGCAGAGTTCGAGCTCGCCGAGACACAGCGTCTCGAGCAGGTCGAGGTGGAACGGCGGAAGTTGGGCGACGCACTCGAGAACGCAGTCGGTACTGGTGAAGGATGGCGGGTGCTCCTCTCCGGGACGGGTGACGAGCTCGCCGCGGCCGTTCGGGAGTCGCTCGAACTGCTTGGCTTCACGGTGGCTGATTCGGATGAACTCCCCCAGCACAAGGGGAAGAAGCGCGAGGATCTCCGGGTGACAGACGCGAACTGGGTCGCGCTTGTCGAGGTCAAGGGGTATACCGGCGCGGCGAAGTCGAACGATCTGTACCAACTCGGCGCAGCCGCGACAGCTTACGCCTCACACGAAAAAGGGGGTCCGGATGCGCTGTGGTACGTCGTGAACACCTTTCGCGAGATCGACCCATCTCAGCGGCCCACAGCGCTTGCCGACAGGAGCGACGATCTACAGGCTTTCGCGGACTCCAACGGTGGATGCCTCATCGACACACGGGACCTTTTCGTCCTTCGGCAACGTGTGGCACTTGGAAAACTTGACCCTGCGGACGCGCGGAGTCTCCTGCGCAGTGCCAGTCACGTAGGATCCGGAAGATTCTCAGTAACCTTCGAGGGCGAAGACCGGCGACCAGGGAGCCTTGCGGCGGATCGAGCGTGATCTGCGCGTCATCGCGTCCTGGTATTTCGGGTCTTCCATGTCGGGCCAGTACAGGGTTGCCGTGAAGAGCATCGAGTGCACGCCTCTGTCGTGGAGGCGTCAGCCTTGGTTGATGCGGGCAACGTCATGGTCAATTAGCTTCTCGAGATACGGCTGCGTAAGGCCGATTGGTTCTTCCACACCGTTGTCGCTCATGAATGCGCGCCATGCCTGCCACGCGCCCCGAGCCAGCTCCAGACCGTCGATAGTCGTCTGACTCTCAGGTGGATCGTTTTGCAGTCGGTGGGCGATCGTGACGTAGTGTCCTGCCCTTGTCGTGCCGTCCTCCCAGATGTACGCAACGCGTGCATTCGAGCCATCTCGCTTGAAGTGCTTCCATGTGTTCGCGTAGTCGCGACAGATTCGAAGTTCGGCGCTGCTTTTCATAACAGTGCGCACCTCCTTGGCCAGCGCAAGCTGATGGGAGAAAGCCTCGCCAAGGTGATTCGCGTCGATCAGGAGGCTGTTCATAATCGCCCACAGGTCGGTGTTTGACTCGATCTGAGCGCCTTCGTAAATATCCTGGAGGCGAGCGAGGTACTTCGTGACTAGTAGCCAGCGGGCCTCCCAGCCCCACCCGCCGGTGTACTGAACCGATACCTGTGCGCTCAGCCCAGCCTTGACCTCGATCACTCCGCTCACGGGAAGCTCATCCATGAACGGAGTCTCGCACGGCCTCAAGAGGCGGGGAAGCGCGGAAGATGCCCCTGGCGTGCCACTGCGGTTCCGTCGCGGCCGCGGAGATGGCGATAGAGAGCGTCGATCCGTCAGTGTGCACCTGGTGGCTGGATCCGGCGTACAGGGCGCCGTCCGGGAGAGTTCGGCGATCACTTGATGCGTGGGCATTCGATTCTCCCCCAGCTTCGCGCCCCGCATCCTCCGCCGGAGCTGTCCCCTGCACGACGGCGCGCGTATGCCATCAGCTCACCGCCGGCGGCCGAGGTCGCCCTGTTCGCGGGTCCAACCCGGCCATCCACCGCCCACGTTGTTTCGCCGGCGTCACGATCCTGCCGTCCGGCCCGGTCGCCGGCGCACGGAAGTCGGCCCGAGGGCTGGAGTTCAGGGCCAGCAACATGAAAACGTACGGCGGATCGTAGGACTATCCGCTCGTTACGAGAGATTACCTGCCACCGGGTCCAGAGCCCTGGGATGTGTTCGTCCCTCGGCTCCCTTGGTGCTGGACCAACCGCATAAGAGTTACCACCCGACGCTCCACCCAGGGGTCAGGAGCAGGCATCCAGGCAGGCGAGGTCGCCTTTCGTTCTGGGGGCGGGTGCATAGCGATCGCGGACACGGCGGGCCAGCCGGTGATTGTTAGTGGCTCTGCCGCGTCAAAAGACTCGCACCTCGAGGCGTTGGGGGTGAAAGGACCCGGTTTGAGGCCTCGGTGGCCGACCTTGCTGTCTTTGGATTCGAGGATTGGGTGGCCCGCCATCAATTGCCGGAACTTTGAGGTTTGGGAACATTATGAAGACAGCGTCACGTGAGAAGGAATTGAGGCGGCTGGGTGGTCTTTTCGCGATAGCAATGGTGTTGGCGGCATTCGTCGCACCATCTGCTGCCTTTGCAGCTGAGTCTTCAGGGACCGGTGTTCATCCTGGGCTTGTGGCTGGGGACCCTGTATCAGGGATGGACCCGAACCTTGAAGGCGCTGTCGATGAGGAGCTGAGTAAACCACCGAGCTATGTCCCGACTGAGGGTGACATGGCTTCGCTCACTACGCTGAGCTACCGAAACAATTCGAGTGATCTGAGTAAGAACGTCGCTACGTTGCAGGGTTTGCAGTTCGCGACCCAGCTGACGTCGTTGTCGGTAGTCAACCACTCGAGCAATGGCGCTCCCCCGTTCTCCGATCTCGCCGCGATTGGGAATCTCACGGGACTGACCTCTTTGAATATCTCCGGTAATGTCAATGACGCCGGTTTCAGCGACTTGAGTGGTCTGACGAATCTGGTCAATCTGACCCTCGCGGGGAGCCCGTCGATCTCGAGCCTTGCCCCAACCGCCAACATGAATGCTCTGCGGCGGCTCAGTCTTGGCCTCAACTATGTGGGGGGATGCGAGACTCTCAGCCCCTGTGGTCACATCACCGACGTTTCGCCGCTCGTCCAGTCTCCTAAGCCCGACCTTCAAGAACTGTATTTGGGCGGGCAGCGGATCTCCGATATTAGCCCGCTGACCAGTGCGGACTTGCCTGCCCTCAAAACCATTGACCTCAATTCGAACAACGTCGCAGATATTCGACCCCTGAGCGGCCTGCCAAAGCTGACCCTGACGAGCTCCGCTCTGTACCAGGCGCTGCCGCGCGGCACCCTCTACGTTCCTGAAGGAGCGAACGATTTCTCGTTCGACTCCGCGACTATTCCGAACAAGCCGATCAGCTTCGATGGCAGCGCTCCACCGCTGACCCCTAACCCGTACGATGGCCCGACATACGCGCTTGCAGGCAGCAAGGTGCATTTCACGGGTCTTACCGATGCGACCAGCAAGTTCATCCTGGCTTGGGACGGTGGCCAGGATAGTCGCGGAGTCAGATTCAGCGGCTACTATCGCTACGCCATCGCGCGCGCCACTTACACAAACTCCTCCCCGAAACCGGGGGCGGTGGGAACCAAGTACGGGTTCCTGTTCACCGTGACCGCGGGTTTCGCGCCGGTGGCGTTCAAGCTTGTCTCCGGGACCGTGCCCGGTCTGTCTCTACGGACGGACGGCCGACTCGTCGGTATACCCACAGCGAGCGGCAACTTTGCGCTGACAGTGCGCGCTACCGACGCCTGGGGCAACAACATCGACAAGAACTACAACCTCAACGTCACAGCCGCCGCCCCAAGCACAAGCAGCCCCGGGACCGGGACACACACCAACCACGGCGGTTTGACGAACGGCACGGCCGGAAGCCTTGCTAACACGGGGTCGGACATCCTCTGGACAAGCCTCGTCGGTCTCGCCGCCACAGTCGGAGGAACGCTCCTCCTCGCCACCCGCCGCCGCAACACACATAGCCATCGCCGCACTCGGGCGTCGATTGGCCCAGGCTTTGGATGAACGCGCTGATCGACCAAGCTGCCCCCACCGCGCAGACGAGCGCAAACGCCACGAGTGCGAGGCCCCACCACTGGAGCGGACGATTGCGCGGTTGGGAGTTGGGGCGAGTCATTCGTCGTGACCAACACTTTGTGGGTGCAGAAGCACATAGGCGAACGCGTCTGCCAAGTCCGTTAGTTCTTGCTGGCTGACGATGTGCGCACTCCAGTCTCAGGGAGTCGTGCGATAAGTGCCGAGGAGTTCGCTCGGGGTTGTCTCCGCCGAAACGAGAATCCAAGAGTCTTCGATTCCGGACATGAGCCGATCGGCTTCGAGAAAGCACCTTAGGTGCTGAGCTCTTTCGGTTGACTGACGCAATTCGAGTGATGGCACGTTGCCCTCGCTGGTCCGTCCGGCTCGGTCCGGATTCCACTCGTCGGAGACCACAACGGGGAACCTGACTGCAGCAGATTGTGTAGCGGAACCGTCGAGCTCATTGATGTGGAGGTAATGCATTGAGATTCCCTTCTCGAGAAGGTTGGCGTGACTGAAATGACATTGCCACCGGTACGGTTTGCGCTTCATCTTGACGGCAAGGCAACCGCCAGAGTAGTGATCGCACTTCGGCAGCTCGTATTTCGACCGGTTTCGCGACGACTTGTTGGGAGACCCAGTTGGCTACTCCTCCGTTCGTTGGCACCGACCGACGTCCAAACGAAGTCGACTTCGCACATGAGCGTGGGTGGACTATTGAACTTAAGCCCCCAGCTCACACGGCTTGGCGCGGTAACTATGAGCGTTATCCGGCCTGCTCTCGCCCGTCGACAAGTGCGGCAACAGCTGTCCGGGCCTGACGCCAACGGCCGTTCGACGACAATCGATTCACCCATGTGGTCACGGTAACTTCGCGCCTGTATTTGGGAGCTCCGGACCTGGGGAGTGGAGATTTATCACCCTGAACGGTCGGGGCGTGATTGGCGCACTCCCCCGACGCGGCGTGGCTAGGGTCAGTAGCAGACGGTAGAGATGGTCAGCTGAGACCGACGCACCGTACACGGCCTGTAAGAGGTGGGGGCTGCGGCGGTAGAGGGGCCTTGACCCTGTCTGAGCTGGTCGACTAGGTGAACTACGCCAGGGATGTCGGCTGGTGTGACGTTTCGAGGTTGCAGAGACATCCCCGGCGGAGGGTGAAGAGGCGGGCGCGGTGGCACGAGTTGGTCGGCGTTGTTGGGATGAAGGATCGCTTTCCCGACCGCTAGTTGCGAATCGAACACCAGCAGCGGTGGCGCAGTCTGGGTGGGAGATGTGGCTAGTGGCTGGTCCCGATCGTCGCGAAGCTCGGTGTTCCAGCCTCGACCGTTCACGACTTCGCCACTACGGTCGGAAGCTGGCTGCCGGGCCACGCTCCCCACCTCCATCACTACAACCACCAGCAATCGTTAGCCAGGCTGCCTGTGCAGTATTACTAGGGCTGCTCGATCTGGTGCCTCGGATTCGCGGCCACCTTTCGCATGATTCGCCAGTCCCAGATGCCCGCAAAGAGAAGTGCGCCCGCAACTCCGTTGAGAATTCCTCCGATGACATCGGAAACGAAATGCAGCCCTAAATACATGCGAGACCATGCAACGACAAACACTATGGCCACGCCGATGAGCAGAGTCGCTGCAACGATTCGACGGGGTGTAACCATGACTAGGACAGTGACTACGGCAGCTGCAAAGACAACATGGCCACTCGGAAAACCAGACGTCATCGGTGCGACAGGTAGTTGATGCTCTAGGTGGGTCATCATTGGTCGCGTTTCCCCGACCGTCGACTTGATAATCACCGCCGTAAGCCAGCCCAATCCGGGAACTACTGCCACGCCGATTGCGTTCCACCGCAACCAGTAGAACGAGATGGCGAAGAGAACCAGAAGTATGCAGACCACCACGATTGGTCGATCGAGATAGTCCAGCACTAATGCAACCTCATCCAGAAGCGGAGAATGCATTCGATTGACAACTCCGTCGAGTTCCTCGGCTCTAAGGAATGCGACGGACTTGCTTGAGAATCCAAGCGCAAGCGTTAACGCAATCAATGCGACTGCCCAACTCATCCAGCGCTGTGGGAGGCGAAAAAGGCGTGGATTCACAACGGTGAGGCTACGTCATCCCAACTGCGGAGCGGCCGAGCTAGGTTCGCTTACCTGCGAGGATGCTCAGTCGCCGGCCCAATTGCTCAAGTCGGGAGCGATCACCGTCCGCGAACGCGTCAAAGAGAAGCGTCAAGCTTCTTGACGACTACTTGAGGCAGGGCTCCCAACGTCCTCCTGACATGACGGCAGGCGGTGCGTCACGAGTGATAGCAAGTCCCGCACTGGATTGGGCTAATCGGACCCTATCGGGGTCCGCCAACTAAGACCGCGATAGTCGCAGCCCCAATCAGGCTCACAGCCGCCAGAATAGTCAGGCCGTATCGCCAGCCGACCGCCGACGCCGCACGACCAACTTCACCCTCATCATCAATGGCCGTGCTATCGATGGCCGCATTCGCGCCGAATCGGGGACTCGTAACAAACTCGTTGGCATCTGGGCGGGGGCGGTAAGTTTCATTGTCTTCGGCCATGGCGGCTCCTTTGCTTCCGGCTTCTCGATAGCATCGTTCGGATCCTCAACCGGGCCGAGCGTTTCGTACCCAGCAGATTCACCCAGATGCCAGCGGCTAGTCACGACATCTCCTCCGCATACACGACACCGGCCACAACGCCTCTCTCTGACCTCTTACCGTGACGGTTGTGGTCTACGGCTGACGCTCCCATACATGGGTATTTCACGTGTTCCCGGCTGCCGTATCGCTCCTCATCGAGGGTGAAAGCGGCTGGCTTGTGCGGCAATTGGGTTGCTCATTTGTGGCGGTGCGCACCATTGAGTGAAAGGACACTCACTATGACAGTTACTGACGTTCCCGCAGGGCGGCAGACAAGGACCAAGGCACCCACCCCGGAACTAGAGTCTGATTTGCAGTCGTGGCCGATCCCGGGTGCGTCCCCAGCAGAAGAATTCGGTATCGGCCTGCCGTTGACGTTGATGCGTTGGGTTGGCGGCGTCCACGGGCACGAGCTACGCACGGAGACGGGGATTCTGCGCCGTGACACAGCGGCGGAGTGGATGCTGCAGGTGGGCGGTGTTGTGATGATCCGCCCGAAGCGCGTATGGCGTGCCCGTCTGGAAGCCATTCTGGTCCCGGACAGGATTGCTCACATCACTGCGAACATTCCCCGCGGCGATGGTAAAACGCAAACCCGTATGCTTTTGCGGCGGGCAGGGTTCCTTAGCGCCTATCGGGCCTGCGGGCTCCGCCAATACGCAACCATCCGACAAGAAGAGCACCCTGGTGCGGTGACGTTCACCATCATCGACCAACTCAGAACTCCAGCCACCATCTAACCCATCGCACGGTTGGCGGCGATCTGGCCGCTGGTGGCCGTCGAGGGCCACAGGCATGGTGGGTCGTTGCGAGATGGTTCTAGTGGATGACCTCGGATAATCCCCGAGGTGGATGAGGCCCTGCTGGAGAAGCTGTCTAGTTGAGACTATGAATATTAATTGGACGTTGCCCCATCCCCGCGTTCGCCGGATGAGCAGCCGGAAACGTGCCGTTCTAGCCGGAGGCTCTTCGGCCTTGATCCTTGCCGTAGCTTTGGCTGCCGCCCCCTCGGCGGCATCAGCTTCCGTGGTCTCTCCTTCTTCACAATCCGGACCTGCATACAACATTGTTGGCGGGACGCCAGCGGCCGCAGGCGCCTACCCTTTCATGGCGTCGATACAGGACGACAAAGGTCACCACGTCTGCGGCGGAACCCTCGTCGCACCATCGGTCATCATGACCGCTGCCCATTGCGTTGGCGGTCAACGGATCGTCCCAGAACTGGCCCATCAGGTACGCGTCGGGGTAACGGACCTAACCGATCCGGTCCAAGGCATCCAACGAGGAGTTGCAAGCATCGTCCGGCACCCACTCTTTGACTTCCCTGCAGCCCACGACGATCTGGCGTTCCTACTTCTCGACAGTCCGGTCACCACAGTGCTGCCCGAGCCGCTCCCTCCCGAAGACGATTCGACTCCTCCCGCGGGACAATTGGGCATCGCCTTGGGTTGGGGACAGACGTCCCCAACGTTCGATGAACAGCCGCGTCAACGCTCAGCACATCTGATGAAGGCCGGGCTCCCCTTCCATCTCAGCACCGAATGCACTGACGGGCAGCCAGCCGGCGGGCCCCAAGGTGATACCGCCGATGGTGTGCTCTGCGCTGGAGGAATCCCGGGAGTGGGAATCTGCCACGGAGACAGCGGCGGGCCGCTCCTCTACGACGGCATGCAGGTCGGGATCGTATCTCTGGGAGCGAACCCCTGCGGGAGCGACCTCGATGTATTCACCAAACTGTCCTCCACACGGCTATGGAACACCCTCCACCTCTCACCCGAAGGCGACGCCGTCGCGAAAATTCTAAACCGCTAATCGGAGCCCCTGGCGGTGATGAAAACACACGCGTCTCGCCCGGGAGACGAGATGACGCAGAGGGGCCACCATCCCCACCTCTGGTACTGAGGAACTAGTCATGTCGATCTTTCGGTGGACGCTGGGCTCCCGTTATATACGTACGTCTTCCATGTAGGGATGGCATGGGTTCCACTTGGCGGCCCCGGGCGCCGACCACCGGCTGAAGATCAACACTCTGGAGTCTCATGAAACTGAATCTACGAAGATCAACTCTAACGGTAGTGGCCGCGTCCATCATCGATCAACTCAGAACTCCCGCCACCACCTAACCCATCGCACGGTTGGCGGCGATCCATCGGTCGCTGCCCTCTCGCTCGAATGCGTGGGATGTATGTGTTGCAGCCGCCCCGTGGGGGTGGGACGCTGGGGTTGAGTACCAGCGGATGCAAACCCTGGCCGCTCATCGTGGCCGGTCGCTGGCCCCCAAATAAGCGACCGGCCACCTCTGCACCCGTGCGGCGTCACCATGACTATGGCCCTGGTCGTGACTGTCGCCGTGGTCGGCCTTTGGCCGCACGTGAGGGAAGCCCCGCCCTCCCGGGTACCCTGCGGGCGGCGCCGTCGACGGAGCGCCGACAGTCGAGCTCGCTGCGCTCGCACACGAAGTTCTTTTGCCGTGAAGCCTGCGGCATTCTACGGTCGGCCTGCCCAGCCGCAAGAGGCTTTCGCGGCATATCCTCCCTCACTCGCTGCGCTCCCTCAGTTGCGGTATTCCACGGTCCTCTTGCGGCTGGGCCGCTCTCCCTGAACGGCACATTCGTGCCTTCACGGCAAAAGAACGAGGGAGAGGGAGACACACAATGGTTGGGTTCACGAAGCGGACACCGGAACAGCGCAAAGCCGACGCGGAAGCGCTGCACGCAACACTGGTCGACCAGGTGGCTGCGCTCACCGATTCGGCCCAGTGGCGGCGCTTCCTCGACTTCACCCGGTCGTTCCACGCGTACAGCCTGAACAACCTGCTCCTGATCCTCTCGCAGCGCCCGGACGCATCCGCGGTCGCCGGGTTCCGGCAGTGGCAGGCCAAGGGCCGCCAGGTCCGCAAGGGCGAGAAGAGCATCAAGATCTTCGGCTACTCCACCAAGAAGCTCACCGAGGAGAACACCGAGACCGGCGAGGAGACCGAACGCCGGGTGCCCCGGTTCCCGCTCCTGTCCGTGTTCGACATCGGCCAGACTGACCCGATCGACGGGGCCGAGATCCTGGACCCCGTCACCGCCCTCACCGGCGCCGACGATCACGGCGTGCTCGACCCGCTCACCGCCCACCTGCAGGCGGACGGGTGGACCGTCACCCGGGAGCACCTGCCCGCCGCGAACGGGGTCACCCGCCCCGACACGCGCGCCGTCGTCCTGCACGACCAGCTCGCCACCGAGCAGGCCGCGAAGACCCTCATTCACGAAGCCGCGCACATCCAGCTCGGCCACGTCGACGACCTCGCCGAGTACGCCCAGCACCGCGGCCGCATGGAAACCGAAGCCGAATCCGTCGCCTACATCGTCGCCGGACTCCTCGGATTCGACACCTCCAGCTACAGCGTCGGCTACATCGCCGGCTGGGCAGACGGAGACGCCGCCCTCGTCCGCGAAACCGCCGCACGCGTCCTCGCCGCTGCCCACCAAATCGCCAACGCGATCACCCCCGCCGACACGACCGGCGAAGCCGAGTAACCCGCATCCGTCATCTCTTGGAGGAAACTCTCATGCTCACCATCACCGACACCCGCGTCCGCCACCAACTAGGCCACCGGCCGGGCTGCGGATCAATCCGGTCGGTAGCCCGGGCCGCGGCAACCCGCATCGCGGGGGTCGGCTACCGGCCGGCCGCGAGGGTGTGCCCTCGCGCTCCCCCACGCTGGCAGCTGCTTGACGGAGCATCATCTGTCGGAGCTCGTATCAAGCAACTGCCCAGAACTAAGCACGGCAGGTTCAACACCCGATCAGAAGGAGTACCTCATGCACGGCAGCACCACAACTTCGACCGCCAGCACCGAGAACGTCGCAGGCTACGAGATCCCCGTCGACCCGATGGATGATCTGCAGTGCGATTCGTGCCAGTAGAGACCAGCGAAGCATCGCGGCCAGCTACTGTTCGCTGAAGGTACAGGAGGAACCGATGCCCCGCTACACCCCGGTCGAGATCATCACTGCCGGCACCAACGCCACCCGGGAGACGTTCGCGCACCTCTACGCCGTACTCGACCAGCTCCGTGCCGCGGCCGCGTACAACTACCACCTCGCCTTCGTCGACGAGGAAGCCGCCGCCAGCGATGACCGGTTGCCGTTTCATCCTGCACCGGCCGGATTCGGCGGCAACGAGCTCGCCATCCCCACCCGCCCCGTGCGCCTGAACCGGCTCACCGACGCGGGTCTCGCCCTCTACACGCACGGAGTCCGAACCGCCCTGGCCGAGCAGGAACACCTGTGCGAACATATCGATCAAGCCCGACACGACCTCGAGCGGATGCAGGTCGCCATGACCGGCACCAACGCGGCCACCGTCGACGCCGTCATTCGCGCGATCGATATCAATGACGCACGCGCGAACCATGCCCCCGACAATGTCGAGCTCACCGCGTGGGACGTGCCCGTGCGGGTCCCCGGCACCACCACGACGCTCAACGCTGGCTGAATCAGACGCGTCAGCTCGTTGGATCGGTGCGGCTGTGGCGGGTCTGGATGGTGCCCCAGTCCAAGATCAGAAGAAGGACCCCCGCACACACGTAGGTGGCGAGGTTCTCCGCTTGAAACTCGACACCCAGAACCAACCCGATCGCCGGGGTGGTTTCGGCCAGGGCGCGAGGAATGCCGGTCAGCTGGAACAGCTCGACCGCGCAACTGGCCAGCACCGCTACGGCTGCGACGATCAATGGGTGTAACCGTGGTGCGATGATCGCGACCACGCAGTAGATGAGGGCGGTGTAGGCGGCGTCGGAGATGATATGGCTGAGGTCACCGAAACCGCGGTAGTGCGCAGCTAACCCCAGCCCGGCTACCACGGGAACCGCAACGGCGAAGATGATGCGCCGTGCCCCTAGTGTGCTGACGGCGATGAGACCTCCCTGCCCTTCAACCGGTGCCGCTCGGCACGATCACACACGTTGCCCCTCCGGGGAGTCTCACCCTATTGGCCCGGCCGCTCTGCGGCCGGGTGCCGATCACTCTTCACCTACTCAAGACGAGCGGGAGTTGCGGCTATTTGCTGACGACAGATGCTCCGTCGGGTGCGCCGATGAGGAAGGTATCGATTACCGTTTTGCTGTCAGCCTCGTAGACGTCGATCGAGCGAGCCGACTGATTTTTCATCTGCCGCACCGCGTCTTCCGGACTCTTGGGAGAAGGAAGGTTGAGTTCGTTCGAGCGCACATACCCATGCTTGCCATGCACCCCGATCGCGGCAATCAGAGTTGGCTCTTCACTCAGCGATCGGATGCCGACGTCAGAGCCGTAGCTCTCTCCGGCTTGGTTGTGCTTGTACGGGGCATGCGTCGGTTGGGGGTCAGATGGTGCGGTGTCTGCCAATGCTTGTGTGGCGATAAAGCCTACGCTTGCCGACACCACGACGGCCGCGGCGGCAACCGTCACTGAGATCTTCTTGTTCATGATCTTCCTTCCTAGAAGTCCAGGTGCCCAGAAGCTGGGCTGGCGTTGTAGGTCATCGGGCCTGTTACGCAGAGGTAGATGCTGTGATAGAGGCGGCCCTCAGCTCCAATTTGACCGGCAGGCGCGTTTACTCCGCTTGAGGTGGCCGTAAGACCTCCAGCGCGTTTATTGCTGTTGTCAACGAACGACTGCCCGTAATAGCTCACTCCCGCTGCTGTGAACTGCAGACGACTTCCGCTACTCACCGCAGCCATCGCGGCCTGTGTCCCCGCACCAACCAACAGGCCCACAATCACAGCCCCCATCAGTACCTTGTGCGATTGCATCGTTGCTCCCCTTTCGCACGCGCAGTCGCTGCACGTTGGTTCTCAGGGTGCGCCACCACCGCTTCGAGTAGACAGATCAGGTTTCCGTATCTGAGAGACTTCACCCAAGCGTGAACCCTCTTACAACTCAACCGGTACCGCGCGGCTCGATCACACACGTCGGTGGATTCGTGGGTAGGAGGGTGCTGCGGGCGGGGGCGTTTACATATCCGGAGATGCCCGCTGCTACTACGAAAACTGCCACAAGCAGGCCGACTACGAACCCACATCGAAGCGGAGCAGTCGTAGCTCGAGGCTGCCGTCGTGTGGTTAGCCAGGTCGTTAAGCCGGGGATCCAACCTGCGACGATGGCTGCTTGGCTGGCTACAGGTATGTCTCGCAGGATGTCGACGGTTCCGGCCGCGATGAATCCGTCGGGTGCTAGGGCGATTGCTGCTCATACACGTGCTACCCCAATCGCAATCATGCCGGTTAGGGCGACGCTCACACATACCGTCGCGACGATGCGCACAGATGTCGAGTCCCTGGAACTGCGACCGGCGAGACAGGCACCGCCCGCGTCGGTGGCGACCGCAAGGGACGAGAACACGGTGATGAGGATCTCTCCCCCACCAGCGCTGGCGATCGAAAACGGGTCCGGCACGCTGGTGTAGACATCGTTCTTAGGTACCGTGGCGAGGTGGGCGATCAGGAGTCAACTCAGTAGTTCGCCCCCCACCCATGCCAGCGCGGCAACCGCTGCTGTCGCTCCGGTAGCCAACCATGGCTTGACTAGCGACGGTCGTGACGGCAGGGCGCGTGAGTCGGGAGCGGACATAACCCCGCTATCGTACGGCGCTGATTGCGGGCCCTCGATCGTGTTGCTCACAAGATCGGGGTTTCACCCGTCCCGCGCGACCCATCGTGAATATTGATCGCGCGCGGCCGGTGATGGGCGAGTGTGCTGCAGCATCCCCCGATAGGTGCTGCAGCACACCCAGGAACCGCCATGGAGATAGTGCTCCGGGTGAGGAGCAATCGTGGGGGATTTTGTGTCCGCACCCGGAACGCATCACAGTCAAACATTGGCGCGGTCTTCTCTCTCCACCAATGTTGCGGAATAGGCCAACTTCACCCGGTCTTGCGTTGGAGCTGCTGAGGAGGGTCCGGTAGTGGCGAGGTTCGGCGCGACCTGCTCGCGTGGTTCGGCGTATTCGTAGAGGTGGCCGCGCAGCGCGACGATCTCGTAGGGTGTGCCTTGGAGGGGGCCGGTCATTGCGCCGCCGAGGGTGCGGGCCATGTTCCGGGGGCGGCTGGTTTCTCCGCCACAAGCAGGACCGTCATCGCTGTGCTTCCTTCATTGTCTTTGGTGTGTTTGTCAATGAGTGTTCCTTTGCGGCTGTCAGTCGTGTTCGATGGAGTCAGGTCCGAAGTTCCGGCGGTACAGGGAGGAGAATCAGAATGCTTGAGAAGGTGACCGACGCGGAGTACGAGGCGCTTGCTGCCCGGCTCACCGATCCCGACACTGAGCTGCCGGCGCCGCATAACGTTCTCGGTGGCCGTGTGGCGGAGGCTGCCGGCCGCAAGTTTATGTTGAGCGAGTATGGCTCGCAGGAAGCCCTCGACGCCGCGCTGCGCACCGCTGGCCGGCCCCGCCTCGAGTCGACGCCCAAGGGTGCGTCTCCGACGGTCCGCGGACGGATCGCGGAGGCCGACCGCGCTGCGTTCGATCAGCTCATCGAACAGACGGGCAAGAAGGAGAGCGAGCTCGTGCGCGAGGCGGTTCACCTGCTGCTCGAGCAGCACGAGCTGGCGAGCTGACGCGAGTGTGGGGCAAGCGCGCCGCCGCGCCGACGGCTGGCCCGAGCGCTGAGGATCGCCGGAAGCATCTGGACTTCATCCAGGCGGTGATCACGCGCATGGCGTCCGCGGCCGCGGTCGCCAAGGGGTGGGCTCTGACGGTGGCGGTCGCCGCGTTCGGCTTCGCGGCAAGCAAGCAGTCGTACGCGATCACTTTGCTCGGTCTTGGTGCGGTCGTCGTCTTCGGCGTCCTCGACTTCCGGTACCTCCGGGAGGAGCGCAAGTTCCGAGAGCTCTACAAGGGTGCCGTCTACGGACTGGCGGACGTCTTCGACATGGACGCCCACACCTACTGCAAGAAACTCGGCAAGAACCGGACCAAGAACCTGAAATGGTGGCGCGTCGCCCGCTCCTGGACCGTATTGGGCTACTACGGGGTGATCCTCCTCGGCGGAGTGGCGCTCTTGGTCTGGATCATCGCGGTTCGGAACCGCTGACAGCAGCTCGCAGCCGGGTCCAGGCATCGTCCTTCTGATTCTCGCTGAAGTCGCTCTCGGGCGGCCAGATCCGGCCGATCCGATCGTTCTCCCATCGAGGTACCACGTGCACGTGCAGGTGCATCACGCTCTGACTCGCTGCGTGCCCGTTCGATTGGATGACGTTAAGCCCGTCTGAGTCGAGCGCGTCCCTGATTGCGTCTGCGATCAGGAGCGTCGTGTCTGTCACACGCTCGGCGAGATCGCGGTCGATGTCCCAGATGTCCGCGACGTGCCGTCGCGGGATCACCATCGTGTGGCCAAGCACAGCTGGCTCAGTGGGGAAGAACGCAATCGTTTCGGCGTCACGGTAGATCTCGCGGGCGTCCGGATCCTCTCTGCCGACGATCTCGCAGAACGGGCAGTCCGTTGAGGCTAGGTCGGTCATGAGCGCTTGTACGCGCTGTTCACCCATGACTCGATATTGCTCGAGATGCTGGCGAACACGTCCGTGCTGGTCGACCCGGACGGGTTGTACAGCGTGAGGTAGTTGGCGAGGGTGCCTCCGCCTTGGGTCGGGATCTGGGCGAACGGATCGGCGCCGAATGTGTCGGTCTGTCCGTCGGAGCCTTTCATGCCGTGGATCCTGATTCCGACCAAGGGGATCTTATCCTGCCACGCCTTGCGGATCTCGTACTGCACCCACGGTCGCTCGGCGGTCTTCGCCCCGGCGAGCACGACCACGGCTTTCTTGCCGGCCATCTGGCTGCCGATCCACTTCTTGATGCCTTCCTGGCCGCCTCGCTTGACTTCCTCCCAGTCCTGGCCCTCGAGAACCGGCTGTCCCTCGACGATGCCCAGATTCTTGATCTGCTGGACCCGCCAGTTGTCGCGGTCGTAGTGAAAGCTGAAGAACACGGACGCGGTCATTGCGATCCCCTCTGTCGGTGCGCCCACATCGGCGCCAGTGCAACCGTATCGATGGCGCACGGCTTTGGCCACACCCCAACAGGGACGCGTATCCCGGCTGCCGCGCTGTTCGTCTTGTTGGTGTCGACAATGGTAATGCGAACGTGGCGATTCGCGACAGCCCACCGCTCAACGGTTGCACCTCCAGCGTGGCGACTCTTTCTGGCCCTGTTGCTGGCGGCGTTGATCGCGTAGAGCGTGGCCGAGAGCCGCATGCTGGTCGAAGGCGGCTGGGCCTTCCTGGTAGTGATCGCCGTTAAGACGACATCAAAGACAGAACCGAAAGGGTCGAAGCTGTCAGGCAACTCGGACGGGCTCTGGAAATACGCAACGGAAGTCCCAGCCATCTGGCCGTCACACTCAAAATTACCTCATCGCGAGAACGAGGAAGATGTCCGGGCCGACGGCTGTTTGGGGAGTCCCCTCGGCGCGCATCGGGGTGATCTACGTGTCGCCGATCGGAGAGCGACTATCGCGCCGCCAAGATGAGAGGAACCTGGTCCCAGGAACGAAAGTGCCGGCCGCAAAGAAAGCGCCCACCGCATTCAAGACAGGGAGAAACAAATGCCGGGTAGAGCCGCCGCCTATCCCAACCGGATGTTCTTGGAGCTCGCCGACCTCACGGATCGTCAGCTTCAGGCCGTGACCCTCATCCAGGCAAAGCGGATTTATGTAAGCGACGTCATACAATCTTGGTCCCTGTCGGTATATGGCAGGAGCATGCTCGATCCGGACGCCACCGAGGAAGTGGCCCTATCAGCCGACGCGTCTCGTTCTAGTGCAATCGCGGCGCTGTTCGATGTCCTCGCGAACTTTCGCATCTCGATCAACGTCGACCTAATCTCCGTCCGCGATGGATACGTCCTCGCATGCACTCACAGCACCCCCTAACCAGGGCACATCCCAGAGAAACGCTAAGCTCCACCCTGTTTGTGGGAGTGGGCGTCTAGCTCGGGCGGTTGGCGTTCCGGGTTTCGATGGGGTGGTGGGTAGGTAGCTAGTGAGTGGTTGTTGGTCGTGAACTGAGCCACGCGTAGCGGCCGGTTGTCTCGGCCTCCATTGTCGCCGCTGAGCATATGGGCAGCCGGAACTCACTGCCACTCTTGGACTGCGAGGACCTACTCGGGTTGGCGCACATTTGGCCTTGCGTTGTTGAGTGGAGATGACGTTGCTTAGAGCGAAGAATGCTCGACCGGTATGAGGCTTGCTGTTTCGGATCAAGAAGGGATCAAATCAGACACCAATCCCAGCTCTGCTGGCGAAACGTGTACTCTCCGAAGTTGCCTTCAGTGAAGAGGAACCCAACCTCGGACGCAGGGGGGATCGTCTGGATGTGATCACATTGCCGGGGCGGAAGGGCACTCGGAGTCGGTGAGGTACTCGAGGGCGAGAATAAGGACTCAAGGATGCTGATCGATTGTAGAGCGGTGGCATCACGGATGCTACAACGTGACACCACCGCTCCGAGTAGGCGATGCCGCTGTCAGTGCCAACACGCCTACGGCAAGCAATCAACGTCAGTTGATGGACAGATCGGTCTCCCAACCACAAAAGGTCGCCTACTTCACCCGCGATCACCTCGCGAGCTACCCGTCGCTCACCGGCGGGAGCATCATCGAGCGCGCTGGTGAAAACCTCTAGGTGAAGCGCAGTCATACGAACGCTCCAGTCGGAGTTGGGAGGCTAGATGCGGATAAGGACAAGTAGTAATGACCCCTCCCAGCCATGCCCTATACCCGAACCGGCTAGATGGGTCCGAGGCATATGGTCATGTCGGCGAGGGAAACTATTGATCGCCCTTCAACTCTGACAAGCCCCAAACACGAGCATCAGTCGAGTGGCCGCACTTGGACGGGGCCATCCGAGCTACCGGAAAGCAGAGTCACCGTCGCGCGAGCTCACTTGCCGCTTAATGCCTCACGAATTCTGTCGCACGGTGTTCATCGGGGTGATCTTCGACGCTTCGTCGCGGCAACCAGAACGTGACCGACGAGATATTCGCACGTTTAGGAAATGACAAGAACCATCGCAAGACGAATCGCCCTACTCGTTACTGTCTCAGCGGCTGCCCTCGCGTTGGCGGCATGCTCCAACGCTGTGCATGCTGCCAGCCCGAGCGGCACCTCTTCGTGTCGAAACAATCAGCTAGTCGTCAGCCAAGAGTCCACCAAGCATGAAGGTATGCACAAGACCACCATCAGAGTTGCGGTCGAGAACAAGGCGGCAAAGGCGTGTGCGCTCCCTGCAGAGCCAACGGTCGAATTTGCAGATAAGCAAGGGGCCCCTATCGGTGCGCCGTCAACTCCCGAAGGAACGGCGGGTGACGTCGTACTCGGGCCCACCCGAATCGGTGTGTTCGACATTCTTGTTGAGGACGCAGCAGCGTACCCGGACACGTGTGACGCGACAGAAGCGGAAGGGCTCCGCGTGTTTGCCGCCGCCGACATCGAGCCAGCGAATCTTTCCGTCTCATCTATGGCCGCCTGCCGTAGCGACAAGATCCAGCAGATTACAGTTGGCGACCTGAAAGTCGACAACTAGGTCGAGCGCCTATTGAGTGTCGAGACACTCTCGAAGTCGTGACGCGCTCGCGTTCTGCGATCCCAGCCGACGACCACCGCAGCTACGTGGTTCGAGCAGCGACCTCCGCGTCCACCACTCGCGGTGTTGCGCGGTGTGCCGCCAATTTGGTCCTTGGTGCGTCGTGGGACAGGGGCCGGTGGTGACACCGCGTGGGCTTTGGTTGATCTGCAGAGCGGCGTCCCGTCAACCTCTACGCCGTCCTATGAACGGTCATTCATGAGGCGGTCCGGATGGGCTGGATGACGATGTGAGAGCGGCTTCATCAGGTTCCGAGGTGACCTCAACCGCTCGAGGTTCGAAGGACTCTCGACCGATGGCTTCGACGCCTTATGTTGCTGCGATGACGCTCGGCCGGCAGCGGTTGGCCAGCGCTTGGTTAATGCAGGGGTGAAAGACGGGAGGACGCGCTCTGGGGCCTAGTTATATCGATTCTTGGCTGGGATGCTTTTGTTTCGAGTTCAGTAACGCCTGTGTGTATTGCTGGCCACAGATTGATTCAGAAACCGTCAGGAGTTGTCCGTGTCAGTATCTAAGCGCGCTGTCGTGATTGGCGCAGGAATTGCCCTCGCCGTGGCTCTTCTACCTCAGTCGGGAGCGGGCGCTTCGACGGGAGACACGCAGTCGGGCCTAGTGTCTGGGTATACCGGTCAGGGACCGGTCCAGGTCGCGATTACTCCGGACGGGTCCAAAGCCTATGTACTCAACGAGGACAACAACTCGGTCTCGGTCGTGGATACTGGAACCGACTCGCAGATCACAACGGTTCCAGGTTCTATCCCGGCTCCAGAGGGGATTGGATTCTCCCCGGACGGGTCGAAGGCTTACCTTTCGTACGGGTTCAACTCCTTGGCGGTGATGGATGTTGCGACGAACACCCTGACCGGTACCGTTCAGGGATTCACTGGCTTCGCCTCGTGGAACGGGGTCGCCTTTTCCCCGGATGGTTCGAAGGCATACGTTGCTAGCACCGCCGGCGATACGGTGTCGGTGATCGACACGGCCACTGACATGCAGACCGGAGTCGTCGCTGGCTACACCGGGGACCATCCACGACAGGTGGCGTTCTCTCCGAACGGGGCGAAGGCGTATGTAGCAAACGAGGACAGCAACTCGGTGTCGGTGATCGACACAGCCACGGATACGCAAACCAGTGTCATCGCCAGCTACACAGGTGGCGCTGCACGGGGTGTCGCGTTCGCGCCCGATGGGTTGAAGGCGTATGTAGCGGGAGCCAACGGTGTATCCGTAGTGGATGTCGCAACCGATACGCAAGCGAGCATGATTCCTGGCACGACCGATACTTTCAAAGTAGCGTTCACCCCCGACGGGACAAAAGCGTACGTCGGCAACAACGCCGCGAGCCCGACGGTCGTCAGCGTTGCGACGAACACGGTCACCGGTCCGGTTTCCAACTACTCTGGCTTCCGATCACGTTCGCTGGCCTTCACCCCCGACGGGTCAAAAGCATATGTTGCTGACAGCGGCTCAAACCTGGTCGCTGTCGTAGCCGTAGAGGGGACACCGGCGACCATCGCGGGTATCTCTCCGACGTCTGGTCCAGTTGCGGGCGGGACATCGGTTACGATCACCGGCGCAGCGTTGCAGGGGACAACCGGTGTGGGCTTCGGCGGTGTTTCGGGGGTGAACCTGCAAGTGAACCCGTCGGGGACGTCTCTGACGGTTACGACGCCACCTCACGCCGCTGGGACGGTGAGCGTTGTGGTGGATAACCCCGGGGGAAATGCGACGGCGGCCGGCGCATTCACGTTTTTGGGTGCTCCTGTGACCGTTACATTCCAAACGGTCGGTGGCAGCCAAGTGGCCCAGGAAAACCTCAATGCTGGGCAGAGGGCGACGAAGCCGGCCGATCCCACAAAGCCGAAGTTCACGTTCGATGGCTGGTTCTCAGCGGCCACCGGCGGCTCTGCGTGGGACTTCGATACGGAGGTGACAGCGGACACGACTCTGTACGCGCACTGGACCGCGGCTTCTACGCCAACACCCACACCAACGCCTTCTGCGCCGACATCAACGCCTTCTGCAGGCACACCGGTTGGCGACGGGTCTTCGCCTGCGGCTAGTACAACGTCGGAGAGTCTTGCCCGTACCGGCAGCTCCAACCCGACTTGGTTGGTGTGGGTAAGCCTCGGATTTGTTCTGTTTGGGGGGCTCCTATTGTTTCAGCGACGTCTCGCACCAAAGAGGTGACTGCTACGGACGCGCGATCATTCGCGGTCGCGAAACAGTGACCTTGCCCTAGGACGCCAGTCCAGAGGTGGTGCGGGATGTTCGCCCTAGGAATCGATACGAGCAATGGGTGGAGGTGTCTGCGCCCCAATTCGGTGCTGGCTTGACAGGACCACGGGCGCTTCTGGTCGGATTAGAAAAGCGTGTCCTCTCGAAATCCCCTCTTAATGCACGGCTAGGCTGGAGCCTCCAGCGTCGCCTAGGACTCGTCCCATAATGAATGCTGCGTTGTCTGCCGGTAGGGACTCCACGGCAGCTGCGACCGTCTGTGGTGTGCCCAGCCTTCCGGCAGGCACCGAATCGAGCACCCGTCGCTCCTGGTCGCTGCCAACGGGCCAAACTCGGCGATCAGCCCAGAGCGACGGCCTTGGAGATGACGCCATCACCAACGAGCTCAATCGCCCGGGCCTTCGTCCAACCCATTGGGACACTCTTTGGGCTGCTTAGGAGGTCCAGTCTCGTGCGCCGCGGATTGCTTGAGACGCGTATGTTGATTCACCCGAACCGGCGTGCGCGCATCGTCGGGACGAATGCTCGAAGCACGTTGCACGACGGCGCGGACGTTTACATCGAACACCTCCTGCAGCGTCCTCAAGCGGAGCTGGTTTTCGGCTGTGGAGCCGAGATCCCGGGCTGTTCACCGCGCAAGCCCCGTCGTTGGTGACACGTGCAACGCGAGATCTGCATGCGACTCAACAGCGCGGGGTGGCACGTACTCGACCCGATGCTTCCCTGGATTCCTCTAAGCCTGTGACACCGCGGCGCCCAGGCAACCGCGGCAATGACAGAACAGATTCGCGGAGCATGGATCGACCCGACAGCCGGTTGGCGCCAGCCACTCGTCGACAACGTGCTCGCCACGGGCGTTTCGATGCAGTAGTCAGGCTTTCCCTATGTGCTTGCGGTGGGTAAAGCCAAGTAGCACTCCGGCAGCGAGGAGTGCTACCGCCGCGACAACTGGCGCCGGACTGAACTCGCTTCCGGTATCAGCCAGCAGACCGCTCTTTGCCCTTGGGTTGTGGGTTGGCGGCTGTGTGCGGTCGGGAGACGGTGCGGTTGTGGGTTCGTTAGCTACCCAATCAAGCGGAGCGGTTGCGCTCTCGCCGTTCGGATCCGTTGCGGTGATGCTCACCTGTGCGGTTCCTGCGGTAGCGGGGACGCCTGAGATGGTGCCGCCTGATGGATCGATTGTGAGACCTTGGGGAAGCCCCGTCGCCGTGTATGTGAGCGGGTAGCCCTTGGCGTTAGTCGCTGCGATTGCCAGCGACATGTGTTTCCCAACGGTCCCCACGGCTGTTGGCAGTTTGGGGAACTCAACGGTGTTGCCGGTTATCTCCGCGAGGCGAGGTGCGGCGGACTTGCCGTAGTTTGAGAAGAATCCGCCTACGTAAATATCGTTGATGGATTGGACTGTGACGGACGCGACTGTGTCGTTAAAGTTCGTGCCCGCATTCGCCGAGAATGTGTGGTCGAGAACACCGGCCGGTGAAAGGTGCGCAAGGCGCCCCGACGTGATGCCGTCATAAGAGGTGGCGTCACCACCGACGAGGAGAGATCCGTCGGGGAGCTCCGCGATCGTCTCGACCGTTCCGTTGAACCCCGCGCCTACCGTGCTCATAGTCGCGGCATCAAGCGTGCCGTCGCTATCCAGGATCGCGAAATGCGGTGCTGGCGATCCGTTGAAGGTGGTGAAATCGCCGCCAACTGCGATCTTGCCGTTGCTGAGGGGACGGACGACGGTAACCTCACCGTCGAATCCAGAGCCGAGTCTCGTGGCAAAAGTAGAATCAATCTGACCCTGCGCACTGACCTTGGCAAACGCTCCGGCGGGCACCCCCGAAAATGCCGTGAAACGTCCGCCAACGAGTGCGCTGCCGTCGGGGAGGACGGCGATATCGTCCACGCTGGGGAAGCTCATCCCGGTCGGTCCCGCACCGATGTTCGACGCGTACACGGTATCTGGCGCCCCGGTTGGGCTGAGCCGGGCGAGGCCACCGGAGGCAACCCCGGCCTTGGTGAAGCTCCCGCCGACGATGATTGCGCCGTCTGATTGCTGAGCGACTGAGTAAGTCACATTGTTAAACGGTCGCCCGGAGCGAAGTTGAGCTGAGCTGAATCCGGAATCAAACGTTCCGTCGTGGTTCAGTCGCGCGAGATAGTCGACGGGTGTAGATCCCCACTGCTGCAACTGACCTGTAACGATAACCCCCCCGTCGGCGAGAGGTCTCACCTGCCCGGGCTGTCCATTCATCCCGCCGCTATTAACGTTGGCGCCGAAGCTTTGATCGACTACGCCCTGAGGACTCAGCCGAGCGACCTTTGGTGAGGCGATACCGTTGAGCCCACCGAATCGTCCGCCCACGAGTAGGTTCCCGTCGCCGTCCAGCGCCGTCGAGGTCACGAAGTTGTGGTTGGGATCGGCGAATGTGCCCGAACCGATATGGCTCCCGAAGCTTGCGTCTAACGTGCCGTCAGCAGCGGGAAGATCGGCAGCGCCCGCAGGCAGGGCGCCGACTGCGGTCGCGAAGACTGCCATCCCGGCCGCTAGGACAGCCCCAGCAGGAATGCGCCTGCTACGGGTTCGAGTGGGTTTCATCGGATTGGATACCTTTACGTCAGCAATAGGGAGATGGGAGCCCGCCGCAACCTAAACAAGAAAACGGGTCAGGTGGACAGTTTCACCCCCCCCCCCCCCCCCCCCCCGAGGGGTCGGCGGGAATCGAAATCATCACCCGAGCCTTCACCCGCATCCCAACGGACCCCTCAGCGCGTTGGCGTTGTGTTCGATGTGCGCCTGAACTGGTCGCCGGGGCGAGCATTTCACTTGTGTCGACCCGCCAACATCGTGAGCGTTGTGAAGCACGATGTACTAAGGCAGCGGCCCCTTCTCGGCGCCTGACCCTCGCGCTTGCTCACCTGAAGGTTCCTTGGGTTCTAGCTGGTGGTTTCTCAGAGCTCGATCGGAAGTCCCCGCGGTCGTGGATTCGAGCGAAGCGGCCGTACCCGTCATCTTCCCACTCGGGGCGACGCCCACGGGGATGCCCGCGGCATCCAGCCGGACGAGCAGAGCGTCCAGATCGTTGACGCGCAGGTTGAGCATGAACCGTCGATCGGAAGCGAAGTAGTTTAACCTGGAAGGAGGGGGCGCACACGGTCTTGCCACCGTCCTGTTCCCCAACCTGGTCGGTCCCTGTCTCAACGCCGAGATGCTCGCGCTACCACGCCGCTCGCACCTCGGGGTTATTGCTCCGCAAGAACAGACCACCGATACCTGTCGCTGTCATATGTCTGACTTCGTCGCGGACGTTGTGACTGTCGCCAGGCTGCTCAGTCCTTTCTCGAAGTCGGGCCCCACCCGTTTGTCCAGATTGAAGAACCTGGCGAAGAAGGTCTTCGGACTCTCCATCCGCCACGTCAGGCGGGTCGCGTCACTGACTGGTTCGAAGATGAAATCGATTCGATTGGAGGACTTGAACGGCCGCGTGAACACGAGGTCGATGCTGACGCTGAGTGGCGTGAGCGCTTCGATCGTCATCTGACCGGCTCCCGCTTTCTTGTCGCCGTCCCACACGTATGTGGCTCCGATCGTTCCCGGCTCCCCCTCATACGCCCGAATCATCTGAGTGTCCAGACCTTCCCACGGCGACCATTCGATCCACCGCCGAAAATCAGTGACGTAAGTAAACAAACGCTCCGGCGTTGCCGCGATCATTTCGTGGCGTTCTACAACAATGACTCCAACCATGGGCCCACGCTAGATGCCGCAGGGTGGCGCTATTGGGCGGCGGCAGAGAGTTGGGGCAGTATCACCCCGCGCCCCAGGGAGCGCGCGGCCCGATGGCGCAAAACCAGTGAGCGCTGCCCTCAGGCGCGGACCCGTGTAGCTACAACCCTCACCCTCCCGACCGGCATGTGGACAGGAGGACCAGCCGACTCGAGCCGCTCTCGCTTCAGGCGGCATGCCGTCCCCGTTGGGACGGAATCAAGGGATACATCACCAACCTCGGCAACAACACAGTCTCCGTTGTGGCCGTGGCGGTGGCGCCGACGGCGGTGACGCCGGGATCTGGTCCCAGCGCTGGTGGCACGGACGTCACGATCACGGGAACCGGCCTGACTGGGACCACCAGTGTCGACTTCGATGGCACTGCCGGTACCAATCTGACCGTGAATCCCGCAGGAACCTCCTTGACCGTCGCTACCCCCGCACACGCTGCGGGGCCGGTTGACGTCACCGTGAACAACCCCGGCGGAAACGCTACCGCAACCGGCGGGTACACCTATCTCACCGCCGCCACCGGCACCACGCCTCCGGGAACCCCAGGAGCCGGCGGCAACACCAACCGAGCGGGATAGAAGGCGGTCTCCTCGCACACACCGGATCCGACGTCCTCTGGCCCGGACTGACCGCACTCCTCCTCGCCCTGGCAGGAACCGTCGTCTTCCTCCTCGGACGACGACGCAAACACACCTAGTGAACGAATCACGTCGCCTTTCGAGTTGCCTGGTGAGACTAGGCCCGAGGCGGCTCGATGACGTCGAATGGTCGAGGATCGGCACTTGCCGCGGTTTCAAGGACGGGAGGACACTGAGTCAGTGTCGCTAATCGCGGCGTCTTGTGGTCCCCAGCGACAGCCAGGATGCTACCGCCCCCTTTTGTTAGGGTCTTCAGGCTACGGAGTTGGCGTCGCTGTGGCACGGGCCTGCACTCGGAGCGTCGCGACGACCATGAGCGCGTACAGCAGCACGCAGTACTTTTCATCGCAGTACTCGACCAGCTGCGGGCCGCTGCCGCGTACGGCTATCACCTCGCGTTCGTCGACAGCGAGGTGGACGACGTCGACGACAGTTCCACTCCACAGCCCATGTCGAGCTCATGGCGTGGGATGTGTTTGCCGGGGATCCCCGGCAGCATCACAGCCATCGCTGAGTGTTTCCCCGCGTTGGGTCATGGGTGACGAGTGCTGCAGTCGAGACGGGGTGAGGATGAAGCGCAGGGGAGCGATCATGTGAACCTTGCAGCCGGTGGCTATGTTGTCTCGTCCACACCGTGTCCGGTGGGCGGGCTCGGACGCTTTCCCAGAGATCCGGGACAATTGCGACGGCACACCGTCGTTCGTCATGATCTGCGTCTTCTGCGGCGCGCAGCTACCGTTCCCAACGTAACGATCGGGGACCCGCCCTTTCTCGAGATTGTCGGTTGCACCCGACGCTGGCATGTGTCGCCATTTGACACCCGATTGGCGCGAGGGCTGCTGTGTTCAGCGACCGGGCGGCCGAGATGGTGATGTTGGCGCGGCGGGTGTTACCGCGCGGATGGCGGATAGTTCTTGAATGGCCCGGTCGAGAATGAAACACTAGCTTCCGGTGACGGTGTAGACCGCGAGACTCTCTGCGGAGAAACGTGGTCGCGAGAACGAGTGCGTTAGTGCGGAAATGTCGGGCGAGTTCCGCCGACATCCCGGTGAGTTGGAAGAATTCGACGCCGCAGCTCGCTGCAACTGCGTGCGCGGTAACGGTGCTCGCACGCGTCTTGCGAGTCACGACGACGGTCAGCGCAAACAGCAGGGCGCAGTACATTGCGTCCGCCGCTGGGTGGCTGAACTCACCGAAGCTTCGCGGCGAGCCCGATCCCGACCAGTGCGGGAACCGTGATCGCGAACACGAGCTGGCGGGGCTAGGAGGTGTGCCGCGCGAGTGGGATGAGCCCGGTCGAGCAGGACTGTGGCCGATTGTCATGCGGCCTTCGTTTCGCCGGTCGGGTGAAGTCGAGGAATGTGCCGGTGGGGATTCCCGAGCAGCGCCACAACTGTCCTATGGATGTGGGCTCGGGGCGGTGTGCTGCAGCATCCCCTGATAGATGCTGCAGCACACCTAGGAACCGCAATGGAGCGTGGTCCCTAGCGGGGGCGAGTCTATGGGGGGCGCTCACGCCCGAGACCACAACACCAGCCAAGCATCGGCCCTTTCGCCGCAGGGCAATGGGTTGTGAATTGGACGAAATTCACCCCTGTGGCCAGGAACGCGGTGGGGTCCTAGCGGGTTGAATCCATCACGTAGAGCCCACGGAGGATATGAGCGGCCCAGCGAGCCAACAAAGCAAGGTGAGAGTTGATCGGCGCGACGAAGCATCCGACCGGCGATTGAAGGCTCTCCTGCTCGGCGAATCCCCACAACGCCGACGAGCGATCATGCGCCACGCCGCAACAGACGCCGACGGCCCCATGGCGTTCGTCCCCGATCTTGGCGGGGCGCGCCCCTGTCCTGTCATGATTTCCTCCCTCGCGCGTGGTATCCAGGACCCTTCTTGAGCGCCAGCCGCATTGGTCTGAACACGGGGCTGAGATGCGAAAGATTAAGGAAATACCTACCCCGGCGACGTTGAGCTACGCCCTCTTCACGGGTGAAAAGCGGCCAGCCTGTACTGCAATTGATTTGCTCATTTGCGGCGGCGCTCACCATCGAGTGAAAGGACACTAACTATGACAGCCACCGATGTTCCCGCAAGATCTCAGAACGAGGCCAGCCATCGCTCTTCCCCGGAGCTAGAGTCCGCTTTGCGGTCGTGGCCAATCCCGGGTGTGTCCCCGGTGGAAGAGTTTGGTGTCGGCCTGCCGTTGACATTGATGCGTTGGGTTGGCGGCGTTCACGGGCACGAGTTGCGCACGGAGACTGGGATTCTGCGACGTGACACAGCGGCGGAGTGGATGCTGCAGGTGGGCGCTGTTGTGATGATCCGGCCGAAGCGCGTATGGCGTGCCCGTCTGGAAGCCATTCTGATTCCGGACCGGGTCGCTCTGACTACTGCGAACATTCCCCGCGGCGACGGTAAAGGGCAAACCCGCATGCTGCTGCAACGGGCAGGGTTCCTGGGCGCCTATCGGACCTGCGGGCTCCGCCAATACGCAACCATCCGACAAGAAGAGCACCCTGGCGCGGCCACGTTTACCATCATCGACCAACTCAGAACACCCGCTGTAATCTAACCATCGCGCGGGCACGCGGCGACGCGGCTGGTGACGGCCAGCGGCTGCCGAAGGGTGCCCATCGGCACCCCACAAGAAGGTCTCCGCTCTTCATCCCTCCCCTTGCCGCCAGCCGCAGCTGGAGGAGCGCGCTACGCGCGCACCCTCCTTGCGGCGATTCTCGCCGCTCCGGCCCACAGACCCCGTTTCGCTCCCGTCGGCTCGGTCCCGGGTCGCGGCTTATCTACCCTCGCTTCGCTCAGTCCGGTCTTCCACGACGCAGCACTACGCCGGCGTCCGCTCTAACGGGATCAGACTGCCGGAACGACAAGGAAAGACGACCATGGACAGAGACACCCACCGAGAGACCTGCCGCGGCGTCTTACCCGTGATGATCGTACTTGTGGCGGCTCTTGTCGCGCTCATCGTCCGCGGCCTGCTCCTGGTTCGTCGCGCCGCCGACCGCCGACAACGACAACGCCGCGAGGCCAGGCCAGCGGGGCCGCGACGAAGTACGTGGCGCCCGCCCACGCTCACCGAAGGCGAGTAACCATCCGCTCGGGTGAAACCGCCACTGGCACGTGCCCAAACCCGCCAGGCGGGCACGAGCGCTCAGGCCGCACTCGACCCGGCCACCACGGCGTCAGCAAATACAGCAAAGCAGTCACCGCAATCGTCGTCGGCAGCGACGGACCCGCCGCGCGCACCCAATCCAACAAAGCCTCCACCAGCTGCGCGCCTCCTCATCCAAGCTGCGAAATCTCTCACAGCGTCGCAGCAATCAGCCATTGCCGCCAACGCACCCACCCCCACCGGCTCCGGCACCGGTCACGCCGTCCAGAACCCTCCCACTACACCAACAACGATGGCGGCGGTGGAGGCGGAAACCCCGGAACGGGGGTGGCGTGACCGCCAATGGCAACTACCAGCCGCGATGCGATGGGCTTTGCGTGTATACACAGTCCACGAGCTCCGGTGATGGGATCGTCATTGACGTGTTCTATTCCTACGCATAAACAAAATTCCCCACCGGCGACGGGTGGCCTCAACGTCAACGACTGCGATCAAGTGCCTGGGGGCAGTACCGCTGCAGCCGGTTCGACCTGTAGGCGCGCGGCGGTGTGCTGCAGTTTCCCCTGATAGCTGCAACGCACCAAGGTACCGCAATGGAGAGTGGTCCCGAGCGAGGGCGAGTCTATGGGAGTGAAGCGCTCACGCTCGGGAACACAACAACAGCCAAGCATCGGCTGCTGCACGGCAGAGCACCGCAGCGTGAAACGAATGAAATTCACCCTTCAGCCCGGACCACGGTGAGGCGCGCAGGGACTGTCGGCGTCGACGAGACTCTGCCGCACGGGGCGTGGGGTGGTGAATCGCTGGCTGCTGAACGGTCCGATGCTGACGCGTCATGCAAGACGGACACGCTTTCACGTGGATCGTCGTGATCGTGGCCCTGTCATCGCTACCTTTGCCCTTGGCGACCTTGCGGGATGCTCATCGAAACAACTGCCGAAGCCCGCCGGGGTTAAGTCACCGGTGGCGCCGAGTGCTCATCCTCCGCAGATAGCCACCGGCGCCACCGGCTGTGAGAGGCAAACCCACCTCCACACTCGATCAAGAAACGGAACGCACGGGAACGAGACACCACGGGAATCGGCGCGATTCACCCAAAAAGACCCCCGGAATCAGCGCGGTCGGTTGAGCCAGCGCGATAGGGCCTGTTCGTAGTGCCGATGGTGGCGCGAACTCAGTCTGGCAAAGGATTGCAAATACGACTTCAGCGCGATGCAGGCGCTTTCAGACGCCGTTCTACTTAAGTGCATGACACGTGAAATGGAGTCTCAACCTAAAGTCCCTGTTGTTCTAGTTCTGCTCGCCGCGCTGCTCCTGACATCACTCCCGACGCAGAGCGCCACGGCGGCCACCGTCCCCGGTGATGGCGCCAATCCGAACCGTGAGATTGTCGGGGGAACTGAGGTGTCCGAAGGCCACGATCGTTATATGGCATCCATCCGGGACATAGAGGGCAAACACGTGTGCGGTGGCACGTTGGTCGCCGACGACATCGTGATGACTGCTGCCCACTGTCTCGGAGGAACCCGGATTGTTCCAGAACTGGCCAGCTCGGTACTCGTAGGCTCGACCGATCTCCGCCATCCCGAGCATGGCCAAATAGACACAGTCAGCGAAATCGTGCGCCATCCTCTATTCGACTTCCCCAACGCGCAAAACGACCTCGCCTTTCTCATCCTCGACCATCCCATCAACGGGATCGCACCGATCTCGCTGCCGGAAGAGGACGACTCTTCCCCAGGCTCGGGAACCGTTGAAGTAGCCCTGGGTGGGGTCAAGTCACGGGTGACGCCACCGCCGGGCCAGCACAACACAGTCCACGCCTTCGGGAGGTGGGACTTCCGATCACCCCACTCAATGTCTGCGCAGAAATGGCGAACACCGACAACGTGAGCGCCGATTCCGTGATCTGCGCGGGAGGCAAACAAGGCGAAGGCACTTGCCACGGCGATAGCGGCGGACCGTTGATCGCATTCGATACCCAGATAGGAATAACCTCCCTCGGCGCGGAGCCTTGTGGAGCAGCGAGCCAGGCTGGCATCTTCACGAAGCTGTCGTCACCGCAGTTGTGGCGCACCCTCCGTCTCACACCCGAAGGGAGCAAGATCGCTACACGCCTGGACAGATGAGCTTCCCGAGAAGATCGCCCGGTCGTTGAAATGGCAGCATCTGATCATTCGCCCCAAGCGGTTCTGGATGCGATAGGGGCGGCTGATGTGCCGCCGCGGCCACCGGCCGCCCCTATTCGTGGCCGGGTATCTGCTCGCTGCGCTGTTGCGCAAGTTGGTCCCTACCCGCAGGGGTGACCGACGATCCCATGTCGGCTGTCCTCGGCCTTCATTCGCGTGACGCATATCGATTCTGGGCTTGCTAGAAAAGCTTGGACGGCCATGCTCAGCAGTACGGCGCTTTGAATCCGGCCTACACGGAGGGGCCGAGGGAAGATGTCTTGTTCGTAATCGTGCCGCGTTCTAGTGTCCGAACTGCTGATGCCTGCGGCAATACTCCAGTCTCAAGTGCTCGGAGAATCGCTGTGTGGCGATCTCCTGCCCCCAACTTGCGATACAAGCTTCGCAGTTGCGTCTTGACCGTGTTGATAGACACCCCCAGCGCGCGTGCTAAGCCCGCGCGAGAGTCTGTCTCTACCAAAGCGGCGAGCACTGCGCGTTCCCTACTCGTCAAGGGCTCACACGCTACGGGGCCATCCAACCAGCTGTGAGTCGGCGCCACCCCCGACAGCCCCGCATCTTGAGGTAGGCGCATACCGATCTGGTCGGCGTGGTCTGGAGTCCAAGCAAGTAGGGGTGTTCTCAGTCGGTTGTGCTTCACAATCGCTATTCCGCGTACCGCATACATATCCGACAACTCCAGGAGGCCTAGCCGCTGAGCCGCGGCCGCTGCCGTTAATGCGGCGGTCGCAGTCAGCCGAGGATGTCCGTCGTCCGGAAGTGAAAGCGCAAGCGCAGCCTCTTCGATCGCCTCCTCGAAGCGCGCCGACTGTGCTGCTCTCACAGATCGGAGGAGCGCAGTTTCGGGATCTTTACGGGGAAGCCCGGCAAGCACCTCATCGGCCCTACCGGGTTGGCGTGCAGCCATCAGCAGGAAGCAGAGCATCCGGAGGGAACGTCGGCGCCCTTCGCTATCTCCGGTGAGGTTTGCTAGGGATCGTTGGACCGTTGCTGCGCCCGCCTCGCCTTCGCCTCGCCCAAGGTGATAAAGTCCGGCAGCCCACCCCGCAATCCACCAGGTCGACGTCTGTGATCGGGATTTGAGAAGGTTCACCTGAACCTCGTCCGGTTCCTCGCCGGATTCCACCGACCCAATCACGCACAAAGCCGTCAGGAGGTCTGGGCTGTCTCGGGTGAGCCCGACCGCGTCAGGATCGATCGCGTCCAACGCGTCGACGTAGTCCGGTATGCCATCCAACGCGAGAGCGAGCGCGTTGGCTACCAGAAGTTGATCGTGTTGCGGGGTGGCGGCAACAGCGTAGCGCAAGCCCAGTCGAGCTACGTCCCCGGCGGCGTGTGTGGCACCATTGAACAAAAGCGAGTGCGCACAATCAGCCATCAGCGCGGCCAGCTGGGGAGCGAGTTCGTCCCGGACCTCGCGCGGTAGCCTCTCTGTTTCTTGGAATGCTCGTGTCGCGTTGCGGGCAGCCTCTGCAGGTTGCCTGAGCTCTCGACGCGCGATCGAGCGGAACGTCAACGTCCAAATGACATCGGCCGGTTCGCCGGCTCCTGGCCGGCGCAGAGCGGACAGCGCATCCTCAAAGTGAGAGTCCGCTGTCCCCCTCCGCCCTACTGCCGAAAGGCTGAGACCTGCAAGGATCGAGAGGGCGGGAAATCGGGCGATTCTTCGCTTGTCGATCGCTTGTAGGGCAACGCCTACTTGGTGCAACAGAACGCTGGACATGCGAGCCCAGTCGGATCGAGCGATGCGGGCGGCGAAATAGAGATCCTGAATCGCGATCGTGTTACGGAATGCTTCTGCCGTGCGCCCTTGCTCCAGGCACCATAAGGCGGTGACCCTTTGGAGTTCGGTGACCTCGTTCGGCCTTCTGCGCGCGAGTTCGCGCAGAAATCCTTGGCGCAACAAGGGCACAATTTGGAATCCCTGATCAGCTGATGCGTCGACACTGTGGAAACCCACGCCAAGTCGCTCAAGTTCGTCAAGCACCGTGCTCGGATCACTGGCGCCAGTCAGCCTGGCACACAAGTTGAGGTCGCACTGTTCCGAAACGGAGAGCCGCATAGCCGCGTCGAGGATGTCCGAATCGGGGATCTGTTCGAAAATACGACGTACTAATCGCTCCGCAACCAGGGCACGGCCGCTCCCTGACCAGTCAAAAGCGCCATAATTCCCGCGGGAGACGGCGACCCCGATCAATCGCGCGCCAAGTGGCAACACAATGTTCGCCAAGTACACCTCGGAGATATCGTGCCCCCCTGCGATGTTCGCGATGACCTCGCGCGCCTCCTCACGACGAAACATCAGATCGCGGGCACGTACGAGGGAAAGGTCGATCGACGATGCTGCGTCCAGCTGCCTCAGCGACGGAGCGTATCGGCTTGCTAGCACGAAGCGCACGCCCGGCTGAGTTTGTGCTATTGACAACACTCGGCTCAGAAAGTTCTCGTCACGCCCGTCCAGATTGTCGACTAGGACGGTAACTGGCGAGGCAATAGCGGGATCCCCTGATTCGGCGTCGGGGTCTGCTTTTGCCGACACCAGTTTTTCCACGCAGTTCCAATAGGCAGGGCTCGGATCGTACGGTGCCCAGACGGCTCCTCCGAGCTTCGCTAGCTCCGCCCACTGCAACAGAAGAACCGTCTTTCCCGAACCAGCAGGGCCCTCAACAAGCGCGATACGGCCTCTGGATAGCTGTGGAAACAGACGATCACGTGTCAGTAGGCCCGCTGGTTGGACAGGGGGAGGCGCGTGGGGGGCGTACCGCAACCCGAAGTGAGGCACGGAATCCTCAGGCACGACGCCCCCACCAGTGGACATCGGCCCAGATCGCGAACAGAGAAGGCGAGTAGCGATTGCGCATGGCTCAATCGTGCGAGCAGAACCGGGCGGGTACCAGGGCACCCAGGTGACCACCCCTGTTATCGCCCGCGGATTCACCCTCCCCTCCAGTATCCGGGTTACTGACTCGTTCGGACTCGATGATGCGCTAGGGCGCGCCAAGGCGTCCGAAATGAATGGCCGCGCGAGTTTGCGGCGCTTCCCACATTGCCTGCGGCCGTGCTTGCGCTTTGACTCGAGAAATCCATGATTGGTGGGTGTGATCTCCGCGGGCGTCTACTGTGCGCTTGGCTTGTCGAGCTCGAATTGCATTCGTGCTGTAAGCCGGGTGCGTGATTTGCCGGCCAGAAGAGCTCGAGGACGCTCACAGCGCCGCTCTTCAGTGTCGCAGCCATCGGGCTGACATCCATGTCGGACGTCCGCGTTCCCTCCGCAGATGAGGTTGAAGGGAAGCTACACGCCACGGGCCGATAGTCGATGTGTCTATTGACCAATCCCTCGTACCGGTGGATGCCCACAGCACAACGCGAAATCTCCCAGGCAAGCCGTCAAGCTCAGCAAGCGCCTTCATCTCGTGAACACCTCAGTTCGATTCCGCTGCGACAACGCGTCCCGGATGGATAGCTGGACGCATGCACGTGAGGTGGGCATACGCAAGATTTCTCATCAATGCGGTCAGTTAGCTTGCTAGTTGGCCGCCCGCCGAACCTGCGATGCATCGATGTGTGGTTCGCGGGTGTGTCGGTTGAGGTAGCCGATGGTGCCGTCTAGGTGGACGACCGCCGTCGAGACTGTCGACTGCTGCCCTCCCTAGGGAGTCAAATCGGCCGCAACATGCCATGGTCGGCGGGGATCTAGAGGCTGAGATCGCCGTCGGAGCTGCTCACAGAGATCCATGCTCCTCCGTCGACCCAGACCACACGGGCGACGGCGCGACGATGCCCGTGGGCGCGAAGAAGTCCATGCTCTGGTCTTGCCGCCGCCATCGCGAATTCACTCGCACATGTTGTAGGCCGGCCGCGCCCACGGCGACATCGGCTGCGTGTCTGCGCTACCACGATCCATCGCCCGGCGCCATGGAGGCTGCGCGCCGTGAGTGTTCAGCTGCGACCAACGCCTTCACAGCGCCCTCGATTCCACCGTCCCCGATGACGATGGAACCGGTCCACGTGGTTGCCTGCCATTGACCGTCGAAAGAGTCGACATAACCGATGCGAAAAGCGGGGAATCCGATCCCCATCTGCCGCTCCTCCTCAGGAAACCCTGATGGGAATCGGTATACGTAGCCATCGAAGGTCACTTCAATCACGTACGCGTCGTCGTTGAACGGGTCCTGGATGGTGGTCGACATGCCCCTAATGATTCGCCCACCGAGTCCTCTCCGGCAGCTCAAGCCTTCGCATGTGGATCGAATCGCCCAGACCCTCACCCTTATCGCGATGCGCTGCCTCAGGAGAGAAGGCGACGGCGTGCTTCTTCACCGAGCAGACCTTTGATGATGGCGTCGTCCCAACGGTCCAGAGCAATGGTGTATCTGGCGATAGTTTCCTTAGTCAGAGGCGCGAGTTCATCCAACGCATCGATTAGGGGCCTCAGTTGATCTGCCGTGTTGCGAGCGCTCCGTCGGTCGAGTGGTGAAGCCTCTAGGGCTAGACCTATTGCCTCTACGACAGCCCGGATCTCCTGAAGTGTTTCCTCGGCATTCGGCTCTCTTCCGTGTGCGGACGCCGGCTGGATCATACAGTCAGCGCGCGGCGGAGCTGTCGTATCCCCGCCAGGGCAGTTTCGTCATCGGCTCTCTGTTTGGCATCTGAACTGCCGAGGACGCGGACTAGTAGCTCGCGGCGTTGGCTCTCGAGCGCTCTCGTGGCGTCCAACTCATATCGTTCTGGAGCTTCAGCGGCAAGATCCGCAAGCCGGTTCACCTCATCGACGGCCAAAAACATCTCACGAAACAATGCATCGGGTCTTGCGCTATCGCCGAGTTGCAGGATGGCGCACACAAGCTCATGTCTAGCGGCGGCGAGTGAAGCTCGCACTGTCTCATCGTGCGAGACCGAGCAGATTGAATGAGTCCCAGTCGAGTTGGATGATGACTCGGGAACCCGGCTTGGCGTTACAGTCACTGCTGCTCCTTCGGGTGCGTCATGCCTGAAAACTATGCGAAGCCTCGCATCGGAATCCGACCTCATCAGTCGGTGGTTCTCAATTCACCCGGGGACAGTTCCGGTCTCGGCGTCGCGCCGCAAGGTCCTCTCACCCGCCGGGGTGATATTCGCGCTTCGAGGACGCGGCGACGCTGGGGGCATTGCCACACTTCTACGGTGGGCTAGCCCCTCTCGAGCTGCTTTCACTCCGGCGCGGGCGGCTACGCACAACGACACTCGCGAATTTATCCATCTCCGACCGGCTCGCAGTTCCATAGTTGAAGGCGCGAATACCAAGGATCAATGACAGGACGTCACGTACAACCGCGTTCGCGGCGAGGCCCTCGAGGCTACCGGCCGCGCTCGGGTCATCGGCGCATCAACTTGCGATCGAGCATCGCCACAATTGGTATCGCGAGTGTCGTAGTTGCAATGACCTTGGAACCCCTAGCAGGATCTCCATTCCGACAACTGGCGGCGGCAAGAGGAATAGGGGCGTCGTTCGTGGTTCACGGGGCTTCACCGAATCCCGTCGTCCGGGATCAGGCTGTTGTGTTGCCTGCTGGGGCCGACTGGACACCCGAGCAACTTGAAAACGCCGCAACGATAGTCGCCACCGTCAGGCGGGTTCTTCCCGTGGCAGATCAGAAGCAAGGGGCAATTGTCGCGCTCGCCACTGCCTGTCAGGAATCCAGCCTGAAGGATCGATGGGATGGAGATGCCGACTCCGTCGGGCTGTTCCAACAACGACCGTCGCAGGGATGGGGCACAATCACTCAACTGCATGATCCGTCCTACGCCACCACGAAGTTCCTCGTTCGTCTGCAACAGGTTCCGGGATGGCGGACATTGCCGGTAGCGGAAGCGGCCCAGGCTGTGCAGCGAAGCGCGTTTCCGGACGCGTACGCCCGATGGGCAACGCCTGCCGAAGTCCTCGTATCCGCCTTCGATGGCTAGGCTGCCGGAGCGAGAAAGCCACCGACCGTCTGTCGCTCATTCGCCGGGAAGCCGATAGTTCGACTGTGACCGCGACCTGGGCGCATCAATCGGGAAATAGTCCTCGACCATATGCACGTTCGTTGGTCGCCTCAAAGTAGTTCCCTCATCACGACCTGGCAGGGAGATCCGCTGCCCATCCGCATACGGCGACAGGGGCTAGGAGTACCCGAACGCCCAGCCCCTGCCACCCGATCGCGACCCGACGCGATCATGGATCTGATCATGCTCGCGCGAACCCATCTCGCGATCAGGGAATGCGTTTTCGTATTACGGATTCACCCTGCGCATCACCCCATGCTGGCTTTGAGCTGGGCAGAGCTTCGCCTTTTGGCGCTCGTCGATTGTCCCCCCGACTGTGTCGATTCGATTAGCTGGTGACCGAGTACTGGCTCCGAGTGCATCACCTCGGCCCGATTCCCGAGGACGCCGATTTGCGCACCGCCTTGCAGAGCAAGTGCAAATTTGTGTTCTGCTTTGCGGCCAAGGTTAACGTCGGGGTGAAGATGCGCCTTCGTGCTCCGAAGTGGCCCATCTGGGAGAACGGGTGAGGAAACCTGCTCCTTACCAATGGAGGATGCGACGGGAGTACAAATGACCAGCTACCCTACCGATTCCAGGTCCCGCGCGGAGTGGGACACTTTCTGGCTCGACAAAGCAATCAAACTCGCTGTGCAAAGCGTGGCTTGCGACGGCGGCCCGTTTGGTGCCGTGATAACAATTGACGATAAGCCCGTCGCAAGTGGGCACAACCGTGTGACTCAAGACCGGGACCCAACCGCACATGCTGAGGTTGTAGCGATCCGTGCTTCGTGTGCCGCGCTTCTATCCTTTTCCCTTTCCGGCGCAACCCTCTATAGCTCGTGCGAGCCGTGCCCTTTGTGTTTGTCGGCGGCCCTCTGGGCGCGGATCGACCGTGTCGTGTACGCAGCGGATCGCAATGATGCGTTGGCCGCAGGTTTTGATGACGCCGCAATCTACGAATCCATCGCAAACCCCCAATCGACCGCGCTGCTCTCACGCGTGCAGCTACGTCTAACTTCGGCATCGGCGCCGTTTGCTGCTTGGGTGCAGTACAGCGATCGGTTGAGGTATTAGCTATGTACTCAAGCGCCAGCCAGGTTCCGAGCTTCGCGCCGGATGGGCGCCAAGGGTCCAGCGACTACGTTGGCCCGTCGGCGCCCGCGAATCCGGTACCGACATTCGGGTCGCACGAGCCTTCGGGACCCAAACTCATTCTCGACCCCTCACAACGTCACTGCGACGAGGGAAATCCGCCGCTCTCCGGGAGCGCTAACGCATTGCTAGACCTGCCTCACAGAGCGGACGAAACCCTGGTTCTCCAATCGTTGGCCGTGCTCCCTAGGGCCCACATGTGTCTTCTCGGCTTCATCGCAGCATTCGGGTTTGTATGCGTATTGAGTTCAGGAAGCGTGCTAGGAGCGGGTATCGGATTCGTTTCGCTTGCCATCGTCGCAACGGGAACAGCGACTATCAAGCTTCAACGTGGTCGAACTGCCCGCGGCGCACTGACTCTTGGCGGTACGCGTCACCAGCGCGCAGCTACTGATTCTTCAGCGGTGGAGGTCGGATCCGTCTCAAATCAGGAGAAGCAAAGTTGACGTCGCGCGCCAAGGTCGGACTGGGGGGTGCCGCAGTCGCAATGTTGGGTTTGGCGCTACTCGCGTGGCCGGCGAACGAAACGATTTCAATTATGGCTTGGTGCCTGGCCTTGGGTGGGAATGTCGTGGCAATTGCTGCCGCCTGTCAGGAAGGCCGACACACGTGACGGCGATGCGACGATGATTGCCTCACCTTCGATCGGCGCCCTCGAGGCCCCGGATCTGTTGCTGGGCGACTATGTCGTTATTACTCGCATCTATCGGTCGGATATGTTGGAGAAGTGGTTATGCGAGCTGCACACGCTCGAATTCGACGCGGCCTTATGTGTCGATGAATTGGTGAGCGACGCAGGGATAGCACCAAGCGATGTGCTGGCGATAACGACTGACTTTTACCGACAGCATCATGTCTTCATCGCGGCGCCTTGGAATGAATCCAAACCAGACACGTTCGTGGCCAGGATCACGCCCCGCCACTAGCGTTGCGATCGTGAGCTGTTCCGGTCCTGCGGAGCATGGTTTTCCCGGGTGCGTACCTGTCGTCGTTCGACGAGGAGTATCCAACGAGCGTTGCCGCATATCCGGCAAGCGCTAAAAGCAGGATTGCCATCAGCGTTGTTGGTTTCATATCCTTCTCCCCTGTCCGCTCGGCTATCGTCAGAACAACGGGCCATTGTCAGTTTCACCCTGAATTTCGCCCGTCCTGCGCGGCGACGACCTTGAACCTTCCCATGTAGGTAAAGTCCAGGTCTAGCTGGGTCAGTCGGCGAATCCGAAGGTGGCAGCTCGTGGCGAACGACGATCAATTTATGGTGGGGGGATATCTGAGCCGACCGCGGCTACTAGATGTCCTTGATTCAGGTGTCGCGTTGGTGAGTATTTCAGCGCCCTCGGGAGGGGGGAAGACGGCCCTGCTCCTCGAATACGACGCCCGACTGCTTGCGGCGGACAAGCCGCACACCCTCCTGAGAGCTCGCGGTCAGTCGTCGGCTGCGTTGTGGGGTCAGGTCGCATCCGCAGCGGGCATCGCGATACCACAAGAACGTGGTCCGTCAGCAGAGCCTGCCGCTGAAGTAATTCGGCAATTGCGAGAACTGAAAGAGCCGATCACAGTTCTTGTGGACGATCTGACAAGGGAACACTCGGGCTTCTTGAACGCGTTACCGGAACTGCTCAGCACAGCCCCTGGACTTCGATTTGTCATTACGACGAGGTACGCGGGATTGTTCGAGCAACTGTCTTTACGCGTCCCGACCAGTTATCGCGAACTCACCGTTGCGGACATGCTGCTTACACCTGAGGAAGCGATATCCGTGACAGGGTCTGATGTCTCTGGGGTTCTGCTCCCTGTTATTGGCCGGCTCAGGAGATTGGAAAATAAGTCTGACAATCCTGCCCGCTCCGCCGAGCTGCTGGCCTACCTTCTTGAAGCGGAAGGCGACTCCGAACGCCGTCTGCAAGCGTTGGAGTCCCTGTCGGTCGTGCAAGGAACCGACCGATCACTTGCGCAACGCTTGACCAACGACAGCGACATCGTTCAGTACGCCGCCGACCTCGGACTCGGGCTGTGGACCTCCCCAGTAAGGTTCGAGCTTTATGCGGAGTTTCGGGAGCCTCTACTGGAGCGCTTCCGACATCGGGACCCATATGCGGTGGAGCGTCAGACGCGGCTCGCAGCGATCTGGTCGCTCGACAGCGGTCGTCCGCTTGATGCGCTCGAAGCGGCGACGCGGATACGTGACTACTACCTCGCATCCCGTGTCCTTCGGGCTAGCTGGGAATCACTCATGGGGGTGAATCAGGCGGTAGAGCTCATCCAAGCCATCGATGAGAAGACCCGCGCGCGGATCCCTGCCATGAATCTTTTCCTTGGGCTACGCCTGTACGCGCGCGGGAATAGCGCGCGGGCAGGGGTGGTGGTATCTGAGGCAATCACGGCAATTCGGAAGAGAATCCCTGACTCCGATCCACTTGAGCGATTCTGGCTTCTAGCTCTACTGAGCGGGTCGATGCGCATCCTAGGTAGGTTCAAACCGGCAGCCGAGGCAGCCCTCAGCGGTCTCGCCCTGGCCACCGAGGTGGGCCCGACCCTGACGCGGGGGGAGCCCTCGTCCTCGCGGTTCTACAGCGTGTTCTCAATCTCACTGATCCAGGTAGGTGATATTCCAAATGCACGCCAGATGATGGAGCTCGGAATCGCTGCCACCGAGCCTGGAACAATTGCGTGGTTTCACCTGGTGAGCCTCGCCGCCGGCGTTGACGCCCTGTGTGGGAACATGCCAGAAGCGGCAGCGCGGCTTCGACAGTTAGGAGAGACGCCCCACGACGAAGAGTTGGAAGGTGGCTACCTCGCGTACGGCGCCTCAATCGCTAGTGCTCTACTAGAACTGGAAGCTTTCCGACCAGACCGTGCCCGCGCGGCCCTCGCCGTGATGAACAAGCACTTCAACACCGTGGAACATTGGGCTGCGCACGTCATCGTGGAATGCTTAATCGACTTCATCGCCGGAGCGCCCGAGGACGCGATCGCGCGGATCGACCGTGCCATCGCGGGCGGACACCCTCCCACGAGCGATTTCTGGGCCAAAGGGCTGGCGACCGTTCGCGCCCTAATGGAACTGGCAAATGCCGGCGACACCGTCCCGAGACTCGACGGCTTACCACGATCGGGAGATTTTCCGATATTGGTGCGTGCGCTTCGTTATCTTATGGTTCTGGAGCCGGAGCAAGCTCTTGAATCCTTGAGCCGTCTGGGGACGGAGCGTCCGAATCACATGCCTCGGTTGGTCGCAAGCGGATATGTACTGGCATCAGTTGCAGCTGACAGGCTTGGAAAAGACAGCTCGACTTCATTCGCGCGACGAGCCCAGGCGATCATGCGGGCAAACGAATTGGCAACGCCGACCTGGCTTGTCCCGGCCGCAGATCTTCAACGACTCGCGGACCGGTCCGATTGCGAGCCGGAAAGAGCCGATCGACCGAATTATTTCACCGCCGCCGCGCCCCGCCCAATATTGTCGCGCCGCGAGCTCACGGTTCTCCGCGAGCTCGCGATCACGGAATCCCGGGCAGAACTCGCGGAGAGATTGCATGTGTCCTCCAACACGATCAAGACGCAGATCCGCTCTATCTACCGAAAACTCGGCGCTGCAACACGTAGCGAGGCACTTCTCAGAGCGAGCGAACTTGCCCTACTGGATGATTGATCGGCCGTGTCAGGTCACGTGACCGATTTTACCGGAACGAGCATTACAGCCGCGCCTAGAACAGCCGCCGCAGCCAAGGCGAATACGCCTTCATACCCCACCCACGCGATTATCGCTGCACCAAGCACGGGAGCCACAGCCTGAGGGATGTTCGTTGCAAGATTGAAGATTCCGAGGTCCTTCCCAGCACGGTTTCCGTTTGCGGGCAGGACTTCGGTCATTAGGGCACTGTCGCTCGCATCGTAGATCGCGTACCCGACTCCGTTGCAAATACTTAGCGCGATCATTCCTGAAACGGTGGGTGTCAGAATCGGGATCAGGAGACCCAGCGTGATGATCAGTGACCCAAAGTAGATAAAGGGCTTGCGTTTCCGCACTCGGTCGCTCCACCATCCCGCGACCAAGATGGTGGGCGCCGCTGCACATAGGCTCAGCACCGCCAACAGGCCAATTACTCCATTCGCCGTAGACTGCGGCAGCCCGACGTAGTCGATCAGGATAAACAACTGAAACGCCAGAACGAGGTAGTGGCCCAGGGTGAAGAGCAGCCGGGCACCAAAAACCCAGGCAAAATCAGGATGCGCTCGCGGGTTCACCCAGAACACTGAGAGCGCACTCTTGAATCGGAATGGCTCTGCCCGAAGGCCCAGGCTCGAGTGGTCCCGGTTGATAGTAACGAAGAGAACGGCGACGACCGCAATCGCCACAGCGAAGGCGAGGTAGGCCGATTCGGAACGTTCTGCGAGCACACCGGCAATTACGACACCAACTGCTGCCCCCACCTGCACTCCGAAACCACTCGCTGCGCTTGCGATACCCCGGCGCGAGCGTGGAAACCGGTCTGCGACGATGGCCGTGAACGGCGCCTGAAACGCATTTAACGCCATCTGCGCGCCTGTCCAGAGGACAACAATCCAGGTCAACGAGCTTGCCCATCCAAGGGCAATCAACAGAAGTGCGCCCACCACAGCACCCCCCAACATCCAGGGGCTCCGGCGCCCAAAGCGCGACCGAGTTCGATCGCTCAACGCGCCGACAATCGGAGGCACGAACAGAGTGAATGCGAAGGCGACACTGGTTACAAACGCCAAATTCGCGACCTTGCGTGCAGGATCAATAGCTGCCACTTGATTCGCGAGCAAGACGGAAATGACCCCCGCGTACGTTGCGACAAGCGTAAGCGACGCAACGAGGGTGGACGACAACAACAAACCGAACTGTCCAGAAGGCCCGCCCCTGCGCTTCTGGGCAGCGCCTCGCTTGCCGCCCGTCTTCCCGCCGGACGGACACGGGATGGGCGGCATTCCGACCATGACTGTCACTCCCAACGGCAACGACTATCTCGCAGGACTCCGATCGAGAGCAAAGCTAGTACTTGCGATTCGTTCGCAATTGTTACCACGCCGAGGATCGTGCAGGCGTCTCCGCATTGACGGCCAACGTCTATCCAGGATGGATGTCTACCTGTCCCCCCTGAAGATATCGTGCTGCCCCCGCACGTCGATTGAGAGAGGTCCGGCACCTGATCCGGCGCCCTGCCCGGAAGATCGCCAACAGATTGCCGTCGTACCGCGCGCACTGAGCTGGTTGGTGAAGTGTTCGGGCCCGCGCGTCCCGACCAGCTCTCCGCTACGTTGTCTGACTACGCTGACGAGGCCGCCGCTCGTCGCATCCAATCGCGCATTGGGTACACATCCTGCGGATGCCTCACAGAATTGGCCAGCTGAGGCAGCTTTCAAGCGCGAGTGTCAGACACCTACCATGCCCACGGGAACAACTGACCTGTCGTCGGTTGAAACGAGGGTGACCTTTCTGACATTCGCATACCGGTGAAGGGATCTCCGCTCTGTGATTGGAAGGCTATTAGCGATCTAAGTACAGGCGACCGCGACGGGTATAGGTAGTGATGGCAACGAAAGCATTCCAACAGACGTACGTTGCATTGCTCGCAACTAGATACAGCAATCGTGTTTCACTCGAAACCCGCCACATTCCAATCAGCACCATGTCGGCATCTGTCCGGACGTATTGCCTTGGTCGCCGTCTCGAAACCCTGACCCAGTTGCGCGAAGCCGGCTACATCATCGTCAGCACACGTCGTCAGATGGAAGCAGCAGGCACACACATGACCATTGTCGATGTGCTGAAACCTCCTCAAGACCCGACCGATTCGGACGCGGACGGGGACGGGGACGAGGACGCGTCCTCCGCCGGGAACCTCCACGAGCGTGCGTCGGGGTACCGCTAGAAGCGTCAGCGAACCTCGCGGCGGCTTCTCCGGGGCGAGAAGTGGGGCTTGGCCTCGAAGGCTTCTCTTATCCCCGGACCGGCTGGACGCCCAACACGAATGCCAGAACTCACGATTCTTCCACTTACCCCTGGCTCACCTCTCGCACACCTGGACGACCGTCCCGTTTCACCCGCGCCATCCACCCGCTCGAGTCGGGGTCCAGTTTGGCATTCCGCCTCCTGACGTCATCGCTTCGCAATCGCCGCCAGAAAATCGAGTGTTTCGCTAAGGGCCTGTTTCGCCTCTGGCCTATCTAGGTTGAACTGATATTCATGTTGCAGGGCAGGGGTATGGTTCGCGGGCCAGAACAGTTCCTGAACCGGAACGTTGTGTGCCTTGAGGGCTGATGCCATCGGAATGGATTCGATCCATGTGAGCCCGTCACCGTTGCCTCCGGTGATGAAGGTTGGAGGGTACTGCGGCGTGACGTAATTGATGGTCGACATGGTGCTCCCGACGAAGGTTTGGGACCAATCCTTGGTACCGGTGTAAGCCCAAAGTGCCACTCGAAAACCCCACGCGTCGATCCCGCCCAGATCCGCGAGGGCGTCCATGTCGTAAACGCCGCAGTGCAAGATGGTGCCGATCAGGGACGCAGGGTTGATCGCCGGTTGGATCCCCATCAGGTGCGCATACTGGGGGTTAGTGATGATCGTGGCAAGTTGACTTGCGAGTTGGGCGCCTGCAGAGTCACCAGCTAAGACGACCCTGTGTGCATCGACCCCCAGCTCCGCGGCGTGCTCCGAGATGTACTTCAAAGCATCATTGAGCTGCGTAACAGCAGTTGGGTAGGTGGCTTCCGGGCCCGGCGTGTAGTTGAGACCGACGGTTGCGTAGCCCTTTGCGGCGAGGATTCGCAAATACGGATCCACATCAACGCTTGATCCGGAAATCCAGGCGCCCCCGTGCACCCAGACAACAACCGGAAGGGGCACGGCCCTCTCGGCGGGAGCGAATAGGTCGAAAGACGAATTGGGGCCGGACGCAAAGCGAACACCCATACGCGACGCGACGCTCCCTGCGGGCGGCAGATGCTTATCCATTTCTTGGACCAAGCCCTGTGCCCCTTGCGCGAAGACGGAGCGGATCAACATTGCCGACGGCCACGGAGTGCTGTTAACCGTGTTTCCAACAATGGCAACGACAAGCGCGGCTACAACGATTCCGGCAAACCAGCGACGCTGCCCAACGCTAAGCACGGGGTCCCGCGGGAGGTCGTCATGCTGCTTACGGCTTTTTCGGGACAATGTCCACCCTTCTTGCAACCTATCTGCCGCATCGACTGTCGGTCGATGTCGGCCGGATCGAGCGCCTACGACTTCGAACCATTTGGCCCAGCCAACTGCATCAGGGCCGCTCGTGCGACTTGGACAGCCGCGGGTCAATTGCTAGCGGTTCCCAATGCCCTTACTTTGAGTGCGAAGCGCCCGCCGGGGCGTTTCCGCCATTCAGTAACGCGACCCGTTACTGCATCGGGACTGCTGCAATCAATTCGAGAAGTATCACCCAAGAAGCATGTCTGCGCCTAGTGGATATCGGAGTAGCCGGTGCGCAGTCACCCATTCTTTCACCCAGCAGCGGGACGCGCGCGGAATTCAATATCGTTATCAAAAGCCTCCGATCGGTGTTCGACGGTCTTTTGGTATCGCGCAGGGTTAATGTATTCCTGCTCGGCGTCCATCCGAACTCCTGGGTCCTCGCCATGGTCCACTTTCCAGACTGAGAGTATTCGACTCAGCAATTCGATCTAATAAATCGGGACGGCTGCACATGACAAAGGCGCCACAGCATGTTGAGCGCGTGCCGCGCTGGAGCTACAGGTTGGCATTATCAGCGCTGAGGTCGCGGGCCCGGCATTTGCAACCCCTCGCGACATCCAGACCAGAGGCCACGCCGGACGTCTCCTGCTCTTCCGCTGGTTGTGTTGCGCACTATCGAGTCTTGCGGCAGGCAACCCGGTCTCCTGAGGCAAGCACAGGATCGGGCGGAAATAGTAGCTCTGAGCTTTCCACAACCAGGGGCAGCTTTAGCTGGGAATGGAGGCGGAGCCAGCGTGCGCAGCTGTCTTTGATTCCGCAGCAGAAAGTGTCGACGACACAGTCAATCCGGCTCGGGGATCGTCGCCTACGGGCGGCTAGGGAGCAGTATTCCGTTAGGCCGCATCGGGGCACCAATCATATTTTTTCCACCAGCGAGGCTATGCGCACCCTATCGGCTCGCGCATCTAGAAGACGGAGAAGAGCCAAGAGATGACAACGAACTCTTCATCTGTAAGCGTGGCGACGCTTACTCTTCAGGATCTCCGGGCTGCAACTCATGTGACGCTGACCCGCAACCACGGCGATCGAGAGTGCCGCGAATGGACTGCCCGGCTCTGGGCTCGTGAGCAGCAGCTGAGCGTCGACATGATCCAATTCGCAGCAGGCGCTGCCCTCTCCGAGGTTGTCGCAATCGCAACCACGTTTTACGGCGCCCACCAAATCCTGATTGCGCTCCCCTGGCAGCACACCAACCCAGACAGCGTCGTCGCCATCATCAGCCGTGTCTGACACCGTTGTTGATAGCTAGTCTCACGACCCCTGCAGACGCAACAGGTCACGAGCGTTTTGACCGTCTACGAGCAGCGGGCCATGTTGTCCGCTCGTCTCTTGACTGGCTCAGAATTCTGGAGATGCGGTCGTCCGCCAGAGGTTCAGCCTGCCGGGCGGGCAACTTGATCGAAGGGCTGGCCCCAAACCGGCTGGATCCTGACGGTCTCTCCTTCGGTTGGAGCAGCTATCATCAGCCCGTCGCCGATATATATACCGACGTGGTAGAAGTCTCCGGGTGCGTCGCCCCAAAACAACAAGTCACCCGGCTGTCGATCCGAGTATGCGTGAGTATTGCCGTTGTCAGCCGCCGTGTACCACTGGCTGTTTACCGAATGACCGCCGATGTACACACCCGCTGCCGCGTAAGACATCATCGTCAAACCGGAGCAATCGAAACTATCCGGCCCTTCGCCTCCAAATTGGTACGGCTTCCCCAGTTGAGCGCGCGCATACGCAAGGGCGCGTCCGACTACCCCTCCCTGGGCAGGGGGCGGGTTCCCCTGCCCGGTGCCGGATCCCGCCTGCTTGGGTGGAGCCCCTTCCCCACGGGGTGCATCAGCTGCCTCATTGTGGGCAGCCTCGAAGGCAGCAGCCTCTTGTTGAGAGGTGTGAGTTAGAGAGGCAAGTTGGGCGGTGAGCTCACGTGATAGGGCTTGCTGAATGCTCAGCGCCTGCTGTGCATCGTTCTGCCTTTGTTCCGCGGTGACCATCGCCGAATGTGCATCCGCAGCGAGCTGGGCTCGAGCCTTGGATGCTTCGGATGCTTGTTGAGCCAGCGAGATCGCAAGATCTTCGTCTTGGCGTGCGCGGTTCAGGATTTGTTGCTCGGTGTTAGTTAGCCAACTCTCGGAGCCCAGCTGCGCCAACAGGCTCCTGCTGTCCCTGGGGTTAGCGAGCAGTCGGGCGGTAACCGCGCCACCTGCTGTACGCGCCAAATGAGAAATGACTAAGCCCGCTCGCATACGCGAAGTCGAGGCCGCTTCCGTTGCGGCACGCGCCGCTGCCCGAGTCGCAACTTCCATACTTGTGGCCCTCTGTAGACGCAGCTGGGCCTGGAAGTACGTTTCTGCAGCCTTTTCCGATTTGGTGCGAGCCTGGTCTACCGCTTCCTGCAGCAAGGACACTTCGGTCAGTACCTCGTCAGCCTTGGCTTTACCTTGTGCTTCGGCGTTCTTAGCTTGCTCCACATCGTCCCCGGACGGGGCAGGATCGGCCTCGGACGCGACTGGGGTCATAACGCTTACAGCAACCATCGAGGCGGTTGCAGCGGCAGCTACCGCGCGAAAATAGCGCGACGTCGAGTAGCAAATGTGGCGCGCACGCGGCACACCCGCCTTCTTGTCTTCAGTCTGACGGCCGGAAATCCCTAACTCTGCATTCACGTTGCAACCCAAGTGCGTGCCGCGCAATTGTCTTGGTCGTAATCACCCCGAGGTCGGCATAATCACCCCGTTCGCCACCTGTCTGTATTGGGTGTTGGGGATGATGACTGCCGCGCCGAGCGCGTGTGCGGCCGCGCCGAATTGCACCACGAGTAGGTCAAGTTCAACCGCCCGACCAAGGTTGCCGCAGCCAACGGCGAAGCGAACTGAGCTGTTCGTGTTAGTCGAGCACAGCTCGCAGCGAGCTGCGCTGTGCTCGCAATTGTTGATCACGATCAGCCCAACCGCCTCACGGCTCGGGCTGATTTTCTCTAACGGGAAGCCCGGTGACTGAGTACAACAAGCCGTGACTCACACTCGATGAGCAGACCGACAAGATTGCAAGTCGCGGCGTCGACATTGATCCTCGCGCCTTGTTGGCGCAGGTTGGCTCGTACCGCTTAACCGGATACCTCTATTCCGCGGAAACGTATGTCGAGGAGGCCCGGGAAAGGGTGCGGGTACTAGCCGGATATCGACTGTCACGTCGATTAGCTATGCCGCTGATCTCATCGACCTTGACCGTCGGCTGCGCATGTTGGTCCTGGAGGCCATAGAGCGCATCAAAGTCTCGCTGCGCATATAGATCGGTTACACGCTAGGCGATCGATCGGCATTCGCACTTAGGAACCAAGAGTTATACACGTTGTCGTTCTCCGCGGACACTGTGGACCGCTCCCCCGGACAGCATTGTGGGCCGCCGGCTCGAGAGCGAGCGGGTCTGGCTGGCGATCCGCGCCGACGACGCCGCGGCGTCGTCGATGATCGACCTCGCCGCTCTCTCCGAGCACTCGTGGGTGGCGCCGCAGACGGACTTGACCTGCTACGAGATGGTGGATCGCGTCATCTTCAGCTGTTGCGGCTCTTCTTACGGATGACCTTGACTCCTGGCGGCAGGATTACGGTCAGCACTCCGGGTGACATGGGGGGTGGGGGTGTGACGGTGAGTCCGGCTTCCGCGCAAGCAGCGTGTCCGTCCATCAGGGCGAGGGCTGCGACTGGGCGGTCGGCAGGCCCAGCCGGACCGAAGGTGGCCCAACATTCGGGCGCATCGGCGATAGCGAAACGTGACCGGTACTGGATGCCGTCGAACCTGTTGTCGGTGTCTTCGTCGAACCGCTGCGCCCACGCCTGAGTTACGGTGTAGTCGCTCATGTTCGCGAGTTCGCCTGTCACTGGGTAGTCGTCTGCGCCTGGCGCGCTGATCGCCGCGGCACGATACATAGGGACGACCTCGATCACCGACACGGTCATTGCGTCAGCGTCGTCGAATGCGACGATTTTGGACGCGACGCAAGATTCACCGAGTCGCTCCCGCACCGCAGTGCGAACTGTGTCGGCGGCGTAGCAGGTTCCTCGATCGCCCTGCAGGTCGAACCGGCCTCCGCCATCGTTCGCGAAATACCAGGGCCCGTGCGCGGTGGAGTGTGCGCGGACGAGGTCGCCGGTAGGGCGAGCGGTGGGGAAGCCGGTGAGGTCGAGGTCCGGCGCAGGGGGTTGCTGCGCGACGCGAGCGCGCGTCAACTGGCGCGCCGTCCAGCGTCCTCGCGGGCCATGTGCAAGACCGCCTCAACCTTGCCGTGTCGCAGTGCGTCTGCGGGCGAGCGGTCGCCTAGCGAAGGGACGGCGGTGTTCAGCCAGAGGGCTTGCGTCCACGGTGAACTCATTGACGGCCGCAGAACCTGCAGAACGTCCTTCAGGTGTGGAAGAAGGTCACCGCCGCGCGAGAACTGGAAGGTCGGATAGTACTGCCGCTGACCTACCGGCGTTGCGAGGATCTCGCCCCGCTGGACGGCGTGATGCACGTTCACTCGACTCTTGAACCCGAGCCATGCCATCAGTCCGTTGACTTCGTAGAACGGCCCGACAAGCTTGTCCCACTCGTTTTTCACTCTCCGCTGCGCGAGCAGGCGTCGCGCGACGGTCTCGGGCGACTCTTCGGGCTCGACTCTCAGATCAGAGTCATCCATCGTGGTGATCTGCTCGCGCAGCTCGGCGAGCACCTTCGCGCGAAACGTTGAGAGCTCACGGTCCTGTCGCTGAGCGGGCAGGTTAATCACCATGTCGACACCTCCGTTAATCTTGTTAAGATCAGGCTATCACGAGGTTGTAAAAACTGTTAATCAATTTGGCCGTTGAAGACCTGCGGCAATGTGCGGTTGAACTTGCTTCGGGTCGTGGAATGCCCGGTAATCGACCACGAGATCACCCCGCTGCGCCCTGCTAATCCGTACGAGCATGTGGCGGCGCGCGTGCGTAGCTTTCAAGCGCGTTTCGATCGGAAAGCCGAAGTGTTCCCCGAGAGTCTTGATAATCGGGTCGGCGATCGTCAGCGACGACAGAGCAGCCGCTTGAATCAGCTCAGGGAGCGGGGTCACCTCGCTAGTGTCGCGGCTGTCATAGATGGAGGAGATGAACCATCCGCGGGAATGCGCGGCCCCCGAAAGCACTCCGTAAAGGTACTCCGCGTGAGGCATGTAGCGGTTAGTCGCTGCGGTGACATCGAACTCCAAGCTGACCCGTTTTCCGCCGTAGCCGACGTTCGTGGTGCGCCGCGGGTTTCGGCTATCGGCTTTCCGTTCGAATCCCGCATCGTCAAGCCATTGGTGGATTCCATCGACAGCTTCCCGCGTTTGTTCGAGACGTTCGGTGGAGCGGAGCGCTGACGCGAAGCTGGCGGCGATCGTCTCATTGCCTTCTGCCGATGCGAGCTGGAACGCGTAAGCCCTGAGCATTGTTGCTGGCGGCGGCACATTGGAGTCCATCAGAAAGCAGACCTGCAGCGCCGCTTCCAGGCAGCCGCGCACAAGGGTAATGACGCTCGCCCTCGGTGCTCGCCCGTCCAGGAGTGTTGTCTCCAGGGAGCGAGCATGATCTCCAGTGCTCATCAGAAGATGGGCGACGTTCTCAGTTCCCTGAATCAGAATCGTCGCGGCTGCATCCCGATATCGGGCCTCCGCGTCGGTCCTCGCAGGTAAGTCGTTGCACCACTCCAGAAGGCGCTGCCTGCCAGACCCTGCTACAGGAGGCACTGCCAAGCCGCCCAGCACTTCCTCGAGGAGGCTCGTAGAGTCTCGGAGCTGCTGCGTGACGGCTCTCCGAGACGCGCGGATCACCGGATCTCGGTCGAGGGGATCGTTGACTGTCATGCGCCGCCGTCGATCGGCTGCGTGAGTTCGGGGCTGTCGGCGTCGAATGGGAGCTTCGCGACATGGTACGCCTCGAGGGTGGATGCTTCGGCGACGCCGGCGGCGACCGCGTCGTCGACGAGCGCCTGGTCGCCGATGACGGTTGGGTCGATCCAGTGCAGCCACATCTCCTGTGGCAGGATCACCGGGTTTCGGTCGTGGATGTCGGCCAGGGTCCGCACG
>NZ_JBIWKN010000007.1:0-80255 GCF_044765685.1 Leifsonia sp. NPDC102414
GTCGGTGAGTTGCTTCGTGGGGAGCCTCGCGGAGTCGCCGAGTACGCGCGCCAGCTCGATCGCGTTGTTCGGTCGCCCGGGGGCGACCGGGGCCCCGCCTACGTTGATCGCCTTACCCATCAGAGCATCTGCTCCATCGTCAGGGCCACGCGCATGAAGTCTTCACGCGCCTTCAGGGCCGTACCCGACATCTTGTACTCGGTGACCAGAGTGCCGTTCTCGTAGGCGTGCTCGTGGATGGTGTACCGGCGGATCGGCTCTGCGACCCGCGGGTAGTTCCGCTCGTCAATCCACGCCTTGACCTTGTTGAGCTGCGCCTCGAACTTGTCCTTGCCGGGGTCGTGCATGTTGATCACGACCAGGAAGGGGATGCCCCGCGGCTTGAGTACGCGCTCGATCGTGTACTCGCACTCATCCCAGGTGATCTTTGACGGGGTGATCGGGACGATCGCCAGGTCGGCGACCTCCAGCACCTCGCGTAGCGCGTCGGCTGTCCGGCTCTCGCCGAGCGGGTCGGCCCCCCAGTCGGCGTCAGGATCGACGTCCAGGAAGCCGGGGGTGTCAACGATGATCCGACGCCGCTCGGGATCGTTGATGATGCTGGGCAGGATGTCCAGCTTGCTCTTGGTGACGACGAAGTCGAACGGGAGGGCCTCCTCTCGTACGCCCGCGCACCACTTCTCCAGGGTGCCCTGGACGTCGATGCCGGCCGCGACGACGGGAGCGCCTGCGGACTCGTCCGCGTTGGACATCACCGCCGACCGGCCCGCGCACGCGGCCGTGTTGACGGCGATGGTGGACTTGCCCGCGCCGCCCTTCTGCTGGATGACGACGATCACTTTCGCCGTTCTGGCGACTGCGTGAGCGGCCGTGTCGATGGCCGTTGAGAGGGTTGTGGATGTACTCATTCCGAGGCCTTCCGTTGATTTCACCGCGCGATGGGCGGTTACTCGGATCGCGCACAGCTTGCCAGACGTTTGGGGTGGCGACGTGCATCAAGCCTTGCCGGAATGAATAAGGGCGTTCGAGCGAAATCGAACGACTTAGAAACAGTTGTTTCTACTCTCAGGCCTCGTCGGGGATTTCGGGTTGCCTCGCCGCGGTGGCGCGGTCGATTGCGGCGCGGATCAGGTCTCCGGTGGTGATGACCTGAGCGCGGAGTCGGTCGCGGATCTCCAGCGCGGACTGTGGTGCGGAAGGGCGCCCGGCGGCGGACATGAGGGCGAGTTCGGCGGGGACGCCGTCGCGCTCGGCTTCCCGTAGCGCCACGTCGACCCCGTCGCCCCAGCGGTCGGCCCAGTCCTGGAGTGCTTCGACGGCTTCCTTGCTGGTCCAGTACGCGGCGCGGCGGACGGTGTCGCCGAGGCTGTATGGCAGGTTCACCGACAGGCGGTCGGTGTAGCCGCCGTCGCCCATGGGTGCGCTCGGTGGGGTGCCCCACGGGCGGCCCGGTGTCTCGATCGCGCCTTCCGGGGGCTTGGGCCACTTGCGGTCCATGCCGCGGGCGCGCAGCTCCTCGCGTACGGCGCGGGTCACGATGTCGTCGCGGGTGCCGCTGAACTCGCCGGTGCGTCGCATCCGGGCGACCCGGGCCCGGATGTCGCTCCGCACGGCGGCGGCCGCGCGCCGCGACATGCCGGGCAGGATCAGCTCCTTCCGGCGTGCGGCGATCCACTCTTCCTCGCGGTCCCGCTCGGCCTTGCGGAGCGTGTTGAGCGCCTTCAGCGCGTCCTCGGTCACGGCCACGTGGAACTTCATGCTCACCTTCGCCATGGAGGAAATGTAGCCAGATAACCGCTGGGACCAACGGCGGCCCTGGGACGGGAGGTTTGTGTCGGGGCGGGAACTTAAATCGGTTGCTTCTGAGTCGTTATGGTCGTCAGGTAGGGATCATGTACGTCTGCCGCCGGCCGGGTGGTGCCCGGTGCAGGCGGCGCGGGATGGGCCAGCGCCCGCCCGCTGGAGCGACGGGGGAGTAGCGCGCATGACGAACAGCCGCACCGATCACCAGCCTTACGTGCAGGCCGTGGTCGCCGAGATTGAAGACATCGGCTTGACCGTCGCGGGGCACGCCGTGACCGGCCGCCCGCCGGCGGTCCGCACGGCCGTCGTCACGCTGGAGGTGCCGGACAGCGGTCCGTACGCCGACGAGGACGATGACCTCGAACTGGTCTGGGACGAGGCGTATGGCTGGGTGCTCCACCTGCCCGCCGAAGCCGGTACGAGCGACTGGTTCATGGGCGAGGACCTGGTGCCCGCGCCCGGGCGGGTCGCCCGCTGGGTCGACATGGTCCTGTCGAACCCGGGCCTGACGCCGAGCCGGGAGGACGGGCCGCAGCGGCTGCCCGAGAGCGACGACGAGGCCTTCGAGACGCGCCTGTCGGCCTTCGCCGCGTCGGCCTGACGCGCTCGCTGCCCTCCCGACCGCCCGCGGGCCGTCGGCGCTGAGGCTGCGCCGGGCCCCGCAGCTTGGAGAACGACATGTCCAACCCCGTCGAAACCCCGGTCGCCCCTGCCCCCGAGCCCGGTCCAGGCGGCCGCCTCGGGCCGATCGGGCGGGCCCGCGCGAGCCTGACGGCGATCGAGACCCTGCTGCGGCTGCGCACGGACGAGGCCGCGCCCACCCCGGAAGACCTCGCCGCGCTGCGGCACTGGCCCGGCTGGGGGCCGCTCGCCCCCGCCCTGGCGGAGAACCGCGAAGGAACCTGGGCGGAGATCGGCGAGGAGCTGCAACGCCTGCTCTCGCCGCGCGAGTACCGGCAGGCCGAACAGGGCACACCGACCGCCTACTACACCCCCGACCGGATCGCCGAGGCCTGCTGGACGGCCCTGCGTGATCTGGGCTTCCGCGGCGGCCGCATCCTCGAACCCGGCTGCGGCGCGGGCACGTTCATCAACCACACGCCCGACCGGATGCCGGTCGAGTGGTTCGGTGTCGAGCGCGACCCGACCACCGCGGGCATCGCCGCCCTGCTGCACCCGGACGCGCAGATCATCAACGCCCGGCTCCAGGACGCCGGACTCCAGTCGAACAGCGTGGACGCCGTCCTGGGCAACGTGCCGTACGGCAACTTCCAGGTCCACGACAAGACCGCGCCGAAGGCGGTCACCGACTCGATCCACAACTACTTCATCTGGCGCTCGGTGCAGGCCCTGCGGCCCGGCGGCGTCGCCATCCTGTTGACCTCCCGCTACACGATGGACTCCGCGGACGACACCGCCCGTCGTGCCATCGCCAAGCACGCCGACCTGCTGGGCGCCGTGCGTCTGCCCAACGGCGCGCTCGCCGAGGGCGGCACCGGCGTCCTCGCCGACATCCTCATCGTTCGCCGGCGCGACACCGACGGCCCGCTGGACGACAGTTGGATGGAAGTCAGCGAGATCCCGACGGTCTCCGGCCAGTACGCCAACAACTACTTCCTCCAGCACCCGGAGAACGTGCTCGGTGAGTTCGAGCAGGGGCGGGCCGCGCAGTACGGGCACACCCTGGCGGTGAAGCCGCCCGAGGGCCAGGACCTCGCGGCCGCGCTCGGTACCGCCTTCGACGGCATCACCGCGGCCGCCCGCGACGCGGGCCGCGACTGGCGGGTCGCGGTCGGCGCGCAGCCGTTCACCGAGGACACGCTGCCCTTCCCCGTCCGCGAGGACGGACGCAAGGAAGGCTCCTTCCACCTCGTGGACGGCAAGGCGCACGAGGTGGTCGACGGCGAGCTGGTCGCGGTCGAGCGCGCGGGCAAGGAACTGCCCAAGCTCATCGCGCTGCGCGACGCCACGGTCAAGCTGATCGAGGCGGAGACCGACCACGACACCCCCGACGCGCAGCTCGACCCGCTGCGCGCCGAGGTCAACCGGCTCTACGACGCCTACGTCCGGGCGCACGGCCCGATCAACCGCTTCACCCTCGCCGAGGGGCAGGTCGATGAGGAGACGGGGGAGAAGGCGGTCAGCCGCCGCTACCCGCGTCTGGGCGGGTTCCGCCGTGACCCGGACGTCGTCTCCGTCCTCGCCCTGGAGGACTTTGACGACGAGACACAGAAGGCGGACAAGGCCCCGCTGCTGCTGCGCCGCGTCAACCGCCGGATCGAGCGGCCCACGTCGGCGGAGACGCCGGAAGAAGCGCTGTCGCTCTGCCTCAACTTCAAGAACAAGATCGACGTCCCCACCATCGCGCAGCTCCTCGGGATCGAGGAGGCGCAGGTGCCCGGCGCGCTCGGGGAGCTGGTCTTCCCCGACCCGGACAACGGGGAGCTGCTGACCCGCGGCGCGTACCTGTCCGGGCCGGTCGTGGACAAGCTGGAGCGCGCCGAGTTCCTGCTGTCGCAGGGCCGCGAGGACCTCCAGCGGCACGTCGACGCCCTGCGCGAGGTGCAGCCCGAACCGCTGGCGCCGGAGGACATCAAGGCCAAGCTCGGTGCCCCGTGGATTCCGGTGGAGGACGTCACCGCGTTCGCCGAGGAGATGCTGGGCGTACGGGTCGACATCCTCCACGTGGCCAAGACGGCGACGTGGAACGTCGACATGCCGATGACGATCCCGGAGGCCGCGACCAGCGAGTGGGGCACGGCCCGCGTCAACGCCTTCGAGCTGCTCGACCTCGCGCTGAACGGGCAGGCCCCGAAGGTCTACGACACCTTCCGCACGCCCGACGGCGGATCGCGGCGGGTGCGCAACGACAAGGAGACGATGCTCGCGGAGTCGAAGATGACGGCGCTGATGCGCCGCTTCGCGAGCTGGGTGTGGGAGGACCCCGACCGGGCGGAACGCCTGGCCGCCGACTACAACCGCATCTTCAACTCCACGGTCCTGCCCAAGCACGACGGCTCCCACCTGACGGTCGACGGCATGGACCCGGAGTTCAAGCCGTACGAGCATCAGTGGGACTTCGTCCAGCGCGTGCTCAGCGCGGAAGAGGGCTCGCTGTGCCCCTACCCGGTCGGCGCCGGCAAGACGGCCACGATGTTCATGACGGCGGTCAAGCTCAAACAGCTCGGCCTGGTCAACAAGCCGATGATCGTCGTCCCGAACCACCTGCTGGAGCAGATCTCCCGGGACGGCAAGAAGCTGTTCCCGAACGCCAAGATCCTCATGGCGGGCAAGAAGGACCTCGCCGACGCCCGCTCGCGCATGCTGTTCGCGGCCCGGTGCGCCACCGGCGACTGGGACGCCATCGTCATGACGCACAACTCCTTCGGCCGCCTCGGGGTCCACCCCGTCACCGAGGCCACCTACCTGGAGGAGCTGGCCAACGAGTACCGCGTCGCGCTGAGCGCGATCGACGGCGACGACGCCAACCAGCGGCGGATCAAAGAGATCGCCAAGATGGTCGACCGGTTCGACGCCCGCGCGTCCGACCTGCGATCCAAGTCCACCGACGCCGGTGTCACGTACGAGAACCTGGGTGTCGACTTCATCCAGGTCGACGAAGCGCACCTGTTCAAGAACCTCGCCCTGCCGGCCACGACCGAGGGCATGTCGCTGGGCAAGCCGTCCAAGCGGGCCACCGACCTCGACCTGAAGCTCATCGTCACCCGCGAGCGCACCGGCCGGGACAACGTCACCGCCCTCTACAGCGGCACGTTCATCTCGAACTCGGTGCGCGAGATGTACGTCTTCAAGCACTTCACGATGCCCAAGCGGCTGGAGAAGCTGGGGGTGGGCAGCCCCGACGCGTGGGCGGCGAACTTCATCCAGTTCGAGTCCCGGCCGGAGGTCGGGGTCGACGGCGTCTCCTTCCGCCTCAAGCGGCGTCCGGTGGAGTACACCAACGCCGACGAGGCGCTGGCCATGTTCGCGGAGGTCGCGGAGCTGCGGCCGCGTGAAGCGTTCAAGATCAAGCGGCCCAAGCGCGTTGACCGCTTCGTGGAGGTCGAGGCCACCCCGAACCTGGTCCAGTACGTCAGCCACATCTCGGGCCGCATCGACCTGATCCAGCAGGGCAAGGTCAAGCCGTTCGAAGACAACATGCTCAACGTCATCACGGACGGCCGCAAAGCCGCCCTGGACCTTGAGCTGGTCGGGATGGAGCCGGACGGCCCGGGCAAGGTCGGGGCCGTCATCAGGAACGTCCTGGAGATCCACGAGCGCACCAAGAACCTGAAGTTCCCCGGCTATCCAGACGACGTCTCCGGCGGCCTCCAGCTCCTCTTCTGCGACCTGGGCACCCCGAGCAAGGAACGCGGCAGTCAGGTCTACGGCAAGATCCGCCGGGGGTTGATCGACGGCCTGCCAGAGGAAGGGCTGCCGGGCATCCCGCGCGAGCGCATCCGCTTCATCCACGACTACAACAGCGACCTCGCCAAGGAGCAACTGTTCACCGACGCCCGCTCGGGCAAGGTGTCCGTCCTGTTCATGTCCTCGGAGAAGGGCGGGACGGGCGTCAACGTCCAGACCCTCGGCGTCGCGCTCCACCACGTCGACCCGCCGCACAAGCCCGCCGAGTGGGAGCAGCGTGAGGGCCGACTCGACCGCCCGGGCAACCTGCTCATCGACCTCGACATGGAAGTCGAGTTCCTGCGCTACATCGCGCTGAACAGCTTCGACAGCTACATGTTCCAGCAACTGGAGCGCAAGCAGCGGCCCATCGTGCAGATCATGTCCGGCCGCAAGGTCGGCCGTGTCATCCAGGAGATCGACCCCGTCGGGGCGGGCTTCGGGCAGGCCAAGGCCGTCGCCACGGGCAACCCGATGCTGCTGGAGCTGGCCGACGTCAACGGCGAGCTGACCATGCTCCTCAACGATGCCGACGGCCACCGGCAGGCGCAGTCCCGCATGAAGCGCAAGGTCGAAGTCCTCTCCGACCAGATCAGCGAGGCGGAGCGCACCCTGCCCGCCATGCGCGCCATGGCCGACGCGATCACCGCCGCCGGGGACGACGACACATGGCGCACCGCCGACGGCCGCCTCATCGACCCCGACGACGTCGCCGGCGTCCTCGCGCAGACCGCACAGGGCTCCAAGCCCACCCTCGACCTCGACGCGGGCTACCTCTGGCGCGGCCTGAACGTCGGCCTCACCTGGCACCGGCGCCAACAGTTCGGCGGCATGGCCTACGAGGGATGGGCGCACCTGGTCGGCGGAGGCCACCAGGTCGACGTCCGCCTGAACTTGAGCTGGTTCGGCAAGGGCCAGTCCTGGCGCATCGTCAAGGCATTGGAGGAGGCCGCCGACGAAGCGGTGACCGCCCCCGCCGAGATCGAGCAGAAGACCGCCAAGCAGCGCGCGGCGCTGGAGGACACCCGCTCCCACATCGGCCGTCCCTTCGAGAAGCACGCCGAACTGGAAGCCGTCCGCGAGCGCAAGGCCGCCCTGGAGGAGCAGATCTCGGGCGCCGCCATCGCCTCCGGCCGCGAGAGCGGGTCGGGCCCCCAGTTCGACCCGGGCGCCGCCGCCGACGGCGGCCGCGAGATGACCGAGGCGGAGATGGCGATGCACGACGCCACCGCCATGGCCGGGATGCTCGGCGGCACCGCCGTCGTCATCAGCGACGGCCAGATCATCGGCGGCGCCCGCGTGGTCGACCGCACGGACGTGGACCTGGGGACACCTGATCTGACCGATCCGCGCCAGTGGGACGAAGCTGTCCGTGCCTTCACCACGGCCGCGGCCGCCGACGCTGACGTACAGGCATGGGCGCAGATCGACGCCAACGAGGGCGAGCCGTTCCGTGAGGGCTTCGCCGGATGGGCACAGGATTGGGCCCTGGAGCGCGCCAACCTTCCCGAGAACCGTCCGACGTGGCTGCGCGCCTGGCTCGACCCCGAAGGGGCCGACACACGCCGGGCCATCCTCGCCGAGGCCGCAGGGATCGCGTGGCAGCAGGCCCGGGCCGCCGCCGAACCCGAAGAGGCGCCACCCGCCCCGCAGGACACCCCGGCCCCGACCCCCGAGCCGGAGCCGGTCCCGGAGCCCGCGGAATCCGCCGCGCCTCCCGCGCCCCCGCAGGCCGGGCCGCAGGAACCCGCGCCGGCCGCACCGGAGGCGCCGCAGGCACCCGCCGAGGACGCGACGGAGCCCGCCCCCGCCCCGGCACCGGCGCAGACGCAGACCGACGTCGGGCAGGCGCCCTTGCAGGACCCGGTCGACGCCTTCGGCGGCCGCATCATGGTCGGCCACATCGGCGGCCCGCAGCCCGCCCGCACCCACCAGTCCGCCGGGTGGGCCATCATGGCGGTCCTCAGCGACGACCAGGTGCGCGGGCTGGTCAGCGCCGTCGCGGTCGACGGCCAGCCGGTCAGCATGGAGCCCGGCGTCATGCCCACCGACCGCGTACGGGAGTGGATCGCCGAACAGCAGCAGACGCCGACGACGGCCTTCTACGCCTCGACCAGCAGCGAGTTGCCGCCCGCCCTGCGGGGCGACGGCGACGTCCACCTGTCGACCCGCGCGGACGGGCTGACCATCGAACAGGGCGACGTCACCACCACGATCCTGTGGGAGGAACTCCCGGCATGGATCGACGCCGCGGTGGCGCACAACACCGCCAACCGCGACCCGTTCAAGCCGTGGTGGCGGTACGGGAACCTGTCCGCAGAGATCCACTTCCGTCGCGACGACCGCAACCAGGCCATCCGTACCGCGATGGACGCTCTGGCCGACGCGCTGCGCGAGACCGTGCCCCCGACCGACGAACAGCTCGCCGAGGCACGCGACCGGTACGCCCCGCCGGCGGCCGCGGCCGCGGCCGCCACGACCACGGACCCCGCGGCCGACGCCGAGGACGCCCCCGCCGAGGAGAGCGCGCCGGAGGAGTCCACGCAGCAACTCCCCGAGACCGCCTCGCCGGTCCCGGGTGCCGAGGGCTACCACTACACCGAGGAAGGCCGCACCGTCCGGCTCTACACCGAGGCGGGCGAAGAGGTCGGCACGGCGAAGTGGAGCTACAGCAAGTACCGCTACCTGGGCGACGTCCAGGGCGACACCGTCCGGGGTACCGAGGACGGCGCCACCGTGGCCAAGCGCATGGCCAACCACCACGCGGTCGTCTACGGCGACAAGGTGCACCGTCCGACGCTCGATGACCAGGGCCGTGACCCGGTCTGGATCTTGCACAATGGCTCCGACACCCTCGTCTTCGGCGTGAGCCCGGAGGACGACACCGCGAAGGCGGCGATGTGGACCGGCGGCGGCTTCAAGGAGTCCCGCAAGGTCGGCGGCTGGTACCTGCCCCGCACCTGGAAGGAACCGACCCGCAGGCAGCGCGTGGACGACGCCGTGCGCGTCCTCGCGGCCGCCGGGCGCACCGTCACGGTGCACACCAGCCGGGCGGAGCGGCAGGAGCCTCCCCAGCGGCCCGCGCGGCTGCCGGAGCTGGTGGTGACGGCGCCGAACCTGGACGAGGTGCCGCAGTTCTTCAACGCCGCCCCGTTCACCGATCAGGACGACCTGGCGGACGTACAGGCGCTGGACGCCGCCTACGCCCGGTGGGGCCAGCACCCCACCGTTCGGGCCTACCTCCAGCAGGACAGCGACGCCCGGCCCGACGGCTTCGGCACCCCGGACAACCCCATCGCCGAACTGCACATCGCCTACAACCGGGCCCGGTTGGCGCTGCGCGAACCCGTTCCCGGGGGGCCGGACGAGATCGTCCGCCGGGTCTACGGCGTGGCCGCCTGGTGCCAGGAACTGGAAGTCGTCGTTGACGATGACCTCCTCGACCCCCTCCAGGACGTGTACGCGGCGGCCCACGGCCTCGCCGCCCGCTCGCAGGCCACCATCGCCGCCCTGACCGCAGAACAGACCGCGGCCGCCGAGGAGACACCCGCGCCCGCCCCGGAGCAGCCGGAACAGGAGGCGCCGGCCACCGCTCAGCCGGAGTCGGGCGCCTCGGACCAGCCGGACGAACCCGCGCCCGCCCCAAGTGAGACCGCCCCCGCGGCCGCCACCGAGGAGCAGGGCCCGGCCGCACCCGGCCTGGCCACCCCGGAACCGCCTGCGGCGCCTGCGCTGGACGCCGACAGTGACCGACTCGCCCTGACCGACCCGACCCTGCGCGGGGCCGCGCTGGAGGCCATGACCGCCGCGGCGCTGGCCGCCCCGCGGGTTGCGCAGGCTGCCCGCGCCAACGACCTCGACAACTTCACCTCCTGGCTGACCGACTGGGTGGACGACTGGGTGACCGAGGAGTGGGCGGACGTCCCGCCGGGCGACATGCCCGACTGGGTGCGCGTCTACTTCCGCGGCGGCGACGAAGCCGTCGGTGACCGCAACGGCCTGTACGCCGAACTGGCGGGCCCGCTCTACGCGCAGCTTCGCGCGACGGAGCCGGAACCGGCCCCTGCCCCCGCGTCCGAAGCTGCCGCTGAGTCTCCGACCGACGTGGCCGTACCCGAGGGCTCCCGCCGCCTGGCGGACGCTGACGCGGAGAAGACCCGAGAGGAGCTGTTCCAGGAAGCAGTCGACGGTCTCTTCACCGGCACCGATCCGCAGCCCGACGCCACGGACCTGGAGCCGACACCCGACCCCGCCGCCCCGGAGCAGCAACTCGGACTCTTCGGCGAGGACACGCCCGCCCCGCAGGAGACACCGCCCGACACCGAGCCCGACGACACGACGCCTGCGGCTGACGAACTTGCCCAGCTCGCCAGAGTTGAGCTGACCGGAGCAGCGGACATCCGGTACTGGATGCACGGGAGCATGCGACCCGGCGAGCCAGAGACGATGCGGTTCCACCTCAACCGTCAGACCCGCTCGTACTCGTTCAGCGAGTCCATCTTCAACGGCACCCGTGACGAGTGCCTGGCGTGGATCGAGTCGGAGGCTGCCGTACGGTCGGCCGCCGAAGCACTGGACCCCGGGGACACGGACGGCGAGCAGCAGGCGGCGGCGCAAGCGTGGCTGCGTGAGGCCGCCCTCGAAGACCCGGCGCCCGATTCTGCCCCGGCGCCCGATCCGGCTCCGGCACCGGCTCCTGCCCCGGAGCCGGAGCCGGAGCCGGAGGCGGCGGACGATGCGGACGAGGAGGAAGGACAGCTCGACCTCTTCGGCGAGGCGGCCCCCGCGCCCGCACCCGCGCAGAGCCCCGGCCGCCGGCGCGGTCGGCGCGAGCCGGAACCCGCCGTCTCACCGGGCACCGAGGGAGCCCCGGACGGACGGCTCGGCGTGTACGGACACGCCGACCACGGCGAGTGCGAGCGCTGCGGAACTCCCGACACCGACCGCTACACCGTGGTGCTGCACTGGATGGGTCCGGACCACGGGGAGATGGCTGCCGAGTGCGGTCCCTGTGTTGAGCTGACCTTGGGACTGTCCTACCAGCAGTACCGGAGCCTCGCCGACGTCGCCGAGGCCCGGCGCGACGGCGTGCGCATCCAGCCGCGGCCCCACCCGGAGGACGACGAAGTCGTCTACCGGCGTACCGCTGAGAACGAGTGGACCAGCGTCCACCGGCCCACCGGTCAGCGCTACCGCATCGCGAAGGAGACCGAGAGCGGATACCGGGGTTTCGTGGCGCGCGACCTGTCCGGCGTGTCCGTGGGTACCGGCGTCTCCGTCAGCTCCATCCGGGAACTCAGCGAACGGGCCGCGCTGGGCCGCACCGCCGAGACCCACCCCACCGACAGCGACGACTGGGTCTACTTCTCGTACGGCCAGGACCTGAAGGAACTCGGCATTCCCGAGGGCGAGTCCGTCACTGCCCGCTCGACCGGGCCCCGCCGGAACCGGGCGCCGCTGGAGCACGGCCCGCTCTGGGACGTCCGCATCGGTGACACCGATTTCACGGTGGAGATGGTCTACCAGCAGGGACTCCCCGGGGACGACGGTCACCGCCTGGCCGTGACGGGCCCCGGGGACACGAGCGCGCGGTACGAACAGTGGCAGAGCGTGCTGGAGTGGGCCCGTGAGCGGGTGCGCGAGGCTGGGACAGAGCGGGCGGCCGCAGTGACCGCGGCGCCGCCGACGGTCCAGCAGGAACCCGCGCAGCCCGACCCCGCCCCCGAGCCGGAGGAAGCCCCGGTCGACGTGCCCGTTGCCGAGACGGCCGCGCCGGTCGACGCTCCCGCGCCGGTCGACGCTCCCGCGCCGGTCGACGTGCCCGTTGCCGAGACGGCCGCGCCGGACGACGCTCCCGCGCCGGAGGGCGCAGCGAACGAGGAACCAGACCAGCCCGAGCAGGAGGAAGCAGTGGCAGGCGAGCCGGAATCCACCGTCGTCGCGCCGGACGTCGCGCCGGACGTCGCGCCGGACGTCGCCCCGGTCGCCGACCCGCCCGCGGAGGACGTCCCTGCGGAGGCACCCGCAGAGGAAGCCGTGCCGGCCGTGGACGTCGAAGACCCGCCCGCGCCCCGGAACTTCACCGAGACATTCCCGCTCCCCGCCGACGCCCGCTACCGACTCCGGCTGACCACGGCGGAGGGCGAGGGCCCCCGCGAGGGTGAGCTGTTGTACGGCGAGGCCACCGTCGCCGCGGTGCGCCTGTCCGCCTCCGGACGGTGGTTCGCCCGGCTGGCCGTCGACGGCCAGCCCGCCGACGTCACGGAACTCAACGGCTCACCGATGGATGCCGCACGTCAGGGCGCGGTGATGTTCGCCGTCGTGACCGGGGAGCCGTACGGCGCCCCGCCGGTCGCCGTCAATGTCCGGGGAGTGCAGTCGCGGGCGGACGTGCTGCGCGTCGAACTGCGTACCGCCGCCGAGCAGCACCTGCGCACCCTCACCCTGGCGGCCGCGCGGGCGAACGAGAACTACGGGCAGAACCCCCAGTTCCAGGCCCTGAGCATCCAGCTCGGGCGCCTCGGTGCCGCCGACGCGGAAGACCACGGCTCGCGACAGATGGCCGCGAACCTCACCGCGGTCCGAGAGGCGGTCATCACCTGGGCGGCCGCGCTACCGGCGGACCCCGCCCTCGATGAGCGCCAGCACCTGGCCTTCCCGCTCATGAGCCTGCTGCACGAGACCACACGCCTGGAGGGACGCCTCCAAGCCACCCTGGACGCGATGGTGGTCGAGCGCGCCGCAGCCCAGGAACAAGAAGCCGCGGCCGCCGCAGCCGCCGCGCCGGCCGAACCCGTCCGCGACGACACCGCGCAGCAGGAGGCCCCGGACCCGACGCCGGAGCCCGCCCCGGACCCGGCGTCCGCCGAGACGGCGGAACCGCCCGAGCCCGCCGACGCCCCCGGCCCGGAGAGCGTTCCCGACGCGACCGACCAGCCTGCCCCGCTCCCCGACGCCCCGGAGGACACCGAGATGGCCACGCCCGCCCGCCCCGCGACACCCGAGAGCCCGGCGGCCCCCGGCCCGGACGGCACCGCCGAGCCGGGCGACGGACAGCCCGCACAGGGTGAAGCCGCTCCGGGCGCCTCCCCGGAGCCGAACGAAGACGTGCCGCCGTGGACCGAATGGGGCGACATGCCGCTGTGGACCGGCCCGGCGGAGACCTCCGGGTCGCAGGAGGACCGCCCCCTCGACGTCGTCGCCGAGTTCGCGGCCGTCCAGGAGGTGTGGGACGAGCACGTGCCCGCCGAGAAGGGCACGGGCGCGGACCTGTTCGCCACGGTGGAGGACGAACTCCAGCGGCTGGAGACGCTGTTCGCCGAAGCCGTCGCCAAGCTGAACCCGCCCGCCGAGCCGCAGACCGCTCCCCAGACGGCGCCCGCCCCGGCGCCGGCCGCCGAGGCGCAGCAGCCCGCGCCCGCCGCCCCGGCGGCCGCGGTGCCTGTCGAGCCGGAGAAGGCGCCGGACCGTGACCCGCAGCAGTCGGCGGACGCGGTCAACGCGGCGCTGCGGGAGACGGACGCCCACACGCCCGCGCTCCAGGACCTGCCGGAGTGGCAGCGCATCCAGAGCGTGCGAGGGGCCTTCGGCCACCTGATGCACGTCATGAAGGAGCGGGCGGGCGAGCACTTCGGCAAGCTCATGGCCGACGGCCGTGTCTCCGACTTCGTACGCCGGGTCTCGATCGCCGCGTGCGAGAAGGTGGCCGGGTGGGCGCAGGGCGCTGCGGACAAGCTGCGCCGCCCGGACGAACGCGGTACGGACAAGCGCGAGGAGCTGCCGAGCGCGGAGGCGCTGCTGCGGCTGGGAGATGCGGCCCTCGAGTATCGCGGACCGCGACGTGCGAGCGGCGGTACCCCGCCGTCCGCGAACGGCGCGGCGGAGCCGGTGGACATCCCGTCGATGCGCAAGATGGGGGAGGCCCTGGCCAAGCCGATGCCCGGGGCCAAGCGCGGCGTGTCCACGGCCGCCGCCCGGGGCCGGTCGACCACCACGAAGCGGGGAGGGAAGAAGCCCGTCACCGGTGGCGGCAGCGAGCAGGCCGGACACCTTCGCCGCGACGGAGCCGAGCAGCCGCAGGCGCGCAAGCCCACCCAACGCTGACCGCTCCGGCCGGAGCCCGGGCGTCCACCGGTCGCCCCCGCTCCGGCCGGGCCCCCGGGACGTGGTCTATCTGGCCAGATAACCCGCGGGCTTTCGCGGTCCCCATCAGGACCTGGTGGCGGGGGTCCGTCGTGATGGTGCGGAACGTCGTGGGGCCCGGGCAACGGCAGCGTGAGGAACTGCTGTTGCCCGGGCCCATGGGGGCTGTTCAGGCGCCGCGCAGCGACCTGGGGGGCGTGACGGGTGCGCCGGTGATGGCGGGCACGGTCTTGGGGTCGCCGGTGAGGGCGGGCCCCTGCGGCAGGGTCGTGCTGGCCTGCCAGTGCGAGACCGACCCCTCTGCCGAGAGGGCCGGGTACACGTACCGCGGACTCCCCGGCACCTTGGTGGTGTTCATCGCGTCCAGCAGCGTCCCGGCGACCACTTCGCCCCGCTCGGGGGCGCACACGGCCGCCTCCTGCCAGACGGCCTTGCCGCTCTCCTCCTCGGCGGGCAGCGTCGTGCACACCATGAGCCTCTGGCCGTGGTCGGTGCTGACCCGCCACCGGCCGCTGAACGCGGCCCCGGAGGTCGGCTCCAGCCGGACACCGACGATGTGGTCGGCCCGCACCCACTGGTCGCCTATCCGGACCCAGGTCGCGGCGAGTTGAGCTGACACGTCCGTTCCTCCTCGTGCGTGAACGGCGCCGGGCGGGCCCTTGGCGGACCCGCCCGGCAGCGGTGTGTTCTGGGAGAGGTTCCTACTTGTCGAACTCGTGCCACGACCCGCACTGCGTGGGCTTGTGGCCGGTCTTGTAGACGCAGACGCGCATCTTGAAGCGGACCCCCGCATACAAGGTCGGCGTCTTCCAGGACCCGCCGTTGTTGGCGACCTTGTCCCGGACGTCGACCACGAAGTAACCGTTCCTCGCGGTGCGGACCTGGGTGATCGCGCTGTACCCGTCCTTCTTGATGTCGTTCGCGTAGACCCGGCCGGTCAGCGCGTTGTAGAAGCCCTCGGCACGTCCGTGCTGGGAGGTCCACCAGCCGGAGCTGTTCGCGGAGGCGGGCGTGGCGGCCAGACCTCCCACGAGACCGAGGCTCAGGGCCGCTACGACCGCGCCGGCCCGGGCGCGCGAGTGCGAGATCAGCCGTGGCATGCCGTGTCCTCCGGGATGCAGGTGTGAACGTCCTCGGCGGCGGTGTGGACCAGGTCGTCCCGGAGCCAGCCGGTCTTGCCCTTGGCGTTGCCGGTGGTCATCTTGACCTTGGTCCAGCTATAGCCGCCCTTGTAGTCCCAGTCCTTCTCCGAGCACTTGTTGCCCTTGTACGCGACGCCCACCGCTGTGGAGCTGGTGGACGGCTTGGAGCGGAGGTTGGCCGCCGACGCCGTGACGTAACAGCCCTTCGCGGCGGCTTCGGCCGTACCGGCGGCGGCCAGACCGGACCCCGCAAGGGCGGCGGTCAGGCTCAGCGCGGTGACGACTCTGCGGATCTGCATGTGCTCCCCCGTCATTTCGAGGCACCCTCACGAATGCCTTTGCTGGTGAAACCGAAATGAATTCAAGGAGCACCGGAGCGGGCCTGTCAAATCTTTTCGCACCGCGCAATGCGTGCCATCTTTTAGGCTTTTCGCACCGCGCAATACTCCTGGATATCGGATTGATTGGGCGGCCCTTTTCGCATGGCGAGTCCACCTCATTTCGCGTCGCGCAATGAAGGGCCGTCCCGCCCGATATGGGGGGAAGTAAAACTATGAGGGTGTTCCGCGTGGCGCATGTAGGGTTGCGGTCACTGGTTCGATTTTTGACCAACGGGGGGTGACGGGGGTCTAGAGGGTCGGGGGCCGTGTTCGACCGGCAACGCCGCGCGGACGCAAGGCCATTGGGGACGACCGCCCACCACCGCGAGCCGGGGGAAGGGCGGCATGCGCGACAAGGGACAGCATGCTCAGCCGCACCACGCAGAAGGAAATTCAGCCTGCCCAAACTTCGCCGGACGACGAACCCGCAGCCCGTACGGGCGGAACGCTGCACGCGCACCGGGTCATGCTCGTCGTCCAGGCATTCACCGCGTTGCCGGGTACCGATCACGGCCCCAGTGAACTCGCTGCCGCCACGGGCCTGAACATCGCCGTCGTCTACCGGATTCTGCAATCCGGGTTCGCCACCTCAATCTTCCTGCGGGTGCCACCCGGCCGCTATCGGCTGGGGCCCGGCGCCGCCCGGATCGGCATGCAGGCCATGGCCACCACTCCCGACGTCGCGGCCGCCAAGCCCGTGCTGGAGCGCCTGAGCCGCACCGTGGACGGTTTCGCCCTGCTGTGGGTGCTCTCGCCGTACGGCGGCCCGCGCAAGGCCTACGCCGCTGGCGTGACGGGCCGCTACGACTTCGAGTCGCTCGGGCTCGGTGTCGCCGACCTGGTGGAGGTCGCCCAGTCCCTGCGCGTCGGCGCCTCGGGCCGCGTGATCGCCGCCCACCTCTCCCCGTTCCTGGTCTCCGCCGTCCTGAAGCAGCCGGTTCCCGCCGGCGCCGGGCCCGGCACGGTGCGCGACGCCGCGGCGTACGCCGCGTCCCTGGCGGAGATCCGCGAGGCGGGCCATGCCGTCTCCCGCGAGGAGGTACCCGGCTGGAGCGCGGTCGCCGCCCCCGTGATGTGGGGCGACGCCGTCTACGGTGCGGTCTCCGTGCTCAAGCCGTCCTCGCTGATGCCCGAGGATCTGGCGCTGCCCGTCGCCGCGACCACCGCGGCCGCCGAACGGCTCACCCTGCTCGTCTCGGGCGAGAGCGACGCGTACCCCGTAGCCGGGTAGCGCCTCGGCACCGATCACGACACAGGGCCGCCCCCGACATCCGGAACAGGATGCCGGGGGCGGCCCTCGGTCGTGTCAGGGTGCGGCGCCACGGGGGGAGCGCCGCACCCTGTGACCAGCGTAGCGACGGCCCGCGCGGTGCGCGCCTGCTTTCCGATTCAGAAACTCCCCTCTTAAGAGGTGAGTTTCTGGGGTGAGTTCTCCGCAATGGGGGAGACGGGGCCTGGCGTTCAGGCTGCGAGGACGTCCCGCAGCTCGCGTACGGCACTCTCGCGGTGGTGCTGCGCGGGGACCGAGCGGTACAGGTCCAGGGCGCGGCGGTGGACGAGCCCGGTGCGGTAGGCGTCCGGGAGCCCGTCCAGCACGGCGACCGTGCGACGGCACGCCTGCTCGGTGTCGCCGTCGTGGTGGACGCACGCGGCCGCGTCGATGGTCAGCAGGGAGCGGGTCATGGTGGAGGTCGGCGCGGACAGCTCCAGCGCCCGGGCCTGGCTCTCACGGGCCCGGCGGGTGTCGCCGAGCGCGGTGAGCGCGTGGCTGAGGTGGACGTGGTGCTTCTGCTCGCCGTGGGTGAGCCAGGTGTCGGCCCGCGCGCCGGCGTCCAGCCGTTCCATGAGCGCGTCGGCGGCCGCGAGCGCCCCACGGGCCTGCTCGACCTGGTGGGAGAGGGCGTAGGCCCGCGCCGCGACGGCGGCCGCGAGGGTCGCCGCGGCGGTCGGCCGGTCCCCGGCTGCCCGCCGGGCCTGCTCGGCGAGAACCGAAGCGGCCTGCGGGGCGCCGTAGTTCAGCGGGACCATCGCCTCGCGGGCCAGGACCCACGCGAGTAGCTGGTCGTCGCCGGACTCCCTGGCCGCCGTGGCGGCGGTGGCGAACCAGCCCCGGGCGTCCTTCCGGGCGCCAAGGTCGTGCAGCACGATCGCGACCATCCCGGCCATCTGCCCGGCGGTACGGCACACCCGGATGCGGGTGGCGACCGGTTGCGGGGTGTCCAGGAAGGGGCGGAGTTCGGCGAAGTCGCCCGCGAGGTCGGCCAGGACCCGGGTCGGCGCCTGCCCGTGGTAGCCGTAGCCGTACGCCTCGGCGGCCGCCTCCAGGTCGGACAGGTCGGCCGGAGCGGTGTCGGCGGCGAGTGCCAGATCCAGCGACTGGCGGGTGTCGGTCAGGGCGGTGAGGGCCGGTCCGGTGAGACCGGCGGCGAAGGCGCCGCGCAGTAGCTGGCGGCGGTTCATGGGGTCGTCTCCATCGTCGGACTCCGGGTGGGGCAATGGGGAGCTGTGCTCCCAGGGTCGCGCAGCAAGGCCCAGAAGGGCACCGGGAATCCGAAGTGCGTCCGCAACACGCTCGATTGTGTCAAGCGCGGTCACCCTCGACCGGCGGCGCGCGATCTGCGAGACCCGGTCGGGCTTCATGCCGCAGGCCTCGCTGATCCGGTAGTAGCTGATCCCGTGCTCGTGGGCCATCGCGAAGACCGCCGGGAAGTCCCGTTCGCGGGCGGCACGGACGAACAGCGGATCATGCAACAGACCGGGCGGCACTTGGGCATGTGACGGCGGTAAGTCGCCCACGAGTCCCCCTCGGTTCTCGCAGAATGACGGAGCGTCAGCGCAGACGATACCCCCGCGGTGGGGCCCCCGTGGTGGGGCTTACCGGCCTTGGCGTGCCCGGCTTGACTGGCGAATGCCCCGGCCGAGCCGTCCAGGCCCGGCCATCGAAGGAGGAGGATCTGCCATGCCGGTTCCCGTCCCGCCCCCGTCCGCTGCGGCCCCGGCCCCGTCCGGCGGTGGTCTGCTGCGCTCCCGGACGGCCATCTCCGCCGCCCGGTCGCGTACCGCCACCCCCTCGGACGGCGGTTCGTCCGGCGTCTCGGACTCGAACGACTGACAAGGGCGGTCAACTCGCGATGACGACGACGTCGATCGCGGCATGCCTGGGCGAGGGGTTCCTCGCCCAGGCACTGCACCGCGACTTCCGCCACTTCCCCGGCGCCGTGGACGTCGCCGGGCTGATGACCTGGGGCGACCTCGACAAGCTGCTGGCCACCCACCGGCTGGAGCCGCCCCGGATGCGGCTGCACCGGGACGGCGCACCGCTTCAGGTCACCGCCTACACCGAGCCGGTCACCACCCGCCGGCACACCGTCTGGCGTCGCCTCCAGCCCAACGAGCTGCACACCCGCCTCGCCGAGGGTGCCTCCCTCGTCCTGGACTCGGTGGACGAGATGCACCGCCCGATCGCCCGGCTCGCCGAGGACATCGAGCGGGTCCTGCGCACCCACGTCCAGGCCAACCTGTACGCGTCGTGGACCGGCATCGAGGGCTTCGGCGTCCACTGGGACGACCACGACACCGTCGTCGTCCAGCTCGACGGCAGCAAGCGGTGGCGCCTGTACGGCACCACCCGCCCGTTCCCGATGCACCGGGACATCGAGACCCCCGCCGAGCCGCCGGCCGATCCGGTGGCCGACCTGGTCCTCAACGCGGGTGACGTGCTGTACGTGCCGCGCGGCATCTGGCACGCGGTCGCCGCCGACCAGGGGACGCGCTCCCTGCACGTCACGTGCGGGCTCCAGACCCACACGGCCACCGACCTGGTGGCATGGGTCGCCGAGCAACTGCTGGGACACGAGGAATGGCGCCGCGACCTGCCCCGGCTGGCCTCGCCCGCCGAACAGGCCGAAGCCCTGCACGGGATGCGCAAGCTGCTGGTCGAACGGCTCGAAGACCCGCGGCTGATCGCCCGGTACACCGCTGCACTGGACGGGAGGGAGCCGGGCCGGATGGTGCCGAGCCTGCCGTACGTCGACGGCGTTCCCGCCGACGGCGACCTGCGGGTGCGGCTGACCACGGCCCGCGCCGTGCTGGAGGTCTCCGACGACGCGGTGACGCTCGCGGCCGCCGGGCAGGCGTACGAGTTCGCCCCGGCCGCTGCATCGGTCCTGCGCCCGCTGGTCGACGGCGAGACGGTGGCCCTGGCCACCCTCGCGGACGCCGCCGACCTGGACGTGGAATCCGTCGCCGGGCTCGTCCAGGAACTCGTCGCCGGGCAGGCCGCGGTCGTGGGGAGCATGCCGTGACGGCACAGCTCGCCCTGGGCACCTACCGGTGCCGGGACATTCCGGAGGCGGCTGCCCGCGCAGTCGCCTCCGGCGCGGAGTGGATCGACACCGCCCCCAACTACGGCACGGGCCGGGCACAGAGCCAGCTCGCCGCCACCCTGGCGGCTCACCCGTCCGTGCGCGTCTCCACGAAGGTCGGCTACTTCACGGCCGCCACCGGGGGCGCCGCGGTGAACGACGGTGTCCTGACCGCAGAAGAAGCCACCGCCGGGCACAGCCTCACGCCCGAGTACGTGCGCTGGCAGATCCGGCGCAACCGCCTCGAACTGCGGCGCGACCGGCTGGACGTGGTTCTGCTGCACAACCCGGAGAGGGCCCACCCGGGGGACCGGTCGGCCCTGTACCGGGCGATCCGGGACGCCTTCACCGTCCTGGAGGAAGAGGTGACGGCCGGGCACGTCGGCGGCTACGGGGTGGCCACCTGGCACGGCTTCGCAGAAGAGGCGTTCTCGGTGCCGCTGCTGGGGGCTCTGGCCACCGAAGCGGCGGGCGGTCAGCACCACCTGGCGGCGGTCCAACTGCCCGTGAGTCTGGTGATGATGTCGCCGATCGAACAGGCCCTGGACGGGCGCGGCCCGATCCGGGCTGCCTCGACCGCCGGGTTGCGGGTGATGGCCTCCGCGCCGCTGCACGGCGGTGAGCTGCCGACGATGGTCGGCCAAGAGCTGGTCGACCTGATCCGGCCCGGCCTGACTCCCGCACAGGCGTGCATCCTGGCGGCGGCGTCATGCCCAGGGGTGACGCAGGTCCTCGTGGCGGCCTCCAGTACGTCACACTGGCAGGAGGCCGCCGACGCGGTCGCCCAACCCCCCTTGGACATCGCCCGATTGCGGGAGATCACTGGTGTACTCGCCTCCGTCTGACCCGGCCACCGAGCAGCGCATGCGCGACCGCCATCGGCGCGCGGCGCAGGCCTTGAGCGTGACCGTGGAACCGGGCGGCGAGTTCTGGGGATGGGCCGGGCGCACCCTCGGTGCCCCGGCCCGCACCGCCGCCGGCCAACCGGTGTGGCTGCGGCTGGTGGCCGCGCCGCAGGAGAAGGCCTCCGGCAAGCTGTGGGATGGCGCCGAGGACGCGCAGCGGATTCTCGGGGACCTCGACGGCCGCCGCCCGGCCCTGGTCGGCCTGCACGACGCCACCGAGGACGGCACCGCCTACCGGGCGGAACTGTCGGTCCGTGTCGGCGAACCGGTGCTCTCCGGCAGTCCGATCCTGCACGAGGACCTCGACCTGCCCGATACCTGGTGGACGGACCTGGCGACCACGCTGCACAAGCTCGCGGCGACCGCCACCGACCGCGTCACCGTCCGCACGCAGTACATGGAGCGGGCCATCCCCGAGTTCGTGGGCATCCCCGCGCCGGACGCGCCGCGCTGGTCGACCGCCCACGGCGACCTGCACTGGGCCAACCTCACCAACCCCTTGCAGGTCCTCGACTGGGAGGGCTGGGGCACCGCCCCCGAGGGCTTCGACTGCGCGATGCTCTACGCCTACTCGCTGCTTCGGCCCGGCACCGCCGCCCGCGTCCGTGAGACCTTCCCCGTCCTGGGCACCCCGGCCGCACTCGCCGCCGAAGCGACCGTGTGCGCCATGCTGCTCCAGACCGTGAGCCGCGGCGACAACCTCGTCCTCGCCGACCCGCTTCGCGGATGGGCGCAGGATCTGCGCCGCCGCCCATCGCCGTGACGGGGACCGCTCACGCGACCTACTGCTCGTCGGCGGCCACCCACAGCATCAGGCCGGTACTGGGCTCCAGCGACTCGATACGCATCCCGGCCTCGTCGACAGCCGCACCCCGAGAGCCGGTCGCGAACCACACCACGGTGATTCCCTGGAGCCTCAGCCAACTGTCGGCGTCGCCGTGGAGGTCGACCAGCTCTCGTTCGAGCAGCAGCCGGAACGAATCCGGTGCCACGCCGATCAAGTCGGCTCCGCCACGCCCGCTCACTCCCTGAGCGAGTTCGCGGGCGCGTGCCGCGCAGGTCTCGACGGCGTTGACGGCGGACATCGCCGGGAAGGCATCCTGCGTGCCGCCGTCGATCTCAAGGAAGGCGCTGCGGGGCATCGGATCGTTCAGGTTCACGGCGACACCGTATCGGCTGCCGACCATCCCAACTGCCGGGTCTCCCAGCGGCCGTCTGCCCTACTCCGGGTTCCGTTGACCGTCGGTGCCGGCCGGAACGGGGCCACTACGCTGCCGCCCATGACCTACCAGAAACACCCCGATGGGGCCGACGAGGCTCCCGAACTGCCTGACGCTGTCGTGAAGATCAGCGATGCGCTGCGGGCGCTTCACATCGACCCCGACGGGGGCGGCGCCATCGAGCGGCCCGCCATCGCGGCCGGGCGACTGCTCGCCGCCGCCGAAATCCTCGCCCGCAGCGTCATGAGCAGCCCGGGGGACCTGGACGGGGTGAAGTGCCTGGATGACCTGATGCACGGCTTCTACGGCATGGTCGTCGCTTTCACCGCCACGATGCCCGCCGGTGCCTCCGCAGCGCTGCGGGGCGCACTCCTGGAGGACCGGCTCCGCCGCGCAGCGCAGCAGGCCGACGTCGCCGGGGAAGAAGCCGACCCGCTCTCCGCCGTGCTGCACCAGGCCCTCGCGGAAGCCGGACGGCTGCGTACGGCGGGCGACGTCCTCTGAGCTGGTGCGCGGACGTACGACGAAGGCCTCCGGGACGTTCCCGGAGGCCTTCGCTGTGTCACTCGCCCTTGACCGCGTACGCGGATCAGGCAGTCTCGGCGTGGACTTGCCGCGCCATGCCTTTCAGGAGATCCACCACGGCCCGGCAGTCCGACAGTGCTCGATGATCCCCGCCGTACAGGGGCTGCCACGCGTAGTTGCCCCAGTAGTCGGACCAGTCGCCGAACCACTCGGAGTACGGCAGCATCACGTCCTCGAACTTCACGGCGGCGAGCCAGGCCGCGGCCTGCTTCTGTGCCCGCGCCACCGCCTGCTCCCGCAGCCCCTCGGGCATGATGCCCGTCGCCGCCACCTGCCGGGCCGCGTCCTGCGCCGCCTGGTCGAGGTAGTGCAGCGTCAGCTCGTGCCGCAGTCGGCCGACGTCGAAGGACTTGTTGTAGATCAGGCAACGTCGCCCCTCCAGGACCTCCCCCAGCCGCGGAAGGACGTCGGCGAACGAGGGGGCGCCCATCGTCATCTGGTTGGTGATCCCGTGAATGTCGGTCGACTCGGCGGGGATCGGCACGCCCGGGTCGATGAGCGTGTCCAGGAGGACGTCCCCGCCCATGCTGTACACGGCCAAGTCCACGATCCTGGCGTCGTCCTCCAGGCCGGTGGTCTCCGAATCCAGGATGACGACTGTCGGATCGTCAACCAGGGCCTGTGCCCAGTCGACCAGTTCGGCGACCCGCCGGCGTCGGTGTTCTTCTGCCTGCCGCTGGGCTTCCTCGTGCGCCCGTTGCCGCTCAGCGCGTTCTCGCGCGTCGCGCTCGGCGCAGGGCGGGCACCACCGGGGCACCCAGCCCACCCGGTGCGTGGAGTCCGCCCGGACGGCGGCGATCTCCTCGTCGGTGGCCGTCACCACGTTGCAGTCCCGGCCCGGGCAGGTACGCCGCCACACGGCCAGCCGCTCAGCCTCGAACTGCTTCTGCAACCGCCACAGCACCCAGCACGGCGTGCAGCGGTCCTGCTCCTCGTTCTGTCCACTCCGGAACGGGGCCAGCGATACACGGTGGCATTTCCAGCAGGTCCGGGCTTGCAGAGCCTGTCGTTCCTGCTGCTCCTGCACCTGGCACGGCCCGCACTGCCCGTACACGACGTGATTGCGCACCTCGCCGCACTTGGGGCACGTCCGGCGGGCGGTCTTCGCAGCCTGCTGCTTCGCCGACAGGGGCCGCATCTGCGCGGCAGCGGCCGGATCGTACAACGGGAAGTTCCCCCACCCGTGGCCACGCCGGTACACACGCACGAACGCCACCGGTTCCTGGCCAGGGGCTGGCTTCAACCGCTGGCTCTTGAGTTCCGTCGTCGTCCGCAGGTGCTGCTGATCCGCTGGAATGTCCCTGCGCTCGTACACGGGCAGGGACTCCGGCTTTGCAGGTACAGACGTGGTCACGAGAACCTCCAGGCGATCGACGGTCGTAGGCACAGCACAGCGCACGGCACTGACAAGCGGGCTCGGGAGCGTGGCCGCTGGGGGCCTTCGCCGGCCCCCAGACCCCCGCTCCCCGCGGCACCGACCGGCGCGGGCAGGAAGAGAGGGGTTGCGCTGGGTACGCGCCGGACGGCACCGCGGCCTGTGCCGTCCAGCGGGCGTAATCGGGCGTCAGAGCGGGATGCAGCCGACTTCACAGGCCGATCCCCTCGGTCGCTGCGTCCTCGAACGCCTCACCCTCGTCCACGTACTCCCAGAACACCGGGGAATTGGCGGACCACCCGCCCTGACGGCGCAGCTTCTCGACGCGCTTGCCCTTCTTGCGGCCGGTGGTGACCAGACCACGCCGGGCGGAGTGCCCGGTGATCCGGCGCCCGGTCAGGCTCGCGTACTTCGCGCAGCGTGCGAGGGCGCGGCCGACCCCGTCCGGCGACAGGCGCGCGGTGCCCTGGTTGCCCCACTGGTCGACGGGCAGGAACGCCGGTCCCCCGGGGACGGCGCCAGCCGCCAACTTGGCCTCCTGGTACGCGCGCCAGCAGCGCACCGGGCAGGTGTCGATGTCCTCGCCGTAGGTGACGGGTGCATCCCGCTCCGGGCGGCCCTTCACCGAGGGCACGTGCACCATCAGGCCCTCGTCCACGGCCTCGATGTCCGGGTCGTCCAGCTCGGACATCTCCTCGTTGCGGCCCGCGACCGCGAACTTCAGGGAGTTGAGCGCCTTGTCCCGCAGCCGGGTCAGGTCCGAGACCACGATGGTGTGCTGCCGCCGGGCTCCGGGCTGGGGTGCGCGCTCGCGCGGTGCGTTGGCCATCTTCCGCAGGTCGTTCGGGGTGATGGCGGCGGCCTTGCCGCGGCCGCGCTGTTGGCGCCGCTTGTCCAGCCGGAGGGGCTTCAGCGCGCGCCGGGCCGCCTCGGTGGCCTCCTTGGGCACCGTGTAGCCGTGCCTGCGGGCCTCCGAGGTGACGCCGGTGATCCGGCGCTCGATCGTGTTCGGCGGCGCCTCGACCACCTGGTCCAGGTACGTCACGAACGACACGAAGGTGCCCACGGTGACCTTGCCGAGCGGCAGGCGGGTGCCGGTCCGCTCGGCGAGCCAGTCGTGGAACTCCCCCCAGATCTCCCAGTCCCGCTCGTAGCCGTCCTTGGTCTTCTTCGGCCGGATGTCGTTCAGGTGCTCCTTGGCGTCCGTGTCCAGTGCGGCAAGGACGGCGGCCACCGGGTCGCGTACGGCGACCTCGCCGGCGCCGGGGGTGTCGTCGTCCACCAGCTCGGCGTCGACCACCTCCACCGGCTCCAGCGCGGTCCCGTACTCCTCGGCGGTTGTCACTTGGCGGCCTCCACCTCGTCGGCGAGCTTGCGGACGCGTGCTGCGGAGTGGGTGATCCGGTCCGCCTCGACCTCCAGCGCGGCCAACCCGTCCGAACCGGTCTCGACATACCCCGCCGCGACTTCGCCCACCAGGTGGGCGACCTCGTCCAGCACCTCGGCGGCGTCCGTGAGGCCCGGGCGAAGCTCGCCGCGCATCAGGTAGTGGGCCGCGCGGGGGAGTTCGCCGTACGCGGGCAGGTCGTCGCGGGTGGCGACGGCGGCCTGCTCCTCGTCCTCCGCGGGGAAGGGCACGTACACCTGGGTGAGCATCAGCCCGGGCTGCTTGCTCTCTGCCTCGGTGGCGAGCCCGGAGACCACGGCCACCAGCCGGGGGTGGATGGTGTGCACCTGGTCCGGCTCGCCGGGCAGGGCCCGGTGGTGGTCGTCCAGGGACAACGGCATCTCCCCGGGGAGCTGCTCCAGCAGGGTCCGCAACTCGCCGACGGTGTCGAGCATCGGCGCCGCGGCGACCGCCGCCCGCAGCCGGGGCGCCTGCTCCGCGTGGGTGTCGCGGGCGTCGACCGCGGCCCGCCCCAGGGCGAACGCCACCTGGCGCATCACCTCGTGGTACGCGTCGTCGTTCAGCCCGATCCGGTTGTCCGGGTTCTCCGTGAGGAGCTGGTGGTAGAGGGTGCGCTGCCCCTCGGCCCACACCCGCAGGTCGTCGGCGGCAGCGAGTTCGGTGGTGTCGAGCGCGGCCGCCACCTGCTCCCACGTCGCCCCGAGCCGCAGCGCCTCCGCGACCGTGCTGCCGCGCTGGGCACGGACGGTCCGGCGGATCGCCTCGCCCAACGCGATCTGCGTCAGGGCGTCGCTGACGGCGGCGTCCTGGTCGCGGTCGCGCTTGGTCAGCAGTCGCAGACCGGCCTCGGAGCGCTTCTCCGCGAGGGAGGTGAGCGGCGTGCCGGCCGGAACGTCGTCCGGGCGGTGGGTCTCGGCGGCCATGAACATCGCGTCCGGGTCGGTGTGTGCCTCGCTCATGCCTTCTCTCCAAACGGTGCAGGGACGGTGTAGCCGTGCTCGCGCAGCCACGAGTGGGCCGCCTTCTCCTCAGCGCGCAGCCGGTTGAAGGCGGTGTCACCCGAGGGAGTCAGGTCCTTGAAGGCGATACGGGCGCTGCGGGTCTGCGCCCACTGGCACAGTTCCCATTCCGGCTGGCCGGTGTCGCTGTTGTACGCGGCCGGGGGCAGGGAGCCGTCCCGGACGAACGTGTCCCGCTCGGTCTGTCGCTGCTCGACCTTGGCCTCGGCGGCGGCGAGCGCGGTCCGGGCCGCCTCGACCTCCTTCTCCGCTGCGGCGATCCGGTCCTCGAAGTACGTGGTGACGACGGCCGTGCCGTCGATCTGGTCCCTGGCGCTCACTGGTCCTGGTCCTCCTTCGTCTCGGTCTTGGCAATCCAGATGGGGCTGCCGATCAGCACCACGTCGGCGGTGACGGTGCCCACGCGTACGGGCCCGTGGTGGGACGCGTAGACGTAGGTGCCGACCTCGCAGCCGAACGGGACGGCCCGGCCTTCGTGGTCCTGGTGGACGGCCGACGCGAGGTCGACCAGGGAGCGGGTCACCCCGGGGACCGTGAGCGCTTCGATCGCGGCCTCATCGGTCTCCGGGTGGTCGACCGCGAGGAGCTGCAAGGCGCGCACCGCGGTCGTGTCGTTCAGGGCCTCCCGGGCACCGCTCGGCAAGGTGTCCTTGTCCTTGCCGGGCTGGACGTTGCGGGAAGCGCCGAACAGGCACCAGCCCACGGTCAGCGTCGGCAGGCGGCTGACCCCGGTGTAGAGCACCAGGCGCGGGTCCTCGAACCCGCCGGTCTGGTACAGGTCGACGTCGCCGTAGAGGGCGAACGGTCCGGTCGGCACCGCCGCCGGCCACTTGGCGAACACCTGCGTCGCCGACGGGAGCTGTTCCTTGACGGCGTCGATGGCAGCGTCATGGTTGCCGCTCACTGGGCCGATCCCTCCTTATCGGTGGCGGCCGTCTCCAGCTCCGCCGTCACCCACTTCGCCGCCGCGGCGACGGTGCCGAACGGCTTGTCACCGCTGTTCTTCGCCCAGACCGTGTAGCCCGACAGCCCGCGGGCGGGAGGGCGGAAGTCGGGCCCGATGGCCGCGTACCAGACCGTGGCGCCGCGCTTGCCCCGGCCCTCGGTGATGGCGCCGACGATGTCGTCCTCCGACAACCGGTCGACCTTCTCCCGGGAGCAGAGGTAGGCGCCGGGCCCGGCGTCCTTCCAGTCGAGCAGCGGCGGACCGGGGTAGAGCCACAGCCCGGCCACCTTCTTGGGGGGCTGTCCGTAGCCGGTGCTCGCCGTGGTGGTCGTCCGGGTGGTGTACTCCTCACCGCCGATCAGGTGCACGATGCCGCAGGAGCGGCACAGCACCCGCAGGGTGATCAGGTCGTAGTGGTCGCGGTGGCTGCACTCCTCGTTGGGGCATCCATGCTCCGGGCCTTCCCGGCGGGGGCGCCGCTTGTCGGGCTCGGTCTGCTGGGCGACCTCCCAGACGGGCTTGGCGCACTCCTGCCGATGGGCGAACGGCTGCCAGTCCAGGTGGGCGGCGATGGCGTCGGAACTACTCATCAGCCGTCACTTCCCGTCCGCGGTGAGCCAGCGCAGCAGGAGGGTGATGTCGCTCTGCACGGCCTTCTCGTCGCCGGTGCGGATGTGCTCCAGCAGCGCGAGGCCCGGGGTGGGCTCGCGGTAGACCAGGACCGCGGTGTCGTCATCGTCGTCCGGCAGGACGTCGGGAAGCGTGCGCCACGACCAGTCCCGTCCGGCGCCCGCCCGTGCGGCGCGGACCTCACCGACGCGTACGGCGCGGGGCCGATAGCCGATGCGGTGCAGCAGGGCGAGCCCGGGGTCCTCGTCCTGCTCGCAGTCGGCGGGGCACGGCGGGTTCGGCTCCGCGTCGCAGCGGCGTGCGACCTCGCGAGACAGCTCCCCGAGCCGCATCACGCTCGCCTTCGGGGCCCCGCCGACGGCCACGGTGCGAGCCACCTCCAGCGTCTCGCGCACCAGGTGCTCGGGGGTCAGCTCGGTGGCGTTCTGGCGCCCCAAGTAGTCCAGCGCCTCGTCGGTCGTGAACATCGGGGCGGAGCCGCGCGCCGGGGCCACCCACGTCGTGAGGTTGTCGGCGCCGTCCAGGTCCGCGACGTGGTGGGGGGCGAAGGCCTCGCCGGCGGGCTCGGTCGGGTACGGCTTGCGGCCGGTGCGCATCAGGCGCTCGATCTCGGCACGTACCCCCTCCGGGCTCTGGTCGTTGAACAGCCCGGTCTCCCGGAACAGGTGGGCCGCCTCGTCCACCATCAGCACGACGCGGTCCGTCGAACCGCCGGTGCGCTCGTGCTGGACGGCGAGCACAGCGGCGAGCATGTCCTTGGCCGATGCGATCGTCTTGCCGGGCGCGAACTTCTCCAACTCGGCTCGCAGGCGCAGGAGTTCCACGGTCTGGTGCTGGAGTTTGGTGGCGGCCCACTTGCGGGCGGCCTCCGCCTCGACGTCCTCGTCGGCGTCGCGACGGTACCGCTCGGCGACGGCGGCGCATTCGTCCTCGGTGCACAGGACACGGGCCACGGCCTCGGCGGAGCCGTCGGGGTTCTCGGTGACCTCGACGTCGGCGTCGGTCAGCTCGGCAGCGATGCACTCGGAGACCATCCGCAGGCACCTGCGGGCGTTGGCCTCCAGCTCCGTGAGGTGGTCGGCGGTGAGCGGCACGGAGACGTTGGGGACACTCCAGCGCACACGGTGCAGGTGGACGGTGTAGGAGCGGTCCGGCTCTCCCGGCACGAGGAGGAGCGGTACGGACAACGGCATGTCAGTCACTCTTTCGGGTGGTAGCCGTACGGCCGATCCGGGCGAGGTGCTCGAAGTCGGCGTCGGTAAGCGGGCCGCCATCGGGGCGGGCGTAGTCGATGGTGACGCTCGGGCGGGACCACACCCGGAACAGCTCAAGCTGCCCGGGGCATAAGGGAGTTGCCTCCGCCGCAGGGGCGCTCACTGGCTGGTCTCCGGGGCTTGTGCGGCGGCCGCCTCTTCGGCCCGCAGCTCCGCGTCGACCTCCGCCTTCATCGCGTCGTAGCGCGCGGCGTCCTCGGCGTCGTGGTATTCGACGTACACCCACCGGGCGTGGTCGTAGCCCTCCTCTTCCCGCCACGGGAAGACGGCCCGCCACAGCGTGTTCCAGGCGTCCTGGAGGGCGTGGAGGCAGCGCAGCCGCTCGCGGCCGTCGTGGAAGCTGTCGGCGGCCAGCGTCTGGGACTGGTGGCGGACGGTGTGCTCCGCACTGCGGATGATGGCGTCCAGCGCGAAGCCCATCTTGTAGGTCGCGGTGCCGTAGTGCTCGTCCATCTGGGCGCGCAGTCGCGGCACGAGGAACGCGAAGACGGCCTCACCGTCGGCGGCGGTGAGGTCCACGACGTACCGCCGCGGTGGTTCCGGAGTCGATGACACAGGCGTTCGATTCCTTCCGGGTCGGCGGGCCGGTTCGCTGACCTGTCGTCATGTCCGGTTTATCGCCTCGGATATGGCACATTATCCGAGCCGATGAGCGCCCGGCTACCGGATCGCCCGAACGAGTGCAGAATTCTTGCCAGATTCTCCCCGGTCTAGACGGAGGGGGGTCCGGAGGGGCACACTGCCGATGGAGACCCGGGAGAACCGGGTAAGAATCCGTCGGAAGGTTCCAGTGAAGATCACCATTGAGGGTGCGAGCGAGGAGTTCGCCGAAAAGGTGCTCGCGCTCGCCGCGCAGCAGGGCGCGGAGCTGACCGTCGCCACCGTACAGACCGGCTGGAGCGTCGACCGCGCCGAACGCTACCTCCGCTCCCTCCCCGCCGGCGCCCGCCGGTTCGCCGAAATGGTCATCCTCGACGGCGACGGCTACCTCGACGCCGACCAACTCCGGTCCGTCGTCGGCCGGTTGAACGGGCCGACGGTCGCCCTCTCCCGCGCCGTCCCGCGCGGGGTGAAGAAGGGCTGGTGGCCGGAGGGCACCCCGGCGCCGATCAACCCGGTGTCCGACCCGGACAACCCGAGCTGGCACCAGAACATCGCGTACCGGATGGACGCGGGGAACGTGCCCGTCTTCCGCGAGGCGCTCGCCCGTCTCGCGTTCACTCAGGGGGCCGCCCGGGCGGCGGGGCTGCACCCCGGCGGCGCGGGCAAGACGTCCGCGTCCTGGACGCCCGACCCGTCGATGCTGGAGGGCTCCCCGGACGTCAAGTTCGTTGACGTGGACGGCGGTTCGCTCCCGGCCGACGACGACCAGGACGACGACCACACCCCGAGGAGCTGACCGTGCCTCGGACGGCGCGGGGTGCTGCGGTGAGCCGTCCGGCACAGCCGGAGTGCACCGGCTGCGGGATGACGGACCTGAACTTCGTCTGCGCGGCCGCTGCCGGGTGGGCCCTGGTGCTGGGACGGCTCCGCTGTCGTCTCTGCGCGAGCGGCTTCCCCGCCTGGATGCGCCGCTCCTTCTGACCAACTCCCCTTGAAAGGAACGGACATGACGTTATCGCCCGACGCGCTGAACACGGCGGACACGCTGTGGCAGCGCCTCACCGAGGACCAGCCCGCCGTGGCCGCCGCGCTCGCGATGAAGGTGCGCGCGCTGCCCGAGGACTGGTCTCTGCGCGTCCTCGGCGTGGCCCGGCCGCACGCCGCGCTGGAGCTGCCCGCCACCGCCGACGTGCCCATGGAGATCGAGCCGTACGACGCCGCCGACTGGGAGAACTGCCCGGCCTGCGGCGAGGTGGCGAACCAGCTCTGCCGCTACCACGAGGGCTACGCCACCGGCTACGAGGCGCTGAACCAGCCGCTCACGGAGGCCTCCCGCGTCGACCCGAAGGTGACCGTCGCGGACGCCCTGCGGCGGCTGACCGAGGCGGACGAGGCCGCCGAGCGCGGCGAACTCGCCGCCGCCGTGGAGCGGCTGACCGGGGGGCAGGGATGACGACAACCGCGGGCTTCCTGGTTGTCCCGCCCCTCGACCTGGCCCCCGGCACGCTGCTGGTCGCGGTCGGCCCCGGGGCCTCGGGCAAGTCGACGTACGCCGACACCGTGGCGGCCGATGCGGTTGTCTGCCTCGATTCTCTGCGCCGCGAGATCGGCGGGGACGAGGGCGACCAGTCGGTCACCCCGGCCGCCGTGGAACGACAGAACGCCCTCCTGGAGCACCACCTGGGCGCCGGGTCGACGGTCTTCCTCGACAGCACGAACGTGGAGCCCCACGTGCGGGCGCAGCTCGTGGAGCGGGCCCGCCGGCACAGCCGCCCCATCGTCGCCCTGCGCTTCCTGCCCGACCTCGACACCTGCCTGACCCGCAACGCGCAGCGGCCGCCCAACCGGCAGGTGCCGCCGGACACGCTGCGCTGGCAGCACCAACTCGCGCGAGAGGCCACCCCGGACGCCCTGCTCCGGGAGGGCTTCACCGCCGTGCACCACATCGAACCCACCTCGACAGGAGCCACCGTGTCCAGCGACGTCCTTGCCCCCGCGCGGATCTCGGATGCCGTCGCCGTACTGCGCAAGGCGCAGGAGGGCGACGAGGGAGCGCGCCGAGACCTCGCCGAGTTCTTCCCGGAGTACGAGGGGCTGGTGATGCAGACCGATCACGCCCGCTACCTCGAACACGCCGCCCGCGCCGGTCTGGTGGCCACGCACCTCCTGATCCTGGAGGCCGGGAGGTGGCTGGCCTCGGTGGACACCTACACCTCCGACTTCGAACTGCCGCTCGCGTCCGTGGCGCTCGGGGACTACGCCAGCAGGACCGAAGCGATCCGGGAGACGGTGCGCGCCGCGACGGACAACGGATGGGCGCTCGCCCCCGAACACCAGTGGTCCGACTTCGACTGCGGCGGCGGGGAGATCCACATCCCGATCCACGCGCGGCCGACCGCCGTCTGACCAGCGAGAAAGGACCGCATCCCATGCGTACCTGCACCCGTATCCAGCGCCGCCGAGACCGCGGTTGGCGCAAGCCCGAGCGGTGCATGATCGTGGACCGCACCTCCGACTTCGGCAACCCGTTCACCATCGCGGGCGCCATGGACATCGGCTACAAGGAGCCGGAGGCCCGGCAGACCGTCATCGCCGAGTTCCGCCCGTGGCTGCGCGGGAGCCGCGCCAACTGGACCGCTGACGAGAGCGACCGGCGCCGAGAGAAGATCCTCGCCCGGCTGCCGGAGCTGCGCGGCATGGACCTGGCGTGCCCGTGCGAGCCCGGCGAGCCGTGCCACGGCGACGTGCTGCTGGAGTGGGCCGCGCTCTCCCCGCTCGCCCTGGAGGTCCGCATCGCCGCCACGCGCGTCCGGGTCGACCGGCAGCGCGCCTTCCAGGGCCTGGAGCCGATGTACGACGCCGACGAACTGGCCGCCGTCCTCACGCAGGACGTGGGCCTCGACTGCCTGGTCGACTTCGACCCGGGCGACGGCATCCCGCAGCGCTGCGACAACCGGACCTGGAACCACTACCTGAAGGGGCAGCGGCTGCACGAGGACGCGGTGCGGGTGCGGCTGGTGGAGGTCTTCGCGTGAGCCCGGCGGACGCCGACGCCCCGCGCCTGGACCGGGCGGAGGCGCACGCGGAGACCGTGCACCGCATCTTCGGCGACCGGCGGGCCGCCCCGCCGGCGCGGGAGCTGCTGCTCGCCGTGGCGTACGCCCTCTTCGTCGCCCCCGGCGAGCCCGGGCGGGTACTGAGCACCGCCGCCCGGGCGCTGGGCCGGAGCCCGGCCACGGGACGCCCCCGGTTCGATGCCCTGGTCGCCGACGACGCGCCCCGCTACGAGCCGCCCCGCGCGGCGGCCGACTGGGGCCCCGGGCAGGCTCCGGGCTGCGAGGCGCCGCGCCTGCGGCCGTACGTCTACCGGCCGCGCCGACCCGCCACAAGCGGCGAGGAGGAGGCCGCGGTGCCGCTGCGGCCGCTGCCCGAACCGGTCGTGCACGTCGGCCCGGGCTACGTCCCGCCGGTCGACTACCGCAACAAGCACGGGATCTGTGGCGCCGACTCCCACCACAAGGTGCTGGAGCTGGACCCGCGCACCGGCTGGGTGCTCCCGCACTGGTTCTGCAAGCGGCACGTCGACCACGCCGAGCGCGTCGCCGAGCAGGTCCGCGAACAGAACGCGGCCGCGCCCGAACCGATCCCGAACCGCGGCGGCCTGCTGCCCGCGTACTTCAAGGCGCCGTGGGAGGACGTCTACCGGCACTACGCTGCGGCGAGTTGGAAGCCGCCCTCGTGGGGCCTCTCGGCAGACGACTGGCCCGACCCGGGCAACCCGCCCCCGGCCCGCTCCCCGCGCCGCCTGCGGGCCGTGTAGGCGCGTTTTATCTGGCCAGATAGACCACGATCAGGGCCGGGGACTTCCCGGCCCGTACGAGAAGGAGACCCATGGGTACCTACGAGACCGACCTTGCTGCCGCGAAGCGCTCGCGCACGGCGTGGGGCTGCACGTGCGGAGCCGACAATCCGGCGACGTACGACGCCTGCCACGACTGCGGCCGTCCGTCCTGGTCGTGCGCCACCTGCGGCACCGTCAACCCCTCCGGCCGCGGCGACTGCACCGAGTGCGGCAACACGATGCCCGCCGAGCTGCTGGGTGACCGCGAGGAGGGGTTCGAGATGACCTACGAGGAGTGGATCGCCACCCAGGTCGGCCCCCGCGTCGTCGGCGGCCGGTACCACCACGGCGACGCCGCGAGCGCGTACGAGGTCCTCGCGATCGAGCGCGGCCCGCGCCCGCTCGGCACCTGGCCCGTGTGGGACATCAAGGTCCGGTACGAGCGGGACGGCCGGGAGACGACGCACTGCACCGGCTGGGACGCTCGCCGCGACACCGTGGTGGCGCAGCCGCCCGCCGGCGGGGAGGACACCCCCCTGCCGTAGGCGCTGCACCTGGTCGACCACGGCGGCGCGGACGCACAACGACGCGGGCCCCGGCTCCCCTTGAAGGGGACCGCCGGGGCCCGCGGGTTATCTGGCCAGATAGACCACCTCTCTCAGGCGGACTCCTCCGGCGCGAAGTTCTCCTTGCAGTCGCCGCACATGATGTTGCGGCGTTCCAGCGTCTTCGGGGAGACCCGGATGACCGCGGGCGTCTCGCACTGGCAGACCGCCTTGACGTAGTTGCGGTCCTCCTTCTCCTTCTTCCCGGTCGGCGCCTCGTCGTCCCCGCCGGCGTCTGCGGTGTCCGTGTCGTCGGTGGTCCCGCCCTTGCTCCCGCTGCCGCCTCGGGTGCGGGTGGCGAAGAGGTCGGGGGTGCGGGTGGCGTGCATCGCCTTGTCGAGTGCGGCGATCTCCTTGGCGTAGGTCTTCGCCGCCTCCTCCCCCAGCTCCGTACCGGCGAAGCCGTACTTCTTCTTCCACTTCTCGCCGACGTCGGCGCGCTGGACGAGTCCCATGGCCTCGGCCGTCTTCCGGAACTCCTTGTTGTGGTACTGGCTGGCGGAGCAGTCGTTGACGCCGCGCGCCTCGTTGGCCGCGTGGGTGGCCTCGTGCAGGAGGTACCCGAAGACCTTGGGGGCACCGTCGGCGAGCGACTCGGCGGTGACGAACACCTCGTGGTGGCGCTCGTCGCCCTCGCGCAGCTTCCACCGGCGGGGCGCGAAGTGGGCCAGCTCGACCGCGCTCGCGCGGCCGCCGGTGGCCATGCTGATGACGGCCTCGGGGACGTCCTTGTGGCGGGCGCGGATCGCGTCCCACGCGTCCACCAGGGCGGAGGTGACTCCGGCTGCGATCTTCGCGACCGTCACCTCGGCGGGCGGGTCGGGCACGATCTCCAGGGACGGGGCGGGCGCGGGCTCGGGGATGACGGCGACGGCTTCGGTAGGCATGGCTCCATCCTAGCTGAAACTCACCTCTTAAGAGGTGAGTTTCTGGGGTGAGTTGGCGGCGCGTTGCCCCAACTCGGGCCCGTTCGCGGCGCACTGGCGGTGCCATCCGGTATGCAGGAGACCTGAGCTACCGGCGAAGGAGTCCCGCGTGTACGTCGACATGGCCGCCCTCGATGAGGAGTGCACCCGTCTGGCCTGCCTCATGGCCGACCGCAGCATGGAACACCTCACCGTCCCCGAAGCGCGGTCCCCCGAGCAGCAGGGCGCCGACCTGGAGGCGGAGTTCTCCAGCGAGCTGGAGCGGTCCTTCGGCAGGATCGCCGCGGCGGGCTCCGACCCGGAGTGCATCCTGCCGAGCATGCTGATGGGGATGGCCGGGAAACTGGCGATCCTCGCGACGGACGTGTCCCTGCGGGGCGAGCAGGACGCGGCCGGGGTGATCCGGTCGATCGGCGGCCGGTAGGCCCGGGGAGCGAGCCGCTACCGTTCCGGCATGGCAGGCGAGACGGAGCACCCCGTGCTCTACCTGACGAAGATCTGGCTGTTCACCTGGGAACAGCACCGGCCCGGCGGCTGCCGCTGCGTGTGCCGCTTCTACCACGGCGGGGAGGGCACATGCTTGGCGGCCGCGGAGCCGGGCCGTCTGCTGCGCATGGTCACGCCAGGGGTGGAGGGTCAGGGACACCCGGCGGACATCACCGACGCCCTTCCGGTGTGCGCCCCTTGCTACACCGCCCTCGCACCGCTCAGCGAGTAGGGGTACCGGCTATGCGGCCCCGTACCTGTCCTGGAGCTGAGCGAGCAGACGCCGTGTGTCGGTAGCGGAGAACCAGGTCACCACCTCGGTCGGGGGCGCGTCCACGGTGACATCCCACACCCCGGCCGTGTCTCTGGCAGCCACTTGAATGGGGGGCTGCGTCAGCCACAGCTCATCCACTCCGTCACGAACCACGACGCCTATGAGATCGGGCTGAAGCACCGCGGCGGCGATGGCAGCGCTGCCGGGCCCCATGAGTAGGTCGGCCAGGGCCTCCGTGGCGGTGTCTCCCCGCACGGCCGACGCCGCCATGCTGATCTGGTCGCCCGCGTCCGTGAGCGTCACCGCCATGTACGTGCAGTCGATGTGGCGCTGCCACGGTGGGGTCTGCCACTGGAAGGTCATGCACCCATCCTCCCCAGGTGGCTTGGGGTAGCAAGGGTGCGGCCGCCAGGTCGTCCCGGCGGCCCCTCACGTTCGTCGGCCCTGCTTCAGTCCTCGGCGTGCGTCCAGGCGCTGGGCACCAGGCTGGGCATGCGGTGCTCGATCTGGTGCTCGCCCTTGGTGCAGCCCGAGAACGGGCCGGTGGACCCGCGCAGCTCCCGAAGGGCGGGGTCCATGTGGTCGCGGTGCCAGACCGAGGGCCCCGTGTACCCGCAGGATGCCGGGTCCGTCAGCTCCTGCCAGGCGAGCCACACCGCGTGCAGGCGGGCGACGGCCACGGGGTGCTCCCACCACAGGTGACACCAGCGGGCGTCGGCCGACGGCTCCGCGAGGTAGCCGGGCACCAGCACTCCCTCCACCCACTCGATCAGCGCGCGAAGCTCGTCGTCGTACTCCGGCGGGTCCAACAAGAGGATGAAGGGCGGGTACTGCCACTCCTCTTCCCCTTCGTCCTCCTCGGCGGTGGCCTCCCCGCCGGCCGTCTCCTCCTCGTCGGCGGAGGCCTCGCCCGGCTCCTCCCCCTCTCCCCCGGTCAGCTTCGTGACCAGGGCCGTCAGGCTGGCGACCTTGGCCTTGAGGTCTTCGATGTCCTCGAACATGCCGATCGGCACGTCCAGTTCCGGGCCGTCGTCGGGGTGTTCATCGGCCACTGCGCGTCGCCTTCCGCAGCTCGTGGGCACCCACGGCACGCTTGGTGATGGCGGCCTCCTCGTCGCGCATCTGCGGGCCGATGTGCGCCATCGCCTTCTCCGCGTACCAGGGCCGCAGACTGATCTGCGCGACCGGCATGCCGGTGGACATCAGCAGGGCCGTGCCCTTCTTCATGGCGCGGATCTCGGCGGGGTCGAGTACCTGCTCGCGCTGCTCGCTCCAGGACCGGCTACCGCCGTCCTTGCTCTTGGAGTACGAGCCGCGCTCGACGTAGTGCGCGCCGGTCAGGGAGCTGATGTCCTGAGCGAACTTGGCGTCGTCCATCCCGACGCCGATCACCTTTTTCGTGGCCGCGCTCCACATGGAGTCCATGCCGACCTCGCCCCACGCTTTCACGCCCTGGCGATAGCTCTGGAGGATCACGAACGGCGTGATGCCGCGAGACCCCAAGTGGCTGTAGAGGTCGGGGAGATCGGCGATTTTGCAGATGTTCGCGGCCTCATCGAGCACGGCGCGCATCGGCTCGGGCAGGCGGCCGCCGTGGCGCTCGCCCGCCTCGGTGCCGGCGGTGAAGACCGCATCGGCGACCGCGGCCACGAGTGCCGAGGACGGGCCGCCCTTCTTGCTCAGTAGGTACAGCGTGTCCGTGCTGGTGGCGAAGGCCTCGGGGTCGAAGCGGGCCCGGTGCTTGTCCGGGGTGACCCACGCGAGCGTCTTCTCGTCGCGCAGCGCGGACATGGCCGTACGTGCGTTCTGGTAAATCCCGGATTGTGTCTCTTCGGCAATATTGATGGAGGAATCGACCTGTTCGGCGAGCACCGGTTCGTGCTGGTAGAGCACGCGGAGCGGCGCCTTCTCCTTCGGGTCGGACAGCCACTTCATGACCTCACGGACGGTGGCGCCCTCCCACCACGCGGCCCGGAAGAGGCCGGTGAGCAGGTCTCCGGCGGCCTGGCTCCAGAACGGGTCGGCCTGTTCGCTGGTGATCTGGTTGACGAAGTGACTGGCGAGCCGCTCGGCCCCCTCCAGCGTCTCGGCCTGCGCCACCAGGTCGACCCACACGTCCCGCTCGGCCTGCGCGACGCCCTGGGTGTCGAACAGGAAGGTGGTCCCGACCTTCCCGCGGGAGCCCACCGTGGCGGCGTAGACGTCGGCCTTGTTCGACGTCATCAGCAGGGCACCCGGCGCCTCCTCCGCCACGGGGATGGCGAGGCTGGTCGACTTGCCCGCGCGGGGCGCCATGATGGCGACGTAGGTGTCCTCGTCCGAGCCGCGCAGCTCGACCCCGGATGGCATGTGGTCACCGAGGAGGACGCCGCGGTCGCGGGCCGGGAGCTTCGACGGCTTCGTCCCCTTCAGGGAGGCCCGCAGCCTGGTGGCGGTGCGGGCCGCGTGCTTCGGGGTCAGCTCGCGCACCTGGTGCAGGGTGGCCAAGCTGGACGGGTTCCTGAACCATCGGAATGCCCAGCGCAGACCCCACACGAGGAACACGGTGACCGCCAGGTCGGCGACGGTGGCGCCGACGATGGACGCGGTCTGCGACTGCGGCCACACCGTCGACCAGTCGCTGACCATCCGGAAGACGGTCACCGGGGAGGCGGGTGCCGCGTCCTCGCCGGTCACCAGCGCGCCGGCCGCGGCCCCGGCCCACGTCGTGGCGGCCAGCGCCACCACGCCGCCGAACAAGATGGCTCCGCCCGCCCACGCCCGGTCGTTCTCCGTCATCATCGGCCGTCGCCCCCTACGCTCGTCGTCGTCCGGCGCCGGTTGGTGTCCGTGCGGTAGAGCCGCAACTCGGTCTGCGTCAGCTCCAGCGAGGCCGCGATCCCGGGCCGGGTGCCAATTTTGATCAGGTACTTTCCGCGGCCCGGATGCCGCGCACCCTCGTCCTCCAGGGCCGCGTTGCTGCCGTCGGCGTCATCGAAAGTCGGGTCGATGTCGAGCCCGGTCGACGTCGCCGAACTCCACGAGCCGATCATCATGCGCTCCTGCTCCGTGAGGCTGCGCTTGCCGGTGACCCGGGTCAGCTCCTCCTCGGAGGACGCGCCGATCACCCAGGTGTCGCACCGGTCCATCAACCCGCGTGCCTTGGCCCGGTCCTGCTCTGTCGGCAGCGCCTCGACGTCCAGCAACGAGTGCGTGACGTAGATCGTCACGTCGTTCGTGGTGCGGTTCAGGCGGCTGATGGCGTCCATTGCGTCCACCAGGCCGGGCCCGCTCCTCAGCGCGCGCCACATCTCGTCCATCGGCAGCACGAGGGAGCGGTCCATCAGGCCGATGCTGCGGGCGCTGTCGATCGCGGAGTAGGTGTACGCCCACGTCGCGATCATGCCCGCGCTGACCACGTCATTCCCGCGGGCCCGCAGGGCGGAGATGTCCACGGACACGGCGGGCGCCGAGATGTCCAGGGGTGTCGTCGTCGGACCGTCGAACAATCCCTTCAACGGGCCGCCGATCAGGTTGTCCAAACCGGCGATCACGGATCGCGTCAGGTCGCGGTACGTATCCCCCTCAGCGGCCAGCTTGTTGCGCAGCTCCTCGGGGGCCGCACGCAGGGCCTGGACGACGTCGGCGACCACGGGGTCGCTGCCGGACTCCTGCGCGGCGGACGCGACCTGCACCGCGGTGTCGAGCGCCGACCTCTCGATCTCGTTCGGGGACCGGCCCAACCCGTGCTTCGTGCTGAGCAGAGCAACCAGGGTTTCGAGCCGCCGGCCGTTGAGGACGTCCAGCAGGGACTCGCGCCGGTCGACGGGCAGCGTGTGCACGCGCCCCTTCAACGGGCCGGAGTCCAAGGGGTTCAGGCGGCCGATGCCGTCGCCGATCCGTACGACGGAGCCGCCGAGTTCGCGGATCAGGTCGCTGTACTCGCCCTTGACATCGCCGGGGACGCAGACCATGTGCCCGTACGCCGAGTAGACCAGGCACACGCGCTTGACCAGCGCGCTCTTGCCCGCGCCCGGCTGCGACATCACCCACATGCCGGGGTTGGTGGTGAGCTTGCCGGTCCATCCGCTGGGGTCCACACACACCAACTCACCGGTCAACACGTCCCGTCCGACCGGCACGCCGCGCGGTGGCAGGCCCGACCCCAGAAGGAAGGGGTAGATGCCGCCCGCCTGCGAGGTGGGGCCGGTGTAGACGGTGCCGGTGTCCTCGACCGGCGAGCGGCCGCCGAACCGCCCGCCCCACCCGAGTCGCGGGGCGAAGCGGCCCTTCAGCTTCTTCTCGGCCCGCCGCTCGTCGCGGGTCGGGGCCTGCTCGATCACCCGGACCACCCGCTTGGGTGTGGTCACCGGAACCTGCTTGGGCTTGCGTGCCATCGTCGTCAGCCCCCCTCTCACTTCACGAGCGGCGAGTAGCCGATCGGCAGTCCGGCCGCGAACACGGCGGCCTGGGCGCCGAACGCACTCCGCATCCGGATGCCTCGGGTCGCCTTGACCGCGCGGGCCAGCTCCTGGCGCGCGGCGGGCAGGTCGGCGGTGCGGCGGGCGGTGGCGGTGACCATGAGGGTCCAGTCGACCACCTGGGAGCCGCTGGCCACCTGTGCGGCGGCCCGCTCCGCGCGCTGGAGGTCGGCCCTCTGGCTGTACTTCGCGCGGCCCTTGACCTCGGCGGTCGCCTGCGCCTGGTTTTGGGCGTGGCTGATCTCGCGCTCCAGCACCGCCTCGCCCTCGTACGGGTCCAGGACGCGGTAGCTGAGCGTCAGGCGTCGCTGGTAGCGGCCGGGGGCGAGCAGCGGCAGCAGCACGGAGTACGGCAGGGGACGGCGCGGCATCTCGCGCAGCACCCAACTGACGGACACGCCGCCGTCGTGCGCGTACTCCTCCCAACCGTCGTCGGCGGCCTGCGGCCCGCACTCCGACCACGAGAGATCCGCGAACTCGCTGTCCCTCGCGTTGAACACGTCCGGGTCGTACGCGCTGCGCACGATCCGGCGGAGGTCGACGTCGGTCGCCCGCCGCTCGATGTCCGTGCCGGTGCCGGACAGGTCGAGCGAGTCGACGACCCGCAGCGCCTCGGCGACCTGCTCCGCGAGGTCCGCCGGCGCGTTGACGGTCGCGTTCGGGTCGACGGTGACGCTCATCCACGGCGCCACGCTCGCGGTGGCGTGCGGGGTCGTGCGGACCAGTTCGTCAATGATCTTCTTGGCGAGCTGCGGGGCGCCCGGGTCCTTGCGGACCGCGACGTCGTCGCCGAGCGCCTCCCCTGCTCCCGGGGTGATCTGGATGGTGACGGACGCGCCCTTGACCTGCTCGTCGGTGCTCATCGCGTCCAGCACGGACGACCAGGTGCGCAGACTGCTCTGCACGGCCCCGGTGGGCGCCATGAGGCTGCCGCCCGGGGCGAGCAGGGTGGTGATGGTCATGTAGCCGGTCGCACGGTCGTGGACCACACCGACGGGTCGGCCGCTGGTCGGGTCGTGCGCCCTGATCAGGGTGGAGCTGGCGCCGACGCCGGGCAGGTCCAGGGCGTACGGGTGCGGCAGCAGCAGACGCCGGTAGGACGTGGCGTCGAACTTCGCCGCCCTCTTCCAGGCGATCTTGGCCCAGTAGTAGTTCAGCGCGGACATGCCGTGCCGCTTGGCGGCGGCCAGACCGAAGATCGCGCCGGTCACCGGCAGGGTGATCAGCAGGGACAGCGGGACCTGGGTGGCGATCAGTCCGTCCGCCATCAGGATGGCCGCCGCGAAGATCGTCGCGTTCCGCGACAGCCCGCCGAAGCCGAAGCTGCGGCGGGCCCGGAAGCCCTCGACCATCAAGGTCTTGGGCACTTCGTGGGTGGTCACTGGTTCTCTCCGCCCATTGCTCCGCTCGCGCCCTGGATCGCGTCGTTGACGCCGTCCAGGACCTGGATGCCGACGCCGACCGGACCGAGCGCGCCGGCGGCTGCACCTGTTCCCGCCGCGGTGCCGGTGGCTCCCGCCGTGCCCGCTCCAACACCGGTGCCTGCACCGGCCGCTGCCGCGTCGGCCCCGGCGGCGCCTTCGGCTCCGCCTTGTCCGGGTACGCGGGCACCGGCCTCGTTCCGGGCGGCCTGCGCCTGGGCGTCGCCGCCCTGGCCGCCGTCCTCGCCTGAGCCTCCGTCACCGCCGCCGCCGTTCTGGCTGCCCATGCTCTGTTCGACGTACCGGGCGTGGTCGACCGCGCTCGACGGGCTGTCGCCGTCACCGCCGCCGCCGTCGCCGTCGCCTCCGGCCTTCCCGGAGAAGTAGCCCGCAGCCGCGGTCAGGGCGCCCCCAGCGCCGCCCGCGCTCATGCCCGCGCCGACCGCCGCCCCGAACGGGGCGAACACCTTCGTGAGGGGACCGGGGGCGATGACCGCGAGGACGAGCGTGGCGCAGCCGCGCAGCCATTCCGCGAGGGTCCTCGCGTGCCCGAACTCCGCGAACCCGGTGCAGATGATGATCGCGACCATCGGCTTGTACGCCACGATGACCATGCCGGAGGTGATGAGGCTGGGTGCCCACTTCCGGGTGGCCTCGCCGCCGGTCCGGCCGCCGCCGGCCACGGGGATCAGCAGACAGATGATGGGGATGGCGCTCTGCCGAAGGAAGATCATCACCATCAGCACGAAGCCGATCAGCAGCAGGACGCCGACGATGCACAGCAGGGTGATCGGGTTCGAGACTGCGGTGGGCAGCAGGACCGCGATGATCCGCTCGTAGGCCTGCCCGTCGTCCTTGAACGTGGCGTTGACCAACCCGGCGCTCAGCGCGTCCCCGAGCGTCAGCAGGAACGCGAACAGGCTCACTCCGAGGGCGGACAGGAAGAGGTTCTCCACCCACCCCCGCATCGCCACCCCGGCGTGCTGTGCCTTCCCGGTGACGGCCATCTTGGCCAACTGCCAGATCACCCCGAAGGCGGCGATCACCAGCCCGAGCCAGACGAGCATGCCCGCCAAGGTCGCCTTCCCGGTCCACAGGCCGGTGCCCTTGAGGTCCACCGACGGCCCGAGCAGGGCGAAGGTCAACACCTTCTTGATGACCCACTTGGTGACGTCCTGGGCCGACTTGATCATGTCGCCGAGGACGCTGTCCCAGACGTTCTTCCAGGCCTCCTTGATGGCCTTCTCGCCCGCGTCGCCGACCGCGTCGCACATGTCCGAGCCGGTCAGGCCACCGATGCCGGTCAGCTTGCCGCCCGTGTGCAGGATCGTCCCGAGCACCGGCCCGGTGCCGATCCGGCACGCCCCCTCGATCACATTGCCTATGGGGCCGTCGGCCCGCGCGGGCTGCGGCGCCGAGACGACGGACACGCCGAGAACCGCGACCAGGGCGAGCAGGATCGCAGCGATCCGGCGCCCTACGACTCCCTGGCGGCTCATGACGCCTGCCTTATGGCTGTCCAGCCGCTGCTGTTGAAGTCCGCGTCGCCCGGCGCCACGATGTGCGGCTGGGCCTGGCCCTGGACGTCCTGCTGTGCGCGGGCGGTGGCGTCACCGGTCAACTTCCAGTCGCCGCCTTCCCATTGCGCGCCGGCCAGAGTGCGGGTGTAGCTGCCGCTCTCCTTCGCCATCTCGCCGTTCTTCTGGACCACCCTGGACAGCAGCCATGCGCTGACCTCGGTGTCAGATTTCTTGATGATCTTGTAGCCCACCACGGTGCTGCGGACGTACGCGCCCGACGGCAGGGGCTGCCCGGCCGCCACGCCCATCTGCTTGGCCAGAGCCTTGTCGCTCTGCTGGCCGTTCAGCTCGATCTGCTCGGCGTTCTCCGAGGACTGGTCGGCCTTGCCGATGTACGAGCGGTAGATGCGGAGCTGCTCGTCCGTGTTGGTCTTGGTGCCCTCGATGTCGGTCGTGTTGGCCGCGAGCATCATCGCCACGGCGCCTTCGGTGGTCTTCGGGAAGCCGACCTGGCTGCCGTGGTCGTCGGTGCGCTTCCCCCGCGGAAGCGCCGCCCACGAGTTCGGCTCGGTCCAGTCGTCCGGCGGCGCGTACGTCGCACTCGGACCCGGTGACGCGGACGCGCTCGCCCCGCCCTTGCCCGCCGCCGGGGTGTCCCCGCCGTCGTCGCCGCTGAGAACGGCGTAGCCGGTCAGGGCGAGCACGGCCGCGAGCACGCCGCCCGCCAACCACATGCCCTTGGTGTTCCACGTCCCCCTGGTGCGTCCCATGTCCCCCGCCTCAGCCTGCGATGCCGTTGAGGATCGCGATCAGGGAGCTGGAGACGATGATGGCCACCAGCCCTCCGCCCATCCACTTGAAGGGCTCGCTGCCGCCGCCGTTGCGGGACTTGTCCGAGACGGCGAGCTTGTAGACGCCGAAGATGACGCCGCCGACCCCGGCAAGGATCAGGAGCCACAGGGCGTATCCGAAGATCTCGCTGACCGGGCCGTCCATGCCCGGGATCTTCGTCGGTTTGGCCCCGGGGATCAGCCCATCGGCGAGATACACGACAGCGGCTGCCCGCTCCATAGACATGATCATTTCCCTTCGATCGTGCGCCGCAGCTTCTCGGCTGCGGACCGGACGGTCTTGTACTCCAGAGCCTCGTCAGGACTCTTAACGGCCCGTAGAACGGGCAGGTACGGCAGCCTCGCCACCCCGGCCAGTCGCCCCTCCAGGGCGCGGACCAGGAAGCGGGCATCCTGCACGGGGCGGGTGGGAGCGTCGGCCACCCACACCAGCCACGGACGGGGCAGCGAGCCCCAGCGGTGCAGGGTCTGCTCCAGCATGTTCACGCCGTACAGCGTCGTGTCGGCAATGAGGACGGGGGCGGCGCCGTACGGGATGTGCTCGCCGTACCCCAGGACCCGGGCCCGGGCGCCGCCGGCGTCGTTGTCGAGCATCTTGGCGACCGTCGCCACTGCAATGCCGAACCCGTTGTCGACGGGCATCAGCGCGTACCGGAGAGCAACCGGCGTCCCGGTGCCCGGAGTTGATGTCACCGATTGGGCGGTCATGCCGCAACTCCCCCCGAATAGCTTCGTTTAAGACACGATATTGGGTTCTTGGGATCACTGAGGTTAGCGTGAACCCCCGACAAACCTGGGTGGCGTTTTCGCGGGAGCAGGAGGTCGAGTCACAGATGTCGCTCTACAACAGCGCGCGACAGCAAGGGATTCGTCTGCAAAGCGAGGGTTGTTTCCGGACGGGGACGGGATTGCGGCTGGTCACCCCGACCGCAGTCACAGCGTCAACACTCCCACCCATCAGCCACACCCCCGAGTCGCCAATGGTTCCGCGCCAACGCCTTCATTTCGCCCTGCGCAATGAAGCGGGCCGCATTTCGCTGAGCGAAATCACCCGACACGAAACCTGATCCCGACCCTACGTGAACCGTGATCCGGCCCACGGACCGGACCCACTCGAATGGAGGCGCGCATGTCACACAACTCGTGATCTAGTGCGGCAGAAAGTCACACAACTGGCGTAACGGCGAAGCGAGAACAAGCACGGGGGGAACAGGCACGTGAAGGTGCTCATGGGGGCCGTCGCCGCGCTCATAGGACTCGTCGTCCTGGCGCTCGTGACGGTGGTGGGAGTGGTGGTGTCCGACGACAACGCCTCGGCCGCCGAAACGACCAGCGGCGGTGGGCTACGCGGGGTGCCCACCGAGTTCCGCACATGGATTCTCAAGGCGGACGACGCCTGCGCCGAACAGGAGATGACCCCCGCCCTGCTGGCCGCTCAGCTCTGGCAGGAGTCCAAGTTCGAGACCTCGCCGGAGAAGGCCACCAGCGACGCCGGCGCGCAGGGCCCGGCCCAGTTCCTGCCTTCGACGTTCGCCACGTGGGGCCGCGACGACGACGGCAACGGCGAGACCTCGCTGTGGGACATAGGCGACGCCGTCATGGCGCAGGGCCGGATGATGTGCTCCCTGCTGAAGCAGGCGAAGTCCTCCGGCTATCCGGGCGATGTCCGGGGCCTCGCGCTGGCTGGCTACAACGCCGGATGGGGCCGCGTCCAGGAGTACAAGGGAGTGCCGCCGAAGTCGTTCGCGAACGGCGAGACCTACGACTACGTGCAGCTCATCCTGAGCTACATGCCGCGCTTCCAGGGCCCGAGCCTGATCCAGGTCTCCGGCTCCGGCTCGGCGGCCGACGCACTGCGCAAGGCGGTCGGCCGGATAGGCACCCCGTACGCGTGGGGCGGCGGCGGAACCAACGGCCCGTCAAAGGGCTTCTGCGACGGCACGAACGGCTACCTCAACGGTGACTGCGTGGCCTCCAGCACGATCGGCTTCGACTGCTCCGGCCTCGTCCAGTACGCGTTCGCGCCCAAGCTGAAGCTGCCGCGCACGGCGTCCGCGCAGTACGGCGCCACGTCCGACCGGCCCGTCTCCCGCAGCGACCTCAAGGAGGGCGATCTGCTGTTCTGGTCGCACGGCGGAAGCGGCTCGATCTATCACGTCGCGATCTACGCGGGTGACGGCAACGTGGTGCAGGCGCCGCGCACTGGAAGGGACGTGGAACTCGCTCCCCTGACCTCCGCGATGCCCGAGCGGGACTACTACGGGGCCACCCGCCCCTGACCCGAAACGACGTGTGCCGCAGACCGGTCTTCGGTCTGCGGCACACGTGCGTCCGGCCGGTGCTCTACCGGGTCTTGCCACTCTTCGGGGCAGGTCCGGCCTCCCGGTGCGCGGCCACGCCGGGTGTCGTCGGTGCGGCGCCCTTCGCGGCCTTAGTAGGGCCCACGCTGGGCGACGTCGACCGGGCCGCCGCGGTGTTCACCTTCGGTCCCGGTCCCGCCGGCGTACCGACCGGCTTGCGCAACGCGTCGTTGGCGGCCTGGACCAGGCGCCGCCCCACCGTCGACTGCGAACCCTCCTGCCACGAGGTGTCCTTCGACAGCCGCGCCAGGTGCTCGGCGACCGGCTGACCCTTGCTCTCCATGTCCGCCATCCGCGCGGCGACCAGCGGCCACTGACGCGCCGACACCAAGAGGTCTGCCTCCCGCTCCGCGCCGGGCATCGCCTCGCGCACCATGCGCGCGTACCGCTGGTTCTCCGACGGTGCGATGGACAGTTGCCGAAGGGCCCGCTCCCGGTCCCCCAGGTCGAGATCCTTGGGGATGTCGAGCCCGGTCGTCAGTGGCCCGTACGACAGCGTCGCGTCCCGGCTCGTGGTCGGCACCTCCGCCGCCGCGAGGACCTTGGCGACGGCCACATCGACGCCGACACCCTCCTCGTGCGCGGACGCGAGGATCGCCCTCACGTCGACGCCGCGCTCGTTCAGCGTCGCCATCGTCGCGGCCATCTCCGGCCACGTCTCGGACGACAGGATCGCCTCGCGCACCGGTCCCGCCGGCATCGTCTCGCGCAGCGCCTTCGCCCACTCCTCGGTGCCCTCTCGCTTCACCCTCTCGGCGTTCGCCGCGACCTGGTCCCGCACCGTCACGGCGATCTCGCCGACGCGCGGGAGCATCGTCTCCAGGTCGACCCCGGCACGCCTGAGCGCCATCAACTGCTGGGCGAGCTGGGGCCAGTCCGCACCCCCCAGCATCGCTGCGGCGATGTCGTCCGGCAGGAGCTTCTTCACCTCCTCCGAGGCCTCCGCCGCCGACTTCTCGGCGTCCGGGAGTTCATCCTCCTTCCCGGCCTTCTTCTGCTGCTGACGGCGTACCGCGTCCGCGATGGCCAGGACCAGACGGACCGCCATCACGGAGGTCTGCACCGCCTCGGCGGCGGCCTCCGTGAACGCCTCCCCGGGACGCTCCTCCGGCGTCGGCATCGACATGTTCGCTCCCCTCGTTACCGGGCCCGTCGCGGGCCCTTGCGCTGCTCGTCACCCGGCGGCCGACGTGTCGGTCCGGGCGCCCCCGTCTTGCGCGGCCCACTGCTGCGGCCGGTGCCGCCCGTGGACGTCGGCGACGGGCTCTTGCTGGTGGCCGTCGCCGTCGCACCGCGCTGACGACTCCACCCGTCCAGTCGCCATGTAAGCACTTCGGCGACCGAGTCCGCTGATCCCAATTCCCGTTGGGCGGCGACCGCGGCGAGGACCTCGACCGGGTCGTCCCCCGCCTTCTCGACTGCCGCCAGTCGTGTGCGCAGGGCGGGCCACGCCGGGTCCGCGAGCACCGCACGCGCGTGCCCGGGGACCGCCTCCTGGAGCACGCCCGCCATCGGTCGCTCTCCCGAGACCGCCGGTGTCCGGCGGGCTCCGGAGGGTCGGGCGGCCGTGCGCTTCGGGCGTGGGCGGAACTCGCGTGCCGCGCTCGCGCCGGCGGTCACCTCGACCGCCTCGCGCAGCAGTCGACCGGCCCGCCCGGATGCCTCCGCCTGGGCACGGTGCTCCTGCGCCTGGTGCCAGCGGCGAGAGGCCTCGATCGCGGTCACCAACGCGAGCAGAAACCCGAGCGCGGCGACCGTGTCGCTGCGTCCGGCGGCCGCAGCCGACTGAGACAGCAACTGTGCCGACTCTCGGTAGAGTCCGCGCGCCTGACCCTCCAGCGCACGGTCCCCCGGGACGCGTGCCGCACGCTCGAACTCGTACGCAGCGTCCCGCAGCCGGTCGCGCACCATGCGCGGTGAGATCACCGCGGCGATGACGATGAGGTCGCCAAGCGCGGCGACGTCCCCGGCCCCCTGGTGCAGCCCTCCCGCGCCGAGCTGGTCCGCGGCCGCGCGCACGCGCCGCTCCGCCTCCTGCCACATCTCCGCCGGCGCGACCGTCGGCACGGACACCGACTTCGTCCACCGTTCCCGCACGCGCGGCAGGGACAGATCGGAGGCGAGCCGGGTGCCGGGGAACCAGACCGCGCGCTGCCCGCCGTCGCGGTCACCGGGCATCGCCACGGAGTAGCCGGTGATGTTCCCGTCCGGTGCGACGCGCTTGTTCACTCGGACCCCGGCCGCGGTCAGCCGGGCGAAGAAATCCTCATCACTCGTGGCGGCGGCCGCCGCCTCGCGAACGGTCCGTTGGAGCGTCTCGCGAACCGGCTCCGACAGTCCGCGCCGGACCGCCTTCTCCTGCTCTCCCGTCTTCGGCCACTTCCGCGCGGTCTTGTCGCCGTGCGTCAGCCGACGCAGTCCGAACTCGACCTCGAACTTCCTCGCGGCCGCGTGCATATTCGGGATGTCCTGCCGCAGCCGCGGCTGTCGACCATCCTGTCGAGCCTGCGTCGCGACGATGTGAATGTGGTCGTCGGCGTGCCGGATCGCGACCCACCGGCAGGCCTGGTCATCACCGTGCTTGGCGATGCCGGATGCGTGCATCATCTCGCGGGCGACCCGCGCCCATTCCTCGTCCGTCAGGAGCCTGTCCTCGGGGGCGTTGCGCACCGCGACGTGGTACACGTGCTTGGCCGGTCGCTTGCCGAGCAAGGCGTGCACCGGGGCGTCCATGATGAGCGCCAGGTCGGAGATCGTCATGTGGGGCGAACGCGCCGGGTCCTCGACGTACGGGTCGTCCCAGGAGGCGACCATGTGCGGGTTGGTGTGCTCGTCACGCTTGCCCGGGCCGTACAGGTAGTCCAGCAACCCCTTGGTGTCCGTACCGTCCCGGGCCTTCTTCGGCATCATGGCCGCGGCCGCCGCTCGCGCATCACCTGGAGCGTTGCCTCGTCCAGGCGCTGCACGCTCTTGAGGATCGCGTCCAGGATGGCAGCGAGCTGGGGACCGGGCACCGCGCCGTCGGCGTTCAGGACCTTCGCCATCTGGTTCACGTTGTTGCCGATACGCGAGGCCTGGTTGCGCGCCTGGATCAGCTCGGCAAGGACGTCGCGGGAGTCAGTGGAGACGGGGACGACCTTCTCCTTGGCTACGTCCAGGGCGGCGGCACCGACCCATGAGGCGAGGGCCTGATTGGCGCGGGCGGCGGCCTCGGTCACGATGGCCAGCTCGGTGTCGTTGTACGACACGAGGAAGCGGTTGGTGCGACGGCCTTCGGCTTCGCGCTCACGACGACGCTTCGGCGCACGGCGCCGGCCGTCCGCTGCTGACGGCTCTGCCACGGCAGCCCCCTCTCCAACCCCCCGGTCCGTGCTCGGACCAAAGATCACCGGCCGCCCACAGTAGTGGGCCGAAAGCCGGGGATCACGCTTACTGATATCAGTAAGCACTAACTCGCTTCCGGTGGCTGAGGCCATCCGGAAGCGCACACGGTGCACGTGGCGACCTGTCAAAAGCCCCTATGGCCTGCGGTGATGGGCACGCCCCGCGGCCGCCGTCCGGGCCGTACCAGTACGATCACGGCATGGCGAGTTCACACGACTTCATGCAGAAGATGAGGGAAGCCCAAGCGGCACGCGAGAAGGCCTTCGAGCCGCTGGCGGAGATCCTGGGGAAGCGCGCGGAACTCCAGCGCCAGTTGGCGGAACTGGACGCGCCGTACGGCGAGGCGTTCGTCGCCGCGGAGGCGGCAGGCTGGACAGCCGAGGAGCTGAAGGCGATCGGCGCCGAGGAACCGGTGAAGCGTCCGAAGGGACGGTCGCGCCCCAAGAAGGCCGCGGCGAAGAAGGAGGCGCCGAGGGAGGCGCCGGGCGCCTCCGCACCGCAGTCTGTGGCGGCCACGATCCCCGGGCAGGAAGGCGCCGGGGAGGCCGCCACGATGGCCGCCGGAAGTGTCTCCGGCTGACCACGACGAACGATGAGAAGGGGCCCCGCTGTGCGGGGCCCCTTCGCGTTGTGCACACATTCCCTCCCCGGCCTTTCCAGTGTCCGGCCGGACTCCTCCGCATCAAGGTCGTACGTCCGCTCCTCGCCGCGTCGCTCGTTCCTCCCGACGCACCTGCGGTGCGGGCGCTCCACCTTGACACTCCGTCCCCCGGCCTGCGGAAGGGCCTTGACGGGGAGGGAGGAAAAAGGGTCGGCGCCCCGGGGTTCGGTGGGCGGCTGGGGCTGTCTCGCGAGTGCGGCCGGGAGGGTGGGGCGTTCCAGAATTCTGGAACACGCAACGGTGCCCCGGAACCCTCACGGGTGGGTATCCGGGGCACCGTTTCTCGCCGCTGCCCGCGACGGGGGTGGCGCGGGCAGCGGGGTTCGAGTGCGGGCTACGGCCCGCTGGTACGGCGGGCGCTCATAGGTCGCCCGCCGCGATCATCTCGGCGCGCGTCCGCCGCACGGTGAGCTTGCGCGGCTCCTCCGCCGGCCACTCCGGTCCGCCACCGCGCGGCGCTCGAAGCCAGACGACTCCGCCGCGGATGTCGGTGACGACGGCCCGCTTCTGGCCCTCCATCACCTCGTCGCCGACCGACGGCATGGTCTCGGTCTCGGTCATCGGGTCACCTTCATCTCTGCCCACACACGCTTGCCCCACGGACGCAGTCCGTTGCCCATCAAGTCGTACCCCCACCGGTCCGCCATCTCCTCGACCAGGGCGAGCCCGCGGCCGCCGATGTCCTCCGCTCCGGCCTCGCGCAGCTCCGGCAGACGCCGGGGTTCGCGGTCGACCACGGCCACGTAGACCCGGTCCTCGTTGGGACGGTTGATGATGACGCGAACGCGCTCACCGCGAGCGTGCCGGACCGCGTTGGCAAACAGCTCCGTCAGCAGCAGAGCCGCGCTGTCACACGCTTCGTCCATGTCCCAGGCAGACATGGCCGTACGGGCTAAGCGTCGTGCCTTCAGCGCTGTCTCGGGAGTGCGAGTCATCGTCTCGGCGTAGCCGGGGCATTCCGCCTCGTCCTCGTCGTCGCCGGGGGTGGTGGTCATGTCGGGCATCGCCGGACCTCGGGGGTAGCGGGTTGGTCGAGATACGACCGTAAAAGCCGAAGGGGGTAGCGACAGGTACAGTCGCTACCCCCTTGCGGAGGGGTACAGGTTGTACCCCTAGGCGGCCACGCCGAGTTGACGCGCGAGGCCGCGGGCGTCGTCACGGATGATCGCGCTGCCGCTCTCTGCCAGTTCCGCCGCCGCGCCCCGCGCGAACAGGTTGAAGCACGCAGTCTCCGGGCTCGCCTCGTACGCCTTCTTCAGCAGGTGCACGACCGCCACCGACTCCCCCGCGAGGCTGTACGCGCGGGCTGTCTCGATGATGTGGAAGGACCGGCGGGTGGCGCTCTGCATGGAGCCGAGGTCGATGTGCGTGGCCGCGTCGACCGCCGCGCCGGACCGCACCAGGTCGTTGTTCATGGTGATCGCGTACGCGTCGACCATGCCCCGGCCGAACATCAGCCAGGGGTGTACGTACGCGTCGCCGAGTCGCTTGGCGGCGGTGTCGGCACGGTCCCAGTGCCGTTCGGCGTTGCCCTTCTGGCCGACCTTGGCGAACGACAGGGCGGCGGCCAGGTGCAGCAGACCGCCGAGCGCGATGTCCTCGGGCCCGCGGTCCGGATCGAGTAGCCGGATCGACTTCATGGCCAGGTCGACGCGCGCCTCGTGCCGCTCTCCGGCGTCGCGGAAGACGTGGTTGAGGTACCACGCGCTCGCCGCCATGGCGCGCGGGCTGTCGGCGTCCTGAGCCATCGTCATGGACCGGTCGCCGGTGAGCATCACCAGCTCGGGTGCGGGCTGGAAGCTCAGGTAGAGCTGAGCCAAGTGGTAGCCCTGCGCGAGCAGCACCTGGGACCGTCGCCGGTCGGCTCCTTCGTGGGTGCGGGCCGCGTGCTGGAGGTCGGCGAGCAGGGCGGGCAACACGTTGGCGATGCGGCTGCGGTGGTCGCCGAATCCGTGCCACGCCTGCCACGCGTTCTGTACGCGGGTGGCGAGCGCTGCCGCCGGCGTGGGCTCCTCGTCCCGGGTGAGTAGGTCGTAGGTCGTCAGGGACTCCTTCACTCGCAGCAGTGAAGGGTGGGCGGCCTTGGTGTAGGTGGCGGCCGCGAGTCGTTCGTCGCCGGTGAGGGTGGCGAGATCGTCCACGCCGAGAGACTCCGCGAGGCGCAGGAGTAGCGGCAGGCGTGGCATGCCGAGTCGGTCGTTCTCGATCGCCTTGACCCATTCCGTGCTGCGGCCGACCAGACCGGCGAGTACCGGTCGCGTCTGCCCTTTCCGCTCGCGTTCTCGTCGGACCCGCTGACCGAACGTGAGGGGCGGGCCATTTTCAGCGTCGTGCGTCATGATGGACTCCGTTCTGACGTCGCACTCAGGACGGTACCGGTGCGCGAGCATCCGGGAACCCTGGTCTCCAAGTCGAGTACCCGAAGGGGACCAGAAAGCCCCGGCGGACCGCTGATCTCCAGCGGCCCGCCGGGGCTTCGTCGTGAGGGTGGGTCAGGCTGCGGGGAACAGCTCCAGTTGCTCGATTACCCGGGCTTCGGTGCGCGGAGCGGGCAGTGCCGGGGTGTCGGTGTCGGCGGCCTGGCCGTTCAGCTCGTAGAGCGCAGCCTGGTAGGCGACCGTCGGCTCGTACCAGTCCTCGCCCTGGACGGCGGCGGAGACGGCGGCGCCGATGAAGGGGCTCACCGGGTCGGCGATCATCTGGGCGATGTTGCGTACGCCGCGGGCGTTCTTGCGGGCCGGGATGTAGGTCCACGGGTAGTCCCGGCGGAAGCCGACCAGGGCGCCGAGTTCGGGGGCGGTGATGGTGTGGGTGCCCTCGCCCTGGGGGACGTGCGCGGGGCGGAATTTGATGGCGTACCAGGGGGCGGTGACGCACGGTCCGACGTCGTTGAGCGGGAACGATCCGCCGCCCTTGGGCTTGCCCGTCTCCGGGTTGATGCCGCGCTTGCCTCGGGTGTCGGCCCACCAGTCGTCCGGGAGGTTGAGCGCGGCCGCGACGGTCACCTTCGGCAGGGCGGGGCGGCCCTGGTAGGGGTCGATCCGGCGGTCGAGTTCCGGCGTCCAGTCGGGCAGGGCGCCGGTGCGCTTGAGGACGTGCGCCCACATGGCGCGGGCCGCCTTGTCGCCGTCCTCCTGCTCCGCGTAGCGCGGCCACCCGTAGCGGGTGGCGACCATCCACGCGCGCTCGCGGTGGGTGGCCGCGCCGAAGTCGGCGGCGTCGGCGACCTGCCACGAGCACCAGGCCCACCCGAAGCCCTCGACGCTGGTGATCTCCGACTGGATCGCCTCGGCCAGAGCCGGGCTCTGCTTGAGCAGGTTCGCGCTCTGCTCCATCGTGATGGAGATCAGCGGGGCGCCGATCTGGACCAGGCACATCGGCCAGATCAGCATCTCGGCCATGAGCGCCGTACGGTCGTCGGTCACGACGCTGGCCGCCCACTTCCGGAAGTCCGCAGGGGTCATGCAGGGGGGCAGGTGGCCGCCGCCGCACAGCTCGCCCCAACCGTCGGCGTCAGGGTGGTCCTCCATGCCGTCCAGGACGTCACCGAAGTAGCCGTGCGGGCCGCCGTAGAGGCTGCACAGGTCGTCCACCTCCAGGAATCCGAAGGCCTCGCTCGCCTGCCACATGATGGACTGGAGCTGGGCTACCTCGTCGGAGTCCCACCCGGCGCGCTTGCCCGCGCCGGAGAGTGTCTGGCACGGCGGGGAGCCGTGGACGCGGCTCACGCCCCGCAGGACCGGGTGGCGGGGGTCGAGCGTGCGAACGTCGGCCTCGACCACCCAGTGCCCGGCGGCCCGGGCGGTCGCCGCGGCGTCGCGGTTCCACTCGATCAGCACCCAGTCGCCGCCGTTGTCGACCAGGTTCCGACCGGCGGACATGCCGCCCGGGCCGCCGAACAGTTCGATGCCGCGCTCCGGGTCGCCTTCGGCCCACGGACGGGCCCAGTGCGGCGGGTAGGGAAAGGCGAAGCTGGTGCAGGCCTGGCAGGCGGCGCACTCTCTGCCCGTAGCGCAGACGATGCAGTCGGCGCACGTCCAGCCGTCCCACTCCAGCACCGCCGGCCGGAAGCCATTCGCGTACGGGCGGCCGTCCTCGTCCGTCGCCGGTTCGGGGGCGGCGTCACGCACAGGGGTGCTCACCATGATCGCGTCCTTGATCGTTGAGGGTTCTCGGTGTGGCCCGGAGGCCGGTGCCGGTCGGGATTCCCGCCCCTTCCGACGTAACTAATACTCTCAAGTTTTGGGGTGTGAGTCAACCCCCGACACCCTACAAAACAGCAGGTCAGAGGCTTTTTTGAGGGTGTTTCAGGCACCCTCACCCCTCCCTCGGCGGACGCCATACGGCGGGCCGGTCGGGGGGCTCCCTCCTCGGTCGGGCAGGCGCAGCCGACCGCGGGCCGTGTCGGGGTGCCAGGCTCGCGCTCGCGCGACCGCCGAAGGCGGCTTGGCCTGGCGGCCCGGCGCGGACTGTGGTCCCCTCCGGGGGCCCGTCCGGGGAGGGAGGCACCCGACCCCACCACCGATCACCCACCACGGGCCCGCAGTTCACCGCGCTCCCCCTGCCCCCTCCGAGAGAGGGCCGGGGGTGTGGGGGCGGAGCCCCCGCTGTCTGGACCGGTGCGCGCCGACCGGCCGCGCCACGAACTCACCTCTTAAGAGGTGGGATTGCGCTCCGGGCGGATCGGCGGCGGGTACGGCGACGGCCCGCGCACCCCGCGGGTCACGGGGTGCACGGGCCGGTGCCGGGCGCGGTGCCTACTGCTGGGTCTGCTTGCGGGCCTGGGTGACGACCCGCTTCCAGGTGTCGACGGACTGGCCGTGGCGTTCGGCGAGGGCGGCGGCCACGTCGGCGACCTTCCGGCCGGGCATCGCGGCAAGTGCCTCGGTGGCCAGCCGGACGCGGGCGGCGGACTTCGCCTCGCCGGTCTTGGCGCCGGGGCCGGAGGGGCGCCCGCCCTTGGTGCCGAACCCGCTGACCGGCTTGTCGACCCATGCCCAGAGCTGGGCCCGGGTGCGGTACTCGCGGGTGCGGGTGGCCAGTTGCTCGGTGTGGACCGGGTCCGGCCACTCCGGCGGCGGCTTCTTGGTGTACTGGGTGATCCGGGCCGGGTCGACGCCGAGGACGCGCGCCTGCCCCGCCGGCGGGAGCGGCTCGTCCGGGTCGCCGCTGCGGTCGACGCCGGACAGGTCGCGGGGCCGCTGGCAGTGCTCCTCGAACCAGGTGTCCCACGCTTCGACGTCCCAGTGCATGACGCCGTCGATGTCGCGGGGCTCGGGGTGGCCGTTGGCCTGGCGGTCGCGCCACAGCTTCCACAGCGTGTCCCGGCTGTAGCCGCTGTGCGCGATCAGGTCCTCTCGGCTCGCCCACTGGCGGCCCTCGATCGTCTTCACGGGTGTGCTCCTGGGTGGTGTCGGTCGCAGATACGATGGTGCCTGGTTCGGTTTTGGGCCTGTTGAGGGCCCTCGGTGGCCGGACCGCACGGCCCGGCGGGATTCCCACGCTTTTGCGCCCCGCCGGGCCGCTCGATGTCCGGCTCCGGGCCGGTCAGCTCCGGGCGCGCTCGATGATCTCGCGCAGGCTGATCGACTTCTTGAACTGGTGGCCCATGTCGACCTCGGCCTCGGCGTACTCCTCGAACAGCTCCGGGTTGAGCTGCGCGCTGCGCACGAGGTCGTCAGTGTGCGCGAGCGGGCAGGCCCGGCAGCTCAGGCGCCGCATCCCCATGCGGTACGCCTCGTGGGACACGATGCCGTTCTCCTGGTGGATCTCCCAGACCTGCTCGGTGGTGAGCTGGTGGATCGGAAGCCACGTCGTCACGACGCGCAGCGTGCCCTTGCCGCTCATGCGGTTGCGCTCCAGGACCGGCTTCTTGGCGCGGGCCCTGGACTCCTCGGCGCGCATGCCCATCGCGTACCCGGCACGGACCGGGCGCCCGAGCCGCAGCTCGGCGCCGACCTCGTCCACGTAGTCGCGGCCGACCGCGGTCTTGGTGTCACTCGTGCAGTAGCGCGCGAAGTGACCCGGCCAGTTGCCGTGGGAGAGAATCCGCTGCCACAGCGAGCCCCACAGCTTGCTGCGGCGGACGGCGAAGGGGACGCCGTACTGCTCGGCGTGCGCGCGGGCGACTTCGAGCGCACCGGGCCACTCGACCAGGTGGCCGCGCTCGGTGGTCCCGAGGTCGCAGTGCAGGATGCGGACCTTGTGGAGCTGGCCCGCCTTGTCGGCCCGGGTGCAGACCTCGTGCACCGTGGCCCCGCTGTCCTTGCCGCCGCTGTCGCCGACGATCACGACGTCGTGGGCGTCGAAGTCGAACTCGGCGGACGCCGCGGGCACGGCCGGCGCGACGGCCGGCGCGGCGAACAGTTCCATCTGGGCTGCGGCGCACCCGGCGGCGCACGGCGGGGTGAAGGGCTTCTTCGTCACGGTGGATCTCCTGGTTGAGGTGTTCGGTGTGGTCGCGCCGGGCCCCGGCGGGGGAGCGGGATTCCCGCCCCGCTCCCCCGCCGGACTGGCGCCGGTCACTTGGTCCGGGACGGCGTCACCTGCGGCGCGGCGAGCCACGCGGTGATGGCCTCGACGCAGTCGGCGAACTGGTCGGCGGGGCGCGTCATCAGCTCGCGCTCGGCGCCGGTGCCGTCACCCGCGAGCACGGTCCACTCGTCGCCGGACTGGGGCGCCCGCTCGACGGTGATCTCCTCCTCGTCGGCGTCGCTGTAGAGGTAGAGCACGACGTAGGGCTCGGCGAGCATCCGCGGGAAGCCCTTGCGGGTCTGGTTGTGCCCGATGACCAGCCACGTGTTCCCGGCGTCGTCGTCGCGGTGGACGGTGATGTCCCGCTCGGTGAGGGCGCGGGTCGCGATGGTCTCCGCCGTCTCGGGCTTCTCCGGGGCGTACGGACCTTCCTGGTTCTCGTGCTCGCCGCCGTGCTCCACGATCAGGGCGCGTACGGCCTCGACCGGCACGTCCCCGTACAGCGAGCCGTCGCCGAACTCGCCGCCGGTCAGCCAGATCTCCCAGTCGTCCTCGTTCTCCCAGGCCTCCGTGTCGGGGGCCTCCAGGCCCGGGAACAGGAAGACCTCCGCGACCTCGGCGCCGGGGCCGACGTTGAGGGTGAGCACGTGCCCGTCGGCGAGACGGATGCCGTCGAAGACCCCGTTGGTCCCGCCGGCCGTGAGGCTGTCGAGTCGCGGCGTGCTGATCGTCATGAGGTGATGCCCTTCGGTTCGTTGAGCGTTCTCGGTGTGGCCCGGGGGCCGATGCCGGTCGGGATTCCCGCCCCTTCCGACGTAACTAATACTCTCAAGTTTCGGGGGGCAAGTCAAGCTGATGCGCAGCTCAGACCCCCTCCCGGTCCACCTTTCAGGAGATGGGCCGGGAGGGGCGGCGGGCTGGTCAGTCCTGCGGCAGGCTGAGCCGGTCGGTGATCGGCTCAACGGGGGCGCGGGTCAGCTCGATGACGGGCTGCGCGCTCTCGTCCGGCCCCTCCGTCCCGGCGTCCCACTGCACGCGGCCGTGGTGGGTCGTGTGCCAGCCGGGCAGGTAGATCTCCAGCAGGACGCCGGTCCGGCCCCGGCTGCTGACGCGGTCGCCTGCGGTGAAGCCGAAGGTGCGCCGGTCGTAGGCGACGCTGTCCGGGTCGACGGGGCGGATCAGGTCGCGCGTGGTGCGGAACGTGTCGGTGTCGCCGTCCCACTGGACGGTGAGCGTGCCGTCGGCGTCATCGACCGTGCGGACGGTGCCGCGCTGCTCCCACTGCCGGGCGCCCTTGTAGGGCTCGTAGTGCACGGCCATGCGCTCGACTCGGATGCCGGGCCGGTAGTGGGCCGGGTAGAGCGTCGCGGGCACGATCAGTACCTCGTCCTCGACGTCGACGGCGGACGTCAGTCGGCCGGTGAGGCTGATGGCCCGGGGGCTGCGGGCGTCCTGCTGGGGAAGGGCGCGGTAGCAGACCTCCCCCGGGGCGCCGGTCCATGCCCAGCGGCGGCGGGGCGAGCCGTCGATGTGACCGACGACGAGATCGCCGGGCCGGACGTCCCTGGCGAGCGCGGGCCGGATCAGGCCGGGGTCCAGGTCGGCGGGGAGCGGGCCCATCTCCTCGTCCGTGATCACGACGTGCCAGAAGTCGACGGGGGCAACGGGGTTCATGGCGTCTCCAGTTGAGGGGTGTCGGGGTGAGGCGGCCGGGGTCCGGCCCGGGCCCGGGGTGTCCGGGCCCGGGCGGCGGGGCGTCAGCCCCGGGCGAGCTGGGCGAGGTCGGCGCGCTTGCCGTGCACGGCGAGCACCGCCTCCAGCAGGGCCTGCGCGACGTCCTCGGTGGGGGCCGCGGCGAGGTGGCCGTGCAGGGTCTCCAGCGCGGACACGAGCCGGGCGTCGTCGGCGGTGCGCTCCCCGCCGTCGGGACCGCCGGGGGCGGGGACCGTGAGCGGGCGGCGGGTCACGGCGTGGGTGACGTACTGCCCGAGCTGGACCGGGAAGCCGGTGCCGGGGGTCTGCATGGCCACGACCTCCGCGGCGGCAAGGGCGAGGTCGGCGTCGGTCGGGATGCCGTCGGCGGCCGGGACCTCCTCGTAGAAGGAGAGGGCGACGGTGTCGAGCAGGTCGGCGAGCACCAGCAGCGCGCGGCCGTTCCAGGCGGAGGTGAACAGGGTGCGGCGGCGGGCGATGCCCGCGAGGACGGCGGCGCGGGCGGCGGCGGCGCGGGCCTGCTCGGTCGGCTCGAAGACGGTCATGTCGGGTTCCCTCCAAGGGAGTTGAGGTTCCTCGGTGTGACCCGGGCGGCGGCGGGATTCCCGCCCCGCCGGCGCCCGGGCGGTCTGGTGGCCGGTGGCGCCGGGCCCGGGAGATCCGGGCCCGGCGGTCGGCGGGCTACTTCTGGTAGGCGGGGATCAGCGCGCGGACCTTCTCCTCGCCGATGCATCCGCCGTCGTGGCGGTAGATGCTCGGCGGCTGGCCGTTGCGCCCGCGGTGGTGGCTCCAGTAGCGGACGCCGGACCAGCCGCACAGTTCGCAGTGCAGGTACCACGGGTTGTCCGACCCCGGGAAGCCGCGGAGGACGGCCCGCCAGTGGTGCTCGGTGAGCCCGGCGAACGCGATGCGGGCACCGTCGACGTTGCGCTTGCTGGCGGGCATCCGCGGGTGCAGCAGGGGCACCGGGCCGTTCAGCGGCTTCGGGGCGTCGGCGCGGAGCTGCTCCAGCGCGACGGCGGTGACGCGACCGGCGGCGTACTCCTCGGCGAGGTACGCGGCCGCCATGTCGATGCCCTTCTCGCCCTTGGGCGGGCGGCGAAGGTTGTGCTCGCCCTCGGTGGTGACGACCAGCCAGTCACGGTGCCAGCGGTAGGCCTGCCCGATGACGCGGTCCTCGCCGATGATCACCGGGTAGCGGCACTCGATGTCCGGCTCTCCGATGCGGGTCTTCAGGGTGGCGGTGCTCATGATCGTGCTCCTTGTTGAGGTGGTTCGGTGGCCGGGGCCCGCGAGCGGGCGGGGATTCCCGCCCCCGCCCGCTCGCGGGATGTGGTCAGCTCGGGCTGTCGGTGAACCCGGCGCCGAGGAAGGCCAGTTCGTCGGCGTAGAAGACGTCTTCGAGTTCCTCGAACGTCCGCCGCTCGGCGTGCTCCCGGAGCGCGAGGTGAGCGGCGTGGCCCTGGCTGACGGCCTCGTAGGTGAGGAACTTGATCGGCGACTGCGAGCCGTGGCACGCGGCGTCAAGGTCCTCGCGCTGGAGGTACTGCTCCGTCGGGTCGTCCGAGGCGCGCTGGACCTCCAGCACGTAGCGCCGGGCGGCGTCCCGGAAGACGCGCCAGTCGTAGACACCCTCGTCGTCGGCGAGGACGAAATAGGTCCCGGGCCGCTTGCCGAGATCCACGCTGTACTCGACTCGGTCCATTTCGGGGTTCATGCCACTGACCTTTCGTTGAGCGTTTTCGGTGGGCCCGAAGGCCTGTCGGCCGGGGATTCCCGCCCCCTTTCGACGTAACTAATACTCTCAAGTTTTGGGTCCTAGGTCAACTCCCAACACGCAGAAAACCGCAGGTCAGAAGGGTTTTTTGGCGAGTTTTCCGACGGCGGATCGGCACGGAATTTCCCCCGGCGGACGCCGTACGACGGGCCGGTCGGGGGTGTTCCCTCCGCGGCGGGGCAGGCGCAGCCGACCGCGGGCCGTGTCGGGGTGCCAGGCTCGCGCTCGCGCGACCGCCGAAGGCGGCTTGGCCTGGCGGCCCGGCGCGGGCTGTGGTCCCCTCGGGGGCCCCGTTGCGGAGGGAACACCCCCGACCCCACCACCCCCGACCACCCACGGGCCGCAAGATCAAAACGGCGCCCCCACCCCTCTGTGGAGGGCCCGGGGGTGTGGGGGCGGAGCCCCCGCGTGCCTGAACCCGCACCCACTCCCCCGTCTCCGCCACGAACTCACCGCTTAAGAGGTGAGGCGGCCCGATGGCCGGTCGCGCCGGAGTCCCGGCTGATGCACGAGGCGCGGCGCGGAGCGTCGTTCCTCGAGCAGGAGCATCCCGCCGGCGCCGCCCGCCGTGGACGCCGAAGGGCCCGGCGGACGGATGTCTCGCCGGGCCCCTCGGTCGGGTCGGGTCAGTAGAGCTGCACGCGGGTCAGGACGATGTGCGGCGGGTCGGCGTCGGCGACGATGACGTACTCGGCGATGCCGAGGGAGCCGTCCGAGCCGAGCGGCATACGCCGTTGCTGCGGCCACTTCGCCGATGCGGTGCTGCCCGGCACCTCGCCCCTGGTCTCGTTGATCACGACGGTGGCGGCCACGATCGCGCCGAACACCGCGCCGGACAGGGTCTTGTCCATGAGGAGTTCGGTGACCTCCTCCGACAGCACGCAGGGCAGGCCCTCCGGCTCCTCGTCGTACGGCTCACTCAACGTGCAGGCCCGCCGCGCGTCGGCGCTCGATCAGGTCGGCGACCGCCGTGGTCGACAGCGTCCCGTCCAGCGCGGCCGCGGTGAGCCGGTCCCCGGCCGGGTCGGTGTCGAGCATGGCCTCGCACCACCAGCGACGCAGGACACCCTCCGCCTCCTCGGGCGCGGCGGCCAGCAACTCGCGGTAGAACTCCATGCGGCGCTCGCCCGACAGCGCGGCCGCGATGCCCTCGGCGTTGCGCGGCACCCGCTCCGGCTCGTGCGGGTGAATCGGCTGTGCGGTCATCGCGTGCCCCTTCCGGTCTGCTCCGAGTCTGCCCGCTCGCGGCGGCCGCCGTCGACCGGCTGCGCGGGAACCTCTGCCCGCTCCGCCTCCCACCCGGCGCTGAACGCGCGCCCGGCCTGCGTGATCGCGTCGGCGAGTTCACCGGCCAGCCGGTGAATCGCGCCCGCGTCCGGGTCGCCGATCGACGTCACGGCCAGCACCTCGCGCACCTGGACGTACGCGGAGGAGACACTGAAGGCGCCCGGGCTGCGGGTGCACCCCTTGAAGGTGCCCCGGTCCTGCTGCCCCAGCTCGCGGCGGACCCGCTCCAGTCGGGCAACGTCGACCGTGGGTCGCTCGACACCGCGCTGGGCCTTGATGACGGCGTCCAGGATGCTCCGCATCGCCGGGTAGGCCCCGTTCCAGCGATCGGCGATACCCTGGGCCTGGGACTCGGTGATGAACCTGTTCTGCACTTCGGTGGCGATCATGTCGGATTCCTCTTTCCGCAGGTCAGAAGCCTGTACCGAGGTCACGGGCGCGCGCATAGTGCCCCTGGAAAGCGACGGTGACGGTGCCCGTCGGTCCCTGCCTGTTCTTGCCGATGATCAAGTCCATCTCGCCCGCCCGCTCGTGCTCCTTGTCGTACGCGTCGGGCCGGTGCAGCAGGACGACCGCGTTGGCCTCCGCCTCGATCGCGCCCGACTCGCGCAGGTCGGCCATCATCGGCTTCTTGTCCTCGCGCTTCTCGACCTCCCGGTTGAGCTGGGCGGCCGTGATGACGATGATCCTGAACTCGCCGGCCAGCTCCTTGAGGCCGCGGCTGATCTCGTCCACCTCGCCGGTGCGGTTCTGCCCGTTCTTCCCGGAGGCCTTCATGATCTGGAGGTAGTCCACCACCAGGACGCGCGGGAGCCTGTTCTGCGCCTGGAGCCAGCGCAGCCGGGAGCGGAGCCGGATGATGGTTGCTGCCGGGCCGTCGTCCACGACCAGCGGCGATCCGCCGATCCGAAGCGCGGCATCGTGGATGCGCTGCCGGTCGTCGCCCTGGTACTCGCGGTCCTTGACTCGGTTCAGCGGGACGCGCGCCTCGGCCGCGATGATCCGCTCCATCAACTGGGAGTGGCTCATCTCCATGGACGACATCAGCACCTGGCTGCCGTGCTCGATCGCGACGTGCCGGGCGATGTCGAGCAGCACCACACTCTTGCCGATCGCCGGGCGGGCCGCGATCACGACCAGGTCGCCGGGCTCCATCGGGAGCATGGCCTGAAGGTCCCGGTACGGCAGCGGCAGGCGCTCGGGCGGCGGCGCGTCCATGCTGACGAGGTACTCCTCCAGCATGTCGTCAATCTCGGCGACACGCTCCAGCCCGCCGCCGGCGCCGAGCTGGGCCGCCTCCTGCATCTCGCCCTGGGCCGCGTTCACGATGTCGGCGACGTCGCCCTCACCGGCGTAGCCCATCTGCACGATGCGGGTGCCCGCCTCGATCAGGCGCCGGAGCTTGTACCGCTCGACCACGATCTCGGCGTAATACTCGGCGTTCGCCGCCGTCGGGACCGACTGCACCAGGGTGTGCAGGTAGGACGCGCCGCCGATCCGCTCCAGGTCCCCGGACTTCGCCAGGTGCGCCGCGAGCGTGATCGGGTCGACCGGCTGCCCCTTGCCGTACATCTCCATGATCGCGTCGTAGATCGTGCCGTGCGCCGGGCGGTAGAACGCCGGGTTGGTGATCCCGGTGGCGTGGGCGTCGCCGATCGCGTCCTTCGACAACTGCATGCCGCCGAGCACGCACTGCTCCGCCTCGATGTCGTTCGGCGGGACGCGCTCGAAGGGGACGGTCTCCGGCGCCTCATCGAACAGCGAGCCGCCGCCGTCCTCGGCGCCGTCGTGCTGAGTGGGTACGCTCATGGGTGAACCCCTTCTTGAACTGGGTGATTCGAGCGGCGGCAGGGGCCTTTCCACGGGCTCCCCTGCCGCCGTTGTGCTGCGGAGGGTCTAGGCCAGCACCGACGTCTTGACGTTGGTGGGGTGGCTCGGGTGGCACTCGCACCGGATCAGGCTGCCGTCGTCGGCCTCGCGCATCCGCTGGCCCGGCTGGGCGGGCGGGATGCCGTCGTTGCACTTGCCGCACCAGTCCGGCATCGCGGGACGCTGGCCGGGCAGCGAGGTCTTCGGCGCCACGAACCGCTCCAGGTGGCGCGGCAGGCTGAACCAGTTCCCCCGGCGGCCCATGTCGGCGGCGGCGGCGACCAGGTACTCGGTGTCCACGCCCTCGGCAAGCAGCCGGGCCGCATCCTTGATCATCGCGCCCCGGGCCCGGGCCGGAACACCGTGGCCGTGCTGCTCCCGAGCCGCGATCCAGGCCTCCGCCACCCGCACGTCGTCGTGGGTCTCCGACCCCTCAGCAGCAGCGAAGGGGGTGGTGTCGTTCTCCGGCGAAGCCGACTTCTCCTCTCCTCCCGTCCCCTGCCCCGCCGTTACGGCGGGGTCCGATGGGGCACCCGGGACAGGAGAGAGAGGCTTCTTAGAGAGACTTCTTAGAGGGTGATCATTTCCGCTGGTCAGAGCGAGATCCGTTCCAGAAATCTGGTCTGACGTTCCAGTTTTCTGGAATGCCGATCCAGTTTTCTGGAACGAGGGGCCCTCATCTGCCGTGACCTGGGGCGTTCCAGTTTTCTGGAACGGCTTCCCGTCGGCGTCGACCAGCCGCACCCGGGCGTGGGTCCGGCCGTTCGGCGCGGTCTCGACCTCGGTGAGGTGGGTGGGCGGCTTCGGCGGGTTCTCCCGCCAGTCCGGCCGGTACGCGTCCAGCTTGTCCCAGGCGTTGCGCCACCCGTCATGGGCAGCGTCGGGCGGCAGGTCGTTGACGGTGAAGCCTCGCGTGATGCCCTTGGCGGCCCGATCCTTGCCCTTGAGCTTGGTGATGCCCGCAAGCTCCATCGAGTCCTTGGGGACGACGAGGGCGAGAGTCTCAAGCGTCTTCAGCACCTCGTACATGGCGCTGACCGACATGGGCTTGTCGTTCGGGCCGGGCAGCAGCCAGCACAACTGATCGATCGTCATGCGCCGCATGCCGCTGTGCGGCCGGCGGGAGGCCTCGACCATCATCGACCGCAGCAGGCTGTAGAGCCGGTACGCGGTGTGCGTCATCCCCGGCATCAACATCACGTAGTCGCGGACCTGGGTGTACGACCAGTAGTCCGTGATGTCGCCGGAGAACTCGTAAACCTCCTCGCCGTCCGGTGGAGCGGCGGCGGACAACGCCTTCTGCGGGCGCTTCACGGCGTCACCGCCTCGGCGGTGGGGACCGCAGTGGGCGCGACCGAACGGGTCGGCGCCGCGACGCTGCGTGTCGTGGGGCGGGTGTGGAACATGATGCGGGATCTCCCCTAAGTGGTTTGGGGAGTCGCAGACCGGCAAGTGACGGAAAAGAGACGGTGACCTGGCTCACGCTGCTGCGTGCCGGTCGCTGCTCGTTCTATCCTGTGCGTGGTGACCTCGGGCCTGTGGCAAGGCTCGGGCCCCGGCGTCATCGCCGACCTACGACTCAAGCTGTGGAGGCGGGAGTCGATCTGGGTGGCCGCTCTGCTGGCAGGCAGGGCGGCCATCGGCGTTTCAGGGGGCTCGCGCCGGCCGGAGCGAACCGAGGGCGTAGCCGCCGGTGGTTGTGCTGCGGATGACTGGCCATCCTGCGATCTTGCACCTCTGGCGCCGAAGCCCAGAACGCATTTTCGAGCTGTCGGTGTGTCGCCGCGACGAAGACGGGGACTGAGTTCGAGTCATCGTGGTGCCTTCCTGGTTCCGTTGGTTTCACCGCGGTTGCGGCTACTCGGATCAGTGCGGCGCCGACCACCACAATCGGCTGCCACTCTGCGCAGTTCCTTCCCGGTGTGCTCGGGAGGGGAGCCCTGCGTCTCGCGCATTGTCCTCCCCCGAGGGCTCACTGTGTGGTCAGCCTGCCAAACCCGGTGTGTCGACGGTGCACAGGGGTGCGTCGGGGTGCACAACGAGCGACGAAGGGCGCTGGGCCATCCAGCCCGAAAGGCGATGGGGCGGCGCCTCAGTCCGCACGTGCTCGAACCCTTCGTTCAGGTAGTAGCTCTGCAACTTCGCGTTGTCGCGCCAGACGTCCAGCCGAAGCCACGGGAGCCCTCGATCGCGCGCGACTCCTCCAGCCCAGTCGAGCAGTCGGCCCCCGAGTTGCTGGCCAGCCGCCGAGCGAGCCGTGATGAGCTTCGCGACGTAGACCGCCGACTCGGGGTCGTCGGCCCTCGTCCAGAAGTCCGCATCGGGACGAGCCAGGGTGATGGTCCCCAGCAACTCCCCGCTCGCGTCGGGGACCACCCAGGTGCGCCCCTCGGCGATATCGACCTGCCACTTGGCCAGGGCGCGATCTCGGAAGCCGGGCGAACGCCACTGGTCGATGCCCGCGTTGGCGAGCCACTCCTCGGCTTCGATCCGCAGCTTCATGAGGGCGGTGGAGTCGTCCGGGGAAGCCGGGCGGATGAGCTGTGACAAGGGTCAGTCCTCGATCTCATAGACGAGCGTGTTGAGGTCACCCGGGGCGATGGTGACCATGCAGCGGACGGCCGTTCCAGCCGAGTTGTAGCCAACTCGGACGTGCCGCAGGACGGGGACCGTGCTGCCGGTCGGTAGCCCGAGGCGTACGGCCTGGTCGGCAGTCAGAGTCCACGCGCGCAGCTTGTCGACCTTGCGCGTCTGGGCGTACTGCCTGTCCTTGATGTTCGCGAGGATGCCTCCCGGCATGGTGACGTCCTCTTCGTCCATGAGCGGCGTATCGAACGCGACCTCGGTAGGAAACCAACTGTCGGCGAGCTGAAACGGCTCGCCATCGACGCGGCGGGTTCGCCGGCGGGCGACGACGAAGGTTCCAGGCTCCACGCCAAGCTCCCTCGCGACGTCCGCGGGTGCGCGCTCCACGCTGACCGTGGGGGTGTCCTGACTGGGCACCCGGCCGAGTTCGAGGATCGCGGCCTTCCAGTCGTCTATGCCGTTCTCGACGTCATCACGACGGTTGCCGTGCTCGAACCGGTGCATGGCGAACTCGATCGGCTCGACCCGCCGAACGAAGACGCCCTTCCCCTGCTGGCTGGTGACGCGCCCTTCGGCGCGGAGGATTCCGACGGCCTGCCGAAGAGTCTCGGCGCTCGTCTCGAATTCCGCGACCAGGACGCGAGTTGGCGGTAGCTGGCGCTCAATAGCGCCGTTGTCGATGCGCGAACGCAGGACAGCGGCGATGTCTTTCGCCCCCATCCGCTTCTTTGGCTGGCGGGTTGTCATGCGGAACAGAGTACCCGGCTTGTCTAGTGAAGCTAGCCCGGGTTGGAACTTCTTTGGCCGTCGACTCCATTTTTGCAGGTAGGAGTTGCTTTTCGAGTTGCAGTGACACGCCGTCAGGGCCCTTTTGGGTCTTGGTTGTTGACGGCTTGCCTGGTGAAGGCTTACGGTCTTCCCAGCTTCCCCAGTTAACTAGGGAAGTGGTCGGAAAGGGTGTGCTCGTCATGCCTGCTGACCTGCGTGAACTGCATGAAGCGCACCGCCAGAGCTGGTCTGACCAGCACGGGACCACCGTCAGATGACGGCAGGCCGGGGCGGGGGTGAACGTCACTTGAGAACTGAACAGCGTGCCAAAAGATGAGTAATTGGGCCGGATGGCCGCCGGGCGCTCTCCACGCGAGGGCCGCCTGGCGGCACTCCAAAGGCAGAGGTCATGAGGGGCGTGCCCGACTGGTTCGGGCTCTCCGGAGACAGGGGTTCGAGTCCCCGCTCGCCTACCGCGCCGTCCCCCGTACGGCGCGACCCCCGACACATGAGCACAGGCGTTGCACCGCTCGTGCGTGTCGGGGGTCAACGGATCTACCAGCAAAGGAACCGATCCGCATGACCATCATGCCTGCTGACCTGCCCCTGTCGTCCACCGGGATCGCCGAGGACGTTCAGGACGCGGTCGCCGACGCCTTCCCCCTCTTCGAGTCGGTCCAGAACCTGGCCCGCCTCGGCGTGAGCATCGCCTTCGAGGTGGCGCCCTCGCGCATCGTTGCCACGATCCGGGTCACCGCGGACGCGGTGAAGGTCCTGCCGGCGCTGCTGGAGGAGATCGACGACGCTCGCCCGGGCCAGTTGCCGGACGGGAAGCTCGTCGTCACCGGCTCGATGTGCCAGGGGACGGTCGTCCTCCGGGTGCTGATCCCGCAGGAGTGGGTGACCCCCGAGGAGCTGGCCGTGCTGACCGGCACCGCCGCCACCGACCCCTCCGACCTGCTGTGACCGCCGAGGAAGCGGCGGAGCTGGCCCGCAAAAACGCAGAAACCAACCAACGGTCGGAACACAAGTACGGCAAGGCTGGATTCGTCGCCCTGGTCTGGGGTGGAGAGGTGGTCACCGCATGAACGCCCTGCTCAACAGGCCGAAGAAGAAGGCCGTCCAGAACTTCCACGACCAGCACGGGCCGATGGACGGCTGGTCCGGTGACGACTTCGAGCACCTGCTGGACCTGCTCTTCGCGGTGAACGCCCCCGGGCCGTTGGCCCGGCTCCGGCTGCGGCTGACGCTGCTGATGTGGACCGGCGCGGCGATGCCGTTCTACGCCCTCAGCGAGCTGCTGTGGTCGGGATGGGAGCTGCTCTCGCCGCGACTGAACGCGGTCATGGACCGGCTGGACGACCGCTGCTCGAACATCGAGAGCGCGTGCAGGCAGGCGGGTGACCACGTGCTGGTCGAGTACATCGGCCTGGCCTTCGACGCGATCTCACGCCTGGCCAACTCCGCTGGCCGGATGGCCGCTCGCCTCGTACGGGGCTGACGGACCGAACACCGAGGTGGCCGCCGGGAGGCGGCCACCTGCATGAGAGGAGGTCGGTGTGGGGGCCCGTAGGTCAACCGCCCGCAACACCCGGAATACGACGACGCCGCGCCGCCCGGCCACGGCGGCGGCCCCGCCGCCGAAGCCGGAGGCGCGGGAAGACGGTGAGGCCCTGGCCGCGGATCTCCGTGACCGCGCCGCCGACGTGATCGACGGCGCCCGGTGGACCGCGACTCAGGAAGCGGCGGTGCTGATCCAGGCCGCCAAGGACCAGGTGGAGCAGATCCGCCAGGCGGCGGCCACCGACGCCAAGCGCGTCCTGGTGGAAGCCGCCGAGGAGGTAGAGGAGCGGCTGCGCCGCGCCGAGGGCGACGCGGACACGATCCGCGACAAGGCCCGCACCGACGCGGCCGCCGAGACCGAGGAGGTCATGGCGGACGCCGAGGAGCAGGCGAAGGCCCTGCTCGCCGACGCCGAGAAGCAGGTGAGCGTCGTGCTCGCCGAGGCGGAGGACCGGGCGAACGCCCTGGTGGACCTGCGCCGCACCTCGGCGGAGGCCGCCTACCGCAAGGCCCTGGACGACGCCGCCCGCATCGTCAGTGAGGCGCAGGACCAAGCGGTGGAGATCCGCACGGCGCGGGCCGCCCTCGACTCGGAGCTGGACCTGACCCGCCGGTCGGCCCGGCTCGACCTGGACGAGGAACTGAGCGCGCGCCGCGCGGAGATCGACGCCGAACTCGCCGCGTACCGCGAGGAGGTGGACGCGGCCCGGGCGGAGATCGAGAGCCAGTTCCGTCAGCTCGGCGAACAGCACGAGCGGGAACGGCAGGGTGCGCAGGCTCGGCTCGCCGCCGAGTTCGAGGAGCTGCGCAGGGAGGCGGAGAAGGAAGCCCGGACCGCCGCCGGCGTCGTGCGCAAGGAAGCGGACGCCAAGCTCGCGGAAGCCAACCGCGAGCTGGACGCCGCCCGCGAGGCCCGGCGCGTTGCCGAGAAGCGCGCGGCCAGCCTCAAGCGGACCAGGGACCGGGGGGAGATGGTCAAGCAGGGCAGTATCTGGGTCTCGCTCGCGGCCGTGATCGCCCTGACCGCCTCCGGTGAGTGGGCGTTCGCCAGCATGGTCGGACTCGGCAACACCCCGTTCGGAGACCTCGGGTGGGCGATGCCGGTCGGCCTCGACGTCTACGCGGTCACGGCCTTCCGGATGAAGAAGGACGTGCCCTACGCGCTCGGGCTGATGGCCGCCACCAACATCACGTACCACGTGGCCGACATGACCGGCCACGGCGTGACGGTGGTCGACGGCAAGCAGCACCCGAGCATCGGCCTCATCGTCGTCGCGGTCCTCGTCGTCGTCGCCATCGTCTGGCGCGTCCACCGTCTCCTGGAGAACGACCACGAGGAGAAGGGGACGGCGCCCGCCGAGCCCGCGGCCGACCCGTCCGCCGGACGGGGCGAGCCGGACCGTACGGCCGACCCGAACCCGGACCGTACGGACCCCGGCCGTACGGACCGTACGGCAGGCCGTACGGGCGCACCCCGTACGGACCGTACGGCGGCCCGTACGGAGAAGCCCCGTACGGGCCGTACGCCCGCCCCCCGTACGGGCGGCCGTACGGCTGCTGCCCGTACGGACGAAGAGGCGATCAAGATCCTGCGCGACCTTCCCACGGACGGTGGCTACGTCACCGTCAACGCCGCCCGTACGGCCGTCGGCTGCAACCGCGACAGGGCCGTCCGGCTGCTGGACGAAGCGGGGCTCCTGAGCCCCGCGGACCGCACCAAGCACCTCGCCGCTCGCTGACCCGCGCGGCGCCGTACATCGCGGGCCGGGCCCGCCACTGCCCCCGATAGTCGGCGGGCCCTTCCCCCCGAGAGGAGAACACCCCGTGCCCGAGATCGAGCACCTGAACACCGAAGTCCTGAACCGGGTGCCGGCGGAGTTCCGGCCCCTGCTCAACCTGGACCACCTGACCACCTGGACGCTGGACCGGCAGCGCGAGCACAACGTCGACCACGGCGACTACGAGGCGGCCCGCGCGATGTTCCAGACCGTGCTGCGCTCCCAGGTCGTGGAGGGCGACGGCAAGTGGTCCGCCCGGCGCCGGGCGCGGAAGGTCGAGAAGCACCTGAACCGCCTGGTCAAGGCCTCGCGGGATGCGGCGCAGGCTTCGGAGGGCCTGCGCACCGCGTACGCCGACCACGTCCGCACCGTCGCCGCGCTGCCCGGCCAGCGGGCGGCCAAGGCCAAGGCGAAGGCCGACCGGCGCGGCCAGATGAACACCTTCGCCACGAAGTCGCTGAACAAGACGGTCGGCGCGATGACCGCCCGGCCCGAGAGCGACGACGAGGCGAGCGGTGAAACCGCAGGTCAGAGCGCCGGAAAGGGGTCCGGAGGTCGGACTGTCCGAGGCGTGAACGACCTGTTCGACCGCAAGGGAGCTTGATCAGTGCAGCAGTTGCCCTCGGTGTCCGATGTCAAGCAGGCCCGCCGCTCCGCCCACTGGGCGGAGCGGCAGCGCCGTCAGGTGGAAGTGCGAGGCCCTGCGGGTCTGGCCGATGCCTGGTGGGACCGGGCCCGCGCGATCTGCAAGGCCAATCCGGAATTGTGGAATGACCTCGCGCGGACGCTGGAGAACTGGACCGGCCGTCACGACGGCAGTCACGACGCGTAAGCGTCATCACCATCATCATCACCCGGGGGCGGACCGGATTCGGGAGGCCAAGGCGGGCGCGCGGGCGCATGGGCGCGCGGGCGCGCGAGGATCTCCTATCCGGTCACCCTCTGTCAACCCTGGAGAGCACGTGGCTGATGACCCTCGGGACGACAACCGGAACGGCAACGTCGTCTCCTTCCGATCTCGGGGAGGTGCCCCGCCGGGGCTCCCCCCGATCCCGGGCGCCCCTCCCCCAGCACCCCCGGACCCGCCCGCCGAACCGCCGCCCCCGGCTTCCGGGCCGGAGGCAGACGGCGGCGGGATGGTCCCCGCCCGGCGTCGCCGGTCGGTGGCCGACTCCCTGGCCGACCTCACCCCAGCACTCCCGCCGCCCCCCGGACCGGCGGACGGCACCGTCGCGCTCCGTTCGGAGGGGACGGCGCCCGCTCGCCGGGACGACGACGGCGGCGAGGCGGACGGCCCCGGCGTCGCCGCCCTCGGCCTCGCGGCGACCTTGGCCATCGCGCTGGCCGCGCTCCGGGGCACCGCTACCGCGCTGACGGACTGGCGCCAGCGGCGCCAGGAGCGGGCCGAGGAGCTGGCTCCGCTGCGCGAGGCCCGACTCAAGCACCGGCTCGCGGGCGAGGAGGCCGCCGCCAAGCACTCCCTCGCCATGCAGGGCATCGGCGACAAGGCGGCGCAGAAGCGCGGCAAGTCCATCCCCTCCAGCCAGGACTTCGGCCGTAAGTCGCTCGGCGGCGGCCGCGGCTCCCTCATGGGAGGCGGCGGCAAGGGCACCGGGTCCAGCGGCAAGGGCGCCGGCGGGACCGGGCCCGGCCGCGGAGGCAAGGGCGGGTCCGGCAGTGGCCTGACGCCGGGCGGCAAGAAGAACTCGCCGAAGACTTCCTCCGGGCTCGGCTCGCTCGGCGCCAAGGGCGGCTCGAAGTCACAGGGCTCCGGGAAGAAGAACAGCGGCTCGGGATCGGGGATCAAGTCGCCCTCGGGCGGCAAGTCCCCCAGCTCGAAGAAGTCCAGCCCGGCGCTGGAGCGGGCTCGGGGTCGTCAGGAGCGGGCCGCCACGCGGCAGGGCGCCAAGATCCAGCGGCGCGCGGACCGGCAGGCGGCCCGGGCGGAGAACCGGGCCAAGGACCGGGATGCCGCCCGCGACCGCAAGACCCGTGGGGCGGACGCCCGGCAGGACACCAAGGACCGGGTCCGCAACGCACGGGCCGACGCGAAGCAGGCACGCAAGGAGCAGGTTCGCCAGGACCGGTTCGAGGCCAAGCAGAAGGCGCGCAAGGCCCGGGCCAAGGCCCGCCGGAAGAAGAAGGAGACGGCGGCCGCCGCCGACGCGGACCGCACGACGCTGGGGCAGGCCGTTGCGAAGGCGGCCCGGCGCCGACTGAAGAAGCGCCGGAAGAACCTCGCCCCGCCGGTACTGACCACGGTCAAGCGCAAGAAGTCCAAGAAGAAGAAGGGAGGCAAGAGCGGCGGGTCCACACCGGCCGGGCCGAAGGTCGACCTGACCAAGAAGCCCAAGCCGGGGGCCGCGCCGAAGGTCGACCTCACGAAGAAGCCGAAGCCCGCCGGCGGTTCCGCGACCGGTACCGCGCCGAAGGTCGACCTGACCAAGAAGCCCAAGCCCGGCGGGCCGAAGGCCCCGGGGCCCGGCAGGAAGAGGAAGGCCCGGGTGAAGCCGAAGTCGAAGAAGAAGACGCGCGGCTCCGCCCCGGGCACCGGCCCTGCCGACCGGCGCAAGGCCAGTCGCAAGGAACGGGCCCGCCGCGCGAGCGAGCGAGCCCGGGCCAAGACGGGCGCCGACGGTTCCGCCGGAAGCGGCTGGGAGTTCTACACCCCGCCGCCGCGCGAGGAGCGCCGCAGCGCCTACGACTCCATGCGGGACACCGACCCGCAGCAGCAAGAGGGGGTGTGGACGGCAGAGCAGGTCTTCCCGCCCGGCTACCAGGCCTCCGCGCGCGAGCCCCTGACCACCGGGGCCCGCAGCCTCCCCGCCGGAACCGGCGGCCCCACCACGACCACGAAGGAGGCGCCCGTGGGCAACTCGCCCGCTGTGAAGACCGGGGCCGTCACGACCGCGATGGACGGCGGCATGAACCCCGAGCACGCGACGGAGGTGACGCTCGATGACGTCACCGAGTTCCTGGACGAGGTGGTCTCCGAGGCCTTCGCCGCGCACGACGAATGCCTCCTCCTCGCCGCCAAGGCCAAGGAGCTGATGTACGCGCTGGACGAGGTGGCCGCCCGGCTGGCCGCCAAGCACAACATCCTCGGCACCCTCACCGCCTGGGCGATGCGCAAGCTCGCCGAGTCGATGGAGGTCCTCTCCCGCAAGGCCGAGGAGATGTCGGTCAAGTCGCTCCACGCGGCCGAGACCTGCGAGACCGCGAAGACCGAGCTGGACGACGCGTACCGGCCGCTCACCCAGGCGACCGCGGACGCGGGCCTTCGCACCCCGGCCGCCCGCGTGCACAACGAGAACTAGGAGGTCACCCCGTGTCCGGAGAAATCGTGCCCGGTCAGGTCGTGTCCGGGGAGATCGTCCCCCGCGAGAGCTACGTCCCCGCGGTCCCCGACAGCGGCGACAACCTCCCGGCGATCCCCGACGGCAACCTGGGCTTCCTCAGCCTCGGTCTCGCCGTCACCACGCTCGCCGCGCGGGCGCTGTGGCTCAAAGAGAAGATCTGGATTCTCCAGGCGCTCTTTCGCCGCAATGCCGATAAGGCGAGCAACATGTCGGAGATGTGTGACGCGGCGGAAGTCGATCCGCGATTCACCGCCCTGATCATGGAGGGCGCCACCTCGCTGCGGGAAGTCGCCGAAGCCTCGGGCGACTTGGTGGAAGCCGCCGACGCGATGCAGATGGACGCTCAGGGCTTCAACGACGCCCACGAGAGCGAGTACCGCGGAGGCTACGAGGTCGTGCAGTCCATGGGCGTGCAGCAGCCCAAGCCCGGATTCAACGAAGTCAAGTACTGAATAGCCGCCCGGCTGCGAAGCGCCGGGCGGAAAGCCCCCCGCGGGAGGGGCCCCGGCGAATTCGTCGGGGCCCCTCCCCTTTCTTTCCTCCCGGAGGGGAAATGACGATGACGACGACCGACGTCGTAAAGGCCGATGCCGCCGCCGGTGAGCGGGGGCTGACCCGTAAGACCGCTCGCCGCCTCGCCTGGGCGGAGCGCACGGTGTACGGCGCCGCCGGCACCTGGGCCGCCATCGGCCCGCAGATGGACGTGCCTTGGTGGGCGCACGGTGCATCCCTGGCGACCGGCGCTCTCACCGGCGTCGTGCTGTGGAAGCGCAGCGACACCGAGGACTGGACGCGGCGACTCGTCTCGTCCCTGCGGTCCCTGCCCGTGCTCGGCTGGACCGCCGCCTACACCGGCGGCTTGCTGGTCCCCGTCTTCGACTACCCCAACGGGTGGCCGATGCTGGGAGCGGCCGCCTGGACGGCCGTGATGATCCCCATGGCGCCCTGGACGCGATCCAAGGGCCTCGCGCGGGCCGTCGACAACCTTCCGGTCCTCGCGGGTGAGCCGGAGGTCGTGGACGCGGAGCCGGTCACCTTCGCGGACCACATGCGGCTCCTGTGGAACCAGTCGCAGGCCACCGGGGAGACCACCCTGGAAGGCATCCGCCAGTACGACCCCAACGAGCCGGACTTCGAGGCGATTGTCCTGGCCCCCGCCGGCCACACCGTGCCGCGCACGCTGGATGAGCGGGCCATCGCCGGAGTCTTCGACGTCCCGGTCGACGCGGTCAAAACGGCGGCGGTCGACGGGTACGGCCCGGGCCGCCTCGCCATCCAGGTCGCGCCCCGCCTCGCCGAGGCCCGGCGCACACGCGAGGCCTTGGAGGTGGAGGCCGAGGACCCCGGCGCTTCCCTGGAACGCATCTGGGCCGAGTACGTCAACTGCACCGGCGGCGCCGCCCCCGGCGTTGAGCTGGTCGCGTACGTGATCGGGGAGGACCAGATCCGGTTGCGGATCGCCGCCCCCCGCGCGAAGCGACTGCGGGTCAATCACGAGGACCTGTGCTCCGCGCTCGGGATTGACGACATCTCCCGCCTCGTCATGGAGGGCGCGGGCCCGCGCGAAGCCGTCGTCTACATCTACCGGGCCAACCCCCTCCTGCACGTCCGGTCCCCCACGGTCGAGGACCTGACGATGGACGACCGCGGGCGCATCTCGATCGGCGTCGCCCACGACGGCACGGTCGCCCGCATCCAGCTTTTCAACTTCGACACCGGCCGCGCTCAGCACGGCATCACCGCCGGGACCACCGGCGCGGGCAAGTCGGGCCTGATGCGCATCCTCGGCGCCGCACAGCGCATCTCGGGCGTCATCTCCTGGATGGCAGACGTCCAGGGCGGTATGTCGATGCCGGAGATGGAAGGCCGCATCGACTGGATGGCCAAGGGCCCCCAGGAGACGATGCAGCAACTCCGCGCGCTCCACGCGGTCAAGGAGTACCGCGAGGCCCACTCGCGCGGCCGCGGTGACTTCGACTTCCACGGCCAGTGGCGCCTGATCCAGTGGACCGGCGACGAGATCAACCGCCTGCTGAGCAGCCTGGACCAGGACGTCCGCAAGGAAGCCGCATGGATGATCGGTGACCTCCAGAAGACCGGTCAGAAGGTCGGCATCGGCGTCGACTTGGCGGTCCAGTCGCTCCACCTCAAGGAACTCGGCGACAACCACGAGATCCGCGAGAAGGGCAAGGAGGGCCACGTCTTCCTGCTGCGCACCGCCTCCTCGTCCACGCAGGGCATGGGCCTGGACGGCATCGCGCCGATCGGCGCGCACGTCTCCCCCATCCCGGAGCGGATCTACGAAGGCGCGGGCGCCAAGGAGCTGTTCGAGGGCACCGCCGCCACCGAAGGCGTGCCGACTCCCGGCATGGGATGGCTGATCACGGAGGGCAAGGCGATCCTCTTCCGCACCTTCGTCCTGAAGAAGGTCAACGGCCTGTACCCCCAGCTCGAAGAACTGATGGACGGCCGCCCGATGCCGACCCTCACCCCGGGCGAAGCCCGCGCCGCAGGCGCCGCGTACGCCCACCGGGGCACCGCGGCCGCCACAGAGGCAGGAAAGGCCACAGGCGGCCCGTCGCGGCCCTCGCGGGGGCCGGTCGACAGGAACGCCCTCAACAGCGAACTGGAGCGCATTGCGGGCCTCCTGGAGGCCGACAACAAGGCCAAGGAGCAGAACGCCGAGGAACTCCCCGAAGCGCCGTCGCCCATGGCGGCCGCCAAGGCGAAGGCCCCGACGATCCGCGAACGGATTCTCGCCGCGCTCCAGGGTCACCCCGAGGGCCTGGCGCTCAAGGAGATCCGCACCGCCGTTGGCTGCGGCACCGAAGGCGGCCCCGCCACCCGCAGCGTGAACAACGAGGTCAACACCCTCGCTGGTGAAGGCGGCCTCGTCCCGCTCGGCAAGAGCGTCTACCGCCTGCCCTGACCCGCAAACGGCAGGGGACCGGCTACTCCGTCAAGACCGGCCGGTCCCCTGCCCACTCCCCCAACGCATCGAAGGAGCCACCCCAGTGAACCACCCCGACCGCCCCGCCGGCCGCGCGCTCAGCGAAGCCGAGGCAGAGGCCGAAGCCGTTCGCCTCATCGCCGAGGGCTACAGCAGGAACGCCCCCGTCGCCACCTCCTACAAGGACGTGTCGCCCGCGCAGAGCACCGGCGCCACGCCCGTTCAGCAGCCCGGCCGGACCGCCATGAGCCAGGGCGCCACCGATGCCAGCGTCCTCATGCTCGCTGGCGCCGGATCGGTGTCCATGGTCAGCGTGTCCGCCGGAATCCTGATGTACCTGTCCCAGTACGCCGACCCGGTCGTCTGCGGCATCGTCCTCGGGGCTCCCACGGTCGTCGTCCTCGCTCTCTGCCGTCTCGTTCGCCGGGCCAAGGAGGTTGTGGAGGCCGCCCCGCCCGTCATCCACAACCACTACGAGGGCACGGTCATCCAAGACAACACCGAGATCAACACCCACACCCGCGGCGTCATCGCCCGCACCCGTAACCACTTCGACCGCTGAGGGGAACCGACCGTGAAGCGACCCGAGAACGTCCTGCTCGCCGTCCTCGAACAGCACGGCGAGCGATGCGCCTGCCACGGCGCCTGCGGCGACGGCAAGAGGCACCCGGGCGACGGTGAGCAGTGCAAAGCCACGAGCAGCGGCAAGAACAAGCCCCTGCTGGCCGCACCGCGGAACCCGCACGCCACCGACGTGCAGAACGCGGCCGCGCCGCTGGAGGACCTGCGCCCCTGGTGCTGGCCCTGCTGGCGCGACGCGTTCGCCGCCGAGCGGGCGCGCGCCAACGACCAGCGCGGCCAGGAACTCATGGAGATGCAGATCGGGCTGTTCGACGTCGACACCGACGCCGCGGCGTAGTGCCGGGCCCATCCGGAACGGTCAAGCACGACGTCGGCTGACCACCGACGCGGGAGCGGCCGGACTTCTGGCCGGATGCACGGCCGCCCCCGCACTCCCCTGTCCAGCTCAGCAACCGAGGAGAAGCCTCAGTATGAACCGCAACCGCGCCGCCCACTTCGCTGCCGCCTACGCCCTCTTCCGCATGGCGGCGGACTACGCCGACCACTGGGGGCAGTCCGACTTCGACGCTCAGTGCAAGGGCGCCACCGACGAAGCGCCCGTCACCTACAAGCACGAGGACACCGGCGAGGAGACGACCGTCGGCACCAAGGGCGGCCGCGCCGCGTGCACCCGCCACGTCATCAACTACACCGCCACCCAGGGCATCGTCCTCGTCGTGGGCTCCCGACTCCTCGGCGTCCGCCTCAACCCCGCAGCCGTCGCCGGCGCGCTCGCACTCTCCGGCCTGACCCACTACGCGGCCGACCGCCGAGTACCCAACGGGCTCCTTCACCGACTCGCCAAGGCCAACGGCAAGGAGCGGTTCTACAAGCTCGCCGACCACGGAATGAACGGCGCCTACTGCCTCGACCAGAGCTGGCACCACTCGTTCGAGACCTTCGCCGCGGCGCTCGCCGCTCTCGGCTCCTCGACCCGCTGACCCGAACCGCAGACCGACACCGACCCTGACCAAGGAGACTGCACCGCATGACAACCGCAGAACTGAACCCCGTTGACGCTGCCCGTCGGGCCGGGCGCTGGGTGGTCGGAACCTTCCACGGGGACCACGACGACACCAAGGTCGTCGCCATCGGCATCCGTGACGACTCCGCCCCGCTCCCGTACGGCTGGGAATGCTCCTGCGGGATCGGTCAGCGTTTCCCCGACGAGGGCGGCATGTGGGCCAGTGCATGGCGCCACGTCCACCCGTCCCGCTGGCGCGCGCGGGCCCGGCGCCTTCCCATCCTGGGGCGCCTCGTCCAGCCCACGGCGCGTCTCCAGCACCCCCGGACGGCCTGACCGGTGACCGGCCGCGCGGTGCCCGCCGACCTGTACGCCGCGCTGCAAGTCTGCTTCCCGCATGGGGGATTGCCCGGCTGGCTCACCGCCGCCGGCCCCCGCTGTGGCACCGGCGCCGCCCCGATCCCGGTCGACGGCGCCGACCAGGCGAGCGAACTCGCCGACCTGGTCGCCCTCGCCTTGTGGGAACTCCTCCAGGACCCCGGCGGTGACCCGTTCACCAAGCTGTTCACCGCAGCCTGCGCACGGCACCTGAGCTGACAACAAGAAGCGGGCCCCGTCCTCGGACGGGGCCCGCTTCTTTGCGTTCCGGGACTTACGCCGCGTCTGCGGCCGCAGACGCGGCCGCGGCTTCGGTCTCGGGGCTACTTTCCTCGGGAGCTTCGCTCACGTCGGAGGTCCCTCCTTCAACCTCGCCGTCCTCGGCGTCGGTCTCGCTCTCCAGGAACGTGACCGTTACCCCGCTGACCGAGGACAGGACCTCGATCAGGGACTTCACCGCAGTGCGGGCGCGCTTCGGGTCGTGTTCCAGTGCGGCCTGGAGGGCGCCCGTGTCGAAGGTTCGCGCAGCCTTCGACAGGGCTCGCACGGTCTTCGCGGGGTCGGTCGCTGGAGTCGAGCGCGCTTCGACCTCCTGGGAGGCGAGGTAGGAGATCACCGCTTCCTCGGTCTTGGCCTTATGTCCGGCGGCTTCCTCCGGCAGGGCCTCTATGGCGCCCTGAACGAGTGCGGCAGTGACGCTCGCACCCTTGGCCTTCACGAGTCCCAGGTACACGTAGACGGCCGCCTGCACGCTGTGTTTCTCGACCAGCGGGACCAGCGCCCACGCGTGCCCGTACCCCAGCTTCGTAGAAACAATTGTTTCCAAACCGCCCCCTGGCTTGGCCTGGAACAGGGCTTCGGCTACGCGCCAGGTGCGGATCAGCTTGCCTGCATACTGCGGCGTGATGTCCCACCGGGCCTGGGTGTACTCCTCGAACGTCTCGAACTGTGCCCGGTACAGGCGAGCGTCCCGCACGACCTGGAGCGCCTTGCCGGCGGCCCAGAAGGCGAAGCGCAGGTTCTCGATCGCGCTCTCGCACTTGACCAACATGTCCTGCTCCTGCGCGATGAGCGCCGGAGTGTCGGTGAGTTGCTTCGTGGGGAGCCTCGCGGAGTCGCCGAGTACGCGCGCCAGCTCGATCGCGTTGTTCGGTCGCCCGGGGGCGACCGGGGCCC
>NZ_JBIWKN010000008.1:0-77695 GCF_044765685.1 Leifsonia sp. NPDC102414
CTTGCCGTTCCGGCGCTCTGATCCCGTTTGAGCGGGAGCCGGTGTAGTGCCGGGTCGTGGAATACCGGACCGAGCGCAGCGAGGGAGGATATGCCGCGAAAGCCCGGCACGGAGCCGGCGGACGCGAAATAGGGTCTGTGGGCCGGAGCGGCGAGGATCGCCGCAAACAACTGCGCACGCGTAGTGTGCTCGGCTAGCTGCCGCAGGCAGCAGGGGGAGGGATGAGGGGCGAAGCCCTTCTTATGGGGTGCCGGTGGGCACCCCATGCCGGCCAAAGACACCCGCGCCCGTTTTCGCCGCCCACCCAAGGCGGCCGCCCCTCCACAGCGTGGCCCCTGTCTGGTCCGGTCAGACCCCCAATTCGCCCGGAACCACGTCCCGTTTCACGTCTGAATCGGGCTCACAAAAACTCGCGACCCCGTTTGGGTCGTTTCGTTGCGTATATAGGTGAGTGGGTTTTCGGTGCGCCTGCTCGCCGACGATCACGCACCGGTCAGGAGAACCTATGACCGACACCCTTCCCGCAAACGAAGGTGAGCTCCTCACCTTTCCGTCCACCTATGCCGGAGTGCCGGTGCTGGACGCCCGGATCGAGACAGTCAGCCTGATCGACGCGGCCGAGCAGTTGCAGCTCGATGTTGCGCAGGTGTGTGGGCTCCTCACCGGCCACCAACTCGAAGCGATCACCGTCCGCCCTGGAATCCCCGCCCGCGTCAGCCTCCGCTCCCTCAGCCTCTATCAAGCCGCGACCGCCGCGAACGGCCAGTAGGCGCGTGCACACCCACTGAACGTTCCGAATCCCGCCTCACTGACCGAGGAGAACCACATCCATGATCACGACCAAGCTGCCGACACGGCTGACGGTGACGACGACAGGCGTATCGATTACTGACTCGACGCAGCGCATCCACAAGCTGCGAGAACGGGCCACCGAGTTGACCGCTGCACGGGTCCTTGGCTACGCGTCGTACGCGACCACACGCATCCCTGGAGCGAGGCCGGGGACGTTCACGATCGAAGATCAGCTGAAACGGCGTTCGCCGGCGACTCCGGCAACTGGCGACCTGAAGGATGCCGGATGAGTGCGGGGATGTCGTCACTGTTGATTGCCGGCGTGGTGGCGCGCTGTTGGCTTGCGGGCGCCGTCACGTCGATCGCCGCGCAACATGGCCATCTGCAGCGCGTGGTGGCGCGCAACAGCCGATACCGGTCTGTTCCGATGGCGGAAGCGACCCGATGAGGGCGTGTGCGTTGTGCGGCGGCGACGTGAACTCCGATGGGTTCTGCACGGATTGCGGCGAGGCGCATCCGGCCGAGCTGCAAATGAGTGCGCCGGTCGAACGGACGACAGTGTCTGCCATTTCTGCCCTGGGAGCGCCGCTCAGCTTGAGCGATCTAGCTGCTCCCCGCGTTTCGACGTCTCCTTCTGAAGCCCGACCTGTGCCGGGGGCCGACGTCAGTGCCCCCAGCCCGGCAGAAGCCCACAGCGGCAGCGGCCAGTCGGGGCGTCGCCGCGGTCGGGCCTTCAGGTGGGTGGGGGTGGGTGTGGCCGCGTGTGTTGTGGTCGGCGGCTGCTTTGCAGGCGTTGCGTTGTGGCCTCGCCCACCTCAGTCGTCCACTTCTGTCGCGATGTCCAAACCGCTCGAGACGGTGACGCGAACGTTGCCTGGGTTCAGTACGACGCCGAGGTGGGCGGTAGCGAGCGTGCTGGACGCGGTGGTTTCTCGCGACGGGTCACTCGTCGCGTTCACGACCATCCATAACCGGTTTGTTATCGCCGCCGCGGCCACTGGAAAGCAGCTGTCGCAGACCACGTTGGATGGGGTGCAGTCGGGCATTCAGGACACGGTGGTGGACGGTAAGGCGGCTTTCCTCGCCGTAACGGCCACGAGTGTGTATGCGTGGATCGGGGTGGCGGCACCAGTTCGTGTTGGATTGCCGGCCGGGATGGTCGTTCATGTTCGTGGCCACGGGGCGCCGATGGTCGGGCCAGGCGATGGCCGTCAGGTGTCGGTTCTTACCGGCGGCGGGCTTGTGCCGTTCACCCCACCATCAGGCAACAATGTCGGTGCCCCGTCGGCGTTGATGGCAACGACCACCGGTGAAGTGTTGTGGGCAACCTGGGACCACCGTGTGCTGACAGGGACGCCGGCAGGGACCGTGACGGCACAGATCACCTTGGCGGCGCCGGCCGCCGACGCCTCCCTGTCCGGGTGGGTTGGTGTCGAAGGATCCTCCGTGGTCACCGTGTGGTCCACTCCGGGCGGATTGACATTGGTCACTCACAGCCTGAGCTCCGGGCAAGTCACCGGCCAACAACCCGTCGCCAGCACTCCGGCCGTGTTGAAAACCACCAGCGGCGGCGATTTCCTGATGGCGGGTAACACCCTCATCCGCACCGCAACCGGTGCCGTGACTGTGCCGGACCCGGCTTTTGTTCCGGCGGCCAGCCTCGGAGCGACGTTCTACGGCAGCCGCGGCACACAGACAGCACTGCTCGACCCGGCAACGAACGCGGTGACAACCGTGCAGCCACCGACGGTCACACCTATCGGTATCACGAGCAAAGGGCTGCTCATCACGCTCACCGCCTCGCATCTTCAGGCATACAACCCGGCCCCGGCAGGTGGTCGTCACCGATGACCTCACCCGAGCGGCCCTCGCCTGTCGGCGCGACAGATATCGAGGCTTCGGGCCGTGACCCGCCTGAATGGCACGCCTGGCAACACGACCAAACCAGTTCGTACAGAAGGAGTTCAGATGATTCGAGGAATACGTCCGCTGCTGATCACGGTGATCGCGGCAGGCCTGGCAACAGGTGGGGCAGAAGCTGCGTTCGCCGATACCCCACCGACGGTCTCGGCACCCCCGTCGACGGCGGCACCCGCGCCCAGTAGCGGCGGGGCACCGTTGGTCGGCAATGGGCCAGCTCGCCCCGATGATGGCGATGGAGGGCTCACCGGCGGGGGAGGGCCAGGGCCGGTGTGTCAGGACTGTGCCACTGACCCGACTGAGACAGGGCCCGGCCCATCGAACCAGAACGACCCGCCAGCCGACCCGGGTACCCCCACCCAACCGCCGCACACTGGCGACACCGGCGGCGGAACCAGTAACGGAACAGACGGTAGGACCGCCCCGGTGACGCACTTCCGGCACAGCACAAAGCCGGGTCTGGCCGATACCGGCCTGGCCAACCTTGGTCCGATCGGGGCGGCAGGTGCTGTCCTCGTCGGTGGCGGCGGGGCTCTCGCGGTGTGGCGTCGACGCAAGCCGAAGCATCGTGCCGCGCGTGTGCAGCCGCTGATGTGAGCGCTGTGATGGCGAGATCTCGAGAGCGGAAGGGGACACAACCGATGAGTGTGGATAAGGATTCGTCGCGATCGCGGCTGCTTTGGGCAGCAACCAGCTGCGGAGTCATCGCGTTAGCAGGCGGCGGTTTCACACTGTCGTTCGCTTCGTTGCGGGATCTCGCCATCGCAAGTGATGTCCCCACCGGGTTGGCGTTCATTTGGCCGTTGATCGTCGATGGTTTCATCGTTGTCGCTACCGCGGCCGCGTTCGCGTTGAAATCCCGGCGCGGTCTGGCCTGGTACCCGTGGACGGCGTTGGTCGCGTTCTCCGCAATCAGCGTGACAGGTAACGCCCTCCACGCCGCCGACACCATCAACCAATTGCGTGTGCCGTTGCTGCTGGCGTCCGTGGTTTCCGCCGTGCCGGCAGTTGCGCTGCTGGTCGCCTCACATCTGCTCGTCGTCATGGCGGACAGTCGGACACGCACCGTCACCACCGTTCAACGCGCCACTGAAGAATCGCATACCAGGGGCAGAGCCCCCGCGATACCAACCGTCGGCATGGATGAGGCGCTGCTCGAACCGATGACTGCGGTGTCGACAGCGTCTCAAGCCCTCCCAGCAACATCACCGGTGGGGGACACGGAGCTGCTGGCGCGAGTCGTCGAGGTGGTTGCCGGGGGAGCGAAAGTCACGGGCGCGGACGTTGCCCGCTGGCTCGGTGTATCCGCCCGCACAGGCCGCCGGCGCCTGGACGAGCTGCGCGCTCTCCATCCCGAACTGTTCAACGACGCACCCAGCGCCCCCGCGCCCACACGTGCGCGAAGTCAGGTTCCGGCATAAGCGTTGCCGCCTGGTTCGCCGCTTCATCACCTTTGGGAGACCGTCACATGACATCAACAGTTCAGTGCACACAACGCCCCGGCACCGGCCGGCGGCCTCGTGGTGCCGTGGCGACGCTGTCGCCAGTGTCGGAGAGCGGAGCGCTCGATGAGATCGGGTTGGACGTGTTCGAGTCGGCGGTGGCGTCGTGTCGTGGCACGGTTGAGCGGATCTTGTGCGGTCGGGCCGGGAACCAGGATGTCGACGATGTGCTGCAGCAGCTGCGGGAGATCCTGTGGCGGAAGCTCGAGGCGGGACTGTTCGATCCCACGCGAGGGTCCCTGGGCGGGTTTGCGCACGGGATCTCGGTGCGTGTTGCAGCCGCGGCCTTGCGTCGGCGGCCGCGCACCCTCCCAATACCACTGGAGCTAGCTGACAAGCAGACCCCCGTGCTTGAGGAGATGGTGCGCGACTTCGAGACGACACGGCTACTGAAGCAGGTCGCTGATGTCGTCGGCGAGCGGGCGTGGGCGTGGGCGCTCGACCACGGACTTCATGGACGCACGGCAACAGAGATCGCCGACCGGGCGGGAGCGGCCGACCGCACCGTCCGCGACGCCTGCCAATGGGTGCACGAGGCAGCACACACCATCGCGGCCGCGTTCGAGGTGGCCACCTCGAACCAAATGCAGGATTGCGAGGCTCGCGCCGTGTGGTGTTTCCCGGCCGGGACAGCGTTGGCTGCAGTGGCCGCGCACCTTCCTCGATCACAGCCCGCCACACAGATCGCAGCCTGCACCGGCCTGCCTGAGACCACGGTACGGCGAGCCCTGCCGCGTGCTGAACGGTTACGGGCGGCAGTGATCACGATCCTGGAAGGACGATGACATGCCAGTTCCTGCAGCGGCCGCCGCGAAACTTGCGGCATCACGCACCGGCCGAACAGTTCTCCTCTGGGTAGCGATCGGGTGTGTCACCGGAATGATCACGGTGATCGCTCTACCGATCTTCGTTCTCCAAGACTTGGCGGCAGCGATCGCCAGCAAGACCGCCACCAATTGTCAAACACCAACCACCGGGCCGACTCCAACCCCATCGCCGACAGCCACACCGTCCGCCACACCCACGCCCTCACCTGTGGCAACGACTGATCCCTGTGGGGCGCTTCCGATCTCTGGGAACACGCGAGCTCTTGCGCAGGCGTTGATGCCAGCGATCAATGGCCACACCCTCTACAACGCAGGCGGCACCGGTGTGACCGAGATCGTGGACATCGCCAACGGCACCGCAACCTCCAACTGCAACATTGACGTGCGCGTGCTGCAGGTGATCACTATCGCGGTCAATAGTTTCACGTCGGTCGGGATCAGTGACATCAACCGGTTGTGTGCGGGCCTGGTCGAAGGTGCCGGCACCACCTCCTGGCATTACAAGGATGGCGGCGGTCATGCCGTCGACTTCTCTGTCCTGAACGGGCACGCGCTGACCGGAGACGACAGCAGCAGCCGTCGGCTGCTGCAAATTCTCGACCCGGTGATGCCGACCGGTTCCGGTGCCGGGCAAATCGAATGCCGGTCCGGCAACCCACTCGCCACACAACATCTCCACCAATTCGAAGACACCTGCAACCACCAGCACATCGACGTCGGGGGCGCTGCAGGTGGGCTGGCAGGGCAGTCCGCCAGCTGACAGCCGGTGACGGTGTGTGCCAAGTGCGAGGCGGGCGCGACAAGGAGCAGTAGAGGACACATCGAGTGTTCCGGAAACGTTTGGAGGTACGCATATGCGTCGAAACTCGCTGATCGCTGCAGCCGCACTCACCATTGCGGCTGCGCTGACTGGGTGCAGCACCGCAGCCGCGCCCACAGGGACGCCGACGTCGACGATTCCGGCCTTGCCGTCAACACCGGCACCGGCCGGGCGCATGTTGGACACCGCCGCCACCAGTGACGTTGGTGTGGCCGGTTACGACCTCGGCGGGTACAACACCACCACCGATTCCGGGTTCCGGTATCCGCAGATGTCGTCGGACGCGTTCCCCGCCGGCAGTTATGTCGCCGCATTCCGGATCACCATCACCGGCGGCGTTCCCTTCGCCGCGGCGGACATAACGGGCATGAACCTGACCGGAACCCATTTCGACGACTCCACCTCGCAGGCGGTCCTTGACACACACTCCGGTCCGGGACTCGCCCGTCACACCAAACTGCCGTTCGGTGACCCGCACACGCTCAGCATGAAGAAGCCGTGGCGGTTGAAGAACGGTGTCCCCTACAGCTTCGCTGTCGCCTACTACGTCCCTGCCGGCGCCCGCGCGCTGATGCTGACCATCACCGTGCCGTCACAAGCCGCACCAATGATCCTTCGCCTGCCGGTCGGCAGCGAATAGCCCACCCACACCCAACCAGAACGGACCCTCATGAACAGTCTCCTCATCGCCCTCAGCAAACCGCTGTACAACATTCCGCCAATCACCCCGGTGGCTGGCGGTCCCGGCTATTCGGCGGCGCAGAAGATCGCCGGGCAGATCCTCGGGGTGTTCTTGATCATCGCGGCGATCGCCATCCTGATCGCCATGGTCGTCGGGGTGTTCTCCTGGAAGACCCACCACGGGGGAGGGCTTAAAGGGTCTTTGACCGCGATGGCGGTCGTCATCATGTGCGTGATCATCGCTGCCTCAGCCGCGCAGATTATCAACTGGGGTCAGGCGATCCCACTGTTCGGGTAACCGGCCGTGATCACACATTTGGAAGGCATCCCGCAACCGAACTATGGGTGCGGGTTCGGTGACATCAGCTGCGACGCTCAGGAAGCCGTGGCCCGGTTCCTGGTCTCATCGATCAGTTCCATCTCGGACTTCATGGCTGACATGCTCACCAGCGCGTTCAAATCCAGCCGTCCGGGTGCGGCGGAGTGGCAGATCAGTAGTGCCGAGTTCTGGTTCTGGGTCGGAGCGATGGGCATCGTGCTCGTGGTCGTGGCAATCATGCAGATGATCCCCGCCATGCTGCTGAACAACGGCAAACGAGTTGCGCAGATTGCCCTCGGTCTGGCCGGCGCGATCCCCACCTCTGTGCTCTCCGTGTGGGGGATGAAGCAACTGTGCGCCTACGGCGACGCGGTGACCGATTCGTTGATGGGATCCGTGCAAGGCGGCGGAATGGGGCAAGCGATCCTGCACGTGTTCGGGTTCACAGATGTCAACGGCACAGTGACGATGAACACGGACTCCGCTCTGATGAACAGCAGTACCGAGTCCGCCAAGTCGGCAGCTGCAGTCGGCACGTTCCTGGTGACGATTCTGATCTTGGCAGTGATGGCATTGGCATCGCTGGTCCTGTACGTATCGATGTCGATTCGTGGGTTCAGTCTGATCGTCCTCGCCGGGACCGCACCGATCGGCCTGATGATGATCGGCCAGCCAAAAGTGGCCGCCTGGGCACACCGCTGGGCGAACCTCACCATCGGGTTGATCCTCGCCGAACCTCTCGCCGCCAGCGTGCTGTTGATTGCGGTGCTGCTGCTCGGGCATGGTGTGAACACCGGTCTTCTGCTGGTCGCAGCCGGTGCGGTGTTCGCAGCCGCGTTCGCGCCCGTATGGGCGGTGAAACTGGTGTCGTTCGCCGGCCATGAGACAGCTGGCGCGTTGGCTGCACGCCCGAAGATCCGTGACAACGCTAACCGGACACGGACTGTAATGAACATCTTCAGGATGGGCCGATGAGAGAGACGGTCATCGTCGAGGATCTCGCCCTTCCTTCCGATCGGTTCGGTCGGAGGGAGCGCGGCGGTGTCCTCGGGTCCGGGTTCGATATCCGGCAGATACTCATCGCGACGGTCATCCTCGGCGTTGGTGTGGTGTGGGTGATCAGCGACGCTGCCGCGTTCTTCGGCGGCCCGATCTGGTTGATCATCGCCCTGATGGGGGTCGTTGTCAGCCGGTACCGGGGAGAACCGATTGTCACCGTCGGCACCAGACCGATCGCCTACTTCGCCCGCAACTGGTTCGGGCAAACCCTGTACCTGCGTGACCCATGGCGGACGCCGAAGGAGATCGAGATGAAAACCGGAATTCCCACCGGCGGTGCGACCAAACCCGAACCGGTCGGGACGTTCGCCCTGCCGGGCGCAGCAGGCAACACCCGCATGTACCAATCCGGGCACACCGCCGGCGGCGCGTTCCTGATCGACATGAAAGGTCAGACCGTTGCCATCACCGTCGGTGTCAACAGTCGTGCGTGGAAACTACGCGACCGGTCGGTGCAGACCCGAGCATTCGACGGGTTCGTCGAATGGTTGAACAGCCTCAACACTCTCCCCGGGCTGGTGCAGCTGGACGCGCGCGTGCGCGTTGACTCGGCGCCAGCCACCCAGCTCGGCGAGTACGCCCGCAAACAAGACCACACCGCCGGACCGAACCAGGTTCATCCTCGGGTTATCGCAGAATACGACGCCCTAGTTGAGCAGCAGGCACCGAAATCGATGCAGTTCAGCAACACCGTCACCTTCACCTTCGCGCTGCGTGGGTTGCTGCAGCAGATCAAGGACAACGGGGGAGGGCTCTCCGGAATCGACGGGTACATGGTCGAACTGGTCAGCACTCTGAAAGACACCATCGAGCAAGCAGACCTGACGTTGACGGCATGGGTGAAAGCACGCGGACTGGAAGCGGTATTCGCTCGCGCCATGGACCCGATCGGGTTCACCGCCCGGATGCAGCAATCCGACCCCGCCACCCGCGCCTCGCTCCGGCATCCCCCCGTGATGGGAATCACCGAGCACCCCGACCGCGTCGTCGTCGACGGCAGCGTGCATCAAGTGTTCTGGCTGTCCGAATGGCCACGCACCACCAAAACGATCGGGTTCCTGTCGCGGTTGCTCTACGCCGGTGACAGTACCCGTGTCCTGTTGCTCCAAATGAAGCCGGTCCCCGATCACAAAGCGGCCTCCCGGGTCGTGTCGAGGCGTACCGCCCTGGAAACTGCCCGGTCGATTCGGGAGAAGAACCAAGTGACCGAAACGGTGGAGCAACGCAAAGAGCTCGAGGAGATCGAGGAGCGCGAAGAGCGCATCAGCGAAGGGTACGCCGACATCGAATTCCGCGGGTTCATCGCCCTGTCCGCTGCCGACACGGAAGGTCTCGACCGGGCCCGATCCGCGGTGGCCCAAGCCGCGCGTGGGCTCGGTATCACCCTGGCGTTGATGCATTTCCAGCAGGCTGCCGCGTTCACCACTGTCGCGCTCCCCTTGAACGCGAAAGGCAAAGCATGAACTCCACCCAGAGCGCGGGATTCGTCCGCGACGACGCCGACCGTGTTTCACGGCGTGAACTGGCCGCCAAACGCAAACAACTCGCCAAGGCAGCCAGCGACACCCGAAAAGACAGCCCTGATCTGCCCTGGGTATGGCTACCCGAGAAAGGGGAGCGTCACCCCAACAATTTGCGCACTGCCCGCGCGGTCCGGCCGCCCCTGCACCGGGGGTCCTCCACGACGCTCGGCGTCGGTTACCCGTTCTTGGCCGAAACCAGCGATGCGATGCCCGGTGCGTTCATCGGCCCCGACCTGCTTTCCAAAGGCATGTTCAGTTGGGACCCCTGGGTGGCATACGGGATGGGCATCATCCGCTCCCACTCCATGGTGATCCTCGGCGTCAAAGGATCTGGCAAATCCATGCTCGCTAAGTCGTTGGCCGCCCGCCTGTGCCGGCTACGCCGCCGGGTGGCCGTCCCCCACGACCCGAACGGGGAGTGGGCACGCGTCGCCGAATACGTCGGCGGAGTGACAGTACAGATCGGCCCTGGCGCCGCTGACCGGATCAACCCGCTCGACGCTGGAACACGGCCCGCTCACTTCACCGACGAGAACTGGGCGTACGAGCAGCAGCAATACCAATCCCACAAGTTGCAGGCGATCGTGAAGATCTTGCGGCAGACCACAACGCTTCCCGAGGTCGAGCACACCATTATCGACCTGGTGCTGCAGAACGTCCGCGCCCGCAACAACCACGTGCTGCTGCCGGCGGTGTGGGACGAGCTCCGCGACCCGACCGGACCCAATGCGGCCGAGATCCGGGACGGTGGGCTGCAACTGCAGCACTCGATCCGCCGCGTCATCGTCGGCGACGTCGCCGGAATGTTCGACAAGCCCACCACCGTCACCTTCGACAGCGACACCCCCATGGTCACCGTCGACACCTCCCTGGTCAGCAAAGCCAGCGACGAAGCGAAAGCGTTGATGCGGCTCACCACCAACGACTGGATCGACAGATCGTCCACCGGAACCGCCGATCAAGCCCGCCTGGTCATCCACGAGGAAGCAGCCGTCGCCCTCCTCACCGAAGTCGCCTCCGGATCCGGGCTCACCCAACGCGCCGCGGACGAAAAGGTGGCCCGCCACCATGGCAAAGCGAACCTGTATGTGCTGCACCGCATCGCCGACCTCGACGCGCTCGGCGACACCGGCTCCGCCATGCACTCACAAGCGCTCGGCCTCCTCGCCGATTGCGATACCCGCATCACCTACGCGCAACACCCCGGCGAGCTAGGCCGGTCAGCTGCCGTCCTCGGCTGGAACGACACACAACGCGAACTTGTCCGAAAACTGCAGAAGGGGGAGGGGTTCTGGCAGATCGGCGAAGACACCCTCCGCCACGTCCGCAACGTGTGCACCACCACCGAAATGCACTACTTCGCCACCGACACCCATGGAGGGTCCCGCGCATGAACAAGCCGATCACCACCGTCCTCGTCTGCGCGGCCGGCCTCATCGCAGCGCTCTCGCTGCTGTGCACCGCAATTGCGAACACCATCGTCGGTTACACCTGCACCGCCCAACCCGCCGCGACCGGTCTCCTCGGCGGGATAGGGCTCCTCATCACCGGCAACCCGGCAACACTCGGCACCCTCCCGGCAGGATGCACACCACCGGTGCTATTGATCCGGATCGTGTGCGCGAGCGTCGTCGTCGTCCTCATCATCGGGTGCGCTGCAGGCTGGGCGATATTCAACCGGTTCCGGCAGTCCGACATGTACTTCCGCCATCAGCTGCTCTACCGGGACGGGTTCGCGAAGAAGCCTGAGGTCCGAAAGCACCTCTCCCGGAAGGCTTTGACCAAACGGGCACCCCAGTTGCGTCCCGCGATGAGCCAACCGACCGCAGCCGATGTCGGAGTGCAGATGGGGCGCTCACGCGACGTCGACGTCTTTGTCAGCGTTGAGGACTCAATGGTTGTCTCTGCCGCGCCCCGCAGCGGAAAAGGGTTCCGGTTCGTCATCTCAACGATCCTTGACTGGTTCGGGCCCCTAGTCACCACCTCCACCCGCAACGACAACCTCGCCGCCACCTACGCTGAACGTCAACGCCGCGGGGAGGTGACCGTCCTAGACCCGCAAGGCCTGTCCGGGATCGCGGCGAAACGACGCGTCTCACCCGTCGTTGGCTGCGCCGACCCGCTGACAGCGGACATGCGCGCTCGAGCAATCATGTCCAGTAGCGCCCTCGGCCGAAGCGCCTCGAACCAGGAATGGGCTGGCGTGTCCTCTGGCCTGCTCGCCAGCCTCCTGCACGCCGCCGCTCTCGGCGGTGGCGGGACCGCCGCGCTCCGCACCTGGGGGGCGAACCCAGCACTGACCGAATCCGCGATCGAGATCCTCAACGATAAGGGAGCGCCCGGGTGGGGGCAGATGCTCGAAGGAATCGTGAAGGGAGACCCGGAACTCCTCGCCAACTCGTGGATGGGCGTCCGAGAAGCGTGCAAACCGCTCCTCATCCCGCAAGTCTTCGACGCGCTCAACCCCACCAGCGACGCGTTCGACGCAGACGAGTTCCTGGCCGGCGAGAACACCCTTTACCTGATCGGAACCGGCTCCGGCGCCGGAGCCTCCGGAGGGTTCCTCTCAGCCGTCCTTGATGACGTCGTCGAAAGCGCAAGGCGCAAAGCGCTCGCCTCCACCGGCGGCCGCCTGGACCCGCCGCTCGGGTTGGTGCTCGATGAAATCGCGAACATGTTCTCCTGGCCAGGCCTGCCCACCGTACTCAGCGACGGAGGCGGTATCGGCATCTTCTCCCAAGTGATCTTCCAATCCATGTCCCAAGCCATCACCGTGTGGTCAGAGGCAGAAGCGCAAACCATCTGGAACGCCGCGATCGTCAAAGTTCTCCTCGGCGGATCCACCGATGTGCGGCACATGCAGGACATCTCCAACCTGCTCGGCCACCGCAAAATCATCGACCATACCCGCTCCTGGTCGGAGGAATCCACCACCCAGTCCGAACAACGATCAACCGTCCCCGTGCTGTCGATCGACGAGCTACGCCGGCTCCCCACAGGAATGGCTGTCCTCGCCTACAAGAACATGCGGCCCGCGCTGCTGGATGCTGCCGGCTGGACCAAACGTTCAGACGCTAAGCAGATCCGAAGCGGCAAACGGGCCACCGAGCAGGCGCAACTCGCCGAGTTCCGCGCCCAATACGAGAAGGGAACGTCTCGTGTCTAACCGGCGTCGGCCGACCCGGGGGAACCGGTATCGCACCGGTTATCTCTCCTCCACCGCCTGGTTCACCCGCCGCCTTGCGTGGTTCCGGGAAGAAACCGCCCGGCATGGTGCCATCCGCTGCGCCGTCTGTCTCGGCGCCGGTATGGCACAGACGCTAGAGCTCCATCACCTCGACTACTCCGGAGTCACCGAGACTGCCTCCGGGTGGATCGCCCGCGAAGCGCATAAGGACCTGATGGCCGTGCACCCAGAACACCACCGGCTCATCCACCAGCTGCTCGACAAAGACCCGGTGCTATCGCGCATGCGCGGCCGACGGGATGCGACCCTCCAAGCGATCAGCAAGCTGCGGCAGAAGATCGTCCGCGCACTCCTGGCCGCATGAGCACCGACGAATACGGGTCCCTGGGCGACGACCTCCCACTCCCGCTACGACCGGCGCCCACAAACTCGCCGGCCGCCCCTGCCACCGTCGATCTGCCCGTCACCGTGGCAATCGTGAACTGGCGTGAACTCCGACCGGCCGAATCCCGCCAAGCGTGGGAGGACCTCGCCGGATGGGTTCGCTGGATCGTCTACCGATACCCGTTGCCCAAAGACGTCGTCCGCGAATGCTGGTACCAGCACGGCGGCGCCGTCGAAGAACTCTCCGCACTGCACGCCTGCTGGCAAGCATCGTTCGACGAATCCGACAGCGGCTACGGCCCCATCGGATTCCACGAACGCCTCGACCTCGCCCGCGGCCGCCTGAAACCGCTGCAGGCGCAATGTGGTGAAGGACACGTCAACGCCCCCACACCCCGCGTCCTCGACAAACCACCCGACTGGGACGACTGGACCCGCGACACACACGCAGACTTCAGCACCAACGCTGAACACGAAGAAGGAGAAACCAACCATGTCTGACGACTCGTTCGCCCCAACCTCGAAAGAGGAAAACGAACCCGCCGGGCCTCTCACCGCCGCGCAGAACCTCGCAACTGATCAACTCGATTGGTTCGCAACCAACCACTCGTACGTGCTCCACAACATCACCCAGTTACGTGCCGCGATCGCGGCCGGAAACACTGACCCCATCCAAGGATGGGACGACCACTCAGACACCGGGCCCACGTCCCGTCGGGAGAACCTCGCCCGCGACATCACCTATCAAACAGGTCAGCTCCTCGAGGCTGCCACTTCCCCGGCTACTGACTGGGCAACCGAAATCACGGCTGCGCGGACGGAATTCGCCGAGCAGCGGGAATGGGCCGCGAACCTCTATCCCGCCGTCGACGATCACAGCGCCGTCGCACGCCTGCGCCGCTCCGCCGTCCAAGCAGACATTCTCTTCGAGGAGCTACGTGAAGGCGGATCAGACGAGCTCGCAGATCCCGCGGCCAGAGGGGGGCCGAGTACCGCCTCTACGCCACGGACTTACTCGAGGGCAGCTTCCGCGAAGAGGACCCCGTCATCCAGGCGCACCTGCTCCATCAGCCGGCCATGTATCTGCCGTACGACTACGACACCGTCCTTACCGACCCTCGCTTGGATCCGGCGCACCGGCCATTGTCGTATGCAGAAATGGATGGCCTCAGCAACTCGCAACTATTGACCAGTCTCAGTGCCGCCCAATCGGACAGTGCCGACCTGATCGTCACTCAAGCAGAGCTCCCGCCTGAGGAATACGAGTTGGCCAAACACCAGCCTCTCAGCGACATACCCGGATATCAGGCGCTGGTCGAGAAGGAAGACATGCTGAACGGCGAGGTTCGGCGCCGCGTGCAGATCAACGACCCCTACGAGGCCAGGAACTCCTCCGACGAGGAAGCCATCGACGCTTTCCGCCGCCTCCCCGAAACCAGAACCGAGATGGCAGCCATCGACCAAAGGATCGCCGCCACCCGCGATGCCGTGCTCGCAGCCCGCGCGCCCACCGGCATCGGATCCGCGCCCCGCTCCCCAGCACAACTCCCGCACCGACCCATCCACAACCGGTCCTGTCGTGCAACCGGCCGCGACAGGACGACGGACCATCCATCGCTGACGCCCTTCTCATCACCCGCCTGCGCGGCCGCGGCCGTGCCGAAGTGACCGCCGGGAATGCTTCGGCCGCCAATACGAGGCCATCACCCGATCATCGGTGCGGTGGCCTCGTGTTGGCGACGGGTACCGCTGAATGTGGGGCGGGTTCCCGCCAAGGACTTTTATTCAGAAGTAGTTCTGAACTACACTGTGTGAATGCTCGCCATGGACCAGCCGCAACAAATTTTTCAATCCTCCGACCTCAGCCGGAACGCACCGCGCGTCTTCGCCGCCGCCGAGGACCGGCCCGTCGAGGTGACTCGTCGCGACGGGGAAGACCTCGTGCTCATGTCGAAGAGTGAGGCGGACTCGCGGGAAAAGCTGCTGCAACTTGCCGCCACTCTGATCGGCGTGGCGACCGACACCCGCGGCACCCTGACAGACCGAATGTCCAGTGCACTGCCGTGGATGCTTGCCCTTAGTCCTGAGGACCGCGTCGCATGCGCCAACGATCTCCTCGAAGCCGCCCGCGCTTCGTTCTCCACTGGACAGGCGCACCTCGCCGTCGCCGAGATGACCTCATGGCGCGAAACCGCGACCGCGGTGGCCGCCGGACTCGGCAATGCACCAGTGGAATGGCTCGACACCGACCTCCCCGTCGAGCGGCCGTAAGTGGCGCGGGAGCGAAAGGTCGCGAGGCCGACCAAGCGCAGCGAGTACAGCATTGAATTCGCCAGCGTTCCCGCTCAGCGCGGATGGACCGATCTCTGTGCGACCATCCGCGGCCCGCTAACAGACGCATGGGACTTCCTGACCAGAAGTCCGTTGGCAGTGACACCGACGAACTATCCGCTTAAAGGAGAGTTGGGGAAGATCACCCGGGACGGAAAGACACACCAACGCTGGCAGCACAAACCGACGCTGAAGGGCGACGCCCGCATCTGGTTCTACGTCCACGAACAGGTCGTCTACCTCGAGCAGGTACACACCCACCACCCAAACACGACGAAATAGATCCCACGAGACGAAACCGCTGCCCTGGCTCTTTGGGGATTACCGACGAGCAGGTCCACCGCGGCGTGGAGAAGGCCTGCTGACGGGTCCCGTGGCGGCGGCCGTTGCAGCCTTCCCGGCGCGCACCTGGTTGATGCGTTCCGTGCGGGCCTGTTCTTCTGCTGCTAACTGGGCTGCTGTCAGGCGGCCGCGGAAACGTTCCTCCTGCTGTAGCAGTTCGATGGTGCGCTCGTGAGTTCTGCGTTCTGCGGCAAGGGTTGCAAGCTCGGCACGGGTTGCGGTGACCCGTTGGTCGAGGCTGGCGATCGCCGATGTTGTCACGGGGTTGATGCGCTCTTTGTGGTGTTCGTTGGCGTCGCTTGTGCGGAGAGTCTGGAGGCGTTTCTCGTTGATGGTGATCGTGTCTTGCAGCCAGCTGGTGCGTTCACGGTTGCTGGCTAGGGACTGATCAATGGTGATCGTCTCGGTAGTGATATCGAGCACGTGGCCGAAGGGGCGCTCGGAGCTGTCCCACGCCGGCGTGGTCCGCTCGATGCTCGGCGACGGACGTGCTGCCCTTTCGAGTTCTGCGCGGGCCGCGGCCCGAGAGTCGTCGACGGTGAGCTCCGCCCGTCCACGGTGCATGGTCTCGACGAGTTCATCGACGAGTTTGGCCGGGGTGCCGGCAGTGGACACGTAGGTGTTTTCGAACTTGCCGCGGGTGGCGCCAACGTAGAGGCCGGCGGCGTCGACGCCGGGGCCGGTGATGGATGCCCAGTTCGTTTCGCCCTGCTCGCCGTGGACGGTTGAGGCGTAGGCGAGGTGGGCGTGATCTGCAAAATACTCTGACGAAACAGTGCGGGTGAGACCACTAGTAGCCATCGATGCGAGGCGCACCGTCCCGTCACTCTGAATCGCCTCAACCGTCCACAGGTCGCGGTTGTTCACGCCGGTGTCCGTGTCGTTGCGGCGGGTCTGGACCGTTTCGCCGGCGTAGACCGGTTGCCCGTTCTGCGCGAAAGCGATCCGGCTAGTGTCGAGTTCGCCCCGCGTCAGACGTCCCGCCTGAATAGCTTCGTTGATGGTCTGTGCTTCCTCGTTGGTCGACACAACCAATGAGAGAGTTTTCCCGCTCTGAGTGAGCTCCCGGTGGCGGTCGACCATGTAGTGGAGCACGGCGGCCTGGTCCGTAACGGTCACCACGTGACCGCCGGAGATGAGGGCGGCCGCAACTTGGCGTGCTTCCTCCTCGCTGGCCGGCTCGCGCAGCTTCTTGGTCAACTCGGCATACTCGTCGTCGCGGACCGGGTTGCCCTGCCCGTCGAGCAGCGGGTTGCCTGCGGCGTCGAGTTTCCGGAAGCGCTGCACTGTCTCCAGCTCGATGCGCGCGGTGGCGGATGTGCGGGCGATCAGCATGGCACCGGAGTGGCCGACGGGGGAGACCTGCAGGTGGTCTCCGATGAGGGCGATCTGTGCCCCGGTCTGTTGGGCGAGGAGTGCCAGAGCTCGCGCTTCGTGCAGGCCCAGCATTCCTGCCTCGTCGACGACGATCCGGTCGCCTGGGTGCAGCGGGTATCGGCTGACGCCGTTGTATGGCTGGTTGGACAATGGGGATTGCTCGCCTGGTGTGACCTGCTGCCAGACCGTGCGGCCGGCGACGTCTTCGCCCCAGTACCAGCCGTGGTCGCGCAGGAGCGCGTGCACGCTTGAGCTGGTGGTCGATGTTTCGCGTCCCGCGACGTTCGCAGCCTTCTTCGTCGGGGCGACGATGATGCAGCCGCGGCCCTGGTCGTCGAGGAGCTTCTTGGCGACCTTCAGCATGGTCGTCTTACCGGTGCCGGCAGGCCCGGTGATCGTGACGACAGAATCGGTCCCGGCGACTGCGGCCGCGGCTTGCGTCTGGGCAGTGTCGAGTCGGAGACCGTCCTCGAGCACATCCGTTTGGGCGACGTCGACGAGTTCGGCGTCCACTGCTTGTCCGGGCGTGGCAAGGGCCGCGTATTGGCGGGCGACGTCCGCTTTCAACGCCACGGTCGCTTGCGACATGAACGCCTTCACGTGGGCGGGGATAGCACCGTCAGCGGTAAGTAGGTTCACGCTGCGCCCGGCCACGGCCCGGCCGGTCACATCGTCGATGAGCTCTTCCAGGACGGCGCGGTCAGCGACCACACCGGACGCGGCCACCGCGCGCCGCACCCCGGCCTGCACGTCGAACATGCTGTAGCGGCCGCCGGTCCCGGTCGCGCGGGCGTCTGCGTCGGCCACGCCTGTTGCGGCCAGCACGGCACGGTCAAGGCCAGCGACCGGCGTACTGCGGACGGTAACCGCGGCGCGGACATGGCCGACGGTGGGGTCGATGGCGGTCAGTTCGGCGTGGACGGTGGCCGCCCAGTCCGCCTCGTCGATCTGGCCGGGCTTGTTCGGCCGGCCATGCGCGTACGCCCATTGGTCGATGGCTTGTAGGTCTTTGGCCGTCGGCTCCTGGCCCGGGTGGCCGGTCCGCCATTCGGTCAGCTTGACCGTCCGGTTGGCTTCGATCTGGTTTGACCGGCGGGACAGTGGACGCACCAGGTGGGCGAGCTGTTCGATCTCGCCGTCCGCGTTCAGGGTGTATCCCTTGGCCGCGAGAGCGGCCAACCACTGCGGGTCGGTGCGCGCGGCCAGGTCGCCCTCAGCGTTGATGACGGTCTGGAACTTCATGGCCACACGTGAATCGATGTTCGTCCACCGGCCATCTTGCCCCTGCACCTTGATGTTCAGCCACAGGTGGCGGTGCTTGTGCGGGTCCAAAGCTCGGGAGCGTTCGTGGTTGAGCTCGACGACCTCGATCCGGGAGAGGTCTTCTCGGATGGCGCCGGCGTGGCCGCGGCGCGCGTTCAGTTCACGTTGCCAGGCGAGGATCGTGCGGTCGCGAAGCCGGTCCATGAGGTCTTCGTAGGCCATGTGGATGTCCGCGTCGATCATTGCGGCGATCGAGAACGACTTTGAGGCGTTGATCGTCGCGTCCAACAGCAGGTCTGCGCTGGGACCGCCTACCTCCCGGCCGCGCAGGACACCGGTTTCCGGGTCGCGGCCGGAGATCCATGCTTCGAGTTTGTCGCGGTCGAGCACGTCGCGGCGGATCATTCCGTCCTCGACGATGTGCCTCAGCACGGCGTCGTCGGCGTAGCCGGAGGCGGCGATCGCTCCGGACTGGGAGGCATCGCAGGTACCCGCGAGAGCGTAGTCGAGGGCCTGCTTGACCCCCTGGGAAGCGACCCCGCGCTTCCATCTCGCCATCCCTCCACGCATTCGAAAAGCGTAGCGCACACCATTGGTGCCTGCGTGCATTTCATCAGTTCTTGTCCTTCAGCCTCGTCCTTCAGTTCGGTTCTTCGTCTCCTGTTGATCTCTGACTCCTCTGTCCCGGTGTGCTCTTGCTCCGGGACAGAGTTCTTGCTTCGCTGCCTTCCGCTTCTTCCTCGCCTCTTCTCGACGCGTGTGTGCCAATTTCGACTTCCGCGCGGCAAGAACGGTGAGCGCACCGTGCTCGTTCCGGTTTGCGGACTCGCACGGTCGCAGACCACGACTGGCACCAGCAGAAGGAGACACGACGATGACGGTCCTACTTGTGGCAGAGAAACCCTCCGCCGCCCGGAACATGGCCAAGGCCCTCGGCGGCACGATGGCCGGCACCTTCCAGGGCACGCACTACGAGATCGTCGCACTGCGCGGCCACCTCTACGAATACGTCGAACCGCACGAGCAGGTCGCCCCACACCTGTCGGACAAATACAAATCCTGGGACCTCGCGAACCTGCCATGGAACCCCGCCGACCTGAACTGGAAACGGAAACCGTCAGCACAGTCGGGCGTGGCAGAGATCCTGCAAACCCTCGCCGGCAAAGCACGCACCGCCTCCGAGGTCGTCGTCGCAACAGACGTTGACCCATCCGGGGAGGGCGGGCTGTTGTTTGCCGAGCCCATGCTCGAGCTCGGCATCACACCGACGAAACTCACCCGCATGTACTTCACCGACGAGGCCGAAGCCTCGATTCAGAACGCATTCCTCAACCGTCGAGAAATCGTCGGCGGTCTGGAGAACTTCGACGAGTACAAGAAGGCACTCGCCCGGTCGAAGTTCGACTGGCTGACCCAGCAGTTCACCCGTGTGGCAACTGTCACGGCAGCGCAGCGGGCGGTGCTCCGGCAGGGCCGGTTGAAGTCGGCGATGCTGCTGCTCGTCGGAGTGCAGCTGAAAGCGCACAACGAGTACGTGAAGAAGCCGTTCTTCGAAAACCGGTTCCGCGATGAACACGGTGTCATGTACACCAACCCGGACGAGCCGAACTTCCCCAACCAGGAGAGCGTCGCTCAGACGTACGCACCGTCCGCGGTCGTCGTGGACGTTCGTGGCGACAAGCGGGTCGCGCCGCCTCGGCTGCTGGACCTGGCCGCACTGAGCTCGCGGCTGTCCGCGAAAGGCGTCAAGGCTGATCAGGTGCTCGCGATCTACCAGCGCATGTATGAGGACCAGGTGGTCTCCTACCCGCGCACCGAGGACAAGACGATCACCACCGAGCAGTTCCAGGATCTGCTGCCGCTGGTCGACCAGATCGCAGCTCTCGTCGACGTCGACCCCGCGTTGCTGACCCAGCGGCTGCCCCGGCGCACCCATGTGAAGGACGAAGGTGCGCACGGTGCGAACCGGCCCGGTCCCAACGTGCCAGGGTCCCTCGACGCGATCGGGCAGAAATATGGCGACACGGGCACCCTCATCTACGAGGAGCTTGCACGTTCCTTCCTCGCAATGTTCGCCGGCGACTACGTGTACGAATCGCAGCAAGGACACCTCGAAGACTGGCCGACATTCATCGGATCCGCGACTGTCCCGAAAGCGTTGGGCTGGAAGCAGGTGTTCGCCGACGACACCACCGACGAACCGGACGACACGGAAACGCCGAACAAGGACGGTCTGGGCACCCACGCCGAGCCGTTCGTGTTCGAGGGAAAGAACAAACGGCCCGAACACCCGACCATGAAGTGGCTGATGAAACAGCTGGAGAAACGCGACGTCGGCACCGGCGCCACCCGCACCTCCACCTACGCCGAAGTCACCCGCGAACCATCCGACAAGAACAAGTGGCCACTCATGACCGAGACCCGCGGGAAAGTGACCCTGACCAACTACGGCGACATGGGGTACCGGCTCCTGCCCGGCACCCGGATCGGGGATCTGTCCCTGACCGAGCGCATCTACTCCGAGATGCGCGCCGTCGCCGCCGGCAACCGTTCTGTCGAGCAGGTGATCGCCGTCGTCGCGGACTGGGTGACCGAAGACATTCAGACCATGCAGGCCAACGCCGCCACCATGCGCGCCGAACTCGGTCTGACCGAGATCCAACAGAAGGAGAAACACGAGGGGACGTGGGCGGCTCAGGGCGGCCGCCTTGTGTCGTTCAACCGGGAATGGAGTGGTCACCGCTTCACCGACCAGGAATGCCAAACACTCCTGGACGGGCACGAGATCACATTCACCGCGATCTCGGACAAGAAGAAGACGGCCGGTGCCGCCGACCCGACCTTCACTGCTCGAGGCTCCCTCGCCGAACTGAACTACAAAGGCAAGCCCTGGGTGGGCTTCAAACCAGAGTTCAGCAGCGACCTCCCACCGGACGCCTGGTGCCAACACACCTTCACCGAAACGGAAAAGGAAACCCTGCTCACGGGTGGCACCGTCTCCGCCACCGATTTCGTCAGCCAGAAAGGCAAACCCTTCAGCACGACGGTGCGTTTCGGCAACGAAGGCGGGCAGAGAAAGATCATCCCCGACTTCGGCGCCACACCTCGGCGCACGCAACGGAAAGGACGACGAGCATGACCCACATCACCGCTGACCTGGATGATATGCAGCGCACGCTGCGGCTTCGAGCATGCACCTGTCTCCGGCGACCTCTACGGTGAGATGATGAGCACCGCCGAGAGCGTGAAGTCAGCTGCCGAACACATGGGGCTGATGCTCACCCAACCGGAGCTCGCGCAGATCATCGACATCGTGAGCCGGACGGGCAGTCTCGCCCCCCCGCGACGAGGTGATTGCGCAATTCCAGTCCGGCGCGTTGTCCGCTCGTGCATTGACGTTCTTCCTCCCGTTCATGTGGAGAGCCAAACCAGACGACAGCACGGTCCCGGCCAGCGTGTGGCGTCAGATGTTCCAGCAAGCCGAGTACACCGAAGACTGGATAGTGCGCGCACGGCCAGCGCGGACCTTCCGCGCATATCGGGGCGCGATGCCCGAGAACCGTTACGGTCTGTCCTGGAGCCTGGACCCGGGGCAAGCCGAGTACTTCGCCCGCAACCGGCAGGAGCCGGGTGTGACCACCGCTCAGGTTTGGGTCACGAACATCCCCGGATCTCGCATCTTCGCCCACTTCACCGACGGTTGGGAGCAGGAAATCACCGCGGACGTAATAGGCCAGGATATTCGGCCTCTCCACGAGGAGGGTCTGCTACCCCGACCCCGTCGAGGCTTCTTGCGCCTTCCCAGCCCGGCCTTAGGCCGGGAACGGTAAAAGTGCACCGCAGAATGCGCAGATCATCACGAACGACGAGCGCCATCCAGGTTGTCCCTGATCGCGGGGAACTACAGCTAGCGGCGGCGTACGCCTCACCAAATACAGGGAGACGTGGCTGTGATTTCGACGGTGTTGGAGGAAGTCCCGCGAATGGATAGCGTTCGGACGCCGGCAGCTCCGGGTGTTGGTGCCCAATAGTCGTCGGCCATGACATGGTCGACGTGTTTGTAGCCCAGCTTCTTCCAGGCGTCGATCACAGCGGCGTAGGTACCTGAACCGGGGTCGTCGTTGCCGCTTGGCAGGCTGAGGTGACCACGTACGGCTTGGCCGGGCCCAGTGTCACACGAGGTGGCTCCCACGTTGGGTGCTGTGGTCGTTCCGCCGGCACCGGCCGTGGCATTGAGGAGCGCCGTGATATTGGCCTCGTATGCGGCAACTTTCCTGGTGGTCTGGGCCGGGTCAAGGCTCTGTGGCGGGTGCGTGGGTGCGGGCGTGGTCGTCGCAGTGAGCTGCCGCCATGTCAGTGGCGGTTTACCGCTGCCAAGTGGGAGACCGACGTAGCCGTCGGCGGTGATCGTGTAGTCGGAGTTGGTGACGCTGAACCGTGTGCGCGGGCGGAGGGAAAGGTTCGCGGCAGGGTCGTCGATGGTTGCCAGTACTGCGGCGTCTCTTTCCGGGTGCGCGCTCGTCACGTTCAGTGTCGGGCAGTCCTCGTCGATGCCCTCAGCTTCGTAGACGTTGGCTACGTCGTGACGGTCAGCGAGGTTGTCGAGCTCAGTGACTAAACGTTCGGACGGGCCGGATGTCGAGATTTCGGCTGATCGGGATCGCTGTTCAGAACCCGCCGCGGACCACGCGATACCAACCGTTGCAAGAACCCCGTGCCCGAATCCGGGTATCCGGCGCACCGCGTTGCTGGCCTCGACCAGGGGTGCGCGGCCGTGCGCCGCCTGCATAGTGAGAGCAATGTTCGATTCCGAGCGCAAAGCCGTTCTGGATATGTAGACCGAGTCGGCGCTGCCGAGTCGGCGCAATGCATCGGCAGCCTCCACATCAGTGGCGATCGTCTCGGCTGCGCCTCCGGGGTTTCGGATGTCGGGTGGAGTTGCCTCCGGCGTTGACAATGCGGCGTCGAAGTCCTGCACACTGATCACGACAGGAGCAGTCTTATGGCCACCCGGGATGCGAAGAAGCACCTGGACTGCGTACGCCCCATCGATGTGGGCGTTCCCGACGATGGCGACCACAGGCTCCACCACCCTGCGCAATCCGTCACTCGTAGACGCTGAAACGTCAATGGTCACCACCCAATCATCAGGATGGTCCTTAGCGTCCCGCGACCGAACAATGGACTTCGCGGAACCGACACCCCTTACCCGCCCTGCTGCTGCCGCCGCCTTCTCCGCTTTCGCTACCAATTGCGTCGGCGGAACCGGCTGCCAAGAACACCCCGTGACTCCCGTCACCACCATCAACATCAGGATGCTAAGCGCTGCGCTAGCGCACAGCCGGTTTCTCACAGGTGTTCGGGGGACCGCGGACGGAGGCACTGCGGAATCGACAGACATCAACTCAGCACAGCAGGTCCAGCGGTGCCGTACATCAGGCCGAAAGATGACCCGAGTCATCCGCGAGACGTAGCCGGACAAGCCTCGCGCCTTTACGGCCGAAGCGAAGCACGGGTGAAGTTCGCCGTGTTCAACCGAGTCAATCCACGTTGGCTCCGATGGGTTCTTAGATTCAGGTACGTCAGGTCGACGACGACCAGCCGCCGGGAGGAAGACATGCACAAGCTCTTGCAAAAGGTAGTAGTTGCAGCGGGGACTAGTGCGACGCTCAAGTCGTGCGGCGGCGCTAGCCCCTACGAGCTCGGCGTGCTCGCCGCACCGAAACCAGACGAGCTCAGCCCAACCCTCCAGACGACAATGGCACACGAAAAGTAGTCGAATGGCCGCTTCTGGGGAGGTCGGTGACGGGCGATGGATCGCTGCCCTCGCCGGCTGCCTCGCCGGCATCATGTTCTGGCTTGTCGGCTGGGCCAACTTCACATCCGATGCACCCTCCGCAACCCAACACCTCCTCATCAGCCTGCCCAGCTACTGGACAATCGTGATCACGTCAGCACTCGGATGCGCCATCTTCCCCGCAGCAACGCTTGCCTTCATCGCGAACATCGTCGTTGCATCCCGCGCTAAGAGGCGTGCTGGCGGGGATTGTGGTCTCTATTGCCTCAGCGTCATTGATGCGCCTTGGCGGGCGGAGGGAGAACATTGCCGTGATTGTCGACAACGGCGAGCTGGTTATTAGCGGCCTCGACAATGTGGATGTCGACTGATTCACCGGAGCGTAAACGCACGGTGAGGTCCCCTCCAGGGTCGTCGAGCAGCGTGTCTGCGCCGTCCGCCGAGATGCGGATCCCGTAGTCGTCTTTCAACCACACCTGGACTGATTGCTTGTACGACTCCCAGGAATCGGTGCCGAAGACCTGCGATGCAGACCAAACGAAACCGACGACAGTAGCCGAGACTAGAGCGCCCCCGATGACCGCCCTCCACCGCGCGACGTTCCCACTCGATGGCACAGCCCCTATCACCACCAACCCCAACAGACTCGCCACCCCAACCACAAATACTGCGACTGCCCAAGAGTTGACGGACACCTCTTGAAAGGGACCCGGATTGGTGATCAGGAGCGAAAGCTGGGTGTACATGGGGTGGGAGATGACGGCTGTCACTGATTGCTTCCGATCGGATCAAGTTGGTTGCGGCTGTCGTCACTGAATGGTTCGTCGTCGAGAATCAGGTGATGCTGCAGCGGCGATCTTGACTCGGCCCCGACGAGTACCCATGTGTGTCCGTTCCGTGACGTCCATCGTGCGTTCTTGTCACGCCTGATCGAAGGAAACAAGCGCAGCACGGCGCGCGTTCACCCCGGAGCCAGAGGAACTTCCGGTGGGTTGAGTACGGTGTCACCGCCGGGGATCCGTACGGGCACATCCCACGCTGCGAGCTCAACGGTGTCGCGGGTGCTGTTTGCGCGGGCCGCATTGATGTCGATGGCGCGGATGGCGACGTCGACCGTGGTGGAGTTTGTGCCGGTCATCGCGATGTGCATGCGTTCGAGGTCGTAGCGGGCTTGGTCGATCTGCTTGAGTAGTTGCTCTTGTTCGGCGAGGGCGGCCTGGATTCCGTGGGCGTAGAGGGCAAGGCCTGCGTCGGTGAGCCGGTCAAGCCGTATGGGACGGGCGGGGACTGCGAGCTCGTTGCCGCCGAACCCGGCGGGTGCCGGATGAAACGGCAACCGGCCGTCGCCTGCGGCGGCTTCCTCGTCGACGAAGGCGAGGTGGTAGTTGTATGCGGCAGCGGCGCGGAGCTGGTCGAGTACGACGTAGAGGTGGGCGAACGTTTCCCGGGTGTCGTTGGCCCCGGCGGTGAGGATTTCGGTCGGCGTGTACCTGGTCACCGTTCACTCCTCATCATCGGCGTGGATTTGGGTAGACGATTCGGGGCTACTGACAGCTGTCACACTGCAGATCGTCCATCGGGTCGACGGGGATCTCGTAGCCGCCGACGTTCTCGATGCTGGCGGGCGGGGCGGTGGTGTTGCCGGACACGGGGTCCTCCTTCAGTTCTGGTATCGGTTCTGCCGTGCTTAGTTCTGGGCAGTTGCTTGATACGGGGACCATCTGTCAGAGCTCGGAGGAGACACCATGAGCGGTGCAACCCGACCGGACCGGAAAGTTCTTCGGCGAAATGAGGGAGCGCCAGCGACCGCGTCGAAGAAGTTTACGCGGAGGGCGGGCGCCGCCGGCGCCGCGTTGGTGGCGGGGCGAGCTCCGACATATGCTGCACCGTCAAGCAGCTGCCAGTGGTGGGGGAGCGCGAGGGCACACCCTCGCGGCCGGCCGGTAGCCGGCCTCCGCACCCGTCCGGAGCCCGGGCTACAAACCGATTGATCTGTAGCCCGGGGCGGGTGGGTTATCCGGCTGCGATGGTCGCGGGGGCGGGTTTGTGGCCGGTGATCTGTCCGTAGGTGTACTTCATCGGCCAGGGCACGGATGTCGGCTGCACGGTCACCGTTTTCGGGTTGGCGCGCACGACCCGGTCCCAGCTGGTCGCCGCTCCGCGACCGATCTGCACGAGGTCTCCGGGGTGGATGGTGTCGCGGCTGTAGTCGGACGTCTCGCCTGCTTCGATCTGCTGGGCGCGGATGCTCTGCCAGTAGATGAGCTGATCCTGCTGGCTGGTCAGCTGCACCTGCAGCCGGTTCAGGTAGTCGCCCGTAGCGGGGGCGGTGGTCTCGATGTAGCCGCCGCCGAAGTTGTGGGATGACCCGTTGATGCGGCGCTCTGTGCCGCGGATATCGGTTTGGATTCGCTCGATGCGGGTTGCTACGTGGCGCGGTGAATAGCGCAGCTCCGTCGTCTTGGCGGCGGTGTTCGCACGGTCGTGGGCATGCGCAGCGGCTTGGGTGGCGTTGATGCTGGCTCGCATTGCCCGGTCGGCTTTCGCGATCGCGCCCCGGTGGCGGCGTTCGGAGTGGTGCCCGATGTGGATCGGCTCGCCGCCCTCGGGCAGCGACCGGTGTGCAGCCTGAACCTGTTCCCACGCGGCCGTGTCGGCGGCGTCCTTCCGGTCGGCCTTGGCGGTGAGCGCGTCGACACGGTCCGCCTGGCGGGCGAGCTTGTCCGCCTCGACAGCGGCGGTCGCGCGTGGGGTGTCGTCGATGACGGTTTCGACGTCGAACCCGGCCGCTTCCAGGGCGGCGACGGTGGTGCGGATGGTGTGCTGGCGGGCGTTGTGATCACGGGTCCCGGCGAGGTACCAGCCGATGTGCCTGCTGTACCGCCACCGGTTCGCTTTCAGAGCGTCGGCGGTGCCGTCGCCCTTCTCGGTGCCCTCGATCAGGGTTCCGGTTTCGTGAGTGTGAGTGATGGTGAGCATGGTGATCCTTTCGGGACGTAACGGGCGGGACTGGATTGAGCATGTGTACTCGTTGCTCCCACCGCCTTTTTCGGCCCTCAGGTCGATTCGCGCCTGACCGGGCTGTCAGGTGGGCCGTGTGCGGCATCCCGGAGGGACGCGGAGCGCACTTGACAGGCCTGTCAGGGGTGAAACGCTGTTCCAGCGAAAAAGGCCTGGCAGGGCTGGGCGCGCGAAGCGTGCCACCATCGCGGGCGCTCCGTCGACCGCGCCGGCCGGAGGCTGGCCCACCGCGGCACGCGGTGAGGAGCCTGTCGTCCACACTGGGTGCGAGAGAGCCCAGAGGATGTTGCTCTGTCGTGCCCATTGTGGTCCACCGGCGACCAACCCGAACACCCACCCGTGGGCAACCACCTTGTGCGATTGTGGTGGGCAGGTTGGGGGAGGGGTGGCGAGGGGACTCGTCCCTTCGCGAACCGGCGCGGAAGCGACGGTTTACCGCGACGCTGCCAACAGGCACGACATGTTGGGTGGGAGGTTGGTGCGGGGGACCGGTTCTCGATGGGACCCGGAGCCGGTCCCCGCGATCATCGATCGTAGCGGGAAACCCCTGACGGGAAAGTGGGAGTGGCCATCACGTTCTTGGGGGTACGAGGTGGCCACACCCACACGGGGACTGTAACGGTGCCGCACCCCTCACCGCTAGAGTGCGGCACCGTTCGACTCGCAGTTAACCCTGAGGGTGAGCGTCGGTCACGATCTGCTCGACCTCGGACAGGGTGTAGCCCCAGGCGGCGAGCTGCCGGAAGTACGCGGCGTCGTTCTTGTCCGGGCTGCGCCAGGTATTCCGGCTGGTGCCGGACTCGATACCGCCGAGCACGACCGCGACGGTTGCATGCTGCGCTTTAGTCGGGTGCGCGGTCACCCATGCGCCGATGTTGTCGGTGGGGTAGTAGCCGGTCTTCTTCTGTTCGATGCCGAGGAGGGTGTGTGCGAGGGGGCTCTGGTCCTGCATGGCCCGGTGCACGTCACCTGCGAAGGTGGTCAGTCCGGCGGCGATGAACCGGCCGGCATCGGTAGGCAGTTTCGCCTTCCGCACGACCGTGGCCAGCCACTCACGCCGGACGATCTCAGCCGACGCCCACGCCTTGTTATTGGCGACGAGTTCGCGGCGTTCAGCTTTCTGCTCGTCAGTCATCGGTGCGGTGACCGTCTGGCGGGCCTTCGTGAATCCGGCGTCCTTCCATCCGCTCAGGTAGATGACCGGCTGGTCGTTCCAGTCGAGCCGGAAGCAGCAACCGGCGAGCCCGATCAGGTCGCCTTCGGTCGCTGGGCGGCCGTCCCGGGTCAGTTCGGCCAGGGGAAGGGTCTGCTTCTTGTCGTCGTCGTAGACGCTGCTGGTGATGTGGGTGAAGCCGCGCCCGGTGAGGTCGGCAATCGCTTCCGCTTTCCGCGCCGCCCGGGCGATACGGTCGCGCTGACGCTGCGTCTCGTGGGCGAACTGTCCGGGGCTGGACGTGGCAACCTGGATCAGCCGGTCGCGCGCTTCGTCGTTACCCTCGAACTCGATGAGAGTTGCGGCCTGGTCGAGGGTCAACTGGTAGTCGATCACGGCGGCGGTCGCCTGCTGGTTCTGCGCCACGGCCAGACCGGTCGTGACCTCGTCGCGCTTCTTGTGGAGGCGCTTGGCGATCGTCGTCAGGTTCAGCCCCTCGAAAGCGAGCTGCTGATACGCCGCCGCCAGGTCGGCGTCGGTGTTGCCGGCGCGCAGCTCGTTCTCGTTGATCTGGGTAAAGATGCGCTCGGTCGTCGCTTCCGACTGACTGGTGACATACACGGGAATCGTCGCAAGCCCCGCTGCGCGCGCACCAAGGGTGCGGCGCTGCCCGAACCGGACAACGACCTGACCGGAATCATCCAGCCAGCCGGATACCGGCGTCTGCACGCCGTTCGCGGCAAGTTCGGCCACCCACTCGTCGGTGATCACAGGCGCGGTACGCACGTTCGTTTCCAGGATTATCTGGTTGGGGTCCACGTGCATCAGCGACCCCTCCTGCGCGGCGACAGCAGCGGCCGTTGCCGTGCTCGTCTCCGTCGCGGTGGCGTCCTGGGTGGTGGTGGTTTTCGTCATGATGTTCCTTCTTGTAGATTGGTTGGTAACCGGTCCGGAACCGAGGCATCATCACTGCTTCGGTTCCGGACCTTTGTTGTGTGGTGGGTGGTTAGACGAGGGTCAAGCGGCGGCGGAGTGCGGCAGGGTTATTGCCGCCGGTCGTGACGGTGCGCCACCAGGCGACGACCGACGCCATCTGGTCCAGGCTCAGCGACACCGTGTCACCCGTTGACGGGTTCACGCCGAGGACCAGGCCGCGTCCGAACACGGCATCCCAATCCGGCTGGTGCAGCCGCACCATCCCGGTCAGTTCCGGGTTGTGCTCGGACCGGTACAACCCTTCGTCGTCTACCCACACGTCGATGTTCTCCGGCAGCCGGATCACGTCGAACAGGGCGCACCCGATGTGTTCCTTCATCCCGGCCACCCGTTGGGCGGATGTGGTGTCATCGATTTTGACTGCGACGATCGTCCCGTCCAGGTCGATACGGACTCCTGAAAGCATGTGCTCTCCATTTCTGTGTCGTGCGTGGCGGGACTGGCAGCAACCCATCTAGGTCACTCGTCGCCCCCACTGCCTTTTTCGGCCCACCGGGTCGATTCGCGCCTCACCGGCCTGTCAGGTGGGCCGCTTGCGGCATCCCGAAGGGACGCGAAGCGCACTTGACAGGCCGGTGAGGTGTGAAACGCTGCTCCAGCGAAAAAGGCACCCCGCGCAAGCGGGGCAACAGAACACAGTGCCGCGCAACGGCTCCTATCAGGACAAGGACAGTCCGCCGAAGGCGGGGCCGTTTCCCTCCACCGCGCAACCTGTGGATCCGGCTCAGTGCGGGCGTGCCCGCTCCCATTCACTCTCTCCGCCCAGCCAGCTGAAGGTCACACGATCGCGCTATGCGGCACCGGGTGGCCGGATGCCCTCGAGACCGCCGGCCGTAACGACCAGCCTGCACGCTCACCGCCGTGGCGGGATCACGCGGCGGTCGCGGGCGGTGACGGCGCCCTTCCATACCCAGTCCTCGTACTCCTGCCCGTTCCGCAGCGTGAAGCGGATGTGGACAGCCAGGGAGGCCCAGGCCAGGATCTCGCCCGGTTGACCGGGAAGATGCGCCAACACGACACGGTGCTCCTCGTCGACCGGGACTGGCCAAGCTCCCGGGCCACCCTCCGCGCCGGTCGCGCCCGCGTGAACGGGCTCGGCGATGGACACGGCATCCTTGCCGGTCGACAATTTGACGTCACCGTCACCGGCCGCGCAGGTGTACGCACGCACCAGGTACTCGTCGACGGGACAACATTCGCCGCCTCCGCCGCCGCGTCGCGTCGACCTGACGTAACAACGGCACCGCTATGGTCGTAAACGTGACAGGACGCACTAATCTCGCAGCGGATACCGGACGGTTCCTCGTCTGGACGTTGCTTCCCGTCCTCGGTGCGGCCGCGGTGTCCGTTCTCGGCCTCCTTGCCGCTGCGATCCCTGAAGCAGCAACTGCGCTCCGTATATCCGCCGTGATCGCCGCGTGTGTCCTCGCACTGCTTCTGCTCATCAAGGGAATCCGTGACTACCGGTGGGGCCTCTCGCTTGAGAAGGCGCGGTATGACACCGTAAAGGAGCTGCACAACAGACTGGGTCCGGCGCTTGACCTCATGACGGAACTCGCAATGATCGACCCGAGCGACACAGGCGGCCGCAAGGCGACACTCCGTGCGATCGCTGACCAGTGCTGCGCCGCACTTGTCTTGATGACCCCCAAGAGCGCTGACGTGCGAGCCGTGGTGTTCGCCATAGCCCCAGACCCGGACCAGCTGCAGCCGATCGGCCGATTCGGGCGACGTGACGAGCCCCGCACCTTCCTCTTGGATACTCCGGCAGGCCAGGAGATCCTCGAGTACCTGACGGCAGATCCACAGATCGGTGCCGAACTCTATCCCGACATTCAGAAGGATGCGCCCACCGGATATGAAGGCCAGCGCGACCGCTACCGCACCTTCATCCGAGTTCCCATCTGGGGCAACGGCACCGTCTTTGGGATGGTTACCGTAGACGCTCCTCGGAAGAAGAGCCTCCTCGATGACGACAAACTACTCGCCGAGCTGGTCGCTTCGCAGTTGGCTACGGCTTTCGCAATCGCCGCTCCTGCCTAAATGTCACCTCCTGGGCTTACAATGTGACCATGAGCAGCCACGTGGAAGTTTCGCCAGGCGGAGTCGGATTCATCCGAACTACCGCCCAGAAGGCGACGCCCAAGGGCACCAACGCCTCCCGGAGCGTTGTACTCCGCGAGTGGCTCCGCGCGGACACCCGCACCACCAAAGGACCCTCGACTCAAACGCCGACCACGTCGGCCAAGTAGTCTGCCGCGCCGGACCTGACGCTCGGCGTCGGCCCGAGGGGTGTGGGGATCAGTCCACACGATCGCCGAGAAGACGGCGATCAGCTGACCAGTTTCCGCTCGACGAGGTACTCGTGGATCGCCTCGCGGACGATCGCGGACTGGTTCTTCCCGCTGCGCTTGATGAGCGCGTCCAGCGCCTGGGGAGTTGCGTGGCAGATCGCGGTTGTTAGGCGGGGGCCTCCCAAAGTTCGATGGGGAGTCCTTCAGGGTCATAAATGCGAGCGAAGCGACCATAGGCGCTGTTTTCCCATTCTGGTCGTCGCTCGACCTGGATGTCTGCGTTTTCCAGCCGTGCGAGGAGTGCGTCAAGGTCCTCGATTCGCAAATTGAGCATGAAGGGTTGGTCGGCAGGGAAGTAGTCGGTGTCTGATGGGAACGGTGCGAACACAGTCATCCCTGCGTCTTGAGCCCAGACCCGGTCGCCACCCGCTTCGATGCCGAGGTGGTCTCGGTACCATGCAGCGCACGCCTCAGAATTGCGGCTGCGGAAGAAGAACCCGCCAATGCCGGTCACTGTCATGACCGAGCCCCCGATGCTGCTGTTACATGTGCCAGCCTGGTCAATCCCTTCTCGAAGTCCGGGCCCACCCGTCTGTCGAGGTTGAACAGGCTAGACAGGAACGTCTTCGGTGCCTCCATCCGCCAGGTGAGTCGCGTGGCGTCGGCGGTGGGTTCGAGGAGGAACTCGATTCGGTTCGAGGATTTGAAGGGTCTGGTGAAATCCAGGTCGATGCTGACGCTGCGTGAGGTGACGGCCTTGATCGTCATCCGGCCGGCCCCTGCTTTTTTGTTGCCGCCCCACGCGTAGGTGGAGCCGATGGTTCCTGGCTTGCCGTCGTACTGGCGATTCATTTCAGGGTCCAGGTCTTCCCAGGGCGACCACTCGGCCCACTTCCCAAAATCGGCAATGAACGAGATCACCCGTTCAGGCGTTGCGTGGATGTGCGCGTGACGTTCAACGACAATGAATCCAACCATGAACCCACGCTAGACACCACGAGAGAGCCGGCATCGCCCGCACACCAAGATGCACTCCAGGATCACCCTGCACCGGCTCACCCGCTGAGCCGCAGACTCCAACTCATGAGAAACAGCGGGGCGTCCCTCGTCTTGGGCTACCCGGGGCGTGGTGACCGTATGGCTGATACGAGCGGCCCTCGTCTTTCGCGTACTCCCAGGGTGTCCACTGCCACGGATCGGGTGCGAAACCCACCCGCCATACTTCGCCTGGATCTCCGGAAACCTGGAGAGTGGCCGGGCTCATCCGACGAAGGTGAAGGAACTCACGGCCGCCATGATCTCGCGTCCCGCGTCCGCGGCCGTGTTCTCACGGATGAACCGCGCCGGCGCCTCGTAGTCCAGTGCCGGATTCGATCCCATCAACCAGCTCTGGATAGTTCGGGCAAAGAGGGGTGAACTCGCCCCACCGAGCCGGGCCTGTAAGGTCCGACCCGCCCGACCCCACCACACTGAGCCGGACGATCGCGTCGATGACACGGACCACAACATCCATTAGGAGCTCGCGCATGAAGACGATCAAGGCAAGCTGGAAAGAGCGACCCACGCTAAGTTCGGTCAACCGAACGCGGTTCTGGACAGGCGCGCTCGTCACCTTGACCGTCACGGCAATGGCGCTGGCGCCGGTCGCGCACGCCGACGCTGCGCATGCCGCGACCGGAGACACCCAGACCGGCACAGTCACCGGGCTTACAGGCACCGGTCCCTACGGTGTGGCGTTCTCACCGGACGGCACCATCGCGCTCGTAACCGCACAGTATTCCGACACCGTCTCGATCGTCGACGTGGCAACACACACCCAGATAGGTACCGTCGCCGGATACAAAGGCGGGAATCCCGAAGGAGTGGCGTTCTCACCGGACGGATCCAAGGCGTACGTCACCAGCTACAACGGCAGCACCATCTCGGTGATCAACGCGGCGACCCTCACCCAAACCGGGACGGTCGCGAACTACAACGGCAGGGGACCAGAAAACGTCGCATTCTCCCCAAACGGAACGAAGGCGTACGTCACCAACGGCGACGGCGGCACCGTATCCGTCATCGACGTCGCATCAGACAGCCAGACAGGCACCATCAACGGATACACCGGCGCGGACCCCGAAGGAGTGGCATTCTCACCCACCGGAACCACCGCATACATCGCTAACGAATGGTCCAACAACGTATCGGTGATCGACGTCAGCTCGAACACTCAAACCGGCATGGTCGCCGGATTCACCGGCAACACCCCCTTCGACGTCGCCTTCTCGCCGAACGGATCCAAGGCGTACGTCACCGACTACTCCTCCAACGCGGTCTCCGTGATTGATCCCGCCAGGAACGCCCAGACAGGCACCGTCGCAGGATACGCCGGCTTGTATCCCGCTGGCGTCGCCTTCTCCCCAGACGGCTCGAAAGCCTACGTAACTAATAACGGCTCCGAGTCAGTGTCGGTGATCGATTCGGCCACAGACACTCAGACCTCCACCATTGCTGGCTACACGGGCACAGATCCGGTCGGCGTGGCGTTCTCACCGACCGGCTCAACCGCATACATCGCTGGCCGCAGCACCAACTCGGTAGCGATTGTGAACCAAGACAACATCCCAACGCGCTGACTGGAGCCTCGAATCCTCCAACCCTCCGAGGGATTCCCCGCTGTCCCTCGCCCGCGGCCTAAGCGCTCCAGGTGCGACTGCGGAGACTCATCGCTCGCTGGAGAGCGTTTGATCGCGTCGCCAGGTAGCAAACGTAGCGATTGCACGGTAACCATTCAGGAGAGGTAACAAGATGCTCAAGCGCACGACAGGGCTGCTTTTGGCAATGAGCCTGGTGATCGGAATTGCGGGATGCAGTGCTGCGACACCTCGGAACGGCGGACATACCACCCCAGCTGATGTGACAACGAGTCCAACCGGCCGGCCGGCCAGCGCACCTGCCCCCACGGCGACCATCGTCAACGGTTTCGACGCTCGGGAATCGTGGGACGTGTGCCTCGCTGCTGGTCGAGCAACTGAAACCGAACCAATTGTCGCGCTCCCGGCTGATAAAGACAGTGTCGTCGCGGACGGAGCCAACGTAAGCGTCGTCATCGGATGGCACCCTCAAGCGCACCCCAACCAGCCAGCGGCGTTTGTATGCACCGTCACTGACCCCGCAACCCCTCGGGTCGAGAGCATCAAAACGAAGTTCATCGGCTGAGCGCGATCCGTTGCAAGCGCCTGCGCCCAGTCGGACGACCCGGGCAACAAGTGCGTCGACGCAACCTCCGGGCAGATCCAAAAGACGATCATCCAGTCGTATTGTCTCAACGGGACCTCTTCTGCCAGACAAATTTGACCAACCAAGCAGTGGACATCCACACCAGCTACATGCTTTCGCCCGACATGCTGCATGCATGGGGATTCATGCGCGGATGGCTAACAAACAACAACTTCAAGAAGCGATGATCGAACCCAGCAACGGATGAACTCAGGTCGCCCGATTTCGCATCGGCAAGGGGGCGCAGAACATGGTCTACGAGCTACCCGAAGAGCTGCCTGGCGGCGGCCCTCGAACTCCACGAAAAGCAGGGGCCGGGCCCACCGACCTCGGCAGCGCCATCGGTTTCCTCATCCTCCAGTCCATGCTCTCAGTGGGACTCTCCGTAGCAGGATTGTTCCTGCTGTTTGGCATCGACTCTTGCGGTGCGGCCAGATGCAACTATCCGATGCTGGAGGTCGCGCTCTACCTCATCCCCGCTACCGCGGTGGCCTCCTTCATCGCGAGCGTTCTGGGAGTCATCTTCCGTCAGCGCCGTCGACTTAGTACGTGGTGGATACCAGCGATCGGATGTGTCCCGGCCATCCTGGCCTTCGTAATCGCAACGCAGCTCATAGACAGAGGAATCAACCCCTAACGCCGAAGCCGCCACTTGTCTCCGACACGCTGCGCGACCCAGCGTCAGCAGCATGCTCAAGCGAGAGTCGATGCTCGAAACAGCATAAACACCTCTAGTTCAAGCGCTAAGGAAAGGGCTGTCTCATCACTGTCAGCGCAGCAAGGACACGGCGCATCATCTTCGCCGTTGCGGTTCCCGTAGTAGTCGGGCTGGGGTTAGCTGCGCACTACCGCAGTTTCGGTGACCTCAGCCACATCATCTCCGACGCCGCCTACACCGCCCTCATCTACTGCGTGGTCGCGATCATCGCGCCACGGTCACACCCGTTGATCGTCGCAGCCGCAGCGGTGCTGGCCAGTTGCGCGGTCGAGCTGTTCCAACTGACCGGCATTCCCCGCGCCCTGGCCGAAACCACCCCGGCGATCGGGCTGGTCCTGGGCGTCGAGTTTCAGGCAGAGAACCTCGCCACCTATGTGTGCGCGGGGGTCCTTCTTCTGATCTTGGACTGGGTCACGATCCAGACCCGCCGCAGCCTCACCAATCCAACGAGCTGACGCGCCTGATTCAGCCAGCGATGAGTGCTGTGGTGGTGCCGGGGATCCGCACGGGCATGTCCCATGCAGTGAGCTCAACACTGTCGGGGGCATGGTTCGCACGTGCGGTGTGGATGTCGATGGCACGGATGGCGACGTCGACCGTGACGGCGTTCCCACACAGCACGGTCGCCTGGTCGTCGCTCTGGTCACGTGTTCGGGTGAAGGAGCGCCTTTCGTCTGGCCTGTTCACGCGAGAGCAGCTGCCCCGGACGAGCCTGGCCCTGTTAGGCAGTGAGGCTCAGCACTCTGTAGTGGAGGTTGTATCTTGATCGGATCTCGTACGTCTCTCTCGATCGTTCTCGCCGCGATAACCGCAGTGGCCGCCGCCACACCCGCGGCCGCCGCGCCGGCGTCCTTTGACCCGGTGCAGATAGTCCAGCAGCGGGCGCTGCTCGGTACCGCTGCGGACGCTCCACCTGCGGGTCACGGTCCGTCGTCAATCCGCCCACTAGCAGTAGACCCGATCGACGTCGGCACATCCGCGCTGCCCGCCCAGGCCTCAACAAGCGCCGCCGTCGCACCTAACGGAAGCTACGGCTACGTCACCGGGATCACCAAGTTCGGCACGAACGCTTCCTATGCGGTTCTCGCTAATTCCAGCGCTCCCTCGAGCTACCGATTCGCGATCGGCGCCGCGGGCGACGATCTGACGTTGAGCGCTGAACATGACGGCTCGATCCTCGTCCATGATTCCGCGGGGAAACTCGTCAACATCATCCTTCCCGCATGGGCGATCGACGCCGATGGCCGACCTCTGCCCACCATCTACACGATCAACGGGACAACACTGACCCAGCACATCGACACGGCCGGTGCACGATTCCCAGTTGTCGCAGACCCGTCCTACGGATGCGGGGTCGGTTGGTGCTCCCTCTATTTCAACAAGTCCGAGACACGGGACATCGCAACCTCCGGCTTCACCGCCCTCGGAGGAGCCGCCGCCGCATGCGCTATCGGCGGGGCCGTCGCCGTGGCAGCATGTGCACTCGCCGCGGCATCGATCGGCGCGACAGCCCAGTACGCACAGAACCACAAACAGTGCGTCGGACTCTCCTTCTGGGGCGTGCCCCCACTCGTCGGTTGGAACCCCTTCACCTACACCGGCCCGCAATGCCGATGACCGACCGAGACCTCGCCGTCCAGGCTCGCCGTCAGAAGCGGGTGTTCAATACCGTTCTCGCCGCCTTCATCGTGGTCGCCGTTGTTGGGGGGCCACTCGTCGCCATAGCAACGGGTCAACCGTGGTGGGTGTTCCTCGTCGAAGCCGTGATCGCCTCCCTCTTCGGCGTCTGGCACCACCGACTCAAGGCCGCCCAACCTAACGAAAACGCAGGTGCAGCAAAGTCGGTGCCGTAGGCGGGAGATTCCACCTGCTGGGCTCGCGCGATCCGTGCCAGCCCAGCAGGTGCTCGTCGTCCCTACTCGGCTACGGAAAGGTAGATGCTGGCGCCGGGGATCCGTACGGGCACGTCCCATGCGGTGAGCTCAACACTGTCCGGGGCGTGGTTCGCGCGTGCGCTGTGGATGTCGATGCCGCGGATGGCGACGTCGACGGTGGCGGCGTTTGTCCCGGTCATGGCGACCTGCATTCGCTCGAGGTCGTAGCCGGCTTGATCGATCTGCTCGAGCAGGTGTTCCTGCTCGGCCCGGGCGGTGCGGATTCCGTGCGTGTACAAACCCAGCCCGGCGTCGGTGAGCCGGTCGAGACGGACCCGCCTAGCGGGGGATTGCGAGTTCGTTGCCGCCGAACCCGGCGGGTGCCGGATGAAACGGCAGCCGGCCATCGCCGGCGGCTTCTTCGTCGATGAAGGCGAGGTGGTAGTTGTATGCGGCGGCGGCGCGGAGTTGGTTGAGTACGACGTAGAGGTGGGCGAACGTTTCGCGGGTGTCGTTGGACCCGGCGGTGAGGATCTCGGTTGGCGCATCACCGCTATGCGCTGTGCCGCGGTTGTGTCATCGATCTTCACCGCGACGATCGTCCCGTCCAGGTCAACACGGACTCCTGTGAGCATTCCTGCTCCTTTCTGTCAGGTGATTGGCGGGACTGGCATCACCATCTGGCTAACCCGTCGCCTCGAGCAGCTACACGACCCGTCGGTGAGGTCCGCTACCCGATCACAGTCCGCAGGGTGAAAGCGATGGCTTTTCCATGGATGAGGCCCCAGCCACTGGCTGGATGGAAGAGGTTGGGTGCGTAGTCGACGCGATGGAGCCCGACGGTTCTTTCTTGACGACTCGTCGAGCCGCCCGGGTTCGGAGGATGCGTCACCCGCGTCCCAATACGATGTGGCCAACTGCCCGCTGGAGTGCAGGGTAGCCGCACGTTGCATTCGTGATAGATCGAGTATCGGAGGCTCGAACGTGAAACTTCTCATCGGCCCGCGCATGACCCTCATCACCGGCAACACCATCGCCAGCCTCGTCGTCCTCTACTCCCGCGAACTCCTCCTCGACCAAGCCATCCACTCCCGCGTAATCGAGATCCCAACACTCGCGGACGACGGCACCATCGTGTCCCGCAAAGTCGGCGCCGGCGCCGACTTCCCCTGGACCACCCTCGCCCTCGGCTACACCGGGCCCAACCTCGACAACCCCGATACCATCGCCCTCCTCCGCCACCGCATCAAGGAACTTGAAGACGCTCACCGCCACACCATCCAGCAACTCACAACCAACGCCGAAGCCATCGCCGCACGCTACGCATCAACCATCACCAACCCAGAACACTGAACTCGGACGTGCGTCTATTTGGGGTATACCCCAACCCGACGTCAGATCGATTCCCAGACAGTGTCCAAATAGGGTCTGATTTCCCCCTTCTTGACACAAAACCGCAGCAGTGTACAAAGCGAACGACTGCCTCCACCAAGGAACAGTGGCCGCACTAGTCGTCGCCGGCGGCGGCGTAGCTGCCTTGATAACAGCGTGGATTCCCGGGGTAGATGTCGTAGCCGCCGGAAGCCTAGCTACCGCCATGGTCGGAACATATGTGGCCACATCCATCGTCTGCGCGTTAAATTAGGAGCACCGTGAATAAGCCAAAATACGGCAATGGGCCAGTAGGAACGAGCAGCCTGCTTGCCGCCACCGTTGCCATCGTGGTCATATACTTCACCACCGGGGCAGAAGCACCGCTCTGGGTCACCGCCACCGCTGGACTCGGGAGCGCCCTAGCCACATTCAGCTGCTCATACCTCCTTACAAAAGGCCTCATAGCTAAAGGTGACAGCAGGTAGCACACACTCGGCGCGGCCGACCTGACGATGGACGGTATTCGATCCGCCACAACGGAACCGCCGGAAGGCCCCTGTCCCGTCCTGAGCTCAGCGAGCTTCCGCCGCTGGCCATATTGGAAGCCCAGTGAGGCCGGTAAAGATCGTTCCTGGCCATGCGGCGTGCATCGCCGTCCCGTCGTCTCCGATGATGAAGCACGCCGCACGCGTGCCGTCGTAGATCTCCTCGATCGGTGCGCTGAGCGCCGAGGCGACATAGGCGGCGTATGACTCGAGGACGACACTTCCCGAGGAGGCAGCCACGATCTCGGGAGTGATCACGACAACGGGCTCCCCGCCATCTGGTGGCCGCAGGATGACGTGTTGTCGGCCACTAACCCAGTTGGTTTCAGCGAGGTAGCTAACCATTGCAAACAGCTCGCGGAATTGCGTGGGATGAAGCGCGATCGTTCTCGCTTCCAGCAAATGCTTCTCCTGAACCTGCTCTACGAATCCCCAATCCTGCAAGACAACGATCACCCCAATCTCTCCTGCACGCATCGCAACGATGGGAGAGAACAAGTTGTCGTAGTAGTCGAAGTTCATGCCCGGATTCTCCGGGTCTGCCTGACACTCATAAAACAGGAATGACGCCGGACCAGGCATCTCCGGGGCCTACTGCACCGCTCCCGAAGCCGCCTGCAGGAGGAAGTGGTGGAACCGGATTGATTCGAGGTGCTCCTCAGGCACGAGGGGAGGCGAGGCGGGATCCCTCACATCGGCTCGTCGAAGGCTTTCGGCGTAGACCACCCCGTAGTAGATCTTTCCCAACCACAAGAACAAATCCCGGCGATCGAGGCGACGTACCGCATCCAACCCGGCAGAGAAGGCGACCTGGACCCGCTTCTCGATCGCGGAAAAGTCCACGCCGTTGCACGTCCGGCAGCACGGCACGGTGAGTTGGTAGTACCCGATCGTTTGACGATTGATAGAGGTCAGTGTCGATTCGGCTAAGCCGAGCTGACGCAGAAGCCATTTCGGGAAGACGTGTTCACGGGTTCGTTGCGGACTGCCTTCCGGGATGGGCCGACCACAGATGAAACAGCTATCAGGTCCGATCGTGTGCCGGCGAGTCGATAAGAAGCGGTGCGGGGCCGGATCAGCGGGAACAGGCGGTTCGCTCGCCACGCCCTTGCCTGGCACACGGACGCGGCCCGCCGCGTCCGGCAGGAAACGCACCCCACAGCGCTTGCATACCCACGCGCCAAGCACCAATCCCATCGGAGCCGAACACGCCGGGCACTCAGGCGCCAGAGTTTCCTTGAGCTCGTCAGAGGAGTCGCGTCCCATAAGCAATCGTGTGTTCCCCAGTCAATCGTGCCGATACGCGTCAGCGCGATGCGCGATGCGCATAACCTGCACAAGCCGAGCATCCTCATCGATCCTGACCAACACCCGGTAAGAAATTCCGACATACCCTGACCGCATGCCTTCGAGCTCCGCGCCCAGGGGCTTGGTAACCCGCATCGGATTCTCCGCTAGCGGCCCATCCAAAAATCGAAGGACAGCATCAACAAGTTTCGGCGATAGTCGTCCAAGCGCGCGAGCCGCAGGCCGTGACAGTTCAACGCGGTAGATCTCGGCTGTCACCGCTGAGCCAGCTGCGCACGCACCTCATCCAACGACAGCATCCTCCCGCTCGCAGCATCCTCTTCCGCCTCAGCCATTTCCGCAGCATGGGCCGGATCCGATAGCCAAGCCAGCGTCTCCTGTAGTGAATCGAGATCCTCCGGCGAGATAAGCACCGCGGCGGGCTTGCCGTGCCGCGTGATTACTACCGCATCATGCGTCGACTCGACACCCTCAACCAACGTTGACAGCTTGTCTTTCGCTTCACTTAACGACATCGTCTGCATGATACGATCATGCCAGATTTTCGGGCTTAAATCTAGCCGAACTATTAGCCGATAACATCTATTATGACAGTTTGAAGTGGCTGCGATTGCACTTTCTGCACTCCGATGTCTTGGGCGCCGGAGCACGATCACTCAGCGTCGAGTGTTCAACTGAAAGATCAGCGCCCTTTCGTCCTCGGACAGATCAGACAGTGCGAGCACGTCTTGCAGCACCCCCGATTTGCCGGCGATATAGGTCGGGATGTCCATATCGGGAACACGGGAAAGCGCCGCTTTCACCGCGCCGTATCTGTCGCGCAGATCGGATCGCCGGCGGAGCACTTCCCGGACGGCCAAGTGGTTCCGAAGATGCAGGGTTCCCTGCACGCAGATGTACACGTTTCGACGCGGTTGGCTGTCGGGCGCATCCAATACCTCTCGGTCTGTGATGCCGAGGTCGCCACGGTGGACATAGCCGGCTTGAGTAAGCGCTGCGATCGCTAGACCAACGTGTTGACGTTCCACGACGATGTCGATGTCGAGCACGGGCTTTGCCGCGAGCCCGGGGACAGCAGTGGAGCCGACATGCTCGACCGACACAACGGGAACCGCTTCAAGGGCTCGGCGCAGCTCGCCCGCAACGGCCGCGAACTGGGGGGGCCAATCCATGGAATAGCGCACGACCTCAACCGACACCATGGAATCGTCCCACAACCAGCGCTCGGCCGACTCGCCTCACCGTCAGGTTGCGCAAGATCGACTAGTCGACTCATCACAGACACGCCGAAGGCGTGACCGGACGGCGCGGCCCCGAGGTTGCGAGCAAGAGACTTGGCGGCCAGATACGCGCCAGCACTCCCCCACACCCCGCAACTTGACACAGAACCGAAAGTGTTTCTTATGTCAGGTTCAACGTCCAGTCAGCTCCCTTGGCCACTCCCCGTCACAGAACCGACTCGCCCAAATGTTAGCCCTTTCGGTTGACACGAGACGTTTCGTTCGCGTATGTCGTCAACCAGTCATCGAGCCGGGTGAGCCTCCAGAGATGCCCGAGAATGGCAGGATGCAGATCACGATGGACGCTATCGGTTATGTACGGAGCAGCCGGACGGAGGTTCGCGACGACGACTGGGACACGGAGCTAGCCTCAATCGAACTCGACAGCACTATCTTCTCTCCGGACGCTCTGTTGCAACTCGACCAGTTCAGCCATGTGGAGGTCGTCTACTTCTTCGACCAGTAGCAGTCCGCCGTGCGCGCCACGATCCGCTTGCGAGCCAGGTGCGTTAGCGGATCCAACGGGCGGCTGGCCAGGTCGCGTCGCATATGCGCCGCATGGCAGCCATACTGGCTTGGTGAATCGTGCACCTGGGGACTATGACTTCGACGTCGCGGTTACGTTCGCTGGCGAGGATCGCGAGATTGTTGCCGCGACGGTCGAGATCGTGAAGTCTGCTGGCTACTCAGTTTTCTACGATGAGGATTCCCAAGCTGATCTCTGGGGGGAGGATCTGACGGAATACTTCCCCGACATTTATGAACGTCGCTCACGGTTCGCGGTGATGTTCATCTCGGCTGACTACGCTGCCAAGCCCTGGACGCGGCTCGAACGTAGGAGCGTTTTGATCCGAGCGATGGAACAGCCGACGCCGTATCTTCTGCCAGTTCGGATCGACCAAACTGAGCTTCCGGGCGTCCGAGCTTCGATCAGCTACCTTGACGCTAACGTCGTGGGCGCATCGGGGATCGCCGAGGCAATAGCGCGCAAGCTTGGCAGCCAGAAGACCGAAGGTACTGGCAGGTTCAACGGTCTCGTTCCACGCACGGAACAAGAAGCCGCCACACTCGTTGGAGAACGGCCTCCAGGATGGGAACACCTCCTTTTTAGCTTTGCACTGGTGGAGGAGTTCAAGGCGCTTGAGCCGCGGTTCCTGGATTACCAAATCGGCTACGCCTCGAACTCTCATTTCGTCGTTGATTCCGAGCTGATTAATTTCGTGAGCGAACAGAATGCTGTGATGAAGGGCAACATACGCAACTTCATGACCGTGTTATCGCCCGCTACCCAACTCCGGGCTTTCGGCGCTCCAGGAGAGCCGGGCGACGTCGACACCATCTTCCACCTGGCCAAGAGAGTGGGCTCGGTCTTTTCGGGCTTCCTCGGATGGGGTATCGGACTGCGAGGCACTGCCACGGAGTCCGATGAAGGCGACAACCTGACTCGTGCGCTAGCGAGCTTCTCGGATCAACCTGTCCAACTACTCCACGACTTTCCCATGCGGCTGCGCGCGGAAACGGATCAACTGTCAGCCGCCATCGCATCAGACACACCCTTCACGATCACGATGGAGCTAGCGCTAGAAATTACGGACGAATCGAACCGTCGTTTTGATGTGGCTCTGACTGCCTTTCGGAAAGCCCGCCAGTGACTCGCTCACGTCCGATCCGTGCTGTCCGATAGGGGAACCGTCTACCCGACGCCCGTAAGCCGGTCCCTCACCGTGCATCCCGCAGCTTCTGACCACGTCCCGCCTGTGACCTTCATCGTTAGATGGCGGCGTTCTGTTAGCACTAGGTGACGCTCAAAGATTCACAGAACGTGCCGTCGACGAGTTGGCTACCGCAGGATTCCTTGTCGGCGGGCTGCGGAGACTGCGGCGGTGCGGGAGTTGACGTTGAGTTTGGAGAAGATGTGCGCGAGATGAGACTTCACGGTCGTTTCGCTGACAAAGAGTGAATTGGCGACGTCGGTGTTGGATTGGCCCGCGGCGACGAGTTCGAGGACTTGGATCTCGCGACTGCTGAGGCTGATCTGGGGCGCGCGCATTCGCTTGAGGAGCCGGGATGCGATGACCGGGGCGAGGGCGCTTTCGCCTGCGGCAGCGGCGCGGACGGCGGCGGTGAGCTCGTGGGGTGGGGCGTCTTTGAGGAGGTAGCCGCTGGCGCCGGCTTCGACCGCGTTGAGGATGTCAGCGTCCGAGTCGTAGTTCGTCAGCACAAGCACGTAGGGGGGTGCATCGAGGTCGCGGATGCGGCGGGTTGCGTCTGCTCCGGTGGCTGCTTGCTGGGATCCGAATTGGAGGTCCATCAGGACGACGTCGGGGTTCTCGCTTTTTGCCAGGTCGACGGCTTCGTGGGGTGTGCCCGCTTCGGCGACGACCTTGAAGTCCTCTTCGAGCTTGAACAGGGCGACGAGGCCCGCACGGACGATGGGATGGTCGTCGGCGATCAAAAGGCGGATCATGCATCCTCCGTCAGACGGAGGTCGACCGACAGGGTCGTGCCATGGCCAGGCGCGGTATCGATGCTGAGGGTTCCGCCGAGTTGCTGCACACGTTCGGAGGTGGCGCGAAGTCCGAACGAGTCCGACTTCTCCGCCGTCTCTTGCCGGGGCCGCTCTGGGTCAAATCCGGTTCCGTCGTCGGCGACGGCGAAGCGGAGCTGGTCGTGTTCGATGCCCATGGTGATGGTTGCCGTGGTGGCGTGGGCGTGCTGGATGACGTTCGCGATCGCGCCTTGCGCGATGCGCAGCAGTGCTGTTTGCAGGTGCATCGGCAGGGAAATCGTGTCGGACACCCGCACCTGAACATCAAGGCCTTCGGTTGCCCACTGAGTGCGAGCGAGCCGGCGGAGCGCCCCGCCGAGGGTCTGGTCGTCCAGCTGGGGTGGAGTGAGTTCGCGGATAAAGCGGCGTGCTTCGGCGACGTTCGCTGCAGCGGTTTCCCGGGCAAGCCGGATGTGTTCAATGCCGGGGCGACCAGGGTCGGCGCGTTCGGCGGCGTGCAGCAACATTTGGATGCTGGAGAGCCCCTGAGCGAGGGTGTCATGAATCTCTCGGGCGAGCCGGGCACGTTCGGCGAGAACGCCCGATTCGTGTTCGGTCGCGGCGAGTTGGCCCTGCGTGATGATCAACTCTTTGACAAGCGCTTCACGTTGTTCCGCCTCCCGGGCGAGGGCTTGATAGCCGAGCCCGATCAGCAGCGCGACGCCGGCGCCCACGAGTGGACCGACGACACCGCCGACAGTCCAACCGCTATGGATTCCGAGGGCACAGATCGCGATGGTCGTGGAAACCAGGATCGCGACTGAGCCCCACGTTCGGCCGAGGAGGTGGAGGAAAAGGAAGAACAGCGGGAACACCAGGTAGGCGGCATCCGGGATCAGCCAAAGCAGAACCACCCATTCAACGGTTAGGACCGCCAACCAGCCCAGCCGTACTGGTCGACGTGCTCGAGCGGAACGGGTCAGTACAGCGCCAAGTGCGTAGCTCAGTCCGAGGATCACCGCTACGACGATCACGGCGGTGCTCGCATCCGTCGGAGCGAGGAGCGTACGGGCGATGACAAGAGCGGTGAGGGCGAGGAAGAGGGCATGCAGGCCGGTGCGCAGACCCACGAAAACGGGGGTCAATGCGGTATGCGGCATGGGCTGAACTCTACGCGCCGACCCGGAGAGCGTCATCCTTCAAAAGGACGACTGGAGGGTCCACACTCCGGGCGGGAGAGGGTGTTCGAGTGGCCGATGACCGGGCCGCGGCGGAAAGCGAGAGTGGAGTAGTCGCCGCAGTCGGTGACAGGAAAGGCACACACCATGTTCGTCGCGATACGTGATCTCCGCTTTGCCCGGGGCCGGTTCATCCTCATCGGCTCGGTCGTAGCCCTCATCACCGTTCTCGTCGGTTTTCTGAGCGGCCTGACCGGAGGCCTCGCCACCCAGAACATCTCCGCCGTTCTCGCACTACCCGGCGACCGGGTTGTGTTCTCTGCTCCCGCCGCAGGAAACAGCGGGGCGAGCTTCTCCGACTCCAGCATCACCAAGAAGCAGGCAGCGGCCTGGACCGCAACGAACGGCGTCACAGCCGCTAAGCCTGTGGGAATCAGTCAAACCCGCGGCGAGGCCGGCGATACCCGTGCGGCCATCGCAGTCTTCGGTGTGGAACCAGGCTTCGATGCCACCGCGCCCACCGCCGACGGCCGCCTCGGCCTGTCGATTCCCGCAGCAAAAGCCCTCAGCGTGAAAACCGATGATGACGTCACAATCGCCGGCACCACCTACACCGTTGAGACCATCGGTGGAGACGGCTGGTACAGCCACACCCCCGTCGTGCAGATGACGCTCCACGACTGGCAGGCCTACTCCGCCGCCACCGGCAGTCCCGGCGCTTACGCCACCGTTCTCGCCGTGACCGGAAACCCGAACTGGGACGCCGCCGACAACGCGAACACCACCGTGTCCGAGACCACTATCGGAACACTCTTCGCGCTGAGCGCCTTCCGCTCCGAGATTGGCTCGTTGCTGCTGATGGTTGTCATGCTGTTCGGCATCTCCGGGCTCGTTATCGGTGCGTTCTTCACCGTCTGGACCATGCAACGAAAAGGCGACATCGCCGTTCTAAAAGCCCTCGGCGCCAGCACCCGATCGCTCGTCCGCGACGCACTCGGACAAGCACTGATCGTGCTGCTCGTGGGTATCGGGGTCGGCTTGGGACTAGTCGCCGTGTTCGGCGCTCTCGCGGGCACTGCACTCCCGTTCCTCCTCAGCCCAATCACCACCGTTCTGCCGGGCGTGATCATGATCGTCCTCGGCCTTGCCGGGGCCGCGTTCGCGCTTCGATCCGTCACCTCAGCCGACCCCCTCACCGCACTAGGGAGCAACCGATGATCCGCCTCAACAACATCACCCTCACCTTCCCCGATGGCGACACCAGCGTCACCGCCGTCGACAACATTTCGCTCACCGCCCACCCCGGAACCGTCACCGGTATTACCGGGCCTAGCGGTTCAGGCAAATCCAGCCTTCTCGCCGTCGCCGCCACCCTCATCCACCCCGACTCCGGCCAGGTTCTCATCGACGACACCGACGCCACCAGGCTGAACCCTGGTGAAGCTACCGAGCTGCGCCGGGACAGCATCGGAATCGTCTTTCAGCAGTCCAACCTGATCCCCTCGCTGACCGCCCGCGAGCAGCTCACCGTGATGAACGAACTCGGCGCACCACACAGCCGGCGCAACCGAGCCACAACCGCGACCCGCGCCGACGCACTCCTGGACGCGGTCGGCCTTGGGGACCAGCGAGGCAAGCGGCCGCACCAACTCTCCGGAGGGCAACGCCAGCGAATTAACATCGCCCGCGCCTTGATGAACGACCCCAGCGTTCTCCTGATCGATGAGCCCACCAGCGCACTCGACCAGGAACGAGGCGCAAGCATCATCGACCTCATCCTGCGCCTGACCGATGAACTGAACACCTCGACCCTGCTAGTAACCCACGACCTCGTCCACCTCCCACGCATGCACGGAATCGTCCACCTCATCGATGGCCGGCTCGTTGACACACTCGCCACCGCCTAACCACACCAACCATCCAGGCAAGTAAGGAATACCCATCGTGGAAACCTCTTCGGCATCCCGCACGTCGTCGCAGCCGTGTTCATCGTCGGTCCGTCGCCCTGATGCCCATGACGGCGCTGCGCTCACTCCGAACCGGCGACACTCTACTGCGAAGCGCAATCCTCCTTACTCACTGGTCCACAAACGAATGAGCGAGTGACACGAGGCGTTCTCTTCCTGGACCGATCCAGAAGATGTGACTCTGCGAGTCGAGCTCAACGAGGACGGCATCGGCGATGTTGGCGGCGAAATCTTCCGCATGCTCAAATGAGACTCCACGATCATGCCGAGATCCTGTGACCAGGGTTGGGCACCGCACCGCCGACATGGCGTCTCGTCGCGCCGCCGCCGCATAGGGCCGCCCCTGGCGCAGATCATTCACGAATCCAGAATCCGAACGCATGGAGTTGAACAGCATGCGCACCTCACGCTTGTCACCGGCACTCAACTCCCCCCACCACTCCCCACGAGGCACGTTCGAGAGCCGCCCCAACATGAGTCCCAGCCCCGCGTCCGAGCGGATCACGCCACGCACCAGTCGCCAGACGAGGCCCTGCAAGGCTGGGGAGAACACGATAGGACCGAAAATCCGTTCCGCTCGACTGTCGGGATACGGCAAACCCGACGGCGCAGCACTATGCAGCACCAGCCGGGGTACGCCCAGCCTCCGGTCGCCGGCCACGTGCACCGCCTGCAACCCACCGAACGAGACTCCGACTACTGCCGCGATCGTGGAGATGCCCAGTTGCTCGCACACCTCACCAACCAACGGCACGAATTCCGCCGGGCCGCGCTTGCCGACACGGGTGCCGCCGTATCCAGGACGCGAGAATGCGACGACCGCATGACCCAGCTCGGCGTACAGACCCCAGCCACAATTGCACCGAGCTGAGCAGTGGCCGCCAGGAAAGAACAACACTGGTGGCCCTTCACCAGCTACCCACGCGATCTCAACCGGACCGCCGCTCGTCACCACGACGCGGATCTCAACCATGGCTCAGTCTCCCAGCACGGACGCACATCCGTTGATATGCGGAGACTTCGGGTGGGCGCTCACCCGGGTCGGCGAGGGCAGGATGCCGACGGTAAGGGCTCTGCACTACCGAAGTCAGAACGCCGACGTATTTTGTGTCCGGCGGCGACGACGAGGAACAATCCCCGTGGCTCCTTCAGAGACCGCCGTGATTGCCGCCTGACTGCTGCTTCTCGATTGCAGCACATTTGGCCGGGTCGGTCTCTGCCAAGGGCTTGCCTTGGGGTGTGAAGTACGTCACTTTCAATACGGTGTTGCCCCGGCCATCGTTCTTCCCATCGTGAAGGTAGCCGGGTCCCTCAATGATCGCGTCCCCTTTGTGGTACGTGTGGACACCCGTCGGATAGATCGGTGCATGGTGGGTGAGTTCGCCCTGCACGACCACACCGACAACGTAGCCGTAGTGACAGTGCCTCCCAGTCCCTTTTCCCGGTGCCAACGTGACGGTCTTGTCCGTAATAGTCACAGGACCGCCGACTGAGACACCGACACTCGCGAGGGTGCTACCAGTGGCAGTGTCGTCGGCGGCTGACGTTGTGGTCGGCTCATCAGAGAGATGGATTGCGCAACCACCAAGTCCGAGCGCAAACGCAGACGCGACAATGGGGATGATCAATTTTCTCAATGTCATGAGGTGCTCCAAAGAGTGCTCGAAGAGAAATGCTGCCGCCGTGAACGGGTCAAGTTCTCGAAGTGTTGCCGGCAAGGTCGTTGCTGTGTGGTTGCGAGAAGGTTCCCAGCGGTCGCCCCCTCGCCTGAGATCGACCGACTAGTTCGCGAGCATTCACCCCATCTGGCGCCCGACGTCTCAACGTCTGGTACTGGAGGCCCAGTCCGGTCGATCTGTTGGCGGACGCGCCGCCTCACGCACGTGCGTACGTTTCCAAGGTAGGGACAGCGCACGGTTTGCCAACCGCGGCCTTACCCGTTCAGCCGCTATCCAGCGGCTGAAGATCAACAGTCTGGAGTTCTCATGAAACTACGTCTACGACAAGCAGCGGCACTCCTCGCAGTCGCGTCCATCGTTACCGTCGGAGCCACCGCATGCACGAGCGGGTTCCAGCACTCCACGGTGTGGATGCCCACATATATCGTCACATCCAACGGAGGCGACCTCCTCAACAACGTCGAATACAACACCGGCCAAGGCGACACCCTCACCCGCGTTCACAAGGGAACCCAACCGTTGAAGCAATCAAGCGATGGAGCCAAAACCTGGCAAACAAAAGTCCCCGTCACCGCCGAACGCACCGCCTACGTTTCAGCGACCCCCCAACCCGGGCACACTGCCACATGCCGCATCATTCTGGGCGGCAAACAGATCATCTCCCAGAAGGGCGAACCGGGCACACGCGTCACCTGCACCAAAACAGCACCACCAATGCAGAAATAGGCGCTCAAAGCACAGATCCGACAACCGCCTATCCAGCTAGACCGCTGCCACCCGCTATTCAGAGGATTCCGCTACCGGCGCGGGCAACCGGAACGAACGTGTCTGGAGAGGCGAGATCCCCCTACTCGCTGAAGTCGCTGTCCACCCTCGAACAGTTCATATTGTTGCCATCCTTCAGGCGGCGCTGCGCTGTCACGGACACAGAGTGTTGCTTTTGCCATGCGCGTCCGCGGCTGTGGCGCAACCCGGTGGGACGTTCTGGAACGCGGTTTGACCAAAGTTGACCGTGACGGTCAGTGCGCCGTTGCCGTACACGGTCTGTTGCACCAGCCTGTCGGACGACAGCGCACGAAAAGAGGTGAGTGGTTTGGTGCCCGCCGAAGCTTGAATGAAAGCGAAGAAGCGCTGCTGGGTCGCGATCTCAGCTTTGTCTGCCGCAATGGTGTCCATGTCGAGCGAATACATGACCGGTTCGTTGTAAAGCATGGCCATCAGGATGCGGTGTGTCTTTAGCGATGGCAGCTTGTCGAGGCCGAGTTCCCAACGGTCAGTGCTGACAACCGAATCATGGAGGACGGTTTCGTACAACGGGACCCTGTACTGGGGTGCGAACATCGCGGTTGCCAGTTGCTGTGGCAGGTCGACAGGCTTGAAGAAGAACCCGGGATGATCGGTCGGCCAGTAGCCGCCCCACGTGGCTTTATCTCGTTCCAGCTTCCACAGGTCATCAAACACGGGCGTGGAAGACCCGTGACTGAATGCAATGGCCGGGTTCGCCCACCCCTCCGCAGCCTCAGAACCGAGGACGAGCGGCTTGCCGTTGCTGTAGTCACCTCGAGCGAGTGCTTCCATTCGCTCCAATCGAAGTGCACGATCTTCGGCTTTGGTCTGCGGATGAGAGGGTGTGGAGTCGTCGAAGAGTTGACCGACTGCGTCGACGTCGAGGAAGTAGCTGTCCGCACCGTTGGGAGTGAATGCCTTCACCCGGTCCGCGATCACACCATCGGCGCGTTGAGCTTGTGCGAGGGCAGTACTACTGAGATAGCAACCGCGGCCACCAAATCCTGTGACGATTCCGCCGTCCAGTCCACGTACACATCCTTGCGGGTAGAGGTTGTCGGGCCACGACGCGCTGGGACTGTCGCTGGTCGCCGGATCTTGGGCGTTGGCCCACGAATCGTACGGACCAATCAGATACTTCTTCTGCGCGGTCACGAAAGAATCTGTCACCGGATCGCCGTCGTACCCTACCCAGAACCGGTCAACGCCAGCGGACGCGAGTGCGTCCAACGCTTCCGGAGTGCGCCCGGACCCCCACACGTAAGCGTGCGGTGCCCCGACAAGGTCGCGCACGCGCGGATTGTTCGTGATCTTCTGGTCGAGGCTCACCAGCCCGCCATCGGCAAGTAGGTGCTCACGGTACGCCAACGCCGACGCAACCGGCGAACCGGAGTTCGGCGTGACAACGACATCGAACGTGGGTGTTTCAGCGGTGAAGTCATGTGACACGGCCGCTTGGATTGCACCCCCCGACTTGTGAAAGGCAAGAGACGACCCGATGTCCGTTGTTGTGTACATGCCAATCCCTGTGCCTGGAACCGACCCGGTCACTCCCCAGACCGGAAGAGTGAGGCCACCGGCGAAGTCCCTCTCGCTTCCGACCAAACCGGAGTCTGTGGAGAGCCAAAACGGGTCGTGAATTGGAACGGTCTGGCCGCTGCCGTTCGCATACTCGATCGACGCAACCGAACTATCAGTTCCGGTCATCGGCCATGCCAATCCAGGATGCCTGGTGGACCCGGCAGATTCGGACACAGCGAAACGCACACCCCCGCGCTGGACAGAGGCGTCGACCGTGAACTTCAGGCCAGCGGCAGGGTACTCCCACGTCGCCTGACCCCCACCGATCACCACCGAGCTCGGGATCCCAAGTGTTGTTGGCGTTGGTTCGGACACTGTCATCGTTGCCCCGCTACGCGCTCTAAAGCTCACAGCAAGAGTGTCAACGTCGATCCGGAACACTCCAGAGCTGACCCGCACCTGCACAGACTCGCCCAGACGACTCACCGGACCGAAGTCACCCGCGACCGCCGCACCCCCAACCGAGGCAAGACCCATGGACAATCCCAGCCCAACCACACCAACCCAACGCCGACGATTCCACATGGTCCGTCACCCTGCCCGTGAAGACTGAACGCCTCCTGATCGCACCACCCCACAGACTCAATCGCAGAGACCGCTGCACTGAGCGGCGTCGCCCGCTCAACGGCCTACCGAGCCATCCAACGAGCAGAAGGGCACCAACGCCAAGCCCTACCCGCTAAGGTCGCCTCCCACGTTTCGCGCAACACCGGCCCTACGGCGACGCCTGCCTTCACCCGACAACATGAAACCTGGGTGTCCCCTGAAAGGGGACTACCGCTCACTCACCGGATAGAACGATTGTTCCACCAAGAGGTTTCTTCACTGGTTGGAGCGAAATGACACTGACCGGCCCCGGTTACGGGGCCAGAACCACCCTCGCGGACACGGCCCTGCCGTGCCTGCTCGAAGAGGTGGGTCAGCGACCTGAAGGCCTCGGCATCCGTTCTGTGGATGCCTCCCGGATGGCCCAGCCGGGCAGCTGGACCATCCAAACCGCCCTGCACGGTTCGGGTCCTGCAGGCCACCCAAAAAGGGTGGGCGCTGGTGCAGGCCTTGAGGCGTCGGGCCCCATGAAGGGTCTGCACCAACGCGCCCACACTACGCTCAACCCGAGCCCGACATCTCCCCCAAATCAGGTGCCCCTCCCCACTCCAACACGGAGCATCCTCGGTTTCATCGGCACCGCCGGCACCATCGCAGCAATCGGCTCCCCCTCACCCCTCTACGCATTCGTCGGCACCGCCCTCACGGCAGTAGCACTTACCGCTCCCCTCCTCAGCAGAAGGACCGCTGAACGCATCTCCCGACACACCGACCCCATGCTCCATGCCATCGCATCAGGCCTCCGAGACGAAGGGCAACCCATCACGTGACCCTCACCGAGACAGTTCGCTCGCGCGTCGAAGAGCCAGGCCGCACGGCCTTGTCCGCAGCGACGCAAGTCACGATCACCCGAACGAGAAAGAACACCGGCATCGACGTGTGGGAAGCACGACTATGGCAACCAGGCCAAACGCACCCACTCCGCACCGACCCGGTCCTCGTCGACACGGGCACCCCCGCCCACGAGGTCATTGCAATCGCGACCATCCTCTACGGCAGCCAACAACTCCTCATCGCACTCCCCTGGCAAGAGACAACACCCGACACCTATACCGCCAGCATCTCCCGCATCTAACGCCCCCTCACCAGTGAGACGCAGCATAGTAGACCGGTCCGTGTTGCCCCTCGCTGCGGCGCCGGGCAACGAGCACACCGCTCCCCCAATCCAGGTACCGCTACCGCCCGTCGGCTGGAGCATCGGCGGGTTTACCGCCAGCATCGGCGTCATCATCACGATCGCCGCCGATGACACGGCACACACCATCGCCGGCGCAACCCTGGTACTCGCAGCAGCCACCGCACTACTACTCAACCGACGCATCAGCTTCCGGATCAACCGTGCGGTCGACCACATCATTTCCGGCCTCGCCGCCGACGACCAATAGAAAGGTCCCTGCACGCCGGATTGAGTCGTGTCCGCTGCACTGGCTGTACGGTCGAATGATGGCGCGTGCAAGACCGGTCCCTGCAGTGTGGCTTCGTTGCCGCAGCTGCAACCTGATGGTGAAGAGCCTGACCCAGGTGCTCGAGATGCGTGGCCACCTCGACAACACTGGACTTGGGATCTGCACCGGAACTGAGTTCACGATCGTGTTGCACCCTGAACCGATCGACTGGCAAACCAACACCGTCGAGACCGAACGCCGCGGACAGCTATGGGCCAGCCGGCCACGCCCTTAGACCGGGAACGGTAGCAACGAACCGCAGAACGCGCAGACCATCACGAACGAGGCAGTGCCATTCAGATTGTCACGAATCGCGGGAAACACGTCGGCGTTTCCGCAGACTGGGCACGGAGTAGACGAGACAACATATCCGCCGGCAGCAAGGTTCAGAGTCATGATCGATCCTTTCCTTGCACTTCATCTTCAACCCGATTCGGCCACGACACGCATTGGACTATTGCCCCCATCCGGAGCACACTCCCGCCAGGGCGACGGCGCAACAGGACAATCACTGGCCGCACGCATACGAGCCAGTTGAGCGATCCAACTCAACTCCGCGTTCCGCCTACGCCCTTCCTCGAACTCACGCAAGAGCGAATCAACACTGACAGATGATCTATCCACCCACCCACCCTTGGCGACCCTCACACCGAACACGAGGCCCTCCCGTCAAGCGGAAGCAAATTCATCCTCCGACGTCCACTCCCCCAATCCGGACAGCATCCCTCGGGCCGGTAGCGCACGGAAACCTGATCTAGCGTCATGGGCGCCGAGGCGTACGCTCGCGGCATGTGCGGGCGCTTCGCAATGGACGACACGGTCAACGAGCTGGTGACTGAATTCGTCATCTCGACGGGTCGGAAGCCGCAGGAATGGCGGCCGGGCTGGGAACCCAGCTGGAACATCGCACCGACTGAGAACATCCCGGTTCTGTTCGAATCCGGCAAGGGTGAGGCGGAGCCTCAGATCCGGTTCGAGTCCGCGTATTGGTCGCTTGTGCCCAGCTGGTCGAAGACGTTGAAGCTGAAAGCGTCCACCTTCAACGCGCGTGCCGAGGACATGGCCGAGAAACCGTTGTGGCGCGGGCCGGTGAAGTCGCACCGGGCGATCGTCCTCGCCAACGGGTACTACGAATGGCAAGGCCCGAAAGGGCACAAGACGCCGTACTTCATCCGGTATCCCGACGATCAGGTGATGGGGTTCGCCGGCCTCTACTCATGGTGGGCGGACCCGGCCAAGGATCGTGACGATGACTCTCGGTGGACGCTGACGGCGACAATCGTCACCTCCGATGCGGTGCAGACGCTTGCGGATATCCACGATCGAAACCCGGTGATCCTGCCGCAGCGGATGTGGGAGCACTGGATCGACCCCACCGTCACCGGCGACCAGGCCCTCGTCGACGAAGCGGTAAAGGCCGGCGTCGCAGAAGCTGAGGCGCTACGTTTTGACCAGGTTGGCCCAGTCCGCGGCAACCGCCCCGAGCTGATTCAGCCCGTCATCTAGTTCACCGAGCCCGCGGCGCACCGGTGCGTGGATCGAGGCCGGCAGTCCACCGTTCCCGTTGCTCCTCTGGGGTGACGATCCGCCCTAGCGGGTCAGTGACGGGGGCGAGGAACATCGGGGTGCCGAGCGCGCTCTCCGCAGCGAGCTGCGCCTGTGCGAGGGTCTCGTAATAGCCCAGCGGCCACCGATCGCTGCGCTTGAGCACCCAATGGTCGACCCGGTACATCATCAACGTCTCGTGCGTGACCGCATTCACCGCCGGCCCGTGATGGATGAGAAAACGCGGCCGGACCGCGTCATCGAGCGCCAACCAATCCTGCTCCCCTACCCGTATCGTCCACACACCGTCTATTCGAACATACTTTCGACTGTCTGGTGTAATAGGGGTCATGGGATCGAACCGGCGGTACCCCGAAATGGGCATCGGCCGCGCCATCGACGAGCTCCTGGTTCGGGCACAACCCGTGAGTCTCACCGACGACGAGCTCGACGTCGCGAACCATCCGATCTACCAGCCACCAGAGCCGCGACCTGTACGGGCATGGGTGCGGTTCCCAGAAACCGTGATCCGCCCAGAGTGCGAGGCAATCGAGTGGACCGACCGCGCCGTCCACGTGCGGTGGGTATCGGTTGCAGGTGTCGTGCGCACCGCATGGGTATGGCGCGGCGCGATCGAAGACGGCTGGGACAGGCCCCCGACCCCATCCCGCCGGTAATCCCTACAGCCGGATCGGGCGCTCGATGGGCCGCCCTGGCGTCGAGTTGAAACCATATCGCCAGGACACATTGGTGAGGTAGCGACCGGTGCCAGGTTGCCGGAGACATCATTTCGTTTCCCCTGCCGCTACGAAGGTCGTCCGCAGGGCATGGGGTGAATATGGCGGCGAGAACGCGGGTGCCTTGGCTTGTGTCCTCCGTGACTGTTTAGAGTGCTGCCCATGGAAACAGTCGACGTTGACAATCCCGCTTCGCCCTCCAGCCGCCTTCTGTATTTTCTCGTTGTCGGGATAGTTGGCGGCGGCGGAGTTCTCGCGTTCGCGCTGCTTCCACAAGAAACTGCAGCACTCGGTCCCGTACTCGCGCTCGGATTGATCGTGATGATCGACCGCGTGACCCAACGCGTGCCGAAAGTGTCATATCCACCTCGCGGAGCGTTTCTCGCTTACCTTGTCGTCCTCGGCCTGGCTGTGACAGGAGCCCTTGTAGTAGCCGGGACTACTGCGCGTGACAGCGCTTGGTGGCTGCCGTGGCTACTTGCCGGAATTGTGTTCGTCGTGGTTCTGATTGGTACTTGGATCCCGAGCGAGCGCTCCGCTCGACAGTCCACAAAGTAGCGGGTCTGCCGAGCGGAGCATCGCTGTTAGAAGCCAGTGCAGCTCTGCGAAACGCCGCCGGCCGCTAGGGCTCCGCTTAGGACCCAGCCAAAGGTACTTGTAGGCGGGTAAAACACGAGCGCAGCGATACCGCCCAGCGTCAGAAGGCAACCGCCTTTGCCCGTCACCTGAACTGAGGCACCACCGTTGTAGACGAGGCCAACTGATTTGATTAGCCGTCCATCGAGGTACTTCTGCAGATAGCTGCCCTTGCAATCGGTGAGCGCTTCACCGTGGCGCATGAAGTACGAGCTCCCGTCCGTCAAGACACAGTTGTAGTCGTATTGGCCGGTCGCGACAACGGTGGCGTTTGTAACCACCGGAAACGACGTTGATGAGGTGGGATTGACAACCTGAACCAAGACGCCTCCGTCAAGTTCATAGTGTGTGGGGACAGTTGCGCCAGCCGCGTCCTTTGCCCATGGTGGTGCAAAGTAGAAACTGGTCGTACCCGCCGCTCCCCCCACGTAGACCGAGCCATCCGGGGAAACGCGAGCGGTTTGACCAGCAGAAGAAGTCAACGGATACTCGTAGCGTGTCGGAGCCGCGGCATTCTCAATGACATTGTCGATCTGCACAGATCCATCAGTACGTACGACGGGCAAGGTGGTCGACCCATTCCCGTTGTCATAAGAAACGACACCCGGCGCCTGCACGGCAGCGTTATTCGCTGTGGCCGCGAACGGTAAGCCGATACGTAATCTGTCGGATCTTGTGGTCATCGTTATCGTCGAACTCGGATCAACCGGAATAGTCACCTCCGTGCCGGCAAGCGACGCGTCAATCGCACTCACACCAGCGGTCGTCGTCACTACCTCAGCGACCCCAGAGGCCGATTCTGGTGCTGCTTTCGCGACCACACCCCATTCGCTACCGGCCGTATCAGCGTTGGCGGGAACCCCGCCCACAGCCACCATTACCACCGTGGTCACAGACGCGCCGAGGACCATGGGAATGAACCTCTTGGAACTTTTCATGAACTCCACCGATCTGCGCACGACATCGTGCGCGTGAACCGAAGCCTCACGCCGCGACAACGCGCACTTTGGCCCGCCCCGCTCCAAGCCTTCGAAATTCACCCACGTAGACCACCAACACGATCTCGTCCGCGCCGGCACTTCCCGCTGGATGAGCACCCCAACTCAGCACAAGACCAATGTTGAAAGCGCCCCACCTACACGCCTAGGACCCAGATCAGGCGATCCACGTCGCTCCGGCCCTGTTCGTCGGTGCGCAACATTGAGTCCAACGAATTGAGCTGACGGCGCCTTGTGCTCGTCGGGCTGGTGCGAAACAGTTGAGCATGAGCGCAAGCGCAACGTTCACCGCGATCCTCTACAGGACCCTCGACCCCGCACGCGGCTCCTGCGAACAACTCCCCCTCATCGAACCCATTCCACCCACCCAGATCCGAGTTCCGGCCACCTTCGTCGGCGCAGCCGCGATCGACGTGTACGAACTCGCCGACGCCACCGACTGGCCAACCTCCGCCATGTTCATCTACACCACCACCCTCCCCCGCACTGCCTAACCGAAAGCCGGCATACCGCTCGACCGCTCGCGCCGAGTCGACAACCGCGCCTGAGGGGCGTCGTTCTCATGCGCACGGATTCACGCAGGAGATGCGCGGTTTCTAGGCGCGCGCTGACTTGTGGCGCATCTCGAGTGCAGCAGGCGTCGACATGACGTATCTGAAGCAAATGCTCGCAGGGCAACCGACTGCCACGGATCAATCCGAGGCGTAACAGCGAGGGGCCGAGCCTGGCGTGCTTCCAGGCCCCGCCCCGCTTATGGGTGGAACAGCTCTGTCCTCGTCCTTTGCGGGAATCACATTTCGCCCGCACTATCGCATCCCCTCCCCGCGCCGAGCACCAGCCGAACTCAGCTACCCAGTGGGCGCCCTCGGATGACGCCGTCCTCTGCGTTGTCAAACGGCCGACCGTCGTTGTACTTCTGCTCGAGCCGTTCGACCTCAGCGTCGAGGGTGGCAGCGATGAAGTCCGAGAACGTACGGTGCCGCTCCTGCACATGGGTGAGCGTGTAGGCACTCCGGAGTCGGGCGCGCCGCCCCTCCCCCACGGTCACCGTGATTTTCACGACTTTCGCGTCCGACTGGGCGTCGGTCGTGGGCTGCGGCACCGCGGCACCGGCCGGGCTGACCTGTGGCACTTCGCCGGCAATCTCTACGGGGTCCAGTGTTGCGGGCTCGGGCACCGGAACGCTTGTGTTCTGCTGTGCCGTGTTCTCTCGTACTGCTCGGATCAGAGTGCTCGCCCCAGGCTTTGCAGGAGGCGGGCCTACGCGACGGTCAGACATGCGCAACCTCACTTGACTCAGCTTCCTTGGCCTGTATGCGCGCCACAACTTCGGCGGCGATCGCCTGGAGGTCATCAGCGACACCCTCAGCCGAAGCCGGCCCCACTGACTGCGGCTTAATTCCCGCCTTGAGCTGCTCCCAAAACTTGGGTGCTGCCTTTACTTGGTCGTCGAGCTCGTGAACCAATAGCCCTCTCCCCCGCGCTCGTTTCGCCGTAGCTTCCGAGTGTCGAAGGAACGACTCGAACACAAGCCCTTCGATCTGCGTTCGGATCTCCTCGTCGGCGTCGGCGCCGCCGAGCGCTTCAACTATCTGCGCTGTCGACTCACGCCGGACTGTGGTTGCGGCAGTACCGCTACCGAAGACGACCACACCCAGAAGGTCCATGTCCGGGTTCAAATCGATGACTTGCTCGAGTCGCCCAGCCGTGATGCGCATTCCGCCCAGGCTGCCATCGTCGGTCTTGACAGGAATCAACACGTACCGGGCGGCGGCAACGGCGGCGGACTGCAACATGTCGTTGCCTGGAGGGCAGTCGAGGAGAACGATGTCGTACTCCCCCGCGACGCTGTCGAGCATCGAAGCAACGGAGAGACGCGCTTCGTCGAGCTTGCCTTGCGCGGCCTTGGAAACCAGGGCGGCCGCAGCTCCATCGATGTGCCCTCCCCCGACAATCACATCCAACCCAGGCCGCACATCCTTCAACACTCCGGGCCGGACTCCGTACGCAAGCGCTTGGGCCAGCGCAAGTCCATCGTCATCGCCGGCCTTTCCCTGATATCCGAGGTCCAGCCCGAGGTTTGCCTGATAGTCGAGATCCACGATCAAGACCCTCCAACCAGACAACGCAAGGAGGCCGCCCACGTTGGCGGCGATCGTGGTCTTACCCACTCCCCCCTTGCCATTGATCACGGCAACGACCCGCTGCAAATTCTGTCTATTCATACAATGCCTCCAAATACAACTATTCCGTTAAAGCTGGATTTTCCGGCTGTCGGCGCGCCGTTTCCCGATTCCCAGTCACTGTGGGACCCAACAATTCCATCTTTTCCGTCTTTCCAGCATATCCATTTTTATCAGACTTTCCTCCTTTCCCGGTTTTCCTGGTAATCCCATCTTTAGCGGTCGCGGCTGCTGAGAGTACGGGGCCATCACAAATGAAGCGGCCGACACCGCCGAGGCGACGCCGTCGGGCCTCACAACGCACGGGGTCGCCCAACGAGAGCTCGTCCGCGGGGGAGCGGGGGAGCGGGGGAGCAAAGGGTGTCGGATCTGCGTCAGTCGTCGCCATGATTCACAGGCGCGCACCAGGCGCAGCTGTGAGTTCTGTTATGAGCGCCCTCGGTCCTTCCCGGCTTCCGCTGCGACCATGTGGCTGCGATGACTACATCACCACGCCTCGTTTACCTTCCTGGGCTGACTCTCGGCCCCACCGATTCGCGTATGTCGGATCGACTCGTTGACCACCTGATACTTCGCGATGTGAAGCGTCAGTTTGAGCTAACGGCAGTTACGCCGCCCGCTCTGCAGCAAGGGGCCACGATGGCGCAGGTCGCGGCCCTGTACGCGAACTCGATCCGTCGTCTGGGCTCGACTCCCCAGCCGCTTATCGGGTTCTCATCAGGCGCGAGTATTGCTCTGCAGATCACCCTCGACTTTCCGGAGTTGGTCAGTGGTCTAATCCTTGTCGCAGGTGGCGCCCGCCTGGGGGAGCGCGGTCGAGTGGCCCAGAGCGACCTGATGACTTCCGACGGACCGCCAGGCCGGTGCGCCGCAGCGCGCTTCATGAGCGCCTCTGTGAGTCCGCCCATGCGGCCGATCGTGCGGGGGATTGCGGGACTAGCTACCCGCCGGAGCATCAGCGCACAGGCATCTGCCCTGATTCGAGCTGAGGATTCGTTCGATGTACTTCACCGCTTGGAAGGCATCAGCGTTCCAACCCTGGTCATCGCGGGGGAGTGGGACCTGTTCTATCCGCCTGAAGTAACTAGAGAAACGGCATCCAGGATCCCGGCAGGCGAGCTCCGTCTCTATAAGAGGCGCTCTCATGCTGCGCTGCCTTTCACTCCGGCCGTTGGGCGGGATATCGCATCATTCGTCTCACGGCATCTGATTCCAGAACGCGTATTCAGGAACGAGTGATTGCATGCTTTTCAAGCACGGGGGACGCGCCTATCGGGGTGCCCGGTCAGGTTCGATTTCCTGAGTCCTCCACAACACCGCCGTTGGAGAATTGCCCGCATGTGTGGCCTGAGTTTCCGCCTCGGTACGGAGCGTTCGTCTCGGCCGCCTCTTCGGGGGCGGGTGAAAAGCGGGGTGACCTCGCGCGCCGACGGATTCGTGGCTAGTCGCGGCGACTGAACTTCGCGAGACTGAACAGACGGCTTGCACGCTGCTGCCCTTGGCCGTGTGCAGAAGAATCCGCCGTCTGTCAGGAGTATCAAGTGTCCGAACGAGTAGCTCGCTCGAGCCGCATGCGTGTTGGCGCAATTGGTGTGAGCATTGCAATCGCGACCATCTTTGTCGCGGCGTCGGCCGCGGAGGCGGCGCCCGGCGATGAGCAGACGGGAGTTGTTTCTGGGTACACCGGCCAGGGACCGGTTCAGGTCGCGGTTACGCCGGACGGTTCCACAGCCTACGTGCTCAACGAGGACAGCAACTCAGTCTCGATCGTGAACACCGGGACGGACTCGCAAGTTGGCAACATGGCCGGAATCGTTGGGAGCCCGGAGGGAATCGGCTTCTCACCAGACGGTACGAAGGCTTACCTTTCCTACGGGTACAACACGCTGGCGGTGGTGGACCCCGCCACGAACACGCAGACGGGAACTGTTCAGGGTTACACGGGCTTCAGCTCCTGGAATGGCATCGCGTTCTCCCCGGACGGGTCAAAGGCCTACGTTGCAAGCACCGCTACCGACACGGTTTCGGTGATCGACACCGCAACTGACACGCAATCTGGCTTGGTTGCCGGCTACACCGGCGACCATCCGCGACAGATTGCGTTCACACCAGATGGCTCGAAGGCCTACGTCGCGAACGAGGACAACGCATCCGTTTCCGTGATCGACGTCGCAACGAACACACAGACCGGCGTAGTCACCGGTTACACCGGCGGCGACGCGCGAGGGGTGTCATTCACGCCAGATGGCTCGAAGGCGTATGTGGCCGGCTTGAACGGTGTATCGGTTGTGGACGTCGCAACGAACACACAAACAAGCGTCGTCGCTGGTACGAGTGACGCATTCAAGGTTGCGTTCACACCAGACGGGTCGAAGGCCTACGTCGGGAACAACCTCTCCAGCCCGTCCATCGTGGACGTCGCGACGAATACACTCGTCGGACCCGTATCGAACTACACCGGATACCGATCACGTTCGATTGCGTTCACACCCGATGGATCGAAAGCGTTCGTTGCCGATAGCGGCACAAATCTGGTTGCTGTCGTATCTGTATCCGGGACGCCAGCAACCATCGCAACAATTTCTCCGACAAGTGGGCCGATTGCGGGTGGCACATCGGTGACGATCAGTGGTGCCGCATTGCTGGGCACTACGGGTGTGGACTTTGGTGGTGTTCCGGGGACGAATCTGGTGGTGGACCCCTCGGGCACGTCTCTGACGGTGGCGACGCCTGCCCATGCGGTGGGTCCGGTGGATGTGGTGGTGCATAACCCGAACGGGGATGCCACGTCGACGGGTGCGTTTACGTTCTTGGCCGCACCGGTGACGATGTCGTTCGATTCTGCTGGTGGGAGCTCGGTCGCGCCCGAGAGCCTGAGCGCGGGTCAGGCGGCGACTAAGCCAGCCGACCCGACCAAGAACGGGTATGCGTTTGATGGGTGGTTCACTGCTGCAACGGGTGGTTCCGTGTGGGACTTCAGCACAGTGCTGTCGGCGGATACCACCGTGTATGCGCAATGGACTGCAGTTCCGGCGTCGACGCCGACTCCGACGCCGTCGACGGGCACCCCGACAAGCGGGGGCTCCCCGTCCTCGGGTGACCCATCGACAGTGTCTGGCAGTCTGGCTCATACCGGGAGTACTTTCCCGTTCTGGGTGTTGTGGGTGGCTGGCGCCGCAGTCGTTCTCGGTGGAGCACTCGTCCTTGCACGGCGCACACGCCCCAATACCGATAAATGATGGAAGGGACTTCAGCGAGCCGAACGGCGCCCTGCTGATCGTGAGCAATGGGAGAGAGCTTGGTCGCCAGTAGCCGGCAACTCCAAATAGTGCCAGCGGCTCTCCGGGCCGAAGCATCCGACAGCGACGAGCTCTCGGATGCTTCGGCGCTCTTCCGCTCGCGTAAGACACTGGCAGCGCGGACACACGCAACCTGATGCTGTTCGCACGAGCCCTCTGGTCGGATCCAAACCCGAACCCAGGGTTGACGCCCAACCGTCATTTGCCCCTGACTAGATCCCTGAGCAAGGTTGAGTCGCAAGACGCGCGCACCGCTCTCGGCCGCCCACTCCTGGCTAGTTCTGCTGCCGACATGCTGACCGCATGAGTGTCACGTCGGACACGGTTAGGCGTCGTCGTTCTCTTGGTGGTCGAGGAGGGGTTTGAGCCGGTCGATGATGGTGAAAGTGTCGCCGTCGTGGTCTTCTTCGCGGATCGTTTCGAATACTCGGTACCCGCAGGATCGGTAGCCGGTGAGACGAATGGCCCGCGCGTAGAGGAGTTCCGTCTCCGTCTTAGATCCCGCCTGGGATTTAGCGTTGCTGCGGGGAATGCGCGCGGTGAGGTGGGCGATCCTGTCGGGGATTCGATCGACCTCGAGTCGCGTCCGCCATACGTCAGCATCGCGCGCGGTTGGCGTCCCGTGGATGTCGATGACCCAAAACATCGGCGACTGCTTTACCAGGATCCCGGTCTCGGTTTCCAACTCGTGTCCGTACGGTCCACGCGTCCACCGCATAAGAGTGAGTGGCAACCCCACACCAAACTCCTGGGCAGGCGACGCCCCCGGAATGCGACGACTCTGTGGAACCCTCGCCGGCGGGTCCGCAGCTGCCGGTACGAGTCGGGGAGCATGTGCGGTTGCAGTGTCAATGACAGTCATCAATTCGTCCTTCCAACTCGTTGATAGCAACCGGGACACACCGATCGTTGGAAACCGCGGTACCACACGTCCGTTTCACCCAGGCGGGACTGCTGCCTGCCTCTGTGCTGTCAGTCGACGGTTCTCCCGTTGAGGTTCTGCCGCTCTCCGCCGCCGCCGCAGAGTTCGCAGACTGACAATCCGTCATCCGTTTGGCGGAGCGAGTTCACGCTTACGGCCGACGCCCGGTGGGCGCTGGCCGGAGTGAACTGAACGCATGAACGAGGACATCACGCCCGAAGTCACAATGGCCCTTGCACAGTGCTGATAGCAACCCACGCGAGAGCGCGATCGAACCGGACGCTGTTCCGAGCAACCGGCCCGGAGGGCAGCAAGCTTCCCTCATTGAGGTGTGACGGGGCCCTTCCGTGTTCATCCCATTCCAGGCCCCGCCACAACGCTCAGCAAAGCGGCGAAGGCCACGGAATCGTGGGCGAACCGCGGGTAGAACGATGTTTTCACCCCATGGTGCACGATGCTCCCGAAGTGCGGCCGTCTGCGAAGAGGTCCATCCGCGGCGTTCACAAGGGCTGACGGGGATACCCACGTAGTCCTCTGGTTGGATCCAAATCAGAACCCAGGGTTGACGCGGCCAACAGTCAGCCGCCATTGACTAGAACCATGAGCAAGGTTGATTCGCAAGACACGCACATAACTGTCGCCGGACGGGATCTCACCACGTGGCTCCGAGCCTGCGCCCAGGTATCAGCACACCTCTGAGCGAACAGGCCGGAGAGCACAGCATTGTCAGCTCACCGTTTCCGGAGACCGCTGGGAGGCTGTGGTGGGGCCGCTCGGCGCTCATCCCTACCGGCCCCACCACAACTACTTGGCACCGTCGGGAGCAGCGCCATTGGGGTCCACCCCGGACCCGCGCACCCAGGTAACCCCGCTTCGCGACCACAACCGTGTCCGAACCACGCAAAGGACACGTATTAGCCCTGGCGCGTGAGGTCGATCAGGATCGCTAGTTCGAACCGCCGTGACGAAACCCCCGATTGTCGACGAAGCCCGAACCCCGTCGACAATCTCATCCGCCCGACGCAGACGCGGTGGCGCCGGTCATCCGCTGCAAAAGAGACGCCGACGCCACCACATGGGGGAGCAGGATCGAGGAGCCCCCCGAACCGATAAAACACCCACACCAGCGCCGGCAACCACACGGCCCAACAGCAGGCGTAGAAATCACCCCAACACCGTCCCAGCTGCAGGAGTAGCCCCCGGAGCGGGCTCAGGCCGACTCGGCAAGATGGCATGAGAGAACTGCGCCGGACGAACGATATACCACCGCATTTGGTGGTGGCGGGGCCCAGAGAAGCCGCACAGCCACCGCCCCGCCACCGTGGCGGAGACACACCACATCAAATACCTCAACACATCCGAAAACGCGGACACCGTATTGCAGGCAGTGCCGCGCAGATTCACCCGACGACCGAAAGCCGCCCTACTTGAACCTTGCTCCGAACTTCGCTCAGAGGCGTTGGCACACAGAGCCAGTTGTGGCGGGACACCTTGGCCTATCAAATCCCGCCACAACTGTCCGGTGCCCGTCGAGGGTGGGCACCGACGAGTTAAGCGAAACTCGCCCACTCAGCAAAACCCGCTATGCCAGGGGCGACCCCGCTCGTGGCCTGTGAAGGCCGCACATTCACCCGGTTGCTAACCCAGTCATGCTTCGACCGTGGCATCGCGGCAGTCCGGCGGCCTGCCGATGTCCGACGGGAGACAGACGGTTCACTCACGCAGCTCGGTCCATACGTCTGTAGTCTCCGAGCGTCCATCTCGAACCGGTTTCGAGAAGTCCTGCGTCAACATCAGCGCGCGCTCGACGGTGGTCCGCTCGACCTCGAGGGTCATCCGCGATCCTCGGATACATTGGCCACTCCCGCTCACCAGAACGCGCAGGCGATTCTGTCCACGTCAGGGTGCGTTCGGTGATGTGTCTGCGTTTGGGTCGCAGCTGTGGGGGAGTGGTCATCCGTTCATACTCGGCACGCCACCATCGCCAGATCTCACGATCGACCTCGTGTCCTACCTGTCTCGCCTCCAGAACACCGATGACCCCGAGGCGTTCGGCCGCTGAGCGCCGGAAGTCGCGTCTGCTGCCGGTCCACCCTTCCTCGGTGACTCGTATCAACTTCACGCGACGAAGCCGGGACAGGATGGCAGTCGCACGTTCATGAGTCATCTGGAAGATACGAGCAACACCATCCACGGTCCAAGCAGATCCGGCGCGCATCAGCGCCCACAGCTGGCCAGCCTGATGACCTAAACCCCCATAGGTGAAGACGTCATGCTGCAGGGCGCTAAGGAAGTTCTCGAACTGCTCCAGAATCGCTGCCCGCCTCGCGTACAGGACCTGGAGCTCAGTCGAATCAGTCGGGGGGCGGGGTGTGATGTTTAAGGGTTGTGTCGCACCTAGATCTAGAGTTGTGGAAAAGTCCCGAGTTGGGGTGAGAGACCAGGTGGCCGCGTTCAACGTTTCCGCTCCCTGGACGCGTTGGACCAGGCCTTCGGACTCGAGCGAAAGGAGCGCCCTGGCTGCTGTGGAGTGGTCGATGTTGCATAGCTCAGCCAGGGTGCGAGTGGATGCGGCGACGGCGGTCTTGCCGGTCCGTAAGGTTAGGTAGGCGAGGCCGGTGAGAACGGTGCGGCGGGTGGGGGCGCCATAGCGGCCGCCCCACCGGCCCGGATTGATACGGAACCGGTCGGCGAGGTCTTCAGCGGCCGCCACTTGCAGCCGCAGTGTGTCCAGGTCCTTTGCTTCGCCGGTGGGTGCCGCTTTGCGTACTCGGACGTGCTTCTGTACTTTCTCCCACGCGTCCTCGAGGCGAGCGTGCGCCTCGGCCGCCGCGCGGGGTCGTCGCTCGCCTCGGTCGCCCGATCGTCGGGTGCGGAAGTGCTCCAGGCTCGGCGCGGTTGCTGCCGCTGCAGCGACGTCCTCGAAGGTGAATCCGTTCGAGGCCAACACCAGGAGCGCGTGCCACGCGGTTCGAGAAGGGTCGTCACCGCCGCGGTGCACCTGCAGCGCGGCTTCGGCCCGAGCGGAAAGCTGCCGGCGGCCGATGAACGCTACCGGACGGAGCTCGCCAGCAAGAACCGTGTCCTCGGGTATCAACGCCGGTGCCCGCTCGAGGAGCGCAGCAAGCAGGGCGCGGAGATCCTCGACCGTCGTCGACGGCATCACCAGAGAGTCAACCGTTCCGCGTATGACCCGCGAGAACGACCCATTGCGGTGCGGCGACAACGGCGGCCGCGCGCCACCACGACGCGGATTGGAGAGCATGCCACGGTCCAAAGCCGGAAGAACCGCCTTCGCCGCACGCCCGAGCTCGTCGACGAGCTCCGCCGGCGCCGGCTCGGCCATACCCAGCCACACATGCCGTCCACCCTTGGACGAGGACTCACACACCACGTGCGCGATCGACAACTGACCCAAAAGGATCGACAGGGCATCCGCGTGATCCTGCGCCTGCTCCACACCGTCGACATCACCAACGACGACGTCGAAGTCGAACGGAACCAACCAATACCTGCCCTCGACATCAGCCAGATGCACCAACCACGGCGACAACGGCACCACCGGACCCACACCGTGCGCGAGCGTGTACTCATTCACCGGAACCCCATACGCATCACGCGCAGCCTTGTGAACCTCCGGGCGCGGCGAAATCAACCGGGTCAGCTGCCATGCAGCCTCCCAACGCGATGAGACCGTCGTCGACTCGATCGTCATGGGTGATTTACCTCCAACTCGAAAATGGGTGCAACAAGACTGCCGACAGTGACTCGGCGTTCAATAGATGCGATGTGTCAGACCCCAAAAAGGGCTCAGACCGGTATAGGTGAGGGGCCGGTATTAGGCGCCGGCCACGGGCTCTGCGCTACTCAGGAAGCGACCGTCCTCCTCACCATGAGGAGCTGTGCACGCACCACGCCGAACATGGCGACGGGGCACGCAGGCCTGGAACCGGCAGCCGGACACAACAATGTGCGCAGCGGCAACGGCAAAGAAACGGGGGAGGAGAAGAGCTCGAACTCAACGTCGACACAACAAGCGACGGAGCAAACCACGGCCGACACGCCGACACGCGAGACGCGTGCGCACGTGCAAGAACCCGAAAACTGGGTTACGATGCTGACAACTCCTCTCAAAAGGGAACGTAAAAGCTCCTTCGTTCAGAAGGAAACTATTGGGATGAAGCTCGAACCTCGTGCTTGGCGGCTGAGAGGGTTTGAGCTCCAGAGTAAAATTCTGGGATGGCCCGCCGAAAGGCGGGCCTTTCTCGTTAAGCAGCGGGGATAGGCAGCTCCTGTCGACTATCGAGAGCTCGCACGGGCGCGAGCTCAGGCAACCCGACTTCCTTCGCGAGTACGGACGCAATGAAGTCATTGACCGTCAGGCCGTTCTGGTTCGCGAGCACACGGACAGCGTCGCCAATGGGCGGCGCAACCCGTGAGATGAGCTGCTCTCGCTCGCCCTTGCTTCGTCTTCCGCCCCGATACCGTTGAGCTGCCATGCGGCCAACGTAGCGCCAAACAGAATCTGAATCTCGGAACCGGCGGCGCGTGTTGTCAATAGGCGACGGCATGGAAGCCTCCGTCCACATGAAGCACCTCACCGGTAGTCATTGGGAACCAATCAGATAGGAGGGCCGTAACTGCCTTGGCAGTCGGGACGGCCGTGGATCGATCCCAGGCAAGCGGTGCGCGCTGCTCCCAGAGCGAGTCAATATCCTCAATTCCCTCGATCGACCGCATTGTCGTCGTGTCTACAGGACCGGCCGCAACAAGGTTCGTCCGAATACCGTGCGGGCCCAAATGAAGCGCCAGATATTGATTGATCGACGCATACGCGCCTTTGGCTACACCGGCCCATCCATATATGCGCCACGCGCTCTCGCTATCGACCGTGCACCCAACAACCGACGCACCGGGGTTGAGGAGACCCAGGGATGCAGAGACAAGCGACTTGTACGAGTACGCCGAGACTTGGAAGGAATGCGCGACCTCGTCCCACGAGGCGTCTAAGAACCGATCACCCATGACTTCGGGATAACTCGAAGAGATGCAGTGTGCTATACCGTCAAGCGAGTCCGCGTACTCGCGGATTCGATCTGAGAGCGCACCCACATCTTGCTCCTCCGTTGCATCGAACTCGACAACGGGGGCCGTTTTCGGTAGCCGCTTCGCTATCGCTGCTGCAACTTTCATGCGACGGCCAAACGAGGACAGAATGACCGCCGCGCCCTGCTCCTGTGCGATACGAGCCACTTCGAACGCAATAGAAGACTGAGAGTACAACCCAGCTACCAACACCGTCTTTCCGGCAAGTAGATCGTTCACGAAGCGGCCCCGGCCAGCTGCCGGAGGCTCACGAGGAGATAGCGGCTCGGAGCTGGGTCGATGTGAGTGACCTCGACGATAAACCTCATGGCGGCCCCGCCGGGGACCATGAAGGCAAGCTCGAGGGCTTCGGCCGGGGCACGGCCCGCAGAAACGTCATCGAGCGCCCTCTCAAGCGAATCCCGATCCTCCCCGTTCAATAGCGCCGTGATCGAGCCCTCATAGTCTGGCTGGAGCCCGAACTCGCTCCAGCTTGGAGATGTCAAGAACACACGCGCCTGCAGAAGATCCACGGCTGCGAAAGCCAGGTTGCGAGAAAGGCGGAACGCTGCGTCCGTCAATGCCTCGCTGAGTGCATCTGGGCTTACTGGGGCAAGCCCGTGGCTCACGTCGGCCGATGCTGATTTGACCTCGCGCGTGAAACCCCTCATCCAGAGCGCTTCTGTGTGTTCGGGGTCGTCGTACGTACGGCCGCACAAAGACAGGTACTTGAAACCTGGATTCGCCGTCCCATATCGAGTTACAACCTTGTATGTGAATAGTTGCCTGAGATGTGTGGCCGCCGAGACAGCAGTGTCAATGTGCCGCTTCATCTTTGCGCGATCTTCGGTTGTGGCTATCAACTTTGACAACCAATCGCCCACCGGCCCACGTACGCTTGAGACCCAATCTCGGGGGAACTCGTAGAGGCTGAATAGCGCGTCATCCCATACGGACGCATTCTCGTCAAAGTTTGTCCCGGTGTCGCGAAATACATGCCATTGCCACGTCCCGATGACGGGGGCGGCGGGAATGCTGGTTCCCGCCTCAACGAAAATCCCGTATGCGCCAAGAACGGTTGAGCGATCAGGTGATCGAACGACGCGAACGACAACGTCGAACTGCGCTTCGCGATACGTGGTCAAGTTTCGCGCATCCTGGCCCGTCGTCATGGCGTGAACGAGCGGCGCGAACATCACCTCGCGCGAGCGCTGGTCGAGCGACCTCCGCGGACTGGAGCCGCCGAACTCTCGATCTCCGACGGCAAGTAGGATCGGACGTTCTCGCTCTTCATGCTCCACCCACTCGAGGCCGCAAATGACCCATTCGCCTATCGAATCGACCTTGGAATCCTGGGTCCCGGTGTCAGTATTCACGTTCGCCTCCGATGCTCCGCCAACCATGGTCATGTTATACATGCTTATCGCTATGCGGCGAGCCAATCGAGTGACACGCGCAGAAGTTCCTCATCCAGCCGCACCACCGATTCGCTCAAGGCAACAAGCCCGGCCCTGTGCAGGCAGTCGAGGGCAAGACGCATCTCGGGTTCCGTCAACTGTGCAGTCGCTCTAAGCAGCGGCCACGAGGAGGAACCCTGGGCGTCTCGCAACGCGCGAAGTACCGCTGCCGACTTGGGCTGCGAAGCTGCGCAGATTGCAGAAACAATTGGACTGCTGATGGGCATGGCTGCACACCTTTGCTAATCGGAATCTAACAAAGTGATGTCCAGCACGCCGCTATCCAGCAGTCACACTTGCGAGCGAATATACGTTCAAACTAGAAGCACTATGAGCGACGAACACGTAAGGCCTTCCGCATTCATCCTCGGGGTCACCCGGGGGATAGGCGCAGCCACTGCAAGAACATTTCTCGATCATGGGTACGCCGTAGCTGGGACCCATCGAAACTCCGCAGTTCCAGACGGGGTCCTGCCCTTCTACTGCGAGGCCAGTGACCCTGGTTCCGTCCAAGCCGCGATCACGGAGGCAGCCGAGCGCCAAGGCCTCGACACCCTGATCGTCAACGCAGGTATCGCAGAGCAGAACATGCTGATCCGAATGAGCGATGAGTCGTTGCGACGCATGTTCGACGTCAACACGTTCGGCCCAATCCATGCCGTGAAGACTGCACTGAAAACTATGCTCAAGCAGCGACGTGGCTCCATCGTCCTCGTTTCGTCAGAATCATCTCGAACCGGTATCGCTGGATCGAGCCACTACACCGCCTCCAAGGCCGCCCTCGAAGGTTTCGCGAGGTCTGTCGCGCGCGAGTATGGCTCGAAAGGAATCCGGATAAACGTGGTCGCTCCGGGAGCGACAGACACAACCATGTTGGCCCAGGCCGACCCGGAGGAGCTCGCCCGGCTAGTGGCCACAATTCCGCTCAAGCGCATAGCGCAACCATCTGAAATCGCGGAAGTGATCCGCTGGGTTTCCGAAAGCACCTACATGACGGGGGCGACCATCCCCGTGACCGGCGGCGAGGGGATGGGCTACTGAGCCTCACCCAGGTAGCGCTTGAACGCGATGACGAGATCATTCCACCGGCGACGATCCAGCGCGTATCTCACTGGACGCCCTAGTCGCTGCCCGGCAGGCACGTCGATCTCGACGAGCCCAACGCTCTCCAAGTAACTCAGCGATCGCGCAACGGGTGCCGCGTCGAAACCCGAACCGTTCACGAGTTCCGATCGCGTCTGCGGACCCTGGTCACGAAGACGCGTCAGCAGCACTAAACGAACGGGGGTCCGAAAGACCTCAGCAGCAAGTGCAACCTCATCCGACCAGTCATCGGACTCGGGGCGAAGAAATTTGGGCACGCCAGATTCTTTCAGCTACTCGCCGGACCCGCCACACCGCTGGCCGACTCAGCCGATAACGCCGAGCCATCGCAAATGGTTGACACTTTAAACATGATCTTGCAGGATAAAGGGATGACGTTAAACGCGCCCTCGGCGACTTGGCTATCGCCTATACCTGACCAACGTCGCCTCACAATGTCGACGCAGCCTAAGTGGGGACAATCTCTGAATGTTCCTGCTGATGCTCTGGCACTGGTGCCTCGTGCGCGTTTGCGGGCCGGACAGGCCCAGGTGAATCGCGAAGCAGTGGCCGAGACTCTCCGCGTCTTGGGGTTAGAGCCGGGACAGCTGGACACATGCGTGTGGGAGTGGGTCGCGCACCTTGAGCCGGAAGTGGTTGGGGTGTTCGTGAACTCGCTGCATCGGGCGTTCCAGGCGGGAACGCTTACAGCGTCTGTCTGATGTCGCTGGCGTTCGAGCAATGGGTGGAAATTGACCACGTCGCACCACCGTTCGTCTTCCTACCTGCGGAGGCGAATGACCCGGTAGGGGAGTTGTTGCGGGCGATCGCGGAGACGATGTGGCAGTGGCGAGGTTTGGTAGTCCGGCGGTTGCTGGACGCGGGCCGAGTGGAACTCGTGCCGCATGTGCTGGCGGACATTCACGCATTAGCGTACGAGCGCCTTGTTCAGTTGCCAATTGATTCTGACCCCGGCGGGGCTGTGCGGTACGTCAAGCAGCTGATGAGTAGCTACCTGGTGCGTTTCCTCGGTGATGAGGGGAGACGTGAGCGCGCGCAGCACGCGTGGTGCGCCCAAGAACAGACGCTCTGCTCTTCGGCAGGGACGGAAGATTTCGAGCGGGCTGACTTCATGAGGCGACTGTTGGATCATGTCAGTGCGGAGGTGGGCGATGAGGTTGTGGCATCGTTTGCTACGCGCGTCGACTCGGGGCAGGAACTGAAGGAGGCGCGGAAGCGGCTCCGGCCTTATGCCGAGGTCGTCCGTGCGGTCATGCTGCATGTCGCCGACGGTGGCGGCGATGTCTCCGATCCTGGCGTGTTCCTGCCGGAACCCTATCGATCGTTTACAGCCGCGGACGGCCGACCAGAGGCGATCGCGGACGAGCATGGCTGGTCGACGGCGGTGCTCGCGAAGAGACGTGAGATGGCCACCCGGCTGCTGCGCCTTGCACGGCACACATTGCGGACGGAATTGCCTCAAAACTGAGATGCACCTGCCGGTCGGGAAAACTCGCGACCCCGTTTGGGTCGTTTCGTTGCGTATATAGGTGGATGCGAACGCGTCGCGTCCTTCTCAATGCAACGAAGGAGCCCCTATGGGTCACCGCAAACGATTCGGCGCGGCCGCACCGAACACAACACACAAGAAGACCATTCTCCGGAAGGGCGTCGCCGGGATCCTCGGGTTGACGATCGCCGGCCTGAGCCTGCTCGGCACCGCCGGCGCTTCGGAAGCGTCGGCAGCCGCCCTGAAGCCGCAGACCCCTGATGTGTTGGCGTCGGAGGGCTTGGGGATCGCTGGGGCGACCAAGTTCGGCGGGTACGCCGGCTCCTACACGGCTCCCGGCGGTGTGGATGCGTATTGCGCGGATCCCGGCCGGAGTTGGCCGTCGGGGAACACCGGTGCCGGGTACACGATCACCTCGTTCACCTCGGACACCGGCAACGTCCTCTCCGGTGCTGCGATGTCCGGAGTGAACGGTGCGTATGCCGCGTACGGGCACGGGACCGCTGTGGACCGCGCGGCGTTCGACTTCCTCATTTACGCCTACACCGGATCCAATCTCGGCGGAGGAGTCCAGCCGGGAACCGAGGCAGAGGGCCTGGCCTACATCAGCTCCTCCCACCCGGAGATCACCGCCAAGTTCCAGGAAGTGTGGGCGTACGCGCAGGCGAACCAGAACGTCGGCGGTGGAGGTACCGACACCGGCAGCTACACGTTCAACGTGAACAACAACAACTACACGGGAACGATGACCGCGCACATCGGCGCGACCGGGGGAGTGGCAACCACCACAACCCTCACCAACGGCATCTTCGTCGCGACCGGCACGAACACGATCACAGGTCTCACCAACGGGCAGCAGGTCGCCGTCAAAGGCGTCCCGCCAGCGAACGCGACCTCGTACGAGATCAGCGCGACTGGTTCGGTGCAAGTGTCCGGTAGTGCCGCAGCCGAGCTCGAACAGTTCGACACCGGCAGCCAGCAGAGACTCCTCGCCGGGACCGCCACCACCCGCACACACAATTACCCGATCAGCGGCCGCGACCCCTTCATGCGGACGACCCTGTTCGCACCCGTCCTCACCACCCAGGTGTCGACGAAAATCGTCAAAGCCGGCGACAAACCGACCGACACGATCACATTCGCCACAGCACCGTTCACCTACAACGGGCACACCGTCGACAACCCCTGGGTGAAACGACTTTCCGGCCTGTACCGCGAGGTCGAGGCAGACGGCACCCTTTACGGCCCATCCGCCTCGCCGTTTGTCCCCGGCGTGGTCCCGCCCGGGACCTTGGTCGCCGGGCACGCAAATCTGCTGACCAGCTCAGCCAAGGGTCCGACCGTTCCTTATGAGGCACGGAGCGACACGGCGGTGCGCGAATCCGGCTACTACAACTGGGTGTGGTCGATCAAGTACGCAAACCAAACCGCGGACAACACCCAGCTATTCATTCCGGCCGACTACTCGTTTGTTGACGAGTTTGGTCAGGTGCCGGAGACGAGTGTTGTGCCGTCGGATGTGGAGGTGACGACGTCGTTGACGCCGTCAGCGGATCAGTCGCGTGCAGCCCATTTGGTGCAGCGCCTGGATTCGCAGGAGGTTGCGCTGGGCGGGGAGGTGTCGGATTTGTTGACACCGTCGGTGCATGGTGGTGCGTGGTTGCAGGCTGATGGGACCCGAATCCCGGTCACGTTCACAGGTCGCGCCTACTACACCCCGAACGAGCCCGTTCAGTCGAAAACGCTGCCGAAGGATGCAGTCCTGTTGGACACGGTTCAGGCGACGGTCCCGGATCTGGATCCCGTGACCGCACCGCCGGTGAACGTGGGGTGGAAGGCCGGCTACGTATCCATGCAGTGGAGTATCGAGAAAGCCGCCCAACCGCCCCAGTACCAGGGTGACATCGCGCCCTGGTCAGACGACTTCGGAATCTCGAACGAAACGGTCAAGATCGTCGGCCCGACCGTGACCAGCAAAGCGCTGGCCTCTACCGGCCCCGGCGGTACTACCTATGACACGGCTATCGTGGCGGGGCCGATACCGGTGGACGGCGTCGACCTGACCTTCCGCGGTTACCTGCAGAAGCCCGGCGCCCAGCCGTTGTGTGACGCGTCGACGCTTCTCTACTCGAGCGCGACACCGGTCCACGCCACCACCGACGGTCAGTATCCGTCCGGGACGTTCACGACTGATCCGAGGACACCAGTCGGATCAGCAATCAACTGGGTCATTACCGCCTCGCTGCACGACACCGGCACGGTGTTCAGTCAGGGCGCATGCGGGGACAAGAGCGAGCAGACACGCATCGCGCCGCCGTCAGTGACCTCGACCCCGCCGGCTACGTTGATGGAGGGGCAGGCCGGGCACGACACCCTCCATGTCACCGGCTGGATTCCTGCCGGCACCACCACCACGGTCACGCTCTACAAGCAGTCTGACGGGGCCAACCAGTTGGTCTGCGACGCCAGCACGAAGGTCCAGATCCTCGCTGCGGTGTCGCTTGCCGCCGGCCGGGCCACCAACCAGGTCGACACCACAAAGGACACTGGAGCGTTGCCGGCCGGACGCTACGGGTTCGTGCATGTCACCCGCGACAGCATCGGCCGGGTGATCGCTACCGGGAACTGCCACGACGAACAATTCGTCGTCAGCCCCAACCTCGCACACACCGGATCCGACACCGCCCTCGATTGGGCGCTCGGCGGGGGGGCCGCCTTCTTACTGATCGCCGGCATCACGATTGCCCTCATCGCCCGTCGGCGAAACCGGGTCGCCTAACCGATAAGAAGAAGGGGGAGATCGGGTGGTCATGCCACTCGATCTCCCCCTCTTTCCTGCCCTGTGCACAGCACTAGCAGGCGTAGACGTTCAGCCCCCAGCCGTCGTCGGTGGGGAATGTCTTGTAGGTGTAGGCGTAGGGGACGTCGATGATGATGCCGCCGCCAGAGCTGGTGGACTGTGTGTACATGAGTGACCCATCGCAGCCGGGCTGGTAATTGCCGTTGGCGGTGACGTGGGGGGTGTGGTCGACCGGGGCGGGGCCACCGCCACCGCCGGTTCCACCGCCGCCGGGGTTACCACCACTGCCGGTTTGTCCGCCGCCGGTGTTGCCGTTGTGTCCGTAGCCTCCGTTCCCTCCTCCGCCGCCGCCGTTGTAGTGGAGGTTGTGGATGGTGTGTCCGGTGGTGGGGTCGGTGTAGGTGGGGGCGTTGGCTGCCGCCGCGGCTGCAGCGGCTTCTGCTGCGATGGCGGCTGTCTGGGATGTGGTGACCGCTTTCGCTGCTGCGAAGTATGTGGTGAGCAGTTTGGGGAGCTCCGCGGTCTTGCCGTGTTCTGCGGCGGTTGCGGCGGTGCTGAGTGCTGCACGGGTGGCGGGGTCGGCTTTGGGGTTCGCGGTCAGTACTGCGGTGGCTGGGGTGTCGAGGGTTTTCGCGATCGCTGCGAGGGCGTCGTCGACCCGCTTCTGGGCGAGCTGGTATGCCGGCGGGATCTTCGCTGTGGCAGATGCGGTGCTTTTCGCAGTCTCGAGCGTCTGCTGTGCTTTCTGGACAGCGTCGAGGTCGGCGATCAGGTCGGCGCCCGAATTCGCGGTGGGTTTGGCGTTGACGGGGTGTCCAGGAGCGAAGGCGAGGAAGGTGTGCATCAGCGCGACGGCTTTGCCCAGTTCGGCGCGGCCGGCCGCGTCGACGAGCCCGGTTGAGCCGGCCAGTAGCGCGGTGACGGTGGTGTTGAATGCGGCGGCCTGCTTGTAGGCGGCGTCGTATCGGATGTGTGCAGTGTTGTCGGCGGCCGCGACAGCTCCGAGCTGGTGGTTGAGTTGGGTGATGTTGTCGCGGGCGATGACGGTGGCGATGCCGTATCCGCCGGCTGCGACGCCGACGAGAGCGGCGACGACGGCAGCGGCGATGGTGACCTTGGTGCTGCGTTTCAGCTCCCGGAACCGACGGCGCGGGCGCAACGGGGTTTCGAATGCCCGGGCTGCAGCATCGATCTGCTCGGCGAGTGAGAGCGTTGCCGTGTTGCCTGTGGTGGATGGTTTCTCGGACAGCGACGGGACGGCGACGGGTCCGGTCGTTGCGGTGCTGTCTTGGGGGTTTTCCGTGATGGTCATGTGTGGGTCTCCTTCTGTTTGTTGCTAGCAGCGAATGGGTTAGCTGGATGTGGTGTTCCGGCGTGGACGGCGGGTTTCACCCGCGGGTGCCGGCTGGTGGTTCTCGACGGTGGGCTGCCAGTTGCTGCGCCTTCGACCGGGCTGGGCGTCGCGGTGTCGCCGCCGTTTCGCGCGGCGGTCGAGGGCGATGCCCACCCCAATCAGCGCCAAGAGGACGGCAACCAGAACGACCACGACCAGCAGTGGGTCGAGGCTTCCTAAGGGGTGTTGTTGTGGTGTCATCGGTGACTCGCTTTCTCCGGATGGTTCCGTGCGTTATTGAGGTCGTGTGTTTCTTCTGACCTGGTCGTTTTTCCTTGCCGTTCCGGCGCTCTGATCCCGTTTGAGCGGGAGCCGGTGTAGTGCCGGGTCGTGGAATACCGGACCGAGCGCAGCGAGGGAGGATATGCC
>NZ_JBIWKN010000009.1:0-48882 GCF_044765685.1 Leifsonia sp. NPDC102414
CTGGCCCGTCCCTGGGCGGTCCCGGGGACGCCGGGGCTCGAGCACCGGATCGGCGGGATCGAGAAGCAGGACGGCAGCGGGAACATCTCCTACGATCCCGCCAACCACGAGTTCATGGTCCGCACCCGGCAGGCCAAGATCGACGGCATCCAGGTCCCCGACCTCGACGTCGACGACCCCACCGGCGAAGCGAACACGCTCGTTTTGGGCTGGGGTTCCACCTACGGGCCCATCACCGCCGCCGTACGCAGGCTCCGCGCCGCCGGCGAACACATCGCGCAGGCCCACCTGCGCCACCTCAACCCCTTCCCCCGCAATCTCGGCGACGTCCTTCGCTCCTACGACCGTGTCGTGATCCCGGAGATGAACCTCGGCCAGCTCGCCACCCTGATCCGGGCCACGTACCTGGTCGACGCCCACTCCCACACACAGGTCAACGGCATGCCGTTCAAGGCCGAACAGCTCGCCACCGCCCTCAAGGAGGCCATCGATGCCCGCTGAGGCCCTGACCCTCATCCCCAGGCCCGAAGTACCGCTGACCGCACGGGACTTCAAGTCCGATCAGGAGGTGCGCTGGTGCCCGGGCTGTGGTGACTACGCGATCCTGGCGGCGGTGCAGGGGTTCATGCCGGAGCTGGGGCTGGCGAAGGAGAACATCGTCTTCGTCTCCGGGATCGGCTGCTCCTCGCGGTTCCCGTACTACATGAACACCTACGGGATGCACTCGATCCACGGGCGTGCTCCCGCGATCGCCACCGGACTGGCCTCCTCGCGCCGGGACCTGTCCGTGTGGGTAGTCACCGGGGACGGCGACGCGCTGTCCATCGGCGGCAACCACCTCATCCACGCCCTGCGCCGCAACGTGAACCTGAAGATCCTGCTGTTCAACAACCGGATCTACGGCCTGACCAAGGGGCAGTACTCGCCGACCTCCGAGGTCGGGAAGATCACCAAGTCGACGCCGATGGGCTCGCTCGACGCGCCGTTCAACCCGGTGTCCCTGGCGATCGGCGCGGAGGCCTCGTTCGTGGCCCGTACGGTCGACTCCGACCGCAAGCACCTCACCGACGTCCTGCGCCAGGCCGCCGCCCACCCGGGCACCGCGCTGGTGGAGATCTACCAGAACTGCAACATCTTCAACGACGGCGCCTTCGAGGTCCTCAAGGACAAGCAACAGGCCGAGGAAGCCGTCATCCGCCTCGAACACGGCCGGCCCATCACCTTCGGCACCGACCAGTCCAAGGGCGTCGTCCGCGACCCCGTCACCGGAGACCTGGTCGTGGTCCCGGTGACGGACGAGACCCGGCACCGGATCCTGGTCCACGACGCCCACACCGCGTCCCCGACCACAGCGTTCGCCCTGTCCCGCCTCGCCGACCCCGACACCCTGCACCACACCCCCATCGGGGTCTTCCGCAGCGTCGAACGTCCCGTCTACGACACGCAGATGACCGACCAGCTGGACGCGGCCATCGAGCAGAACGGCAAGGGAGACCTCGCGGCACTGCTCGCCGGCGGCGACACCTGGACCGTCGTCGGCTGAACCCCGGCCCCCGCCGCGCGGCGGGCACCGAGAAACGGGACTGCATGGAGCACACCGCAACAGGCGCGCCACGACCGCACGCCGGCCCGGTGCACGGCCCGCCGGTTCGCGAGCCCGGGAACCCGGACCGGCGGAAGCGGAAGGGGGAGCGGAGCGGCCAAGGTCCGGGGGAGGCGGGCACGTGGCTCCGGGAGGCGGACCAGTCGCTCCGGGAGCCGTCCGCCCACCCCTCGACCCGCGTCGCCCACCCGGACCCGCGCACCGACCGTCCGCCCACGCCGGGGCCGTGCACCGCATTGGTCGCCGGCACTGCGGCCGAGGCCAACGCCCGCTACCGGCGGCAGATCGCGGCCGGCACGACGGAGCTGTCCGTGGTGTTCGACGTGCCGACCCGGACCGGGCACGACTCCGACGCGCCGGCGGCGAGCGCTGAGGTCGGCCGGGCGGGGGTGGCGATCGACTCGATCGACGACATGCGGGTGCTGTTCGCCGGGATCCCGCTCGACGAGGTCGTCACCTCGATGCGCTGCGGCGCCTGCGCCGCGCCGCTGCTCCTGCTGTACCAACTGGTCGCCGAGGAGCAGGGGGTGGCGGCCGGCCGGCTGTCCGGCACCGTCATCGTCCAGGACGGCGGGGCGGGGGAGTGCGTGCCGGACGGCGACCGCATCTTCCCGCCGGGCCCGTCCGCGCGGCTGGCCGCGGACCTCGTCCGGTACTGCCGTACCGAGCTTCCGCAGTGGGCCACCGACGCCCGCCAGGTGGTCCGGGAGACCGGCCCCGGCGCGTACGTCGTGCCCCTGACCGGCTCCGTCACCTTCGACGCGGAGAGGCCCGAGGGGCCGGCGCCCGCCGACCCCGCTGCCGCGGTGCGGCAGGGCGAACGCATCGCCAAACTCCGTGCCTGGCGCGAACAACGGGACGTGGACGCCGCACTCACCAGGCTGAAGAAGGCGGCGGCGGGCGACGGCGACGTCCTGCGCCCGATGAGGGAAGCCCTGCGCGCCCGCGCCACCGTCGGCGAGGTGTGCGGCGCGCTGCGCGAGGTGTGGGGCATCCGCCGCCCGGCTGATGCCCGTTCGACCTCCTCCGCCGGATGACCTCCGGCGTCCCCTGCCGTTCAGTTGCTGCGGGCGGTGATGTCGCCGTAGCCGGTGGTGGCGTGGATGGCCAGGCCTGCGGCGGAGCCCTCGGAGTTGTTCAGGGCGTTGTCGACGCGGCCGTATCCGGTGCCGGCGTCCAGGGTGGCGGAGACGCCGTGGGCGGTGCCGACGCTGATGTGGCCGGCCTCGGTGCGCAGGGTGACGGTGCCGTGCACGGCTTCGGTGATGGTCAGGTCGCCCTTCTGGGTGCTGATCTCGGCGGAGCCGCCGAGCCGGCGCACGGTGATGTCACCGGCGGCGAGGGTCAGGCGGGCGCTCGCGGTCTCGTCGAGGGTGATGGTGCCCTGGGCGGATTCGGCGGTGACGTCGCCGAGGCGTCCGGTGCCGCTGATCTCGGCGGCGGCGGTCCTCACCTCGACGCGGGAGCCGGCGGGGAGCTGGACGGTGACCTCGACGGCCCCGGAACCGGCGCCCAGGAGGCGGCTGTTGGCCTCCGGGGTCTCGATGCGCAGGACGCCGTCGGCGTAGGCGACGGTGATCTGCTCGGCCGCCTTCACGTCGGCGCCCCTGGAGGCGTCGGCGGGCACGACCTCGACGCCGGTGTCGGCGCCGTCCGCGGCGACCAGGCGGACCCGGCCGGCGGGGATGGCGAGAACGGCGGAGATCGGGGCGGGGGAGTCGAACTTCTGCATCGTGCTCTCCTTCTCCTGCATCGCGCGCCCCAGCGGCCCGCGGTTTCTGATGACAGAAAAGCTACGTTGCATTCACTGATCGAGCAACAGCGTCGTTGCGCAACAGGCGCATAACTGCAGTTGGGAGAACGGAAATTGTTGCAATGGTTCAACATCTAACGCAACACTCCGGACTTCTGTTGTTGCAATGAATTGGACGTGAACGCTATAGTCCCGACAACACGCGCCATGCACGACGAAGGAGACCGCGATGCCGGGAGGCAGGCTCACCCAGCAGGAACGCCAGCAGATCGCGCTGGGACTGGCCGACGGCCTCGCCTACGCCGAGATCGCCCGACGCCTGGACCGCCCGACCTCCACCATCACGCGCGAGGTGATGCGCAACGGCGGCCCCACCTCCTACCGCGCCGACCTCGCCCACCGGGCCACCGAACACCGCGCCCACCGCCGCAAGCAGGCCACCCCCCGGGACGCGAGGACACCCCAGCCGCAAGGCCGCCACGAACAGGCCGTACGCGAGTACGAAGAGGTGCTCACCACCGTCTTCATGGCCTCGGGCGCGCCCACGATGATGGCCCGCGTGATGGCCTGCCTCACCCTCACCGACTCCGGCAGCCTCACCGCCGCCGAACTCGTCCAGCGCCTCCAGGTCAGCCCGGCGTCCATCTCCAAGGCCATCGCGTTCCTGGAGAGCCAGGGCCTGGTCCGCAGGGAGCGCGACGAACGCCGCCGCGAGCGCTACGTCGTCGACGACGACGTCTGGTACCAGTCCATGATGGCCAGCGCCCGCTCCACCGCCCAGATCGTGGAGACCGCACGCCAGGGCGTCGGCGTCCTGGGCCACGGCACCCCGGCCGGCAACCGCCTGGAGAACATCGCCCGCTTCCTCGACTACGTCTCCGAGAGCCTCGCCCGCGCCGCGGAACAGGCCCGCGAGGTCCTCTACACCAAGCCCGAGACGACACCGGACGAAACCGACTGAGCCGCGATCCGGCCGCGGGACCCGCCCGCTCCGCCGGTCCCACCCGCGTCCGGCGGGAAGGCTTCCGCCGGAACGCCGGTGGAGCCCTGGCCCAGGACGTACCGGAATCCCTTGTCCCGTATGGAGATTGAGGTGAGGATCCCGGCTGTGACCGATGCCGACGCCGTCAGAGCCGGGTTCCCGAGGTCCGGCGGCTCCGCCCCGCCCACCGGCCCCGGGCCCCGCGCCGCCACCCTCGTCCCGGAGGCGGGCCCCCCGCCCAACCCCCTTGCGGGCAAGGGAACATGCACGCCTTCGGACGCGTCCGGCGCGGCGTCCGGCCGGCCCGGCCCGTCCGGGCGGAGCCCGGCACGGCCGGCCCGCCCCGCGCACCGCGACACGAACGTGCTGCGCTGGCTGACCGCCTACTTCGCGTCCATCGTCGGCGACAGCGTCTACTTCCTCGCGCTGGGCTGGGCGGCCGCGCAGTTCGCCGGGCCGGCACAGGTCGGCATGGTGCTGGCGGTGGGTGCCGTCCCCAGGGCGCTGCTGATGCTGCTGGGCGGTGTGGTGGCCGACCGGTTCGATCCGCGCAAGGTCGTCATCGGTTCCGACGCCCTGCGGGCCGCGGTGATCCTCGCGCTCGCCGCGGTGCTGTGGCTCAGCACACCCAGGATCTGGCTGCTGGTGGTGGTGGCGCTGGTCTTCGGGGTGGTGGACGCCCTGTTCATGCCGGCGGTGGGCGCGCTGCCCCCACGACTCACCGCCCCCGACGAGGTCGTCCGCCTGGTCGGCATGCGGCAGTTGGCGATCCGGATCGGCAAGGCGGTGGGCCCGCCCCTGGCCGGGTTCGCCCTCGCCCACCACGGCGAGGCCGCCTTCGCGACGGCCGGGGTGCTGTTCGCGTTCTCCCTCCTCCTCCTGGCCGGCGTGCGCATCGCGCCCCTGCCGGCGGAGCCGGGCGCGGCCGGACCCGGCACCCCCTGGCAGGACCTGGCCGACGGACTGCGCTACATCCGCCGCCACCGCCTGGTGGGACCGCTCGTGCTCGCCACCGCGCTGAGCGAGATCGGGTTCATGGCGCCGCTCCAGGTGGGAGTGTTCCTCCTGGCGGGGGAGCGGGGCTTCGGGGCTTCCTCGATCGGCTGGATCCTCGGCGCGTTCGCGGTCGGGGCCGGACTGGGAGCCGTGGGCCTGTCCCTCATGGGACGGATCCGGCGCGCCGGAACGGTCCAGGCCGGCACGCTCGTCGTCGCCTCCGCGGCGATCGGCGCCATCGGTCTGCTGCCGACGGTGGCCGGCGCGGCGACGGTCGCCGGCTTCGCGGGACTGGTGGGCGGCGTGTGCGGAGGCCTGTCCATCGCCCTGATCCAGCACAACACGGCCGCCGCCTACCAGGGCCGCGTGGCCGGCGTCCTGGCCCTGTCCCACGTCGGCCTCGCCCCGCTCGTCTTCCCCCTGTTCGGACTCGCGGCCGGCGCGGTCGGAGTGACCCCGATGTTCCTCATCGGCGCGGGCATCAGCGCGAGCGCCGCCGTCGTCGGCCTCCTCTCCGGCGACGTACGCCGGGCCCAGCTGACCGTGCGGCAGCCCCCGAAGCCAGGGCCCCGCACACCGGCGCCCGCCCCGCCGCCCGCCACCGACCCCCCAGCCGGCCGGCCCCGCTAGACGCGCGCGAGGGCCTGCTCGAACAGCACGGGGTCGTGGGCGTTGACGATGAGCAGATCGGGCTCCCCGCGCTCGTACAGCTCGGCGAGCCGCGCATGGTTGTCGCGCACCTGCTTGATGTCGTACGCGATGAAGGACTCCATGCCGCTGAGCGTGCGCGGGACGGGGGAGCGCCGGTCCAGGACGCCCAGATGGTAGAAGGCGTCCCCGGCGTGCAGCAGCCATCCGCTGTCCGACTCCACGGCGACGGCGGCGTGCCCCCGGCTGTGCCCGGGCAGGGCGATCAGTACGATCCCGGGCGCGATCGCGTCGAGTTCACGCGCCGCCGCGAAGCCGCGCCACCGCTCACCGTCGGGACGGTGCTCGACGAGCTTCACGCCGTGCTCCCACTGCGGCCGCCGGTAGCGGATCCGCTCCCGCCAGGTGGGGGAGTGGACGGAGCCCCTCGCCTCGTCGGCGGTGAGGTGGACCTGCGCGTCGGGGAAGTCGGACAGCCCCCCGATGTGGTCGGAGTCGAAATGCGTCAGCACGATGTGACGGACGTCCTCGCGGCGGAACCCGAGCCTCTCGACCTGCCGTACGGCCGTCTCCTCGACGTCGAACACGGGCCGCACGAAACGCCGGGAGGGCCCGACCCGGCGCCCGGGATCGGCGATGTCGTCGAGCCCGTACCCGGAGTCGACGAGGACCAGACCGCCGGCGGTCTCCAGGAGCAGCACATGACACACCAGGCGCGCGCCGGGCGGATGCATGGTGCCGCAGTTCAGGTGATGAACTTTCACAAACGCAGTCCTTGTCGTGTGGGGAGGCGGGCAGACCCGGCCCTTCCTCCCGTCGGAGCGTCCCGGCGCGGCGGCCCGGAGCCGAGCGGGCCATGATCGGAAGGCTAACCGCCTCCCGTACAGCCATAGTTGAGCGATGGACGAGGGAACCTGGACCGCGCGCGTGCGCCCTTCGGGCGGCAGGACACCGCCGGCCTGATCAACACCTCGCCTACCCGCCCGGCGTGGACGCACGCCGGGCACCGCGTCGGACGCCCGGATCCGGACGTCCTTCGTGCGGCGCTGCCGCCGCCACCGGCGCGGACCACCGGCGCCGCCGAACGGGCGCGCCCGAGGCCTCCGACCAGGCGTGCCCCTCACCGCCGAACGGGCCTGCCCGGGGCTCCCGTTGGGGGCGAGCGGGACTCGACCAGGCTTCGAGCGCGCTCCGGCAGGCTGTCCCGGTGCCTCAGGCGTGTGCCGGGCGCGGCCGGGGGAGGGGTGGCGCACCGCGGGGGTGCGGGGGTGTGCGGGGGCCCGTGTTCCGCCGTGCCGCGAGGCCCGCTCGAGAGCCGCCGGAGGCGCGCTCGAGGGCGGTCCCGGGAGTGGCGGAGAATCACCGTCGACGTAAGTAAACCGCCACTGCGGTTTGTTAACCTGCGCGGGTCTTGGTGCCATCCGATCCCGACGGGAGCCCCCCACCATGGCGACGTTGCTCTACAGACTGGGCCGATTCGCGTTCCGCAGGCGAGGCCTGACGGTACTGCTGTGGCTGCTGGTTCTCTTCGGTGCGGGATTCGCGGCCTCCTCGGCCCCCGCGCCTCCCGCCGACACCTTCTCCATGCCGGGCACCGAGTCGCAGAAGGCCTTCGACCTGCTGGAGGAGAAGTTCCCGGCCGCAGGCGCCGAAGGTGCAAGCGCCCGGGTCGTGGTCCGCGCCCCGAAGGGGGAGCGGATCACCGAGACCGCCAACAAGAAGTCGGTCGCCGACCTCGTCGGCGACCTCGGCGACAACCCGGGCGTCACCCGGGTCACCGACCCGTTCACCACCGGCGCGGTCAGCAAGGACGGCACCACCGCCTACGCGGTCGCCACCTACAAGGCGAGCGGCACCGAACTCACCGACGCCCAGCACGACGCGCTGGACAAGAGCCTGCGTACGGGCCGGAGCGCGGGCCTGACCGTGGAGGCCGGCGGCGACGCGGTGAAGGTCGACACCGCCATGAGCGGCGTCGGCGAGAAGATCGGCGTCCTGATCTCCGCCCTCGTCCTGCTGCTCACCTTCGGCTCCCTGATCGCCGCCGGCATGCCGCTGCTGACCGCCGTCGTCGGCGTCGGCATCGGCATCAGCGCCATCACCGCCCTGGGCAGCACACTCGGCCTGTCCGCGACCACCTCCAACCTGGCGATGATGCTGGGCCTGGCGGTCGGCATCGACTACGCGCTGTTCGTCGTCTCCCGCTACCGCTCGGAGAAACTGGAGGGCCACGATCGCGAGGAGGCCGCCGGACGGGCGGTCGGCACCGCGGGCTCCGCCGTCGTCTTCGCCGGCCTCACCGTCATCGTCGCGCTCGCCGGCCTGAGCGTGGTGAACATCCCGGTCCTGACCAAGATGGGCCTGGCCGCCGCCGGCACCGTCGCCGTGGCCGTCCTCATCGCCACCACCCTGGTCCCCGCCCTGCTCGCCTTCGCCCCGATCCGCGTCCTGCGCCGCCGCGACCGCGCCGCGTTCCGCAGCAAGCCCCTCTCACCCCGAAAGCAGCGCAAGGCGGCCAAGCTGGCGGCCAAGCAGGCCCGGCGCCACCCCAACCTCGGCTCACGCTGGGCCGGTTACGTCCTGCGCCACCCGGTCGCCGTCCTGCTGGTCGGCGTCGTCGGCCTGGGCGCGCTGGCCGTGCCCGCCGCGAACTTGCGCCTGGGTCTGCCCGGCGAGGGCACGATGGCCACCGACACCACCCAGCGCAAGGCCTACGACATGCTCTCGGCGTCCTTCGGCGACGGCTTCAACGGCCCGCTCACCGTGACCGTCGAAGCCCCGAAGGCCGCCGCCGTGGCCAAGCGGGTCGCCCAGCGCTTCGCCGCACAGGACGGCGTCGCCTCCGTCGCCCCGCCGACCGTCAACCCGGCGGGCGACACCGCCCTCTTCAACGTCATCCCCGCCAGCGGCCCGGGCAAGGCCGCGACCGAGGACCTGGTCCGCTCCCTGCGCGACAGCGCCGGCGGCCTGGAGAAGGGCACCGGCTCCGAGATCCTGATCACCGGTCAGACGGCCCTGATCATCGACTTCTCCCACACCCTGGACAAGGCGCTGCTGCCCTACCTCGCCCTCGTCGTGGGCCTGGCCTTCCTGCTCCTGATGGTGGTCTTCCGCTCGCTCCTGGTCCCGTTCAAGGCGGCCCTGGGGTTCCTGCTGTCGGTGGGCGCGGCGCTCGGCGCGGTCGTCGCGGTCTTCCAGCAGGGCCACCTCGCCGGCCTGTTCGGCATCGACCAGCCCGGTCCCATCGTGAGCACCATGCCCATCCTCATGATCGGCGTGGTCTTCGGACTCGCCATGGACTACGAGGTGTTCCTCGTCAGCCGCATGCGCGAGGCCTACACCCACGGCGCCACTCCCGCCGAGGCCGTCGTCACCGGCTTCCGCTTCGGCGGCCGCGTCGTCTCGGCCGCCGCCGTCATCATGATCAGCGTCTTCTCCGGCTTCATCGCCGAGGACAACGACCTCGTCAAGATGATGGGCTTCGCGCTGGCCTCCGCCGTGCTCTTCGACGCCTTCGTCGTCCGCATGGCCATCGTCCCGGCCCTGTTCGCCCTGCTGGGCGCCAAGGCCTGGTGGCTGCCGAAGTGGCTCGACAGGCTCCTGCCCAACCTGGACGTCGAGGGCGCGGAACTGCGCCACGGCCCCGCCGGCCCGCCCCGGTCGTCCCGCAGTCCCAAGCGCGAGCGCGAACTCATCCGCTGAGCCACGGCCCTCGGGCCCCGGACCGGCAGGAGCGCGCGACCGGACAACGCCACGACGCCACCGGCCACCGGCCGGTGGCGTCGTGGCCGCTGCCGGCACCACCGGCCGGTGGCCGTCCACGGATAGCGTTCACCCTCAATCATTGCAACAAGCTTCGGGCTGAGACGTTGCGTTATGCGCGAGACGATTGCAACAACTTTCGCGCATTTACCAGCAGTTATCGTCGGCTTGCGCAACAACAGTGTTGCCAGAACCATGAATGCAACGTAGCGTTTCTGTCATCGGAAAGCGCGGGCGCCGTAGGGGCGCGCGGTGCAGGACAAGGAGAGCACGATGCAGAAGTTCGACACGCCCGCCCCCGTCTCGGCCGTCATCGACATTCCTGCGGGCCGGATCGAGGTCATCGCCGCCGACCGGGGGGACGCCACGGTGGAGGTCCTGCCGGCGGACGCGGCCAAGAGCCGGGACGTGAAGGCGGCGGAGCAGGTCACGGTCGTCCACGCCGACGGCGTCCTGCGCATCGAGGCCGCACCGGCCAAGAACCGCATCCTCGGCACCGGTTCCGGATCGGTCGAGATCACCGTCCACCTCCCCGTCGGCTCCCGCGTCGAGGCCAAGACCGCCGCCGCCGACTTCCGCGGCGTGGGCCGCCTCGGCGACGTCACCTTCGAAGGCGCCCAGGGCACCCTCAAACTCGACGAGACCGCAGGCGCCCACCTGACCCTCATGGCAGGCGACATCACCGTGGGCCGCCTCGGCGGACCCGCCGACATCAGCACCCAAAAAGGCGACCTCACCGTCACCGAGGCCACCGGCGGCACCGTCACCCTGCGCACCGAATCCGGCGACATCACCATCGGCGCCACCCCCGGCGTCTCCGCCACCCTCGACGCCGGCACCACCCACGGCCGCATCAGCAACGCCCTGAAGAACACCGGCCACGCCCCCGCCCTCACCATCCGCGCCACCACCGCCCAGGGCGACATCACCGCCACCAGCAACTGACCCCCCACGCCCCCACGACACCATCACCACCCGCAGCCTCAAAGGAGTCCCCCTCATGACCAACCTGGCCATCGCGGCGCACGGGTTGCGCAAGTCCTACGGTGACAAGGTCGTACTCGACGGTGTCGACCTGACCGTTCCGGAAGGCACCGTCTTCTCCCTGCTGGGTCCCAACGGTGCCGGCAAGACGACGGCGGTGAAGATCCTCTCGACGCTCATCAGCCCCGACGCGGGTTCCGGGCAGATCCGGGTGGGCGGCCACGACCTGGCATCCGACGCGCAGGCCGCGCGCGGTGTCATCGGGGTGACGGGGCAGTTCTCGGCGGTGGACGGGCTGATCACGGGAGAGGAGAACATGCTCCTGATGGCCGACCTGCACCACCTGCCGAAGGCGCAGGGCCGGCGGGTGGCGGCCGAACTCCTGGAGCGGTTCGACCTGGTGGAGGCGGCGGGGAAGCCGGCGTCGACCTACTCGGGCGGTATGAAGCGCCGTCTGGACATCGCGATGACGCTGGTCGGCGGCCCGCGGATCATCTTCCTCGACGAGCCGACCACCGGTCTGGACCCGCGTTCGCGGCACAACATGTGGCAGATCATCCGGGAACTCGTCACCGGCGGGACCACGGTCTTCCTCACCACGCAGTACCTGGAGGAGGCCGACGAACTCGCCGACCGCATCGCCGTCCTGAACGACGGGAAGATCGCCGCCGAGGGCACGGCCGAGGAACTCAAGCGCCTCATCCCCGGCGGACACATCCGCCTGCGCTTCACCGACCCCACCGCCTACCAGAGAGCCGCCGACGCACTCGGCGAGTCCACCCGCGACGACGAAGCGCTGTCCCTGCAGTTCCCCAGCGACGGCAGCCAGCGCGAACTGCGCACCATCCTCGACCGCCTCGACACCGCCGGCATCGAAGCCGACGAACTCACCGTCCACACACCCGACCTGGACGACGTCTTCTTCGCCCTCACCGGCAACACCACCCTCCCCGCCCAGCCCGCCCCGTCCAAGGAGACCGTCCGATGAGCTCCCTCTCCCTCGCCGTGCGCGACTCCTCCACCATGCTGCGCCGCAACCTCCTGCACGCCCGCCGCTACCCCTCCCTCACCCTCAACCTGCTGCTCACCCCCGTGATGCTGCTCCTGCTGTTCGTCTACATCTTCGGCAACACCATGAGCGGCGGCGCCGGCCGCTCCGCCTACATCGCCTACATCGTCCCCGGCATCCTGCTCATGACGATCGGCTCCACCGTCGTCGGCACCGCCGTCTCGGTCGCCACCGACATGAACGAGGGCATCATCGCCCGCTTCCGCACCATGGCCATCCACCGCGGCTCGGTCCTGTTCGGGCACGTCGTCGGAAGCGTCCTGCAGGCCATCCTCAGCGTCGTCCTCGTCGGCGCCGTGGGCGTGGCCATGGGCTTCCGCTCCACCGACGCGAGCATCCTGGAATGGCTCGCCGCCCTCGGCCTCCTCGCCTTCTTCGCCCTCGCCTTCACCTGGATCGCCGTCGGCATGGGCCTCGGCAGCCCCAACGCCGAAGCGGCCAGCAACAACGCCATGCCGCTGATCCTGCTGCCGCTCATCTCCAGCGCCTTCGTCCCGCTGGACTCGATGCCGGGCTGGTTCCAGCCGATCGCCCACTACCAGCCCTTCACCCCGGCGATCGAGACCCTGCGCGGCCTCCTGCTGGGCACACAGATCGGCAACAACTGGTGGATCGCCCTGCTCTGGTGCGCGGCCCTGAGCGTGCTCGGCTGGCGCTGGTCGCAGGCCCAGTACAACGCGGACGCGAAATGACACCGTGACACCCGCGGGCACCGGCCCCGCACACCCGCCCCACCCCAGAACGGCGCACCCCGGCAACCCGCCGGAGTGCGCCGCCGCTGCATTCCGTCACGCATCTGGAACTGGCAGTGCTACTGAGTTGGCATGCTCTTAAGCGCCTGAAGGGTGCTGCTTGATCAGTGCTCGGGCGAGGGGCTTGGCAACCTCGTCTGATCCGGTGTCCAGGGCAGCCAGGGAGATTGACTCGTCCGGCTCGGTTTGCAGGGTGAACGAGCGCGTGTAGGCGCTGAGTTCGGCACGAGTGCGGGACTGGTGCGGGTTGAACCTGTCGAGCTGGGTGTGCCGGGGTGCGGACACCCCAGCCGCTACGACGATGCGTTCGTGCTGGATGAGGTTCAGCGCACCGATGAACCTCAGCAGGGCAGAGATCTGCCGAGGCAGAGCGTCCTGATCGAGGATGGAACCCATGCCGTCTCTGGGAAGTGTGGCCCGCAGGGAGACCTGACCGGTCTTGTGCAGGCATACTTCCACTGGTTCTCCAGGCCGAGGGTCATCCCAACGATGCGGTCGGGTCAGGGGGATGCTCACGGTTGCATGCGCCTGGGAACTGGAGAGCGTGAGAGATGCGTTGTCGTTGACGGCCCCGGTCTGTCGGATTCGGTCCGCCAGTGATGTGCTGAGTTCCTCCAGTTGGCGGGCCGAGTGGCCGGTGAAGCCCACTGGAAGGACATGCAGTTCCACGAGGGGAATGGGGGTGCCGCCTTCGACGCCGGCCTCGTCGAGGCTCCACTGCAACGAAACAGGTTGTGTGAGTGGCGCGAAAGATAGCGGAGATGGCATAGAGCCGAGCTCGTTCACCTTCTCCGCCAATTTGGTCATCAGCTCGGCAGTGGTCTTGAACGAGTCACGGAACACTCCGGTGGCGTAGGCCTCGACGTCCCGGGCGAAAGACTGCTGGGCGTCCTCGAACGTGACACCTTGCTTGCGATAGACCCAGCGTGGTTTGCCCGCGGTCTTTGCCGCCACCCACTCATCGTGTGTTGCCGACTGGCCTGTCTCCTGGAAGACGTGGCCGTAGGACGGTCCGAGCAGGAAGACGGAGACATCTGCAGAGTCGAGAGCCTTCAGGCATGCTTCGCGGCTAGGCGTGGGCTGCGCCGAGAAGTCTTCGAACAGCACCGGCGTATGCCCCAGCGCGCGGATGAATCCAGGTAGCGCGTCGCGCTCCTCTTCAAGTCCCTTGCGAACACTGCTGACGAAGATTCTCACGCTAGGGTGTCTCCACTACTGAGTGGCTCGCCGAAACGAACCAAACGACTGGTCTGATATGCGGGAGTTGCTTCATGGCTGAGGTCTCGGAAGAGGCGATACGCGCCTACTGGAAAGAGCATCGCGAGCAGCTCCGTCAGTGTGAGACTCAACGTTCAACACTGACCAACCTCCTGCTTGTCATCACCGCTGCTTTGAGTGCTCTCGTAGTTCAGCAGAAATTTTCGATGTATGTCATGCCTTTGTGTCTATTCGTCGCGCTGGCCGGAGGATATGGAGCGGTAGCCGTCTCCAAATACTTCGAGCGGGCTTCCTACCACCTTTCTCAGGCACGAGCCTTGACCAGGGAGTTGGTGAACCTGGGAGTGCTCAGTTCCGACGAGAGGCTGGTGCAGGCGAGAGCCGACCACTACCGCAGCTTTCCTCGCCTACACCGGATTCGCCTTCATCGGCTGTGGGTGATCCTGCACCTTGCCATCACTCTGTACGGACTGTGTCTGTTCAGCCTGTGTGTGGCTGTGTCCTGACGCGGGTCTCGGGGGCGTCGAGCCGCTGCGCTGACTGGCAGGGCCGGTGCGCACTCCTGGCTCCTAGTGCGTTCGGATTGGCATCGCTGGTCTTCAGCTGCGCTCCACGGGAGTGTGCTCAGCCGGGCCGCCGTGCTGACTGGCTCACGGCCCACCCTTGGCGGAGTCATTACCGGTTCTGGGCCTGGTACAACGCGGATCCCAATTGACTTCCTCGCCCGCCTAGCGGTGGGCGATTCGCGCCTGTCGTGCCGTTGGCCGGCGCGGCTTCGGGTGGGTTCCTGCTTCATGGTGCGGTGCCGGGACGGATCCTGGTCTTACCCGCGCTCCACAGGCTGTCACGGCCAGTCCGGCCGCCGTCGCGATGTTGATAGCCGCGTTCACGTCCCGGTCCAGAGGTGTCCCGCAGGCGGGGCACGTCCATTTCCGGATGTCCAGGGCCTTGGGGCCGCTGTTGACGTGGCAGACCGAGCAGGTCTGGGAGGTCTGCTCGTAGCGGCCGATCTTGGTGAAGGTGCGCCCGTAGCGGGCCGCCTTGTACTCGAGCATGTCCACGAACACCGACCAGCCGGCGTCGCGCACGGACTTGCCCAGGCGCGTGCGGACGAGTTTCTCCACCGGCAGGGTCTCGACGGCGACCGCTTGGTTCTCGCGGATGATCCTGGTCGAGAGCTGGTGGTGGAAGTCGCGCCGTGCGTCGGCGACCCGCGCGTGTATGCGGGCGACCTTGTGCCGGGCCTTCTCCCGGTTGTGGCTGCCCGGCTTCTTGCGCGCCAGGGAGCGCTGGGCGCGCTTGAGTTTCTTCTCCGCCCGGCGCAGGAACCGCGGGGAGGTGATCTTGCGGCCGTCGCTGAGCACCGCGAAGTGTGTGAGTCCGAGATCGATGCCCACCTCGGAGGAGACGGGGGGCAGGGCTTCGTCGGGGCCGCTGTTCACGGTGAACGAGCCGAAGTAGCGGCCCGCGCTGTCTTTGATGACCGCTACCGAGGACGGCGGCGAGGGCAGCGCGCGGGACCATCGCACCCGCACTTCCCCGATCCTCGCCAGGCGCAGCTTGCCGCCGTCGGTTACCTTGAACGCGCCCGTGGTGAAGCGCACGGAGTGGTGCGAGGTCTTGCGGGACTTCATCCGCGGCACATTGACCCGGGGCCGTTTGCCCTGAAGGCCGTCGAAGAAGTGCCGGTAGGCGGCGTCCAGGTCCCGCAGCGACTGCTGCAGCACCACCGCGGACACCTCGTTGAGCCAGGCCCGTTCGGGAGTCTTCTTCGAGGCCGTCAGCGCCTTGGACAGCTGCCCCTGGGTGACGTAGGGCAGGCCCGCGGCCCGGGCGTCCTCACGGGCGCGCAGCGCGTCGTTGAACACCACCCGCGCACACCCGAACGCCTGCGCCAGCGCGGCACGCTGAGGACCGTCCGGGTACAGGCGGAACCGGTACCGGAGCTGCATGACGATCATCGTACCCAGACACTTCCGAGCCTCTCGCCCAGGTCAAGTCCAGCTCGGAGTGCGTCTGCTGAGGGGATACGGGTACTGCCGGCCCGGGAGGTGCCACTGCTGCTCCCGCCGAGGAGGGCCGGCCCTGGGGGAGGGGCGGTGAACTGCCCCGCGCTCGACCGTCGTGCCTGCAACCGGCCCGGCGAAGGGGCCGGCCGGCGGCAGGGCGCCGCCCGCCCGCTCGCGTGCAACGGTGCGCCCTGAGGTCGGGCCGGATTGCGGCATAGCGTTCACGTTCAATCCATTGCAATAGAAAGACGCAACGTCCGTTGCCTTACCTCCGGGCCATTGCAACACTTTTGGAAACTCTACCTGCAATTACTCATCTTGAGCGCAATAATTGCGTTGTCAAAACCATGAATGCAACGTAGCGTTTCTGTCATCGGAAACGATGGTGTCGAAGGCCTCACTGGCCCGGTGACGCGTCCACGCAGCGAGCGAACGAGGGGGCAGGTCATGACCGGAACACACGACCAACAGCAGGCCGCACCCGGCGCGTTCACCGCCTTCGCCCGCTTCACGCTCCTGGGCGGCACCGTGGGACTCGCCTCCAGCCTCGCCGTCGCAGCCCTCGCCACCCAGCTGCCCTGGGGCCTGGCCAACGCCCTGATCACCGTCCTGTCCACGCTCCTGGCCACCGACCTGCACGCCCGCTTCTCCTTCGGAGCCGGCACCCGCGCGAGTGGGCGCCAGCACCTGCAGTCCGCCGGCTCCGCGGCCGCCGCCTTCACCGTCACCTGCACCGCCACCTTCGTCCTGCACCAACTGGTTGCTGCCCCCAGCGCGATGCTCGAGCAGAGCGTCTACCTCACCGCATCCGCCCTTGCCGGCCTCGCACGCTTCGCAGTGCTGCGCATGGTCGTCTTCGCCCGCGGCCACCGCACCCAGGCGGTGGCCGCCGACCACACCGTCCGGCCCGTGCCGGCGAGGACGGCCGACACCGAGACCACGGCACCGACCGTCCCGGCAATGCTCTGCCGCGCCGCCTGACCGCCTCGGACGGGCACTCCCGGCCACGGCGGGCACGAACTTCGTGCGGTCCCGTCCAGGGCGGTCTGGAATTCACGCCAGCCCCAAGCCGTCGCCGTCCGCCTTGCCGGCCGCGCCGTGACCGGCGTGAGCGATGCGAACAGAGCGGGCTGCTGCGCCGGTGAGGGGCCGCGGCCGCGATGGCGGCTACGGCCCCTCCGGTTCGTTGCGCGTCCGCGGAGTCAGCTCTGCGTGTACCGGCTTGATCAACGGCGCAGTCCCTCTGCTGGTACACCGTTCCCGGCCTGCAGCGTCCTTGCTCCCGGCGTGATGCGCTGCCGCTGTGGTTGTCACGTTGCTTCTGTGGCCGGGGGTTTGGCAGGACGGTGGTCTGTGGTGTCGAGGGCGGGTTCCATCTGGTGGCCGTGGAGCCGGTAGGGCATTTCGTCGGGGTGACGGTCCATGCGGGCGCGGCGCCAGGCGACGTCGTAGGACAGGGGGGTGGTGCTGCGGCGTTGGACTAAGAGAGCGCGGACGCTGGTGAGGGGGTCGAGTACGGCCCGCCAGAGGGCAGGTTTCATGGGTGGGCGGCCTTCCGCTGCTCCGCGGTGAAGGCATCGGGTTCTGGTCCGGTTGGGCCGGCGGGCAGGCTGCCGCCGTTGAGGGTCTTGAGGGAGTCGAGCAGGGCGAGCATGGCCTGCTGCTGCTTTTCCGTGTCGGAGAAGCCGTGGCCGAGCTGCTCCCATTGCTGCATCAGGGGGGACCACCACCGGTCGCAGGAGGTGATCAGGCGGGCCAGGCGCTGGAGTTCGGCGACGTGGTCGTCGTCGAGGGCTCCGGGGGAGTGGTGCTCGAGCCGGTCCAGGACGACGAGACCGGGGTGGTCGTACAAGCGTTCTTTGAGGAAGCGCAGCCGGCGGATGCGGTGGTCGTCGGCCTGCTGTTGGTGCAGGAAGTCTTGGGCGGTAGCGGGCAGGTGCAGGGCTGCCCGGGCGGAGAGCAGCCAGTAGTGCGGGCTGTGACACCGGTGAGGCAGGGCGGCGTTGACGGCGTCCTGGGCCGCGGGGAGGTCGGTGGCCGGCAGATGGGCTGCCGCGTTGAGCGCTGTGGTGTGGACGTGGGTGCGGACGGCATCTTCGGCGCTGGGATGGCTGCGCCGCCGTGGGCGCCAGATGATGGTGTAGACGGCTTCGAAGCTGATGCCGTCGGTGGCGGTGGGCAGCAGGCGGGGCCGGCTGCAGGCGGTGGTGCGCAGGGAGTGCTGCCATGGCCATCTCATGCGGCGTCTCCCGGCGGCGGGAAGACGGGGCGGAGCCGGACATCGACGAGATGGTGGTAGAAGTCGTCCGCGACGCTTGCGCCCTCGGATGTGGATACTCCTCGCAGTTCCTGCATGAGCGAGGCGCCGGCCTGGAACATGTTGTGCCCCCGCAGGGCCTGCAGCAGTTGGTCCCGCAGCTGTGGGTAGAGCTCTGAGTCGTCGGCGCAGCCGCGGATCCATGCGGTCAGGCGGGGAATGATCTCGGTTGTCGTCGCGGGGTCCTTGAGCAGGTCCTGCACAGCGCGAACAGCATCGAGGTCCGACGCGAAGGGGGTCATCAGCCATGGCATGCCGTCTTCGGTGAGACCCGTCAGCGCCATGAACGCGAGGCCACCACTGCGGGCGGACCCCTTGTCCTGCTGCCAGCTCCTGACCTCGGCAACCAGTCGTTGCCTCACTTCAGGCCGGCCGGCCAGCTCTTCGAAGACGGTCAGGACACTCCTGCGGATGTCCCGATCGCCGTTGGACTGTGCGACGCGCCGCAGCCGCACCATCGCCATCTTGCCCGCTGAGGCCGTGACATCGGGCTCCTGGAGAATGCGCCGGCAGACCTCAATCACCACAGATGCGTACTCGGACCGGCCAGCCCACCGGTACAGCATGCTCCAGGCGAGACGGCCGACGTGTTCATCGCGGACCGCGTTGTCCATGACGGTGCCCAGCACGTCCGGGCGGACCCCGCTGGTGATTTTGCCGAGACGGTCGAGGTACTCCACGGTGCCGTGCCGCACGGTCAGTTCGGTCAGTACCTGCACCGCTCTGTCCTCCGGCGAGGCGTCGGCAGCTGTGCCGACCAGCCAGACGATCAGGGGGTCGCGCATGACGTCGTAGTTGTCCCAGACGTACTCGAGTACGGCACGGCTGTAGGCGGGCCGGTCGAAGACGACGGTGTCCTGGGTGTCGACGTCAGCCCCGACATCCATGATGCGACGCCGTAGTCCCCGGCTGGAGAAGGCGCCGCGTGCCGGGGACAAGGCTTCGATGCGATCGGGGGAGCTTTCGATGCTCTCCTGCAGTCTGCTCGCGCTGCGGGTCACCTGAGGCATCGGAGCGGACTGCCACACGGCCAGGGCCAGCAGGAGGCAGCGGTCTTCCAGGGTGAGGGAGGGGTTCTCGCTGCTGTGCCGTGCGGTGGACTCACCGAACCGGGCGTCCAGTTCTACCCGCCAGTCCGTCAGCGCGGCTTCCATGCGCTGGGCCAGCGTGAGCGGCTCGGTGCCTTGCGCTGTGACCGCATGCCCAGGCTGCTCCTCGTTGTGACGGTGCTCCTGCCAGGCCTCCACGACTGTGTGCGCGGCGCGTGCTGCGCCTACGGCGCTCAGCCCGCGCACGCTGGCCTGGGCTGCGTCCGATGAACGCAGCACGGTGACCAGGCGGCTGTAGCCGTGTGTGTCGAGGTGTGCCTCGATCAGGGATTGAGCGTCGGGGGCCTGGCGCAGGCGCAGAATGTAGATGCCGCTGCGGTCTCCCAGGTGGTGATCGGTCCACAGGTCCTCTGCCACGGTCAGGATCAGATGCGAACGGGCGCTGCGGAGGTTCTCAGCGTGCTTGGACAGCGCATTGAGGAAGTCGGCCGGCAAGACGTCGTTCACCGGGTGCTTCAGGTCGAGCTGGTAGGCGTGGTCCCTCTCCAGCGGCAGACGCCCCTTGGCGGGGCGGCTCCAGTCCGCATCCAGTTTCACCACTGTGGTGTGGCTTTCGGTGTGCTCCGTCAGCAGCCGCAGCGCGAAAGTGGTGGAGCCGAACGAGCGGGGTGCCACCACGATGAGGACGGGCTGACGAATAGCGCCTGCGCCGGGGTGCAGAGCCTGGCCCCATACCTCGTTCCAGTGGTCGTTGCGGACGAACGGCTGCTGCAGCAGGTTCCCGCGGTCCTGGACATCACCTTCCAGCACGTCCGCCCTGCGCGTTTCCAGGATCAACTCGTCGATGTGCTGGGCGACGACATCGACGTGACGGTTCACGTGGATCGCGCCGTCCACCGCGTAGACGGCGGGTTTGTCCTCCCGGTCTGCAGGAGGAGCATCTGGTGGTTCGGGGGGTGTGCTGATGTGGCCGTTGTCTTCGCGGGCGTCCTGGGCGCGACGCCAGGGCGACTTCCAGCCGTGGGGAGCAGGAGTGGTTCCACCAGGCTCGCCAGTCGGCTGGTGCGGGCGGTCGGGATCGAACGGGGTGTCGGACATGAAGGCACTCCAGGAATCGGACGAGGAATACAGGCCAGCGAAGGAGCCCGGTCAGTGGCGGGGGTACGAGTTGTGGACTTGTCCGATGTGCTCGCCCACGGTGGCCCCGTACAGGGGCGCGTGGAACTGGATGCCGCCGCCCGGGGCGGTGGGCGCGGGTGCCGGAGAAGGTCCGCAAGGCCCGGGCTGGGGAGACGGACCGGCCGGGGGCGCACCGGGATCCGGCTCGTCGCTGAGGTACGGCGCGAGGGCAGCACCGGGCATGCCGGGAACATGGAGACGGCACAGTGCCTGGTAGTCCGGCTTGTTACTGACCTGAGCGGTGGTCTGCAGGAAGTGCAGGGGTGTCAGCTGCGGGGTGTAGCCGCCGTGGACGCACCGCTGATAGGCGGTCTCAGACAGAGCGGCGGCGAGGAACAAGTCATTCTCGCCTGCAGCCTTCAGCGCCTGGCGCAGGGCCTGGCTGTCGAGGAGCCGGCTCACTTCGACGAGGGCGTTGCCGCCCCGGAGCTCGGGGCCCGTGACAGGCCCGGCGTGCACGCTGACCCGCAGCCGCACGAGGGGACTGCTGGCCAGCCGTTGCTGGTCGTAGCGGACCAGGGCCTGGCCGAGGCGGCCGAGCAGCGGGTCGATGATCCTCGCGAGGACGGCGGGGGGAAACAGCAGGATCGCCCCGTCGCCGCCGTCCTTGTAGCCGTGGGGGAGTTCCTTGGGGCCGGGGAGCCCGCAGTCGGCGAGCACGTTGGCCAGGATGTCGTCCACATCGGAACGCGCGCTTTCCATTCTGGCTTCCGGGATCTTGCTGTATTTCTCCATGTCGAAGGACAGCAGTGCGAATTCGGCAGGAACCTCTGCCTCTTCGGGGTGTGGCGACGATGCCATGCGGACACCGGCCTTTCAGCGCAGGCGGTCAGGTGAGTGCCTCATGCTGATGGGCTGCCGTCGCCGCCGGTGCCCACCAGTGGGCACGCCCGGCGTGCCGAGCATCACGTCTGCATATGTGCCTGTGACCGGATGGCATGGATGTTGCAGATGAGCAGTCCGCCGCCGTTCGTGGTGCGCACCCAGCCCAGTTCCCGCCACGGCCGCAGGGCCATCCCGACAGCGTTGCGGGATGCGCCGATCAGCTGGGACAGCTCAGCCTGGGTCAGCGGAATAGGATGATGTCCGGAACGGGCAGAGGACGCCTCGACCAAGCGGGAGAGAGCCGACGCCAGCCGCACGGCCACGGATGCGGTGGCAAGTTCGACCCGGACCGCGTCCGATTCCCGCACCCGCGTAATGGCATGGCGCAGCAACGGGGCCAGCAGGCCATGCGTGTTCACGAACGTGAGGAACTCCGGAGCCGGCACGACGTGGACGTGGCAGTCTTCGGCGGCGATAACCGTTGCGGTCCGCGGCCGGTCGTCAAGAACAGCCAGCTCGCCCAGCAGCTCACCGGCGCCCCGCACCGCCAGAAGCGTCCGTCCCCCACAGGCCCCGGACAGCGTGATCAGAGCCGAACCGGAGTCGAGCAGGATCACATGCGTCGCAGGATCTCCCTGACGCAGCAGCACACTCCGCGCCGGGCGCACGCGCCTCGGTGTCAGCGCCCGCAGGCGCCCCCACAGCGACTCGCCGATCACCTCGACACGCGGCGGCTGATACACCCGTCCTCCTCGACGCCCTGCGGTGGATCGTCACATACGTTGAAATCCTCTCAATTGAAGGCGTAACCACTCAACAGGCCTATTCCGGCCACCGGTAAAGACGCCAGAACGAGATCACCAGCCAGACGGACCAAGCGGAGTTTCCGGTCAGCCAGATGGGACAACGCCCGCAGCCGCAGCTCCCCTCCGTCCCAGCGGGCGTCCACCGTCGGCGAACTACCCGGACTCCGGTCACAGTTGCACTGCACGCTCAGGCTTCCGGCCAGCTGAGTACAGAGACCGCCCCCCGGTAGAACCGGACGCAACGCCAGCAGTGCAACACCCACAGCAGTAACCAGTAGAAGACAAGCGGCAAACAGTACTCCTGCCGTTACTCCGGACGCGTCCGCCTGCTGCGACAGCGCAGCCGCCGATAGGGCCAGCAGGCCACCGGCCACTCCGCACAGCGTCGTCGCCTTCGTATCTGCCCTCTGCACCTCGGCAAAGGCTCGCCCGTCTCGCTCCTTCACCGCCGCCACATGCACGTGGCAGCCCTCCGCGTCGCCCTGATCCACAGCAGCTCCTTCCGCGAGGTCCGCTTCACGTGAGACTTTGCTCTTCTTGAGCTGGAATGACTGCCCACAATGAGGCCAAGACCGTGCGACCACGGTCACTGCACGGCTGCGTCGATGCGCCGCAAGAAATTCGCCATCTCCTGCACCGCGCACGAGGTGGCAATGCAACTGCCGTTGAGGACCGCCTTCCAGGGGGCGAATACGACGGCTTGCCCCGGTGTGAGGACGGCTACAGCTGGTGCCTGCTTCGACGTGTTCGCGGTCACCCCGGCGGGCGGCGCTCTCGCCAGGTGTGACCTGGATTTGCGGACGGATCTCGTGTTCGGGCGCGGGCCGGGAAGCATGTTCTTGACCGTCCGGGACGGCGAAGGCAGGGCCCGCACGGCCCGGGACAGGACGCCATCAAGGTAGGAGTGCCCACGCGGCGGCAGGCGAGCTCAGCCGCCGCCGCGCCCGCACTCGATCCGGCGCAAACGGACCCCTCACACCCCGTCCAGGACCCGCAGCCCGAGCGGCGTGACGGCGTGGACCACGTACTTCCCGCACCGGCGGCTACTGACCAGCCCCCCGTCACGCAACGCACTCATCTGATACGTGAGACTCGACTGCGCGATCCCCACGACACGGGCGATGTCCGTCGACGTGCATCCCCCGCACCTGTCACGGCCGGCGAGAACCTGGAGGATTGCGGCACGCGTCCGCCCGAGCAGCCGTGAGGCACCCCTCCCGCCGTCCCGCGCCAGATGCCAGGCCGGCTTGGCCACCGGATACACCAGAGTGGGCGTCAGATCCGGATCGGCCAGCGCGGTCGGACGCCGCCAGCAGAAGAACGAGGGAACGAGCAGCAGCCCCCGGCCCCCCAGAAACACGTCGCGGCTCACCGGATAGTCCACCTCGAGAACCGGATCCCGCCACCGCGCATACGGAGCCAGACTCTCCAGAAGCCCCTGCACCCCACCCGCGAGCAGCGCCCCCGAACGCAGATCGACGTCGACCCCCACCTGCCCCCGCATACGCGGCAGATGAGGCCTCAGCACAACATCGAAGTACGTACCAAGCGCCCGCACGACTCTCTTCAGATCGACGGAGTCCGCCCGCGGACTCCCGCCCCGCCCGCGCAGCCCGGCCTGCCCCGCGTTCAGCCGCCCCACCTGCTCCGCCACCACCCGCGCCGGCGTCGCCCCGACCGCGTCCAGCCCCGCCGCCAGATCCCCGGAGGCGTCGGGGGTGAGGAGGTCGGGAATGTAACCGTGGCTGGGCACCAGACCGCGCAACGGCGACAACGCCACCCGCAGCCTCTCGTCGCGGCGGATCCTCTCCCGCGTCCCCTCCCGCCACCCGCCGAACTCCGCGCGCCCGTCACCCGTCTGTAATCGGCAGATGCTGCACACGATCTCCCACAGGGGATCCGGGCCCCGTGACACCCGCACGTTCCTCAGGTCGTCGTCGGTGAAATGCAGACGGAGCATGACGCCCTCCCCAGATCGTCCCAACCGGCAGGGGAGGTGCTCGCCGTACGACAGAGGCCACCGCGCTCAACCGCACGGCAGAACAGACCCCTTGATCCATTCTGGTCGAGCACCGGACATCGGGGCGGCCGAGAACCGAAGGGAACACTCAGCGATTCGATAACCTGCCCTCTATGGTCGCCGGGGGCACGCGTCGCCGAGACGCCCGAGAACCGAGCCTGCACCAGTTACGGCTGTTCCTCGTACTGGCGGAAGAACTCCACTTCGGACGGGCGGCCGCCCGCATGTTCATCTCCCAGCCCGCCCTCAGCCAGCAGATGCGCGCCCTGGAACAGCGCCTCGACCTCTCCCTGCTGGAACGCCGCACCGGCACCCTGACCCTCACCCCGGCAGGACAGGCACTGGCCGAACAGGCCACAGAAGTACTCGCCGCGATGGCGACACTGCTCCAGGTCTGCGACGCACACGCCGGCACCGTCCGCGGCAGACTGCGCATCGGCTCCCTCGGCGCGGAAGCGGCCATGCCCCACGCGAGAACCGTCCTCGACCGCCTGCGCAACCGCCACCCCCACCTCGAGGTCGAAGTCCTCAACCTGAGCTTCGTCGAGCAGTTCGACGCCCTCGCCGACGGCACCGTCGACGCCGCCTTCCTGCGCGCACCCCTGCCCGCCAGCTTCCAGAGCATCGAACTCGCCACGGAACCACGCGTGATCTGCCTCCCGGCGGACGACCCGCTGGCCCACGAAAGCTCACTCACCCTCGCCCAGATCGCGGACCGCGCCGTGGTGGACATGCCCCCCGAAGTACCACGTCAGTGGTGGGACCACCTCACCATCAACCCACGCCCCGACGGGACCAGCGTGCGCTACGGCCCCGTGGTCCGCGACACCGAAGCCATGGTGCTCGCGGTCCTCCAGAAACGAGCCATCACGTTCTTACCGGCGGCCGCCCGCCGCCTCTACCCGCGCCCCGGACTCACCTACGTGGATTCCCCCGAGCTCGGCAACTCCGTCTCCCTCCTCGCATGGCTCCCGGCCAACCGCGACACACCCGCCGTACACGCCCTGCGCACCGCGGCCCACCCCGACCCCGCCGGACCGGGGGAGCGGCGCGCCTAGCCGGCCGCGGAGACCGCCCCCGCCCACACCTCGGCGGACCACCACACACTCCGGACCTTCGCGAAGGCTGTCGGCGGCCGTGACCACACGGCACCGCCAATTCGTCCTTCACTCGTTGGGCATAAACTCTCGCGAGACATGAACCGACAAAATCGACGCAGATATTCAGTCCGAATGGGCCTTACTCTCGGGCAAACTCCGCTAGAATAGGGGAGGTTCGTCGATCAGTCAGGAGTGAGCAGGGTGCCGGAAAGGAACATCGATTTCGGTCAATTCGGTGCTCGTGGCATCAAGAGCTTCGAAGCCGTCGCCCGGCAACTCGACAAGCTCGCCGGCCACATCGCCACCCCGATCACGGCACGGCGGGGCCTGCTGGCCCGCCTGCACTACCTGACCCGCACCGACCACGCCCGCGCGGCCGCCCGCGCAGCAGGCCTCACGGTCACCGACCGCACCCTCAAAGCATGGCTCGGCGGAAAGCGCCTCCCGTCCAGGAAGAATCTGGAACGCATCGAGACCGCCTACCGGACGGTGCGCCGGCAGAACGTCGCCCGCTATCTCCTGGGCCGCCTCAACCGCGAGGGCCGCGGCACACGAGTCGAACTGCACCCGCTGAACCAGTCCCAGGTCGACCGCCCGCGCCAACGGATCGTGGAATACCGCAGCCTGAACATCCGTCACTGGGACGCCGTCGTCCGAGCCTGGGCCGACGGCGACGACCAGGCCCTGGACGAAGCCTGGATCGACCAGATCGTGGACCTCGGCTCCCAATGGGGACAGTACGAGTACGTGACCACCGTCGGCTTCGCGGCCTGAGGGCGTCCGAAGCTGCTTCGACGAGGCCGAGGCCAAGGCCAAGTGTCGAGCTGTTGCAGGGAAGGCAATCACCGCGATGATGCCCGGTGCGGGAAATCTGGCGAAGCTGGATCTCTGGTGAACGAGATCGAAGAAGCCGTCTGTTGGAGCGGCCCGGCCGTCATCATTTTGTTCACACTCGGGGTATCCGAATCGTGGCTTCCAGAGAACGCGTTCACGGTTGCGGCGATGAGTCCGGACCACGTGGAACGGTATCCGCTCGGCCCGGATCCCGAAGGCCGACGAGGAATTGTCCAGTCATACGACCTCGCGTTCGACGACATCGACCGCGACTTCGTCCCCTACTTGCGAGAGTGCCTGCAAAAGGCCTCAACGGAAGCCGAGGGCATCGCGTGGCTGGGCTTCGAGGGATCCTTCCACTACGACAACCTCTTCACCGATGAAGTCGCGGACAAGATCTACGGCTACTGCATCCCGGGTGGCGCTCCCGCAGCCATCTGGGACGACGAGACCTTGAAGAGTGACCGATGGAAGCACGAGATCGCCGAAGTGCGCGCTGTCCTGGAACGCGATCTCCCCATGCCCCACAGGGACTGATCGACACAAGCCACGACCTCACCCCCACCGGAGGCAACCGTCACGGAGACCGGGTGACTTCTGGCTCCGCGGCCCCACCACCCATACGACGCGCCCGGCGCCCCCCGGACACGTACACGCCCCCGGCCGCCCGGACAAACCGATGGCCGGGGGCGAACGCGACGCGGCAGGATGCCCCGCATGACACTGCCCACCCCCGAACTGCGCACCGCCCGCCTGCGACTGCGGCCGTTCACCGACGCCGACACGGCGCCGCTCTACGCGCTCCACAGCAACGCCCACGTGCTGCGCTACTGGGACTCCCCGCCGTGGACCGAACCGGCCCGCGCCCAGCGCTTCATCGCAACATGCCGGACGATCGAGGAGGAAGGCACGGGAGCGCGGTTGGCCGTCGACCGCCTCTCCGACGGCGTATTCATCGGCTGGTGCGGCCTGACCAACGTCAACCCGGACTTCCGCAGCGCATCCCTGGGCTACGTCTTCGACACCGCCGCATGGGGCCACGGCTACGCCACGGAGACCGCACACGCCGTCCTGCGCTGGGCGTTCGACGCCCTGGACCTGAACCGCGTCCAGGCCGAGACCGACACCCGCAACCTGGCGTCCGCCCGGGTCCTGGAGAAGCTCGGCTTCGTCCGCGAAGGCACCCTCCGCGAGGACTGCGTCGTCAACGGCGACGTCTCCGACTCCTGGGTCTTCGGCCTCCTCCACCGCGAGTGGCACCCGACAGCCGGCCACTAGGACTTGTCCGGCCGATCACCGCCGATGCGGGACTTGGTCAAGGTTGCGCCCGGCTTCAAGGACCTGTTCGAAGCGCACGTCTTCAATCAGGACGGTGTCCTGCCCCACGTCTTCTTCTGGAATGTTGTTCAGGAGACCGTCGAGTCGTTCCTCGGAGGAGACGCGACGGACTGGCAAGTCACACTGCGATTCTTAGAAGAGCAGCTTCGACTCGATGTCGGGTGCATCAGCACGCGGCGGGCGCCCGCACCGACCGCCGCCGGCGCCCGCCTCAAAGGGGGCCGAAGGCTCAGAACATCGGGACGAGACGCCGTGGCAGAGCCTCGTTGCCCGCCTGGTGGAGGTGGCGCTGGAGGTGAGTGCCTGGGCCGCTCGCGCGGCGGGTTCACCACCAAGCTCCACCTCAGCGCGGACGGCCGCTGCCGTCCGCTATCCCTGATCGCCACACCAGGTCAGCGGGCGGACTGCACCCAGTTCAAGCCGGTACTGGAGAAGATCCGCGTCCCGAAGTTCGGGCCCGGCAGGCCACGCAAGAAACCCGACAGCGTCGCGGCCGACAAGGCCTACAGCAACGGGCCCTGTCGTGAGCACCTACGGCGCCGGGGCATCCGGCACGCGATCCCGGAGAAGACCGACAGCAAGGCCGCTCGCCTCCGCAAAGGCTCACGCGGCGGGCGGCCGCCCGGCTTCAACGAGGAGCGGTACAAGAAGCGCAACACCGCCGAACGGGCTATCAATCGGTTGAAGCAGCACCGGGCGGTGGCCACCCGCTACGACAAGCGCCGTTATGTCTACCTCGGCACCGCCACCGCTGCAGCCCTCACCATCTGGCTCCGCACATGATCGGCCGGACAAGTCCTAGTCGACGTCATCGAGAGAGAGGCATTTGTGCTCACCTTGAGGGGTCCGCTTGACTACACCATCGAGATCCGCAAGGACGTCTCCCGCCGATAGCGCAGAATCATTCACGGTGATCTCGATCGCAGGATGACGCCCGTAGGTTGTCAGCGTGCGAGGGCCATTTCCCTTGGCCTTCTTCTCGTCGAGAACCCAGTCGACCCCGTCAACAGTCATACACAAGTTGACCGTCGGGTTCAAAGGCGTGACACCACACCGAAGAATGATCCTGCCATCGCCCCAGGCCGCCGTGCCGGCACCTTCCGTTTGCTGCCTCCCCTTACCCATGACCTCCCCGGGTAGTTCTGCCACCACCGAAGCGCATTCTCGGCTCCCCCCGCCTGGGGCAGCCGCCACCGAGTACCCCCCCGTCACGGAAGCGAGAATGAGGAATACGGTCAGCAGCAATACGCTTACAACGCCGCCAACGACGAGGCGTCGTTTGTTCATCCGGATGGGCATTCGCTCGGCTCTGTCGATTGGGCTATGGAGAGTGTCGCATCCACACTACCTAGCCTCGATCGATCACTCTTCCCCCGCAGTTCAACCCGTCGCCCCACGCACAAGGTCATTCAGGCAGGAAAGCGATCATATCCCAACCTGATTGCCAAACGGAACAAGAAGGGCAAGCTTGACCATAAAGGGGCCTCGACGGACACCGTAACCCCTTTGATGAACCGTCACGAATGTCCTCTATGTATTGAGTTGCAAGCTCCAGCTCGGATATTAAGATCACGTTCATGGGATCAACACGCATTGCACGCACGGGCGGCATAACTGCAGCCACTGCGGCTCTTGTTCTTTCCATCGTCACCCCCGCCTCTGCAGCCAACGCCGCCCCGGCGGGCGCGGGAGAGTGGGACTACCTCGGCTCATCCGGCGTCTACGAGGTCAACGGGCAGTACTACAGCGATCGGTTCAACTCACACGGCGGTAACGTCAAGGTCTGCTGGACCAGCAACTCAACCGTCAAGTGGTACTACGGCCTCTACGAGTACGACGAGGGCAACGACGACGACAAGGTCGGCACCACGCGCACCCAGCTCGCCGGAGGCTGCGAGGAATGGAATGTGGACGACTACCTCGACGGTGACAACGGACTTGCCGAGCTGTACGCAGTGACCGTCGACCCGAAGGTCACGAAGGTGGAGTTCTGGGACTAGCCCAGGCCGAGGGTCCGGCAAAACGGCAGAGCGTCAGGCGCAAGCTGACCTGACGGTCAATTCAGCGGGCCTAGAATCGGACAGGCGCGGGCTTCTAAGATCATGACCGTCTCCATGATTCGTGATCTGCATGGAAGTCCGCGCCCGGAACAACAAAGCCCACGCTTTCGTTGGATGAGCGCCCATATCTCACGATGCTTTGTTAACTAGGGCCTGTTCGTCCAATCGTGGCGGAGACGCAGGGCGTGGCACGCACATCCGCGTCGTCGTCGGTCGACGACGTCCCCCAGCCTTCGGCCTGGAGATGCCCCACCGCGTCGCCTCCCTCCTCCGCCTTGCAGCTGCACGCACCACGTCCCGCTCACGTGGGTCGATCAAGTACCGATCTCTCCTCCACCAAGATCGACCGGACAGGTCCTAGGACCCGAAAGCAGGCCGACACCCGCCTCCGACACACCAGGACACCCCGTCCTCGACCCCGCCGGCAAACGCCACCAAAACCCCCGGAGAGCCCTGCGGTAGGGTCCCGGCACACGGACGAGGGACTGGCCGCGGGGGAGCGTCACAGTGGTGGATTTCGACCGTCAGATCGAACCGTTCCGACAGGAGCTGCTCGCTCACTGCTACCGCATCCTCGGCTCGGTCCACGACGCCGAGGACCTGGTACAGGAGACCTATCTGCGAGCCTGGCGGGCCCGGGACGCCTACGACCCGTCCCGCGCCGCCTTGCGGACCTGGCTCCACCGGATCGCGACCAACGCATGCCTGACAGCCCTGGAAACCCGGCGCCGCCGCCCCCTGCCCGCCGGAACAGTGACCGAACGCCTGCCCACGGACCCGCTGGTCCACGGAGGCGAAGCCACCTGGCTGCAGCCGATCCCCGACTCACTGCTGCACCTGGGAAGCCCCACCGGCGCGGCCATCGACCCCAGCAGCGTACGGCTGGCCTTCGTCGCCGCCCTGCAACACCTCTCAGCACGCCAGCGCGCCGCGCTGATCCTGCGCGACGTCCTCGCGTTCTCCGCCGTCGAAGCAGCGGACGCCCTCGACACGTCGGTCGCCTCCGTCAACAGCGCCCTGCAACGCGCACGCGCTCGCCTGAACGAGGCGGGCCTCCTCGAGGAGCAGATCGCGGAACCCTCCCGGGCAGAACAACAAGCCCTCGTCGACCGCTACATGAAAGCGTTCCAGGACGCCGACGTCGAAGGTCTCAAGAAACTGCTGAGCGACGACGTCATCATGGAGATGCCGCCGATGCTCAACTGGTTCACCGGACGCGAGAAGTACGGGCAGTTCATGGACTGGGTCTTCGCCGAGGCAGGCGCCGACTGGCACCTGACCCACGTCGCGGCGAACGGCCAGCCCGGCATGGCCGCCTACCGCCTCGGCGACAGCGGCGCCTTCGAACTCCACACACTCCAGGTGTTCACCGTCACCGCCTCCGGGATCAGCAGAAACACCGTCTTCCAGGACGCCGAGATCTTCGCAGCCTTCCGTCTGGCCCCCCGCATCGAAGCCTGACCACACCAGAGCGACCGCTTCCGCGAGAGCGCGCCCCGCACTCTCCGAAAAATGTTCGGGATACGCGATGAGCCGGGACTCCGGCGCCGGTATGTACCTGCGGAGCCGCACCGGCTCCCGGTGAGCCGCAGCCCACGGCAACCCGCACGCTACGACCGAGCAAGGAGCAGCCATGACCACGAACCGGACGCACACCGCGGACGAGACCGCCATCCTCAAGGTCCTCGAGAACGTCTACGCCGCGTGGGACACCTATGACGCGGACGCGTTCGTCGCCGACTACACCGAGGACGCGAGCGTGATCCTGCCGGGGTCCTACCGCTCCTCCCGCGAGGAGATCCGGCAGAGCATGCAGGCCGGCTTCACCAGCTACCTCAAGGGCTCCACCACGAGCAACAAGGTGCTCGACATCCGCTTCCTCACCAAGGATGCCGCCGCCGTCATCAGCGAGACGAGCATCCTCTTCCCCGGCGAGACACACGTGCCGGCCGACCGCGGCGCGATCGCCATGTGGATCCTGACCCGGCAGGAAACGGGATGGCAGGTGGCCGCCTACCAGAACTCGCCGAAGGCGGCGGCCACGAGCTGACACCACCGGGTCGCCCGCCCACGGTCCTGGAGTCGAAAGGCCTGGGTGAGCACCGGGCCGGCCCGTCCCGGAACCCGGGACGGGCCGCCCGCCGCAGCGCCTGAACTTCCGCCCGCGCGAACCTCCCGGAACCCCACGAGGTTGGATGGCTCCATGGTGCGACGCGAGCGCGTGACGAAGAGAGGGCCAGCCTTCGGCATGCCCAGCAGCATCGTCCTGCTGGCGACGCCGGAAGGCTGGCGCCACAGCGTTCTCACCGAGGAAGGCGGGCTGCTCTGCGGACGCCTGGCCGACGTGGCGGCCAACACCCACCCAGCCCAGGCACAGGCCGCCGCTGCCGCCATGGTGGCGGGACTGGCACACGACGTCCACGGAGCTGACATCGATGTGACCTGGGATCCGCCCAGGGAACCCGGGTCCTGCACAGCCCGGATCACCGTCGTCACGTCACCAACTACTCCCGACGCCACGGCGTGAACCTCGACGGCTGGACCCTCACGCACGAGGACGGCCGCACCTGCACCTTCGACCACCACCGCCTGGACGGCCGCGCCACCGTGCGCTCGACACCGGCACCGGCCTGGACACGCGCCACGACGTCCACCAGGACCGCCGCACCGCCGTGCGGGACGACCACTCCGACACCGCGGCCCTGCGCAACGACCACGGCCGCCTCAGCGACGAAGCCACCGATGCTCCGGCAGCCCCCAGTGCGGGCCGGGCCGCCTGCACTCCACGGCGGCCCGCTGCCCAGGGCCGCACGCCGCGCCCGCACATCTGAGTGATGGCCCTCCGACCCTCTCCACGCTGTTTCCGCCGCGCGGCCCTGCTCGACTGCCGCTGTCTGGTTTGAGGATGTGGTGAGCGGTGACCCGGTGGGTGTACCGATTGTCGAGCGAGACTGGGTGAGTGGTTGTGGCTGCTGACGAGAAGGCTCAGGCCAAGGGCGAGCAGGCCGCGGGCAAGGTCAAGAAGACGGTCGGCGGCGCGGTGGGCAACGAGTCCCTCACGGCCAAGGGCAAGGCCGAGGAGTCCCAGGGCGACCTGCGCGCGGCCAAGGAGAAGGCCAAGGACGCGATCAAGCCGAAGTAGGCCCGCCAGACATCTCCCGTACTCCAGATCCCGGCAGCTCACCCCCCCCCGGTTGCCGGGATCTGTGCTGTCTGCATGCCCCCCGACGAACGGAAGCGACAACCGATGACCGAGCCCGCGGCATTCGACTCCCGCCCCCACACACCCGGCCGCGTCGCACCGGCGATTCCCCGTGATCTGCCGCACCAGCAGGCCGTAGAGGACGACGACCCCGACTGGCCCGCATCGAGCCCGCGCGATGGGAAGCCCGCTCAGAGCTGACCGCACCACTACACGTGACCGAGGTGCGCGCCGGCGGGTCGCGACGGTCGCGGGAAAATTCGACGTCGCGCGAAGGCGGAGCGGGCCGGGGTATCGCCTGAGGTGATCAACAGACAGCGGCGCGTGCACTCGGCCACTCTTCGCAGACACAGCCCAACTGTGTTCCTGATCCCGGCAAGGAGCGGGGGTGCGGTTCGGTTGCTGCCCGCTCCGTACCGCCCTCCCGCGTGAAGAGGCGGGCGGCACACGGTGGGTGGTGCGCGCCTGCCCGTACGGGGTCGTGCACGCACCGTCCACCACGACCAGCCCGACAGCAGGGCGTGATCTGTCCGGGGCTGCGGCCTCGCGCGGTCACGGCCATGCCGCTCGACCGCCTCCTGCCGAGACCAGCCGCATGCGAAGACCTCATCTGCTCCTGCTACGGGCGCCGGAGGCCTGCTGTCCCTTCTGCTGAGAGGTCGGTTCAGGCGGCGGGCGCGAACGTGCGGGTGATGTGGGTGTTGAGGTAGGCGCGGGCTGTGCTGAGGGCGTCCTCGACGCTGCGGGTCCCGGTGGACACGCACAGGGTGTACGCGAGGTCAGCCAGGCGCTGACCGTGCCGCTCATCGCCCGGCGCCGGCTCGGCGGCGAGCTTCTCGTAGTCCGTGACGAGCGCGCTGAGGGTGGCGGGCAGAGGCATCAACATGGACTGTGCTCCTTCAAGGAAGAGAACCTGCAGGGGGCCGACGCCGTTGTCGACAAGATGGTGCGGGACTGCGTCTCGCGCGTGTGATCTCACGACCGCAGGGCTTCGTCGCGTACGCGCCGGCAGCTGCGCGCGATGAGGCGGGAGACGTGCATCTGGGAGATCCCGAGCTGTTCGCCGATGCTGCTCTGGGACTGGTCCTCGAAGAAGCGGAGGTAGAGGATCTGGCGCTCGCGTTCCGGCAGCCGGCGCAGGGCGCCCTTCACCGACTCGCGATCGACGACCGCGTCGAACGCGCCCTCGGTCGCGGACAGCGTGTTGACCAGACTCAGGGAGTCCGAGTCGTCGCCGGGGGAGAGCTGGGCGTCCAGCGACAGGGATGTGTAGCTGTCGAGCGCCTCGATGCCGTCCTTGACCTCGTCCAGGGTGAGGTCGGCGTGGGCCGCGATGTCGGCGGGCGTGGGTTCCGCGCCACCGGGACGCTGCAGGAGCTCGCGTCGTGCGAGGCGGACCTTGTTGCGCAGGTCCTGGACGCGCCGGGGGACGCGGACGGCCCACATACGGTCCCTGAAGTGCCGTTTGATCTCACCCGTGATGGTGGGGATGGCGTAGCCCTCGAACAGGATGCCGCGGGCGGGGTCGAAGCCGTCGACGGCCTTGACCAGCCCGAGGGCCGCGACCTGCTGCAAGTCCCGCAGCGATTCACCACGGTCGCGGAACTTGCTCGCGAGCCGGTGCGCCATGGGCAGCCACAGCACCACCAGTTCATCTCGCACCCGGTCCCGCTCGGCTCCGGGCTCCAGATCGGCGAGACGGGTGAACAGACCTTCCGAGGCCTGGCTCTCCTCGCTGCGTTCCCGCTCGCGGTCTCGGCCCGGATGCGTACTGCGCCGGCCGGCGGTGGCTGCTGAGGGCAGGGTGGTGAGGGCGATCTCGGGCATAGGGGTGCGCTTTCGTGGAGGTCGGAGGTGTGTGCAGACGACGTGACGAGTCGTCCTGCGCCTCCGGTCCGAAGCGCTACAGCCCGGCTGCCCCCGCATTAAGCCGACAAACGGCACACCTTCTTCCGGTGACGTGACCACCCTTTCGTCCGCCGCGGCAGACACGCGCGGATGCCGCCGCTGATATTCGGACAGGCCCGCGGACTCGTTGTGGTGTGAAGGATGTCCTGAGTGGTAGACGGGATCTACCGGTCGTTTTCCGTTCGGAAGACAGCGGACGCCGCCGGGCCCCGGCACCGTGTCGCTGGCTCAATCATCGGGCCGGGGGAGTGGGGGTGCCCCTGAAACACGCAGGGGCACCCCCACTCGCTGGCACCCGCGATCCGCATCCACCGACGCGACCCGAGGCACAGCCGCCCACAGTAGAGACGAGCACTGACAACGCTCCTGAACCCTCGCGCGGGGGCGTCGGGCCTCGCGCGGCGTGCGTTGACGTTGGCGGGGCTCCTCTTCCCGGGCCCCGCTGGAATGACGCGCTTGGACGCCTGCTCTCCGGTCGACGTTCAGCGACCCGGGCGTGAGCCGGTGGCGTACACGGCGGTGAGGATGAGGCGGGGTGGGAGATCACCGGCCGCAGTCCCCACACCCACACTCACACCCACACCGCCAGGATCCTGTCCCTCACCGGCCTGGACCAGATCTTCACCATGCACCCGGACGCTTCGGCCTTCCGCCCACAGCCTGCTGAGCTGCTCGCTACCTTCGGATGCCGGGAGGCAGCCGCCGCTGAACAGACCGGTGCGGGGCACCCTCAGGTGCCCCGCACCGGCCGTGCTCCGGTTACTTGGCGGCGAGCTGCTTGAGGTCGACGGTGTCACCGGCCGGCGGCTGCTCGGGCTCGACGGGCTTCCCGTAGTCGCTGAAGGTCGTCGACTCGGGCGCGGAGCCACCGGTGGTGGTCACCTTCAGGAGGTAGGGCTTCCCCTTGGAGGCCACGTACATCGTCAGGGTCTTGCCGCCCGACTTCTTGGTCAGCTTCACCGCCGGGGTGCCGTCCACCGACGCAGTGCCGTCCTTGGACATGCCCTTGCGCTCGGACTTGTCCTCGTCCAGGGCGGCCAGCAGGCCCTGCTTGTCGCACAGCCCGCTCAACTGGTCGTCCCCGGCAGGCATCTTCACCCACTTGTCCGCCACCTTGGACACCAACTTGTCCGAGCCGGCCTGCTGCTTGAGGCTCTTCTGCCAGTACTTCTCGTCGCCCTTGAGATAGAGCGTCGCACTTTTGTGCCGCACCTGCGCCCTCGCGCCCTGCTGCTCGACCGTTCCCTCGCAGTTCTTCTCGCTGTCGACCGCGATGTCGAGCGCCAGCGACTCTCCGCCCTCCTGCCGGGCGCTGCCCTTGAGATGCATCGAGTCGGCCTGCCGCGTCGCCTTGACCGCCTGAGCGGCCACCTCGTCGGCGGACTTCCCCTTGAACGCGTCGTCGTCCCCACCGCCACCGCCACAGGCGGTCAGGCCCACCGCGCACACGCCCATCGCTGCCACGGCCGCAAGTCGTCCCATGCCTCGCATCACGCCTACTTCCCGAGAACCGTGTCACGGCCCCAGCCGGCGCCCGATCCTGATGATCGCGGCGTGAAGCACCCGTCTGCCCCACCGGACACCCACAACACGCGGTACCTCACATTCCGGATATGCGCAGGGTGCCTCTGGGCCAGACGTGCATCTCAAAGCCTGCCGATCACCCGGCCAGAGGCCGGCAGTCGAGCGGCTGTCATCCCTGACGCCGATCAATCGGCCACGCCCCAACGGCCGTTCGTCCAGTTCACGACGAGCCGCTGCGCCCCACGGGACGTGACCAGCCTGGTCCGGAAGTGGCCGCTCGTCCTCGCACCGCAGCAGTGACGACTGCTCGTCAGGTGGCACGGCCCCCGCCGGTTCGTGCATCGCCTCGGGGAGTCCAAGGCTCGGCTGAGCGGTGAACTCCACGTCGCGTCCCGCCATGTACCCCGTCGGACGCCCTGCGACGGCAACGACCTGGTCCTCACGGCAAGGCGAGCCGGCACCTGCTCGCCGTGTTCTTGAGGAGTGGACGATTGCTGCAAGGCAACATTTCGGCCGCATGTGATGGGTGAAATAGCAGGAAGAATCCTTCGTCTTCCTGGCGGGTCCGGGGGAGCTTCCGCTCGCAGGGGCCTGACCGGCGATAAAGGGAGGGGCTGATTCCTGCCCGCATCGAGGAGGACTTTACGGGAAGCGCCCGAATTCTTGTGCGGTTCCTGTGACAGGTTGTGGGTCGCCCGTGACCGCTGGGGTCACCGTGGCTCATCTTCCTGTGGGGGGAAGTCGTGCATGCACGTGCCTTCGGCGCGCCCTTTTGGCGTGCCCGTAAGAGAGCAACACACCTCGCCGCCGCGGCGGTTGTCACAACGAGTGCACTCGCGCTGTCACTCCTGCCTGCCGCCGGTGCGGCCGCGGACGACGCCAAGCCGGTCTCGGCCTGGGGCAAGCACGCACCCCGGTTCACCATGCCGGAGGTCAAGGTCGGCTCCACGAAGCCGGTAGCGACCCGACCGGAGCGGCAGCCCTCGAAAGGGCTGGCAGCCTGGCGCAAGGCCCAGAAGGAACACGCCACCAAGCCGACCCGGTCCGGCACCGCACCCCTCGCCGCCGCGCAGGACGCCGGCATCTTGAGCATGGCGCCGGAGGGACAGGGGGACGTGCCCTGGCACCGCATCACCGACTTCGCGATCACGGACGCACTCACCGCACGGATCGACTACTCGACCGGCAACCTGATGCTGACCGGGACCGACTTCGACGTCGCCGGCGTCGGGCAGCGCCTCACACTCGCGCGCACCTACAACTCCCTGGACGCCCCGTGGGGGAAGGTCTCGCAGCGGTGGTGGCAGCAGTACGAGCGCTACCTCTCCCTCGGCAGCAGCGAGGTGATCTTCTACGACTCCAGCGGCGCCACGGTCCGGTTCACCAAGAACAGCGACGGCTCCTTCACCACACCGAAGGGATACTCGCAGGAGCTGAAGAAGAACAGCGACGGCACGTACACCCTGACGAACTGGAAGTCCGGCTCGAAGGACACCTACGACGCGAACGGGACCCTGACGAAGGTCACCGACCGCAACAAGGGCTCGATCACCGTCACCCAGCACGACGAGAGCGGCGAGCACAAGGGCTTCAAGCTGACCGAGACCCGCTCGGGCCGGTGGGTGGATCTCCTCAAGACGAACGCCTCGCAGTGGCAGGCCAAGGACCACACCGGCCGCACCGCGGTCTTCGACCTCGATCCGTCCGGGAACCTCTGGAAGACCACGGACACCGAAGGCAAGACGACCGTCTTCGGCTACGACTCCTCCGGCCGCGTCTCGAAGATCACCACGCCCGAGGGTCGGGTCACGGTCTTCACCTACGACGACGCCAACCGGGTCACCTCCATGCTGCGGGCCACGGGACTGAATGGCTCCGGGCACACCGGTCCGACCTGGACGTACAGCTACGACACGACCTCACCGGCCGACGCGGGCACGACGAAGCTGACCGACCCCGAGACCCACGCCACCAGCTACAAGCACAACTCCGACGGTGAAGTCTCCGACGTCACGGACGCCAAGGGCCACAAGCGGTCCACGAAGTTCGACGCGAACCACAACATCGACAGCGCCACCGATGCGATGGGGTCGGGCAGCACACCGGGCAACGCGACCGACTACGGCTTCAGCACCCGCAACAACCTCGACACCGTGACCCTGCCCACCGGCGGCACGACCACCAATCACTGGCAGACCATCGCGGGCGGTGACGTCCCCAAGGACTCCACCAACCCGGACGGAGAGAAGACGGACTTCGGCTACGACACGGTCGGCAACACCACGTCCGTGGCCCAGACGGGTACGGGCGGTGGCAGCGTCACGTACACGTACAACAAGTCGACCCCGACCTGCGGCGGTTTCGAGGGCCAGCGCTGCAAGCAGCAGACGAAGATGTCGTCGACGAAGACGGTCACCACCGACTTCCACTACGACGCCAAGGGCAACCTGGACACGGTCACCCCGCCCGCCCCGCTGGCCAAGACCACCTACACCTCCGACGATCTCGGCCGCACGAAGACCGTCACCGACGCCCGCGGCGTGACCGTCTCCTACACCTACGACAACCGCGACCGCATCCGCATCGTCGACACGACCAACAAGGCGCGCGTCGAGTACTGGTACGACGGCGACGGCAACCTCCGCCAGCGCACGGACAGCACCGGCACGATCTCCTACGAGTTCGACCCGCTCCAGCGTGAGACGGTCCGCCACCTCCAGGACGGTTCGCAGACGCTGCTGGCCTACACGCCGGCGGGCAACGTCGACTATTACACGGACCCCTCCGGCACGATCGACTACACCTGGAACGAGGTCAACAAGCTCCACCAGCTCAAGGACCAACAGGGCAAGATCACGAGCTACGACTACAACAACAACGACGTCCGCACCACCACCACCTACCCCGGCGGCACGGTCCAGAAGGTCGAACCGGACAAGTCCAACCGGCCCACGAGCATCAAGGTGACCTCCGACCAGGGCACGCTGGTCGACCTCGCCTACACCTACGGCTACGGCACCAACGCGGCCACGGACGGCAGCAAGATCCGCACCTCCACCGACAACGTCTCCGGACTGAAGCGCACCTACAGCTACGACAGCGCAGGACGCTTCTCCTACGCCAAAGAGGAGAAAAACGGCACGATCGCCGACTCCTGGCAGTACTGCTACGACCTCGCCGGCAACCTCACCTCCCAGGGAACCGACCCGGGCTGCCCGCGCGGCACCACCTACACGATCAACGACGCCCAGCAGATGACCGGCAAGTCCACCTCGACCGGCACCTGGTCCTACGACCAGATCGGCAACGAGACCGCCGCCGACTCCACCCCGGACTACACCCGCACCGGCGAGACCTGGACCGACCACTCGCAGATGTCCGCGATCACAGTCAACGGCAAGACCTACGCGGGCAAGTACGGTTCGACCGACCAGAGCGAGCGGCTCCAGCTCGGTGACACGGTCTTCCACAACGGGCCGCTCGGCCTCTCCGCGAAGACCACCGCCGGCGCGGACATGGGATTCAACCGGGAACCCGGGGGCACGCTGAATTCCATGACCACCGGGGGCAAGACGTACTTCTACCTCACCGACGCGCTCGGCTCGGTCGTCGCCCTGGCCGACATCGACGGCAACAAGGTCGACTCCTACACCTACAGCCCCCGCGGCGTCCGCATCCTGGCCCAGTCCACCGAACCGGTCGCCCAGCCCTACCGCTTCGCCGGCAACTACCAGGACCCCACCGGCCTCTACCACCTCCAGGCCCGCTACTACGACGCCAACATCGGCCGCTTCACCCAGCCCGACCCCTCCGGCCAGGAACAGAACCCCTACCTCTACGCCGAAGGCGACCCCGTCAACCGCATCGACCCCACTGGACTGTTCAGTTGGTCTGACGCGCTCGACATCGGCAGCGACATATTTGGCGTCGTCGGAGGTTGCCTATCCGGAATTGGTGCCGCTTCTTCGTCCGGAGTGACTGAGTTTGCGAGCGTGTTCGGACCAGCAGGCACGGCAGCGGCCGTAGTCGGAAGCTGCGCGGTCGGAGGAGTCGCCGGTTACTACGGGGCGGACATCATCACCTACGACTAGTCGACAGAGCAAGAAAACCCGGCGTGTCAGAGCCGATCTGGCACGCCGGGTTCTGCGGCAGGGTCGCAGAAAAATGGACGCGAGATTGCAACGGCCTTAGCCGCAGCCGTAATAGGAAAGGTTCAACCAATGTTGAGATTGAAAATTGCAACTGCCTTGATGCTTCTCGTCGGAGCCGTCGCGATCTTCCTAGGTGTATCCGGAAGCGGTGGACATGCGCCAGCAATTCCAATCGTTCTGGGCATCGTTGCCATCGTTTGCGGCGTCACTCTTGCCGTGCTTATGATCCGTGGCCCCCGGAACTCATCGGCAAGATGAAGAGGGGAGAGGTCAGCTTCGGTAGCGGGAGCCTTAGTGCGTTCCGTCAACGGGTCCCTGGGGGGTTGTCCTGTGGCCGCTCGTTGCCACAGGAGCTGAGCCTTTCCGTCGAGGTGGCCGCCATCGGCAACCTTCAACGCCGTACCCCGCCGACGCCTGCTCGCACGGATCGAGCCCGGCAACAATCTCTTGGAGACGAAGGGAGCCCTTGGTGGTCATATCGGGGCCGTCGGAACGCTCCTCGGTAGTCCCGCCCTCGGAGGAGCGGCCGCGAGGCCCGCGGGAGTGCAGAGATCGGGTAGGCAGCCACCGCAGCGCTTGGTCTCGATGAGCGCGGGGCCCGGCCATTGCCTGGCTCGCGTCGGCCGAGAGCGCCCACCACGGAGCATGAAGCCACTCCGCACGAGGCTGAGTTGTGCCACCGTGGGCGGGGTGTCTAGTCCGTTGCTCCCTCGGTGGTGACTGACCAGGCGCTTCTCGGTGAGCGGCTCCGGCGGCGGGCGGCCACACTCGAAGCTGTGAACGATGGTGCAACCTCCCGGCGCGTACCGCGATCATTCCGACGCCCTCGGCTCGGTCGTCGCCCTGGCCGACATCGACGGCAACAAGGTCGACTCCTACACCTACAGCCCCCGCGGCGTCCGCATCCTGGCCCAGTCCACCGAACCGGTCGCCCAGCCCTACCGCTTCGCCGGCAACTACCAGGACCCCACCGGCCTCTACCACCTCCAGGCCCGCTACTACGACGCCAACATCGGCCGCTTCACCCAGCCCGACCCCTCCGGCCAGGAACAGAACCCCTACCTCTACGCCGAAGGCGACCCCGTCAACCGCACCGACCCCAACGGCACGATCAGCCTCACCGGGATCGCGGACGCTTCGGGCCGATCGGCAACGGCTTCGTGGGCGGCGTACATCTCTTCCAGGGCGACACGAAGGGGCTCTGGAGCGACGTAGCCGGAGTCGTCACCGGCGGGTTGGCTGGAACAGCTTGTGGCCTCGCTGTTGCGGCATCGGCACCCGCAACCCCCGGCGGATCCCTCGGAGCGACCGCCGGCTGCTACGCCATTTCATGGAGCGTCGGTCAGATCGCGTCGAGCGCTGTAAGTGGTGGCTAGGTAATGGAAAGACGGGTGCCGGGCGCGTGACGCGCCCGGCACCCGCACTCAGAAATTGGAGATGCAATGCCAAACGTTGGTTGGTCCGTTGGCCAGCGCGCTGCTGTGAAGCGATGGATGATGTTCGTCTACCTGTTTGCTGTCGCAGGGCTCATCCTCTCTATCCTGCTGATCGCCATGGGAAACAGTGGCGGTTGGATTCTGCTGACGCTGACAGCATGCATTACCGGTGCGGTCTACATGTTTGTGGGAAACATCCGGAAACGCCAGCCCCGCTGATACCCACGAGTCCTGCTTCGGCACGCTGGCTCTCGTCTGCGGTGCACTTCTTCTGGCCATCTCTTCCGGCGGCCCGGCAGGAGAACTCGGACGGCTGCTCATCGCAGGGGTGCCCTCTGTCTATCTGCAGGGCTGATCAGCAACAAGAAAAGGGGAGTTGGTGGTGACCGAGCGATGGACGTTATGTACGTGGCGTGCTGTCAGGTTCCACTTGGCGCCGATGTCCTTCTGCAGTGCCAGTGCCGGATCCAGGCCTGCTGCCCGTAGCCAGATAGCCGCGTTGAGCGGACTGACCTGGCCCAGTCCGACCAGCTCCGTCAGGAAGGCGATGGGGTGCTCGGGTTGTCCGTGAGAGTTCACCAACGCTGCAGTATCGGCCGCACACGGGAATCGAGGAAGAAGGCCGCGACCTCCCGCCTCGGGCAGGCACTGGGTAGAGCAGGCACCAACGCAGCAGCTCGATCCAGGCCCACAAGCTGGACCAGGGAGCGCACAGCCATGCGCTCTCCCGCCCCCGCCCCGCGACTGCTTGGCCTGAGATGCCAAGGCCGCATCCTTCCGGACGAAGACGGCTATGTGGCCATCGAGGATAGCCGCTACCTGGTGGGCCCATGGGGGCGCAGACTCGCCGTCGAGCTCTCCGAGACCGAGGTGACCATCCGCAGCAGCGGCTACCACAGCGGCAGATTCCACGTCGTGACCTATGCCCGCAGCTGGGCCACAGGCGTCCGCCACACCCTCCCGCTATCCCACACCGTGACCGGGACGGAAGGCAGCCGCGAGGAGACCGTGACGATGGCCAGACACGGCGAGGTTCCCGAGGCGGAAATCGTCCAAACGAGCAACCGGGCCTCACAGGTGGACGGTGACCTACGGGTCCGTTCGGTTCTGCTGGTGGTTCTCTTTTTGGCTTCACCGCGGCCAGGACGAGTACGTCGCCGACATTGACGTGTTGTCCCGCGGTACCGGGGCACGCCGTAGGGCTCTACCAGTTGGTCAGGTCGACAAGGAGATCGCAGTGCGGGTCGTCTGGCGCGGGCTGTCGGTACTGCTCTTCCTCGACGAGGGAGGCCAGGGAAGCGATGAGCGCTGTGGCGGGGGTTTCGGTGAGGCGGATGTCGGCGCCGATGATGCCGGGACGGTCGGTGCGCTGTACGTACAGGCGCAGCAGTCCGTCGCCATGCATGAGGAAGCCGATGAGGAACGGGTCCTCGTCGTCGCCGGGACCGGACAGTGCCTGCACGACGGTGAGCGCCCGCCCCTGCAGGGGCTCCGGGTCCGGAGAAATCTCCTCCGGACATAGCCGGATGAGCGTCATCCCCATGACCTCATCCACATCGCTGCTGCTATACAGCTGGGGGCCCGTCAGAACCGCTCTCAGGAGCCCGGGAACGTAGTAGGGGGCCACCGTGTCGTGGGGGATCTCGTACAGGAAGTCCCGGGCGTTCTCGTCGTCCCCGGCACGGATAGCGACGCGCACGGCGCCGGGCGCAGGCAGGACGCCACGCAGGCGGCAGTACTCGACGAGCGGAGCGTTCAAGAAGTACAGCAGACGCCGGGTGACCTCCGCTTGCTGCTCGCGGTCTTCGGGATCGGTCACGGATGCATCCATGCGGGGCACTTGTTGTTTCTCTGGTTGTGGAAGAACGCGTTGATGACGCCGATCTTCTGTCCCCTGCCTGCGTCGTACAGCCCGCCCTTCGTCTTCCGGGTGTACTGAACGATCGCCGTCACCAAGACGTACTCGATGGCGGCGAGTCGCTTGGTGGCCGGACGAAGACGGTCGCCGATTCACGTCTTTGCGCGGCCATCGTCGATCGGCTCACCTCCAACGGCGCGGTCATCGAGACCGGCACCGAGTCCTACTGCCCCGCTCAGACCAAAGCCAAGCTGAAGAGCGCACAGACCCGCTCAACCTGTAGGGCCACCCACTCCAATTTCGAGACACGGCTATCTCTACTCTCACCGCATGACCGACGCATCAACCCTGTCCCCATTCCACCTGGATGAAGGCAGCGAATCCGATGGCTCCCACTGCCTCTACCTGTTCGACGCTGACATGGAACAGGTCGCCGACGTCTTCGAGGAACACAACGTCGAAAGCCACGGTCACGGCTGGGAAGGCCTGGCAGAGTCACTGGCCCGCTCCCGCATGCCCGAAGACGTCGACAAGCTCCACTTCGGATCAGAGGCCGGTACGTTCGTCGTCACAAGCCCTGACCTACAGGCACTTACAAACCTGGCTGTCCTCCTGCACGCCGCTTTCAGCAACCGTGCACTCCTCAGCCACTACATTCAGACAGCCGACCCACGCTTCCTCGACCGTTAGAACCGGCGAGCGGTGCCAGAACAGCCCGGAACCCGGGCCGTCCAGCCAGGCGGTCGGGGTGCGGTCCGGGACGGTCAGGCCGGCGCCGCGAAGCTCGGCAACGCGATCACGGTGGACACCCTCGCCCGCAAGACAACGTACGGCCGGTACGGCGTCTACCGTTCGAAGAGCTACGGCTACAGCCAATACACCTATGTCAACTGCGGGAAGGGCGCCAAGCACAGCGTCACCATCTACACGCCCCACCGCGTCGGCTGGGCCATCTGGGAGGACTGACGTGTCACGTCGAACCCGCGCAGCCCTGATCCTCGCGTGCGCCACGCTGCTCACCCCCTGGCCGGCTGCTCGTCCGGGCATGACGACAACAAGGCGTCTTCGGCCACGCATTCGTCCGAGCCGTCAGCGAAAGCCACTCCCACTCCGAACTCCACGAAGCCCGCGGTCCAGCAGCCTCCGGAACTGGATGCCGGTGAGAGACTCGCCGGCCGTCAGAAGGCGACTACCGGGAACGCCGCCCTCGCCTTCACTCAAGGCAAAAAGGGAGACGCGCTGATCGTCGCGGTGCGCTGCCAGGGCGCTGGGAAGATCAAGGTCGCTGTCCGGTCCGTACACATCTCCTTCCCGCTGGAATGCCAGGCCGGCGAAGTCAGCACCACCTACAACCAGGTCACGGTCAAAGGCGTGGAACACGGCGGCGTCGTGTCCGTCGAGGCATCTTCTGCCGTGCACTGGTCCATGACGATCGGCCGCGGTACGCCGGCGGAAAAGGAATCGCCCACCTCGACCGCGGAGACCCTGTAGCCACCCACACGGTCATATCGGCCGAACAGCCCCATGGTCTCCACCGGCCCAACGGGCGGAATAGGCACAGGGACGTCTGCTTCTGCGCCCCACACCAAAGATCAAGAACCTGCGATGTGCCGCCCGGATCTTCTACTCTGCTCGTTCGTGCGGCCCGCGCGACGCTAGCGTCAAGGCCATGATCGTATGGCTCAACGGAACCCACGGCTCAGGCAAGACGACCACCAGCGCGCTCGTGCAGGAGCTCATCCCGGACTCCCAGGTGTTCGACGCCGAGAAAGTCGGCGAGACGCTCATGGACATCAAGCCAGGGCTGCCCGCAACGGACAACTTCCAGCACTGGCCGCCGTGGCGTCCCCTCGTCGTCGAGACCGCCCGACGCGTTCTCGAGTACACCGGCGGCACTCTGGTGATGCCCATGACTGTCCTGGTCGAGCGGTACTGGCGTGAGATCAGCTCGGGCCTTGCCGGGCACGACATTCCGGTTCGGCACTTCGTCCTCCACGCAGACCAGAACACCCTCCGCGCGCGCATCGCGGGCGACACCGTTCTCGGCCCCAATTCCCCCTTCCGCCTCCACTACCTCGAGCCCTACGCCGAAGCGGCCCGCACATGGCTGCACGCCGAGGCCGAAGTCGTCGACACCACGCACCTCACCCCCGCCCAGGCCGCCCAGCAGATCGCAGAGACCGTCAAGAGTTGAGACCTCCCGCGCCGCACCTCGCCGACGACAACAGACTGCCCATGAGACAACCACCCCGCCTCGACTCACCACACACAGGTAACCCGTTTCGCCCACCGGCTCAGGCCCACCGCATCCCGAGCTCATCCAGCTCCGCGCGCCGTTGCTCGCTGAGCCTGCCCGCCCTGCGACGGGTATTGTCGAGAAATGCCCCGACCTTGACCGGCTCGCCGTCGACGTCCTCCACCGCCTTCCTCGGCACCCGCAGATGCCCCTCACGTGCGTAAAACTGCCGGGCCGCGGCCAGGTTTGCCGCCCATCGGTCGTCCTGCGTCCGCCGCACCGGCCGCACCAACTCGTCGTCCGTCGGCGCCTGCACGCCGATGGACTCCAACAGGAACTGCTGCGCCGGCATCAGCCGCTCCCACCCAGCCCGCTGCGCAACGACCCACGCTCCAAGGTCCTCGCCCTGCACGACCAGCTCGCCGCTCACGGCGGGAAGTGCACCTCCGGCGCGGACGTGTACCAGGGCAAGCCGGAGACTGCGTTGCCATCCGACGTCCCACGCCGGGCACCAGCCGGGATCGATCTCCGCCAACGCCTCCATACGGCTCTCAGACAGCTCTCCGGCCCAGGAGAAGCCTGTATCCCCGGTGGCACGCCGTTCGGCGTTCTCCATCGCCTTACGAGCCGCCGCGCGCTGATTCTTGGCCCACATCCCCAGCGGGAACGCGTCCCAGACCACGGAAGCAGCGGGCAGGAAATGCCCATGCACAGCCGCATACGATCGGGCGACCTCCAGACCGGCATCCCACGCAGACGCGTGCACCGACCACACCATCCCGAGCTTCTCCAGCTCCCCGACCCGCGAAGCCTCAAGTGTTCCGGCCGTGTAATAGCGCCGCTGGTCCGCGATCCACGTCCCCAGCGGATGCGACCCGACCGCTCCCCAGTCCTCCGGGCTGACGTACGTGAACGGCACCCGCAGCTCGTCGCTGCCGGTCTCGCGCAGCCACCGGGCCGCGGCCTCGACGCCACGCCGCCAGTACGCGCCCTCCGGATCGATCACCCGCAGCTGCACGAACCGGGACAGCGCGACAGGGTCGCGCTCCTCGGTGAACCGCAGAACTCCCACAGCCCGCGCCGACACACGATCCGCCTCCATGCCGACGCCCTCCAGAACGTCATCGTCCCCGTCCAACTCGGCACGCTCAAAAGCTAGTTCGGCCACCGATCGACTGTTGCGCACGCGAGGGTCCGCGAGAGCCTCGATGGTGTCGGCGTCGTGCGCCCGAAGGGCTCCGAGAACCTTGCTAAGCGTGCTGTAAGCATCCGAAGTAAGCAATTCATTCGGATCTTCGTCCGGTCCAAGGAACACCGGAACCACCAGCGAAGCCAATTTTCCCCGCCCTGGATGCAGCCGCAGAGCACGCCCTACCATCTGCACAATATCGACCATCGAACCGCGCGCATCCGAGAAAAGAACCGCGTCACATTCGGCAGTATCGACACCCTCGCCGAGAACGCGCACAGACGATAGAACACGAAACTCGGCACGCATATCCTGACCCTCAAGTCCAGGGCCACCGAGGTAATCGGAAGCGAATTCGTCCAAGACTCCACGTCGGTGTCTCGGGCCGTGCTCGCCATACAACCAGTCCGCCCACACCTGCCCCGCCGCCGGGTAGACGTCCGGCTCCTCCTCGGCGAGCCGGGCAGCGACCCCAGGCACCGACGCCGCCATCGCCTCCGCCTCACCCACCCGACTATGAAAACTCAAGACACGACGGAACCGCTCCTCCACCGCCGCGCGCATGAGCCCGGTCTGCACGGCCGCCAGGCGCGCCCCACGCACCGCGTCCGAACCCGTGTCCTCACTGGTCAGCGCGTCGTACAGATCAGGGTCACGGATGTCGAGACACAGCACCTGATACGGCGCCACGATCCCGCGACTGATGGCCTCCGACAGCGTCAACTTGTAGGCGACCGGCCCGAACACGGGAGAGCCGTCCTCCATCGACGCCACCAACCGCGGCCGCTCACCCTCCGCCTCCCACACCCGCGCCGTCGCCGTCATATACAACCGACGCTCCGCAGACAGCCGCGCCTGGTCGTGAACGGCAGCCCAAGGCTTCAGACCGTCCCCACTCGTGCGGTGGGCCTCGTCCACCACCATCAGGCTCCACACCGGCAGACCAGCCGCATGCGCCCGCTGGAGAATGCCCAGACCAACCGAGGCGTACGTCGCGAACACAGTGACCGTCTCCAACCCGGCCATCCACGAAACGAGTTCATCAGGGTCCGTCGTGCACGGCAGCCCCTGGCTCTCCTCAGCCCGCAGTGAGCAGACACCGATCATCGCGCCCGACCGACCCGCACGACGCCACGCGCCGGCCATCTGCGTCAGCAGATCCAGCGTCGGCACCAAAACCAGCACACGACGGGCGGAAAGCCGGCGCGCGGACTCCGCACCGATCAGGGTTTTACCGGATCCGGTCGCAGCGATTACTTGCGTTCGTAGACCGTCGGGAGGAATGCGGCCACCGGGTGGGACACCGAGAATTCGAGCGACGTTATCGACTGCCTCAGCCTGATGCGGACGCAATTCCATCTGAATCACGAGAGCCAAATTCTTTGAAGTCGATTTATGAAGCCGAGATTCTATAACTGATCCAGCCTCCAGAGTGAATGCTTCCCAGCATCGAGACACTGGAAGATGAGAGGCACCTAGTCATCATCCCAGAATCAAGCCGCCCAGAGAAGTGACGCACCCAAGTTGCTCGGAGATGCGAAACGCCTGGCGCGATGACTGACTGGAAGCCAGAGGGAGGCACTCCATCCTTGTCATCAGTGCCTGCTTCCACCGGATGCGGGCATCGGTAAGGCTGGAGGTGTACCAGTGTCCAGACAATCAGGAATGCATGAACCGCCAGCCTGGACCAAACCGGGGGCTCGCTGGGTCGCCTGGATGTGTTGGCCGATGCTGCTCTTGTGCGCTGGCCTGATGGTATGGCGGATAGTCGAAGGGACTTCAGGAAAAGCCCTCTATCCAGCTCTCATGATGGTCGTCTTCGGTGGACTACTGATCTGGAATCGCGCAAACCGGCGCACTCGCTCGTAGCTAGCCGGCTTTTCTGGCGGCCACGGAGTGGACGGCAGGTCTTCAACCAGGCTGCGGAGCAGACTGGTTGAAGACTGATCCGGCGTTAGCGGGATCTGCTGATCGCGGAGCGATCAGCAGACGGAACGGAGTTCCGTCTCCGCGCGGAGCGCGGGGGAGCGTCGCGTAGCGACGCCGCGTCGTGTCTGCGGAGCAGACCGCGCGC
>NZ_JBIWKN010000010.1:0-39269 GCF_044765685.1 Leifsonia sp. NPDC102414
AACGATCCACGGCCGCGACTGACGCTTCCCCACGACCAGACCAACGAACGCTGAAGCCGAAAGTCACATGATCAACAGCTTCTGTTAGGACCTCTAAGGACGAGCGGCACGCGATCAAGGTCCTATTCGAGCTCCTCGACGAGTTCGCCACCGAGTGCGAAGCAGCCCAGGGCACACGATTCCCTGAAGGGCATAGCCCGGAGAATCCCGATGACGTCGAACGCGACACTGGCCTACCGTTCCGCCATGACCTCCCCGGACGACTACACCGACGACAAGCCCAGCGTGACCATCCACTGCCAGGACAACGCCTCCGTCGGCGTGGCCTTCTGCGATCGGTTCAGCTTCGACACAGACTCCGTGCACTATGCCGTCGAGCTGCGGGCCCCGGGCCTGACCGCTCGCGCCAACGAGGTCGTCGCCTGGATCTGGGACAGCGATCTCACCACGTTCTTGGAAGCACTCGCTGCGGACTACCGGGGATGGGACGGCGAACAGAGCTGGCAGACCCACGGCCGAGACCTGACAGTGTCGGCCGTCTTCCGTTCCGGCGGCCACGTTGGGCTGACCTGGTCCTTGCGACCCTGGCCACAGGCCGCTGGCGGCTGGGGAGCCTCGGTGACCACCTGGCTGGAGGCTGGCGAGCAGATGGGTTCCCTAGCGGCCCAAGTTCGGCAATTTCTCGCCGGGGAGCAGCAGTGACATCCGGCCTGCGCATCTCCTGGACACTGGGGCATGCGGATGGGCTGGCTGCACCCTTGAGGATCATCACGCGAAGGCCGAGCTCACCGCGTCCTACGTCATCAGTGCGCCAGAGGAGCTCCGGGCCGCGATGGTCCGGCTCGTCGCCGGCGAGACAGAGCCCCGTGCCCAGTTCGAGGCCGAGCCGACCGCCTGGCGGTGGATCTTCTACGACCGGACAACGTGAACCGGGTTACGCGTTCGTCAGCAGGCATGGAGTGCGCACGGCCCCATGACCCGATGCGCGACGAAGAGCAGCATGCGGAAGGCACAACGGCCGTGGAGCCGCCGGAAGTCGAACGAGCGCTTCCCACTGATGCTCACAGGCCGGACCCGACACGGGGTCCGCGGGCACCTTTGCCGTGGTGCGCCCCGGTCATGGGCCAGGGTGCGGGCTTGGGCCGATGGTCGGCCGCTGCCCGTGCGGGATCGGTCCGGCGGCTGGTCCGCCGAAGACCTCTCGTGGTCTCCGCCCGCTGCCGAGCGGTGCGCGGGCACTGCTCCGCCGCCGGCCTGCTGCGGGCCTATACCAGCTCCCCGCCCCGGCCGGAGCAGCCTTACCGTCCAGCAAGACCTTCCTCCACGAGGTGACATGAACCACCTGCACGAACACACGGAAGCGGCACGCCTGCGTCTTTTGCCTGCTCGATAGGCGCGGCGTCGGGGACGTCCGGCAGGTCCTGCCAGGCATCGCGCAGGAGATCGCTGGATGTCCTCTCGCACCGGCCTGCTGACGTTCCACGGGCGCATGCCGCGTAGATCTCCCGTGGTGTGGGTTGTGGGTGCGTCGGTCCAGGTGTCGCCCGGCAGGGACGCGAGGAAGCCCGCCTCGGGTTCGCGCAGCACCGGCCGGTAGACGGGCGTGCCTGTCTGCTCCCGACGGCTGCGGCGCCTGTGGGCGAGTGCTTCGCGGAGAGCGTCTCGGGTCTTTTCGGCGTAGCGGCGGAAGGCGGGGGCGCCTTGGCGGGCGCGTTTGCGGAGCATGGCCTCGTAGCGGGTGCCGTCGTCGATGGGCACGTCGTGGGCGGGCAGCTCTGTGTGCGAGAGCTCGTTGTGCTGCTGCCGGCGGTGCAGTTCGTGGCGAAGGTAGGCAGCCGCGTCCTTCAGTCGCGGTGGAATGCCCCAGGTGGCGAGTTCGGCGGCGAGCTGTGGTGCCGTCCGTCAGCGGGCGCAGGGCGTAGGCGATGCGGCGGGAGCACGCGGTGTAGAGCCACCACACCTGCCGCTGGACCTGCTCGGTCACCGCGATGGCCTGCTGGCACTCCCCGGGCGTGAACGGTGCGCGAGGCCTGTGCGGGATGCTGGTCTGCTTGCGAGGACGTCGCGTGTTCTTCTTTCCCCCGCGACTACCTGCAGATGAGAAGGGGCTGAGGTGACCACAACAGAGGGGGTACAGCACCTTGTTGGCGTGGGGCGTGCTCGTCGTGCCCGCGATCGGGCCGCTGCGACGGCTCGGGCACGGCCCTTGTCCGTGTAGCCAATGAGGCGGGCCCGGTAGCCGGTGCCGCGGACGCGGTGGCCTTGGGCGTGGTCCCAGGCGGGCGGGGCGACGGGGGCGTAGATGGTGGCGGTGCCCCAGTATCCGTCGCCAGGCGCGAAGGCATCGCCGCGCCGAGCCCGTAGAACGTTGGTGCGGGAGCCGTGCTCCACCAGGCGATCCGAGCGAGTTCACGGAGGTAGCGGGCGTGGGCGAGGACGGTGCGGCAGCTGACGCCGAGTTCGTCGACGGTCGCCGTCACGTTGAAGGCGATGCTCAAAGGAACCAACGCCGACCCCAACCTCGGCAGCGCCCGCTGACCACCCCCACCGGGCTCGGGCGGTGCGGCGTCAGAGTTGGGGGACGTACGGGGCGAGACCGACGATCAGGATGGACCGTTCGCCCGGTCCGGGCCCGGAGCCCACCCGGACCGGGCCGACGTAATGGCTGACCCTGTGGTCGTGGACGGCGTAGCCGTCCAGTGGGTCGGTGAGGGTGAACTCGGCGTGGATGTCCGCCCACGGATCGTCGGGCTGCAGGCCCGCGCTGCCGGGGGTGGCGATGACGTTCTGCCCACCGGTGACGTTGGTACGGCTGATCAGGTGGGCGAAGGTGAACGTGCCGGCCGAACCCCCGTCCTGGTGCAAGCAGCCGGGGGTGGACACGGCGTTCTGGCCGGGACCGTCGACGCCGAGCCTGATCAGGTGGACACCGGCCCACAGCGGGCGGCTTACCAGATTCCTCAGAGACAGGACCTGCTCGATGTCCCAGCGCAGGAGCCGCAGCAGCAGGGCGTTGCCACGCAGCTCCTCGGGAATGTCGGGGAGCACCCGCCGGGTCCGCGGGTGCGCAGGGTCCTCCTCGCCCAGGAAGAAGTCGGTCACCGTGCCGTGAACAGGGTCGGGGGTTCCGGGAATCCAGGACAGTTCGTCCTTCCACGGCAGGTACACGGCATGGGAGTAGCGGCGGAACCGATGCGTTCCCGGGGCAGACGGGTCGGGCGGCAGAGCCGCGAAGACCTTCCGGATCCGGGCCAGGTCATTTTCGACGGAACCGGCCCGGATTCCGAGGCGTTCGGCGCCGTAGCGGACGAACCCACGCTCCCGCAGACCGTCCATGACCCCAGTCTCAACCATCTGTACCTTCCCGACAGCTGGTGACCCAGCTCAGCATCTGACCTGCTCATACCTGTCGTCGTTCGCCGACTGGTGGGGCGAGAGAGCCGCCCGTGACGGGAGCGGCGAGCCAGTCCCAAGACCGCTCACACAGGGCGAGGTTCTCCTCGTCGTCCAGCCACATTTTCGTGGACAGCGTCTCGATGACGAACAGGGCTGGTCGCAGATCCAGAAGCCGTGACCGGGCTGCGACGCAGTTGGGCGGAGAAGGGGATGATGCCGAGTCTACGGCGTCGATGCCGATCACTGAGACGAGCCGGTCTAGTTGGGCGGCCATCAGCTCCGGCGGGCAGGTGAGCGCGTAGAGAGCGCCCTCCCTGATCAGTATCCGAAACGAGCGGCCCGGCCGCGGGCAGGTGCGGCGGCCAGGCCCTCGCGGGTGCCCTGCACGATGAGTTCGCGGATGAACTCCGCCAAGGCGGCGAAGACGTGAGGACGAGCCGTCCGCCGGGGGCCTCGTGTCGAGGCTCTCGTGCAGCGAGGTGAAGCCGATACCGCGCTCGCGCAGTTCGGTGACCATGTTGATGAGGTCCTGGAGGCTGCGGCCGTAGCGGTCGAGCGAGGGGAAGACGAGGGTGTCGCCGGCGTCGAGGAAGGCGTGGCACGCCTTGAGCTCCGGGCGGAGCGCGTTCTTGCCGGACTTCTTGTCCGAGTAGATCTTCCCGCATCGGCCGAGACCGAACAGAGGATCTCCAGGCACTCCGTGCCGAACAGCACGAGCCCCACCTCAGTGCGCGTGTCCTCGACGGCCAGCCAGTGGGCCTGCTACCCCCACCGCACGTGAGCGGGGACGGCCAGGCGGTCCGGCAGCGCTGCGAGGTGGTCGACCGCGTCGTCCGGGTGGTCGGCGTGCCCGTAGATCAGGCTGTAGGGCCCCTCATGCAGGTCTTTGTCCAGGACTTGGGCCCAGTCGCAGTCCGGGCAACGGGCGACGGGTCGCCCGTCGAACCTCCGGTCCAAGTCCAGGACCGGGCGGCGCGCGGCAGCTCGGTACGCGGCCATCGGGCCTCTGGGGTGGTCGGGGCGGAGGTGTGGTGTCCGCGGGGTCGGCGACAGCAGAGTGAGATCAGCCGTTGCCGGCTTCCCGCGCCACACGCTCCAGACGGCTCCGGGAGCCCTCCCACCATGCCTGAACACCTGATGGCATGGTGTCCTTGCCTTGCAAATACCCGACAGATCCGTCGATGAGTTCTCGCATGATGTCGGCGTGGCCGGCGTGCTGCTGAGTTTCTGGGTTTCGGATATCACGCGTACCAGGATGTGATGCAGTGTCACCTCTTGGCGTTCCTACGGCTACCACGGGACGTGACCGATCGCGTTGTTTCGACGGCCTCCGGATACGCCTGGTGCTTCCCGTGGCCGGCCAGTGCCCGGTAGATGCCGGATGGGTCGGGGCCCCACCCTTCGCGACGGGCTGATCAGTCCTGCGCCACGTTCGCCGCGGTCACATTCTCGATCACGCGGCCGAGTTTGGTCTTGGCCCGGGTCAGGTCCTGGATGCGTGCGGCGATGCGGTCGCGTTCGATGATGAGCTGGTCGAGCATGGCGGGGGTCGCGACGCCGGTGCTCACGCACGGCAGGAGTTCGACGACGGTACGGCTGGAGAGGCCGGCCGCGAAGAGGTCCTGGATGAGCTGGACCCGCTCCAGGGCTTCGTCGGGATAGTCACGGTGCCCACCGGGCGTCCGCGCCGATTCCAGGAGCCGCTGTTCCTCGTAGTAGCGCAGGGCCCGCACGCTGACTCCTGACCGCCTGGCAAGCTGTCCGATGCGCATGACGCAGGTCGCTCCCTTCCCGCTCGTACCTCACGTTGACGTCAAGTTCAGGCTAGCGATACCGGCTCCGGGGGCAGCCCTGGGGGCCGATCGAACCGTTGCCGGCGCCGAGAGTGATCATGAGCCGGTGGCGGAACCGAGGGCGTTCACGCGGTTCACGTACGCACGGCAGTCCTCGCGTCGTGCCGGGATCGCCGAGCCCGCCCGAGGACACATGGGTGTCGACCGTGACGGGCGGCGTGATCCCTCGTAGTGGCGCAGACCCCCATGCTCACCCCCGCCCGCTCGGCAGCCTCGCCCATCGGCGCCTGCCCTCCTACGGCCGGGCCGCAGTTGCGGCTTGCACCTCACGCCGACGTCAGGTTCTAGAGTGACGAGCGTCGGATGAACACGTCATTCCGGCCCGTCAAAGTAAGGCAGACCATTATGCGCGCAGCCCGGTTCCACCAATACGGCGGAGTGGAGAGCCTGGTGATCGAGCAGGCCCCCGACCCCCACCCCGGACCCGGTGAGATCCGTGTCCGCGTCGCGGCGGCCAGCGTCAATCCCATCGACTGGAAACTGCGCGCCGGCGCCCTGCACCAGCTGATTCCGCTGGAACTGCCCGCCATTCCCGGGCGCGACGGCGCCGGTGTGGTCGACGAGATCGGCGACGGGGTGCAGGGGGTGAGCATCGGCGACCGTGTCTTCGGACTGGGCGGTGTCACCGGGGCGACCGCAGAGCTGCTCATCCTCTCGGCCTGGGCGCACACCCCCGCCACGTGGAACGACGAGCAGGCCGCTGGTGCCGGTCTCGCGTCAGTGACCGCGATGCGTGGGCTCGACGCGCTCGGCTCCCTCGCGGGGCGCACCCTTCTCGTCGAGGGCGCCGCCGGAGGCGTGGGCAGCGCAGCGGTCGAAATCGCGGTAGCGCAAGGTGCCAATGTGATCGGGACAGCCAGTGAACGCAACCACGAGTTCCTCACCGCGCTCGGCGCCGTTCCCACCACCTACGGCCCCGGCCTCGCGCAGCGTCTGTCCGCTCTCGCCCCGCGCGGAGTCGACATCGTGCTCGACACCGCGGCCTCCGGATCGCTGGACGACCTCGTCGCGATCACAGGTGACCCGAAACGCGTCGCGACGGTCGCCGACCGCGCCGGCGGGCAACGCCTGGGCACGCATGTGGTCAACGCGGAGAATGATTCCACTCTCCTGTCCGCGGCGGCGGAACTGGGCGGGCAAGGCCGCTACACACCTCGTATCGAACAGGCCTACCCCCTGGAGCGGATCGCCGACGCCCACGTGCACGCCGAGCGTGGGCGCACCCGAGGAAAGATCGTGATCTGCATCTGAACAGGCCGATCTGTATCTGAACAGGCCCACGAAGTAGGTAACTCGCAACGTGCGGGCCTGCGTGGCGAGCGTGTCCTCGATCGGCACCGGCGAGCGGGCGGTCCGGAGCGGGCCGGTCTCCATGGCGCCTCGTCAACCAGGCCGCCCCCACTCGGGCACCGCACGTGACACATGAGCGGCGTGCACGCCGCGGCCCCGGAATCCCAGGCCTCAGCCAGCGGAACCATGTGGTCGACATCCAGCGAAGACGCCGAGATGATCCACACCTGGTCATACGAGGACCACGACCGGCCGCCCGACAGCGCGCACCGCGGCGCCACCTCCGGAGCGTCCACCGCCTCGGAGAGGATGACCTCCCTGCGGGTGTCGCAGCAGTCATCCGGATCGAGCCCCTTGTTCCAGTGCTTGAACTGCTCACGGCTGTACCCCGCCCGCGGACCCTCCGGCGCCATCTCCACCCCGGACAAGCGCCACCGCCAGCGGTACATCCGTCCCCGTCAGATCCCATCCAGAGCCTGGTTCAGTCTCCTGCCCGACAACGGCCACGAGCCCTGCCAGCCAGGATGCCCCGACGTGCTCTGCGTCCGATCAGGCATCCCAGGCGCGAGGGCGGTCCAGCTCTTCCCATTCGGGACGCAGCAGTGCGTGCACGGCGAGGTCGTGGCGGCGGCCGCGGTGGAGGCAGGCGGCGCGGCTGGTGCCTTCGTGTATGAAGCCGGCCTTGGTGAGGGTGGTGAGGGCGGGGGCGTTGTCGGTATGTGTCTCTGCCGTGAGGCGGTACAGCGGGAGTTCGCCAAACGCGAGGTCCACCAGGGCGTCGAGGGCGTTGGTGCCGTGGCCGTGCCCACGATGCTCCCTAGCCAGCATCAGTTCGACCTGTGCCGTGCCGTTGACGATGTTCTGGCAGGTGAGCGCTATGTGACCGATCGGGGTGCTGTCCGGGAGCAGGACGAGGAAGTCGTCGCGGTCATCGTCGTCGCTGTCGCGCTCGATGCGCTCACGCGTCGCGGAGAGGGAACGCGGCCAGATACCGAAGTGATAGGCGGCCACCGGATCGGATCGCCAGCCGTGCAAGAGTTCGGCGTCGTCTACATCGACCGCTACGAGACCGACAGTCTTGCCACGCCAGGAAGGTTCCCTTCCGGCCTCTGCATCGTGCTCGTCGCCCGCGATCTCGATGTCGATGTCGTCGATCATGGCCGGATGCTACGGGCACTCGCACGGTGCGACCACAGGTTTTCCCCAAGGACTGATGACCTGACTGGGTCGGCAACCGGCGGGCTGTGCGCTCCCTTTCAGACTGCGGCTACCGGCATCGGTGACCGGATAGAGCAGTGGCGGTGGAACTCGCGCTGTGAGTGGTCGTCGAGGCCGTGGTGGGCAGAGTGGTCGTGGACGAAGTCGGGTCGGATTCGGGAGCGTAGGGCGGCGTCGAGGTGTATGGCGCGGTCGGCCACGAGCCTGGCAGGAACGTGAGCCACATGCGCGGCAGGGAGTCGAGTGCCGCTTGCTCCATGCTGCCGCCCTGCACCCGGCCGCGGCCGGTGTCGTACGTCGCGACGGCGCTGGCCGGACGCTGCAGTGCAGAGGTGCAGGAACCGGGGTGATCCTCAAAACCGCCCGTGACGGCGTAGATCGTGCCGGCGGTCACTGCCAGGGCGGTCGCGGCCGCGACGGGAACCCACCGCCGGGCAGCCGGCCGGCGGACCAAGTGCCTGCGCCGCTCACTTCGAGGGCCACTTCAGACATAGCCGGCCCGCCGTCACCGGCGGCCGCCGAGGCTTTCGTTGTTGCCCGCCCCCGGATTCGGGCCACATGCGATGCGGCCCCGGTGCGCGCGTGTTCGGCATCGGCTTGGGCTGCGGCCCGGATGCGGGCCGCGTCCGCATGCGCAGCTGTCCGAACGGCTTCGGCCTCTTCACGAGCCGCATCGACGATCTCCCGCACCGTGACACGCAGGTGCCGCAGCGGAGTCTGGGCCTGGCGCTGGCGGAGTTTGACGTCCTGCCAGTAGCCGCGCCAGGCGTGGCAGATCCGGGCGAAGCCACGCCCTGGGTGCCCCGGGCGGGAGGTCGGGGGTGTGCTGATGACGCGGACGAACTCCAGGAGGGTTTCCTGGGAGGGCAGGCATCGTGAGCCGAAGCGCGATAGGTGTCACAAAGGAAGGTTTGTTGTCAAGGCACCGAGGTCGGCGGCCATGTCCTTTACCGAGAGTCTTGACCGCCGAACCCGGAGTCGTGTCCCTCGACGGACCGATGTGGTCGGCGCTCCGGAAGCCGTGTGATCGCGGCGCTCACTGCCAACCCGAGCGTGACACCGACAGCGGCGGCGACGGTCTGCGCCCAGGCATTGTCAAGGGAGTCGGGCAGGACGGCGCTGGTGAGCCGGGTGGCGCCCCACAGGACTGTTACCGCGGCCAGTGCGGCCGGCCAGCGGTGCGGGACCCCATCGCTGATGTCGTCGACGATATGCAAGAGGAGCAGCAGCGCCATGAGGAAGCTGCCGTCGAAATCATCCACGCCGAGCGCGGTTAACCCGGCCCCGAAGGCAAACGCGAACAGCCAGAGCGTCACAAGCCGCCGGACGGACGTGGGCGGCTGTCGCCTCGCACCATGCCAAGGCCAAAAGAACCGTGTGATGTGCTGAACGATCGCGTACTTCTGCATGACTCGCGTCCTGATCCCCGGGGTAGCCGACTCCTGCCGGCGCTCAGTGGTAGGACGCACACGAGCAGGACGCGGTTGTGGTGAAGTGTCGCCGCATGGAACCGCCTCGGAGAGCCAGAGGCCGTCGATCTTCGCTCCTGGTGGCAGAAGGGCGAGTGAGCACGTGTGACAAGCCGCGTGCTTCGCTGGTGACAACCAGACCGCGTCGACGGTCCTGTACACCGGTTCTTCTGGCTCCCCTGGTGACAACTTCCGTGCTTCGGCCCACGTCGCCCGGTGAGTGCTTCGTTGATGTGTCGTGCCATGACTGAGCTGGTGCTGCACGGGCTCCTGGTTACGCTCCGCGTCCTGGTGGGACTGCCTCGTGTTGCGGCGCGCGGGGAGGCGTTCGGAAACGCACGTCCCGCTGAGGGCAATAGAGACGGTCCGTACGCGAAGACGATGCCGGCGGCAGGAACGGCACCAGGTCTCGGCCCCCGTGATCGCTGCACGAGGCGCTCTCGGTAGCCTCACGGGGACATTCGCCGCGAAGGAGAACACCCACCCGTGGACCTCGGCATCATCGGGCAGGCAGCCGGACTCTTCGCCGTCACCAACATCGACGACCTCCTGGTCCTGGCGCTGTTCTTCGCCCAGGGCGCGGGCCACCCCGGCTCCACTCGCCGGATCGTCCTGGGCCAGTACCTGGGCTTCACCGCGATCCTCGCGGTCGCGGTGGCCGCCGCGTTCGGCGCCACCTTCCTCCCAGCCTCCGCCATCCCCTACCTCGGCCTGCTGCCCCTCGCCTTGGGCCTCAAGGCCGCCTGGCAAGCCTGGCGCGACCACCGCGAAGGCAACGGGGACGAGGAGAAAGAGACCGGCACGGGCGGCCCGAACTCCTTCGAGGTCGCCGCGGTCACCTTCGCCAACGGCGGCGACAACATCGGCGTCTACGTCCCCGTCTTCGCCACCGCCGGCACCGGCGGCATGAGCGTGTATGCCGCGGTGTTCCTCGTACTCGTCGCCGCTTGGTGCTTCGGAGGCAAGTTCTTCGCCACACGCCCCGTCATCGCCAAGGCACTCGCCCGCTGGGGCCACATCCTGCTGCCCCTGGTCCTGATCACCATCGGACTGCTCATCCTCATCCAAGGCGGCGCCTTCGGCCTCTAGCGCGCGGCACCAGCGGTTCGAGGACCTCGGGCTGAGCCCGTCCGCGCCACGTACAAGGTCAAGGTCGGGTGTCATGTGCTTCTGTTGTCTTTGATGGCGGAGTGGCTCAGTTCCGTGCGTCGGTGCAGTGTCCTGCTTCGTCTGTTGGCGTTGAGTGACGGCTGCGATCCTCTGCCCACGGTCGGGAGAGAGTGCTCAGACACCCGGCATGTCAGCCAAGGTGACAGCGCCTGCTGAACCGTTCCGGATCGGCGGAGGCCGCGCGAGGCTTCGCACCAACAGCGGTGGGTACATCTGCACGTATGGACGTCGGCGCATGGATATCGCTGATCGCAACGGGGATCGTCCTGCTCATCGGGGCGGGGCTCATCTGCCACGAGCATTGGGGATCCGGTGCGAACCAGAGCCGGGAGTATGACCTCGGTCCGGACAACACCAGCGGCGGAGGCGGAGGCGGCTGACGCCCACGGTTCGGCCGAACCGCCTCAGCCCGAACCTGCCCCGCGATCAGGACCGCGCTGCAACACAGCACCGAACAACGGCCTGGATCTCGTCGGACTCCCTCGCGATAGACCACACCGTTTGTCAGCCGGCCGAAGAAGGTGGTGTGCGACCGACTCCAACGACGACAACAGCGTCCAGAGTGAGGACTCACCGTCCGCGCACCAGCCAACAGTGCTGGGCTGCTCAGCCAGGCGGCAGTCAGTCGAGCCACTGCTTCCAGCGAGCACGGGGCGGCTCGCAGCGGCCGGAATCAACTGCCTGCAGATATGCGCGATCGGCAAGTTCCTTCTCCGTCCACGCTCGGCCGTCCCCATCGGGACGCGCGTCCCCGGTGCCGTCAGCGAGCCTGGAGACGGCGACTACGCAGTCCGGACGCACCGTCTGCGCTCCGAACCACCCCAGGGTCACAGCGGCCAATGCGGCAACTGAGCATGCGACGGCTGCCAATTGACGCGCGGACCGGACTCTGGGCGAGAACACGGGTGCATCGTACTCAGCGGGCTTACCTGGTCGAGAGCGGCTGCACACCGGGAGGGCTGCGGCCGGCGGAACGGAGAGGTTCCCGGCGCAGCATCGCCAACTCGAGCATTCCGAGTGTTCTGCTCATCATGGTGCCGCAGCCGCGCCCAGACCCTGCGCAACAAAGGCCTCCTGCCCGGCGGCCCAAACCTTGCATTCCCCCGCCCCCGTAGGCAGCACTACGACCTCCCCGACGGCGCCGAAGCCCTCGACCGCGCAGCCCGCTCGACGCGGTACCTGGGACTCCGGCGCACGGGCCGTCGATACCGGAAGATGCGAGCCGCCCGACGCACTCGAAGGACCCCCGGCCGCCGGTCAGGTTGACGAGGCCATCTCCTGAGGGCCATAGAGGGCTGCGGTCTCACCAGTAGTCAGAGCCCAGTAGCGGTCGCCAAAGGACCAGTGCCACCACTCGGTGGGGTAGTTCACCAGCCCCGCGGCGGTGAGCACGGAACCCAGCAGCTTCCGATTGGCGCGGGCCTCCGTGCTGATGTTGGCGGCGTGGGTGTAGCAGGCGCCCTCGCTCTCCTCGGGATCCGCGTTCATCCGAGTGCCCAGGTCCAGCTCGCGCCCCTCGGCGTCGGCCAGGGTGAGGTCCACGGCCGCGCCGGCGCTGTGCGGGGCGATGCCGGGCGGTGCTACGTACCGACTCGCAGCCGACTGGATCTGCTCGGCGGACCAGTCAGCGTGGATGGCCTGCAGCTGGCTGGCGTACTCCTCGAAGTACGCGAGCTGGAGCGAGGGTGGCCGGTATCCCTCAACAAACAGCAGTCGCAGGCCCTGCGGGAGCAGCTCCTGGGCCTCCTTCAGCCGCTCCAGCACACCTTCCCGCAGATACGCGAAGGCATCTGCCGGGTCCTGCTTGCGCGAATCGATCAGCAACGAGCGGTCCCGGCGGACGTCCACGAGACGTTCACCGCACTCCGCAACAGGTATGGCGGCAACCTTCGGATCCGACATCAAGACGATCTCACTCATGACGTGATCATCTCGCAGGCCTCACCCGGTGAACCTTCCCGGTCACAGCACTCGACGCAGTGGCCGACGCTCCGCCCTGTGTGCTGACGGCGGCGGACAGGCGGCCACTCCCTCTTAGGGTGAGCGGCTGCAGTGCAGTCCTCACCCGTGTGCCGCTTTCGCCTGGCTGCGTGTTGGGACGACTCCACCCCGAACAGGCACATAGCTTCTGAATCATGAGTCAAAACCCAGACAGGACCTTCGTCAGCAAGCTCCTCGGAGACAAGAGCCTCGCCCACAAGCTTGTCGGCGACAAGGCTCTCGCCGACAAGCTCCTCACCCTGCTCGGATCCGACGATGCTCCCGCCGACAAAGACCTCGGACCGATCATGCTCCAGGTCGTCCCGTACGGGGGTTCCTTCAGCATGACGAGCCCGGCATACGACGACATTGTCCGCAGAGCGCGCGCCGACAAGGACCTCGCCGGCATCGAGAACGTCATCTTTGAAGGCTTTCGCCCCTACCAGGAGGCGGAAACGGCCAGGCGTCGCGGTAAGCCCACGCGTTCAGAGGGCTACACGGACGACCCCACCAGCCCCACTGACTCGGTGTTCGTCTTCACTGAGCGCAACTGCACGGGCAAGCACGCGCAGTTCGGTCCCGGCCGGTACGACATCGACGTACTCAGGCAGGACATCGGAAACGATGCTATGTCCAGCCTGGCCATCCCCAAGGGATGGGGTATCACCCTCTACACGGCTGCGGGCTTCTCCGGCGATTCGACCACCATCGCCCCTCGGCGCGACGGGGTCGGAGGCGATCGGTACAACCTGACCGACGGCTTCAAAAAGGACGTCTCCTCTCTCGTCATCACCGGCATCAGCGATGATGCTTCCCGCCAGCACCAGGTAACGCCCACCTACCACGGCTCAGCCACCGGCTACACGAAGGCGGAAGGACAGTCCACCTACTGGGGCTGAGAGATGGACAGGCCGCGCGGAGAGATCAAACGGGCTGATCTGCCGCGATGCTCCCAGGAGCTGGCAGGCGACGGATAGGAAATCAGGGCCACAGCATCTGCTTGGTCCACCCGTCGGTTGAAGGCATGTAGACGAGCCGGGTGTGGCGGCGCTGCTTGTCGCCCTGCCAGAACTCCACCGACTCCGGGCGCACTGAGTACAGCGTCCAACCTGGTGCCACGAGGCCCGGCTCGCTCTTGATCCGCGCGAGCGATGCCTCTACATGCGCGTCCCTCTCGGCCAGATCTGCGAGCGGTTGCGATTGCCGACCGAGCAGGGCTTCTGCCCGTGCCCCCGCGCTGCGGGCGAGGAAGTCCGCAGCACACAGTTCAGGGGTCTCTCGCACGACTGGTCCGCGCACCCGGACCTGGCGGGCGAGCGGTGCCCAGTAGAAGGTCAGCGCCGCATAGGGGCGGGCGGCGAGGTCGCGGCCCTTGAGGCTGCACGCGTCCGAGGCGAACTGCCAGCCTTCGGGGCCCACGCCCTTGAGGATGAGTACGCGGGCGGTCGGATCACCGCCGGCGTCCGCCGTGGCCAGCGTCATGGCATGCGGCTCCGGTACTCCGGCGCTCAACGCCTTGAGAAGCCACTCGGTGAACAGCTCGAACGGAGTGTCCGGCGCGAGCGACGGGTCGAACCCGGGAAGCTCACCGGCGAAAACCTCAATGTCCCGAAGCGTCTGGCGGAGGTTGGCCGCACCGGTCACATTCCACTCCCTCACTCGTGATCACTCAAGTCGAACTGAACCTATCAACGCGCGTAATTCACAAGCTGATCGAGGTTCCACGCCGCTGCCGCCCCAGAGCGTTCGACAATGTTCGAAGCGGGCTCCAGCACGGGCGGGGCGACGAGGTGGGTGCGGTGACCGCGCGCCAGCGGGCCGCAAGACGGCATCACCGTCTCGCTTCCGGGCACGCGTGCCTCTGTCCGGATCACCGGCGTCGCCGCCCACGTGGGGAGGGACGTGCTGTCGACGGAGAAGTCCTCGACGGCGCCAGCGACGTCGACCAGGCCACCATCACCGGCGAACCCCTCCCGGTGGCCAAGCAGACCGGAGACGAGGTGTTCGCCGGCACCGTCAACGGCACCGGCGCCCTGCGCGTGCGCGTCGAACGCGATCCGGCGGACTCGGTGATCGCCCGGATCGTGAAGATGGTCGAGCAGGCCTCTGAGACCAAGGCGCCGATCCAGCTGTTCATCGAGAAGATCGAGCAGCGGTATTCGATCGGCATGGTCATCGCCACCCTTGCCGTCTTCGCGATCCCGCTCGCCTTCGGCGACGAACTCCAGCCGGCTCTCCTGCGCGCGATGACCTTCATGATCGTCGCCTCGCCGTGCGCGGTGGTCCTCTCCACCATGCCGCCGCTCCTGTCAGCCATCGCCAACGCGGGCCGCCACGGCGTCCTCGCCAAGTCCGCCGTCGTGATGGAGCGTCTCGGCCAGGTCGACGCTGTGGCGCTGGACGAGACCGGAACCCTCACGGAGGGCACACCGCGCGTCACCGACATCCACCCCCATCGAGGCTCTGGCCTGGACGAGAACTCCTTGCTGCCTCGCCGCGGCAGCCGAGCACCGCAGCGAACACCCACTGGCCCGCGCCGTCGTCCAGGCCGCCCGGGAACCCGGACTCGCCCTCGCCGACACGAGCGGCTTCACCTCCACCCCCGGCGCGGGAGTCACCGCCACGATCGAGGGCCGCACCGTCCAGGTCGGCTCCCCGACACGCGTCACCCCCACCAGCGAACCGAGCATCGGCAGCACCGTGGAGGCGCTCGAAGACCAGGGCCGCACCGTGGTCGCTGTCTCCCACCGCCTGCTGGCGCGGGTTGGTCTACAAAGCCCGTCACCTCGGCGCCATCCGCCTGGAGCGGCACCGACTGAACAACACCGACGGGGTGCGCGACACCTACCCGTCGGTCGCAGCCGTAGCCGTTCTCGCCCAGCTGACCTGAGTGTCGTTCGGAGGGCGGGCGGCGGAACAGCGGTGCTGGCGCGCGCGAGGCACCGCGAGCCAATCGAGCGTGGGGACTGCGGCGTGACCTGATGGCCTACGGGCGGGGTCTTTGCATCACTGGCCAACCAGCTTCGCTGCCTCGGCGAGATCGTCCATCACCCAGGCGGCACCCGCCCGCAGCAACTTCTCGGCACTGTGGAAGCCGGTAGTCACTCCGATCCCTGGTACGCCGGCGCGCACGGCTGCTTTCATGTCCAGCTGGTGGTCGCCGAGGTAAACGGCGACTTGGTGGCTTGCGATGGCCGGCGCCTTGTCCATGCCGGTCACTCCGCCGACCACAGCACTTGCTGCGATGCCGCAGGTCGTCAACGCGGCCTGGGCGACCCGCGGGACGCGGGAGGTGACCACTACGAGCCGGCGGCCTCAGGCCGCAACGGCGGCCACCAGGTCGAGGGCGCCGGGCAGCGACTCAAGGTGGTCGATGCCCTCCGTTACGAAGCATTCCCGGAAGACCGTCACGTCTCGCGGGATGCGGTCTGCGGGCACCCACCGGGCCAGCTCTTGGCGGATGGGCGGGCCGAGGCGGGCGACGAATGCCTCGACGTCGATGGCCTCGCCACAGCGGTCGTTGACCGCATGCAGCGCGTGCGCGGTAGCGGCGCGGGTGTCGATCAGAGTGAGGTCGAGGTCGGCACCGATCGCGCCAACGCCCTGCAGCGCGGTCCGTGCGGTCGTTGGGTGAGGTGGCATTGCCACAGTTCCCTCCGTCGGCCCTCTACTTGTCGCTGGAAGATCTCCATCACGCAGGCTCTGCGATGGCGGGCGGCGAAGTCGGCCAGGGCTTGGCCCAGCCCGGGCAGTTCGCCCGCGCGCCCTGGCATCACAGAGGCCTCCCGTATGGCCGCAAGCGCGCCAACCCGACGGGTCGGCAGGCCGGGGCGGGCGCTGGAGGTCGTCACAGTCCGGCCCATGGCACAAGCCGCCAGGAGAGCGGCCCACTCATCGAGGTAGCCCACTTCGGACCGCTGCGGCAGTTCACCATCGCCAACTCCCACCACCCCAACCACACCGTCCAGACACGTGCCCTGCACGCCTACCTGCAGTGGCGCAATGCCAACGCCGCCACCGTGACGTCCTGGCCGCCGAACGCAAGGAACGCGCCCGCATCCGCAGCGAGAAGGGCATCCGCGGGGGCGGACGTCCCCTCAAGACCACAGCGTGAACGCACTTCCTACCCAGTGCGCTGCTCCTCGTGAAAGGCTGGGAGCATGATGGGTGGACCGTCTGAGAACCCAGAACTCTGGGCATTCCTGGAGTCACTGCACCGCGGCGAGTTCCTTTCCGGCACAGTCACAGCGATCGAACGGTTCGGTGTGTTCGTGGCGCTGGACGACGGACCTGACCATCCGGTCTTCCCCGGCGTCGGATTCATCTCCTTCGCTGAACTGTCCTGGCGACGCTTCGAGGCAGCCACCGACGTCGTGCAGGTCGGGCAGCGCGTCTCATGCGAGTTCCTCCAGTTCGACACATGGAACCTGGAGGCCAGACTGTCCTTGAAGGCAACACAGCCGGACCCCTTTCAGGTATTCGCCGACACCGTCGCGCCGGGGCAGAAACTGCCTGGCCGGGTCACCAAGCTGATCCCGTTCGGCGTCTTCGTCCAGGTCGCCGACGGGATCGAGGGACTGGTTCACCTGCGCGAGCTCGCCTGGACACCGGTGGAGACTCCAGAAGATGTCGTCCAGGTCGGCGACGAGATCACGGTGGTCGTCACCGAGATCGACCGAGAGCGACGCAGGCTATCCCTCTCCCGACGACAAAGCTCATCCGCCGGCGTGTGACGCGCTGCGTTCCTGAGACGGTTCCCTTGCCCGAGTGCTCCTGAACGTCTGCTCAGCCAAAGGAAGACACACGCCCCAGGCCGGTGAACCTTTGCGGTCACAGCACTAGCGACGGATGGCAGGTCGAAGTACGGTGCACCCTCTGCGCAGACGTCTGTGTCCTCAAGATCGCGCAGCAAGTCCCCGCACACGTCCTGGCAACCCTCACCAGCCTCCTAGCACACGACAGCACGCCGGAGCCCGTCACTGTCACCCGCACCGCGTAGAGGCAAGTCTCTCTGCGGGCATCCAAGGTGATCGTCCCGGCCCGACGAAGCTGCTTCGCCCTCTGCCCGCGCCCGCCGAACGATCGCCGTGCCTCCGGCGTCGTAGGAGCACGAACACGGAACGGTGTGACGGGGGGTCGGGTATGCGCAGAGGGATCGCGGCCGGAGTGGTGCTGGCCGTGCTGGCGTTGGCGGGGTGCGGGGGTGCGGACGTGCGGGACGGCCTGGTGGTGAAGGGCACCCCGCCGGCCAGGCCCTACACGGGGCCGCTCCACCTGCCCTCGGAGAAGAGCTCGGGGGAGGGCGAGCCGGAGCCGGGGGAGGGCTCGGGCGCGGCGGGCAAGGCGCTGGAATGCGACGGCGCGATCTTCTCGGGCGGTGGCTCGGACCGTTGGAGCAAGGGGGACGGCGGCTCCACCCCCGAGGAGGGGCTGAACGCGTACTTCGACATCTACGTGCCCGAGGAGCCGGACTACGGCTACCGCGTGGAGCGCCGGGAGGGCGATCGCGTCCTGTTCTCCTTCGACGTGAAGGGCAGGACCAAGGTGGCCGTCGTCGTCGCCAAGGACCAGCCGCACCGCCCGGGTTGGGGTCCGGAGACCAGCGCGTCCTGCGACCCGTCGGAATGGCCGGCGAGTTATGCCCGGTCCAAGGGCTACGAGATCTGGACGGACCGCACGGGCCACCGGGTGCCGACCACGAAGGTGATCAGCTCGCCCGGCGCCGAACACTGCGACTGGCAGAGCGCGCACTTCATCGATCTGGGCAGCGGCCCGAACTCCCGCATGTACGTGCGCGATCCCGAGGGGCTCTTCGACACCGAGCTGAACGGCACCTACGACGCGGATGCCCGCATGCCCGCGGACGCGCGCGACACCGGCTACCACTACCGCGACTGGGCCCTCTGGCTCGCCGCGGACAGGTCGACAGCCTACGTCCGTACCTCCGACGGCGTGGAGGCCTGGCCTGCGGCAGCGGACCGGATCGGCTGCGACTAGGGCGACGGCACCGGCCGCATGTCCACGCGTCCTGGCTGGGAGGGGCGTGGACAGCCTCTGCATCGCGAATCGAGCGAAGCAGAGGCGAGGAAGAACCGAGACGTCGTCTGCGCCAGCACCTTCAAAGCCCACGCAAGCACCCCGGCGCCGGCGCGGTGCGACGAGTGGCCGTCCGCCAAGTCGAAGGAGAGCGGGCGCCAGCTCGGTGTCAAGTCCGGGGTGGGCTGCCAGCAGTACTACGTCACCTCTTCGGCGATCAACGGCAAGGTCTACTTGTCCCTCGGGTGGCCTGACTCGAACCAGGGGGAGATTCCTCCGGCTACGGCAAAGTGCGCGCGTGCCAGCATGCCGAAAGCCCAGAACGAGGGCGTGGGGGGGGAACCTCGGCCGTTTTCCGACGGAGCAGCGGCTCCTTGAGAAGGACCCCTACTGGGTAAACGCCGGACAGCGTGCCCCCTAGGCTCTGACGTGCCCTGACAGCGGCTCGAAGATGCGCGACTCGATCCATGAGGGCGGACCGAGTCGCGCATTTTCTTCACGCCACGAGAGGCTAGAAAATGAATGCAACTATGTTTCCGAATTCTAATCTCTACGAGACGGGATATTGCGCGATTTTTGTGCGGGCGATCTCCCCGACAGAGGCGCTTTCCAGGATCCCATACGACAAGTCGGAGGTGGTAGAACTCGACCGGAGCGAACTTGATGCAATCAAGGAACTCGGGACCGAGGTCGGCCCAGATGATTTACCCGGGGTAGATTTTGATAGCTTGGAAAGCAGTGGGATTCTGGATCCGCGGGGGCCGCTCCTGCGTTCGGGCAGCCATGCGGGTTGGACATTCATAGTTGAGCCCGAGGGACCCTTTCTCGCGAAGGAGAAGGTCTTGAAAGCTGTGTCACGGGGGACCAGTGCGCTTCTTGCGCAGATGAGCGAGACTGCGGCCGCCTGGGTTTCCTACGCGGAGGACGGTGAGATCCTCTCGTCTTTCGATCCTCTGTTTCCGGACAGCGACTTTGGGATGCAGCCGGCGATTCTGGAGGGCCTGACCGGACATCGCAGGGCCATCGACAGTGGCGAACGTGCCGATGCCTATGAGAACTCCCTTCGAAAGATCCAGGAATCGCTGGGGTGCGCCATGCCTGCCGCCGTAGACTCCCTTCGATTGCCGTCAGTTCGTGTCCCCGACGGCTACTAGCCTCGGAGTTTCATGACGGTCCACCGACGGAGTCGGTGAGCTGTCCGGCCAACTTCCAGACGCGGGCGCTCGCTTCGGTTCGGGCAGCGCGAACCGCCGCCGGAGCCTTCTCGTCGGATGCGGCGAGGGTGTCGATGAGGCGGGAGATTGTCGGGTCCGAGGCCACCGGCCCGAACACAGCCGGCTCCGCCCGCAGCATGCCGGCATCCGCGAGGCAGTCAGCGCCCAAGGCGACCGCCAGGGCCACGTACCTCTTTCCGTGCAGCCAACAGGACCCGCGAAGAGTCCAATCGTTGCAGTTCAGGAGCGACTTCTGCTTATTTGATCAAGCCTAGGTCCTCCAACTCGTGAGAGCGCGAGGCTCAACGTGTGCGCCCTGCCGTTCGAAGACTTCGCACCGCACTGACCGCCTCAGGTGACACGGAAAACCGGCCAGCCGATCTCGGTGCGCCAGGCAGCGGGATCGCTCGTGTCACGGGGGCCGACAACGTAGACCTCCCGCACCGGCCCGGCCACCGACATCGCGTTCTCCACCACCCAAGTCCCGAGTTCGCCGTACGTGACCTCGATGCCGTCGTGCTCGCCGACATGGGTGGTGACCGCAAGTTCCGCGGCCGGCAGACTCACAGGGTGCACGCGTCCGGTGCGAGGTGGCGCAGCTGACGGCAGGTAGACGAGCGCGTGACCGCGCTCCTGTTCGAAAAGGGCGTTGTCGTAGCTGCCGCCCGGCGGTCCGCTCACGTCGGCGCCGACGGCCGCCTCCAATTCGGCCATCGCGCCTGCGTACCAGGTCTCGATGTCGCGATGCCCGACTACGGCCTCCACCGCCGCGACCGTCCGTGCGGGCTCCGCACGTAGCTCGACGTCGATGGGCGCGGGATCGGGCCGCAGCAGGCGGCGCAGCGAGACAACTGCGGCCCGGGTGCGGTCGAGCGCATCCTCGAGGCGTTGCAGGTGCTCCGCGACGAGCGCCGCCCGGACACCAGGGTCGGGGGTCCGCAGGATTCGCTGCACATCGCTCAGGGGGACGTCGAGCTCGCGGAGCCGGTGGATGACCTGCGCGGTCGGGATTTGATCGACGCCGTAGTAGCGGTAACCGGTGGTCTCGTCCACCACGGCAGGTTCCAGCAAGGCCGCCTCGTGATACCGGCGCAGGGTCCGCACGCTCAAGTGGGTCAGCCGCGAGAACTCGCCAATGGTCAGCATCCCCTCATTCTGAACGTTCCCCCTGGGAGAGAGTCCACGGCTTGACCCTCCCGCCCCGCGAGGTCACACGGTGGGCTCATGACACAGCACACCGATCTTCCGTCCGATCTGCTCCCGACCGCTGTGCGCCAGTTCTTGGGCGCACACATCGTCCGCGACGCCGACACCGCCTCGTCGTTCCTCGCCGCGGATGCGGTGATCGTCGACCAGGACGAGACCTTCCGCGGCCGGGAGGAGACTTACGCGTTCCTGCGGGACGCCGGGTCCGAGTTCGAATACACGACCGAGCAGATCGGCGCTCACCGCGTCGATGACACCCACTGGGTGGTAACCGTGCGCCTCGAAGGCACCTTCCCGGGAGGCGTCGCCGAACTCGACTACCGGTTCGCGCTGCGGGACGACCTCATCGCCGAACTCGTCATCGCCAACCACCCGGCCTGACCGAACCCGCACCACCTCAATCTTCAGTGGAGAGAACAATGTCTAGTTCAGATCGCGATCGTCTCAACGGTCGCCGGGCGCTGGTCACGGGCGGTTCGAAGGGCTCGGGCAAGGCCGTCGTAGAGAGACTGCGAGAGATGGGTGCCGACGTGTGGACCACGGCACGCACCATGCCCGGCGACTACGAGCGCCCCGACCGGTTCATCGAAGCGGACACTTCCACGGTGGGCGGTGTAGAGGTTGTAGTGTCCAAGATCTCTGAGGGACCCGCGCTGGACATCCTCGTGCACATTGTCGGAGGATCGTCGACCCCGCCTGGCGGATTCGCTGCAGCGACTGAGGAGCACTGGCTGGCGGAGCTCAACCTGAACTTCTTGGGAGCTGTCCGACTGGATCGAGCACTGCTGCCGGCAATGGTGGCGGCGGGATCAGGAGTAGTTGTCCACGTCACGTCGATTCAGCGTCAGATGCCGTTGCACGACGCGACGTTGCCGTACGCGTCAGCGAAGGGTGCCCTGCGTACGTACAGCAAGGGTCTCGCGAACGAACTGGCACCACGAGGCGTGCGAGTAAACGCCGTCAGCCCCGGGGGGATTCAGACCGGAGCCTATGCCGGCTTCATCGACCACCTCGCCAAGGGCAACGGACTGACGCACGAAGAGGCGGAGCAGAGCCTGATGGATTCCCTCGGAGGGGTTCCCATCGGAAGGTTCGCAACGACGGAAGAGGTCGCGGACCTGGTCGGCTTCCTCGTGTCGGACCGAGCCTCATCCATTGTGGGCGCGGAGTACGTCATCGACGGCGGCACTGTTCCAACCGTCTGAGCCAGGCACCGATTCCGAGTAGCCACTAGCGAACAGCTCGATCCGGTGGCGGAACCCTCTCCTTCACGAGGCCCACGCGGGTACGCCCGAAAGGCTTCTTCACCTGGAGAGCGCCCCTTTCCGTCCAGCCAACAGGACCCTAGAAAAGTCCAATCGTTGCAGTTCAGAGGTGCTCTCTGCTTATTTGAACAAGCGTCGCCGCCCCAACTCGTGAAAGCGCGAGGCCAGTGCCGTGACCGCACAGTTTCGCCGCGTCGCCTGTCGCGATCCCCCATGCTTGAGGAGAAGCTCGACGCGCTAGCGCAGATGATGGCAGAGCACATGGCCAGGCTGTTCCCACAAACGATGCCCTGCCCACGGTGTATACATGCTCCTGCGGAACGTCGATCGTAGGTTGTGGGACGCGTTGGGCGAGGCCCGGAACTGCTACCGATGGCGCCGGGTCTCTCTGCCGCTCGTCCACCTCCGTGCGGGCTGTCAGAATTCCGCCGTCCCGGAAGCGAAGACGGGACCTACGACGCCCCGCCCCGGCTACCTTCCGTGAAGGAGCCCGGCAGTCGCCACTGATCGAGCAGGCACGGTCTGCGGTGATACCTGCCTCACTTGCAGTGGCGAAGCTTCCCGGACGGGGGCCCGCCGCATATTTCACCTGTCCGGTGAGCCTCGAAGTCGTTGCGCCGCGCCGGCGGAGCGGAGCCACCGGCACATCGACGGCTCGCCTGGAGCCGTCGAAGACGGCCTCTACCCGCTCCTCACCGGCGGCAAGGCGTCCTCCCCCATCAGGTCGATCCCCGAGATCACGGCCGCCGTGCCCGGACGGTTCACTGAGCAGCGAAGGGCCCCGCTACGCCGCCCAGGCAGCCAACCTCGCCGCCACCGGCTGAACCACCGCGAGGGCCCTGCCCGGCCCTCCAGCTGGCTCTTCGCCCCCAGGGAGACATGGAGGCCCCGGCCATGCGGCCCCGCTGCCAGTGGGATGGCTTCGTCGAACGATGCGCATCGAAGCATGTCAATACCATTCAAATGAGCGCGTTTTGTGCAAACTAATCCCCTCTTCCGGACATTCTGTCTGGCAGTGAGAGGGGTGAGTCAGATCACGGATTCGGCCGGTGCTCAAGCTGGTGCTCCGCGGAGTGTCCTGGGCCAACTGCACGATGCGATCACTCCCCGAGCAGTGATGATCATGGTTGGTGTGCTGCTGCTTCAGCTTGCCTTCGCTCTCTCTTACATGGGAGCTCTGCACAACCCCAAGCCGCACAAGATTGCCTTGGACATCGTGGCTCCGACGGCCCTCGCCTCCGGACTGGTGGAACAGATCAACGCTCTGCCGAGCCAGCCGCTCAAGGCAACGGCCGTCACGACCACGGTTCAAGCCGAGAAGCGCCTAATGGACCGCAGCAGTAGCGCGGCGCTCGTCGTCCGTCCCGCCGCGAAAGCCGACGTCTTGATGATCGCCTCTGCGGGTGGCCCCTCCGTGGCCGCTGCGACGGAGCAGATTGTCCAAAAGATCGAGAAGGCACAGCGTCGCGAGATCAAGGTCGTGGACATCCATCCCCCGGCGAAGGGGGACAGCAACGGCGTGTCATCGTTCTATCTTGTCCTGTCGTGGACGATCGGTGGCTATCTGGCCGCCTCCGCGCTGAACATGGCCGCGGGCTCGAAGCGCCCCACGCTCAAACGCACGTCGGTGCGGCTAGCAGCGATGGTGCCGTACGCGTTCGTCTCAGGGATCGGAGGCGCCATCATCGTCGGGCCCGTCCTGAACTGCCTGCCAGGAGCCTTCTGGGACTTGGTGGGTCTGGGCGTGCTGATCGTGTTGGCGGGTGCCACCGTAGGAGTCGCGCTGCAGTCGCTGGCCGGTACGGTCGGACTCGGTCTCACCATCCTGACCTTCACCATCCTGGGAAATCCAAGCTCGGGCGGGATCTATCCGTCCTCGTTGCTGCCGCCCTTCTGGGCCGCGATCGGTCAGGCGCTCCCGCCGGGCGCGGGAACGACGGCTGTGCGCAACACGGTCTACTTCGATGGCCACGACACCGCGGGCGCGATCTGGGTTTTGATCGCCTGGGTGCTTGGCGGCGTGCTGGTGGCCATGGCATCAGCACTGCTGCGCGACAGGCGTCGGCAGTCATCAACAGGGCCGCAATCTGCGTGAGGGCTTCTGTGACGAAGCGTGGCACCGTGCAAGCGGGCGCTGGGCAGCAGCGGGCGACCCCGGTCCCTAGGCCGTGTCTGACAAATGATCATGCTGTGGTGTCGCGAAGCCACATGATGAGCGAGGCCAGGTGTAGGCCTGCCCGGTAGCGGACGGCGAGCTCGTCGACGCGGGTCGCGATCGCGCGGAACTGTTTGAGGCGATTGAAGCAGCGCTCGACGATGTTGCGCCCCTTGTAATGCTTCTTGTCGAAGGCCGGTGGGCGGCAGCCGTGGGTGCCGCGGCGCTCACGGTTGGCCACCTGGTCCGAGCATTTGGGATGGTGGCACTGATGCCGCGTCGCCGCAGGCCAGCTCGGATGGTCCACGAGGAGTGCGCCTTGACGGCCAGCACCCGGTCGGGACGGCTTCGCGGCCTACCGACTGTGGAACGGGGCACGTTGATGGCGTCCAGGACCGCGTCCTGCGCGTGCGACAATCTGGCTGGCCAAGGGCTCACAGCAGGTGCAGGACCGGACATTCTGGGTGACAGGTGGGAGCAGTTCCGACTACTGCGCAGCCAGTACGCCAACACGGCCGCCTGCTTGGCCATCGGCCTGTCCGTCGCCTCGTGGGTCACGCCCAAGCAGGTCGAGCCCGCAGGTATCGACCGCCCGGACCGGTGAGGCATCGTCGTCGCCACCTGGTTCGAACTCGGCCAAACCCTCGCCGAATACGAGCGCAACCCAGCCCTCGCGTAAGACTCTCGCTCATCACGAGCGCCGGCCGTCTACTGCCGCGTCGTGACAGCTGGCGGTACCCTGCCGCCGGCTGTTACGGCATCGACCGCGGGATGCGTCGAAACGCCAGGTCGGAGACCGCCACCCGGCTGGGCGATGCGACACCAGCGGCCCGGAGCAAGTAGCAGCGTTATTCATGCGGCGCTCCACTGGTGCGGGGGGCCGCCGCGCCACTCGATCCACAGGTCGTCGTCCAGGATGCTGTCGGGATCTTGCACCCCGGAGGCCGCAAGGAACACGACGAGGTCGTGATCGCTGTACGCGGTCCCCAGAATTTCGTCATGCCCATGGCTGTGCACAGTGACCCTCCGGCCGCCCATAGGCGACGGTCGGTGCACAACGATCGGTGCGCTGGTCACCACTCCAGACTGCCCTCAGCCTTCAGCGGCGGCTACCCGGTACGGGCCGCGCACGAGCAGGAAGACTGCCTGAGGGGCAGGTCTCGCCAGTGGTGTGAGTGTGCGCGTCGAGTTGGAACCAGACCGTCTTGCCGCTCGCCGTGGGAACGCAGCCCCAGTCACCGGCGAGCAGCGACCGGACACTCCCCCCCCCCCCCCCCCCCCCGCCGTCACCTCTCCCCCACCCGGCGGCAGACAGCGCGGCGGGGCGGCTCGGCGCGTGGCCGTGCCCCCCAGCGATGTGCGTGGCGTTGCCGGGGTGCCTCCGGATCCGTGGCGGAGGCACCCGACTCAGATGCGGTCAGCGCTGGTGGTGACCGTGGTGTCCGTGGCGGCCCCAGGACGCGTCGTCGACGAAGCGCCGGTGGTCGTTGCGCAGGGTGGCGGTGCCGGAGCGGTTGTCCCACACGTAGTTGGGGCGGTCCTGGTAGACGTCGCGACGGGTGTCCAGGCCGATCCCGGTGTGGACGCGGACGGTGGCGCGGCCGGCCAGGCGGTAATGGTCGAACGTGTAGGTGCGACCGTCCTCGTCCGAGAGGGACCAACCGTCCAGGTCCACGCCGTGGCGGGAGTTGTTGGTGATCTCCACCTACTCGCCGTTCGCACCGCGGCGACGTCCTCGCCTCCTGCACCGCCGCGATCGCCCGGACACCGAGCGGCTCCGCCTACCGCAAGTGCGGCCGCACCGACTCAACCTGGCGCGTAGTGCGAGGCGGACAGATCCCCGCCACCTGCCTCCGCCGCAACTGACCTCTCGACGCGGAGCACCTCCAGCCCGCAGCCCCGGTGGGCTGGCAGCCCTCGGCGGCCAACAGGAACGGTCTGGTCCGTCACCACCGGGGGAGCGAGGGACCAGACGCGTAGCCCACGATGGCACAACTCGACCTCAAGCGGCGCGACTTCGCTTCTCAGGAGTAGGGGCTCCAGCGGCCGAAGCGGGCCAGCACCGCCCGGGCCCCGGGCTCGTCCAGACCCAGCGCCGCGGCGGCCTGCCCGGGGTCGGCGTCTCTGCGGGCGTCGCGGGCGGGCCAGTACGCGGTCTGCGCCGCGAGGTCCTCCAGGCGCCGTGCGGCGCGGATCGCCGCCAGCGGCGAGGACTTCGCCAGCTTCCCGACCTCGACCTCCAGCTGGGCCAGGAGCACGGTGATGGTTTCCGGGAGCGGGATGGCGGAGCGTTCCACCTCGACGGTGTGCTTGTCCCAGTCCCCATGCAGATGTCCGCCGCGCCGACCCCTGCCGTCTGGAGGTCCTGGTCGCCGATCTCCTCCCAGTCCAGTCGCTGCTCGGGACCGTTCCAGCCGCAGGAGCACACCGCGCGCAGCGCGGCCGGGGCCAGCCGTCGTGGCCGAATACTGCGACACCGCACGACCGCCCCCGCCCGAACTCGCGTCGAAGTAGACGGGCCGCGGGACAGTGCCGTCGTCCAGGACCACGCCGACCGTCCCGGTGTGGCAGGACCCGAACTCGTCCGTCATCCACGTCTCCCGCTCGCCATCCTCCACAGCCCCGCCCCTTCCCGCCGCGTTCCGCGCCTCCGGGCCGGGGCGCCGACAACGACCAGGCCGCAGCGTGGACGCACCGCAGGCCGGAATCACCGAAGAGGTGAATCACGTCCGTCGCACGGCTACCGGGCCCGATAGAGCCCTTCGAACGGGTCGAACCCCAACAGCTGGATCTTGTATTGCCTCGTCGACTCCTTGGGCCGCCACTGCAGACCGGCCGGGTAGACAAGGTTCAGTGCTGCTGCAGGCGGCACGAGCATGTAGTCCGCCCTGGGGCAGCCGGTCAGGTGTGGACACTGCTCCAGAACCCGGTTGCAGTGGGCGCAGAGCAGCCCTCTGACCTGACCCGTCTGGTGATCGTGAGCAATCATGGCCCTGGGTAGTGCCCGCACAGGTGGAAGTCGGTGCCGAGCGCGTCGATCAGGTCCTGCTAGGCGTTGGGGAGAGTGAAGAGGGTGTTGAGGCCCTCGGCTAGGAGGGGGTGGGTGAAGATGGCGTCCGCCATGGCGGTGTAAGGGAGTTTGCCGAGGATGGCGACCTGGATGATCGTCATGATCTCGCCGCCTTCTGCGCCGAGGACGGCGGCGCCAAGGATCTGGCCGGTTTCGGCGTCGATGACGGCTTTCATGAAGCCGCGGGTCTCCCCCATCTCGATGGCTCGGACCACCGCGTTCATCGGCAGCTTGGCGACGCGCACAGCGCGGGTCTGTTCGCGGGCCTGGCGCTCGGACATACCGACGCGACCGAACTGCGGATCGATGAAGACGGTGTACGGGACGGTCCTCCCTGCGGTCGTTGCCTGTTTGCCGCCGAGCAGGTTGGCGCGCAGGATCCGGTAGTCGTCGTAGGACAGGTGGGTGAAGGCCGGCCCTCCTTTGACATCGCCCATGGCGTAGACGCCGGGAACCGAGGTCTCCAAATACTCGTCGACCTCAATTGCGCCGTTGTCGTGCAGCCGGATACCCGCAGCGGCGGGGTCGAGGCGCTCACTGTTCGGGATACGACCGATGGCCGCGAGCACGTGGGAGCCCTGGATCTGCTGCGTGCCCTGCGAAGTGTGTACCGTCATCTGCACCCGGCCGTCGTCTGACTGCTCGATGTGCGCGGGGGTAGCTGAGGTCACGACGGTAATGCCGTCCTCACGCAGAATGGCGGCGACCTCGTCGGAGAAGTCCTCGTCCTCTGCCGGCATCAAGCGCTGGCCCCTCTGGACGATCGTGACCTCGCTGCCGAAACGGCGGAACATCTGTCCGAACTCGAGGCCGATGTAGCCACCCCCCAGGACGATCAGGTGCTGGGGAAGTTCGTCGAGCTCCATGATCGACGTCGAGTCCATGACGTTGACGCCGTCGGCGCCGCTGATCTCCAGCGGCCTGGGGCGGGCGCCGGTGTCGACGACGATCACCGGCGCGGTGAGCGTCTGTGTGCCGCCGCCCTTCAGGGCGATCTCGACCGTCTTGGGCCCGGTGAAGCGCGCCTCGCCTTCGAACAGGTCGAGGCCGTCCTGGGTGAGGCGGCTCGCATAGTTGTCGCGTGCGCCGGCCACCATGGCGCGCTTGCGTTCCCGTACCGCAGCAAGGTCGACGGACACCGGCCCGGTGTCCACTCCGTATTCACCGGCACGACGGGCGAGATGAGCCATCCGGGCGCTGGCGACCATCGTCTTGGTCGGCGTACAACCCGTGTTCACGCACGCTCCGCCAATGGGGCCTCGCTCGATGAGCGCGACTCGCTTCCCTGCCTGAGCCAGATCCAGGGGCAAGAACCTGCCTCCCTGACTGGTCCCGATCACCATCACGTCGTAGCTCTCGTCTGCCATCCACAAATCGTAACTTTGAGTGACATCGTGAGCGCTGAGGCGCCTCACTGAACGTGGACTTTCCGAACCAGCCGCACGCGCAACGGCCGAACGGACTGTGTCGGGGTCAGCCTTGGTGGACGGTCACCTGCGGCAGCGATCACGGCGCCCTTGCGGAGGGGCTGTGTGAGCAGGTGCCGGGTGAACCAGCAGACGATGCAGCGCCGGGAGCGGTGAACAACGCCGGGATCGACACCTGGTCCAGCTTCCCGGACGGTGCACTCGGCAACGAGGGAACCCCACCCGGTCGCGCCGAAGTCGTCGGCCGGCCCGCTCACGACTCATCCGTCCCCCGGTCCGTCGCCATTCACCGAGCTCCAGGAGCGAGGCTCCCGTGTGCTCTCCGACCGGCGGAGCGGAAGACGGAGCGCGTCCTGGTCGACGCGATCGAGCACGACCGGCAGTGGGCGCTGATCCCGACCGTCTTGGACCCTGGTATCGAACAGCTGCGCCAAGATCGTCTCACTCCTCACCAGAGGCTCCGAGGTAACCCGTCAGTCGTCTCGCGCCTGCCTCCACGAGTATCCGTAGTGGTCCAGACGCTTTCGTTCACCTATGACGAGAAGGAACCAAAACATGCCCATTACCAGTGTCAAGAGGGCAACCTGCAGGTCCACCCGCCCAATCGTCACAGCGCAGAGGCCGCCAGAAAACATGGCGCCAGCGAGCCCGCAGAGCACCGGATGTCGCAGGAACCGCCCGCGTGGCCGCAGGGGTGGCCGATTGCCCCCCAAGTGGCGGTCGACCGCCCAAAACGCCCGTTTGAGTACACCCATAACCACGCCCCCTCGCCTACTCTCCACGGCTTGAGTGATCGTAGAGGTCTGGGACCAGGCAGTCACAAGACCGGCGTCGAATGAACCAAGCCTCCCCAGTGCGCTGCTCCTCGGCCAACCGCCAACGCGGAACCACGACGGCAGTGCCACATGGTCCTGGCGGCCGCGGCTGTCATCACCGCGAGCGGATGCGACGGGCGCGCCAGCACCCGATCTGGGTCGCAGATCGGGGTGGCCCAGTGCTGCTCTGTAGCGCTGAGCGCTTTGGGTGCTGAGGCCGAAGAGGTCGATGAGGCGCTGGGTGTCGCCGTCGGTGGCGGTTGCTTCGTGCAGGAGACGGCCGGCGCGCAGGGTGCGGGAAGGGGACCGCAGTTCGGGCCGCGGCAGAAACCGACCGCTCAGAAGTCTTCGTGGAGAAGCACACTGGCGCCAATGCCTGCAAAGGTAACCACGAGGGAAAGCGCTGCGGTGAGGATCGCGCCCCAGACAGTCCAGGAACCCCAGAAGGTTGCATATCCGAGCATGGGCTCGCTGATCCGGCCGGGCGCAAGGTCGGGGACGAGCTTGACCACCCATTGGAGCCCCAGCCGGTCGCGGAGGTTGCGGGCCCCTCCGAGTCTGAGGGTGGCGGACGCCACCGCCGGCGCGATGACGCTCACCGGTCGAGCCGAGCTTGGAAGGATGATCAGCGGCACAGTCGCCAGCACGATGACGGATTCGGCGCTGACCTTCCAGTGGGCGGCGATCCTGCTGGCGGCAAGACCACCGGCTTGCCCGTACTCCGCTCCGGTGGTCGCGGCGAGGAGGCTGACAGCCAGCAGCCACAGCATCCCGCCGAGTACCGCGATGACCGCGGGTGATGGCCTCCACGGCGACCGCGTAGCGGTCTTCGACCGCCTCTAGTCTGCGATGTGCGCCGTTATGCTCGCTGCGGTGGCGCTCTTCGGCTCGCTCGGCGGGGTGGCGTGCACTGACGGCGTGGCCGTGGCTGTCCTCGGCCTGCCGGCGCGCGCGCTCGGCGGCATCCCGGTGGCGGCTGCTGGTATGGGCGCTCATCGGCCAGGGCCTGCTGCGCCGTTCGCAGCGTGCGCAGTGCCTCGGCCAGGCTCGGCTGCAGACCGAACTGGACAGCACCGGTACTCGTTTGGACGGGGCCTCGACTCGGCTCGAACGGGCGGAGGGGCGCCTGGCCCGGATTGACGATGAGCAAGCCGTCGTCAATGCCGCCCTGGATGCCGTCGAGGCAGCTCGGCATGAGGTAGAGGTGCAGACAGGCGAAAGGATGCTGCGGAGATTCCGAATCCACGGGTACTGGCATCAGCTTGGCCGCCGCGTACCGACCAGGCCGCCAGCTATCAACGGGTACGCCTAGTGGCAAGGCAGAACGGAACGTCGCGGCGCACCGCACGCAGCCCCGCATCCGTCGGACTTCTTCGCGCAGTTCTGGGATGCGCCCACAGCGTCCGCTCCGCCGGTCGCTCGCACGACGTCACATTCGGCCCGCGCCGTTGATGGCGGACGTCCGCCGCGCGGTCGGGACACCAGCCGACTCCACCTGCCTGCGCCGCGGGAGTTGTTCGCGAAAACGGTGACGGCCTATGCCGGCTCGGCTAGCAGGCGTCGTCCGCGTGATCGCGGAACTGTGTGCGGTTCATGACCTTGCCATCAACCCACCATTGCCCAGGGGCAAGGCGTCCGATATCAGCTACCTTGAAGTAGTTTATTCCGCTATATTTCACCAAAACGTCCCCGTCCGAGACCGATCTCTTTCCGATCACGAATTCCACGGCGTAGAACCCGACTGGAGACAAGACTTTGGCTGAACGCGCCTTGCCGTGCCAATCCCTGGGTGGCCGGTAGAGGCTGATCTCCTGTTCCCCTGTGACCGACTGAGGCGGCCGGGCCGACCAGCCGTCCAAGACTCCAGGATCGACACGACCAGACTTGTTGGCGACGTGCCAGATACTGACCTCCTCCATATGCGAGGCGTCCGAACAGGGCCGCAGCACTGCCCGCAAATCACCTCCCGGTCCCCTGCCGACAGCCACCAGCGGGAGTTCCGGCGGACTGCAGCCGGTCGCCAATACCGCAACAACGGCCACCGCGCCGACCCCCCGCAACACGCGCTCTGTCCTGACAAGACGGTCTCTCACGCGCTTCGCCCCATGATCCTCCACCTTGCATCGGGACATGCTCCTACCGGACCGGCCGAAACGACGTCTTCAGGTAGCCGCTGTAGATGAACCCTGCATTGTGGCCACTACCGTGGCCGAAAGCCTTCGTCGTTGCATATCAATTGTTGTACTACCCGTTGATGCAGCGCCAGTGCGTGTGAACGATGAAGTGATGGCCACTACTGCGGCATTACGCCTAATCAGCACGATTCTGCGTCACGCCATGGCACGGACGGCCTGCTGCCCTTTCTGCCGAGTCGCCCGGACCTGATCTTCGACTCGGCCCGCTCTCTGCTGAAAGCCTGGCTGACATACCGGGAACCGACGGAAGGCGCATGACGGACGGCCGACGGCGCTGATGTCGCGGTACGGCTGACGCTCAGCCACATGTTGCTTCCTGCGGCGGCTGTGCGTCCTATCGGGTCTCGCCAGATTCCAGTCGCGCTTCGCGATGAAGATCCTCAAAGCCGACACACCCTCACGTAACGCTGATACCTCCGCGCGAGGTAAGCGGCAGGACGACCGCCCGAGTCGCACAACGGTCACCTCGACCAGCCCGTCGCCCCGTACACCGTCGACCTTGCACTCGACGACGGCCAGGTCCTCCAGCTGGGCGATGCCGACTGGGAACTCGTCCGCACCCCCGGCCACACGCCAGGCCATCTGGCGCTGTGGCAGCCGGAGGAGCGGCCTCTCGTCGCCGGGGACGCACTGTCGGACTACGACGTCGGCTGGGTCAACCGCGCTCTCGACGGCCCCGACGCGGCGACCACCGCGCTCGCGTCCCTCAAACGGATGGCCGACCTCAACCCGCGGGTAATTCTCCCCTCCCACGGCCCGATACCGGCCGACCCCGCGGCCGCATTCGCCGCGGCCCTGCGCCGCGCGCAGCGGCTCGTCGACGACCCGGCCGCAGCGGTCTGGTACGGCGCCCGCCGCATCTTCGCCTTCGCCCTGATGATCCGCGACGGCATCCCGGCCGACGAAGTCGAGCCGTACCTGACCGCCCGCGCCTGGCTGACCGACGGCGCCCGCCTCCTGAACGTGGCCCCCGACGCCCTCGCCACCGAACTGGTCACGACCATGCTCCGCAGCGGCGCCACAATCCTGCGCGACGGCCGCCTCCACGCCGCAGCCGACCACCCCCCGTGACCTCCGAGAAGCTGCGCGCGCCCTACCCCCGAGCCTGGCCGACTGCCGAGCCACGCTGACACCCGCTGGAAGGAGGGGCGGGTGAGCGGCCTCCAGCCGCTCACCCGCGCCTATACCTGTCCGCTCCGGTCAGAAGGTGTGCTCCGGTGCCGGGAACGTCCCCGCCTCCACGTCGGCCACGAAGTCCCGGCCCGCCTCGCGCAGCTCACCCTGCGCATCGGCATACTACGAACGGACGGCATGAAACTCCGCGACCCCTGACGGTCTCCCGTCCTGCTCCCACTGCACGCGCACCCATGCGCCGAGGACCGAGAGCAGCAGCGGCGGAACCTGACAAGCCCCCCCCGGCACGGAACACGACTGGAGCCCCGTGGCTAGGCGTGGCCACCCGGTTGGATGGCCACCGTCACGACGGGTAGGTCCTACACCCGTGCCGGTGCGAACACGGTGACCGGGTGACGGACCACCGCGTCGAACAGGTATCCCTGGGTGTTGGGGATGGTGATGTCCGGCTGGGTGCGGCCCGTGGTGTCCGTGGCCCGGGCCAGCAGGGCGGTCGGACCGGTATGCGTGGGGCGCCAGTCCAGCGACCAGCGCGACCAGGACCCGGTGCGGGGCCGGTCGTGGAGCTCGGCCCGCCGCCACGTCGCTCCCGCGTCGGTGCTGACGTCGACCCGCCGGATACCGCCGGCGCCCGACCAGGAGCGGCCGGTCAGGCGATGGCGCACCCCCGCCGCGAACGTGGCACCCGGAACGCTCTCGAAGGCACTCTTGAGGGTCTGTCTCGTCAGCGGAGCGCTGCCATCAACCGGATAGGCGGGCCCGAACAGCCGGTAGAAGTCGGTGTTCCAGGGCGAGTACAGCGGCTGGTCGGAGACCTCGATGTCGCCGACCCACTTGATGTTGGAGATGCCCACCCAGGAGGGGACGATCACCCGGACGGGATGGCCGTGGTCATAGGGCAGCGGCTCGCCGTTCATCTCATACGCAAGGATCACGTCGTCCAGGGCCTTGGCCACCGGCAACGGCCTCCGGACCCGGCCGAGGTTGATCCCTCCAGTCACATACTCGTCGTCCAGTCCCCTGGGCTGGAGATCCACCGCACGCCCGGTCAGCCCGGCTCGCCGCAGCACGTGCGAGAGCCGGACGCCGCGCCAGCGGGCGGCGCCGACCGCGCCCAGGGTCCAGGCGGTCCCGGTCACGGTGTCGCCCTGCTGGCTCGTGAAGAAGCTGCGCCCGTTTCCGGCGCACTCCACGAAAGCGTCGAGGGTGACGGCCGGCAGCAGCCTGAGATCATGAAGGTCGAACGTGACCGCCCTGTCCAGTCCTGGCGCGCCACGCAGTCCACTGCCCCACACCTTGAGCCGCCATTCGGCAGCGTCCAGTTGCGGTGTCGAGGTGTGATTCCGTACGAAAAACCGGTCCACGGGCGTATGGAAACCCGTGTCTCGCAGCGCGGACCAGTTCGTCTCGGCATTGGTGCCCCGGATGCTGAACAGCTCCGAGGGCAGCGGTTTGACGATTCCGGGGCCGGGTGCGGGCGCGTCGGCGACGGCGGGGGTGGGCCGGCCCAACGTGGTGAGGACCCCTGCCGCGGCGGCCAGGCGCAGCAGGTCGCGCCGCGACACTCCCTCTGCTCTGGCCTCGCCGGACAGCCACTGGCGCAGGCGGCGTCGGTCATACGCGGACTCGTCGATACGCATGTGTGCTCCTTGAGGGAGGGGAAGCGGAGAGGCAGAAGCGGACCCGGCTGGGCGCGCAGGGCGGGTCATACGGGTGCGGGTCCGCAGCGTGGATTCACGGGAGGCGCGCCACGACGTCCGCGAGCCGGCGCTGATCTGATGCTCGGTCGATCCGCTCGATCGGTGTCGGAGGAAACAGAGCAGGCCCGTGATCGCGACGGGGGACCCGGTCCGGCGTCAGCAGCAACAACAACAGCCGCTACGCGGCACGGTGCAACCCGCGGCGAGGGCGGGGCTGTTGGTGACCATGCGCCGATCGTAGGACGGGACAGACCACCGAGTCAGGCGTATGACTCGTTCCGCGTGCCCGACATGCCCCACGGCGAAGCGATGTACGGCGCGGTTCGGGTGTCAGGTCAAGGACAGATGCTGCCGTACGGTGGTCTCGTCCATGCTCGTGTCGACCCCTATGAGGTCGCACATTGGCGGACGGCTCACAGCCCCTGGCACTACCGCCTTTTCGGGTCGGGGGCAGACGGGGATGGCGCGGATGTGGAACCCCGCCACCCGTGCTCTCAGGGAGCAATCGTCAAAAGTTGTGGATGGTGTCTTCTGGGTGTGCCGCAGTGATCTCGGCTGCGGCAAGTCGGGCTTCCTCGCGCACGTCCTGGTCGGGGTGGTTGAGGAAAGGCTCGAACATCGGTAGCGCCGTCGGCGCGGGTGGCGCCGAGGATGTAGATCGTGTGCGCGAGGATCTCGGGTTCCATCGTCGGCATGGCGGCCGCCAGCGGTTTGACGAGGTCGAGTGGCAGCCGGTGGTGGTTGAACGATTCACTGACCGCGTTCAGAGCGGACTCCCAAACCCGAGTGATGGGTTCGTTGACGGTCAGACTGACCAGACGCCCGACAACGAGGCGGGCCGTATCGGCGCCGAGGGTGGTGCCGCGCAGGCGATCCCCGAGCGAGGCGGCGGCGAGGTCCCGCCGGTCCGGATCGCGGTCAGTCAGAGCCTCGAGTGCAGCGAAAATGTCGCTCACGCGGCCACCTCGGACCGCTCGACCAGGACGCCGCTCTCGGTCTTGAGGCCACCGGGGTGGCCGTCGCAGTCGATCTCGATCTGCGTGGGAGTGGCGAGCCCGCGCGGGCGGCGTCGGCGACGAAGGCGGCTTGTTCGGGGCTGTCGACCAGGACGCGCAGGGTCACGCCGCGGCGCAGAAGGGCGATGACGCGGGACACCAGCCCAGCTCACTTCGTCGCGTTTGACCGCCTGCGCGTCAACAGCCCGGACGGCACGCTCGTCAGCCTTCCCTAACCGTGACCGGCGGGCACGTCTCGAGGTGTTCTTCGCCGAACAGAGACTCCAGCCACCCTGGACGCTGTGCCCCATGACGCTGGACCGCGATGACTCTCCGGAGGCTACGACCCATTTCTTCACCGGCCGCTGACCGCTCCGGCGGGTCTCAAGCCTGCGGGGGTGCCAACCACCGTTCTGCGCGGCCCTGCTTGTCGGAGTCTCCAGAGCGGCGGGCGTGCGCCAGCAGTCGGGCACGTAGCGGTTCGGGCAGACTGGCGACATCCCGCTTCTGGCGCGGGCGGGTCTTCCAACCCACCAGATGCCGCACGGCCCCGATGTCGTGCCGCTCCTCGGCCCGCGGGTCGGCCAGCCCGGCGAGCAGGTCGGCGATCGGCACCTCGCCGAGCAATTTGCCGGGCACGCCCTCGTGGACGGGGCAGCCGGAGCAGCGCCCACTGCCGGAGCCATGCCAGTTGAGCAGGGCCAGCGCCCGCTCCACCGGATCGGGGAACGTCAGCTGGAGTCGGTCCGTGAATTCCTCTAGCAGTTCGGGGGTGGGCATGCCGCCGGTGCGAGAGAGGTCGAGGATCCGGGCGGCGGTTCCCTCCAAGCCGGCGGGCACGGCGGCCAGCCAGCTGCGCTTCTCTTCGGATCCTTTTCCGCTTGCTGTCGGTCGGCTTCGAGCTGCTGCATGGGGCCGGGCATGCCGTGCCCGTCCAGCCACGCCAGGAGCAGGCGGCCGTCAGCGAGTACGGCGTCGCTTCTCCATTCTCCCCACCTCAGCGTCGCCCCGTGGTGCAGGGCAACGAGCGCGAGTCGCTCACCGTCCCGGTCGAACAACTCGAAGCGGACGTCCCCGCCGCACATGCAGTGGAACCCGGGCAGTGAGTCTCGTCCATCAACCGGTTCCTCCCCGCCCTAGCCACCGTGTGCACCCGCCAGACTCCACCGCAGCTCCGGCTGCTCGCAAACGGGTTCCCCCGGGCCCCGCACCTAGCTCGTCTCAGCTGGGCAAACGCCCAGACGCCGCAGGTGGTCGTGCCATGCCCTATTCAGAAACAGCACCCACCACGGAATCTCGGTCCGTGCCGCCCGCAACTCCGCCCTCGCCGCGCTCGCCAGCCCCATCCTCGCCGACCTGATCGGGGACTCATATTCGGTGCGGTGCGGCTCCGACCTGCCAGCGGTAGAGGTCGCGCAGCAGGGAGATCTCGGCGCCGTGATGGATCAGCTCCCTGTTGACGTGCAGGACCCTGTTCTCCATGGGAAACCGCTCGGGACCCATCGCGGGCGCATTGCCCAGGTCGGCGTCCGAGAGTTCGCGGACCCCCGCGTTCCATCTCCCGTACATTTCATCGAGCTGTTCCAGCGCCTCGTCAGCGGTTCCCGCGTAGGCAAACCCCTCGGCGTCGAAGTCTTGGCCGTCGAAGTACCATTCGACCCGATAGGCCAGGCACGAGACGATGATGTGCGCCAGCCGCCAGGCAATCGTGGTCACCGGCGCCGGTTCCGGGGCAGGGGACGCGAAGTCCATCGTCCACTCCCCTGAACCCGCCGACGTCGGTGCGGCCGACGTGCCACTTGGGCGGATGCTCCAGCAGCCGCGCACCGGCTCCCAGAAGTACTCCTCGTCGGTAAGACCGTCCAGCCGTGGCCGCAGGTTCTGGCGCCAGTACCAGTCCAACTGCTCCGCGAGCCCCTCGCTTCTTGTCATTGCCGCACACTACAGACCCCTCGAACAGAGCGTGCCGGCCTGGTGGACGCAGCAAGACTCCGGCTATGCCGTCGGGCGGCGCGACCTGGGCATTGTGGGCAACAGGACACCCTCGATGTTGCCGGTCGCGCTGATGAAGTCGTCGTGGTGGTGCGAGATTGGTCTGACCTGAGGGCCCGGTGACTTCTCGGTGGCGCTGCTGACCGTCAGTGCCGATCGGATCGGTCGCGGTGGGGCCTCGCGAGATTCCGGCTGTCCGCTCCTGCGAAAGCTTCGGCGGGTAATGCGCCTGGTCATCAAGGTGAATGCGGCCCAGGTGATGAGTGACTCCGAGTGTTCGCCACGTTCGCAGTTTGGCTCTGGCCCCCTTGTTGTAGGCGCGCCCGCGGGGAGATTATTGATCTTCGCGCGCGGGTGATGTCTCCGATGGGAGTTGTCCGATGGCCGGTGACCTCACTCTCTATGGTGCGCTGACTCGACTTGTCCCGACCACCGAGAACGATCTCGAGCTGCTGGCCTCCTGGTTCTCCAACTCCGATTTTGTGGAGCACTGGGGTGGAGTGCCGCTGTCACGGCGGGAGGTCGCCGAGAAGTACGTGGGACGGCGACGCCCGCACGTGGAGTCCTTCCTGATACTCGCCCAGGGCACAGCGGTGGGCTACGCGCAGTACTGGCACGCCGATGCTACCGAGGGCGGCATCGACATGGTGCTGACCTCCGGGGCCCGGGGCCGTGGCCTGGGGCCGGACGCGGCTCTTGCACTGGTCACGTACTTGTGTTTGGCACGCGGCTGGCGTCGCGTGACCGTAGATCCCGAGGCATCCGACCTCAGGGCTGTGCAAGCTTGGGAGAAGGCTGGCTTCCAGCACCTAGCGCGGGAAGGCCGCAACCTCCTCATGGAGTGGCGCCCCGAAGAATGACTCTACGTACGCGATCGCACGAAGCGGGTCAGAACCCAAATTCCGACGTGGAGATCCTTGCAATTTCTGGGTCCGAGGGATGCCTCTTCCACTGAAGCGTGAGGCTGGTCCCTCGGATCGCTGGAGCTTCAGTTGGTGAATGGCTCTGGGCCATCGATCATGTGAGGGCCAGGCTCGCCCGGGCGGCGGTCATGAAGGAATTCCTACTCTCTTCCAGGTGCTCGTTGACCTCCACGTCACCGACCTAGCGCCAGGCCTCCTGGTTGAGCGCGCGTCCGTCAACGCGGGCGGGTGTCTCCAGAGTTGGGTCACAGAGCAGAGCGATCCCGCGGTCCAGCGTCCAAAGCTGAGTCATGACCTCTTTCGCCTTGGTCATCCGGCCGTCCTCGTCGGAACCCCAAGGCTCCGGGCGAGAGTAAGCGGCCCGCTCGGCGAGCTGGGCACAGGCAAGAAACTCCTGGATGGCCTGCACCTGCTCAGCCCGGCGCGTATCGGCCGTCGCTGCCAACTGTCGCCTCTCCGCGGCCCGATCAGCCGACCGCTGGGCGACACGCTGAGTGAGCGCCGCCAACCCCCCGCCAAGCACCACACCCGCGAGCGAGAACGCCGGCACCCACAGCTCCCCCACAGTGCCAACCCTTCCTACAACCGGTCCCTGCGCATCAACAGGCACATCGACTTGCAGGGGCCGACCGAGCCGTCCCCGACCAGGCATGCCTGGGTCGCTAAGCCTAAGAGGTCCTAACAGAAGCTGTTGATCATGTGACTTTCGGCTTCAGCGTTCGTTGGTCTGGTCGTGGGGAAGCGTCAGTCGCGGCCGTGGATCGTT
>NZ_JBIWKN010000011.1:0-31657 GCF_044765685.1 Leifsonia sp. NPDC102414
CTGGGAACGACGCGACGACATCCACGAGGCTTTCCTCGGCCTCGCCACCTGCCTGATCACCCACCGGCACGTCCAACACCTTTGTTAGGACCTCTTAGGAGGAAGGTTCCAGATGTCGTCCCAGCCGGTAGCACGTGCCCACCGTGCCGGAGAGCGTGCTGGTCGTAGCCGGTCAGGAACGCCGTCAGCATGTGGAAGGAGGTTTTGCCGACGAACATGCCGGGACGCTGGCCGACGTTGGCGAGGTACTAGCGCTCGGTCAATCCGAGAGGGATTTCATGAGCCCCCCTCGTGGTCTCCGGAGCCGTCGTCCTGGGCTGGAGCAAGCCTGCGGCGGGCCGCTTCGAGGCGTTCGGTGTAGTCCGCTGCAAAGATCCCCGGTAGCGATTTGTCGAGCGTTCCGGCGATGCGGTGAAGGGGCGCCCAAGCGGCACCGTCGATGAGACGGCTGAGGTCCGTCATCTGCACTCGCTCCAGCCAGTCCGACAGGATCAGTGCCTCGTCCGGGGTGAGTCTGATGATGATCTCTGGGTTTTCCACCGCTCGAACATAGTCCGTGGACTGTGCGTTGTCAGAGGTGCCTGGCACAGTGCCGCCGTGGACATCGATTCCTTCTGGGAGCTCATCGAGGAGTGCCGACGGCAGGCACAGGGGCCGGACGAACGGCTCGCGTGGCTGCGTGGCGCACTGTCGCAGAGGTCGATGGCAGAGGTCGTGCAGTTCCAGGTGCGCTTGGACGAGGTGACGCACGAGGCGTTTACGTGGGATCTGTGGGCAGCTGCGGATCAGATCTTCGGCGGCTGGTGTTCGGATGACGGATTCTGCTACTTCGGCCTGTGGTTGGTGGGACTCGGTCGGGATGCCTTCACTCAGGCGGTGGCTGATCCCGATGTCCTGGCGGCCACTCCGGAGGTCCAGGCTCTGGTGGGTCGTCCGCGGGATGCATGGAGCGACGACTGGCCCGGATGGGAGTCGCTCGACTACGTCGCCAAGGAGGCGTACGGGATCCTGGCTGGTGTGGACGACGAGTGCGGCGAATCCTTCAACGAGGCCGTTGACGCTGAGAAGGGTGATGGAGGTGGCACCTCCGGACCGCTCGGTGAGCAGTGGGACGTTCGGCGCGAGGATGAGGCAGCACGCAAACTGCCGAGACTGCGCGTGATGTTCCCCCTGCGATAGCGACCTGACCCGGTGGCGCGAGCGGGCGCAGGCCGCCCCATCAAGTTCCAGAGCCCGGACAAGCCGAGTGGCCGCGAGGCCATTTGCCGTCACATCCGGGTCGGCGTCGGGCCGTACCAGAGGCCCCAGTTCCACCTACAACTCGTAGCCGACCAGTTCGGACCATGTCGCGGCCCAGTACCACCCCGAGACGTTCAGCTGCCTCCGGTACGACGGAAGGCACCCACCTTCGTGGCCGTCTCGAGCCGGTCCAGCCACATCACCTCAAGCGGCCCACCGCGGGACGGGTCATAAAGATCAACAAGTGGCCAAGGTGGCTGAGGCAGACGTCACCCCCTTCCAGCACGACACGGACAATCAGGTGCAAGCCGAGGGCTGCACCCGCCCTTACTGGAACTGGCGACGTGTGCGGGTCGCGGTCCTGCCGTCACTCGAATGTCAGGGCGTATGGAGCATCAACTGGTCTGGTGTCGGGATACGTTGGTCAGGCGAAGGGGTGCCCGAGGTAAACAAGCCCAGCAGAGAGGCCCGAGGACCTACAGGCCGAGCCATCCATAGAGGCGCGGGTGCCGGGTTTCCGCCGGGCAAGGGTCGTCGTCGCCGAAGCCGAACGTGGCGCTCGTACGGGTCCCCTGAGTGTGGCCGGGGTCGTAGGTGGACCCGTAGGGGTCGGAGGACAGTGTCGAGCCTACGGCTTGGCAGTCGCCGCCGACCGGCTGCACGGCCCACCAGGCGAACAGGCACAGAGCCGCGATGGCGCCGAAGGTAGCGAGCTGGCGGCGAGGGGTCGATATGAACGGTGAGGTCACCACGGGATGGTACGGACCAGCATCGTGCCGCCGAGAGGCGCCCTATGTAGCTCGTCAAGGTGGCGGGTCACCTTGCTGGTGATGCTGGCTGGAGAAGGGTATTCGGTTGAGGCGTCAGGCGGGGAGGCGCGCGGGCTGGCATGTCGCTTACGGGGGGGGCAAGCGACGGAAATGACCGCCCGGGCTTTGACCCGCCTGTGAGCCGAGGATCCCCCTGGTCGTCAGCGACCTTCAGTGGATGACCGACTGACGTCAGGACCATGGGCACAGCCTCCACCCGTCAATCACACGCGGTAGAGGTCTAGTTGCTCTAGGTTGGACGGGTGATCTTCTCGACTGCACGTGCCGCCCGCCCCCGTCCGACACCCCATCGACAGGTGCGACGTCTGCCAGTGGCCGGGGCGCTAGCCGTGCTGGTCACCGCAGCCCTGGCCGGCTGCACCAATGGACAATCCGCAGCAGGAGGGACGGACAAGGCCCCGGCCCCGACCTCCTCCGTGACCACTGCCCCTCAGGTCCAGACCGGGGGATGCCCTGTCCTCGCGGACCGTGACACGTCCCCGCTGACCAGGGCCCCCAAAGACGTCCAGTGGGCCATCTTCCGGACGGAAGCGCTGCCCCAGTCCACAGCGGCCGGCCCAGCCGTGACGGAACGCGACATGACCCGCTGCTTCGCCCACACCCCCACCGGGGCCCTCATCGCCGCGGTGCAGATCTCCACCAGAGCGATGCTCGCCAGCAACTGGACGGAGGTGTGGGAGAAGCAGACGTACGGCCCCGACAAGGACGCCACCCTCAAGCAACTGCGAACGCAGTTCGGGAACGGATCTCTCGGGACCCCAGACCCGGGCGAACTTGGACAGGTCGCCGGTTTCCACTTCGTCACCTACAACGACGACACCGCCGTCATCGACCTGCTCATGCGCTACCCGGATGGCTCCCTGCAGGTCACACCCCAGACGGTGCGCTGGCACAACGGCGACTGGCAGGTCGAGATCAACGAGAACGCGCAGCGCCGCACCGTGAAGTCGGCCGCGGGCTTCGTTCCCTGGGGCGGCATCTGACGCGATCACCACCGGTCGCTATGTGGGGAGCAACCCTTGTGGCTCCTGGTGAGTCCTGTGACCATCAGGTGCTACTTGATCTTTAGCTCCCATGTCGCCTGCATACCCTGCTCACGCCGACCGGTGATCCAACGGGTCTTCCCACAAGTGCCCGTGCCAGCAACAGGAGTTGTCCTATGCGTCCATCCTTGCGTGTCTCTCTTGCGACGGCTGTCGTCGTGACGCTCACCGGGGGCTTCCTCAGCGCGACGGAGGGACCGGCTGGCGCGGCGCCGGCGTCTCAAGCTGATGACTTCAACGGCGATGGATACCGCGACCTGGCCGTCGGCATGCCGGAGAAGACGGTCAACGGGCACAAGCGCGCGGGCGCGGTGGTCGTCACCTTCGGATCGTCGACGGGCTTGACGAGCAAGCACGTGGTCGTGACGCAGGACAGTGCGGGGGTGCCGGGAGCCGCTGAGACCGAGGATCTGTTCGGTACCGATCTGTCCAACGGCGACCTGGACGGGGACGGATACGCGGACCTGCTGGTCACCAGCGAGAGGGAAAAGGTCGGCGACCTCTCCGAACGGGGGTCGGTCACTGTCCTGTGGGGAGGGAGCACGGGCTTCCGGTCGGGCACCGCGCTGCCGACCGCGCTCTCCTACAAGGAACAGTGGTTCGGTACGGACACGGCAGTCGGAGACTTCGTCGGCGACGCCTCCCCCGACGTGGTCGTCTCTGACTCCGCCAGCTTGTGGCTGTTCGAGGGCGGTTTCAGCCGCACCTCGATACCGGCCCCGATCGACGTCGACCGGCGGCCCGGCAACGACTACGGTTTCGGGCAGCTCGCAGCGGGTGACTTCACCGGCGACGGCAAGGATGAACTCGCGGTGGCCGCGCCGGGCGCGACCGTGATCTTCTCCGAGGACGCTGAGGGCTTTCACGACCAGCAGGCCCTTGGCGGCGGAACCACGCTGACCACCGGCGATCTGAACGGTGACGGACGTGACGATCTGGCGGTCGGCCTGCCCGACCCCTACCTCGACGACAACCACCTCACCGACCCGAGCGGCAACTCCGGGTACGTCACGACCTACTACGGAGGAGGAACCGCCCCCGGCGGCCTGAAAACGACCCGACACACCTTCCACCAGAACACCTCAGGCATCCCGGGAACCAACGAGAGCGGCGACGAATTCGGCGCAGCCCTCTCGATCGCCGACATCAACGGCGACGGACCCGCCGAACTCGCCATCGGCATCCCCTGCGAATCGCTCGACAGCGCCCACTGCGGCGGCGACGTCCTCGTGCTGCGCGGCTCCGCCAGCGGCACCGTCACGACCGGTGCCACCCGCTACTCGCAGAACTCCTCCAATGTCCCAGGCACGGCCGAGAACAACGACACCTTCGGCTACCGGATCCTCCTCGCAGACTTCAACCGCAACGGCAAGGCCGATCTGGCCGTCTCCGCACCCGGCGAGAACGTCGTCAACAACGTGGGCAGCGGCGCCCTCTGGCAACTACACGGTGCCACAAGCGGCCTCACCACCACGGGGACCGACGTCTTCAACCCCGCCGACTATGGCGTCAGCACGGGCTCCCGCCTCGGCGACGCCCTCGGGGACTGAGAGCAAAGAGACTGGGCCCGATCCTGCATCGGGGTCCAGTCCCCCGGCGACGCGCGGGAGCAGGATGACGCGCGTTTCCGCGGTCCGCGTGGGACCGTGAATACAGGTGGGGCCCGTCGACATCCCCCGAACGGCAGGCCCCACCTGCCCCCGTCCGCACGTGTGCGCACATCGAAGGGCCACTGTCCCTCGGCCGCCGTGTCTCCGTCCAAGCCCAACCTCGATCTCTCGCCCCTGGTGAGTGAGCGTCTTGCGCATGCAGCGGCAGGCTCGCTCGGACCCGCGCGGAGATTGGGGTTCCGGTACGAACTCTGTCACCAGCCGCACATGGTGGTGCCTGGGAGCCGAGGACAGCTGGGCGTCACGTGAGGAGGGGAGCGAGCGCCGCGGTGATGGCGGCGGCGAGGGCGAGGACGGCTGCGAAGGCGCCAGCGGCGCGAGTGAGAGCCGTCGGCCAGGTCGCGTTGTCGACACGAGCCAGCAGGGCAGCGCCGGCGGCGGTCAGTAGCGCCACGACCAGAACAACAGCGACGGCGATGAGGAAAATAGCGACGGCCACAGCAGCCTCCCTGAACACGGTGGGGTGTTGACAGGGACGAAGCTCGCGGAACGGCTGTGCGCCATGGTCCACGGAGACGAAGATGAACACGGGCGCACACTCCACACCGGGGGACCATCACATGCACGAAGAACCGGATCGCCGCAGTCCCGCGCAGGCCGAACTGCGCAGGAGACTCGACGAGGGACGGTCCCGCGCCCGCCTGAACCAGACGCAGCTCGCCAGGAACGCCGGTGTGAGCCGGACGACGGTGTCGAAGGCGTTCTCAGTCCGCGAGGGCGTGCCGTCGGTGGACACGGTGACCCGGCTGGCCCAGGCGTTGAAGCTGCCGGTGGGCGAGTTGCTGGAGATTCAACGGACCGCGGCCGAGGAGGCAGGCGCGGCGCCGGCCGACGTGTCGGGGCCGGGTCGGCCGATCGGGCAGTGGGAGCCGCACGAGTTGGAAGTCCATCCCGCCGGCTTCGGCTTGAGCACGTCGGACGCCGACGGTGTGCGGGCACTGCCGGGGTACGTGCGACGCGAGCACGACCAGGTGCTGGCCGACGCGGTCGCGGCGGCCGCCGCGGGCCACAGCGCGATGATCGTTCTGGTGGGGACCTCATCGACGGGCAAGACCCGGGCATGCTGGCAGGCCGTCCAGGCACTCGCGAAGAAGAGATGGCGACTATGGCATCCCTTCGACCCGACCCGCGCCGAAGCCGCGCTGGCAGACCTGCACCGGGTCGGGCCGCGCACCGTGCTGTGGCTGAACGAGGCACAGCACTACCTCGGCGACCGGAAATTCGGCGAGCAGATCGCGGCGGCAGTGCACCAGCTGCTGATCGACGACAGACGTGGGCCGGTCCTGGTCCTGGGCACGCTGTGGCCCGAGTACGCCCATGACTACACCGCCCTGCCCGAACCGGGCCGAGATGATCCGTACAGCCGGGTGCGGGAACTGCTCGCCGGCCGCACGGCGAGTGTCCCCGACACGTTCGACACCGCAGCCCTGGCCGCTGCGACGGCCCTTGCCCAAAACGGCGACGCTCTGCTAACCGATGCCCTCACCCGCAACCAGGACAGCGGCCGGATCACCCAGGACCTGGCCGGAGCCCCCGAACTCCTGCGCCGCTACGAACAGCCCCGCCAGGCTGCCGCCCGTGCACTGCTGGAAGTGGCGATGGACGCCCGCCGCCTCGGCGTCGGCCTCCACCTTTCCCAGGCCTTCCTGACCGACGCCGCCCCCGACTACCTCAGCGACGACGCCTACGACCAACTCAGCGACGACTGGGCCGAACAGGCCTACGCCGAACTCGCCAAGCCGGTTCACGGCAAGCAAGCGCCCCTGCGCCGCACCACCCCCCGTCCCCCACGACGCCCGCCCACCCCCACCACCGACGCCGACACCACTGTGGCGTCGCCCACGGGCCCAGTGTTCCGGCTCACTGACTACCTCGAACAACACGGCCGTACCTCCCGCCGCTACCTGTGCCCACCCGCATCCTTCTGGAACGCCGCCCACACCCACCTCACCCACCCCGAGGACCTCAACAACCTCGCTGACGCGGCCGAAGCCCGGCACCGCCTGCAGTGGGGTCACCACCTCCGTCAACGAGCCGCCGACCATGGCGACACCGTCGCACTGTCCCGTTTGGCCCGGATGCGGGAGAAGTCCGGGGATCGGGACGGGGCCGAGGTTCTGGCCCGGCTGGCCGTCGACCATGGCGACACCAGCGTCCTGTGCCGCCTGGCCGGGATGCGGGTGGAGGTCGGGGACCGGGACGGGGCCGAGACTCTCTACCGTGAGGCCGCCGACCACGGCAGCGCCATCGCCTTGTCCAGCCTGGCCATGATGCGGGAGGAGGCAGGGGACCGGGACGGGGCCGAGGTTCTGGCCCGGCAGGCCGTCGACCACGGCGACACCAGCGTCCTGTCCCGCCTGGCCGAGATGCGGGAGAAGGCAGGGGACCTGGACGGGGCCGAGACTCTCTACCGTGAGGCCGCCGACCACGGCAACGCCATCGCCTTGTTCAGCCTGGCCATGATGCGGGAGAGGGCAGGGGATCGGGACGGGGCCGAGGCCCTGGCCCGGCAGGCCGCCGACCACAGGGGCGCCGCCGTACTGTCCAGCCTGGCCATGATGCGGGAGAACGCAGGGGACCTGGACGGGGCCGAGACTCTCTACCGTGAGGCCGTCGACCACGGCAACGCCATCGCCTTGTTCAGCCTGGCCATGATGCGGGAGAAGGCAGGGGACCGGGACGGGGCCGAGGCCCTGGCCCGTGAGGCCGCCGACCACGGCGACACCAGCGTCCTGTCCCGCCTGGCCGAGATACGGGAGAAGGCAGGGGACCTGGACGGGGCCGAGACTCTCTACCGTGAGGCCGTCGACCACGGCAACGCCATCGCCTTGTTCAGCCTGGCCATGATGCGGGAGGAGGCAGGGGACCGGGACGGGGCCGAGGCCCTGGCCCGTGAGGCCGCCGACCACGGCGACACCAGCGTCCTGTCCCGCCTGGCCGAGATGCGGGAGGAGGCAGGGGACCGGGACGGGGCCGAGGCCCTGGCCCGTGAGGCCACCGACCACGGCGACACCGACGCCCTGTCCAGCCTGGCCATGATGCGGGAGGAGGCAGGGGACCGGGACGGGGCCGAGGCCCTGGCCCGTGAGGCCACCGACCACGGCGACACCGACGCCCTGTCCAGCCTGGCCATGATGCGAGAAGTGGCAGGGGACCGGGACAGAGCCGAGAGCCTGGCCCGGCAGGCCGCCGACCGCGGCAACACCGGCGCCCTGTACGAACTGAGCGTGACGTCGAACGCCTTTAAGAGGCTGTGGCCGTACGGGCTGGCCCCAGATGGCACACCGACATCTCCGTGGCGACCTTCCGTGTCGATTGCGTCACGGTGTAAACCGGCACCGCCGGGCGCGTCATAGGGAAGCCGCCGTTTGAGGCGGAGTTCCTAACGGCATCCCAGGTTCACGTGCAGCTCTGAGCATGCTGAACGGTGGAGGCAAGTCAGCCGGTGGGAGGACGGAACGGCTGGACGTCGGAGACGCCCAGGTCGGGCCGCGCTCGTTCCAGTCTCACGGGGTGTCGCCACCGGCCGCCGACATCCAAAGAAATGTCGACACTCACCTCGACCACCACGCTCGGCTCGACGAGCTGCACCTCGAGCATCTTCGTGCTGCCCCAGCCAGCGGAAAACCGGCGTCCTCTCCACGGATGCTGTCTGGCCTCCTGGGGACTGAGCAGATGCCCGACGCTGGCAGCGGTCACGCGGCTGACGACAGATGTGCGCCCGACGAAGTGAAGGCGGCCGTCCTCGTCCTGGCGCGCCAGCAGGAGGGTGGACGGTGCTTGGATTCGGCCGGTCACAGCTCCCACGATGGCCTCACTCGTATGGCGAACCCTCGCCTTTTCCCAGCCTCGCATCCCACCCTGATAGACCCCGGTAAGCCTCTTCGCGACAATCCCTTCGATCCCAGCCGGCGCCCACTCCCGCATCCACGACAGCGCCTCATCGCGGTCCAGCGTCATGGGGCACAGCGTCCAGGGCGGCTGAAGCTCCTGTTCGGCGAAGAGCGCCTCGAGGCGGGCCCGCCGGTCACGGTAGGGGAGGCGCGCCACGTCCCCGTCCGGGCCGTCGACGCGCAACAGGTCGAACGCGACGAAGTGAGCAGGGCTGGAACGAACCTCGGCTTCGACGGACGATGGGCGCCGGTTGAGGCGGCGCAGCAGGCGTTCGAAGGCGAGCTTGCCGTCATGCCAGATCACGATCTCCCCGTCCAAGATCACGGGTGGCAGGTCCCGGGCGGCCGTCGTGATCTCCGGAAATCCGGCGTTCAAGAGCGTGCCCTGCCGGGAGCGGATCTCTACGGCGCCTGCTGGATTTCGGCTGATGATCGCGCGGAATCCGTCCCATTTTGCCTCATATGCGTAGGGTCCGGTGGGAGGGGTTTCGACAGGTTTCGCCAGCATGGCCGCAGGCAGTCGCCATTCCATGGGCTCAGCGCTACCACCAAGGCCGTGGCCTTCAATCCTCTGAGTGCCGGGTCCGGCCGGTGCGGTCGGCAGCGCGGTCGCTGGCCGGTCTCGTTCTGCCGAGGCCTCGGTCCCCGGCGGGGTGCGCTGGTACCGTCCTCATATGGACGAGAACGGACCTCAGCTGCCTTTCGCCCCCGACGAGTACGCGCGTGTCGAGAAGGCCGCGCAGCTGGTTGGTAAGTCTCCGGAGGTCTTCGTCCGTGACGCCGCGCTCGCCGCGGCCGATGATCCCTTCATCAAGGCCCTGGACCGGACGCGCGAGCGGGTCGCGCAGCTCTCCGAGGTGTTCGCCACGCGGGACGTCCAGGAGGCCCCCGCTGATACAGCGGCCTACCCCGACCCGGCGCCCATGGGAAGCCGGGACCTGTCGGAGATCCGGCAGCACGGCCGCGCGGCGTGACGCGCTTCCTCACCCCTCAGGAACTCCTGCAGATCGCCCAGACCCTTCCTGGTGATCCTGCCTGCCTCGACCTGGGGGTCCTGGACGCCGTCAGTGCCCGGGTGCAGGCCCACTACATGGGCCGGGACGTCTATGCCAGCGATTGGCTGAAGGCCGCGGCGATGCTGGAGACCGTCGCCCTCCACGAACCCCTGGAGGCGAAGAACGAATTCTTCGCCTGGCTGGTCGCCGAGACTTTCCTGAGCACGAACGAGAAGTCCATGCGCTATGAGCCCGAGGACGCCCTCGCCCTCGTCATGCGCGCCAAGCACAAGGGCACCGGCGTGCAGGAGATCGCGGCGCAGCTTCGCGCCTGGGCCACCGCCTGACCTGCGTCTAGCGCGAGTCTGCGAGACCACCGCCGCCTCGCGTCCAGGCCGATGCAGCCGGGCCTCGCCCGTGGTGCGAGCGAGGCCCGGTCCTTCCGGAAGCAGGAGCGCTAGGGCCGGCCCACCGACATGTAGGTGAAGCCGAACTCGCGCATCTGCTGCGGGTCGAGCAGATTGCGGCCGTCGAAGAGGACCGGCCGCCGCATCTGCTGGGCCGCCTGCGCCCAGTCGATGTCCTTCAGCTGAGCCCATTCGGTGACCACAACCGCGGCGTCCGCGCCCTCCAGCGCCTCGTCCGGCGTGGCATGGCGGGTCGTGGAGCTCCACGGCTCGGCGTCCGGGGTGCGGGCCAGCGGGTCCCAGCAGCGGACCCGGGCCCCTTCGGCGAGCAGCCGGGAAGCCAGGACGGTGGACGGCGCCTCGCGCATGTCGTCGGTACCCGGCTTGAACGCCATCCCGAGCAGAGCGATCTCCCGCCCGGCCAGGTCGCCGAGGGTGTCCTTCAGCTTCTGGATCGCGCGGCGCTTTTGGATGTTGTTGACGTCGATGACCGCCGAGAGCAGCGGCGGGTGGAAGCCGGTATTGCTGGCGAGCTGGCGCAAGGCCTCTGAGTCCTTCGGGAAGCAGCTGCCGCCCCACCCGATGCCCGGCCGCAGGAAGTGCCTGCCCAGGCGGTGATCGAGGCCGACCGCGCCCAGAACCTCTTCCGCGTCGGCACCGGTGTTCTCACACAGAGTGGCGATCTCGTTGGCGAAGCTGATCTTCGTGGCGAGGAGGGCGTTCGAGGCGAGCTTCACCATCTCCGCCGACCGCACGTCCATCGTCACCACCGGAGCGACGATGCCGTCATGCAGGCTGGCGATGAACGCGGCCGCTTCCGGGTCGTCGGCACCGATGACGATGCGGTCCGGGTTCATGAAGTCCCCGACCGCGCGTCCCTCCGCGGTGAACTCCGGATTCGAGGCGTAGGCCGTGCCGGTCAGCCCCGCCTCGTCGAGGGCCGCCCGCGCGCGGGCTCCGGTCCCCACCGGAACCGTCGACTTCATCACGACCGCCCGCAACTGCGTCGACCCGGCCAGCGAACGGACAACCGACCACACCCGCGACAGGTCGGCATCCCCGGACGCGGACGGCGGGGTGTCCACGCACACGTACGCGACCTCGGCGCCATCGAGGGCCTCCGCGAGGTCGAGCGTGAACGTCAGACGCTCCTTGTTCCGGGCGATCATGTCGCCCAGACCCGGCTCGTAGATCGGCACCTCGCCGGCCTTCAGGACCCGCACCTTCTCCGGGTCGATGTCCCGTACGGCCACCCGGTGACCGAGCTCCGCGAGACAGACGCCCGTCACGAGCCCGATGTACCCCGCCCCGAAAACCGCGACCCGTCGCTCCCGGTCCGCCATGGTTGTGCCGTCCAATCTCGGCAGGCCCGAATCGACTCACTGCCAGGGAAGTTGCAGATGAACCCCGCGAAGGGGCAACCACCCTATCCCTCACCGGCCCACTCGCCGGACGCCTGCAACACCCACCGCAGCGGCCCAGGAGTCGTTCTGCCGTGTGAGATGCGAACGCCCCGCCGTAGTGGTGAGCACACGCTTCCCGCTCCAGGCGTTCCATTTGCGCCAGATGGCGGGTTAAGGTCTCGTTCCGAGAGGATCTTGACGGAGGTGCGGGGGATGGAGAACGGCACGCAGGGACGCGCAGGTCGGCCCCCGGGCATACGGACACTCGAAAGCGGCCTGACAACCCGGCAAGCGGCCATCGTCCAGTACATCAACGAGTCCGTGGCCCGACAGGGCTACCCGCCCTCGATGCGGGAAATCGGCGCAGCGGTGGGACTTTCTTCGACGAGTTCCGTCGCGCACCAGCTGATGGCACTGGAATCCAAAGCTGTCCTCTACCGCGACCCGCACCGGCCCCGGGCCTACCGAGTACGCCCCTCCTGGGCACCCGAACTCGCCGACGGCCGCGAGACGAAGCCGGTCGAGGTGCCGCTCGTCGGACGGATCGCCGCCGGCGCCCCGCTGCTCGCCGACGAGATGGTCGAGGACGTCTACTCGATGCCCCGCCAGGTCGTCGGCGACGGTGACCTGTTCGCCTTGACCGTGTCCGGCGACAGCATGATCGACGCGGCGATCTGTGACGGCGACATTTTGACCGTCCGCCGCCAGGACAGCGCCGACCACGGCGACATCGTGGCCGGCCTCCTGGGCGAGGAGGCCACGGTCAAGGTCCTCCACCGGCAGGACGGCAAGGTCTGGCTGATGCCCCGCAACCCCGCCTACGAGCCGATCCCGGCCGACGACGTGAAGATCCTCGGCAAGGTCGTCGGCGTCCTGCGCGTCCTCTGAAACCCACGCCGACCGGGGCCCGGACCCCGGTCAGGCGCTGCGCTTCTTGGGGGCCGGGGCCTTCTTGGCCGTCTTCTTCGCCGCGGTCGTCTTCGAACTGGTGGTCTTCTTCGCGGCTGTCCTCTTGGCCGGCGTCTTCTTCGCGGTCTTCTTCGCCGCCGTGGTCTTCTTCTTCGGCATCTCGTGGACGGTGGCGTCCTCACCGCGGGAGGCCTTCGCCTTGGCCACCGACTCCTGGAGCGCGGCCATCAGGTCGACGACCTTGCCCGGCGCCTTCGGCTCCTCCACCGCGGGCGGCTCACGGTGCTCACGCTTCGCTTCGAGGAGAGCCTCCACCGCCTGCGTGTACCGGTCGGTGAACTCCTCACCCTCCAGGTCATCGCGGGTGAGCCGGTCGATGAGGTGCTCGGCCTCGGCGATCTCGTCCTTCGTGAGCTTCACGTCGTCCGGCTTCAGCTCGGACGGGTCGCGGATCTCGTCCGCCCAGTGCATGGCGTGCAACCCTCACGTTGTCCCTCACCCGCAGCAGACCCAGGCGCTCCCGGCCGGACCAGGCGTACTTCGCGATGGCCACCCTCGACGACCGCTCCAGCGCCTTGCGCAGCAGCGTGTAGGGCTTGGCCGCGACCTGGCCGTCGGGCTGGAGGTAGTAGCCGTCGCCGATCTGGATCGGGTCGATCGACTCCAGTGACGAAGGCCTCGATCTCGATCGCCTTCGCCGTCGCCAGGGGCATCTCCCGCAGTTCCTCTTCGAGGACCGGGATGATCTTTTCCGTCGTGAGCTGATAGCCCTTGCCGATCTCCGCGTTCGGGACCTCGCGGTCCTCTATTTCGCAGACCTTCTGCACCCGGACCCGGGACATGTCCTCCAGGTGGACCTGATGGAAGCGGACACTGTGGCCCTCCCGGGCGCTGACCACATGGATGGGCACCGTGACCAGGCCAAACGAGATGGCTCCGCTCCATACGGTTCTGGGCACGGCTGACCTCCACAGGGACCCCCGGGGGATTCTCAGCGTATGAGCGAGCTCGGCCGGCTGCACTTCGGCGCGGCATCAGAGTCCCGAGGCTGCCGTCTTTTCCGACGATCCACCCGCGGCTATCGTCCGTGCGTATGCCCGTGAATCTGAGCTTGGTCGTCGGTTTCCTGACTCTCTCGGCACTTCTGTCGGTGATCCCGGGGCCATCTGTCTTGCTTGAGACCAGCCGTGCCATCACCGTGGGGCGTCGATCGGCGATGTGGATCGTGCTGGGGAACGCTCTGGGCGGTCTCATCCTCCTGGCATTCGTGCTCGCTGGACTTGGAGCGATCGTCGCGACATCGGCCAATATCTTCTTGGCTGTCAAGATCACCGGCGCGTGTTACCTGTTCTGGCTGGGCGTCAGCGCGCTGCGCTCTGCTCGGTCAGACTCCGGGGATGAGCCCTTCGCCGCCGCCGTATCACCAGGTAAGACGTCGTGGGCTCGATCGCTACGGCAGGGCCTTCTTGTCGGTGTCGCGAATCCGAAGAGCGTCGTGTCGTTGGTAGCCGTCCTGCCTCAGTTCGTTGACCACTCCCGCGGAAGCGTCATCGTCCAGATGCTGGTCCTGGGCCTTGCCGGGGGCGTGGCCCAATCAGTCATCGAAACCATCTGGGTCTGCGCCGCCGGTTCAATGCGGACCTGGTTCCTGGCGAAGTCCCGCCGTATCCGAAGTCTGAAAGCAACCGGCGGAGTTGCCATGATCGTGTTTGCCAGCAGGCTCGCAATCGAAAGCCCGTGACTTTTCCCAGGTCCTCCGGGACGCCAGCCGCACGACCTGGGCGCCAACCCCCAGAACGCGACGAGCGTCAGCCGGTGGCACGACCGGGGGCCCGCCGTAGGCGCACGCCCTTCACCAAGTATCCGGTCGTCGAGATCAGGAAGCCGGCGACACAGAGCCACAGCCAGAACGAGGCAACCAGCCGGCCCAGTTCGAAGCCAACGAAGAACCGCTCGCGGTCGTCCACGGCCAGCTTCCACCGCAGCTTCGTCGCGACCCAGTCCGCGGCGTACGTACAGCGGGCGTCGAGGAGAGGAGTGAGCCAGTCGGCCGGGTCCTGGTCGGCCTTGGACCGGTTGGTGCGCGCGGTGACCGCGACGAGGCTGCTCTCGGCGTCGAGGTCGTTGGCGTAAGCCTCGCGACGCTCGGGCGTCCAGGCGGAGGCGCCGGAGTCCCAGGCCTCGGCGAGCGGGACCATGTGGTCGATGTCCAGGCCGCCCGGGGCGGTGACGGTGACGCCGTCGTAGAACGAGTACCACTGGCCGGCGGTCACCTTGCAGCCCGGCCCGATCGTCGGCTGCACGCGGGACTCGTCGATCGCATGCGGCAACCGGCCTGCCTCGCCCTGCCCTTCCTGCGCCCGCCCCTACGCCGGGGACACCCACCACCTGATCCGCGCCGGGATCACCGGCGACGTGAACAAAGGGAGTCTCCCCAATCGTCCGGTGTGCGGGCCTGTTGCCGGCCGGTCGTTGTGGCGGGCAATCTGTAAACAGGGCGGCCAAGAGGAGGCGCGGCGTGAATTTCGTGTGAGTCGTCGTCAGCGCCGATGGGCACGAGGACTTCACGGGCCTTGCTGTCATCGGCAGGGTTGACCAGCCTGCGTTGCCTGTTGACCGGGGCGGAACCGGCAGCAAGCACCACCTGATCACCGATGCACCTGCTTCCCGCTCGCCGTCACCCTGACTGGCGGCAACCGCAACGACGTCACTGAGCTCATCCCGCTCCTCGAAGCCGTGTTTCCCGGGCGGGGTAAACGAGGCCGGCCCCGTCGCCGCCCGGACGTCGTGCTGGGTGACCGCGACTACGACCGCGACAAGTACCGCCTCCTCGTCCGAAAGTTCGGCGTGACGCCCGTCATCGCCCGCTGGGCACCGAGCACGGCTCTGGCCTGGCACCCAACGCTGGGTCGTGGAGCGTGCGTTCGCCCACCTGCACTGGTTCCGCCGCCTGCGGAACACGCGATGACACCCACGAACCCTTCTTCACCCTCGGAAGCCGCTTGCCTGTTGGCGACGCCTGAAGTCAAACCGATAGGAGGTCTAAAGTGCGTGAACTTGATCAAATACGACACTCAATGAAAATAAAGAAGACGCACCCAATTGCCGCATCTCGATAAGTATTCACCTTGACGCCAGCCATTATTCACAATACTTTTACCTGAAGCTCGTAGGTGCAGGAATCCGCAGGCACACATGGGAGAGATTCTTTGAATAAGTCTCGATTGACGAATGTCGCTGCAGTTTGCGCTATGACAGCTGCCCTATCGCTCGCCATGGCCCCCGGAGCTTCCGCGACCATTTATACCGGGAATGTTACCAATGCGTACGATGGCAACGAATCGCACCGCTGGGACGAGGAGCAGTATTCGGAGCTTGACTTCTACAACTGTCAATCGCTCCACCATCAGAGCGTTCAAATAACCTATTATCGAGCGCTTGACTTTAAGCCTGACCCCAGTTATGACCAGAAGCTCTTCACGGCATGCTTTAAGGCCGGTGGTGTAAGCGTTGGTGAATGGCATGATCTCCCATGGGGAATGTACTACTTCCAAATTGGGGCAATCGACAGCGGAGACTCCAACACGATCGACGTTGAGAGTTGGACGATTGACACCACTAAGGCCGACTAGCGTCAGATGATTTTGAGGGTGGGGTTCGGATTGAATTAGTGCCCCACCCTCAAGTGAACCCGCCCCCACGGAGATCCGCCAGTGAAATTTCTGACATCGTTGCGCACGAGCAGTGCGCTATGGGCATCCCCCTTTGCGCTGGGCTTGACACTTTTCTACTACACGGTTGGCGAAGGCGAGCGGAATCCAGCGAGCTTCGGTTACGCACCCACGTTGGTATCGGAATCCATGGCCCCCATGTATGCCTTCGCTTACGCGGTTGCCTCGAGTTTGGCGGCCTGGGAGGGCGGCAGGCTTAAGGCGGGTGGCGTATGGCAACTGGCAGCCACTCGATCACGTGTCCGTATTGTCGCCAGCGCGTTGACTCCCGTTCTAATTCTCTCTTGGTTCATGCTCATTCTTCCTGTCGCTATTCGGCTCACGAGTGCCGGAGTTTCGCCGACGCTCGACAGCCTTCGACCTATGGTCTTGGCACTGATCCTTGCGGCGGCGCATTGTACTATCGGATTTTCTGTTGGGAACATCCTTCCACGGCAGATCGCGGCTCCGGTTATGGCTGCCGCAATCTTCATCGTGGTCGCCTTCTCTGTATCGACTACCCCATACTGGATTCGGCACGTATCGGGCGAGTATGCAGAACCCCTGATGTTCGGTGAGCTTGTTTCTTTCACTTCCATGTGGCCTCACCTCCTCTTTACCGGCAGTCTTGCGATAGCAGCTCTATCACTTTGGCTTCCCGCGCGGTCAGTAATCATCCGGGTGGCGCTTGCGGCTGCGCTTGCCATGACAGGGATGGTTACGGCTCGGAATTTGGTTGCTCACTGGGGGCCCAGTGAGCCGGTGGTTATTGGGGCAGCACCTATCGAGTGTGTAGGGACCCACCCCAAGGTATGCATGCCTGCAGCAACTTCGGTAAACCTAAAGGATGTGCACAAGGACGCAATCTCTGTTCTCCGGGATTTTCGCGCCGCTGGAGTCGATCCATCCCCTAGGGTCATCACGGATCGTCTAGGCGATGGTCGTTACTATATAAAATCTACGAAAAGCACTTGGCGGGTTAATCTGACCTCCGGGATTGCAGCGAAAACAATTCGTTATCAGCTAGTTAACGCCGCCATCCAGTTCCCCTGTTCTCGCCCCGATCCCGAAACGAGCCGCACTGTAAGGATGTGGGCGGCTACCGTTACCGGTGAAAAAACTGCTTACAAAAAGCAAGTGGAAGCGCAGCAGGAGGCATTTGATACGGACTTGAACAAGGCTGCCAAAATCAAGAAGGCAGTGGATGGTATTCTTAAAGAGTCGACTGGCCGGCAAGCGGCTTGGGTTAGTGGCCAAATCGACGACGCGTGCGGTAACAAATGATCTGGTGGCTAAAGGTGCGCAGAGTTCACAGCGTACTCCTTCCCGCATTTGCTTGCTTCATCGTCCTAGCGCTCATACTGCAGGACACAGTTGCCGTACTACCCTCTGTCACCCCGGGCGGCAGCGCTCATGCGCGGCTTATTCTCTTCGTTCCAATTCCCCTCGTTGCGGCGATATCGATGTCGCTCGATTCAAGGGTTCTGGCGCCCGAAATATCAAGTATGCGCTTGGTTGGCCTGATGGATGTAGGCCTAGTGCTTATTGCAGCACTTCTCTCAATTTCCGTCGGCGCTGCGGTTTCTATACTGTTCGATGCGCCGGAAGTGGCCGCAATCGGCCGTAACACATCCTTCCTAGTGGGGCTCATGCTGTGTGCCCGCGCCATGGTTGGCGCGCCGGCTGTTATGGCGCCAACAGCCTGGGTTTTGGCTGTACTTTTTATTGGATTTCGGTCTCCTTATAATCCGTATTACTGGACCGTCCTGCCAGAGTCGGTGGCTGCCATTCACGCATCAATCATTGCTGTACTTGTTTTCATCGCTGGCATTATTGCCTCGCTCTGTACATCCAGGAGCCATCCGTGACCCTCGAAATGAAGTCATGCAGTTACACCTACCGGCGCTGGCATGCTCCAGTACTCGAAAACTTCAATTTCCAACTCATGCCGGGTCTAACCGTGCTCCTTGGCCCGAACGGGGCGGGAAAGTCCACGCTCCTAAAGCTTGGCGCCTCAATCACACGGCCCGACTCTGGGACTGTTACCCTAGACGGCCTTCGCTCGAGTACCAAGGCATATAGAAAATCTGTGGCTTGGATGCCACAGAGCATCCAAGCAATGCCTTCTTTGACTGCGCGGGAGCATGTCGCCTATGTGGGGTGGCTCAAAGGCTTGAACCGTCGAGATTCCTGGGACCGGGCTGCCGACGCTTTGGCTCGCGTTGAGCTCTCCAGAAAGGTTGACACCAAGACGACGGCGCTTTCAGGAGGGCAATTGCGTCGTGTAGGTGTCGCCTCGGCCCTCGTTCATGATGCACGTGTTCTCCTGCTGGACGAGCCTACGGCTGGAATGGACCCTCATCAGCGTCGCGTATTCCGTGACATCCTGAGCGAGGTTACTGAAGAAATTAGTGTCCTCATGTCCACCCATGATGTTGCAGACTTGGCGGAAGAAGCGGATTACGTTACCGTCCTAGATAATGGCAAGATTATCCACGATGGAACGACGCAGACGTTTCTGGCCCATACGCCGCCTGGGACGGCCAGTGGCCGCCTAGCGGAAGGTGCGTATTCCGCTCTATTGGGCGCCTACGGCGAAGAATAGTTGCGAAGGCTATGACTGCGGAGTCTGCCAGTACTGAGGCACGTCGGTCGTTTCGGAGATCCACGATGTGCCAGCGACACCCGCCCCCGAGTCTGCAGCACCCCTCAGGGTTAGCTGATTCAGAATGGATAACAGGGACCGCGGGCGGCAGCGGCACCTTCGGTGCTCAGGTGGAGCGGGGTAATGAACCCGCCGCGCGAGCGGCCCAAGCCCACCCTCACGCACCACTACCACCAGGCAGGCGCGCAGGCTCTGCCACGCAGTCTCACCCGGATCGGCTCCCTTTGAGACCCGAGCTGGCAGGATCGGTACGAGCGCCAGCCGCCTCACTATCGTGGAGTCTACAAATAGTGGATAACACGATGAGGTGGCTCGGTCCTGACAGTCGTGTCCAGGGCGGTAGTTGAGCGTTCGGTCAGTGTGGGGGAGCCGCCGTGGACCGTGTCGGATGAACTGTGGGACCTCTTGGAGACGCTGTTGCGGCAGCGTGAGCGACGCTTTCGGTATCTGGCCACAAGCCGCTACCGGACCGGTAGCAGCTATACGGGATCCTGTACGGGCTGCACACCGGGATCCAGTGGGAGTAGCTGCCACAAGACCTTGGCTTTGGCTCGGGCATGACGTGCCGGCGCCGCTACCACTTGACCACTGACGGGCACGGCACCCCGCTGGCTGTCATGCTGACCGGCGGCAACCGCAACGACGTCACCCAGCTCATGCAGTTGCTCGACGCAATCCCGCCTGTCCACCGTCCCGGCCACGCCGTCATCGACCTCATCAGCCGAGACGTCGGTGACCTGCACAACGGACGACGCCCCGTCGATGAGATACACCGAGTTGTGGAGCGGCTTGTAGATGACCGGCGTGTGCTTGTTGATGAAGGCCCGGGCCGCCTCGGGGCTCGACGTGATGAGCGTGGGCGGCACGTCGAAACTGGCCGCGACGGCCGCGGCCAGCCCGGCAGGCTTGAACTCCGCGTCGCCGATCCTGTGCGGGTGGTTGACGTTCAAGCAGCCCGGCAACGAGGCCAACACGCCCCCGAGCCCGTACCGCGCCTGGGTGACAGCGAACCGGGCGTCCTTCTCGTCGAGGTGAGGGAAGGCGAACCCGGAGGGGCGCTGGTAGTACAGGGACCGGATGCCTGCGAGGTCGGCGGTCCGGGACGGGGTGCTGATGCTCCCCCGGACGCCGTGAGCGGTGATCTCAGCCTCCACCGACAGTGCCCCGGGGAAGTCCCCGGAGTCGAGCCGTACGACCGGGACACCCCGGTCGTGCAACTCGGCGATCACCACGTCGGCGGTGGGGTCGTACAGTGCGGTGACGACCAGCACCGGACGCGGATCGGTCACTGGTCGGAGTCGCTCCCGCTGGCGCTGTCCCGCGTCGAGCCGTTGCCGTCGGGACTGGTACCCGTCGACGGCGAAGTACCCGTGCTGGTGCCGTGACCGGGCATCTCCATGGCCTATCCGCGACCGTCGAAGAACCGGGCGGTCTGGGTGGCGGGGTCGAGTTCGGTGTGCGCGTAGGCCGGTGCCATCGTCGGGTAGGGCGCCATGCGCTGTAGGCCCCACGGTGTCGGAGTGATGATGCCGGATGGAACCGGCGGTGTCCGACCCCTGTGACGCCCTTTCTGCGCAGGGGTCCAGTTGGCGAACCGTGCCAACTGAGCGCTCGGCGCAACTACACCTCAAATGGCTTGCCCCAAGGCTGGTTGCCGACCAGGATCACCTCATGACGACCAGAAAGGGCCATGCCGTCTAGGCAACCCGCTGCGCTCTCCACCGCTCGTGCACCGCCGTCGCCGCACCGCAGTGCCCGCTGGTAGTGACCGACCGCCCACTCAGGAGAGCCCACCGTGCAGAAGACCGCCCTCGTTCCCTACGCCCGTCTGCCTCATGCGCAGCACGACCGCCACGTTCTAACCAGTACCGTCGACGTTTTCGGCACCGCCCACTGGCTGCTTGCCGACCGCGCTCCGCAACCTGGCGACGCTGCCCGGCCCTTTGACGCGCTGGTCGTTTCCGTCGATCCGAACGGCAGCACCGAACTCACCGAGCTGAGCGCCGTGCGAGCCCGCTGGCCCCACCTGGACCGCCTGCCCGACGGCGGGTTCGTCGTCGCCGCCTCCCGCACCCGCCAGCACGAGGATGGGGATCAGGTCCAGATCTTCGACGCGCTCGGCCGCGAGACCTCGTCCTTCTCTGTCGGAGACGCCATCGAGCACCTGCTCGTGGACGAGGCCGGCCACATCTGGGTCGGGCACTTCGACGAGAACCCGGTAGGAATCCGCCGCTGGAGCGCCACGGGCCAACTCACGTGGACGTCGGACAACGCCCACATCCCCGGTCTCTTCGACTGCTACGCCTTGAACGTGTCGGGCACCGTCGCCTGGGCATGCCCGTATACGGACTTCCCCCTCGTCGAGATACGCCCCGACCGCACTCAGCGGCCCGTCAGAGTGTGGGCAAACCGCGTACGAGGCGCCAAAGCGGTGGCCATCCGCGGTGAGCGGGTCGCCTTCTACGGTGGCTACGGCGAAGAGCGGGACCGACTCGCCCACGGAGAGATCATGGAAAAGTCCGTCGAGCAGGCGGACGTCGACCTGCTCACCCTGCCCGATGGCTCTGCCCCCGGCCGTCGGCGGGTTGTCGGCCGAGGAAGCAGGATCTACGTCCAGGCCGAGCCGTTCACCACCTGGGGCGTGTTCGACCTCAGCAGCTGATCCCCGTTCTGACCGCGCAGGGAGCAACGTGTCGCCGTCCTTCGTACACCGAATCACCAAGTACGATCCCGCCGACCGTGACGAACACGGCCACTACACGGGTGCCGAGGAGGCGGTCAGTGACCATGGGCCGGTCGAAGCCGCGTACCTAGCGGCGATCGCCGCCTTCGCCGAGGCCTCGGGCATCGATCGGCTGGAGATCCGAAAGCCCGAAGTCACCGGCTTCGTCTACTTCGGCGTGGAGGACATGGCCTTGGCGAGCTCTTCCCGCCCTATCCCGCCGGTTACCACGACGGGGCCGAGGTCTCCCTTCCGGTCGCTCTGGAGCTGGTCCGGGGCATGCTCCGCGACCGAGGTGCCTGGTGTCGTCTGGAGGCGGGGGTCGTGTTCACCGTGCATGTCGGGTGGGACCAGTACGTGTATGTGGGCATTGACCGGCTCTGCGCGGACGCTGTGGCCCGTACACGGGAACTCGGGTTTTTCCCGGAACTGATGAAGGCCTCCCCCTATGCAGCGGAGCTGGAGGAGCCGGACGTGACGGAGGCGGCCGACGAAGGGTTCTGGGCGCGCGTGCGCACCACGCTGGCCGTGCGGAAGGCAGTGCTTCTGGAGGAGGGCTAGGTCCGCAACGCTGCACGCTTCCAACGCCCCACGCCGGAGAGCCGCAACGCGGTGCGTAGTGGTCTCTGCCCGCGCGACCTGCTGACCGTCTGGCCGGACCTGAATCCCGATGTCGGCACGGTGCTTGCCACGCTGCCGGAGGAGGGATCCGCGGAGTTCGTCTGGGAGGCACAGGACGGGACGATCAGACACGCGGTCGTCGATGACACCGAGTACCAAGAACTCGCCACCCTGGTGGCCGACGCCCGAGCGGCCTGCGCCCTGCCCATGTACATCGACGAACGCCACCCGCTGCGCCGCCCTGCCCGACAGCGACGGCGTGCTGCGCGCCCGGTGGTGACCCCGTTCACGCCGGTTGGCCACAGACCGGTAGCTTGACTGACCCGGCGTCTGTGTCCCGAACCTTGCTGCGGCAGTTTCCTCTTCGGCCGTTCGTCCGTTGAACGGAATGTCGGATGATGGGGCTGCTCTCGGGGGGCTTGTGCAGTTGTTCTTCGTGGACCAGCGCCGGGTCTGGAAGGTGGGTGCGGTCGCGGGTCAGAGCTATGCAGAGCTGAGCGAGTTCTTCGAGCGGCGCCGACTGCCCCGGGGCACCCTGATCCTGCTCGATGACACGATGCGTCCGGTCGAACCGCTGAACAGTTGGTTCCAGGCGATGGGGCTCGCGGGCCGTGATGCGAAGACGATGAAGGCCTACGCGTTCACCGCGTTGGTGTTGTTCACTTCCTGGCCACCCGTGGCCGCGATTTCGCCTCGGCGAGCGAGGCGGACCTGCTGGAGTTTCGGTTGTGGCGGCGGGAGCAAGCCGAGGAGACGGTCGGACAGGCCGCTTGGGATCGTGATTCGGCGGCACTCGGCCAGCTCTACGACTTCTTGGTCCAGCGGGGACAGGCCCCTGGGCGGCCGTGGCGCCACACCGGCCGTACGGCCTCGCTGGGCAGCGGTGTCAGCCGTGACCTGCGTGTGCGCCACATGGAACTCGAGCAGTACCTGTTCTGCCATGACGTTGGGTTCGGGGGGCTGCGGCCGGACGCCAGCCTGGACGGCACATTCCGTGGATGGTGGCCGCACCGCAATCGTGCCGCGTGCGAGCTGGGCCGAGTTCGGGCAGCAGCAGGGTGGACCGCTCCTGCAGCCACATGCCGGTCGTCTCTCGGGAAGGGCTGTCCTGTATATGGCTGTGAGCTGGTAGGTCGTCTGGCGGTACTGTCGGCCGATGGAGTCTGTGAAGCCGAACGGGTGTCCGCTTCACGGCGGCGGGGCGGCTGCCCAGAGTCTCGTGGGGCGCCTGCTCGCGGAGGTCGTCGCTTCACGGCACGTGTGTGGCGACGGTGATCTCGCGGCGCCGCTGGACGTATGGCTGATCGATGACCGGGGTGCAACCGTCCGCGTCACGACTGGACCGGACGGGTGTCTGATCGTCGAGAAGGCGGAGCCTCACACCGGCTACGACATGGGCGACTCGGGACGCATCACTGTGGGAGCGATCGGGAACGAGACACCATTCGCAGATTACGTCGGGGAAAGCATTCTGGCGGTGCAGGAAGAGCACGAACCGAACACCGGACGCGTTGCCTTGGAGCTCTCATTCCCAAGAGGTCGCGTCCGCTGCGAAAGCTGGGCTGGGGACCTCCGTCTGACCCTGATGTGATGATCTTGGTGTGGCTGGTGTGGCTGGTGTGGTCACGGCGTCGGAGCCATCCTGGATAAACCCGTTCACCGGGCTCAGCCCGCGGCAGTTCGGGAAGCTGGTGTCGGTGCTGCGGCGCAGGGGTGCGGACACGGTCCGCAGGGGCCGGCCGTGGAGTCTTCCGCTGGAGGACCGTGCCCTGCTGGTTGCGGCCTACTGGCGCACGAACCTGACCATGCGGCAGCTCGCTCCGCTGTTCGGGGTGTCGAAGTCGGCGGCGGACCGGATCATCGACCATCTTGGCCGATGCGCGCGCTCCAGCCTCGCAAGCAGTTCGCCAAGGGCACCGTGCTCATCGTGGACGGCACCCTGGTCCCCACCCGGGACCACACCATCGCCGAGCGGTCGAAGAACTAGTACTGCAACGGTGTCTGTCCTGATTGCTGGGCAGTTTTCAGGGACTGTGTCCGCGTCGTTTGTAGTGGCTGGTGCGGGCTTGGTGCTGGCGTCGTCGGCGCCATGTCGACCAGTGCAGGGTGTGGTCGACGGGGGTGGGTCGGCGGTCAGTGAGGCGGGTGATCAGTCGTCGTATCTCGGCGAGGCTGAGGTGGATGAGCTGGGAGGATCCGTTTCTGCTTTCTCCGTGTCCAGCTGGCGGGCTCGCAGGACGGTGAGGCAGGCGTGGGCGGCCATGGCGAGTGTCATGTGGCGTTGCCAGCCGGGGTAGCGGCGGACCTGGTAGTCGTCCAGGCCGCACTCCTGCTTCGCGGTCTGGAAGCATTCCTCCACCGCCCAGCGGCTGGGCGATGCGGATCAGTTCGTCTAGCGTGGTGTCGGCGGGGCAGTAGGCGATGTAGTAGGAGATCTCGTCAGGCCGGCTGACGCTGCGGCGGGCGAGAACCCAGTGCCGGCGGTCTTCGCGGTGCCAGGGCCTCACCTCGACGCGGGCCCAGTCGTAGATCCGCCGGCCGTGGGCTCCCGCGCCGCACGAACGGCGCTTCCACTTCTGCCGTGGCAGGCCGGGAAACAGCTCGTGGACGGGGTGATCGATGGACCAGCGGGTGACGACCGTGTCATGCCGGGTGGTGGCCATGACGTGGAAGATGTCGGCCTGCTCCAGCTCGAACCGCCAGCCCTTGCTGTAGCCGTAGGCGGCGTCCGCCGTCACCCAGCCGAACGGGATCCGGTTCGCGACGGCCTTGCGGACCATCGCCTTGGCCATGGCCACCTTCGTCTCGAAGGCGACCTCGTCGCCGATGCCAGCCCGGCGGCAGCGTTCCCGGTCTTCCGTCCACGACGTGGGCAGATACAACCGCCGGTCGATCAGCGTGCGGCCGCGGCCGGTGGCGTAGGCGAGGAACACTCCGATCTGGCAGTTCTCGGTGCGGCCGGCGGTTCCGGAGTACTGCCTTTGCACCCCGGCCGACAGCAGGCCCTTCTTCAGGAAGCCGGTGTCGTCGACGATGAGCACGGCGTCTCGGTCGCCGAGGTGTTCCACGACGTAGTCGCGGACGTCGTCGAGGACCTCGTCGGCGTCCCACTCGATCCGGTTCAGCATCCGCTGGATACGGTCCGGCCCCTCATGACCGGCTTCCTCGGCCAGCGTCCAGCCGTTCTTGCGCTGCAACGGAGCGATCAGGCCCCGCATGTAAGCCAGAGCCGACTCCCGCGGCTCCGACCTACTGAAACGGTGCGCGAACCGTCCATGCACAGCATCCAGTTCACCCGCCCACACACGCACATCCGCAAGGTCCCCACCCATACCCACACCAACGACCGAACTGGCCAGCAGTCACGGTAGACACCGTTGCAGTACTAGGTCGTTTCCTTTGGATCATCTTGCGGACCAGATGAAGATGGCTGCGAGGTGGAGTCCGGCGAGGTAGATGGTGGCGGTCTTGTCATAGCGGGTGGCCCGGCCGCGCCACTGCTTGAGCTTTTTGATGCAGCGCTCGACGGTGTTCCGCTGTTTGTAGGCCTCGCGGGGAGGGACGCGATGCGGACCTACGGCCCCGGTCGCCCCCGCGCCTGCGGGGATGGGCCACCGTGTCCGTGGCGTCGGCTACCGGGCTCGTCTCATTGGCTACACGGACAAGGGCCGGTCACGAGCTGTCTCCGCCGCCCGATCGCGGGCGCGGCGGATACGTTCCACGCTAACAGGGCGCTGTACCCCTTCTGTTGTGGTCACCTCAACCCGTTCTCATTTGCAGGTAGTCGCGGGGGGAAAGAAGAACACGCGACGTCCTCGCAAGCCGACCAGCATCCCGCGCAGGCCTCGCGCACCGTTCACATCGGGGGAGTGCCAGCAGGCCATCGCGGTGACCGAGCAGGTGCAGCGGCAGGTGTGGTGGCTCTACACCGCGTGCTCCCGCCGTATCGCCTACGCCCTGCGCCCGCTGATCGCCGCCGGATGGACGGCACCTCAGCTCGCCGCCGAACTCGCCACCTGGGGCGTCCCTCCGCACCTGAAGGACGCGGCCGCCTACCTTCGCCACGAATTGCACCGCCGGTAGCAGCACAACGTGCTCCCGCACACCCGGCTGCCCGCCCACGACGTGCCCATCGACGACGGCTCCCGCTATGAGGCCATGCTCCGAAAACGCGCCCGACAGGGCGCCCCCGCCTTCCGCCGCTCCGCCGAACAGACTCGAGACGCTCTCCGCGAAGCACTCGCCCACCGGCGCCGCAGCCGTCGGGAGCAGACAGGCAGGCCCGTCTACCGGCCGGTGCTGCGCGAACCGGAGGTCTTTCTCGCGTCCCTGCCGGGCGACACCTGGAGGGACGAGCCCACCCCACGGGAGATCTACGCGGCCCGCGCCCGTGGAACGTCAGCAGGCTGCGGCCGCGTTCTGTCGCCGGTGCGAGAGGACATCCAGCACCACCTGCACGAACACACGGAAGCGGCACGGGCCTGCGACCTCCTGCGCGAGGCCTGGCAGGGCCTGCCGGACGTCCCAGACGCCGCGCCGATCGAGCAGGCAAAAACGGCTTCGGGCCTCTACCAGCTCTCCGCCCCGGCCGGAGCAGCCTTGCCGTCCAGCAAGACCTTCCTCCACGAGGTGACATGAGGCTGGCGGCGGAGCAGTGCCCGCCGCTCGCGCTCGGTCATTCCGACCCACACGCCCCGCTTGGCGAGGGCGTCGGCGAGGCTCTTCGGTACGGACGGAACAGACCGCACGTATCGCTTTACCCCGAGCTTGTCCTCATTTGGGCTGATTATGGCTTACTGGCGGCGTTGGCCTGCGGTGGGCCGCGCGGCAGAGCTCGTTTGACAGATCGCTAACGGCACCTCCATCATCATTCCACTAATGTAGTAGCTAAATGGTGGAGGCCATGGAGTTCCGCATCGACCGGCGCAGCGCGATTCCCGCTTATCAACAGGTTGTAGAACAGACCAAGCAGGCTCTGCGGTTGGGTGCTCTCATGCCCGGAGACCGCTTGCCCACGGCCAAAGAAGTCGCCGAGGCCAGTGCTCTTAACCCCAACACCACCCTCAAGGCTTATCGGGAGCTGGAGCGCGAAGGGTTGGCCGAGCTGATGCCCGGCCTCGGCACGTTCATCCGCCGCTCGCTCGCGCGTCCACAGTCAGGATCCGACTCGCAGCTGCGTGAGGAGCTCGAAGCGTGGGTGGGGCGAGCCCGAGACGCAGGCTTGGAGCGAGAGGACGTATCTGCCCTTATCGCTTCGCTCCTGGATGCAAAGTACGCAGAGGTCGCGGCCCCCGGAAGTAGATCGACGAGCTTGAATCGCAAGGAGCAACAGTGAGTAACGCCAGGGATGCTATGGACATAGCCGACCCCATCGAGGAGTCGGCTATCGAGGCTTTCGGGGTGGGTAGGAAGTACCGTCGAGGCTGGGCTTTGCAGGATTGTTCGTTTCGGCTGCCAGCAGGACGGATCTGCGGGCTGGTGGGTCCCAACGGAGCCGGCAAGACAACCCTTATGGCGATCGCCGCCAACCTGCTGAAGCCGACGGACGGCACGCTCACGGTATTTGGAGCGGCACCGGAATCCGCCGAGGCAGGCCTGCGTACGGCATTCCTCGCACAGGAGAAGCCACTGTTCCGCCGGTTCACCGTCGCTGAGACGCTACGTCTGGGGCGAGAACTCAACCCTGGCTGGGACCAACAGGCGGCCGAGGGCATCGTCCGAGCCGGCAATGTGGCCATGGCTGCGAAGATCGGTACGCTCTCCGGCGGACAGCGGACCCGGGTGGCATTCGCCCTCGCATTCGGCAAGCGGCCCGACCTGCTTCTCCTGGACGAGCCGATGTCCGACCTCGATCCCCTGGTCCGCCATGAGCTCATGGGCACATTGCTGGCGGAGGCGGCTGAGCGTGGAACCACTGTGGTGATGTCTTCGCACATGCTCAGCGAGATAGAGAACGTCTGCGACTTCCTTCTTGTGCTGTCCACCGGCGGTCTGCGCGTGGCGGGGGACGTTGAGGAGATCCGCAGCGCCCACCTCCTCGTGCAGGGAGCTCACAGCGACACCCGTCAGCCCCACGGTATCCCGGCCGAACTCGCTGCACACACTGTCATTGAGAGCCGCACGAGCGGGCGCCAAGTGACCGCTCTCATTCGTCCGGACGGGCCTGTTGCCGGCCAATGGCACAGTCGCACCCCTGGGCTGGAGGAGCTTCTCCTGTCCTACCTGCGCTCCCCTGACGCGCCTCCTCTGATCAGTCCCACACCCCAGATCCCTCTCGCCTTCAACTCTCACGGCTCGCAGGTGACAGCACCATGAGTAATCTCGCTCCCCTCTCCGCGGCCGCCCCCGTCGCCCCATCGCCCACCCCGCGCCGCGGTCCCCGCCTGAGCGGCATGATCTGGCTCGTCTGGCGCCAGCACCGAGCTGCCTACTGGACTCTCCTCGCTGCCACCGCATTGTCCGTGGCATGGATCATCCTCAAGCGAGCCGACCTCGCTGACTACCTCGCTGCCCATGGCTGGCCATCAGCCACGGGTAAATGGGTCGACGGGCTGGGCCCTTACCAGTTCGAACTCCAGAAGGTGGGTCTTGGCCTGGGCTTTGCTCCCATCCTGCTGGGCGTCTTCCTTGCCGCTCCTCTTCTTGCCGGTGACCTTGAATCCGGCACCGCTAAGCTCATCGCTTCCCAGTCCGCGAGCAGGATCCGCTGGCTCTGCACGAAGCTGGGCCTCAGCATGCTGGTCGTCGTTCTCTGCACGACTGCCCTATCGATCGCGTTCGGCTGGTGGTTCGAGCCGATCAAGAGTTCAGACTCGGGAACGAGTTGGAGCGATGGCTTCATATTCGACAACACGGGCCCAGTCCCCGTCGCACTCGCGCTGTTCACCGTCGCAGCGGGTATGGCAATTGGCATGATCTTGCGCCGCACACTTCTCTCCATGGTGGTCACGTTCGTCGCCGCCGTGATCGTCCAACTCCTGTGGGGCCGGGCTCGGCTGCATCTCGGCGACGTCATCACTTTGACGACCACCGGCAAGGACCACCCCATGGTCTTCCCCGAGATACCTCACGGAGCGATTGAAATCGATCGCTGGTACGCCACGGGTTCAGGCGGCACGCGCGGCCTGGGCACCTGTATTAATGGCGCTGAGAGCATCCGCGCTGCCTGCCGACAGAAGGCCGACATCTCAGGCTGGTCCATCGACTACCTGCCCATTTCACAGCTGCACAGCATGCAGTGGTTCGGGGCCTCGATCCTTTTCGTTCTCACAGCCCTGATCACCGTATTCATCCTGCTTCGAGGCCACAAGCGGGTCGTCTGACCTGCCGGCCCCTGGAGGAAACAGACTCCGTCACCAAGCAAGTCGGTCGGCGCCGTCTTCTGGCTACGGAGATCGTCTTCGTCAGCGACCTTGTCGGTTCAGGCGTCGAATGGCAGACAGCCACCGGGCCAGGTGACGAGGCCATGCTTCCAATCCTCCGGAGGATCCAGCGAAAGCTGGCCAAGACCGTGAGCACGTAGTGGCAGGCGCGGGCCCGGGCCTGGTGGCGTCGTCGCCACTCGGACCAACGGAGCCTGTGGATGACTGTGTGGACGGTCTGGGCGACAAGTGTGGTGAACAGGTGCTGGATCTCGTTGCAGGTCAGCAGGACCAGGTCGTCCGGAGGTGGCTCCTGCGCACGTTCGTCGGCGGTGGCTGCGGCAAGGAAGGCGTGGGCGAGCATCGCGAGGGTGACCCAGCGGTACCTGGATGTCCAGCACCTGACCTGGTGTTCGTCGAGCCCGGCCAGGCCCTTGCTGGACTGGAAGGTCTCCTCGACTGTCCATCTGCGTCCTGCCACTTTCACAAGGGCGGACAGCGGCACTCTTGCCGCCGAGTAGCAGTGGTAGAAGGCAGTGGATGGCGGTGGCCGGGCCGGTCGTCGGCGATGTCGGCCAGGGCCCAGTCGTAGAAGCGGTGCCCTTTCGCTCCGGCGCCGACGGAGAGCTTCTGCCAGGCTCGCTTCGGCAGCTTCTTGACCAGGACGTCGGCGCGAAACTTGCCCGCGCGGGTAGTGATGTGGTGGTCGCAGGCGACGGCGAGGACATAGCCGACCTGCCGTCCCTCCAGCGCGGTCCGTAGATGGGGGTTGCCTCCGTAGACCTCGTCACCGGCTACCCAGGACGCGGGGACGCCGGCGTCCAGCGCACGGCCGATCATGCGTGCGGCGAGCGTGGGTTTCGTGGCGAAGCTGACGGTGTCAGGGATCCCGGCCGCACGGCAGCGGGCCGTGTCCTGGGCCCAGGAACGCGGAACGTACGGTTCCCGGTCGATCGCCGCGTGCCCCCTCGGGGTCGCGTAGGCGAGGTAGACGGCCACCTGACTGTTCTCGATGCGTCCGGCGGTGCCGGTGTATTGACGCTGCACGCCCACCGTGGCGGCGCCCTTCTTCAGGTCGCCGGTCTCATCGACGACCAGCACCGCGTCGTGGTGGTGCAGCTGCTCGACGACGAAGCCGCGGATGTCATCGCGGACCGCGTCGGCGTCCCACCTGGCCCTGGACAGCAGGTGCTGCATGCCGTCCGGGGTCGTGTCCCCTGCGTACTCGGCGAGCGTCCAGCAATTCTTGCGTGGCAGGTCCGACAGCAAACCGAGCACGAGCGCCCTCGCCCGGCGCCGCGGTTCCACCCGGGCAAACCGCCCCGCGATGCGGCCCATCAGGACCTCGAACCTGTCCTGCCACCGGGCAGGATCCATGCTGTGACCTGCGGCTACCGTCTGATCTTCTGTCTTCACACACCGATGATCACCGGTGGCCGCACCCATTCCCGGACCAGCCCCAGAGCCTCCGTAAGTCGCGTGATTTCTGGTTCTGAGAGGATCCTGGCGTGTTCAACTTCGGGATCGAAACCTACCGGCCTGATTGGCTGAACGGTCGCTCCGCGGTCGTGGCAGGCCACGGCCAGCAACTGCGTGCGCTCATCGGCCGTCCGTTGACCCATGCCTGGCTGGTCTGGGACGTTCAGGACAACGAGTGGTTCTCCGACTGCCCGGTCCTGCTCGATTTCACCGGAGAACAGGTTGAGATCAACCACCAAAAGTTCGACGACCTCTCGATCACCTGGAACACGGTGGACCCCCACCAGCCGGTCCTGTGGCCCGACTTTGATCTCCAGTGGCGTCACAACATGCGCGCCGAACTGGGCGCCCTCCAGGGCCAGATCCTCCAGGACGTAGAGCTCCTGGAGTGGAACGGGAGCGACATGGCCCAGGGAACAGTCGCCGTCAGCTTCCGCTTTCCCCACAGCCAACTGACCATCGCCAACGCCCTCGACGAGAATGGGCTGACCTTCGGGCCACCGGAGTCGCGCTACCAGCGTCACTCACTGCGCTAAGAGGTCCTAACAGAAGCTGTTGATCATGTGACTTTCGGCTTCAGCGTTCGTTGGTCTGGTCGTGGGGAAGCGTCAGTCTCGGCCGTGGATCGTTTCGGATGAACTGTGGTCGCTCATCGAGCCGTTGTTGCCCGAGGCCGCTCCGAAATTGGTGGAGGGCAGACCGCGGGTGCC
>NZ_JBIWKN010000012.1:0-22365 GCF_044765685.1 Leifsonia sp. NPDC102414
CCGTCTTGTCCTTCGTGTTTTTACTGGTGACGTTCAACGAATCTCCCGGGAACGGATGGTGAGGACAGCAACGGTGGGACGGAGACAACACCCCGAAACGGGGCGGGAAGAACTCAGGCCTTGCCCTGCTTTCCCGCGTTACCGGCCAACTTCGCAGCCAATATCTGTCCTATGTCGGACAGCGGGCGGGGCTGGGTCATAGCCCCGTGCACGCAGTCGATGGCGTGTACTTCGACGCGTCCGTTCGTATGCGGGGACCAGACATCGGGAGCGGGTTCACTGCCCGCCTTGTCGGCGGCCGCGGCAAAGAACAGGATGTCGCCCATGAACTTGCCGACATTGATGCGCTCGCTCAAGTTGGCGATATCCACGAAGACTTCGACCAATGACGAGAACCCATCCGTGCCGAGACCGGCGAGGGGACTGTCGGGTGACGTCGGGTCATGTCCGATGGACTCGGCAATGGCACCCAGTACCTCGGGGCTGTCGTACGACAACCGCCCGCTCTCCCAGCCGTCGGTGGGCAGGTAACTGTCCATCATCGCGAGCAGCGCGACGTCCTCGCCTTCCTCCTGCAGGCGCACCGCGATCGCGTGAGCCACGATGCCGCCGAAGGACCAGCCGAGGAGGGAGTACGGACCGGAGGGCTGAACCGAACGGATCTCGTTCAGGTAGTCCTCGACCATCTCCTCCACACCGGGTGCCGCTGCGTCCGGATCGCTGAACTTACGGGCCTGCAGGCCGTAAAGAGGCTGCTGACGATCCAGATGCCGCAAGAGGCCGGAGTACGCCCAACTGAGCCCGATCGCCGGATGGACACAGAACAACGGGTCGAGATCCCCCTCGGTGCGCAGGGGAAGCAGGACCCCGAACGAGTCCCCGGAGGAGCACCCCGGTGCCCGGTCCAACTGCCCCACGAGCGTGGCGATGGTGGGGGTCTCGAAGAGGGCGGTCACCGGGAGTTCGACGTTCAGGATGGTGCGGATGCGGCTGACCAGCCGAGGCGCCAGGAGCGAGTGTCCCCCGAGTGCGAAGAAGTTGTCGTCGATGCCGACGGTGGGCACGCCCAGGACCTCGGCGAACAGGCCGCACAGGATCTCTTCCCGTGGGGTGCGCGGACCGCGTCCGGTGCCGGCCGTCGTCGGCAGGTCGGGAGCGGGCAGGACCCGCCGATCGACCTTGCCGTTGGTGGTCAGCGGGAGCCGGTCGAGCACCACGAACGCGGAGGGAACCATGTATTCCGGCAGTTGATCCGCCATCTGCGCGCGCAGGGTCTCGACGTCCACCTGCCCGCCGCGGCCCGGATCGGCGACCACATAGCCGACGAGACGCTTGTCTCCCGGCTGGTCCTCGCGCGCTATGACCGCGACCTGCGCCAGCCCCGGAGCACGGCTCAACACGGCTTCGATTTCGGCGAGTTCGATGCGGTAGCCGCGGATCTTGACTTGGTCGTCGGCTCGGCCGGCGAATTCGAGGAGGCCTTGGGGGGACCAGCGGGCGAGGTCGCCGGTTCGGTACATGCGGGTTCCGGCGGGGCCGTAGGGGTCGGCGACGAACCTTTCGGCGGTGAGGTCCGGTCGTGCGAAGTAGCCTCGGGCCAGTCCGGTGCCGGCGAGGTGGAGTTCTCCGGTCACGCCTGTTGGGACGGGCTGGAGGTTGGTGTCGAGGATGTAGGCTCGCTTGCCGTCCAGGGGGCGTCCGACGGGTATAGGTGCGGGCACCGTGTCGGTGGTGGTCCAGGGGGCCTGGGTGGCGAAGAGGGTGGTTTCGGTGGGGCCGTAGGCGCAGCGGACGATGGTGTCGGGGCAGTGCTGGAGTACTCGGCGTACGGCGGTGGGGGAGATCAGGTCGCCGCCGGTGATGACCTCGCGTACTCCTGTGAGGCAGCGGGGGTTTTCTTCGGCCATGAGGCGGAAGAGTCCGGCGGTGATGTCGAGGCCGGTGATCCGTTCCTCGGTGATGATCCGGGCGAGTTCGGCGACGCCGAGTTCGCCTTCGGGGGTGATGACGGTGCGTCCGCCGTGCAGGAGGGGGACCCAGAAGGCGTAGGTGGAGGGGTCGAAGGCGTACGAGGCCAGGAGCAGGACTCGTTCGTGTGCACCCGCGCCGAACATGCCGTCGACGGTGAGGTCGAGGATGGCGCGGTGGGTGACCGCCACGCCCTTGGGACGCCCGGTCGAACCGGAGGTGTACATCACATAGGCGAGCTGCTCGGGCCGGCTTGCGATACCTGGGTCACCGACGGGCAGGCCGGCGAGTTCCGCGTCGTCGTCCACTGTCACAGTCACGGGGGCGACGGGCAGCCCGCGGTCGCGCATCGCTTGATCGGTGAGCAGTACGGGCGTGGAGGTCTCGTCGACGATCCACTGCATCCGCTCCAGCGGATACCCGCTGTGCAACGGCAGATAGAAGGCTCCGGCCTTGAGCACGGCGAGGAGCGCGACCACGAGATCGACGGAGCGTTCCATCAGCACGGCGACCGGCGCTTCCCGCTGCACACCCAACCCGGCCAGACGATGAGCGAGTTGGTTGGCCTGCTCGTCCAACGCCCGGTAGGAGAGCTCGCGTCCGGCGCACCGCACGGCCACCGCGTCCGGCGTGCGCCGTGCCTGGGCCGCGAAGGCCGCCGGTACCGAAGCAGCCCCGAGCCCCTCACCAGCCTCCGCGCCGGCCGACAACTCCATCAGCCGTACGCGCTCCGTCTCGGACAGAAGATCGGCTTCACCGATCCGGCGGTCGGGAGCGGTGCTGAGCTGTGTCAGCACCCGCACCAGCTGTGCCACCGTCCGTTCTGCGGTCTCCTGCTCGAAGACGTCGGTGTTGTACTCCAGCATCCCGTCGAGCCCGGCCGGACGGTTGTCGGCCTCGTAGTGCTCGTTGACGATGAAGCCAAGATCGAACTTGGCCGTACGGGTGCTGAAGACGTCCTCGGCCTTCGTCGCGAGACCGGGCAGCGACAACTCCTGGCCACCGGTGTTCTGCAGGACCACCATGACCTGGAAGAGCGGATGCCAGGACAGTGAGCGCGTCGGATTGACGGCCTCGACCACGCGCTCGAACGGCACGTCCTGGTGCATGTAGGCGGTCAGCGCCGTCCTGCGGACCTGCTCCAGAAGTTCCCGGAACGTCGGGTTGCCCGAGGTGTCGGTCCTCAACACGAGCGTGTTGAGGAAGAGGCCGACCAGATTGTCGAGCGCCTCGTCGGTGCGGCCCGCGCTCGGGGTGCCGATCGGTATGTCCGACCCCGCGCCCAGGCGGCTCAGCAGCGTGGCGACGGCGGCCTGGAGCACCATGAACACCGTGGTGTTGGTGGCCCGGGCCAGGTCGACGAGCCTGCCGTGCAGCTCGGGGCCCATGTGGAGGGGAACCATGTCGCCGCGGTGGCCTGCCACCTTGGGCCGGGGGCGGTCGAAGGGCAGCTCAAGTCGGTCCGGGATGCCTTCCAACGCCTCCTGCCAGTAGGCGAGTTGCTTGCGAACCACGGAGTGGGGGTCCTCCTCCGCGCCGAGGAGATCGCGCTGCCACAGGGTGTAGTCCGCGTACTGCACCGGAAGTACGGGCCACGTCGGGGCCCGTCCCTGGAGCCGGGCGCCGAACGCGGTCTCCAGATCGCGTCCGAGCGGCCCCATCGAAGCGCCGTCACTGGCGATGTGGTGCATGAGCAGCAGCAGCACCCGCTGCCTCGGGCCGACGGTGAACAGTGTGGCGCGAAGCGGCGGTTCGGCGGACAGGTCGAAGACGTACTGCCCGGCCGACCGCAGTGTCGCGGCGATGTCCTCCTCGTCGCAGCGGACGTGATGCAGTGTCAGGTCGACGGCGTCCGCCGCCAGTACTGTCTGGGCCGGGATCCCGCCGATCTCCCGGAAGACCGTGCGCAGGCTCTCGTGCCGTACCACCACGTCGTTCAGCGCCTGTTCGAGGACATCCGCGTCCAGGTCTCCGGTGATCCGGAACGCCACCGGGACGTTGTAGGTGGCACTCGGGCCTTCCAGCTTGTTCAGGAACCACAGCCGGTTCTGCGCCGGCGACAGCGGAACCAGTTCCGGACGCTCCACCACGGTCAGCGCCGGCCGGGCCGAACCGGCCTCCGCCTCCGCGACCCGACCCGTCAGCTCCGCGACCGTGGGCGCCTCGAACAGGGTCCGCACCGCCAGCTCGACACCCAGCACCGACCTGATCCGGCTGACCACCCGGGTCGCCAGCAGCGAGTGGCCGCCCAGCTCGAAGAAGCTGTCGTCGACACCCACCGCCGGGACGTCCAGGATCTCGGCGAACAGTCCGCACAGAATCTCCTCCAGTGGAGTCCGCGCAGCACGACCGCTCACCCCCGCCTCGTACACGGGCGCCGGCAGAGCCCGCCGGTCCAGCTTGCCGTTCGTCGTCAACGGCAGACGGTCCAGCACCACGAACGCCGACGGGACCATGAACTCCGGCAGCGATCCGCCCGCGTGAGCACGCAGGGCGTCCGCGCCCGCCCCACCGCTCCCGGCCTCGGCCACCACATAGCCCACCAGGCGCTTGTCACCCGGCTGGTCCTCCCGCACCACGACCGCGACCTGTGACACCGCCGGGTGACGACCCAGCACCGCCTCGATCTCGCCCAGCTCGATGCGGAAGCCGCGGATCTTCACCTGGTCGTCCGCCCGGCCGACGAACTCGAGCTGGCCGTCACCACGCCACCGCACCAGGTCACCGGTGCGGTACATACGACTGCCGGCCGATCCGAACGGATCGGCGACGAACCGCTCCGCCGTCAGGCCCGGGCGACGCAGGTACCCCCGGGCCACGCCCGTGCCCGCGATGTACAGCTCACCCGGCACACCTCGTGGAGCCAGCCGCAGCCGCTCGTCCAGGACGTACGCCCGGGCGCCCCTCACCGGGGCTCCGATCGGGGTCGAGGCGGACGCATCGGTACCGGACAGCGGCTCGCTGGCCGTCGCCGAGATCGTCGACTCGGTCGGCCCGTAGAGGTTCAGCATCCGCCGTCCGTCCGCCCAGCGCGCGGTCAGGGCGGGGGGACACGCCTCGCCTCCGACGCTCAGCACCCGCAGGGCGGGGAAGGGCCGCGCCGGCAGGGTGGCGAGCACACTCGGCGGCATGTCGGCGCAGGAGATCCGGCGCTGCTCCAGATAGTCGCCGAGAGCGTCTCCGACCAGGGGGCCGGGGGAGGGGACGACGAGGGTCGCGCCGAAGCAGAACGCCCGGATGAAGTCCTCGAACGCCATGTCGAAGCTGATCGAGGCCAGCTGCAGGACCCGGTCGTCCGGCCGGACCTGGTACTTCTCCGCCACGGTGGCGGCCAGCGCGCAGATACCGCGGTGGGTGACGGCCACGCCCTTGGGACGGCCGGTCGAGCCCGACGTGTAGACGGTGTACGCCAGTCCGTCGGTCCGGAGCCGGGCGGTCCGCTCGGCGTCCGTGGGATCGGCGCCGTCGAGTCCGGCGAGGGTCGCGGGGTCGTCGAGGACCACGGCGGCCGGGCCACCCCGGGGGAGCCGTCCGGCCATCTCCCGGCTGGTGAGCACGCGGACCGGGGCGGCGTCCTCGAGCATGAACGCGATGCGGTCCGCCGGGTACTCCGGATCGACGGGCAGGAAAGCGGCGCCGGCCTTCAGGATGCCCAGCAGTGCCGCCACCATCTCCACCGACCGGGGTACCGCCAGCGCCACCAGTTGCTCGGGGCCGACCCCGTGCGCGATCAGCAGGCGGGCCACCTGGTTGGCCCGCGTGTTCAACTCGGCATAGGTGAGCACGGTGCCTTCGTGCTCCAGCGCCGGCGCGTCGGGGCGGAGCGCCGCCTGCTCCTGGAACAGGTCGCTGAAGAAACGGTGTTCAGGTGCCGGCCCCCCTGCTCCCTCGGTGAGCAGTTCGCTCCGCTCGGCCGGGGAGAGCAGCTCGGCGGCGCTGATCGGAAGGTCGGGTCGCTCGGCGACGGCCGCCAGCAGCAGCCGGAGACCCTCGATGAACCGCTTCGCGGTACCCGCGTCGGACAGATCGGTCCGGTACTCCAGGAAGCCGTCGAGTCCCGCGGGTTCCCCCGCGCCGTCCGCGACCTCGTAGAAATTGAAGGTCAGATCGAAGCTGGTCACGTCTTTGGTGAGGTCTTCGGCGACGGCCGACAGACCGGGCAGCTCGAACACGGGGGCCGCGGTGCTGTGCATCACCAGCATGACCTGGAACAGGGGATTGCGGGCCAGCGAACGCTCCGGGTTGAGGATCTCCACCAGGCGTTCGAACGGGACGTCCTGGTGGGAGTAGGCGGCGAGGTCGGTCGCGCGGGTTCGGGCGAGGAGTTCTCGGAAGGTCGGGTTTCCGGAGGTGTCGTTGCGCAGGACCAGGGTGTTGACGAAGAAGCCGACGAGGTCGTCGAGTGCTTCGTCGGTGCGGCCCGCGACCGGGGTTCCGAGGGGGATGTCGGAGCCCGCGCCGAGCCGGCTGAGCAGGGTGGCGAGGGCGGCCTGGAGGACCATGAACAGCGTGGTGTTGCTCTCCCGGGCCAGACCGAGCAGGGCACGGTGCAGGTCGGCGTCGATCCGGATGGGGACCGTGTCGCCGCGATAGTCGGCCACCTTCGGACGAGGACGGTCGAAGGGCAGCTCCAACTGGTCGGGAATGCCGTCCAGGGCGGCCTTCCAGAAAGCCAGTTGCTCGCTCATGAGGGAACCGGGGTCGTCCTCCGAACCGAGGAGCTCGCGCTGCCACAACGTGAAGTCCGCGTACTGCACGGGCAAGGGCGACCAGGTCGGGGCCGTACCCGCGCACCGTGCGGCGTAAGCAAGGCTGATGTCACGGGCCAGCGGGGCCAGCGACGAGCCGTCGTTCGCGATGTGATGCTGGATCAGGAGCAGGACGTGGTGCTCCGGACCGGTGGTGAACAGACGGGCCCGCAGCGGCAGATCGACGGTGACGTCGAAGGCGGTGTTGCCGGCGGCTCGAAGTGCCTCGTCAAGGTTCGCGGCCTCGACTTCCACCACCGGCAGCTCGGGGCGGACCTGGTCGGGCTCCAGAATGAGCTGCTGAGGCTCCCCGTCGACCTCCGGGAACACCGTCCGCAGCGTCTCGTGCCGGCCGATCACGTCGACTATCGCCGCCTCCAGAGCCGCTCGATCGAGATCACCTGAAAGCCGTACGGCGAGCGGCAGGACGTAAGTGGCGCTCGTCCTCTCCAGGTTGTTGAGGAACCAGAGACGGTTCTGCGCGGCGGACAGCGGGATCCTCGCGGGACGCTCCATCGCGGTCAGCGCGGGCCTGGCCGCGTCCGCCTCCGTGAGCCGGTCGGCGAGGGCGGCGACGGTGGGGGCCTCGAAGAGGGTCGGTACCGCAAGTTCGACGCCCAGGGTCGACCGGATGCGGCTGGCCAGGCGGGTGGCGAGGAGGGAGTGTCCGCCGAGTGCGAGGAAGTCGTCGTCGATGCCGATGGTGGGTACGCCCAGGACTTCGGCGAACAGGCCGCACAGGATCTCCTCGCGCGGGGTGCGTGGGCCGCGTCCGGTGCCGGTCTTCGTCGGTGCGTCTGGTTCGGGTAGGGCCCGCCGGTCGAGTTTGCCGTTGGTGGTCAGCGGGAGCTGGTCGAGGATGACGAACGCTGAGGGGACCATGTACTCGGGCAGCAGACCCGCCGCATGGGTGCGCAGGGCTTCGGCGTCCAAAGGGGTGCCGGTGTTCTCGGCGACGACGTAGGCCACGAGGCGTTTGTCGCCCGACCGGTCCTCACGGGCCACGACCGCGACCTGCGCGAGCCCGGTGAAGCGGCTCAACGCCGCCTCGATCTCGCCGAGTTCGATGCGGAAGCCGCGGATCTTCACCTGGTCGTCGGCGCGGCCGACGAACTCCAGCAGGCCGTCGCCCGACCAGCGGGCCAGGTCGCCGGTGCGGTACATGCGGGCTCCGGCGGGGCCGTAGGGGTCGGCCACGAACCGCTCAGCGGTCAGGTCCGGGCGCCCGAAGTAGCCGCGGGCCAACCCCGCACCCGCCAGATACAGCTCCCCGGTGCCCCCTGCCGGAACCGCCTGCAGAGCGCCGTCCAGGACACGGGCCCGCATGCCGTCCAGGGGGCGTCCGACGGGTATCGGAGCCGGCACCTCGTCAGCCACGTCCCACGGTGCCTGAGTCGCGAACAGCGTCGTCTCGGTGGGCCCGTACGTCGACCGCACGACCGTGTCGGGGCAGTGTTCCAGCACCCGCTGGACGGCGTTCGGGGAGATCACATCACCGCCGGTGATCACTTCCCGCACCCCGGCGAAGCAGCCGGGATCCTCCTCCGCCATCACCCGGAACAGGCCCGCCGTCACCTGAAGCCCGGTGATCGATTCCTCGGCGATGAGGCGGGCGAGCGTCGCGACACTGAGATCATCGCCGGGCGTCACCACCGTCCGGCCGCCGTGCAGCAGCGGCACCCACAGCTCGTAGGTCGAAGGGTCGAAGGCGTACGGCGCCACCATCAGGACCCGCTCGTGGGCACCCGTGCCGAACATGCCGTCCACGACGAGGTCGAGGACGTCGCGGTGGGTGACCGCCACGCCCTTGGGACGCCCGGTCGAACCGGAGGTGTACATCACGTAGGCGAGCTGCTCGGGCCGGCTCTCGACGCCCAGGTCACCGACCGGCATACCGGCCAGCTCCTCGTCCTCGTCCACCACGACCACGCTGCTCGCACCCGGTACACCGCGGTCCCGCGTGGCGCGGTCGGTCAGCAGGACCGGCGCGGAGGTCTCGTCGACGATCCACTGCATCCGCTCCAGCGGATACCCACTGTGCAACGGCAGATAGAAGGCACCCGCCTTGAGCACCGCGAGGAGCGCGACCACGAGATCCACGGAACGCTCCATCAGCACCGCGACCGGCGTCTCGGACCCCACGCCCAACCCGGCCATTCGGTGCGCGAGTTGGTTGCCCCGCTCGTCCAACTCCCGGTACGACAGCTCCCGTCCGGCACACCGCACCGCCACCGCGTCCGGCGACCGCAGCGCCTGAGCCGCGAAAGCCGCCGGCACCGAGTCGCCGACCGGCGCCACGTGCGACTCGAACGACGCACCCTCGACAGAATCGACAGCATCTGCGGTGTGCATTGCCAATCACCCTCTTTCGGTGTTGAGACCGCGCGAAGTTCAGGGGGACCAGCGACGCGGATGATCTTTGCGGAATGGGCGGCCCGGATGACGCGTGATCGTCACGGAATGCAAGGCCTCGGACGACACGGGATCGTCGCGGAATGATGATTCCGGCATCTCCGCAGTCACATTAAGGGAGCGGCCACGGGCGGTCACTCCGCGATCCGGTGGGGAAGCCCGGATCTCGAGCGGTCCTGGATCGCACTTCCAGTACGGCCGGCGTCCTCGAATTCGAATCCAGGTCCGCTTGAGGATCACTCTGGTCCCGTGCGGCCGCATCAAGTCGAGGGATATCGTGCCGACACCGGCGCATCGAGAGTTGCCCCGCAGAGATCAAAGTAATGCCGCCCCGGCGAATTGAAAACCGTGCACCCGTGAGGAGCAGAAGGAGCGAGGCCATGACCAACCCTTTCGAAAACCCCGAGGCCGAGTACCTCGTGCTGGTCAACGAAGAGAAGCAGTATTCGCTCTGGCCGAAGTTCGCCGAGGTGCCGGCCGGTTGGACCGCGGTGCATGCGGATGACCGCGCATCGTGCATCGACTACATCGACTCGAACTGGAAGGAAATGCGACCGCACAGCCTCGTACGGCACATGAACTCGGTGGCGTGAACCCTCCCCGCTCTCGCCGACCCGGGTTCCCGCCCACAGTCAATCGGGATAGTGAAGCAAATGGCGAATTCTAACGTGTCCATTTTTGATGAACTCTCCATTGACCATGTCGAGTTCTACGTGCACGACATGGCCGTGGCCGCAGCGCAGTTCACAGACAGCTATGGGTTCGAGATCTACGGAGCTTCCGAAACGGCGGATTCGGACGAGGCCATCCGTTCGGTGGCGCTCGGCAAGAATCAGATCCGGCTGGTGCTGACGACGGCGCGGGGCGCCGACCACCCCGCGGCCGCGTACGTCGAGCAGCACGGTGACGGGGTGGCCAATATCGCGCTCACCACCTCCGATGCCGCCGGGGCCTTCACCGAGGCGGTGCGCCGGGGCGCGGCGGCGGTGGCGGAACCGGCCGAGCGGGACGGACTCGTCACGGCCTCGATCAGGGGCTTCGGAGATGTGATCCACACCTTCGTGCAGCGTCCCGCGCTCACCGACGCACGGACCCTTCCGGGCTTCTCGGCGGTTCCGGAGAAGAGTGCCCGGTTCGACAGTGGCCTGGGCGAGATCGACCACTTCGCGGTCTGCCTCGAACCAGGGCAGCTCGCGTCCACCGTCGAGTTCTACGAGAAGGTCCTGGACTTCCGGATGATCTTCGAAGAGCGCATCGTCGTGGGCAGTCAGGCGATGGACTCCAAGGTGGTCCAGAGTCGATCCGGCTCTGTCACGCTCACGCTGATCGAACCCGACACCTCGCTGGAGCCGGGGCAGATAGACAAGTTCCTGAAGAACCACGGCGGGGCCGGCGTCCAGCACATCGCCTTCACGGCGGACAACATCGTGGAGTCGGTGGGCCTGCTCAAGTCGCTGGGTGTGTCGTTCCTGAGCACTCCGGACGCCTACTACCGGCTGCTCTCCGTGGATCTGGCCAAGCACTCCGTTTCCCGGCTGCGGGAACTGGACGTACTGGTCGACGAGGACCACGACGGTCAGTTGTTCCAGATCTTCACCGCCTCGGTCCACCCGCTCGGCACCTTCTTCCTGGAGGTCATCGAGCGTCTGGGGGCTCGCACCTTCGGGAGCGGGAACATCAAGGCGCTCTACGAAGCCGTCGAGCGGCAGCGGGTCGAAGAGGGGGCTGAGAAGTAATGGCCCTGCCGTCCGGGGGAGTGGTCGACACAGCGGGAACGCAGCCCGTGTGCGTGAAGGATCTGCGACAGTCGGCCGCCGCGCGGCTGGCGCCCGAGGTATGGGACTTCATCGCCGGCGGCAGCGGCACGGAATCAACCCTGGACGCCAACCGTGCGGCCCTGGACAGCGTGTCCCTCGTGCCCCGAGTGCTGGCAGGCGTCAAGACGACCGACACCGGCGCGCAGCTCCTGGACACGCCGGCAGCGCTGCCCCTCGCCGTCGCGCCGATGGCGTACCAGCGTCTGCTGCATCCGCAGGGCGATCTCGCCGCCGCGGAGGGCGCGTCGGCGGCGCAGGTGCCCTTCGTGGTCAGCACGATCAGCAGCCACGCGCTGGAGGAGATCGCCGAGGTCGGGGCGACCCTGTGGTTCCAGCTGTACTGGCTGCACGACCGTGGCCGCGTGGTCGAGCTGATCCGTCGCGCCGAACGCGTCGGCTGCCAGGCGCTGATGGTGACCGTGGACGTCCCGATCATGGGCCGTCGGCTGCGCGACCTGCGCAACGAGTTCGCGCTCCCGTCCTGGATCCGCAGTGCCAACCTCGAACCCGACGGCCCCTCCGCGGCGCACTCCCGCCGGCCCGGCGCGTCGGCCGTGGCCGCGCACACGAAGCTCGCCTTCGACTCCACGTTCGGCTGGTCCGACCTGGAGTGGCTCCGGGAGCAGACCCGACTCCCCCTGGTGATCAAGGGCGTCCTTGATCCCAGGGACGCGGAACAGGCTGTCCGACTTGGCGCCGACGCCCTGGTGGTCTCCAATCACGGCGGCCGGCAGCTGGACGGTGCACTGCCCAGCATCACCGCGCTGCCATGGGTGGTCGAAGCGGTGGCCGGGCAGTGCCAGGTCCTCATGGACAGCGGTGTCCGCAGCGGCACCGACATCCTGCGAGCACTGGCGCTGGGTGCTGACGGGGTCCTGATCGGGCGTCCCGTGCTGTGGGGGCTGAGCACAGCCGGGGCGCCGGGCGTCGCTCAGGTGCTCTCGCTCCTGCGGACGGAACTCGAGGAGGCCCTCCTCCTGGCCGGCTGTGCCGACCTGGCCGCCGCACGCACCCTGCGGTCGTTCGTCTCCGGTGCGCGGGCCTGACACGGACATCTTTCATTCCCCTGAACACACTCTTGAGGAGAAGGCGTCATGCAAGTCGAAGACCACGAGTTCGATGTCGTTGTCGTCGGTGGTGGGCCGGGTGGCTCCACCGTGTCCACCCTGGTGGCCATGCAGGGTCACCGTGTTCTTCTCCTGGAGAAGGAAGAATTCCCCCGGTACCAGATCGGGGAGTCCCTGCTGCCCTCGACGGTGCACGGAATCTGCCGGCTCCTCGGTGTCTCGGAGGAACTGGAGAAGGCCGCTTTCATGCCCAAGCGCGGCGGCACCTTCCGGTGGGGAAGCAGCCCCGAGCCGTGGACCTTCTCCTTCTCCGTCTCCGCGACCTTCTCGGGCCCGACCTCCCTGGCCTACCAGGTCGAACGGATGAAGTTCGACCAGATCCTCCTGGACAACGCGCGCGCCAAGGGAGTCGAGGTCCGCGAGAAGAGCTCCGTGGTGGACGTCATCGAGGAGGACGGCCGCGTCTGCGGGGTCGTCTACAGCGACGCCGACGGAATCCGCCACGAGATACGCAGCCGCTTCGTCGTGGACGCCTCCGGCAACAAGAGCCGCATCCAGAGCCGCATCGGCGGCAAGCGGCACTACTCGGACTTCTTCCAGAACATCGCGCTCTTCGGCTACTTCGAGGGCGGGAAGCGGCTTCCCGCCCCCAACTCCGGCAACATACTCTGCGCCGCCTTCAACTCCGGCTGGTTCTGGTACATCCCGCTCACCGACGAGCTCACCAGCGTCGGCGCGGTCCTGCGGCGCGACGCTCTGGAGCGGGTCCAGGGCGACCGGGAGAAGGCCCTGATGGGCCTGATCGACGAATGTCCGCTCATCGCCGAGTATCTCTCCGAAGCACGTCGGGTGGAGAGCGGACCCTACGGCGAGATCCGCGTCCGCAAGGACTACTCGTACTGCCAGGACACCTTCTGGCGCCCCGGCATGGTCCTCGTCGGCGACGCGGCGTGCTTCATCGACCCCGTCTTCTCCTCCGGCGTCCACCTCGCCACCTACAGCGGACTTCTGGCCGCCCGCTCCATCAACTCGTCTCTGAGCGGCGACTTCGAAGAGACGAAGTGCTTCGAGGAGTACGAACTCCGGTACCGCAACGAGTACTCGCTCTTCCACGACTTCCTGGTGGCGTTCTACGACATGCACCAGGACGAGGACTCGTACTTCTGGACCGCCAAGAAGGTCATGAACAGCTCGGCACCCGGACTCGAGTCCTTCGTCGAACTGGTCGGCGGCGGAGCCTCGCACGAAAGCGGACTGGTCAACGCCACCTCCTACACCGAACAGCGCGAATCCACCTTCCGGGAGTTCTCCGAGCTGGCCGACCGGCCCGCGGGCGAGAGCGGAACGGACCGCGACCTGTTCGACTCGACGCTCGTCCAGTCGGTCCTCGAAGAGGGCGCCAAGATCCAGGTCCATGCCGCGCTGGGAGACGTCGACGACGACGAAGGCCCGTTGCGGGACGGCGGCCTCGTGCCCTCCGCCGACGGCATGCGCTGGGCGGAATTCGGCTACTGACCCGACCCCGACCCCGCCCTCGCGCCCCGATGCGGGCGGGCCGGCCACGTCGGCCGGGTGAACCCTTCGGTGGCCTACGGCCACCCACAGGCTGAAGGAGGTAACGATGATACGAACGATGGCTGTGGTCGGCACGGGCTTGATCGGCACCTCAATCGGCCTGGCCCTCAGTCGACATGGCACGACAGTGCATCTGCTCGACAAGGACGAGGTGGCCGCTCGCACCGCCGCCGCGCTCGGCGCGGGAGTGGTGGCCGCCTGGGACGACCCGGTCGACCTGGCGGTGATCGCAGTCCCCCCGGGCGCGGTCGGCGACGTACTCGCCGAGATGCAGGCACGCGGGCTGGCCCGGAGCTACACCGACGTGGCCAGTGTGAAGGCGCAGCTGGCACGGGACATCCGGAAGTCCGCGCACACCCCGTCCAGTTACGTGGGCGGACACCCCCTGGCCGGCCGCGAGCACTGCGGCCCGCTCGCCGCTCGCGCGGATCTGTTCGAGAACCGTGCCTGGGTCCTGACCCCCTCGGAGTCGACGTCACAGGACGCGGTGAACCGAGCGCTCGAAATGATCGCGTTGTGCGGCGCAGTCCCAGTGATCATGGAGAGTCGCGCGCACGACAACGCGGTGGCGTTGACGTCGCACGCCCCTCACCTCGTCGCCAGCCTCATGGCCGCGCGACTTCAGCACAGCCCCCGGGAGGCGGTCCGGCTCGCGGGGCAAGGACTGCGCGACGTGACCCGGACAGCCGTCAGGGACACCGGACTGTGGAGCGACATCCTCCAGGCCAACGCACCGGCCGTCGCCGCGGTGCTCCGCGAACTCAGCGACGACCTGACCACCCTCCTGGCCACGCTCGACGACATGTCCACCGCACCGCGGGACCTGGGAAGCCGGGAACTGGAGCCGATGGTGGACCTGCTGAACAGGGGCGCCGCCGGACTGGCGGCGGTCCAGGACCGGCAGCCCGCCGACGGGGAGACACACGTGGAGGTTCCCGTCGCGGAAGGCCCGGGACAACTGGTGCGCCTGCTCGACGCGCTCAAGACCCTCCACGTGGAGGCGGAGGACGTGGTGCCGCGGTACTCCGCGGAGGAAGGAACCTTCTCCATCACTTTCGCCGTGCCGGCGCAGCGTGCCGGCCGGATCGTCGTGGAACTGGGCCGAGCGGGCTGGAGCGCCGAACCGGTCGACCCGGTCCCCGCCACGCGGCAGCAGGAAATAGCGCAGGCCCCCCGTACGCATCTCGTCGGCCGAACCCGGTCCGACGCCCACAGCATCGAGACTGCGGATAGAGGTTAGGTGAATGCACCCACAAGAAGATTCCCTTGCTGATCCTCTTCGCGTGGCCATCATAGGCACGGGAAACATCGGCTGTGACCTGCTGCTCAAGGTCATGGCATCGCCCCGACTCCGGTGCGACTCGTTCGCCGGCCGACGTATCAGCTCTCCGGGCATGGAACTCGCGGATTCTCGCGGGATCCCGACGACCGCCGGCGGGATCGACGCCGTCGCCGACATCGCGGACCGCATCGATCTCGTCTTCGACGCGACCTCGGCAAAGGACGCGGTGCACAACTGGAACATCCTCGAAGGACTGGGCATTCCGGTCGTCGACCTCACCCCGTCGCACCTCGGCAAGTTCTGCGTACCGGCCCTGAACCTCGAGGAGTGCCTCACCGAGCAGAACGTGAGCATGGTGACCTGCGGAGGACAAGCCGCCGTTCCCATCGCCCGCTGCTTCAGCGACGCCTCCGACGGCGGCCTGGGATACCTGGAAATCGCCACAGCCAGTTCATCCGCGAGCGTCGGCCCCGCGACGAGGGCCAACATTGATGAATACGCCTTCACCACTCAGCATGCCACTCATGAATTCTGCCGGGTGGACACCGCCAAGACCATTCTCGTCATCAACCCGGCAGAGCCGGGAATGGTCATGCGGAACACCATCGCGGTCCCCGCTTCCGAGAACGTCGACATGGAAGCCCTGCGCGTCTCCGTCGACACCATGGAGAAGCGCATCAATTCCTACGTCCCGGGCTATCGCGTCGTCGTCCCGCCCGTCGCCACCGGCGATCGCATCATGGTGACCATCGAAGTGGAAGGACTCGGCGACTGGTTGCCGCGCTACGCCGGGAACCTGGACGTCATCACCTGCGCGGCCGTGGCCGTCGCCGAGGGGCGAGCGGAGGCACGCCGATGAACACCCCTGCCGAGCGGCAGCTCACGATCTGCGACACGACCCTGCGGGACGGAAATCACGCCGTGGCGCACCAACTGGGCCACGCGGACATCGTCGCCTACGCCGAGGCCGCCGAACGCGCGGGCGCGGACCTCCTCGAGGTCGGGCACGGCAACGGCCTCGGCGCCTCGTCCATCCAGGTCGGACGCGCCGCACTGACCGACAAGGAGATGCTCACAGCCGCCCGCGCCCAGCTGAAGCAGACCCGGCTCGGCGTCCTGTCCATCCCCGGATTCGCGACGGTCGAACGCGACCTGAAGCCCGCACTGGACTGCGGCGTCGACGAGGTCAGGGTCGGCGCACACTGCACGGAAGCGGACGTGACCCGCCAACAGATCACCATGCTCCGCGACATGGACGTCACGGTCAAAGGCATGCTGCTCATGAGCCACATGGCATCGACCAGGACGCTCATCGAGCAGGCACGACTCATCCAGGAGTACGGCGCACACGCGGTCATCCTGATGGACTCGGCAGGCGCCTACACACCGGCGGCCGTCGAGGAAAAGGTCGGAGCGCTCGTCGAGGAACTCGACATCGAGATCGGCTTCCACGGCCACAACAACCTCGGCCTCTCCGTCATGAACAGCATGGCCGCCGTCAAGGCCGGCGCGACCATCGTGGACGTGACGGCCCGCGGTTTCGGCGCCGGAGCCGGCAACGCCCCGCTGGAACTCGTCGCGGCGAACCTGCACCTGGAACAGATCGAGACCAGGCTCCAGCTGTACGCGGCACTCGACGCGGCCGATCTCGCGGAATCCACATTCGTCAAGCGCATTCCGACGAACGACAGCGTCACCATCGCGAGCGGTATCGCCGGCGTCTTCTCCGGATTCGCCGCACCCACACGCCGCGCCGCCGAGCGCTTCGACGTGGACCCGCGGGAAATCCTGATGGAGCTGGGCCGCAGGGGAGTCGTCGCCGGCCAGGAGGACGCCATCATCGAAGTGGCCATGGGCCTCGCCCAGAAGAATTCCCTGTACGACGTCATGTGACGACCGCTCAGAAAAGCGAGGAGCAAAGGTGAAACTGGATTCCGCACGCGAAGTGGGAGCGGATTACGCGGCGGTCGCCGCACTGCTCCAGATCGGCGCCGAGATCGGCGTCGACCAGGTACTGGACTCGGGCCGCACATTCGGCACAGCCGAAGTGGCCGAAGCTACAGGCCTTCCCCAGGACCGCCTCAAGGAGTACGTGCACGCACTGGCGTCCGCCGGGCTGGTCACCGCCGAGGACGGAAACGACCTGTACCGCGCGTCCGACGACTACCCGGACTGGAGGCACGAGGTCGGATACCTGTCCTGGGCGCTGACCGCCAACAGCCCGTTCCTGCAGAACGCCCGAGCCTTCCTCTCCGACAGCGGCTCCGCCGCTGACGACCACCAGCGTGACGGACGCCGGGTGGCGGTCAGTTCACGCTGGATCGGAGACCGCGCCTTCTACCCCGCCGTGGTCGAACGGGTCGTGGCCGCGAACGCCCGACACGTCGTCGACCTCGGCGCGGGCGCCGCCGGACTGCTCATCGGTCTCCTCGACCAGGACGACCGGCGCACCGGCGTCGCCGTCGACCTGAGCCCGGCCGCGTGCGCCGCCGCGCGAGAAGCCGCGGGACGAGCCGGCGTCGACGACCGACTGCAGGTCATCGAGCGCTCGGTCGAGTCCCTGATCACCGACCCCAGTCCGCTCGAAGGGGCCGATGTCATCCAGGCCTGCTTCGTGATGCACGACGTCCTGCAGAACGAATCCGTCTTCGACGACGTGCTGCGCACCTGCCGCAAGGCACTCGCACCCGGTGGTGTCCTGGCCGTCGTCGACGCGGTCTCGTACGGACAGGAAACCCGCGAACGCAAGTTCAGCGCCCTCTTCACCTACCTGCACGCGAACTTCATGGGCATCAAGCTGCCCACCGCGGACCAATGGGTGGAGAAGTTCCGCAGCGCCGGCTTCTCGGACGTCGAGTGCGTCTCGAACATCATGCCGGGCGGCCGGCTGTTCGTGGCGACCAAGTAACTTCCCGAGGCCCGAATGGAGGCGTGCCGAGACGGCGACAGCCGCGCGGATCACCTGCGCGGACGTCGATTCGGCCACGAGTCATGCTGCAGGATCCACTCGCCGTTCACGAGCACATAGCCCTCGAACTCTGGAACGCCAAGAACGAGCGCGGGGCGATACCGCCCATCTCCGCCCGGTATCCCGAGTTCACCGCGCTGGACGCCTACGCCGTGCAGCGCGCCCTCCGCACCCTTGAACACAAGAACGGGGCGGTGCACGCCGGATACAAGATCGGCGCCACCAGCATCGCCATCCAGGAGATGTTCGGCGTCGACCAACCGGACTTCGGGTTCCTGACCGAAGGCATGCTTCTCGCCGACGGCGCCCGCCTCGATCCGGGACGGTTCATCTCACCCAAGGTCGAGGGGGAGATCGCGTTCCGGATCGGCGCCGACCTCTCCGATCCCCGTACGACGGCCGCGGACGTACTGAACGTCACCACCGAGGTCTTCCCGGCCCTGGAGGTGCTCGACAGCCGTATCGAGAACTGGGACATCGCCTGGGTGGACACCGTCGCGGACAACGCCTCGTCGGCCATGGCCGTCCTGGGCGCCGCCGTTCCCTTCGACGGGCGGGACCTCGCCACCGAGACCATGGTGTTCACGGCGGGGGATTCCGTTCAGACGGCCGACGGTTCGGCCGTGATGGGGCACCCGGCGGAGTCCGTGGCCTGCCTCGTCCGCATATTGGCCTCCTTCGGCGAGGGGATCGCCGCGGGCGACCTGGTCCTCGCCGGATCGCTGGCCGCGGCGGTCGACCTCGAAGCCGGCGCCACCGTCAGCGCGTCCTTCGCGTCCTTGGGATCCGTGTCCCTTTCCACCATCGGCCAGTGAGCTCTCAGACAGCTCTCCATGCGACACACGCTCGACCCCACAACCGAAAGAGGGTGATTGGCAATGCGTGCTGCAGATACTGTTGATTTTGTCGAGGATCGGTCATCTGAGTCGAATATGGCGATGATCGATGCATCGGTGCCGGCGGCTTTCGCGACTCAGGCGCTGCGGTCCCCGGACGCGGTGGCGGTGCGGTGTGCCGGACGGGAGCTGTCGTACCGGGAGTTGGACGAGCGGGCCAACCAACTCGCGCACCGACTGGCCGGGTTGGGCGTGGGATCCGAGACGCCGGTCGCGGTGCTGATGGAACGCTCGGTCGACCTCGTGGTCGCGCTCCTCGCGGTGCTCAAGGCAGGTGCCTTCTATCTGCCGTTGCACAGTGGGTATCCGCTGGAGCGGATGCAGTGGATCGTCGACGAGACCTCCGCACCGGTCCTGCTGACCGACCGCGCCATGCGGGACCGAGGTGTACCGGGTGCGAGCAGCATGGTCGTGGTGGACGAGGACGAGGAGCTGGCCGGTATGCCGGTCGGTGACCTGGGCGTCGAGAGCCGGCCCGAGCAGCTCGCCTACGTGATGTACACCTCCGGTTCGACCGGGCGTCCCAAGGGCGTGGCGGTCACCCACCGCGACGTCCTCGACCTCGTCGTGGACGGCATGTTCGGCACGGGTGCCCACGAACGAGTGCTGATGGTGGCGCCGTACGCCTTCGACCCTTCGACCTACGAGCTGTGGGTGCCGCTGCTGCACGGCGGCCGGACGGTGGTGACGCCTGGCGATGATCTCAGTGTCGCGACGCTCGCCCGCCTCATCGCGCAGGAGGAGATCACCGGGCTTCAGGTGACGGCCGGTCTGTTCCGGGTGATGGCGGAGGAGGATCCCGGCTGCTTCGCCGGGGTGCGGGAAGTGATCACCGGCGGTGATGTGATCTCCCCGACCGCGGTGGAGCGGGTACTGGAACACTGCCCCGACACCGTCGTGCGCTGCGCCTACGGGCCCACCGAGACGACGCTGTTCGCGACGCAGGCACCGTGGGACGTGGCTGACGAGGTGCCGGCGCCGATACCCGTCGGGCGCCCCCTGGACGGCATGCGCGCCTATGTCCTCGACGAGACCCTGGCGCCGGCCCCGGTGGCCGTGACCGGGGAGCTGTATCTGGCGGGTGCGGGGTTGGCCCGCGGTTACTTCGGGCGTCCGGACCTGACGGCGGAGCGGTTCGTGGCCGACCCCTACGGCCCGGCCGGAACCCGTATGTACCGCACCGGCGACCTGGCCCGTTGGTCGGGCGACGGCCTGCTGGAGTTCGTCGGCCGCGCCGACGACCAGGTGAAGATCCGCGGGTTCCGCATCGAACTCGGCGAGATCGAGGCGGCGTTGAGCCGCTTCACCGGGCTCGCGCAGGTCGCGGTCGTGGCCCGTGAGGACCGGTCGGGCGACAAACGCCTCGTGGCCTACGTCGTCGCCGAGAGCACCGGCACCCCTTTGAACGCCGAGACCGCCGGCACCCCTTTGGACGCCGAAGCCCTGCGCGCCCATGCGGCGGGTCTGCTGCCCGAGTACATGGTCCCCTCAGCGTTCGTCATCCTCGACCAGCTCCCGCTGACCACCAACGGCAAACTCGACCGGCGGGCCCTGCCCGAACCCGACGCACCGACGAAGACCGGCACCGGACGCGGCCCACGCACCCCGCGCGAGGAGATCCTGTGCGGCCTGTTCGCCGAAGTCCTGGGCGTACCCACCGTCGGCATCGACGACAGTTTCTTCGAGTTGGGCGGCCACTCCCTCCTCGCCACCCGCCTGGCCAGCCGCATCCGGTCCATCCTGGGCGTGAAGCTCTCGATCCACAAGCTGCTCAAAACCCCCACCGTGGCCGCCCTGTCGACCCTGGGCCAGGCCGACGACGAGGAGCAGGACAGCGCACTGGAGCCCGTGCTGAACCTGCGATCGGTCGGCAGCCGCCCGCCGCTGTTCTGCGTGCACCCCGGCGGCGGCATGGCCTGGTGCTACGCAGGACTGCTGCGCTACGTCCCGAGGGAACACCCGGTGTACGGGCTCCAGGCCCGCGGTCTGGCCACGGACGAGCCGTACCCCGCCGACCTCGACGAGATGGTCGAGGACTACCTCGGCCGGATCCGGGAGATCCAGCCGTCCGGCCCGTACGCCCTCCTCGGCTGGTCCTTCGGCGGCAAGGTCGCCCACAACCTCGCGGCCCGCCTCCAGCAGGAAGGCGAGCAGGTGTCCCTGCTGGCCGTGCTCGACGCCGGCACCGCAGGACACGCCAGCTCGGACAGCACGCGCAGCCAACGAGACCTCCTGGAGCTCGCGTTCGACGGAATCGGGGCCTTCCACGCCGAACCGGGCAACGACCCGATCGAGATGCCACGCATCCTGGAGATCCTCCGGGCCCATGGCGGAACTCTGGCCAGCCTCGAGGAGCGAACCGTCGCCGCGCTCATCGACATCACGGAGAACAACCTCAGGATCAGCCGCGCGACCGCCCCCGAGCAGTTCGACGGCGACATGCTCTTCTTCGAGGCGGCCGGGCCGGACGGCGCGTCCACCGGACTCGCGAAGGTCTGGGACCCGTACGTGAGCGGCCACATCGAACAGCACGTGACCCCTTTCCAGCACATGCAGCTGATGAGTTCCGATGCGCTCGCGGACCTTGCTCCGGTTCTGGCTCGCGCGCTGAAGAAGCAGTCCTGATCAATGAAGCAGGCAAGGAGCCTTTGATGTCCGACAACCCGACGCCCAACAGGTCGAGGCTGCACCGAGGGCGGGTGCTGCGCGTCGAGTGGGTGACCCCGCACATGGCCAGGGTCGTGCTGGGCGGTGAGGGCCTGAAGGAGTTCACCGCCGGCCGGTACACCGATCACTACGTCAAGTTGATCTTCCCGCTGGAGGAGGTGCGGTACCCCGAGCCCTTCGACATTTCGGCCATTCGCCGGGACTTCCCCCAGGACCAGTGGCCCAAGACCCGTACGTACACGGTCCGCCGGTGGGACCCGGACGCCGTCGAGCTGTCCGTGGACTTCGTCTACCACGGCGAGAGCGGCCTGGCCGGCCCCTGGGCCGCGAAGGTCAAGCCCGGGGAGGAGATCTACTTCATCGGTCCCGGCGGCGGCTACGCGCCCAGTGCGGAGGCCGACTGGCATCTGTTCGTCGGAGACGAGAGCGTCCTGCCCGCGATCGGCGCCTCCCTGGAGGCGCTGCCGTCAGGAGCGGTCGCCAAGGCGTTCATCGAGGTCTCCGGACCGGAGGAGGAGCAGGAGATCCGGACGTCGGCCGACGCCGACATCGTCTGGCTGCACCGCGGGGAGCGCCAGATCGGCGACGCGCTCCAAGAGGCCGTCTCCGCCCTGGACTTCCCGGTCGGCACGGTGGACGCCTTCGTCCACGGCGAGGCGCACTTCGTGAAGGCCGTCCGCCGCCACCTGCGGGTGGAACGCGGCCTGACACGCGATCAGTTGTCCATTTCCGGCTACTGGCGACGCGGGGCCGACGAAGAGGGCTGGCAGTCCTCGAAGTCCGAGTGGAACCGTGACGTGGAGGACGCGCCCACCGCGTAGCTCTCACGCGTCGGCGGTGTCGACGGTCCGACCCCCTCTTCCCTCCGTCCGGGGTGTTGTCTCCGTCCCACCGTTGCTGTCCTCACCATCCGTTCCCGGGAGATTCGTTGAACGTCACCAGTAAAAACACGAAGGACAAGACGG
>NZ_JBIWKN010000013.1:0-5665 GCF_044765685.1 Leifsonia sp. NPDC102414
GGTTGACAGGTTGCCCCATTTTGACCGTGTGATGCGGGATGGTGGGAGCGTCCGATCCTTGAGAACTCAACAGCGTGCACAATGTCAAATGCCAAAAACCTCGTGTTCAGCTTCGGCTGGGCAAGAGATTCCTTTGGATTAGATACAGAATGTCAGTAGATATTCGAAACTAGTCAGATCAACTCGCGGGGAGAACGGGCCTATTCCGGTCCGCTTCTCGCACAGTGTTTCCCTTCCGCTTTCGGGTGGTTGTGGAGCTAAACATTTACGGAGAGTTTGATCCTGGCTCAGGACGAACGCTGGCGGCGTGCTTAACACATGCAAGTCGAACGATGAACCTGGAGCTTGCTCTGGGGGATTAGTGGCGAACGGGTGAGTAACACGTGAGTAACCTGCCCTTGACTCTGGGATAACCTCCGGAAACGGAAGCTAATACCGGATATGACGTACGGAGGCATCTCCTGTGCGTGGAAAGAATTTCGGTCAAGGATGGACTCGCGGCCTATCAGGTAGTTGGTGAGGTAACGGCTCACCAAGCCTACGACGGGTAGCCGGCCTGAGAGGGTGACCGGCCACACTGGGACTGAGACACGGCCCAGACTCCTACGGGAGGCAGCAGTGGGGAATATTGCACAATGGGCGCAAGCCTGATGCAGCAACGCCGCGTGAGGGACGACGGCCTTCGGGTTGTAAACCTCTTTTAGTAGGGAAGAAGCGAAAGTGACGGTACCTGCAGAAAAAGCACCGGCTAACTACGTGCCAGCAGCCGCGGTAATACGTAGGGTGCAAGCGTTGTCCGGAATTATTGGGCGTAAAGAGCTCGTAGGCGGTTTGTCGCGTCTGCTGTGAAAACCCGAGGCTCAACCTCGGGCCTGCAGTGGGTACGGGCAGACTAGAGTGCGGTAGGGGAGAATGGAATTCCTGGTGTAGCGGTGGAATGCGCAGATATCAGGAGGAACACCGATGGCGAAGGCAGTTCTCTGGGCCGTAACTGACGCTGAGGAGCGAAAGCGTGGGGAGCGAACAGGATTAGATACCCTGGTAGTCCACGCCGTAAACGTTGGGCGCTAGATGTGGGGACCATTCCACGGTTTCCGTGTCGCAGCTAACGCATTAAGCGCCCCGCCTGGGGAGTACGGCCGCAAGGCTAAAACTCAAAGGAATTGACGGGGGCCCGCACAAGCGGCGGAGCATGCGGATTAATTCGATGCAACGCGAAGAACCTTACCAAGGCTTGACATATACGAGAACGGGCCAGAAATGGTCAACTCTTTGGACACTCGTAAACAGGTGGTGCATGGTTGTCGTCAGCTCGTGTCGTGAGATGTTGGGTTAAGTCCCGCAACGAGCGCAACCCTCGTTCTATGTTGCCAGCACGTAATGGTGGGAACTCATAGGAGACTGCCGGGGTCAACTCGGAGGAAGGTGGGGATGACGTCAAATCATCATGCCCCTTATGTCTTGGGCTTCACGCATGCTACAATGGCCGGTACAAAGGGCTGCAATACCGTAAGGTGGAGCGAATCCCAAAAAGCCGGTCTCAGTTCGGATTGAGGTCTGCAACTCGACCTCATGAAGTCGGAGTCGCTAGTAATCGCAGATCAGCAACGCTGCGGTGAATACGTTCCCGGGCCTTGTACACACCGCCCGTCAAGTCATGAAAGTCGGTAACACCCGAAGCCGGTGGCCTAACCCTTGTGGAAGGAGCCGTCGAAGGTGGGATCGGTGATTAGGACTAAGTCGTAACAAGGTAGCCGTACCGGAAGGTGCGGCTGGATCACCTCCTTTCTAAGGAGCATCTGGCACCTGGTGTCGTTAGACGCTTGGTGTCCAGGCGCCAGATCGAGACGAATGTTCTCGCTGGTAGCTCATGGGTGGAACATTGACATTGGTGCAGAGCTGATCGGTTTGATCCAAGTACGCTTCTTCGGGAGTTGGAACGGTTCGGGCTGGGAGGGTTTGCACGTGCACGCTGTTGGGTCCTGAGGGACCGGGCCTCGTCCGAAATGGGCGGGAAACGAACCTCTGGACCTTTTCTTGTTGGCCATGACTGGGCCGCGGGAAGGGTACCGCCCGTACTTTGAGAACTACACAGTGGACGCGAGCATCTTAGATTCGAGACGTTGTCTCGGATCACAAGATCAAACAACATTCCCTTCGGGGGTGTTGGTAGATCATTGGTCAATCTGATCCGCCCTTTTTGGGGTGGGTCGATCGATTCTAAAACTCATGTGATTTCAAGTTTCTAAGAGCAAACGGTGGATGCCTTGGCATCTGGAGCCGAAGAAGGACGTAGTAATCTGCGATAAGCCTCGGGGAGTTGATAAACGAACTTTGATCCGAGGATTTCCGAATGGGGAAACCCCGCTGGGCCCGTTAGGTGACCCAGTGACTCCCGCCTGAATATATAGGGCGGGTAGAGGGAACGTGGGGAAGTGAAACATCTCAGTACCCACAGGAAGAGAAAGCAAAAGCGATTCCGTTAGTAGTGGCGAGCGAAACCGGATCAGGCTAAACCGATCATGTGTGATAGCCGGCAGGCGTTGCATGGTCGGGGTTGTGGGACTTTTCTGCTGCTTCTGCCGAACAGCGAACGTTACAGAGGAATATAGGCGAATGGTTTTGAAAGGCCAGTCATAGAGGGTGCCAACCCCGTAGCCGAAATGTTCTGATGGCGTGAAGAGTATCCCAAGTAGCACGGGGCCCGAGAAATCCCGTGTGAATCTGTCAGGACCACCTGATAAGCCTAAATACTCCCAGATGACCGATAGCGGACAAGTACCGTGAGGGAAAGGTGAAAAGTACCCCGGGAGGGGAGTGAAATAGTACCTGAAACCGTTTGCTTACAAACCGTTGGAGCCTCCTTGTAGGGGTGACAGCGTGCCTTTTGAAGAATGAGCCTGCGAGTTAGCGATATGTGGCGAGGTTAACCCGTGAGGGGTAGCCGTAGCGAAAGCGAGTCTGAATAGGGCGATTCAGTCGCATGTCCTAGACCCGAAGCGAAGTGATCTATCCATGGCCAGGTTGAAGCGACGGTAAGACGTCGTGGAGGACCGAACCCACTTAGGTTGAAAACTGAGGGGATGAGCTGTGGATAGGGGTGAAAGGCCAATCAAACTTCGTGATAGCTGGTTCTCTCCGAAATGCATTTAGGTGCAGCGTTGCGTGTTTCTTGCCGGAGGTAGAGCTACTGGATGGCCGATGGGCCCCAAAAGGTTACTGACGTCAGCCAAACTCCGAATGCCGGTAAGTGAGAGCGCAGCAGTGAGACGGTGGGGGATAAGCTTCATCGTCGAGAGGGAAACAACCCAGACCACCAACTAAGGTCCCTAAGCGCGTGCTAAGTGGGAAAGGATGTGGAGTTGCACAGACAACCAGGAGGTTGGCTTAGAAGCAGCCACCCTTGAAAGAGTGCGTAATAGCTCACTGGTCAAGTGATTCCGCGCCGACAATGTAACGGGGCTCAAGCACGCCACCGAAGTTGTGGCATTGACATTAGTGGTAGGCCTTCGTGGTCCAGCCGTGTTGATGGGTAGGAGAGCGTCGTGTGGCGAGTGAAGCGGCGGTGTGAACCAGCCGTGGACGCTACACGAGTGAGAATGCAGGCATGAGTAGCGAAAGACGGGTGAGAAACCCGTCCTCCGAAAGACCAAGGGTTCCAGGGCCAGGCTAATCCGCCCTGGGTAAGTCGGGACCTAAGGCGAGGCCGACAGGCGTAGTCGATGGACAACGGGTTGATATTCCCGTACCGGCGAAGAACCGCCCAAGCTAATCCAGTAATGCTAAGTGTCTGAATCCCCGTGATCGAGGCCTTCGGGCTGAGACGTGTGGGCCTAGCACACGACCCTATGCTGGTGCGGCTAGCGTATTAACAGGTGTGACGCAGGAAGGTAGCCGAGCCGGGCGATGGTTGTCCCGGTCTAAGTGTGTAACCCGAGAGATAGGCAAATCCGTCTCTCATGAAGGGCCAGGCACGATGGGTAGTCTTAAGTGACGAAATCGGTGATCCTATGCTGCCAAGAAAAGCATCGACGCGAGGTTCCAGCCGCCCGTACCCCAAACCGACTCAGGTGGTCAGGTAGAGAATACCAAGGAGATCGAGAGAATCGTGGTTAAGGAACTCGGCAAAATGCCCCCGTAACTTCGGGAGAAGGGGGGCCTGAGGCGTGAACGGACTTGCTCCGGGAGCGTTTGACGGCCGCAGAGACCAGTGGGAAGCGACTGTTTACTAAAAACACAGGTCCGTGCTAAGTCGCAAGACGATGTATACGGACTGACGCCTGCCCGGTGCTGGAAGGTTAAGAGGAACGGTTAGCCGCAAGGCGAAGCTGAGAATTTAAGCCCCAGTAAACGGCGGTGGTAACTATAACCATCCTAAGGTAGCGAAATTCCTTGTCGGGTAAGTTCCGACCTGCACGAATGGCGTAACGACTTCCCAGCTGTCTCAACCGCGAACTCGGCGAAATTGCACTACGAGTAAAGATGCTCGTTACGCGCAGCAGGACGGAAAGACCCCGTGACCTTTACTACAGCTTGGTATTGGTGTTCGGTGTGGCTTGTGTAGGATAGGTGGGAGACTGTGAAGCTTGGACGCTAGTTCAGGTGGAGTCATTGTTGAAATACCACTCTGGTCACTCTGGATATCTAACTTCGAACCGTAATCCGGTTCAGGGACAGTGCCTGGTGGGTAGTTTAACTGGGGCGGTTGCCTCCCAAAAAGTAACGGAGGCGCCCAAAGGTTCCCTCAACCTGGTTGGCAATCAGGTGTCGAGTGTAAGTGCACAAGGGAGCTTGACTGTGAGACTGACAAGTCGAGCAGGGACGAAAGTCGGGACTAGTGATCCGGCAGTGGCTTGTGGAAGCGCTGTCGCTCAACGGATAAAAGGTACCTCGGGGATAACAGGCTGATCTTGCCCAAGAGTCCATATCGACGGCATGGTTTGGCACCTCGATGTCGGCTCGTCGCATCCTGGGGCTGGAGTAGGTCCCAAGGGTTGGGCTGTTCGCCCATTAAAGCGGTACGCGAGCTGGGTTTAGAACGTCGTGAGACAGTTCGGTCCCTATCCGCTGCGCGCGTAGGAAATTTGAAAGGATCTGACCCTAGTACGAGAGGACCGGGTTGGACGAACCTCTGGTGTGTCAGTTGTTCCGCCAGGAGCACCGCTGATTAGCTACGTTCGGGATGGATAACCGCTGAAAGCATCTAAGCGGGAAGCCGGCCTTGAGATGAGATTTCCATGCCTTCGGGCGAGAGGCTCCCAGCTAGACTACTGGGTTGATAGGCCGGATGTGGAAGTGGGGACTAAAGACCCATGGAGCTGACCGGTACTAATAAGCCGATAACTTGATAATCACTACTCACACACATGTTGTAAGGCTGGTGTGTGAGGCCAAAGATTGCTTGCGTCCACTATGTGGTTCTCGATGTACGGTCGAGAACCGAACCAATCAGCTGATTGGTCCGTTCACTTTGATACATCAATAGTGTTTCGGCGGCCATAGCGAGAGGGAAACGCCCGGTCACATTCCGAACCCGGAAGCTAAGACTCTCTGCGCCGATGGTACTGCAGGGGGGACCCTGTGGGAGAGTAGGACACCGCCGGACTTCTTTTCACGAAATGGCCACCCACCGGGTGGCCATTTCGCATTTAACAACCAACACCAC
>NZ_JBIWKN010000014.1:0-1416 GCF_044765685.1 Leifsonia sp. NPDC102414
ACACAGTGGACGCGAGCAACTGAGGACAAGCCCTCGGCCTATTAGTACCAGTCACCTCCAGCGGTTACCCGCCTTCCAGATCTGGCCTATCAACCCAGTCGTCTACTGGGAGCCTTAACCCCTCAAGGGGGTGGGAATACTCATCTCGAAGCAGGCTTCCCGCTTAGATGCTTTCAGCGGTTATCCCTCCCGAACGTAGCCAACCAGCCATGCCCTTGGCAGGACAACTGGCACACCAGAGGTTCGTCCGTCCCGGTCCTCTCGTACTAGGGACAGCCCTTCTCAATATTCCTACGCGCACAGCGGATAGGGACCGAACTGTCTCACGACGTTCTAAACCCAGCTCGCGTACCGCTTTAATGGGCGAACAGCCCAACCCTTGGGACCGACTCCAGCCCCAGGATGCGACGAGCCGACATCGAGGTGCCAAACCATCCCGTCGATATGGACTCTTGGGGAAGATCAGCCTGTTATCCCCGGGGTACCTTTTATCCGTTGAGCGACGGCGCTTCCACAAGCCACCGCCGGATCACTAGTCCCGACTTTCGTCCCTGCTCGACCCGTCGGTCTCACAGTCAAGCTCCCTTGTGCACTTACACTCAACACCTGATTACCAACCAGGCTGAGGGAACCTTTGGGCGCCTCCGTTACTCTTTAGGAGGCAACCGCCCCAGTTAAACTACCCATCAGACACTGTCCCTGATCCGGATCACGGACCCAGGTTAGACATCCAGCACGACCAGACTGGTATTTCAACGACGACTCCACCATGGCTGGCGCCATGACTTCAAAGTCTCCCAGCTATCCTACACAAGCCGAACCGAACACCAATATCAAACTGTAGTAAAGGTCCCGGGGTCTTTCCGTCCTGCTGCGCGAAACGAGCATCTTTACTCGTAGTGCAATTTCACCGGGCCTATGGTTGAGACAGTCGAGAAGTCGTTACGCCATTCGTGCAGGTCGGAACTTACCCGACAAGGAATTTCGCTACCTTAGGATGGTTATAGTTACCACCGCCGTTTACTGGCGCTTAAGTTCTCAGCTTCGCCACCCCGAAGAGTGACTAACCGGTCCCCTTAACGTTCCAGCACCGGGCAGGCGTCAGTCCGTATACATCGCCTTACGGCTTCGCACGGACCTGTGTTTTTAGTAAACAGTCGCTTCTCGCTGGTCTCTGCGGCCACCCCCAGCTCACCGAGTAAATCGGATCACCAGTGATGGCCCCCCTTCTCCCGAAGTTACGGGGGCATTTTGCCGAGTTCCTTAACCATAGTTCACCCGAACGCCTCGGTATTCTCTACCTGACCACCTGAGTCGGTTTAGGGTACGGGCCGCCATGAAACTCGCTAGAGGCTTTTCTCGACAGCATAGGATCATCCACTTCACCACAATCGGCTCGGCATCAGGTCTCAGCCT
>NZ_JBIWKN010000014.1:1509-3356 GCF_044765685.1 Leifsonia sp. NPDC102414
CGGGCCTACACCCTTACCCCGGGACAACCACCGCCCGGGATGGACTACCTTCCTGCGTCACCCCATCACTCACCTACTACCACCTTGGGCCGGCGGCTCCACCACTCCCCTCAACTCCGAAGAGATCAGGGCGGCTTCACGGCCTTAGCATTAATGGGCTCGATGTTTGACGCTTCACAGCGGGTACCGGAATATCAACCGGTTATCCATCGACTACGCCTGTCGGCCTCGCCTTAGGTCCCGACTTACCCTGGGCAGATCAGCTTGACCCAGGAACCCTTAGTCAATCGGCGCACACGTTTCTCACGTGTGTATCGCTACTCATGCCTGCATTCTCACTCGTGAACCGTCCACCACTGCCTTCCGGCGCGGCTTCACCCGGCACACGACGCTCCCCTACCCATCACAGCAGGCGTTGGCCCTATTGCTGCAATGACACGACTTCGGCGGTACGCTTGAGCCCCGCTACATTGTCGGCGCGGAATCACTAGACCAGTGAGCTATTACGCACTCTTTCAAGGGTGGCTGCTTCTAAGCCAACCTCCTGGTTGTCTGTGCGACTCCACATCCTTTCCCACTTAGCGTACGCTTAGGGGCCTTAGTCGATGCTCTGGGCTGTTTCCCTCTCGACCATGGAGCTTATCCCCCACAGTCTCACTGCCGCGCTCTCACTTACCGGCATTCGGAGTTTGGCTAAGGTCAGTAACCCGGTAGGGCCCATCGCCTATCCAGTGCTCTACCTCCGGCAAGAAACACACGACGCTGCACCTAAATGCATTTCGGGGAGAACCAGCTATCACGGAGTTTGATTGGCCTTTCACCCCTAACCACAGGTCATCCCCCAGGTTTTCAACCCTGGTGGGTTCGGTCCTCCACGACCTCTTACAGCCGCTTCAACCTGCCCATGGCTAGATCACTCCGCTTCGGGTCTTGAGCGCGCTACTGAATCGCCCTATTCGGACTCGCTTTCGCTACGGCTTCCCCACACGGGTTAACCTCGCAACGCACCGCAAACTCGCAGGCTCATTCTTCAAAAGGCACGCAGTCACGACGCACCGAGTAAACTCGATGCGCGACGCTCCCACGGCTTGTAGGCACACGGTTTCAGGTACTATTTCACTCCGCTCCCGCGGTACTTTTCACCATTCCCTCACGGTACTATCCGCTATCGGTCACCAGGGAATATTTAGGCTTAGCGGGTGGTCCCGCCAGATTCACACGGGATTTCTCGGGCCCCGTGCTACTTGGGTGTCTCTCAAACGAGCCGTTGATGTTTCGACTACGGGGGTCTTACCCTCTACGCCGGACCTTTCGCATGTCCTTCGCCTACATCAACGGTTTCTGACTCGCCTCACAGCCGGCAGACTGTGAAAGAGAGATCCCACAACCCCCTGCATGCAACCCCTGCCGGGTCTCACACATACAAGGTTTGGCCTCATCCGGTTTCGCTCGCCACTACTCCCGGAATCACGGTTGTTTTCTCTTCCTGCGGGTACTGAGATGTTTCACTTCCCCGCGTTCCCTCCACACTGCCTATGTGTTCAGCAGTGGGTGACAGCCCATGACGACTGCCGGGTTTCCCCATTCGGAAACCCCCGGATCAAAGCCTGGTTGACGGCTCCCCGGGGACTATCGTGGCCTCCCACGTCCTTCATCGGTTCCTGGTGCCAAGGCATCCACCGTGCGCCCTTAAAAACTTGGCCACAGATGCTCGCGTCCACTGTGCAGTTCTCAAACAACGACCAACCACCCATCACCCCGAACCAGTAGTTCGAGTGCACTGGGGCCGGCACTGAAGGCAGCCAACCATCGGCCGTACCTTCAGACACCCAACAGCGTGCCCGACA
>NZ_JBIWKN010000015.1:0-1416 GCF_044765685.1 Leifsonia sp. NPDC102414
CGGGGTGTTGTCTCCGTCCCACCGTTGCTGTCCTCACCATCCGTTCCCGGGAGATTCGTTGAACGTCACCAGTAAAAACACGAAGGACAAGACGGCCCAGCCGGGCCTGGGAAGCAATTTCAACAAGGTATGGGTCGCCGCGATCGCCTCGTCCTGGGGCGACGGCGTCCAGATGGCCGCACTGCCCCTGCTCGCCATCCAACTCACCACCGACCCCCTCCTCATCGGCGCCGTCGGCGCCATCGGCACCCTGCCCTGGTTCCTCCTCGGCCTCCCCGCCGGCGCCCTCGTCGACCGCTGGGACCGCAGAAAAGTCATGCTCCGCGCCGACCTCGTCCGCTTCACCATCCTCACCCTGCTCACCCTCGCCGTCCTGACCGACCACGCCAACATCACCCTCCTCATCGCCGCCGGATTCGCCCTGGGCTGCGGAGACATCTTCTTCGACATCTCCGCCCAGGCCGTCCTGCCCGTCGTCGTCACCGGCGACCAAGCACTCATCCGCGCCAACAGCCGCATCTCCGCCGCACAGATCAACGGCGAACAACTCGCCGGACCCCCCATCGGCGGCATCCTCTTCTCCCTCTCCCACTCCCTGCCCTTCCTCGGCAACGCCCTCTCCTTCCTCACCAGCGCCCTGTGCGTCACCTCCCTCAAAGGCAACTTCGCCAACCCCCCCACCACCCAACCCACCACCACCAGCCTGCGCACCGAAGTAGCCGAAGGACTGCGCTGGCTCCTCAAACACCGCGTCCTGCGCACCCTCGCCGGCACCGCCGCCATCGGCAACCTCGTCTTCACCGCCAAAATGTCCCTCCTGGTCCTCCTCGCCAAAAACCAGCTCGGACTCGGCGACATCGGCTACGGACTCCTCCTCAGCTCCACCGCCGTCGGCGCCTTCATCGGCAGCTTCCTCTCCGCCCCCATCTCCAAAAAAATCCAGGTCGGCACCATGCGCTGCGTCGGCATGTCCATCGAAGGACTCGCCGTCCTGGGCCTCGGCCTCACCACCAGCCCCTGGATCGCCGGCGCCATGATGGCCACCATCGGCTTCTCCATGAGCGTCCAGATCGTCATCGTCGGCGCCCTGCGCCAACGCCTGGCCCCCACCGAAATCCGCGGACGCGTCCTGTCCGCAAGCCGCCTCATCTCCCTCATGGGCGCCCCCTTCGGCGGCATCCTCGCCGGCTACCTCGCCAGCACCACCAGCCTGCGCACCCCCTTCATCACCGGCGGCCTCCTCATGATCATCGTCGCCCTCGCCAGCCTCCCCGCCCTCAGCAACCACGCCATCCAACAAGCCACCCACCACGCCACCAACGAAACAACCCCCACCACCGAACCATCAGAAGAAACCGCCGACACCACCCCGAAGCACGCCACAACGAAGTAGCCGGACACCACCCTTCCTCCGAG
>NZ_JBIWKN010000016.1:0-1328 GCF_044765685.1 Leifsonia sp. NPDC102414
GGCGAGAAGATCAACACGACGGAGGACCGGGCGGTGCTGCACACCGCGTTGCGGGCGCCGGCCGACGCGGTCGTGGAGGTCGACGGGCAGAACGTGGTGCCCGGGGTGCACGCGGTGCTGGACAAGATGGCCGCGTTCGCGTCGCGGGTGCGCTCGGGTGAGTGGACCGGTCACACCGGGCGGCCGATCCGCAATGTGGTGAACATCGGGATCGGCGGCTCGGATCTGGGCCCGGCGATGGCCTACGAGGTGCTGCGCCCGTTCACCGACCGCGGGCTGACGGTGCGGTTCGTGTCGAACGTGGACGGCGCGGACCTGCACGAGGCGTTGCAGGGCCTGGACCCGGCGGAGACGCTGTTCGTGATCGCGTCGAAGACGTTCACGACGATCGAGACGATCACGAACGCGACGTCGGCGCGTGCGTGGCTGCTGGAGGGTCTGAAGGCGGGTTCGGAGGCGGTCGCCCGGCACTTCGTGGCGCTGTCGACGAACAGCGGCAAGGTCGCGGACTTCGGGATCGACACGGCGAACATGTTCGAGTTCTGGGACTGGGTCGGGGGCCGGTACTCCTTCGACTCGGCGATCGGCCTGTCGCTGATGATCGCGATCGGTCCGGACCGGTTCCGGGAGGTGCTGGACGGGTTCCGTCTGGTCGACGAGCATTTCCGTACGGCTCCGGCGGAGGCGAACGCGCCGTTGCTGATGGGCCTGTTGGGGATCTGGTACGGGAACTTCCACGACGCGCAGTCGCACGCGGTGCTGCCGTACTCGCACTACCTGTCCAGGTTCACGGCGTATCTGCAGCAGCTGGACATGGAGTCCAACGGCAAGTCGGTCGACCGTGAGGGCCGGCCGGTGGAGTGGCAGACGGGTCCGGTGGTGTGGGGGACGCCGGGCACCAACGGGCAGCACGCCTACTACCAGTTGATCCATCAGGGCACGAAGCTGATCCCGGCGGACTTCATCGGGTTCGCGAACCCGGTGGGTGAGCTGAGTGAGACGCTCAAGGCGCAGCACGACCTGCTGATGGCGAACTTCTTCGCCCAGACGCAGGCCCTCGCGTTCGGCAAGACGCCCGACGAGGTCCGTGCCGAAGGGGTCCCGGAGGAACTGGTCGCGCACAAGACGTTCCGCGGTGACCATCCCACCACCACGATCCTGGCGGCCGAGCTGACGCCGTCCGTGCTGGGCCAGTTGATCGCCCTGTACGAGCACAAGGTGTTCGTCCAGGGCGCGGTCTGGAACATCGACTCCTTCGACCAGTGGGGCGTCGAACTCGGCAAGGTCCTCGCCAAACGCATCGAACCCGCCCTCACCGACGGCACCGA
>NZ_JBIWKN010000017.1:0-1019 GCF_044765685.1 Leifsonia sp. NPDC102414
GCTGATGTGACGAGCGCGGCTGCTGCTCAGGCGGCGGCGACGGCGGATGCATCCACGGATGCGTCTGCTGATGTGTCGTCGGATGCGGGTGCTGCTGCTCAGGCTGCGGCGTCGGCGGCTGCTCAGGCGGATAACTCGTCGAACACGCAGGCTGCGGCGTCGGCTGCGGTGAATGGTGATGCGTCGTCGGCTGCGCAGGCTGCTGCTGTTGCGGATGCGTCCACGGATGCGTCGGCGCAGGCTGCTGCGAACGCGAACGCGAACGCGAATGCGAATGCTAATGCGGCGGCGTCGGCTGCGGCGGATGCGAACGGGAACCCGGCTGCTGTTGCGGCGGCGAACGCGGATGCGTCCACGCAGGCGTCGGCTGCTGCTGATGTGACGAGCGCGGCTGCTGCTCAGGCGGCGGCGACGGCTGATGCATCCACGGATGCGTCTGCTGATGTGTCGTCGGATGCGGGTGCTGCTGCTCAGGCTGCGGCTGCGGCGGCGGCGAATGCGGATAACTCGTCTGTTGCGCAGGCTGCGGCTTCGGCTGCGGTGAATGGTGATGCGTCGTCTGCTGCGCAGGCTGCTGCTGTTGCGGATGCGTCGACGGATGCGTCGTCTGCTGTTGCTGCGAACGCGAACGCGAATGCGGACGTGAATGCGAATGCGGCGGCGTCGGCTGCGGCGGATGCGAACGGGAACCCGGCTGCTGTTGCGGCGGCGAACGCGGATGCGTCCACGCAGGCGTCGGCTGCGGCTGATGTGACGAGCGCGGCTGCTGCTCAGGCGGCGGCGACGGCGGATGCATCCACGGATGCGTCTGCTGATGTGTCGTCGGATGCGGGTGCTGCTGCTCAGGCTGCGGCTGCGGCGGCGGCGAATGCGGATAACTCGTCGAACACGCAGGCTGCGGCTTCGGCTGCGGTGAATGGTGATGCGTCGTCTGCTGCGCAGGCTGCTGCTGTTGCGGATGCGTCCACGGATGCGTCCACGCAGGCGTCGGCTGCGACGAATGCGAATGCGGCGGCGTC
>NZ_JBIWKN010000018.1:0-1018 GCF_044765685.1 Leifsonia sp. NPDC102414
GCCGCTGGTCTGGTACGAGGGCACGACGACCACCTCGCCATCATACCTGTACACCGACCAACGGGGCTCGATCGTTGCCGTCACCCGATACGGCTGGTTCTGTAGGAATGGACGACCGGCACGGCATAGCCAGGCTGGTGTTCCAGTCTTTAGCTGGTCTGGTGATTGGGCCCGGCGCTTCGAGTGCCGTGGTCGCGTGCCTAAGCCCCACCGCGCCTAACTGGTCCCGACGCTTCTTTTTTTCGTATCTGCCATCGGCCACATCCTCATCGGCGAGCTCACTCGCTCTCTATTTTCTTATGCCGACGCCGCTCCATGAGGGGTTATACGTCTGCCTTCTATCGGCAACGCTCCATCACGTCCGGCTCGCTCGGATGGGGATGGCGCTACCGGCCGATACGTCTCGGGCCGGGGTTTGGGCGGTCATTTCAAGGAAGCGAGAGACAGGCGTCGGAAAGGCGTTGACTCGCATCCGGCCATTCCCTAGATAGCCGCCTCCCCAGCGCTTCCGGGCGGCGGGGAAAACGTTGAGTTCTTCTTTTTAAAAGAACTGCTTGACACAGAGAACCGGCTTCCCTAGATAGCCGCCTCCGCCGCGAACGGGCGTTAAACGGTTTGGCTGGTTTTGCCGGTCTGGGTCTTTGAAATCGTTGATCTGGAAAGAGAAACGCAGGCGGCGGTGTCCTGGCGAGAACCCTTTGGGGTTCTACAGTCGACACTGACATCTGCGGTCTTTTTGAAAAGACATACCATGAAGTCGGTCTTCGGATCGGCCTAGTGGGATCTCGTCAATAATACGTAGAACTAATGCCAAGCGATCTTAGGATCGTGATGCTTAGGTCAGATAAGTCAACTCAACCTGAGAGTTTGATCCTGGCTCAGAGCGAACGCTGGCGGCAGGCCTAACACATGCAAGTCGAACGAACTCTTCGGAGTTAGTGGCGGACGGGTGAGTAACACGTGGGAACGTGCCTTTAGGTTCGGAATAACTCAGGGAAACTTGTGCTAATACCGAATG